>NZ_JH376599.1:0-2261 GCF_000233955.1 Paraprevotella clara YIT 11840
AGAAGTATTTATTAAGCGACCATTCTGGGCGCACTGGCGTAAATCTGCGTCGTGGAAATGCGGCTATGCCCCAGCATTTTACTGACGGTTTCAAGCGGGACACCATGCGAAAGCGTGATCTCGGTGGCGTAGGTATGGCGTCCGCAGTGAAAGACGAGCTTCCGTTCAATTCCGCAAATGGCGGCAATACGTTTCAGTGTCCGGTTGAGTTCGTTGTTGCTGTACATCGGCAGCAGTTTTCCTTCCGGGGCCATATCCCGGTACTTGTCGAGGATGAGCAACGGTATGTCGAGCAACGGCACTTCATAGTCGATTTTCGTCTTCTTGCGGGCGGTCTTGATCCATACCTCACCGTCCTCGGCCACTTCCAGATCCTCCGTCGTCAGGCGGCACATGTCCCCGTAAGGGATACCCGTGTAGCAGGAGAAGAGGAACAGGTCGCGGATATGGTAGAGTTTCGGGTCGTGCAGGGGTGTGGTCATCAGCCGTTGTAACTCTGCGGCGGTAAGGTATTTCTGTTCCCGCTCGGGATGTTCGGCTTCATACCCCGCGAACGGGTCGGCAGTGATAATCCCTTCCGCGATGGCTTCCCCGACAATCGTGTTCAACCGTGTGACAAGCAACACGATAGTTCCCAGGGCAAAGCGGCGCTCCGTGCGTAGGTAGAGGTCATAGTTGTCGATGAATGAACGGTTCAGGGCCGTGAAAGGAACATCCGACAACTTGTATTTCTCCTGGATGAAAGCAGCCACACAGTTACAAGCATAGCGGTAAGATTGTGCTGTTCCCTTTTCCCGGTTCACGCCGACACGTTTTTCGAAATGTTCGATGAACGTCCGGAAATAACCCAACAGGGTTTCCTGCCCGAAAGCCGTCCCCAACAACAGATTCCTTATTTCTTCAGCCGTTACATTCTCACGGGTGGCTGACAGTTCGTCATAAATGGAAATGGCTGAAGCTCGCAAATCGTCCAGTTGCCGGTTGATTTCCCGCGCGGCGTTACTTTTACCCGTGGCACGTCCGGATGCCCACAGTGCAACGGGTACGGACATTTTCGCACTAAAAGCCGCTTCTGAAAATTTGCCGACGGCAAGTTTCGCCATGACCGGGCAATGTCCCTCGTCATTCATTTCGCTCTTTTTGAGGTAGAACGTAACCGTTACATCCGTCTGTTTCATAACTCTATTTTTTTATGTTGCAAAATTACTTGATATAGAGTTATTTACAGTTATGAAAATTATAGCGGAACAAAGAATAAAACCCCGGATGCCGGTAACATAACCTGTATTTCCATGAAAAACGGAAAAAAACGGTTATCTTTACGGGCAAAATATAGGGTTCTTTGCATGGTGAACGGTAAAACCGCAGGTGGTTAAGCGTTATTTTGCCGGATTATCCGGGGCTAAAAAAGGCAACGGATAAGTAGCAAATCTTTCTCTTAACCTTTCATTATCCTGCATTTTAGCGATTTGGAAAGGTATAGAAGAATTTGGCTTAACTCTCCTCAATACCAAACACTTACTTTATTTATCCAAATTTTGCCGTTTTTTTGCGAGTTCTTTGTATCTTTGCCATAGTAGTAACCATGGAAGGAAAGTAACTATGGAAGAAAATACTGAAAAAGCAATGGAACCGACGAAGAAAAAAAGTAAGGTGGAAGAAATCTTGGAAGCGGACAGGAAAAATCCTCCGAAGAGAGTAAATAAGACGTGGGAGGCGGCTATGAGACTGAAAGGTAGTCTGATTGTGAACGACCCTACATTCTTGTTGTAAAGTATGAGGGTGCTTATCGACACCAACATTTTTGTCTATCTGGCACTTGATACGGAGCTGTTGAGCAAAGACGTAGCCGCACTTTTACAAGAGCCGGACACTCTGATTTACATCAGTGCGGAATCGGTGCGTGAACTTGTTGTGGCCTACCGCAACAAGGGATTGTGCTCCAAACGTTGGAAATCGGCAGAAGAAATGGTGGCGGCCATTGAAGATGAGTTTTATGTCAAGATACTACCTTTGAAAAAGGAGCACATGATGACTTATGCTCACTTGGAAACCAACGAGGCGCAAGGGCATAAAGACCCTTCCGACCACGTAATCATCGCCCACGCCATCACCGAACATCTGCCGCTCATATCGAGCGATACACGCTTTTGGTTCTATCTTAGCCAAGGACTTGACTTGATTTTCAACAAGAAGTAGTCCTTTGTTTCATAATGGTGCTCGTAAATATGAACGGCGGCCGTAATCCTAAGAGATTACGG
>NZ_JH376599.1:2276-204222 GCF_000233955.1 Paraprevotella clara YIT 11840
CGGCCGTAATCCTAAGAGATTACGGCCGCCGTTCATATAAGTTATGGCTTTAGCCCTTGATGCGTCTTTTGTAGTCCACCATTTTAATGGCCGTTACGGCACATTCGTCGCCTTTGTTTCCCAAAATGCCTCCAGCACGGTCTTGTGCCTGTTGCAAATTGTTGCAAGTGAGCAGACCGTAGATGACAGGCACGTCGCCAGTCGTGTTCAGTTCAGCTAATCCTTGGGTTGCTCCCTCACAGATGTAATCGAAGTGAGGGGTGTCGCCGCGAATCACGCAACCGATGGCTATCACGGCATCTACTTTACCGCTTTTTGCCATTTGAGCAGCACCGAATACCAATTCAAAACTGCCCGGCACGGTCATGACCAGAATATCTTCTTCGCTGACTCCATGTTTGAGCAAGGTGGTTTGCGCACCTTCCAACAACGGACCGGTGATGTGGTGATTCCATTCGCTGACCACAATGCCGAAACGCATGCCTTTGGCGGAGGGGACGGACTTGGGGTCGTATTCTGACAAGTTATGTAAATTCGTTGCCATTTTCGCTTTGTGCTTTAGGACTTTATTCGCTTACGCGTTCGATATATTTGTCGATTTCGGCATACTGCATAGAGTTCACATACTTGGTTTTGATCTCTTTGTAGCATTCCAAAGCCTTGTCTTTCTTTCCTTGCGATTCGAAAATCTCACCGGCCTGAATCAGATAGAGCGGGCTGAGGCTGTTATTGTCTGCCTTTTTGGCTGCTTCCAATAAAGTGGAAGTCGCTTTGTCTAATTGGTCCAATTCTGCATAGCAGTTGCCCAATGCACCGATGGCAGCAGGAGACACCATGGCATCGCCGCAATTCTTGAAATCTTCCAGACGGGTAACAGCTTCCTGATATTTACCCAATTTGGCATAACTTAATCCGGCATAGAGCTGTGCCAGATTGCCGGCTTTCGTGCTTCCGTAGTCGTTTGCGATTTTCAAGAAACCGGGAAAGCCTTGTCCGTCACCGTTCAACGCCTTTTCGTAGTTGTCCGAAGCAAAATATTGCTGTCCTTTGAACATCAGTTCATTGGCTTTGGCCTCGCGCGGTTCGCTTACGAAACTCCGATAAAGGAAGTATCCGCCTACCAATACGACGATGGCGATGAAAACGTACATAATAGGCTTCTTGTATTTGTCGATGAAAGCCTCGGAAGAAATCAAAGTCTGTTCCACGTTGAGTGAATCATGCTGTGTCTTTTTGTTCGTCATTTTATTTGATGGTTTTATTATTATTTCCTGTTTTTCGTCCCGTAGTGCATGGTACGGGAATAAAGCGGAGCAAAAGTAGCGAATTTCTCCCGTTTGATGAAATTTATAGGCTATTATTTTTAGGATTCGGGGGATAAACCTTAATTTTGCAGGGTGATTTAACGGGAAAACCTACGGATGATACTGAAAAAAATTTCTGTCTTGAATTATAAGAACATAGCGCAGGCCGAGTTGGCCTTCTCTCCGAAGATGAATTGTTTCATCGGGCATAACGGTGAAGGAAAAACCAATTTGCTGGACGCTGTGTATTTTCTTTCCTTTTGTAAGAGTGCGACCAATTCCGTGGATTCCCAGAATATCCGGCACGGTGAAGACTTCTTCATGTTGCAGGGGGAGTACGAACATGAGTCGGGAGAGCCGGAAGAGGTATATTGCGGATTGAAACGTAAACAGAAAAAGCGTTTTAAGCGTAATAAGAAAGAGTATAAAAGATTGTCGGAGCATATCGGGTTGGTGCCGGTAGTGCTTGTTTCTCCGGCCGATGCCGATTTGATTTCGGGGGGAAGTGAGGAGCGCCGCCGTTTTATGGACATGGTGATCGTGCAATATGACCATGAATATCTCGACGCGTTAGTGCGTTACAACAAGGCTTTGCAACAGAGGAACGTATTGTTGAAACAGGAGGAAGAACCCGACGAAGCCTTGATGGGGCTATGGGAAGAAATGATGGCTCAGGAAGGGGAGAAGATATACGAGAAGCGAAAGGCTTACGTGGAGGAATTCATTCCGGTGTTTCAGGATTTCTATGCGCGGATTTCCCGTGGAAAAGAGCATGTGGGACTGCGTTATATTTCGCATGGCCAGCGTGGGGAACTGTTGGACGTCATTCGTCGCGACCGTGCCAAGGACCGGATTATGGGATATTCCCTGCATGGTGTCCATAAGGATGATTTGGAGATGACCTTGGGAGAGTTCCCGATAAAACGGGAGGGTTCTCAGGGGCAGAACAAAACCTATTTGATTGCTTTGAAGTTGGCGCAGTTTGATTTCTTGCGCCGTACGGGAAGCCGTACCACTCCTTTATTGTTGCTGGACGATATTTTCGACAAGTTGGATGCCGACCGCGTGGAGCAGATTGTCAAATTGGTTTCCGGCGAACAGTTCGGGCAAATCTTCGTGACGGATACCAATCGTGAACATCTGGACCGTATTTTGGAGAAGACGGACGAAGACTACAAGCTCTTTTATGTGGAAAACGGGGAAATCAAAGCATGAGACGGAACAAGGCGGAATGCATAGGCGACATCATCCGGCAATATCTTCGGCAGGAAGGGTTGGAGACACCGTTGAATGAGACCCGGATGGCGGCGGCTTGGTCCGAAGTGATGGGGCAGGCTATTGCCCGGTACACTGGGGATGTTTTCGTGAAAAATCAGGTGTTATACGTTCATTTAAAGTCGCCTGCTCTCAGAGCCAATCTGATGATGGGACGGGAAGCATTGGTGCGCAAACTGAATGAATACGTGGGAGCACAAGTCATTCAGAGTATTGTGTTCCGTTGACAAAGACTCAAAGAATCTCGTCCATAGGGATGTCATGAGGCTCGGTAGGAACATGCTCTACCCGCTGGAAATCGAAGCAAACTCCTATTTTATATATATTGTAATGTTGCAACCGCGTCAGTAAGCGGTCGTAAAAACCTTGTCCGCGTCCCAAGCGATTCCCCTCTGTATCGAAGGCCACTCCCGGGATGACGGCTAAATCAATGGAAGCGTAATCAGTGAAAACCTCTCCCGTAGATTCCTGAATGCCGAAAGCCCCCGTTTCGAGGTGGTCCTCGGCAGCATAACGGTGCAATTCTATATCTTTTCCTTTTACGGTTGGGAGTAATATACATTTGCGCAAACTCCAGTAGTGTACGAAATCTTGCGTATCCACTTCATCCGGCAATGAGTGGTATAGCAATACGGTACGTGCCGCGATAAAGCGCGGATGAACCGCCAAACGTCTCAAAATAGGACCTGAAAGATCGAGTATGGCAGCCCGTGAGGTCTCTTTCTTATTCTGGGCGATAAGCGTCCTTAGTTCTTTTTTATCCATAAGCATAGTCAAAACTCGGGAAAGCTATGGTATCGCAGGATGCCATAGCTTTCCCGATAATTTTTTATTTTTTATTTTCTGAGGGTGCCTTTTGAGGAGCTTCCGGGAAAGCTTTTCCTTCCTCCAGAACCTTAATTGCACGTTCTACTACAGCGTCATCGCTGTTGATGAATTCGTAGAATTGTTCTGTTTCCTTTACGTTATTGATGATAGAGGCGTAGAGGCTTTTTCTGAAAAGTTTACGTGACTTGTAGAGCATCAGGTTGCGCCGGCGTAATCCTCTGTGTTGGGCGAAGTCGGCAAATTTGCCGACTATATTTTGCCGGTCCAGATAACGGACGAGCTCTTCGTTCGTTTCCAGTTCGTTCAATTCCTGGCGATGGCTGTCGGCGAAGTTGAACGCATACTGGTATATCAATCCGCTTATTAATGCTTCTTTGTAGTATGAAGTCACGTCGGAAGTGTCTTCGGGTACGAAGATGTCCGGCATGATGCCTCCGCTACCGTATACCGTGCGTCCCAAGCGTGTCTTGAATTGAGGGCCGCTCTGCTTGATGCTGTCCTGCGAGAAGAACTCTCCACGTTCGTAACGTTCTATCAGGTCGTTTTCATATTCCTCTCCGTGTCCTTTTTCGTAAGGCTTTTGGATGCACCGTCCCGAAGGTGTGTAATACCGCGCGATAGTCAGGCGAATCATGCTGCCGTCACGGAATTCTATGGGTTGCTGTACCAATCCTTTCCCATACGTACGGCGGCCTATGATCGTCCCCCTGTCATTGTCTTGTATGGCACCGGCGAAGATTTCGCTGGCCGATGCCGACCCCTCGTTGACCAATACCGTCAGGGGCAGATTGGGGAAGGCCCCGCGTCCGTCGCTTTTGTATTCTTCACGAGGAAATTTGCGTCCCTCCGTGTAGAGAATCAAACGGTTCTTGGGTAAGAAGATGTTGGCCATTTGTATGGCGGTCTGCATGATTCCCCCTGTGTTATCACGCAGGTCTATGACCAGGTTTTTAAAGCCTTTTTGATTCAGTTCGGCCAAAGCGACCAATAACTCGGGGTAGGTCGTTTCGCTGAAACTTTTGATTTTGACATATCCGGTTTCGGGGGTAAGCATGTAAGTAGCTTCTATGCTGTGTACCGGAATGTCACCTCGTGTGATGGTGTAGTAGAGGGGCTTCTTCTCTCCCATGCGCTGGATGCCTAATTTTACTTTGGTTCCTTTTTTGCCCTTCATGAGTTTCATGCAGTCTTCGGCCGTGATTTCTTTGGCCGTGATGTCTTTTCCGTCCACATTGACAATACGGTCTCCTGCCAGCAATCCTACCTTTTCAGAAGGCCCGCCTTTAATGACACTGATGATACGTGCCGTATCGTTTTGTTTGGTGAATGATACCCCGATACCGGAGAAACTTCCTTTCAGGCTTTCCACCGAGGCTTCCGCGTCTTTGGCTCGGATATAGCCCGAGTGCGGATCCAATTCCGCCAATATGCGGGGCATGGCTTGCTCCACGAGTTCGGTCATATTGACCGTGTCTACATATTGGTCGTCGATGATACGCAACAAGTCGTTCACCTTGTTACTGTTCGTATTGATGATGTTCAGCCGGTTTCCCGAGAAATGGTTGGCATAGAACGTTCCTATCAATATTCCTGCCACAAGGCATAATGCCAATAGGATAGGCGTAAATCGCGATGAACTATTCTGATTCATAAATACATGTTTTTTTAAAGTTCTTCTGTCGGAGTGTCCAATGGTAGGTAATGTACTTCTATACCGGCTCTTTGGAGCAGGTCGATACCGTCTGTTAGCCGGTATTGTCGGGCATAAAAAACCCTCTTGATGCCGGACTGTATGATAAGCTTGGAGCATTCGATACAAGGAGCGTCTGTGACGTACAAGGTGGCTCCTTCGCTGTTGTTTCCAGACCGTGCGATCTTGGTGATGGCATTGGCTTCGGCATGTAGTACGTAGGGTTTGGTCAGATGGTTTTCGTCTTCGCACACGTTTTCGAATCCTGCCGGTGTGCCGTTGTAGCCATCGGAAATAATCATTTTGTCTTTCACGATGAGGGCTCCTACTTTGCGTCGTTCACAGTAACTGTTTTCCGCCCATATCCGGGCCATACGCAAATAGCGCAGGTCCAATTCATGCTTTTTTTCTTCCGGAGTTTTCATGTTTCTCTCAAGCTTTGTTTATGGGTTTGAAACCGTTTCGTTGTAGCAGGGCGTCTATGGTGGGGGCTTGTCCGCGGAACCGTTTATATAATGTCATAGGAGGTTCCGTGCCTCCCTTCGACAGGATATTGTCGCGGAAACTTTGTGCTACCTCCCGGTTGAATATACCTTTTTCCTTGAACAGGGAGAAGGCGTCCGCATCCAGGACTTCCGCCCATTTGTAACTGTAATATCCGGCTGCATAGCCTCCGGACATGATATGTCCGAACTGTACGCTCATACAGGTCTCTTCCGGTTGCGGCAACAACTGTGCCGCTTCCCACGCGCGTTTTTCAAACGAAAGCACGTCTTCCTCGAAAGGTTTGTCCTGTGTATAATAAGCCATGTCCAACAGACCGAAACTGACCTGGCGGATACAAGCATAAGCCGCGTTGAAATTGCGACTCTTGATAATCCGGTCGATAAACTCTTCCGGAAGCGGTTCACCCGTCTGGTAGTGTTGGGCAAAGGTATTTAAAAAATCGCGTTCTACGGCAAAATTTTCCATAATTTGTGACGGAAGTTCCACAAAATCCCAATAGACACTCGTACCGCTGAGACTTTCGAAGCGCGTATTGGCGAATATGCCGTGTAAGGCATGTCCAAATTCGTGTAGGAATGTTTCTACCTCTCCTAAAGTGAGTAAGGCCGGTTTGCTCTCTGTCGGCTTGGTCAGATTCATGGTGACGGACACATGAGGACGATGATTGATGCCTTCCTCGTCTATCCACTGGTCTTTGTAGGAAGTCATCCAGGCACCGCTTTGTTTGCCTTTCCGGGGATGGAAATCCGTGTACAATACGGCTAAGAAAGTTCCGTCTTTGTCAAACACTTCGTATGCCGTCACGTCCGGATGGTATACCGGAATGTCGGTATTCTCCTTGAAGGTGATACCGTACAGGCGGGAAGCCAGTCCGAAGACGCCTTGTTTGACGCGTGACAGTTCGAAATACGGGCGTAGCATTTCGGCATCCAGATTGTACTTCTCCAGTTGTAATTTATGGGCATAATAACCGAAATCCCAAGGTTGCAGGACGAAATCCTCTCCTTCTTTTTCACGGGCCTTTCTCTCCACTTCTTTCACTTCTTCCCGTGCCGTGGGCAGGTAAGCTTCCAACAAGTCGTTCAACAGTTGGTAAACATTCCGGCTGTTTTCTGCCATACGTTTTTTCAATACGAAGTCGGCGTAGGTGGGGTAGCCCAACAGTTGTGCCCGTTCGCGTCGCAGGTTGACGATACGCTTGACGATTTCAAGGTTGTTGTATTCGTTGTCGTGCGTGCAGATGGTATTCCGTGCCATATACATTTTCCGGCGGAGTTCCCGATTGTCGGCGTAGGTCATGAACGGATTGTAGCTCGGGGCGTGCAGGGTGAAGACCCATCCCTCCAAATCCTTTTCCTTGGCAGCCAATGCGGCAGCTTCGACAGCAGATTCCGGAAGGCCGGCCAAATCCTTTTCGTCTGTCAGGTGGAGTTGGAAATTGTTGGTTTCTTTCAGATTATTCTGTGAGAATTGCAAAGTCAACTGGCTCAGTTCCTTGCTGAGTGCGCGGAACTTTTCTTTGTCCTCGGCCGGAAGGTTAGCTCCGTTGCGTATGAAGCCGTCGTAACTCTTGTCTAAAAGCATTTGTTCTTCAGGCGTCAATTCACGGTGGTTTTCGTACACGGCCTTTATCCGGGCGAACAGTTTCTCGTTCAGCAGGATGTTGTTGGCATGTTCCGTCAATATCGGTGACATTTTCTGTGCCAACTCGTCCATCTCGTCGTTGGTTTCTGCACTCAGCAGGTTGAAGAACACATTGCTCACCCGGCTCAGCAGGTTGTCGGGGACGCTGAATGATATGGTGTTGTCGAACGTGGGCGGTTCCGGATTTTGGATGATGGTGTCCGTCAGTTCGTCATCTTGCCGTATGCCTTCCATGAAAGCCGGTTCGTAATCTTCGAGGTGTATCCGGTCGAAAGGTGCCGTGTCGTGAGGCGTTCCGTAGGAAGAGCTGAAAAACGGATTTTTTCTTTCTTCGGTTTTGTTTTCTTGTATGATGTCCATGTCGATATTTGTATTTTTTAGGAGGCCTGAATCAATTTCTCCAAGGCCGGTATGATAATTTTCCTTCTTTTTAATAAGACTAAGTTTTCTTTTTGTAAACGGTTCAGAGCGCGTGACACGTTCATGCGTGGTTCATTGATTTGCAATCCAAGGTCTTCCATGCTGATTTCCAAAATCTTTTCTCCGGCGGGGTATACGCTGCGGGAGTGAATGAAATTGACGATACGTTTCTCCGTATTCCCTGAAAGGTTATGCCATAGCCATCTTCCCTGACGGTAGATATAGGTAGACAAGAGGTTGATCATGTTAAGCCGGAATACCTCGAAACGGCTGAACAACAAGGTTACCCCGTCTTTGGGAATGATCAGGGCGCGTATGTCTGTCTGTGCCGTATAAGTATGCGTGTAGCGTGGAGTAATGCCGTACAGAGCTTCCGGTTGTAGAGCTACCGGCGACTGTAGCCGTTCGTAGAATGCGAAACGGTTGTTGTCCGACCGGGTACGCATCCCGATGGTACCGCGGAAAGCCAGTATCAACTGTCGGCAGGGGTGGTCCTGTTCTGCCAGGTTCTCTCCTTCGGCATATTGGACGATCCGGTGAGGGACAGACGTGGAAAATTGTGTCAATTCACTTTTTCCGATGCCTTGAAACAAGGGGAGGGCGGTCAAAGTGTCCAATGTAAAGTTTTCCATATCTGTCTGTTTTATCGGTCCATCATCGTTTGGAGGGCCGGGGTTGTGTACACTTGGTTCTTCCCTTTCTCGTCCGCATAGATAAGGTAAGCTTGTATGTCGGGAGTGGACTGCAATATCTTTTTAGCCTGTTCCAATCCCAAAACCATGAATGCCGTAGCGTATGCGTCGGCGGTAGCGCAGTCTTTGGCCAGTACGGTGGACGACAGAATGGAATGCTGTACAGGATAACCTGTGTGCGGGTCTATGGTATGTGCATACTTTTTTCCATCTTTGTAGTAGAAGTTACGGTAATTTCCGGAAGTGGCAATACCGAGGTCCGTGACGTTCAATATGGTTTGGATTTCATTGTTGACATTCAATGAGTCGTCTATGGGCTTATTGATGCCCACTTTCCATTTTTGTTCTTTTGGACTGAGACCTTTCACCACGATTTCCCCTCCGATTTCAATCATGTAGTTCCGGATGCCTTTACGGTCGAACAGGCGGGCTACCGCATCACTGCCGTATCCTTTGGCAATGGCACTGCAATCCAATATTACCCGAGGATCCTGTTTCACAATCTTTCCGTTTTCCAAAGCCACCTTTTCAAATCCTACGAACGAAAGAATGCTGTCGATTTGTGCAGGAGTAAGGTCCTGCCCGTTTTTGAAGCCGAACCCCCAGGCATTGACCAACGGTGCGACGGTTATGTCGAATGCGCCGTAGGTATGTTCGCTGATGGTTTTGGCCAGTTGGAATACGTGGACGAACATGCTGTCCGGGGTAACTTCCTCATTCCGGTTGATTCGGCTAATGACCGATTCTTTATTGAAGGGGGAGAGAGAGACATCCACTTTTCGTAATTCGGCTTCGATTTCCTTTTGCAGACTCGAATCGCATTGGTAGGTTACGTGGTAAAACGTGCCGAAAATGGCTCCTTCTTCCCGTTGGAAAGGAATGTTGGAATGTGGGCTGCGTATGGCATATATCGTGCCGATAACCAGCAGGATGAGAAAAGGCAGTTGCCAGCGTAGTTTTTTTCTTTTATCGTTCATGAGCATAAACCTAAATGTTCTATAATGATTTTAATACCGATACCTATCAGGATAAGACCTCCGACGGGGGCTATGGAGCATGGGATCTTGCGTCCGATGAATATGCCTGTTCCCAATCCGGCTATGGTAAGGGCAGACGAGATGGCGGCAATGAGGACGGTCGGAATAGCGATGGTGTCCCAACTGCTGCCTATTTGCATAAAAGCCATGGAAACCCCTACGGCCATGGCATCTATGCTTGTGGCTACGGCCAGTGTCAGGATGACTTTATAACTTAGCGGGTCGAATTTGGTTTCTTCTTTTTTTCCGAAGCCTTCCCGAATCATCTGGATGCCGATGGCAGAGAGCAATCCGAAAGCAATCCAATGGTCTATGGGAGCCAGAATACGGCTGAAGAGCGTGCTGACATACCATCCGGCCAAGACCATTGCTCCCTGAAAGAGGCCGAACGAAAGAATCATGGTCAGCATGGGGCGCAAGACGATGTGCTTGACGATTGCACCCGAGGTGATGCTTACGGCAAAGCAATCCATGGCGAGTGCCAGTCCTAACAATATAGCCTCTGTGATGTACATGTTTGCATGTTTTTGCCTGGGTTTAAATGTCGAATATGATGTTGAAAGTACCGCCGATACATGAATTGCCGTATTTACCGAAACCGGGCACATACCACGGAGAACCTTGCAGAGCCTCGCTGTGGCTCATACGGATTTTATAGCGTACATTCCATCCTAAGTGGAAAATTTTCCATATTCGTGTTTCTATGCCGAAGACGATTTCTCCCCAATGGGAATTGGCCGAAAGCCCGTTGAATACGAACGGGACTTCGTTTCCCCACACCGGATCGGCGAATCCCGGAGAACTTATATCGTATTTGAAAGACGTGAAAGCATAACGTATGCCTAAATACAACCGATTGCCCGTGTACCACTTTTTAGTAAAGTTGTAGTCCATACCGATGCGGAAATAAGGTGCCTTGGTTTTGTAGGTATTGCCAGTTTCCTCACCCTCACAGTTGCTTTCCCCATATCCCAATTCAAAAACCGGAAAATATTTCTCCTTGAAATTCAAATGTGCGGCCACTTCCATTTGCGAGTAATCCGAATTGAGGGATTTCATAACAACGCCTACGAGGTCGCCCGACAGAGCCACACCTCCGAATACGGGAGCTTCTTTCTTCGTCAGGTCTTCTACGGTTTGCTGGGCCTTCTCGCTTTCGGTCTGTTGGGCGTACGATGCGAAAGGAAGAAGCAAGCTAATTACCGCTACGGAAATATATTTTGAAATTTTCGGATACATTATAATTGATGTTCGGATTTACAATCGAAACGGAGTCTACAAGCAGTCGGGTCCAGCGAACGGCGGTCACATGGTGGAACATCGAAGCCGGACAAGTAGGGGATTCGTAATGCGGAATATTTTCTTTGTCAATCCAAATGGTGTCTCTCCGTGTACGGCTCGTCGTATCAGTAAAGTGAAAGATGAGCGTGTCGGTTGCTGCACTGTAACTTACCGGAAGTTCCACCTCACTTCCTCGTACCAGACGATTGATCAAAATGGAATCCGTTCCGGCTGCTGTGACCGTCAGTGTGTCCAACACTTGGATTTTGCTTTCCCCTTCATCCGTGGCGGCATAGAATCCATACGTACTGTAAACGATATTGTTTATCGGACAGTCGGTAGATTCGCAGGCCGCGACAGCAATGAAAACACCGATGCAAACCAGTGTGCGGGTTATACCTTTTAGTTTCTTCATCTTCAAAAGATGTAATCTTTATATTTCTTTTTCAATCAAGTAGTTGTTACGTTCCGGCGAATTGCGGCTGATGAGTTCTCCCAAGAAGCCGGTCAGGAAGAGTTGCGTGCCCAGTATCATTGTGGTCAGGGCGATATAAAAGTATGGTGAGTCGGTAATCAGACGGTAGGAGTTTCCGCAATACATATCGTACAGTTTGTTGACCCCGATGACGCCGGCTGCGATAAAACCTAAAATGAACATGATGGAACCTAAAAAGCCGAAGATGTGCATCGGTTTAACCCCGAATTTAGACAGGAACCAAAGGGAAATCAGATCCAGATAACCGTTGAAGAAGCGGTTCAGGCCGCCGAATTTGGTCTTGCCGTACTTGCGTGCCTGATGGTGTACCACCTTTTCCCCTATTTTATCGAAGCCGGCGTTCTTGGCCAGATAAGGAATATAACGGTGCATTTCCCCATAGACTTCAATGCTTTTCACGACTTCCTTGCGGTAAGCTTTCAATCCGCAGTTGAAATCGTGCAGGTTTTTGATACCACTGACCTTGCGTGCGGTGGCGTTGAACAGTTTGGTAGGGAGCGTTTTAGACAACGGGTCATATCGTTTTTGCTTGTATCCCGACACCAAATCGAATCCGTCTGTCACAATCATACGGTAAAGTTCCGGTATCTCGTCGGGGGAGTCTTGAAGGTCGGCGTCCATGGTAATGACCACGTCGCCCTCCGCTTTCTTGAAGCCGCAATATAAGGCGGGGCTTTTTCCATAGTTACGGCGGAATTTGATGCCTTTCACGCAACTATGCTTTTCCTGCAAGTCTTCAATCAGTAGCCAAGAACGGTCGGTGCTGCCGTCATTGACGAAAATGACTTCGTATGTGAAGCCGTGTGCATTCATTACGCGTTCAATCCATGAATATAATTCCGGAATGGATTCTTCTTCATTGAAGAGAGGAATTACGACTGAAATATCCATATTTATCGGTTTTGACTGTGAGTCGTACGGCTCTTTCCGCTCAATCCGATCCACGCGGTGGGGATGGCCAGCAGGAAGCCGAACATGAGATTATATACTAAGAATTCGAAAGTCAGTTGTATGGGAGAGATACTTTTAAGTAGGTCTATGACTTGGCGGCTGACTTCGGCCGCGTCCTCTCCTGGCATCATGCTTTGCATCATGGCTACAGCTTCGGGCTGTTGCATGATGGTGGAATAAGTTTGGAGGAGCAATCCGTTGTCGATGTAGCGGAAATAAACAAACTGGGCAACTGCCATGAGCAAGGAGGCATACATGAAAATCAGCGTCGCCATCCACCACGACTGGCCGAAACGAAGGGGAAACACTTCACCTCTGAACTTCCGTATCAGGAAACCGGCTGTCACCACGGACAACAATCCGATGATGAGCCCCACGTTGCCTACGAGCGGACGGGTCAGCCCGATAATATAAAAAGCAAAACTGACAATCCACATCAGACCCACCACGGCACCGTATTGGGCGGCAAAAGCACGGAGTTGCTTGTAGCTTATTGCATTCATTATGATATATATTACATATTAGCGTGCAAAAATACGAAAAATTAGCGGAATACAGTGAACTAAACTTCTTTATTTTTGTAAAATCTAAGCGGTTGAAAATGAGTTTTATTTCAGGAGTGCATTAAAAAAGTATATACTAATGTTTGGAACGGAAAGAAAAAGTTCCTACCTTTGCAACCGCAAACGGGAAAGTCCTGTACGGCCAGCTCCCTTCGAATCCCCCAGGGCTTGATCGCAGCAAGGGTAGTTGGTTGTAGCGGCGCGATGCAGTAAGCTTTCCCACCCGCCTCTTTAGCTCAGTTGGCCAGAGCACGTGATTTGTAATCTCGGGGTCGTTGGTTCGAATCCGACAAGAGGCTCAAAAAGCACAAAGGCGAAACCGGAAAAGTTTCGCCTTTTTATTTTATCGGGCTTATGGCGTATGGAAAATATTATAATCCATTGATTTTAGCACGTCTTGAATCCTATTTCGAGGCGGGCGACTGGGACGGATTGGCTGTGTATCTGGACAGCTTGTCCCATCGAGAGTTCCGTATGGCCGGTGAAATCATCAGCGTACAAATTATGCCTCGTGTGCCGGATACGGTGTTTTGGGAGGCGTTTCGTTTCCTTTTGGTGTACCATTCCAAAGCTTTTTTGGTGACTTTGCTCAAGTCTGTTCCTCTTCGGAAGCAAAAATCCGGTTTTACATTGCGGCAAGATGGCTATGTGCCGGTAGCGAAGTTCCTGAACGATGCCGGGACGGAATTGGACCGTGCCAAATTTATCCGGTTTATGGTGGAAATATTCGGGGAAGATACGGAGGAATTGTCTTATTTATTCGGAAGCCTTCATGTAGATATGCCGCGCGAACGTGTGCAATATTTGTTGCAGGGCCGAGGAATGGCCTGTTATTATTTATTGTTCCAGTGTATGCGTCAGTTGGAGCATGAACGTGATTTCTTAGTGCGTTGTTGCCAGTTCCTGATGAAAAAAGGTGATGCCTTGTCGTTCAATCTGGCCAGCGTGGCCAAGCTATATTTCGACCTGACATCGGTGAAGGGTACCTTCTCCTTGCATCTCGCTCCTTATCAGTTAGGATGCCTCGATGCTTCGTTCGAGAGTTTCTGTAGGGTCATGAAGAGCATATCGTGAAAAAATAAAGACATCCGCCCAAGGGATGTCTTTTATTATGTAATTTATGAATGATAACCTCACAGATATTCTTTTGTGCTAAAAACAATTGTTAGAATGTGTAGCTCGTGCCGAGACTGACCTTGGCCACTACGTCATTGAACGGTGACAACACTTCACCGCCGATGAAACCGTTTTTCAAGTAATAATGGACTTCCGGTTCGAGTAGCAGGCTCCATTGGTCGTTGATACGGTATTGCGCCACGGCACCGAGCAACAATGCAGGTGCTCCGCCAGGGTTCGCGGCGGACAGGGGACGGGGGGAGGAACCCACTTCGAGTTCGCCGCTGTATATCCGGGCATTGTCCGACATGCACTTGCTGTACAAGGCACCGCCTTCCACGAAGAGGTTGAACTTCCGGTTTAAGTCATATTTCTGGTAGACGTTGGATAAATTAAGCATATAGGCCAGTTTGATGTTCAGCAGGTTGTAGCGGTATTGCCATAGTGCGGTGAATTGTTTTTCCACGCCCATGAAATCCACCACATAACTCCCATACTTGTTTTCGTTGAGGGTTTCATACTCTATGGCAGCCTTGAGCGAGACGTAAGGCCCGAGGTGGTAGCCTACGTAAAACTGTCCCGAGTAGTTCAGGGCGAAGTCACCCACGGTGTTCACCGAACGCATGTGTTTTAACCCTCCTACTTGCACGCCGGAGAACAGGCGTGGCTCGAAGATATAAGGGGGCCACGAGGCGCGTTCTTTCCGGTTGGCTGCACAGACGCGCACGCCGAGCGATATGGAGGCCGAAGTTTCGGTGAAGGACGCTTCGCGAGCCACATTCACGTATGGTTCACGGAAATTGGCCACAACCACACGGGGCTCCACGAAAAAAGAAGTCTCTTTGTCCATGCTGTACAGGAAAGTGGCGGCACCCGTGAAACCGGCGTAGTTGCATTTCAGGCCGTTGTCCGTTCCCGGGATGTATTTGGTCAGCCAACCGTATTCGCCTCCCACGGCGATATTCATCTCAAACGGATGGCGTACTTGCCGCCAATAGGGGAAGAAGTTGAGAGGATTGACCAATCCTTCGAGCCGTCCGGCAAACATGCTGCCTTTGTAACGTGTCTCGTAGGAGGGGCGGGCTTCGGTGGCCGCTGTGGTGTTGTAGCTCCAATAATATTCGGAAGCCGTGGCCGAGAGGCGGAGTCCCACGATGGGGTCGAACCACCGGCCCACGGAAATCTTGTAGCCCGTACCGGTCGTTTTGAAGAAGCCCAAGTCATCGCTGTCATAAAAAGTCACACCCTGTGCCAGTTCGTAGAAAAATCCGCGTGTATAGACCACGTCGCTGTTATAAAAGTCATTGGTATTGTCCATATTGACTGTCAGACCGGCTTTCACGCCATATTGTATGTCATACTTTGACACGTTCGTATGGCCGGAATGGTCGGCTTGGTCGGTCAGTGCGGAAAAGAATGGTTCTATGAAGAATTTGGCATTGCGTCCGAGACCTATACCGACGTTTATGCCTGCCTGTCCTTTAAAAATGGAAGCGCGCTCTCCTTGGAAAACGGAATGTATATAGCCCACGCCGAGAGTAGGAGAGATGCGGAATATGCGTCGTTTGTCGTAGCCATAAAGGTAATCGGACAGATGGAATACATAGTCTATATCGGTTTCCCATTGTTTCACGGTGCCATCGCCGTCCTTCATGTCATAGTTCGTGTGCAATAGTGTGGCGCGTAGGCCGTGTAGCCGGTTGAAGTCATATCCGGCCACACCGCCGAAAGGTATTCCGTTCTTCATGGCCCGTCGGCCTTTCGGGGCGACTTGCGAGAAGCCTGTCGTGAATCCTACGTACAGATGGTCAAGGAAACGGTTGCGGAAAGTATCGCCTTTTTCCACATAACGGTCTGGGTACAGGTAGTCCAAGGGGTTGAAGTCCACGGTGTGGTCCAGTTTGGGTTTGGAGGAGGTGGATACCGCCGTGGAAACCGGAGTTTCCTTGACGGGCTGTACCGCTGTGGTGTCGGCTGCTTCCGGTGTGGAGGATGTCGCCGTGCTGTCCGGTGCTTCCACAACAGGCCGTACCGCTGTCACCATCGTGTGCGCCTGTCCCGGTGACATGTACCACAGGCACAGGCATGTGCATATTATTTTATATTTTCCGTACATCATCTTGTCTTGTATTCGTTATATTGTGTCGCCCTGGTTCTATAATGCCTTTTTCATATTCATTTCATTCCTCCATGGGTGTTGCGGCGGGTTGTTGTACCGGCACGGGTGTCGGCACGACTGGCGGACTGGCCGTGGCAGCACTGTCGGTCGGGCTTTCCGTTCCGGATGCCGGACCGGCAGATGGGGTGGTGGCGGGTGCGCCGGCATCTCCGGATGCTGCGGGCTGCACTGCTTGCTGAGGGGCTGCGGACTTCTCCAAATCAGCCAATATCTTGCGGCATTGTTCCGGGTCGGCTTTGAGTTTTTTCCAGTATTTTTTGAACGCTTTGCGGTAGTCCTTGTTGAATGTGCCGTCGTTGAGCATGTGTTTCAGGTTGCGCTCATCCTTCAGGCAGCATTGCACCATCGGTAACCCCCAGTCCATACGTTTATCACCGAGCCTGTTCACCGTGGGGTCATCGTCCGATGGTTCGAAGAACTCATCGAACATGAAATTGTCGTCCATGTATCCCGTCGTGGTACGTTTAGGTGCATCCAAGTTAAAGCGTAGTTGTGCCTTGAGGTAAAGCGCCCTTGGGTCGGCGGGGTCTACTTGTGTGGCATCGTCCAGCATGTAGAGCGCAGTGCCCCAGCATCCGGGGTCTTCCTGCGCCGCCAATATGACGATTTTGTTCCAATATGAGGAGTTTGATACGGTATCCATGACCTCCGGGTCGTTCCATTCGCAGTTCAGGCAGCGAAGGAACATTTTCAGTCTGCGATATTCCGGTTTGCCGTCAGGCAGGAGCATTTCCGCTACGCGATAGGCCGAGGCGAAGGCACCGGCGTTGGCCAGCATCTTGATGTGGGATGTGACGATGGCTTCGTCGTTGTACCATCCCTGCCAGCTTGCGTTGCCGAAGTCGTCCATTTTTTGTTTGTGGTATTCCAAATTCAGTTGCACGTCGATGTAAGGTTTGAGCAGGTTGGTGTCCGCCACGCCGCGTTGGGCATAACACCGGGCCAGTTCGTAGGCGGCCAACGGCCATTGGCGCAGGCCGTCCTCGTCTTTGACCGATGTGTAGGCGGCCCGGGCTATGGTCTCCTTTTCCTTCGGGTCTTTAATCATGTCGAGCAGTTCGTAGAACTCGTAAGGTACTTGTTTTTGCCCGGCGCGGTATCCGGGATCGGTCTGGTAGAGTTCCCATATCTCTTCGCGTGTTTTCACGCGGTTGGTGTAGTATTGGTATTCGATGTCCACGATGCGCAATTGCGGCAGGATCTGCTGTTCGATGATGCTCCAGCACGGCAGTTTACGGATGGCGGCCTCCTGCCGCCCCATGTCTTTCGTCGTGGAGAGTACGGCCCGCACACTGGCAGCCTCTTCTTTTAGCGAGTCGGCTTCCAAGAGGTTCGCCACATCAGTCCATGTGGCCACCTTGTGGGTGGTTTTGATTTCGCCCGTACGGCGGGCATCCTGCAAGGCAGGGAAACGGCTCAATTCGCCGCGCAGGTATTCCGCACGTTCGCGGCAGAGCCGGGCATTGATGGCTTGTCCTCCTTCGGGCGAGGCCGACCCGTGGATGACCGCACTGGTGATGCCCGCATCGGCACCCATATAGCGCGACATGTTGTCTTTGAGTTGGTTCATTTGTTTGAAGTTCAACGTGTCTGTCGGGTCGAGGCGTGCTTCTCCTACCACGAATTTCAAATCGAGCTTTTCGTGGTCTTTACTGAATTCCGCCCGTCCTCTTCGTGCATAACGCTCGCGGTTGATGGGAAGCTCGATGAGGCTGTAATCCAAGAAGCGCATAGGGTCTTTTACGTAACCCTCGCTCAGGCAGACGCTGTCCTGCCGGTAGGGGGTGTTGGAATTCATGCCGTAGGCCTGAAGGGCATCCACCCGGTAACGCGTATTGCGGTCTACGGGTTCCAGAACGAAGTGGATGAGCAGGGAATCTTCCACATGGGAACGCATGAACGTCCCTTCGCGGTATTTGAACAAGGGGTCGCGGGTTTCGTCGAAGCCCATGCGGCGCAGGTTGCCTCTCTGGAAATCTTCGCCGTCTTTCACGAAGGGAACCAGATGACCCACTATCTCGCCGTTGCCTTCTTCCTCATTCTCGTCCAGGTTCACCTCTTCGCTGATGGGAATCGCCTTGACCACGGGGCTGACGATGATGCGTGATTTGTCGTCCGTGTCGTCGGTCGACAGATAATAGTAGAAAGGACCGACCACCATGCGGTTGCCGCACATGTTGGGGATTTGCGGCTCATTCTTCCGTTTGCGTTTGGCGGTTTTGGTCACCGTGCCCATCTGCTTGGCGGCCAGGCAGGTCACTTTGATGTCCATCATGCCGCGCAATTCCCGTTTCACGAGGGTGGCCCCCTCCGGTTTCACGACGATATAGCCCGTCAATGGAAGCTGCATCAGGCAGTAGCCGTCCTGGTCGGTCTCGCCCAAAGCGTCGTACTCCGATTCTGACTGTGGAACATAGGTCGAGCCGTTGGCTTCCGCCTCCTGGCTTTTCTTCACGAAGGCGTTGGCCTTGCTCGCGTTGAAAAAGCCATATACGATGACATTCGGCCAAGGGGCTACATCCTTGCTGTTCAGGTCTTCCGCTTTGCGGACCGTGATATTGATGTTCTTCACCTGGGCTTCTGCGGGGATATGGACCGCTACGATGAACAGCAGGAATAGCAGGCGGCGTATAATCATATAGAAATTCGTTTTATACATGGTGATATGCAAGTTGTGGGTTTACTTGATGATATAGGCGAAGGAAACGCCGAGTTTGAACGGGATGAAGGCGTAGCCGTGCGCTGTGCGGCGGTTTTCGGAATAATGGTCGTCGCGGTAGTAATGTTTGTGATCGTAGTAGACGGCACCCACACTCCCGTAACATTCTATGTTCCAATGGGGCGAGAGGAAGAAAGCGTAGCCGAAAGTCAGTCCGCCGCCCCAGGCGTCGCCCTTATAGGTCTCGCTGCCCCACGTGATGTCGTAAGACGTGCCAAGGGCTGCCACTCCGATGAATTCGCGCATCATGGGGCGTCCGCCGAACCAATAGCGGAATTCGGGGATGGCACCCACCATTTTCATGTCCATACCCCACGGTTTGTAGTTGCCGAACACGGACAAGCCGAAGCTGGTCTTGTTGCCCGTAACGATTTCCATGCCTAAGTTAGGGGTCATCAGTCCATCCCACAGTGCGTCGGTCTTCAGGGCCAATAGCTGCGCTTTCAGTCCGGCTGTTACAGCTACGGTTATGATTGTTGATAAAAGGCGTTTCATTCGTTCTTTTCGATTGGTTTGTTCTTTTTTGAAAAAACATCCTCCGGCGCACACGGTTGCGAGGTATGCGGCCGGAAGATGTGCCGTCGGGCTTTTATGCCAGAAGGGAGGGGCATGTCATAGCTCGACGGAGGGGCCGTTGACGGAATCCTGCCAATCGGTGAGGCTGGCATTTGCTTTCACTTCTTCTATGTCGTTCACCGTGATGGTCACCATGTAAGAGATTCCTTGGCGGAACAGGTTGGTGTCGCTTTCGGAAGCACCGTAAGGAGGCCCTACGGTGAGCCATTCTTCCGTAGTGATGTCGAAACCGTCTTCCGGGGCTTCTCCATCTTTGTGTAGCGTGATTTCAAGACGGTATTTCTTTTCCGGGTACAGCATCAGGCTGCCGCCCACTCTCGTGGCCTGGTCCAAGGTCGTACCGATGGCTACAGGCTGCAAGTCTCCGTCTTGCGCATCCTTGAGCGTGAAATCTGCCCTTGTTTCGTCGGCCGATGGTTGGATTCTTTCAGCCAACGTGAGTCTCTTGCTCGGATCCTCGCCCCATTGTTCGCGCTTTTCCAAGTCGGCCACGATGAGGTCTACTTTGGAATGCGCATCGAGGATCTTGATGGACTTCACGGAAATCTTGCCTGCATCCTCGAATACGGAACCTTTGTTTAGCGGATCCTCTCCGGGTTTCACTTGGAACTGTAAACGTGTCAGCATGTGCTGCAAGCCGATTAAGGGCATGGCTGCGTCCTTGTTCTCCCGGAAGTAGCGTGCGCTGTAAGCATACTTGTCCAGGAGTGTGGCTCTTCCCCAGATGATGTCCTGTGTGCCGTCTATCGTATAATGCACTGTGGCGCGATGACGCGGGCCGCCGGAGCCGTCTCCGTCTGCCGACGCTTCATACGTGATATGGGCATCCTCTGCATACGGATAGTAGCCGTAGAACTCATACATGTAGAATTGGCTGATGGGGTAGAAGTAGTGTTCCTCCCACGTCACGTTGCTGCCTTCCTTCTTCGCTTTCACGTTTTTCATCAGGCAGGAAGCGTAGTTGTCTTCAGGGTCGAACCACGAAATATCGGGTGCGCCATCGTTTTTCTCCTGTTTCCCACGTGCGAGACAGAACACCCCCATTTCGTCCAGATTGCCGTCTTCGTCCACTGTGGCCCGCTTGTCCACGGAAGTGGACACCTCATCCGAATGGGCGGCGAAGCGGATTTCCACTTCGCTGTTTCCGGGGATGAATACGGGGGCGGACGCATGATCCGACAGGTCTTCGTTGGAACAGCCGGGCAGCAGCATGCAAGCTGCCGCCACGGCCCAAAGATAATGATGTAACTTCATCTGTCTCTGTTTGGTTTATTAGTTGACGTTTGTATCCACTTCGAGGTCACCACCGTCCTTCCAACCGGTAAGTGTGGCATCGACTTCAACCTTGGCCATGCCATAGACCTTCACATTGACTGCATAAGAAGAACCCGCTTCGGCTATTGCGCCTTCTGCTGTTCCACCTTTAGTCAAATCGATGGCTTTTTCCAAGGTGACTGAACCTACGGCATCGTGGTCTGGATCATTTTCCTCGAATGTCTGTTCTATGGTAATATACATCGTATATTCTGATTCTCCCGGCGCTACCATCAACGCATGGCCTATCGGTTGTTTTTCATACGTCTTGTCTGGACTACCGGTACCCTCTTGGATTGTGACAGCTTCGAGGGCTGTCACGTCAGTGTTGGCACCAGTACGGCTCTTCAAATCGAGCTTTACAGGTTCTTCTGTGGCTGGTTCACTACCGACAGGAAGCGTCCATTCCAACATTTTCTCCGGTTTGAATACTCCGTCGGCCAAGTCGTAAGCCACAATCATCTTACCCGTGGTCTTGGATTTTACCGCGATGTTCGTAACTTTGAGTCCTACGGCTGATTCTGCTGCAGCTTGTACGGTGAAAGTGAAACGGGTGAGCAAGTGTTGCATGTTGATAGCAGGCTTGATACCGGCACGGGCCGTTTGGGCAGAGAAACCTAAGTTCTTGCCCACTTCATCCTCTTCTCCTTCATTTGTGGCTACGCCTGTCATCAGATCTTGTGAACCGTCAATTTTGAACCATACATATTTCATCTTAACTTGTCCTTCCACTAATGAGTCGCGTACCATGAAATCTGTATTTGCACTTACATCCGTTTTATTCGTTTTCCAAGCAGGATTGGTATAAATCGTTGCGGCATCGTCGATATTATATGCGAAGAAATCATGTATGCCCTCATCGGGATAATACTTTGGAGACGTCTCTTCCGTCAATGACAGTGCCCCGGATGCTACATTGGTAGGAGCTGTGACTTCTACGTTGGGAAAATTGACGATGGTGGCTGTCGGATTCGTATGTTCTGGTGTTGTTCCGTCATATTCAGTGTCATCGATGTTCGGGTCGTCTTCACCGGAAGCGGCTGCACTCTGATAAGTCCAAGTGGTGAACCCCCACGGGTTAGTCTGGGCTTGGTCGGACTTGGAGCGTTGCATCATCAGAAGGTATAACTTTTCTCCCTGCCATTTATTGGCTTCTTCTCCTTCGATGTCGCCGACGGTACCGATTCCACGTTTTTCAACCGTTACGGAGGGGCCGTTCAGAGCCAGTTCTACCGGCACCAGTCCGTTGCCATTTCCTACACCGGGCGTGCCGTTGGTTACGGCAACGTCGTCGTTGGAACAACTTCCCAACATACCCATGCCTGCTACTAAAGCAGATGCAAAAAATAATTTTCTCATAAAATAAAAAATTTAGTAAAACAATATGTTAATTACACGCATTGTGTCAGCATTGCGTCAGTTTGTATCTTCCTCTTCTTCTCCAACGGTGATGTCGCCTCCCGAAATCCATCCCAATCCTTTGCCGTCTACGGTCAGTTCTATTTTGCGCGGGCCGTAGACTTTCAACAGCACATCATGCGTCTTACCGGATTGGAAGCCGCCTTCAAAACGCAAGTTGCTGTATTTGGCAATGAATATGGAACCCGAAGGAATCTTGTCTTCCGGGTTAGCCGTGAGAAAACGGTAGTGGATGATTACGCCCAATTGGTCTATGGGAGGAATCAACAGTGGCTTGCCGATTTTGACAGGTTCTTCTTCCGGGTCGCTCACGCCGGGTTCCGGGTCGAAAGTGGCATTTTCTCTTTTCAGTGTCGCCCCGAATTCGGTAGGTGTGTTTTCGTTGGGTACGTAGACCGTGTCGCACGTAGCTTCCCACGAAATGCCCGTCGGGGGAACGTTGGTCTCGTCCGTCCAGTCGTGTGAAACGCCGGCCCAGTCGGCAGCTACCGTGAATTGCGCCCTCGTGGGGATGACTAAGGCAACGGACTGTATGCGTATTTCCCGTCCTTGTTGCTTCAGGGTATCGTAAGCCTGCACCAGAAAGTTGAGCCGTGCCATTTCGTGTTTCACGCGAAGATGCGGTTCGACGTGCAGGCGTGCACTTTTCGTGCTGTATACCAAATCCCCGGCATGATTCATGAGATATTTGGTTTCATCATTGTCCGGCAGCCTTTCGGCATCTTCCGTGCCGGGACGGGCGTATGCCGAAATCAGGTCTTGTGTGCCGTCAATCCGGAAGAACTTGGTGATGCTGCCTTGTGTTCGTTGTTCCGGGGCATATTCTTCTGCATCTCCTTTATAATAAAGGAAGAAATTGTATTTATGCTCCGGGTAAACCGCGCTGTAATACGGCGGCTCGCCGTCGGCCCATAACAGTTCGCAGGCGGCTGAAATCCGTGCTTTGCGGTCGTTTACCAGGCAAAGGGGTGCACCGCCCCCAGTGGAAGTTTCGTCGGCTGTGAGGTCAGGAGTTCCGTCGTACACATGGTTGCGCGTCAGGAATGCGTAGACGCCGAATTCCGCTGCCATCCATTTGGCACGTTCCTCTTCGTCGTCCCAAAAGCCGAAAGACCCTTGGCCCCGTTTACCCGTCACTAAGGCGTAGGCCGGGTCGGTGAGCGACAGGGTGACGGGGATACTGTCTGCCGTCATTTCCGGATTCGGGTTGTCTGCGTCGTAGACGGGCGCATACAGTCCGGGGTAGGATTCGTTGCAGGCTGCGAGCGCGCAGCACAAACCTATTCCTGCGATGTATCTTTTCATTTCAGTATGTTTGCTTTTCCTCTTCATACGTTTCACACTTCAATTTCAAACGTTTCGCCGGGTATCCATTGGTCCAGTCCGGTCGAGGTGCTGCCACCGTTCAGGATACCGTCTTTGTCGATATTCAGTGGTGAGCCGATTTCCACTGTGATGCTTCGGCTGGCTTGCCGGTAGCCGTTCTCCTCTTCGTCCCATTGCAGCGATTTGCGCTCTTTCAAGGTATGGTAGAGGTTGATGCCTGCATGGAACACTTTGGCTGCTTTCCTTTGCGTTCCTTCCTCTTCGTAGTCGTAGTGGGTGTAAATGGCGATTTGCAGGATGCCCGGCCCCGTGACCATGTCTTCGGTATGGCTCCGTACGATACCGGGAATGTTGACGGAGGCTTCACAGCGCAACGCTTCCGCCGAGGCGCTGTCGGCCGCTGAAGGCAGGGCGGCGTATGTCGGCCTGAACAACAGTTTGTAGGTCTTTTGGGCCAGAATCAGTCCCGTGGTCAGTTCCATGGTGGATGGTATGCCGGAGATTTCGGCCGTAAGGCTGTCCACTACCACGTCTGCCGTCTTTTCGATGTGGAATACGAACGACACGTCCTGTGTGAGCGGTTCGGGCGTGAAGTCCACTACCACCTGGCCTGTCCCTTCTTGGGCCAAAGGGACGGACACATGGTCTACCCGGGCATAGAACACGGGGACACCCTCACTGGAGATGAAGTCGGAGTAAGCGTTGTAATCCTTCCATTCACCATACGCCCCCGCCACTTTCGGATCGTCCACGGGGTAGTGGCGGTAGGTAAGGTAGAGTGGGGTCAGGCCGCTTCCCAATGTGGCCGCGTCGCCTTGCGTGTCCACGATGTCGGTGGCATCTACCAGTTCACCTTCATCCCATCCGAATGTGGCGAAGTTATATTCACCACTGCGTACCCATAGGTTGTGCGTTCCGGCCGGAGCTAATGTGTCGGCCGAAGGCTGTCTTTCCGTTTCGGGCTGCATGAGGATGCCGTTGTTGTGGCTTTCCTCAGCGGTTATCCGGAATTCATACCGCAGGATGTTGACCGGACGCACGGCTATTACTCCCATGCTGTCGGGACGGTTTCCTTGGTATTCCTCTTTCCAATGGAAACGGAAATCCATGAAGGAACGGTGAGGGTGTTCCGCCTGGCATAAGTCCACTTCTGTACATGAAGCCATGGCGCAGAGGAGCGGGAGTACGGCAATCAGACTGCTACATGGTTTCATACGCGTCCCTCCTTTCTTGTTTCCTCGGGGATACTGTGCCGTAGTCTTCCTTTGTCGGCCCGATATCCGCCGGATGGTCTGCCTTTTATGTGAAAATAGGTTTCCACGGGGTCTTCTTCTTTGGATTCTTTATTTTTCTTCTTACGTCTTTTTTCTTTCCGGCTTGCTTTTTTCTTGTCGCCGGTGTCTTCGGGCGTGTCGGCCTTGGCGCTTCCGGATGGTGTTTCGGAGGTGCCGTTGCCCGTTGCGGCTTGGGGCGTAGCCGTCACTTGTTCTTCCCCTTCCGTTTTCTTTCCTTTCCTCTTACGGCGGGACTTGCCCTTCTCCCCGGCCTCTGCCTTGGCTTTTTCTTCAGCCTTGGCCTTCTCCTTTGCTACATCTTCTAATGAGTCGTTCAGCTCCAGTGTGCGGCGGAGCGAGTCGCGTGAGAATTTCTCAGCTTCCGCTTCTTTGCGGCGCACCTTGTACATGGAGTCGCGGATTTCCCAATTGCGTTGCCGTACGCGTGAGCGTTCGTTGCGTTTTTCTTTTTGCCGGGTATCCCATTCATCGTAACGTTCGGCACCCCCCTGTACCTTCTTTCCGATAGAGCGGAAGCGAAAGACGAATGAAAGATGTATGTCCTGTACCACCGGAAAAGGTACGATATGCCGTCCCTTCGAACCTTGGTAAGTGTAACATCCGTATTCTTCGTCATAGCCGAACTTGTCGTACGCCGTCATTTTGGCACCGACGGCCAAGCCTAAGTCCAAGTCTACGCTTCGGCCATCCTTGAAAGGATAAAGGGGAACACTCCATCCTCCGGTGAAACCGAAGTTATAACTGTCACCCTGTTTGCCTTTCCGTCCCAGGCTGATGGTGTATTTCTCATAACCGGCATACACGCCCACGTAGTAGGCACGCCAAACCCGAGGATTCATGAAGGTACGTCCCGAGAGCACGTTGCGCCTGAAACGCCTGAAGCCCCAGAGCGGCAGGGAGATGGTGGTGTCGCGGTTATCTTTCGTGTAGCGTTCCATGGCTCCTCTGATAGAACCGCCCGTACGCCAATACTTCCGGGCTTCCACACTCCCGGCCGCCACGTTGTACACGATGCGCGGCTGTATGGAATGGTGGGTATTCCAATTATATTTGCCGTTCATAAGTATAGAGAAACGGGTCTTTTCATTGCCAGCCAAGTCAAACTCCACTCCGAGGTTGGGAGTGGCTACTATCCAGTCCACGGCGTTGGTCATGATAGACCAACGTTTAAGAAAGGGCACGGTGTCATGTCTTACGTCCTTTGTTCCGGATAAGGCTTGCCCGTAAAAAATAGCGGGTGTCAAACAAACCCACATCAAGAGTGTCCTAATGATCAACTTTTGCATTCAAACAATATCGTACAATTCGGTTATCAACACTTTTTTAGCCTTTTACAAGGTCTATCTCTTACTAAGAGAGCGTACAACTACGTAACTCCTTATGTTACAGTTATTATAATTGGAAAATGTTTTGTAAAAGGTTTGCGTATTTTGTTATTCATTTTAGGAAAGGGTCATTTTTAACAAAAGAAACTTGTTCATTTGCTTCCTTTTACCTATTTTAGCGGTCGAAAATCGCTCTCTTAGTAAGAGATAAACCGGATACATATATTTTTAACCGGTGTTGTCACGATAACTTGTGGAAGGGGAATATCAGGCTTCTGTTGTCGGCAAAGTTGTATCGGAATTACGTTAATTTAAATCAAACGTTTTTTGCAGTGTTTTGATAGGGGCGTAAAAACTTTGTGGGAACATCCCCTACACAGGGATTTTACAAAAATATCCTTCATCTTTCAGGCTGTATGGTAATTCTCTCATAATATTGATGTTACAAGCTGAAGGATGTTTCAGGTATCTTTCAGTCACGTTTCATTCCGTTCGCCAGAGATTGGGAAATCATTCGCCTGAGATTTGAAAATCGTTCGGCTGAGACTGAAAAATCGTTTGGCGCAGAACTTTTTATGGGTCTCTACAATGAAAGGAAACTGAAAGATGAGTTTCCTATCTTTCATTCCATAATATATTATGTGAGAGGTAGTTGGCCTATGGCCTGAAGGATGAAAGGGCTTTTCTGAAAAACTCCGGGGAGGGGAAACGTGTAATTAAAAAATGGGAGGAAAGCTTGTCTTGCGTTCCTCCCATTCTTGTTTATTTCTGTTGCGGTGAGAATATCAGGTCGATGACATCCGCATCCTTGAAGAATTTCTTGGCGAATTTCTGCACGTCCTTCGGTTGGATGGAAGCCACAAGGGTTTCCATGTTTTTCGGGTCGTTCAGGTTCACTCCGGTCTTATAATATGTAACTAAGGTGGTCAGCCAATAAGCATTGTGCTGTTTGCTTTGTTCTGCCTCTTTCAGCGTGTTCTTGACCACTTTGCTGAGCTCTTCTTCCGTAACCCCCTCACGGATGATATTGTCCACTTCCTTATAAAGCAAGGGTTTCAGTTCATTCGCCTTTTCAGGGTCACATTCGAAGGTCATATACATATTATAATTGTTGTATGGTTCGCGTGAGGCTGAGCCGCTTACCCCTACGCCGTAGGTTCCGCCTTGTTCTTCGCGGATGGTCTTGGTGTAGCGGTTGGTGAGGATATTACCCAGTATGTTGATGGTATAAGCCTCTTTCAAGGTGTACTTCATTTCCCTGTTGAACAGGACTATGACTGTGGACTTCGGAACCTCCAACGGTATTTCTATGTTCTTTTCCACCTTGCCTTTCGGTGCCCTGACCTGACGGTCCACCCACTTCTCATTCCGGTAGAGGGAGGGGAGAGAACCGATGTATTTCTGAGCCATGACCCGCGCCGTGTCTTTGTCCACGTTTCCGACGATGAAGAAAGTAAAATCGCTGGCATCGCAGATACGGTCACGGTAAGCCTTTTCGATACGGTCGAGCGTCAACCGGTCTACGTATGCGTCGTTGAACAATTGTACGCGCGGACTGTAGTTGGCGGAAATCAATGAGAGAGAATCGCGCATGATGGTCTGCGGTTGCCCGGCAATCTGCTTGGCATAGATATGGTTGCGTTCGATGATGACTTTATGTGCCAGTGTATCGAAGCGAGGTTCCATAAAACGGAGGTACATCAGTTGCATCATCGTTTCGAAGTCTTTGGGCGTAGAACTTCCGTTGACGTTCTCATACAATCCGCTGATAGAAACCTCACATCCGGCCTTTTTACCTGTCAGCAGCTTGCCCAATGCGATTTCGTCGTAGGTACCCAAACCGTAGTTCGAAGCAAATTGTCCGGCATTGGATGCCGCAGGAAGGAAATTGACATCCGTATATAAAGAAGAACCGCCGGGACTGTAAGCGGCCAGTGCCACTTCGTCTTTTTCATAATCGGCCTTGCGGTAGATTACTTTTGCCCCGTTGCTTAAAGTCCATTCTTCGGCTTGGAATTGCGGCAGTTCCTTCACTTTTGTGATCGTTCCGGCTGTGGGCTCTTTTTCGATGAGATTGCCTTTTACGCTATTGTCTTCGTATGCAGAGACTTCCTTTCCTTCCATTTCGGCAAGGATGTCCCGGGCCTCTTGTTCCGTCAGGTGTGTGACGCCTTCGCTTGGGCCGCTGATGACGATGGTACGGTTGTCTGTCTTCCACCATCTTTTGGCTTGTTCGGAAACTTCTTCTGCCGTGATGGTCGGAAGGATTTCCTTGACTGCCTCGGCATAATCCTCTATGTTGATGATGGCTTCATTGCCTAAGAAATGGGATTGCATTTCTTCAGCATAGGTGTCATTGGATGTTTTGTCCTTGTCTTTCACCATGGATTCGAGGCTGGTCAGCATATTGGCTTTCGCACGGTTCAGTTCATCTTCGGTGAACCCATGCTGGAATATACGTTCGTGCTCCTCTAAGGCTCCGATAAGCGCTTCTCTTTCCTGATTCGGCTTGGCTGTAGCACTGATGGAATAAGCATAGTATCCTTTTACCATACCGAAAAAGCCGACCGAAGCTTTTACGTAAGGGGCTTGTCCGCGTTGAATAATCTCTCCGATACGTTCACCCACCATACTGTTGTAGAAGCCGATCATCAGACCGTTTTTCACGTCCTGGTACGTGGCATATCCCTTGCCGTCGTATTCTTTGTCGCGGAAGATACGGATAACCTGTACGTTGGACGAAGTGGCTTCCTTGTCGGTGGCCAGACAGAAATAAGTTTCGTCATGGGAAGGAATTTCAAAAAACGGACGTGGTTCCGGATTAGGGATAACGGGAATGGATGAAAAGACTTTCTTTATCTTTTCTTCCATATTCTTGATATCGAAGTCTCCTACGATAGCAATGGCTTCCAAGTCCGTGCGGTACCATTTGTGGTAAAAGTCGCGCAAGGTTTCGGGCTTGAACGTCCGGATGACATCCATGTCGCCGATGACATCGCGCTCGGCATATTTCGAGCCTTTGTAGAGTACAGGTCTTTTCTGGTTATAGATACGGGTTGCGCTGTTGTTGCGCGTACGCCACTCCTCGGTGATGACCCCACGTTCCTCGTCGATGTCTTTCGGGTCGAGGGTCAGGTAATAAGACCAGTCGTGCAGAATAAGCAGGCACGTGTCCGTCAGGCTTTCGTCTGCCATCGGCACATCGCTGATATTGTAAACCGTTTCGTTCTGTGTGGTGTAGGCATTCAGGTTCCCACCGAAAGAGATTCCATGACGTTCGAGTGTGGAAATCATGCTGTTGCCCGGGAAGTTCTTACTGCCGTTAAAGGCCATGTGTTCCAAGAAGTGGGCCAAGCCGTCCTGATCGTCATTCTCAAGCAATGCGCCTGCGTTGCGGATGATGAAGAAACTGGCCCGGTCTTTAGGTTCTTCGTTATGCCGGAGGTAATAAGTGATACCGTTCGGTAGCTTGCCGATCAGGACATTCGGGTCTGCCGGAAGTTTCTTGTTCCAGTCGATGGGTTGTGCATACCCTATCAGGCTGAGAAACAGGAATGACAGCAATAGAATTTTTTGTTTCATAATTTAAAAGTATAAAATCAGACTGTATGAGCAGCCTGTGATTAAGATTTCTGATTGTCTTTGTTGCGGATTTCCACCCTTCGGATTTTGCCACTGATGGTTTTGGGCAGTTCGTCTGCAAACTCGATGACTCTCGGGTATTTATAAGGTGCAGTGACTTGTTTGACGTGGTTTTGCAGGGTCTTGACCAAATGCTCTTTGTCTACATCCTTATAGTCTTTTGCCAATACGATGGTAGCTTTTACGATTTGTCCGCGAATCTCGTCGGGTACGCCTGTGATGGCGCATTCCACTACGGCAGGATGCGTCATCAATGCGCTCTCCACCTCGAAGGGGCCGATGCGGTAGCCGGAACTTTTGATGACATCGTCTACCCGTCCTACAAACCAGAAATAACCGTCTTCGTCTTTCCAGGCTACGTCTCCTGTATAATATATGCCGTCATGCCATACTTCACGGGTGAGATCCGGGTTACGGTAGTATTCCTTGAACAATCCCAATGGTTTGCCTTGGGAGGTACGGATGACTATCTGACCCTGCTCGCCCGGTGCGGCCGACGTACCGTCTGTCTTGAGCAAGTCTACCACGTATTCCGGATTGGGCACTCCCATGGAACCCGGTTTGGGTTCCATCCAGGGGAAAGTGGCGATGGTCAGGGTCGTTTCCGTCTGTCCGAAGCCTTCCATCAGTTTGATGCCTGTCAACTTGCGGAAGGTTTCGTATACGGCCGGGTTCAGTGCCTCGCCTGCAATCGTGCAGTATTGCAGGGAAGAAAGGTCGTAATGCGTCAGATCCTCCCGAATAAGGAAGCGGAAGACGGTGGGAGGAGCGCAGAGCGATGTGATATGATAATTTTGTATCATTTGCAGGATGTCGGCCGGATGGAACTTTTCATGGTCGTATACGAAAACCGTAGCTCCGGCAATCCATTGGCCGTACAGTTTTCCCCACACGGCCTTTCCCCATCCCGTGTCGGCTACGGTCAGATGCAGGCTGTCTTCGTGCAGGTTATGCCAATAACATCCGGTCGCGATATGTCCGAGCGGATAGGTGAAATCATGAGCCACCATCTTCGGTTCACCGGTAGTTCCCGAAGTGAAATACATCAGGGATATGTCGTCGTTCCGGTTGGGATGTTCCGGTTTGACAAACGGTGCGGCTCCTAAAACGCCTTTCTGAAAGTCTTCAAAACCATGGGGCACGATCGGTCCGGCCGAGACGAGGTGTTTGACGGAGGGTGAATAGGGGAGAGCGTCTTTGACGTGGTTCAGGATAACTTCCTCACCAGCACAGACAATCATTTTGATGTCAGCGGCATTGTTACGGTAGATAATGTCTTTTCCGGTCAGCAAATGGGTGGCCGGGATAGCCACAGCTCCAATCTTGTGCAGGGCGATGATGGAGAACCAAAATTCGTACCGCCGTTTCAATATAAGCATGACCATGTCTCCGTGTCCGATGCCTAACGATTGGAAATAAGAAGCCGTGCGGTCGGTGTAGTCTTTCAGCTCGGAAAAAGTGAAATCGTGGTGTACGCCGTGGTCGTTCGTCCAACATAAGGCTATCTTGTCCGGGGCTTCTGCGGCCCATGCATCTACTACATCGTATCCGAAATTGAAGTTCTCCGGTACTTTTACATGGAAATTTTGGATGAAGTCGTCTTGCGACGTGAACGTCGTTTGACTTAAAAATCTCTCCAGCATAATCTTTTTCTTAAAGTCTAAAAAGTCGCAATATGTACTTAATTGGGTACAAAGGTAATAAATAATGGTCTATTTAGTCCTTGTCCCGTTGGAAAAATAACATGTAAATTCGGTTTACAGTGCATATTTGCCGGTCTGAAGTCAGGCCAAATCCACTACGGTGATGCCTGCCCCTCCGAACTGCACGTGTTCGTCCTTGAAATCTTTTACGCCGGGCACCGTGTGCAGATACTGGCGAATCAGCGTGCGTAAGATGCCCGAACCTGTTCCGTGCAGGATGCGTACCCTGGATATTCCCAATAATATGGCATCGTCGATGAAATAAGTGACGGCATGGATGGCTTCGTCCCCCCTCATGCCCCGTACGTCGATATCCTGCTTGAAATTCAGTTTTTTCTCGTACACGCTGTCTTGTGTCTGTTTGCTGACGAAGGTGGCGGCCTGGTTCCGTGCCGGGGGATCGGGGGCGGCGGCACGTTCCAGCCGTTCCGGTTTCACGTTGGTGCGCATCATGCCGAAAGTGACGATGGCGTTCTTTCCGTCTATTTCCTCTATCGTGCCTACGGTGGTCTGCCCTTTGATGCGTACGGTCTCGCCGGGTTGCAGGGGACGGTTGCGTTCTTCCGCTTCCCGTGCGGCTTGCAGCAAGGCATCGGGCTGTGCTTTCCGCATGGCGGCTTCGGATGCTTTTTTCTCTTTCCGTTCGGCCTGTCTTTTTTTCCGTTCCTGCAGTTGTTGCATTTTACGGGTTATCTTGTCCGCTTCGTGTTGCTTTTCGATGTCGTCCAAAGTCTTTTTAAAATCATCCAATTCCTGGCGTACGTTGCGGGTCTTTTCTTTTTCAGCCTGTGCCTCCCTGATGGTTTTAATGGTGTTCTCTATCTTGGCATTCGATTCCCGGAGCAGTTGTTCGGCATCTTCTTTGGCTTTGCGCAAGATTTCTTTCCGGCTGCGTTGCAACTCTGCGATTTCCGTTTCGTAACGGGCTATGGTTTTCTCCATTTCCTTTTCCCGGAGGTGGATGTTCTGCCGTTTGTTTTCCCAATACCGCTTGTCTCTTACGATGTCTTGCAGGTACTTGTCCGCGTTGATGTACTCTTTGCCCACCAGCTCGGAAGCATCGGCTATTACTTCCTCCGGAATACCTATCTTGCGGGCGATTTCCACGGCGAAAGAACTGCCCGGATTGCCGATTTGCAGTTGGAACAGGGCCTGCATGTGTTGGCGGTCGTAGAGCATGGCCCCGTTCACTACGCCCTCATGGTCCTCGGCGAAGTGTTTCAGGTTTTGGTAATGTGTCGTGATGATGCCGAAGGTCTTTTTTTGGTTGAAACGTTTCAGGACGGCTTCGGCTATGGCGCCGCCGATTTGCGGTTCCGTGCCGCCTCCGAATTCGTCGATGAGCAGAAGGCTGGTGCCACAGCAAGCTTTCATCATGTTTTTCATGTTGAGCAAATGGCTGGAATAGGTGCTCAAGTCGTCCTCTATGCTCTGCTCGTCCCCGATGTCGATGAAGATGCTGCCGAAAATGCCGGTGCGTGAGTTTTCCCCGATAGGAACGGGAAGTCCGCATTGCAACATGTATTGGATGAGGCCTACGGTCTTCAGGCATACGGATTTTCCGCCCGCGTTGGGACCGGAAATGATGAGAATACGCTGATGCCCGTTCAGTTCGATGTCGAGCGGCACGATTTTTTTCCCGTGACGGGTCAGGGACAGGTATAGCAAGGGATGACGGGCCAGCGTCCAGTCTATCAGCGGTGCCCCTTTGATGTCCGGTGTCGTGGCATTGAATTGGCGGGCCAGTCCGGCTTTGGCATGGATGAAGTCTATTTCGGCCAGAAATTCGTAGGATTGCAGGATTTCCTGATAATGAGGCCGGACCTCAGCCGTGAATTCCTGCAATATGCGTATGATTTCCCGTCGTTCTTCCCCCTCCAGTTCACGGATGCGGTTGTTGGCTTCCACTACTTCGGCCGGTTCGATGAAGACCGTACGCCCCGTGGCGGATTCGTCGTGGACGATTCCCTTAATTTTCCGCTTTAAAGCCGGAGCCACAGGAATGACCAAGCGTCCGTCGCGCATGGTGGGAGTGACATCCTTGTCCACCACGCCGTCTTGTTGCGCGTTCCGCAAGATGGCGTGCAGTGTGCGCGAGATTCCGCTTTCGGCAGCGACAAGTTCGCGGCGGATACGTAATAGTTCGGCGGATGCCGAGTCTTTGATTTTGCCGTATTTGTCGAGTATGCTCTCAATGCGGCGCACCAGTTGAGGGTAGACGGAGACCCCTTGCGTCAGACGGCGTAAGGCCGGATAGGGGACGGAGGCATCATCGCCGGGGCGGTTTTCCTCCGTGCCGTTATCTTCTTCGGTATCCTTGTTGAGAAACCGTACGATGTTGATAATCGTGCAAAGCGAGCGTTTCAGATCGAACAGTTCCGTTTCGTCGAGATAAGTACCTTCTATTCTGATGCGTTTGATGGCCGGGCGTACATCATAGAAATCCTGCTCCGGAAAGTCCTCTTCTTCTTCCTGAATGCGCAGGAATTCCCGTGTCTGCTCTTGCAATTCGCGCAATAGATGCAAATCCGTCTGGAATTTCATCTGTCCGACGCGCTCTATGCCAAGTGTACTCAGGCAATGTCCCGTCAATAAAGTACGTATCTCGTCAAATCCTATTTTCTGTTCAAAATTCTGTGGATAAATCATATTTCATTTGGATTAGCGGGTGCAAAGTTAAGAAAAAGCGGCATAAAAGTTTCTTTGTCCGGGGCTTTTCTGTCTTTCTCCGTTGCAAGTGTCAGTGGAGAGTATTATAAGTCTGTTATAGGATAGTTTTAATGTTATTCAGAACACTCTTTGTGAATAATCAGGTCAGTTTATAAGAATGAAGATATTTATTTTGCAATCGGAAAATAACAGTAGAAAATGGAAAGTGACGTATTGTTAGTTAGTGATGATTTTATGATAGTACGTGAGAAGGATGCTCTCATGTATGGCTTGGAGGCTGGGAGGAATCTGTCTCGGATGACATCAGATACGATAAAAGTAGAATGGGTGATTGTTTCTATTGTCGTTTCGGGAGAAGCCGAATGTACCATCAATGGAAAGAATTATAACGTCAAGGCACATGATATAATCATGTCCTTGCCCAATTATGTATTGGAACGGCAGAAAAAGACGGATGATTTGTCTGTAAACAGTCTTTGTATCTCTCGTTCTTTATTTCAAAAAGCCATTTCATTTTCTTCATATAATTGGGATGTGGTTTCATTTCTGATAGCTCATCCGATACTGTCGCTCACGGATATGGAATATACTTGTTTATCATTGTATTATTCTTTGATATCTGTCAAGATTGGGGATAAGAACAAGTTGGGATATAGGGAATCCATGCAGTGTCTGTTGAAATCGTTTATGTGTGAATTGTATGGCGTGATAGGACGTTATATTTCGGTCGGTGCGGTCAATTACTCTCAAGGACATAATCTGTTCAAAGGATTTTTGGATTTGCTTACATCGGTCTATCCTAAACCTCGTTCCGTATCTTTTTATGCGGAGACATTGAATGTAACGTCTAAGTATTTGTCTTCTGTCTGTAAAGCGACTTGTGGCGAGACGGCTTCGATGCTGATTCATAAAGCGGTGACGAAAGACATCGCGGATTTGTTGTCTTATTCAAACAAAAGCATTAAGGAAATTATGGTGGAGTTGGATTTTCCTTCTCTTTCTTTCTTCGGTAAATATGTGAAAAAGCATTTTGGTGTCGGGCCTAAAGAATATCGCTCCAAACGTTTATCCTAATACGACGTCCAGAATCATCATTAATACGAAGCCCAGTGCAAAGCCTACCGTTCCTACGTTGGAATGTTTTCCTTGAGAAGCCTCCGGAATCAACTCCTCTACGACCACATAAATCATAGCGCCAGCGGCAAACGACAGTAAATATGGCAATATGGGGGTGATGTAGGCTGCCAACAGAATCGTCAGGATAGCTCCGATAGGTTCTACGACACCGCTCAATGTACCGATGCCGAAAGCGCGCAATCTGCTGTTTCCCTCACTACGCAGAGGCATGGAGACAATGGCGCCTTCCGGGAAATTCTGTATGGCGATTCCCAAAGATAAAGCCAATGCACCGGCCATGGGAAGATAAGTGCTGTGTTCCATGGCGGCGGCTAATGCTACTCCTACAGCCATTCCCTCCGGAATATTGTGCAAGGTGACGGCCAATACCAACATGCTTGTCCGTGACAATTTGCTGTGCGGTCCTTCGGGTGAAGGGCTGCCTAAATGGAGGTGCGGAGTGATCCGGTCCATCAGCAAGAGAAATGCAATACCCGCTATGAAGCCGCTTACGGCCGGGATAACCCGGGTAGCATTTTCCGTACCGCTCATTTCTATAGAAGGTATCAGCAGCGACCATACGGAAGCCGCTACCATGACACCGGAAGCGAATCCCAATAAGGTTTTCTGCACTAAGTCCGGCATTTGTTTTTTCATCAGAAAAACGCAGGCGGCACCTAAAGTAGTACCGGCAAAAGGTAATAATAATCCTATGATTAGTCCGTCCATAATTTTATATTTGTCGTTTGTGGGTATTATTCCAACGTGATTTCACCGGCCAGGTTGGTATTCATGAGACGCCTGACCTCTTCGGGGGGCAGGTCATGGCCCAAAAGAAACATCAATTTGGTCAATGCACACTCCGGAGTGCTGTCATATCCGCTGATCACTCCGGCTTCCAGTAACTGACGGCCTGTTTCATAACGTTCCATTTCTACACTTCCCGACTGGCATTGGGTGATGTTGATAATAATGATGTTGCGTTCTGCAGCTTCTTTGATGAGTTTGATAAACCAGGGTTTCTGTGGGGCGTTGCCCGAACCGAAGGTTTTCATAACTACGGCTTTCAATCCTTTAATGTTGAAGACAGAAGTAATAATGCTTTCCTGTATCCCCGGAAAAAGCGTGAGAACCACTACATTGGTATCGAACAGGTAGTGTGCCTTCAGGGGGCGTGACGCGTCAGGCCGGCGTATGCGTTCCGGTTTGATTTTAATGTCGATGGCACTATGCCCCAGACACGGATAATTATACGACTTGAAAGCATTAAATTTCTCTGCATTGATTTTCGTGGTACGGTTGCCCCTCATCAAGTCTCTTTCGAAGTAGATACAGACTTCCGGCACCATGGCCGTACCGTCCGGATGTTTGGCCGCAGCAATCTCTATGGCGGTAATCAGGTTTTCTTTGCCGTCTGTCCGCAACATACCCATCGGGAGTTGTGAACCGGTCAATACAACCGGTTTAGACAGGTTTTCCAACATAAAACTCAATGCAGAAGCCGTATAAGCCATGGTGTCAGTTCCATGTAGAATGACAAAACCATCGTATTGTTCGTAATTCCGTTCTACAATTCGTGCCAATCTTGCCCAATGGTAAGGTTCCATATCGGAAGAATCAATGGGGGGATCGAAAGAATAGGTGTTGATATGATAATTAAAACGTTTCAACTCCGGAACGAAGTTCAGCAAGTGGTCGAAGTTGAAGCTTTCCAATGCTCCTGTTTCCGGGTTTTCTATCATTCCGATAGTTCCACCTGTATAAATCAGCAATACGGAGGGGGCAAAGTCTGTCATATATCCATGGTTTTGCGGTTCATTTGCAAATATAACGATAAATTCTGGATTTTGAGGTGGAGTGAATTGCTTTTGTTTGTGTTTTCTAAAAAATCTTAAACTTGGAAAGTTTTCCGTTGGAAATTTGTTTCGCTGTAAATTAAAGGCGTTCTTTGCAAAAGTTTCTATTGGAAAATAATGATAATATAAAATAAGAAGGAAGAATATGAAGTATGTAATTGTGGGAGGAGTGGCTGGTGGTGCGACTGCGGCAGCCCGGATTCGTAGAAATACGGAAAAAGCGGAAATAATTTTGTTTGAAAAGGGAGAATATATATCGTATGCCAATTGCGGTTTACCTTATTATATAGGTGGAGTGATTCGTGATAGAGAACGGCTTTTCGTGCAAACTCCGGAGGCTTTTGCACGTCGTTTCCGTGTGGATGTCCGTACTGCATCCGAGGTGACGGCAATAGATGTACGCCGAAAAGAAGTTACGGTAAGAACATCTGACGGTCGGGAATATGTGGAAACTTACGACAAACTCTTGCTTTCGCCCGGAGCCTCCCCGGTACGTCCTCCTTTGACAAGTATCGACAGTCGTGGAATCTTTACGTTGCGTAATGTACAAGACACCGACCGTATAAAAGACTACGTACGACAACATCAGGTCAGACGTGCACTTATCGTAGGTGGCGGTTTCATCGGTTTGGAAATGGCTGAAAATTTACAACATACAGGGGCAGAAGTGGCTGTGGTGGAAATGGCAGCTCAGGTCATGGGGCCTATAGATTTTTCTATGGCGGCTTTAGTGCATGAACATCTGTTGCAGAAAGGGGTGAAGCTTTATTTGGAACAGGCGGTGGAATCTTTTGAGGAAACCGCTTCCGGAGTGACGGTAAAGTTCAAGTCCGGTATCACGATAGAGACGGATTTGGTGATTCTTTCCATTGGGGTACGTGCTGAGACATCGTTAGCCTCCGCTGCAGGATTGGAGTTGGGAGAGATGAAAGGTATCCGTGTGAATGAGTATTTGCAGACATCGGATGAATCGGTGTATGCGGTCGGTGATGCGATAGAATTTCCTCACCCGCTGACAGGTAAGCCTTGGCTGAATTTCTTGGCAGGTCCTGCCAACCGTCAGGCACGTATTGTGGCCGACAATATGGTGTTCGGCAATAAAGTAAAATACGAAGGGGCAGTCGGAACAGCCATTGCCAAGGTGTTCGACCAGACCGTGGCTTCAACAGGTCTTCCGGCCAAACGTTTAATACAGTTTGGGATACCTTATCTTTCGGCTACGATACATTCAGGTTCTCATGCCGGATATTATCCCGGTGCCTTGCAGATGGCTATAAAGATTACGTTTTCTCCCGATGGAGGCAAACTTTACGGAGCACAAATCGTCGGTTATGACGGTGTGGATAAGCGGATAGATGAATACGCTATGGTCATTAAGCGCGGAGGTACAGTGTACGATTTGATGGAGTTGGAGCACGCTTACGCTCCACCTTTTTCATCAGCCAAGGATCCGGTGGCGGTATCAGGTTATGTGGCCGGGAACATATTGAACGGGAAAATGAATCCGCTTTATTGGAGGGATTTAAAAACGGCTGATTTGAACCGCGTGACATTGGTGGACGTGCGTACGCCCGACGAATATGCACTGGGAGGGATAGACGGCGCGGTGAATGTACCGTTGGATGAGTTGCGGGAACGTTTGGCAGAGTTACCTCTTGATAAACCTGTGTGGGTGTATTGTGGCGTGGGCTTGCGTGGTTATCTGGCCTCTAATATCCTAAAAGAAAATGGATATGACGTGAGGAATCTGATAGGAGGGCTTAAGACCTATAAAGCGGCTGTAACTCCGGTTTGTATTCCTGGTGCGCCTGAAGACGTTTGTGTTCGGAAATCGAGTAACACGTGTTGTGTAAGTCAGGAGGAAAAGGTGCCGGTAGCCCGTATTGTCCGAATAGATGCTTGTGGTATTCAATGTCCCGGTCCTATTCTGAAATTGAAGAAGAGTATGGAGCAATTGCAATCTGGTGAATGTTTGGAGATACGTGCTACGGATGCCGGTTTTCCCCGTGATGCCGAAGCCTGGTGCCGGATGACAGGAAACCGTTTTGTTTCTGCTCAAACCGAAAATGGTACATACATAGTCAGAGTAGAGAAAGCGACACCTTGTGCGATGGAGGTTTCACATCCGGTCTCGACGGCAAAAGGTAAGACTTTTATTCTGTTCAGTGATGATTTGGATAAGGTATTAGCTACTTTTGTTTTGGCTAACGGTGCAGCGGCTACTGGAGAGAAAGTGACCATTTTCTTCACTTTCTGGGGATTGAATGCCATTAAAAAGACAGAAAAGCCAAAAGTGAAGAAAGATTGGTTTGGAAAGATGTTCGGTGTGATGTTGCCATCCGATTCCATGAAACTGCAACTTTCAAAAATGAATATGGGAGGCATGGGAGCACGGATGATGCGTCATATTATGAAACGTAAAGGCATTGATTCTTTAGAGTCATTACGCCGGCAGGCCATTGAAAACGGAGTGGAATTCATAGCCTGTCAAATGTCGATGGATGTGATGGGGGTGAAAAAGGAAGAGTTGTTGGACCATGTGACGATCGGCGGAGTAGCTACGTATATGGGACGTGCCGAAGAGGCTAATGTAAACTTGTTTATTTAGCGCTGCCATGGAGAAAATCAAATGTATTTGTGTCATGAGGGACCTTTATCGTTCTCTTGCTTTGTTGGAAACCCGTCTGTCGGAAACATACGGTTTATCATTGAATGAAGCGATGGTCCTGTGTAGCATTGGGGAAGAAACCGTGATGGCAGGCGTGGTTGTGGAACGTACGGGACTGACGGCCTCACATGCTTCCAAAATGATACGTTCGGTAGAAGAAAAAGGCTTGTTGGTTCGGACTTTGGGGGAGAAAGACAAGCGCCAGATGTATTTTGCCCTGACTGATAAGGCCAAGGAGAAGTTGGAAGACATCCGAAAGCATGGAATAGAGATTCCCGATTTGCTGCTTCCTTTCTTCCAGTAAGAGACGGAACATATCTGAAAATCCCCATGGTCGGTTAGGACCATGGGGATTTTCAGATGTCCGAATTCTTTTCAGAACAACAATTTTACAATGGCATATCCACCGAATACCAGCCAAACATAGAGGATGCCGGCCAGATAGAAAGGTTTGGCTCCGGCTTGTTTGAATTTGTCTATGCTGGTTTCTGCACCGAGTGCCGTCATGGCCATGGTAAGTAAGAACGTGTCCACGTTATTGATGAACCCTATACCTGCCTGCAAAGTTTCCTGAGGAATGAAAGTGGCAGATTGTAACAGGGAATTAATACCGATGACGACTAAAAAATAAAAAGCGAACCAAGGTATTGTGATTTTACTCTTTCCGGTTATGCCTTTATTTTTTTGTTTTCCGGAGAGGCATACACTCATGATGACCAAAACGGGTGCCAACAGCATGACGCGTATCATTTTGGTGATGGTGGCGGCATCTGCCACATTGCCTCCCGCAGCATCGATGGCGTTACCCGCTCCGACTACATGAGCTACTTCGTGCAGGGTTGAACCTATATATACGGCTATGGCTTGGTCGCTCAAGCCGTCCAACCATCCGGCACGGTACATGATGGGATAGAGGAACATGGAAAGTGTTCCGAATATCACCACGGTGGATACGGCGACCGCAGTCTTGTGGGCTTCGCAGCGCACAACCGGTTCGGCTCCCAGTACGGCTGCAGCTCCACAGATGGCGCTACCGGTAGAAGTCATTAAAGCTGTCTGGCTGTCCACTTTGAGTAATTTTCCCATTAATATTCCTAAGGCCAATGTACCGGCGACGATAATCAAATCAGCCGTAATGGCCGGTAGTCCTATGGCCAGTACCTGTTGAAAAGTCAGCTTGAAGCCGTAGAGTACTACGCCTGTGCGCAAGATTTGTTTGGAACAAAACTTGATTCCCGGAACCCATGTCTCGGGCAGTTTGTTGCGTAAGCTATTGGCATATAGCATGCCTAAGATGATACCGACAATCAGCGGGCTGAAGGAAAGTTGTTTGACGAACTCGAATTCTGTAATGTAAAAGGCAGAAAACGAAAATAAAACGATAAGTAAAATTCCATGCAGGACTTCTCCTTTGTTTTCCTTAAACATAAATCAGTGAAAATGTTAGTTATAAAATAATAAGGGTTATCCGTTTGCAAAGATACGATAAAAATATTGCAGCACGTAGATTTATATACATATTTTAGTATTGTCAGGGATTCGACAAAAACGCCGATGCTTGTATTTATGGCATCGGCGTTTTTTAGTTTAAAGGTGGGGCGGGTATTTATCCGAATTTGAACATAATGTCTTCTTCTTCATCCGACACCCAGAATGTAGAGTCCTTTTTTTGAATGAAAATGTTGTTTTCACGGGCCAGCCAACCAACGGCCAGTGCCGTGTCTTCTACACTGAGTTCTAACTTCCCTGCCAGGTCTTGTAGGGTGATTTCACGCGTTTCTTTCAGGATACGCCAGACTTTTCCGGCATTGGTCCCAATTTCTGTTTTGTACATAATTTATTGAATTAGTGTTGGTATAATGTACCCGCTGCTTTCTTATACTTGACGTAACTCAGGTATAGTTGGTAGTGGGCGTTTACTTGGGTCTCGTATGCTTGTTGCCAAAGGGCTTGTGCCTCCAAATGGTCGGATAGGGATTCCAATCCAACGGTATATTGGCTATGGCTTACTTTCCGGTTTTCTTCTGCCTGCTCCAAGGAGCGGTCTGCAATTTGACATTCCATTTTGGCTTCATCCAGGTTGTGTGCTGCTTGCGTCAGTTCGAGAAGCATTTGTTCGTTCAGATTTTCTTTTTCCAGCCGGGTTTGTTCCAGTTTGGCTTTGGCTGCCCGGACTTTATTGGAACGTTCACCGAAATGATACAATGGGAGACTCACGTTCAGCAAGACGGAAAAACTGCCGTCTTTGAAGAAGGTTTCGTCGTTTAGTTCAAAGCCGTGCAGGTAGTTGAATGCGCCTTGCAATCCGACTTTGGGCATTAATTCGCTGCGGTTCAGCTTGATTTGTTGCCGTGCCATGTCTTCCTGTTTGTCGAGTAGTACATATTCCGGGCGTGCAGAGATGTCGGAGATTTGTATTTCCATTCGTTGCTCAATTTCTGGGAAATCTTCTGAAATACGGATGGGGGTATCTAACGGTTTGCCTATCAGATGACAGAGATTCATGGTAGCCAGCCGGAGGGCGTTATCGGCTTTGCGGACGGCAAGTTCACTTTCATTGAGTTTGACTTGGACTTTGAGTACGTCGTTACGCGGCTTTAGGCCGTGACGGTGTGCACTTTCTACATTGTTCAAAAGTTCTGTGAGGACGGTTTGGTATTTTTCTGCCACTTTTTTCATCTCTTGTGCTTTTATCATCGAGACGTAGGCATCATCTGTTTTCATGATGACTTGGGTGGCCGTCAGTGTTTCATTAATTTGTGCCATTTCGTTTCCCAATACAGACATCCGGTAGGCTGCTTGAATCTTTCCGCCCATATAGAGTGGTTGTTCCAATTGTATGCCACCCAGAAACATCGGTCCGATTTTATAGTCGAGGTTTATACCCGGGAAGAAGGCGAATTGTTGGAGTTGTCCCGTGGAAGAGAAGATGGGGAGTTGTCCGCTTCCGGAACTGTATCCACCGTCGGCGGTGCTATACAAGCCGGTGGCATTGGCAGTTAAATTAGGAAAGAAATTTCCTTTATAACTTTTCATCGTGTAGCGTGCACTCTCCGTCTGTTGGAAAGAAGCTGCCATTTCTTTGTTATGAGTCAAAGCCATTTCCCTACATTGTTTCAGGCTTAATGTCTCTTGTGCACGAAGTTGGGGAATGAGACATGTTATATATAGGATAGAAATGATGATCTTTTTCATGCGTCAGTCTGTTTGATGTGGAAGAATAAAGCATAAAGTATAGGAATAAATAAGAGGGTAATGAGTGTGCCGAACAACAGGCCGCCCATAATGGAAGCTGCCAATGAGCCGAACATGGAATCCGTCAACAGGGGAATCATACCCAGAATCGTGGTAAGCGAAGCCATCATGACCGGTCGCAACCGGCTTTGTGCACTGTCGATGAGTGCTGTGGTAGGTTCTGTCCCTCGATTGAGCTGCAATGTGATTTCGTCCATCAGTACAATTCCGTTTTTAATAAGCATACCGATAAGTCCCAAGGTACCTACGATGGCAACAAAGTTGAAGGTCTTTCCGGTTATGAGCATGACCGCTACGACACCGACTAATATGAAAGGCAGACAGCAGAAGATGATAAGCGGTTTCCGATAGTCTTTGAATAACATAATCAGGATGGTAATCATGAGGATGATGGCGAAAGGGAAGTTGCGGAACAAGTACTCCATAGACTGGTTGTTGGCCGCTTTTTCTCCTTGCCATTCCAAACTATAACCTTCTGGAAGAACGATCTGTTCTATTAAAGGGGCGATGCTTTGCCAAGCCTTTTCCGTTTCTATTCCCGGAGCCGGAGAACATTGTACGCTTTGGCTACGTTGTCCGTTATAACGTGGAATGACCGGATCTTCCCAACGTATATCTACTTTTTTGCTGATTTGCTTTAATGGCGTACTGCCCATCAGGCTTTCCACGAGTTCTTCTTTTGACAAGGTTCCGGATTTCAGTTTCACCATGGTTTCCTCGTTGAGGAGCCCGTTCAGCGAAGGTAAGGAAGAAAACACTTGGGCGTTGTTCAGGTCTTCTATAGGTTTCCCTTTTTCGTTTAGGCAACGTAGGTAAATGTTGTCCCGATGAATACCTTGATAAAATGAACCGATGGGAATGCCGCTGGTTGCTGTAAGTAATGACATGCTGACATCATTTCGGCTTAATCCTAATGTACGTGCAGCCGGTTGGTCGTATTCGATTGTGAGTACCGGTATTTGCGGATCCCAGTTGGTGGTGATAAGTCTTACCTCCGGACTTTTTTCCATGATGACCCGTGCACTGTCGGCCAGCCTGTGAAGTACGGCTGGATCCGGACCCAAGAATTGTGCTTCGATAGGATATTTCTTGAACATCAGATTGTAGCGTTTCATCTTGACATAAGCGTCAGGATAGTGGGCTGTCAGGTAGTCTTGAATCTCGTCCATGTGATTTTCCAACTCTTCCGGTGAGGTGAAATCGATAATCAATTCTCCGTACGATAATGAGGGGTTGGCAATGCTGCGCACCAAATTATAACGGCCGGGAGTTCCTCCTACTGAACGGGTTACGTGCGTGATTTCTTTGCGGCTTTTCAGGTAGGTTTCTATCTCTTCCAGGTCATGTGCCACACGGGATGAGTTGGTACCTTCCGGTAATTTGTATTCCATATACATTTGGTTATACACCATGTCGGGGAAGAAACCTTGCCGCATGTAACGGTAGCCCCAGGCTGACAATCCTAACAAAGCAATCATGGACAGCACAAAGCTCCAGCGGTGGTGCAGGCCGAAAGAGAGTGACTTACGCAAAAGGGCATACGGCCAACCTTTGTAAACCCGTTTGCCGGAGACGTTTTGCTCTACTTCTGGATGAAGACGGCGTTCGGCCATTAAGGGTACATGCACCAGGGCCAGCACCCAACTTAATAGTAAGGATACGGCCAGAACGATAAATAAGTCTCGCGTGTAGACGCCAGCCGTGTCAGGAGACATGAAGATGGGGAGGAAAGCGATAATGGCTATCAGTGTAGCTCCCAATAGAGGCATTGATGTTTGCCGTCCGATGGCCGTCATGGCTTCCATTCTGTTTTTCCCGGCTTTCAGGTCTACCAGGATGCCGTCTACGATGACGATGGCATTGTCTACAAGCATCCCCATCGCCAATACGAATGCAGCTAATGACACACGTTGCATGGTGCCATCCATGGTTTCCAGAAATAAGAAGGAACCGAATACTGTGACGATTAAGCTGATTCCGATAATCAATCCGCTTTTGAATCCCATGGTCAGCATGAGGATGAACACTACGATAATGACAGATTCGACCAGATTGACGACGAAAGTTCCTAAAGAATCTCCGACACGTTCCGGTTGATAGAATACTTTATGATAGTCAACTCCTGCCGGCAAACGTTTGTCCTTCAGTTGGGATAGTTCCTTTTCAACGGCACTTCCCACTTTGACGATATCCGATCCTGTGGAAGCTGCTATCAGGATACCGATGGAACGTTCGCCGTCGTAGAACATCTCATTCCGTGTGGGCGATTCGTAATTTTTTTCGATGCGGGCAATGTCTCGTAGGCGAAGTTGGTCGTCGTCATGTCCTTGTATGAGCATGTTGCCGATGTCTTCCACTGTTTGGAACTTATTGTTTACCGTAACACGGATACGGTTGTCTCCATTTTCGTAATATCCGGTGTAAGTGGTTTGGTTCTGTCCATTTAGAGTTGCCAACACTTCAGCCGGTTTTACACCGAGGTTGGCCATACGGTCTTGTAGTAGAGATATGTTGATACATTCCGGTCGCTTGCCATACAGTTCTACGCGGTCAATTCCTTTCAGTACAGTGAGTTCTCGTTTGATGAGTTCTGCATAGTCAGACAGTTCACGATCGCTCAGACCGTCTCCGGTGAGGGCATAAAACATGCCGTATACATTTCCGAAATCATCTTTTACTATCGGTGCGGAGACTCCGGCGGGCAACGTATTCCGTACGTCTTCTACTTTGCGTCTGAGAAGATCCCAGTATTGTTCCACTTCGTCGTCCTTGACGGTGGTCAGCAGTTCCACTTGAATGAGTGAGAGGTCGTTATAAGAATAACTTTCTATGTTGTCAATGCCTCCCATGTTACGGATATTTTTTTCCAAAACATCGGTCACTTCTAGTTCTACCTGGTGGGCGGAAGCACCGGGATAAGTGGTGACAATCATGGCCGTTTTGACTTTGATTTCGGGATCTTCCAATTTACTCATTTCGTAGCATGACCATGCTCCGCCGACCAAAAGAACCGCAATAAAGAAATAGACCAGATTACGGTTTTTAAAAGCCCATTTGCTGATGTCTGTCATAACAATCCTCCGATATTGGTTTTACTGACGGCCGGTAGGGGCATTACGCTTTCTCCGTCTTGAATGTGATGGATGCCCGAAGAGACGATGAGGTCTCCCGGTTTGATTTGTGCCGAAATGATAGTCGCTCTGCCGTCGGTTTGTAGCCCGATGAGGGTTACGTTACGTTTATAAACTTTCTTTTGTGCGGCATCGTAAAGGAAAACATTTGTTTTGCCGTCTTCGTACAATATGGCGCTTCCCGGGATTGACATCGGGGCATTTTCTGCTGTATCGCAGAGGATGGTCACCATGGTGTTCATGCCGGGAGACGGTTGAGGCTGGTCGGTATCTTCCTGTCTTAGGCGCATGGTATACAATTGGTTGGCGTTAGCTTTCGGAATGATATAGAGTGGTTGAAGACTATAATGCTTGTCCGGATAGATATCGAATGTACAATAGTATTGTTTGAATTGCCCGCGGCGTATATATTCGGCAGCAGGCAGATTGATTTCCACTTCCGTCCGTCCGTCGCCGATCATGGTAATGACCGGCATGCCTGCACCTACTGTTTCGTAGGGTTCGAATAGATGTTTGTCTATATAGCCGTCAAAAGGTGCACACAATCGCGTGTAGGACAATTGGTCTTTATGGTGATTGTATTTGGCTGTGATTTGTTTTAGTCCATATTCTGCCTTGTCGTTTGCTGCCGGTGTGGTACCTCCGTCTTTGTAGAGAGCCATGACTCGTTCTGCCTCACTCTTCACTTGTAGGTATTCTGCCTCCGTGGCATCCAGTTGTATTTGGTAATCCGTAGGGTCGAGGTCTGCCAGGAGTTGCCCCTTTCGTACCCGTGCTCCGTCTTTTACGTATATTCTACGGATGGTTCCGCTGACTCTGAATGACAGGCTGGCGTCTTCCGCTGCCTTTACTTTACCCGGATATTGAAGGATACTCTGTTCGGCGGCGGAAATCACGGTGTCTGTTTTTACGGTTTGTAAACGACTACTTTCCTGTCGCGTGTGTGAGCAAGCTGTGAATAAAAAAAGGATAAATCCTCCTATGATAACATTAAACTTCTTCATAAAAATAGTTCTCTGGTTCTACATGCAAATATATCGGGTTTGTCGGATATTTGAAAGTTCTAAAGGGCTTATTTTTTGTCTGATTTGTATGTTTTTAACTACCGATGTGACTAAAGTTTTTCAGAATTATATTTATTTTGTTCCAATGAATAGTTTTATTAATAATTAAGGATGGAGCAAGCTATGATTCCTATACGGGTAAGCCGTTTGTCCGATTGGAAAATATATGGTTCTCAGTGGGGACATTTGCGTTCCACGCTTGATCGATGCGGTGTGTTCTTTTGTCGTGCGGGAGAAGTGGAATTGGAAATAGACAATACACCTTATATAATAAAGCCGGGAGATATTTGTTTTTATGTGGCTTCGGCTTTGGTACGCGTATTGCGTGTCGGTGGAGAAATAGACGGTGTCGTGGTAGAGGTGGATGTGGATTATATTTTGCCTATCAGTAATAAAGTGTTGAATGTACAGGATATTTTGTTCATGCGCGACCATCCTTGTATTACGCTGACAGATGCGCAGTGTCGGTATGTGGATAAACTTTTGGAACTTTATATGCGTAGGATAAAAGAAGGAGATGGGCAAGTGGGCAGTTCAAAATGCCGTTCCTTGAAAGTCGAGTTGATCAAAGCCGGCGGGCAAGCATTATTTTATGAATTGCTGATGATATACTATACCAACCGGCCGATGCATCCTGTACAACGGACACAGAAAGATATTATTTTTCAACGTTTCATTGTTGATTTGTTCAATCATTACCGGGCAGAGCGCGAAGTTCTTTTCTATGCGGAAAGACAGAACCTCTCGGCACGTTACTTTTCTTCGGTTGTGAAAGAAAAGTCCGGGCGTAGTGTTTTGCAATGGATCATACAGATGGTGATTTCAGAAGCCAAACAGCTATTGGAGTGTTCGGAGTTGAGCATTAAGGAAATTGCAGTCAGGTTGAATTTCTGTACGCAATCGTTTTTCGGAAAGTATTTCAAGCAATATGTAGGTATGTCTCCGAAAGAATATCGTGAACGTTCTTTTTATCCTCGGAAAGAGGTTGTTTTTGACAATCAGTAAAAAGGGTAAGGATATCCGTAATCCGTATATCGGAGCGTTGGGGATTATGTTCTATTTTTGCAGGTGTAAAGAAATGAATCGACGAACGAAAAAAGTATTGGGTATGAAAACAAAATTCTTAGGAGTATTTCTCATGATGTGGGCGATGATAGGCTTGGAAGCCGGTGCACAGCATACGGCAAATGCGAAGAAAGTGTTGGTTGCGTATTTTTCATGGTCGGGGAATACACGTAATTTGGCTCATCAGATTCAAGAACTGACGGGTGGAGACCTTTTCGAGATAGAGACTGTAAAAGCGTATCCGGAAAAATATCGGTCGTGTACGGAGTATGCTAAGAAGGAAAAGGAGGCTGATGCGCGTCCGGCTTTGAAAAGCAAAGTCAAAGATATGGATGCCTATGACGTGGTTTATGTGGGTTTTCCGAACTGGTGGGGAACGGCACCAATGGCTATTTGGAGTTTCTTGGAGGGGTATGACCTGACTGGAAAAACGGTGATACCTTTCTGTACGCATGGCGGCGGTGGGGAGCAAAAATGCTTTAGTGATTTTGCCCGGCATGCGGGTAAGGCTGATTTGAAGAAAGGCTTTATTTGCCATGGTGGGACGGTGGGGGATGCTCGCCCGAAGGTGGAACGATGGTTGGAAGAAATCGGTATGAAATAGAAAGGGTTAAAAAAGTGGTTATGAGATTGAAAAGAATCAGGCAAGTTGCGGCATGTATCTGTTTTGTCCTTGTCACACTGTTATTTCTTGACTTTACGGGAGTCGTGCAGGGATGGTTCGGATGGTTGGCCAAGATACAATTCATTCCGGCATTGTTGGCTTTGAATCTCGGAGTGGTTGTAGCTTTGGTGCTGCTCACTTGCGTCTTCGGACGGGTGTATTGTTCCGTGATTTGCCCGCTCGGGGTGTTTCAGGACGTGGTTTCCCGTATGGGAGGCAAGTACAAAAAGAACCGTTTCCGCTATTCTCCGGCTCTGTCATGGTTGAGATACGGGGTGTTGGCTTTGTTTGTAGCCGTTTGTGGTGCCGGACTTTGGGCCGGTGCAACTGGACTTATGGGGTGGGCAGGCCTGTTGGAGCCGTATAGTGCTTACGGACGTATGGCTTCCAATCTGCTGGCTCCTTTTTATCGTTGGGGAAACAATTTGTTAGCCTATATGGCCGAGCGTATGGACAGTTATGCTTTTTATGAAGCGGAGGTCTGGATGAAAGGGCTTTCCGTATTAGGCGTGGCTTTGCTGACTTTCGTTGTGCTGTCCGTGTTGGCTTGGCGGAACGGGCGTACTTATTGTAACACGATTTGCCCGGTTGGCACGCTATTAGGTTTCCTGTCCCGTTATGCCTGGTTAAAACCGGTGATAGACACTTCAAAGTGTGTGAATTGCAATTTGTGTGAACGTAATTGCAAGGCGTCGTGCATCCATATTAAGGAACATAAGATAGATTACAGCCGTTGCGTGGCTTGTATGAACTGCATAGACAAATGCCCTAAGAAAGCTATACATTATGTCCGTCCGTCGGCTGTAGCCCAAGTGGCTCCGGAAAAGGGGGGACCGGATAATGGCCGCCGCAGTTTTCTGGCCGTAGCTTCATGGTTTGCGGCCGGTTCCTGGATAAGGGCGCAGGAAAAGAAAGTAGACGGTGGGTTGGCCGTGATAGAGGAGAAAAAGATTCCGGAGCGTAAGGTGCACTTAAAACCGGCAGGAGCGCAAGGAGTACACAATTTTGCTTCGCATTGTACGGCCTGTCAGTTGTGTGTATCGGCTTGTCCCAATGATGTCTTGCGTCCTTCTTCTTCGATAGAAACGTGGATGCAGCCTGAAATGTCTTACGAACGCGGGTATTGCCGTCCGGAATGTGTAAGATGTACCGAGGTTTGTCCGAACGGTGCCATACGCTCCCTGACGGTGGCTGAAAAATCGTCCGTACAGATTGGTCATGCCGTGTTCGTATATGAGAATTGTGTGGTGAATACAGACGGTGTGGAATGCGGAAACTGTGCCCGTCATTGTCCGTCGGGAGCCATCCAAATGGTGCCGTCCGTGTCCGGAATCCCTGATTCTCCCCGACTCCCGGTCGTGAATGAAGAGCGTTGCATCGGTTGCGGATCCTGTGAAAATCTTTGTCCGGCACGCCCGTTCAGTGCCATTTATGTAGAGGGACATGAGACCCATCGTTTCATTTAATCAAAGTGCTGCAACATGGAAAAGACTAAAAAAGATATGGACCGACGTAAGTTTCTGAAGCTTTTGGGAGTCGGTGCGGCAGTCACGTCGGCTGCGTTTTACGGTTGCCGTCCGGAGCGGAAAACGGCTTCCGGCAGCCTGTCGGGAGAAATACCTACGGACAAAATGACTTATCGTACGAATCCTTCTACCGGAGACAAAGTTTCGATATTGGGCTACGGGTGCATGCGCCTCCCGACGATTGAAAAGGAAGGAGAAGAGGGCGGAGACGAGATAGACCAGGAAATGGTGAACCGCCAGGTGGACTATGCGTTGGCTCACGGGTTGAATTACTTCGATACCTCCCCCGCTTATTGCAAAGGGCGTTCGGAGCGTGCCATGGGAATTGCTTTGAGTCGCCATCCGCGCAAGAGTTATTTCATTGCCACGAAACTTTCCAATTTCGCTCCGGCCACGTGGAGTCGTGAAGCTTCGTTGGCCATGTACCGTAACTCGATGAAAGAATTGCAAGTGGATTATATAGACTACATGCTGTTGCACGGTGTAGGGATGGGAGACGGTATGAAGGAGTTCAATGCCCGTTACATGGACAACGGGCTTCTGGATTTCCTGCTCGAAGAACGGAAAGCCGGGCGTATCCGTAATCTGGGATTCTCCTATCATGGCGACATCAAGGTGTTCGATTATTTGCTTTCACGGCACGACGAGTATCAATGGGATTTTGTGCAAATACAGTTAAACTATTTGGACTGGCGGCATGCCAAGGAAATCAACGAGCGGAATACGAATGCAGAATATTTGTATGACGAATTGGCTAAGCGCAAGATCCCGGCTGTAATCATGGAGCCGCTCTTAGGAGGCCGTTTGTCAAAGGTGCACGACCATGTCGTGGCTCGTCTCAAGCAACGTGAGCCGGAGCGCAGTGTAGCTTCGTGGGCTTTCCGCTTTGCCGGGACTTTTCCCGATGTACTTACGGTGTTGAGTGGCATGACCTATATGGAACATTTGGAGGATAATTTGCATACGTACTGCCCGTTGCAACCTTTGACAGACGAGGAAATGACATTCTTATTCGACACGGCAGACCTGATGATGCAGTATCCCACTGTGCCCTGCAATGATTGCAAATATTGTATGCCTTGTCCTTACGGCATTGATATTCCGTCTATTTTGGTACATTATAACAAGTGCGTCAATCAGGGCAACGTGCCGGAAAGTGCGCAAGAAGAGAACTACCGGAAGGCGCGCCGTGCTTTTTTGGTAGGGTATGACCGGAGTGTGCCGCGTTTGCGGCAGGCCGACCATTGTATCGGATGCCGTCAGTGCGTGCCTCATTGTCCGCAAAGTATCGACATTCCGGCTGAGTTGCATCGTATAGACCGTTTTGTGGAACAACTGAAACAGGGGACTTTATGAAAGAAGAGTTGCAAGATTTGATAGACTTGTTGCATGAGCGGAAGTGTTCTTGTGTGCTTCGTAACGGGGAAATCTACACCTTTGAGCGGCGGGGAGTGGAAGACCTGTATGCCCTGTTGCGGGAACAGTCCGGCCTGCTTCTCGGTGCCGATGTGGCCGATAAGGTCGTAGGGAAGGGAGCTGCTGCACTCATGGTATTGGGACGGGTAAGGCGAGTATATGCCGACGTGCTTAGCGAGCCGGCTTACGGACTGTTGTTTCAAACGGGAATCTCAGTGTCTTACGGACGGTTGGTTTCCGCTATACGGAATCGTGCGGGAAACGGTTGGTGCCCGGTGGAAACGCTTTGCCGCGATAAGGAGACGGCAGAAGAATGCCTGCCTCTGATAGCCGGTTTTGTGGAACGTCTGCGGATATGAAATACAATAATATAATAACATAAAGAAGGAATAAGAATATGGAAAATACTGTAAGACTTTACGCTCCGGGCTATACCGAGAAGCGGACTTATTGGCTGGCCGTGTTGTTCGCTGTCGGCAATATCGTATTGCCGCAACTGTTTCATTTGGTTCCGCAAGGAGGCGTGACTTGGTTGCCTATTTATTTTTTCACGTTGGTTGGGGCTTATAAATACGGTTGGCGCGTGGGATTGCTGACAGCGGTTCTCTCGCCGTGCGTCAACTCGTGGTGGTTCGGTATGCCCGCAGCAGCGGTATTACCGGCTATTCTGTTGAAGTCGGTGCTGTTGGCTTTGGCGGCAGGTTATGCGGCTTCCCGTTTCCGCCGGGTCAGTGTCCTGCTTTTGGCATCGGTAGTGTTGTTCTATCAAGTGCTTGGTACCTTGGGAGAATGGGCTATGACAGGAGATTTCGGCTTGGCCGTACAGGATTTTCGTATCGGCTTGCCCGGAATGGCTTTACAGATAGCGGGTGGTTATTGGATGGTGAAATATGTAATTTATAAATAAAGGTTATGTTTGGAATCGGTACGCAAGAAATTCTCTTTATCCTGTTGATTGTCTTGCTGTTTTTCGGAGGTAAGAAAATTCCCGAATTGATGAAAGGTTTGGGAAAGGGTGTGAAGAGCTTTAAAGACGGGATGAACGGGGTGGAAACTCCGCAGGACAAGAGTGACAAGGTCGAAGAGGTCGAGAGTGAAAAAACGGAAGAACGGAAAGCAAAAGATGAATAATCCGGACGAAGGGGCTACCGGGACATTTTGGGAACATCTCGATGCTTTGCGCGACTGTCTGCTCAAGGCATTGGCTGTGACGGTGGTTTGTGCGCTTGTGGCGTTCTTCTTCAAGGAAAGTCTCTTTCGGGTCGTGTTGGCACCGAAAGAGGCCGGTTTCGTTACCTATCGGTTGATGGGCGACAGAGGCCAGTTTTTGGGGGTGGAAGGGATGATACCCGATGATTTTTCGGTAAAACTGATTAATACGGGATTGGCGAACCAGTTTGTCGTCCACATGCGGACGGCATTGTATGCCGGAGTATTTTGTGCTTCGCCTTACTTGCTTTATTTGTTGTTCCGTTTCGTCTCCCCTGCTTTGTACACCCACGAGAGACGGTATGCCGTACGCACGGTAGGGGCGGGGTATCTGATGTTTCTTTCGGGTGCGGCTTTGAATTATTTTCTCATCTTTCCGCTCACGTTTCGTTTTCTCGGCACTTATCAAGTGAGTGCGGAAGTAGAAAATACCATTACGTTGGAGTCGTATATGGATACGTTGCTGATGATGACGCTTACGATGGGTATCGTGTTCGAGATACCTATTCTCTGTTGGCTTTTGGCACGTCTTGGATTCCTTACGGCTTCATTTATGCGTAGGTACCGTCGACATGCCATCGTATTGATTTTGGTGGCGGCCGCTGTAATCACTCCAACCTCCGATGTGTTTACGCTATTATTGGTAGGCATGCCTATGTGGATGCTTTACGAGGCCGGTATCTATTTGGTGGCTTTAACGGAAAAGAGGCGTTGAATCACGCCTCTTTTCTTATTTCACGATGAACCACGGGTTCAATAAGTTTTCCTTGTTGTAATGTAACGGTGTTCTTTCATCCGTCAAGTATATATTTTTTCCGGAAGCCCGTACAATGGCATGTCCGGCTGCCGTATCCCATTCCATCGTGGGGGCGAAACGCGGATAGATGTCTGCCGAGCCTTCTGCCACCCGGCATATTTTGAGTGAACTTCCGCAAGAGATGAGGTTTACGTGTCCGTATTCGCTTTCCAGCTTACGGATGTATTCCTCCGTCTCGGGAGAAAGATGGGAGCGGGAGGCTACGATCACAAAGCCTTTCGTGTCGGCCTGTTCCAGAGGCAACCGGTCTGCCTTTTCCATCAGATCGTCGGGAGAAAGGCCGGCGGAACGGGCATCAATCCCTTCTATCCTGTAAGCTCCGATACTGTCTTCCGAGAAATAGAGCGTACGGCTGACCGGTACATAAATTACCCCCAATACGGGGATGCCGTTTTCTACCAGTGCAATATTGACCGTGAATTCTCCGTTCCGTTTGATAAACTCTTTTGTGCCGTCCAAAGGGTCTACCACCCATAAGGTTTTCCATCCTTTTCGTATATTATAGTCTGTCAACCGGCCTTCTTCGCTCAATACGGGAATGGAGGTGGCATCCAGTTCGTCCATGATACGGGCATGGGAACGTTTGTCGGCTATGGTCAGTGGGGAGTTGTCTGCTTTGCGTTCGATGGCAAAATCTGCCTTGGGGTCATTGTAAATGTTCAGAATGTCCTTTCCGGCAAGTAGGGCAGCCCTGATAGCACAAGATAATAATTCGTTTTGCATGATGTTTCTGTTGTAAATGTTTTAGTAAAGACGGCAAAAGGTAAGCGCACGATCTCCATACTTACAAAGATAGTGAAAGGCGAGTGCAGAGACAAATGAAAACGAAGTTTTCTGATTTGGCTATGCCGAGCCGCATTCTATCTTCGTGTGAACAAAGATAATGAAAATCGGTGTAAAACTCGGACTTGAAATACAAAATCTGTATTCAAAACGTTTATGGATACCTTCTGAATGGGTTCGGAATGAAAAAAACGAAAATACTACCACTCTTTCCAGAAAACCGGACTAAACAGAATCAGCACACTGAACAGTTCCAGACGACCGATAAGCATAAGGAAAGACATGATCCATTGACACACGTCGGGCATGCTGCTCATGGTGTAAGCCGGACCATAATAGCCGAAGCCTAAACCGGTATTGCCCATGGCAGAGAGAGAAGAGGTCAGGGCTTCCAGAAAGTCAATTCCGAAAAATGTAAGCAGGAAACATCCTGCAAAGCCACATAACAGATAAAAAAGCGTGAAAGTCGTGACGGTATTCAATAAGGGCAGGGGCACAACATGTTTGTTGATTCGTACCGGCAGAATGGCATTGGGGTGAATAAGCCTTTTGAATTGGTTCTTAATGGCGTGAAACAGAATCATGATACGCATGTTCTTGATACCGCCGGCTGTGGAACCTGTACATCCTCCGGCCAGTATGGCAAAAATCAGGAGCAGCCAGGTGAATTGAGGCCATAAAGTATAGTCGTCGGTCACGAGACCGCAAGAGGTATGGATGGTAGAGACTTGGAAGAGTGCCTTGCGGAAAGCTTCTTCGAGTGGGTATTGTCGTTGGAAGAACAGGCTGACCGTGATGAGGAGTGTGATGACACATACGGAACCCAGGAACCATCGTGTTTCACCGTCTTTGAAGAATTTGCCGAATTTGCCTTGCAGGCATAAAACCAGCAGGGAGAAATTCAGACTGGCGATGACCATAAAGGCTGAGGTGACGTATTCAATGAAAGGAGAGTCCCAGTAGGCTATGCTGTCTTGTTTGGTAGAGTAGCCTCCGGTTCCCATAATGCTGAACGAATGGCACACCCCGTCGAACAGGTTCATGCCTCCGAGGCAAAGTAAACCGATACACAAACCGGTCAGGATGATGTACACGGTCCAGATGAGTTTAGTGGTCATGCTGATTTTGGGGTGCAGTTTGTCGTGTGTCACGCCCGTGGCTTCTGCACTGAAAAGCTGTAGGTTGCCTCCGCCGAATATGGGCAGCAAGGCTATGGTGAAGCATACGATACCCAAACCGCCCACCCATTGAGTCAGGGCACGCCAGAAAAGCATACCTTTGGGCATGGAGTCGATATGGTCGAGCACGGTGAAGCCGGTAGTTGTAAAACCAGACATCGTTTCAAAGAAGGCACCCGCTACGGACGGAATTTCACCGCTCATCAGGAACGGAAGCATGCCCAGAATGGTGAACATCAACCAAGTGAGGGTTACGATACAATAGCCGTCGCGGCGTGTCATCCAGGTTTTGGCACCTTTGCCGTAAGCCGTCAGTCCTCCTCCGGTAATCAAGTTGATACCCGCAGCGTACAAAAAATATTTGTAGCTGTCTTCGCGGTACAGCAAGGAGACACCCATGCAGACGAGGAGCATGCCGCCCTCCACCCAAAGCAGGATGCCGATTACGTAGGCGATGAGTTTGGCGTTGATGATATTGTTGAGGGGCGCATGGCCGTTGTTTTCCTTGGATTGAAAGTCGTAAGTCGTTTGGCTCATATAAGGTGAATGGATATGGAATATGAAATAGAAGTATTGGGTAACAGGCTCACGGGCGTAGTATCAACTCCCAGTCTGTGACATCCAAACGTTTTCCGAATTTGGTACCTACTTTTTCGAAAAAGGCTACTTGTTTAAATCCGAGTTTGCGGTGCAGGGCATAGCTGGATTCATTTCCGTGGGTGATACAGGCAATGAGCACATGGCAGTCTGATTTCCGGCATTCCTCAATCAGCCGTGACATCAATAGTCGTCCTATGCCTTGGCGGGCGGACGAGGAAGAGACGTAGACGGTCGTTTCCCACGTATGGCAATAAGCGGCCCTTTCCTGCCACAAATGGGCGTAGGCATATCCGACGACCTGTCCGTCCTTTTCGAATACCAAATAAGGAAACTGGGAAGAGATGTCGGCAATGCGTCGGCGCATCTCGTCTTCAGAAACGGCTTCAGTTTCAAAGGTAGCCACGCTATGTAGGATATATTCATTATAGATGTCTGCGATGGCTTTAGCGTCGCTAAGCTTTGCATATCTGATCATGACTGATTTTTATTTGATATGCAAAAATACGAAAAACGCCTGTCATTACAGCCTTTCGGGAGGAATTATTCGCCAAGAGGATACAAAAAACTCTGAAGTAACTGTACTTCAGAGTTTTAAGCGGTGCGTACGGGACTCGAACCCGTGACCCCATGCGTGACAGGCATGTATTCTAACCAACTGAACTAACGCACCTTTAAAAGAGGAATCAGGCGATTTCCTGATTGCGAGTGCAAAGGTAGATAAAACGAATGGATGAACCAAACTTTTTGGCGTTTTTTTCTTCGCTTCGTTTGTCTTTTCTGTCGTTTTTCCTCCGCAAACTTAGATTTTACGCTGTCCTCTTTTCGTTTTTGCTGTCTTTATTCATTTAAATAAGTCAGAACCTTTCCGCTGAGTTGGAGCAAAGAGATTTCGCACATTTTGGTATCGTATTCCGAAACCAGAAGTCGTTCTTCCGCATCCAAAAGGCTTTGTTGGGCTTCTCGCATTTCAAATCCGGAAAGATCTCCTTTCATGTAGCGCAGATTGGCATATTCATAATTTTCCTGGGCGGCCACAAGGTTTTGGCGTTCCATCAGCATCACCTGCCAGTTGTTGCGATAGGCCTGCCACAAGTCGCTCAAATCCGATTTCAAAGACAGTTTCAGGTCTTCCCGTTCCAGTTCGGCATATTCAATGGCCAGTTGCGCATTTCTTTTTTGCATTTTCCGTTTGCCGTCGAACAGGTTGAAACCGATGGTGATACCTGCATTCAGCCCCCAGTTGTCCCGTTTCTTCGTAGAGGACAGTTCATAGCGGTTTAAAGTGTATCCGTATCCTGCATTCAGACGTACGTAAGGATAGTCGCGGGACATGATTTTTTTATAGTCGGCCCGTACGACCTCAGTATTTTTGTCTGCCATCAACAAGGAGGCGTTGGTGGCCAATGTGGCTTGCCATAATTCATCGTATTGCAGATCCGGATTGACATCTATCGCCGTATCTCGTATACCGATGAGTGCCGTTACGTCGTGATTGGCCATCAGTTCGTTCAATTTTATTCGGGATGAGTTCAGTACTTCCCGTTGCTTCATGTATTGGGCACTATCTGCGTTGAAATCGACCTTGGCCTGCAAGTAATCCAGACGTGAGAAATTACCGATGTGGTATCTGACTTCCACGATACGCATGCGTTCCCGAGATAGGGACATGGCGTAGCGGAAGTTTTTTAAACGGATTTTTTCCTGTATGTAATTGTAATATTCGGCTGTGAGCGATGCCACATAGTCTTCTATCGTAATGCGGGTTTGCAGTTCTCCCTGTTCTTTCAGGAGTTGCAGTTGCTTGTAGTTGGTCCACACGCTGAAGCCGTCGAAAATAGTCCAGTTCAGGTCGATGCCGGCATCTACAGTCCCGTCATACGCTCCACGTTCGGTAGTGGTGACTCCAGTGGAGCGGGGGGTAGTACGGGTCGAACCTAGATCGCCGCTGTAGGAAGCACTGAGGTCCACGGTGGGCAACATTCCCGCATTGGCCCGGGTGGCATTGTTTGCAGCCGTCTCTTGTTGGTTTTTTACCATTCGGATGGAGAAATTGCTCTCCAGTCCGCGTGATAAACATTCCTGCAAAGTGACGGAACCTTCCGCCTCCGTCATGTCTTGTTGGGCCTGTACAGGCAATGTGCACAAAAATAAAACAGGCCACAGTATCTTATTTTTCATTTTTCTCCTTTTTATTGATTCGATTGGTTGAAATGTAACTATACACAGCCGGAACTATATACATGGTAAGGAAAGTGGATACCACCATACCGCCTACTACGGCAATACCCATGGCAATACGCTGGTTACAGCCTTCTCCTGTGGCAAAGGCCAAGGGTATCAATCCTAAAACGGTAGAAGCACTGGTCATTAAAATCGGCCGCAAGCGTTGCAGGGCGGCATCGTGTACAGCCGTTACCTTGTCTTCTCCGTTTTCTTGTTTCAAATTCGCAAATTCTACGATAAGGATACCGTTTTTAGCTACCAACCCGATTAACATGATGATACCGATTTGGCTGAACACATTCATGGTGATGTCGTTGAAGTACATGAATATCAATGCACCGGCAATCGCAAGCGGTACGGTAAGCATGATGATGAAGGGGTCTTTGAAGCTTTCAAACTGGGCGGCCAAAATCAAATAAATGAGTACTAACGCCAAAATAAAGGCGAACATCAGGCTGGAGGAACTTTCGCGGAATTCTTTTGAGTCACCGGACAACGAGGTGCGGAACGTATCGTCCAATACCTCTTTGGCAATCTTGTCCATTTCGTCCAATCCTTGCCCTATGGTCTTTCCCTCGGCCAAACCTGCGGAAATCGTGGCAGAGACAAAGCGGTTGTAACGGTAAAGTTTCGGAGGGGCGATGCTGCTTTCCAATTCGATGAGATTATCCATTTGAATCATCTTACCGTCGCTGCTTCTCAGATAAATGGCTCGTAAATCGGCTGGTTTGTTACGTTGCTGCCGGTTTATTTCGCCCAGAATTTCGTATTGTTTTCCATTCATATAAAAATATCCCATACGCTGTCCACTCAGTCCGTATTGCAGGGTTTCAGACAAATCACGGGTGTTGACTCCCATGATGTTGGCTTTGTCGCGGTTGATGTGGATTCGAATTTCCGGCTTGCTGAATTTCAGGTCGACATCTGCCATTTGGAATACAGGGTTCTCGTAGACTTTTTCCATAAACACCGGCAGGACTTTTTCCAACTTCTCGATGTTAGTCGCTTGCAAAACATATTGTATAGGCATGCTCGAGCGACGCCCGCCAAATGAGGATTGTTGCTGTACGAATGCACGTGCTTTGGTCTTCTTTTTGACGGCTTGCGACAATTTTTCGGCAGCTTCCATCTGGGTGTAATCCCGATCTCCCATGTCTTTCAGGCGGATTTGGATATTTCCGCTTCCGCTGGATACACGGGCAGTCACAGCGTCTGCGTCGGGAATCACGGAGTCTACGATGCTGTTTATATCTTCCGTATAATCTCGGATGTATTCATACGTCACGCCTTCTGCTCCACGTGTGTTGATGGTAATCATGGAGCGGTCTTCCAATGGAGCCATTTCCGAAGGTATGGCTCCCCACAGATATACGATAGCTCCCAGCATGAGGACAATGACAGGGAGTGTCCATATACGGTGGCGCAAGACAACTTGCAAGGAACGGCTGTACATATTATTCATTCCGATGAAGAATGGTTCCGTAATACGGTAAAAGGCGTTTTTCTTTTTCTGTTGTTTAAGGAGCTTGGTAGCCAACATGGGGGTGAATGTCAGTGCCGCGAACGATGATATGACTACCGCTCCTGAAATGACCATACTGAACTCCCGGAAAAGCCGTCCGGTCGTCCCCTCCATAAATACGATAGGGAAGAACACGGCTACCAGGGTGACCGTCGTGGAAATGACTGCAAAAAAGATTTCCTTGGCACCTTCTATTCCGGCCTTCTTCGGATTCATGCCCTGCTCTATACGGATATAGATGTTCTCTGTCATCACAATGGCATCGTCCACCACAAGTCCGACGGCCAGTACGACGGCCAACATGGTCAGTACGTTGATGGAGAAGCCAAACAAATACATGATGAAAAACGAACCGACCAGAGAGACCGGAATCACAATACAAGGTACCAATGTGACGCGCCAGTCACGCAAAAACAGGAAGATGATGATAATTACTAGAACGAAAGCCTCGTACACCGTTTGTTTCACTTCGTTGATGGAGGCGCGGATGAATTTGGTATTGTCGAATCCGTAGCTGTAATGTACATCGTCCGGCAGGTCCTTTTTCATTTGCTCCATGCGTTCATATACGGCATCGGCGATATTGATATGATTGGCACCCGGTTGAGGCACGACGACTACGCCGACCATCGGCACACCGTTCATCTTCATGTAACTTTTGATGTCGGCTGCTCCAAGTTCGGCCCGACCGATGTCGCTGAAACGGATAATTTGGTTCCCTTCGTGTTTCACAATCAAATCGTCGAACATCTTGGCCGTGTTCATCAATCCCATGGTACGGATGTTCAGTTCTATGGTATTTCCTTCTATGCTGCCCGACGGCAATTCGACATTTTCATTGTCCACTGCATTTTTGACGTCCATAGGCGTGATACCGTAGCCGGCCATTTTGATGGGGTCGAGCCACAAACGCATGGAATATTTTTTCTCTCCCCAAATGGAAACACTACTTACGTCGGAAATCGTTTGTAACTGCTCCTTGACGGTCAGGTCGGCAATTTCGCTCAATTCGAGCAAAGAACGCTTTTCACTTTGCAGGGCGACCATAAGAATAGGAGAGGCATCGGCATCGGCCTTGGATACGGTAGGAGGGTCGCAGTCACGTGGCAAGTAGCGTTGGGCGCGGGACACTTTGTCGCGGACATCGTTGGCCGCAGTTTCCAGGTCGACCGAAAGTTCGAACTCAACCGTGATGCGGCTTTGGCCTTGCTGGCTGACACTCGTCAGAGAGCGGATACCCGGAATACCGTTGATGTTCTGTTCCAACGGTTCTGTAATCTGGTTCTCAATGACATCGGCATTCGCTCCTGCATACGAACAAGAAACCGATATAATCGGGTTGTCCACCGATGGATATTCACGTACACCGATATAAAAATAACCAATCATTCCGAACAATAGGATGATTACGGTCATCACGGTAGCCAATACGGGGCGGCGGATACTTAACTCTGATATATTCATATACGTCCTCCTTCTCTTAATCTACGCGGTCGAGTACAACGGGTAAGTCGGTGCGCAACTGCAACGTTCCGGATGTGATTAGCGTGTCTCCCACCTGCAATCCTTTTAATACTTGCACGCGTTCTTCTGTGCGCAGACCTACGGTCACTTCAACCGGTTGGGCTTTGCCGGATTTATATAAGAATACTTTATCTTTACCCATTTCCGGTACGATGGCTTCGGCCGGAATAGCAATGGCATCTTGAATTTCCTGCTTCTTGAGGTTGATGCTGGCATAACGTCCCGGCGTAAGGCGTCCGTTGGGATTCTCATATAAGGCACGGACTTTCAGCGTGTGCGTGTTTTCGTCAATGGCAGACTCTTTGGCATATACTTTTGCCGGGAAGTTTTGTAAAGAACCGTCTATGGTGAATGTCAGAGCCGTACCCGGATTGACTTCATTCACATAACGTTCCGGGACGGAAAACTCCACTTTCAGCGGGATGATACGGGTGAGTTTGCTCACGATGGTGGTAGGAGATGCGTATGCTCCCACGCTGATTTGGCGCAAGCCGATCACTCCGTCGAAAGGCGCCCGTAATTCCGTTAACTCTATTTGAGCTTTTACGATGTCGATTTCTGCTTTTAAGGTTTCGAGTTCCGTACGTACTTGTTCGTATGCCTCCTGGCTTACCGCATCGTGCTGCAATAGGGTGCGTTGACGGTACACCCTGTCATTGGCCAGTTTGAGTTGGGCTTGCAAGCGTTTCAATTCGGCCTGTAATTGCCTGTCGTTTACCTTGGCAAGTAATTGCCCTTTGGTGACGTGGCTTCCTTCTTTGAACCCAATCTCTACGACTTGTCCGGATGTCTCGAAGGAAAGGTCTACTTCTTCGTCTGGTAATAGATTGCCGCTTACTGTGAATTCGTCAGTAAGGACACCCGTACGGACTTTTAGTGCGTTCACATTCAAAATATTCTTTTTTGCTTTATCTCCGCTTTCTACTTTGTCGGCTTGAGCCAATTCGGAATTTAATTTGGGTAATTGGGAATAAACTCCCCATACCACTAAACCACATGCGATAAAGGCAATGAGCCCCCATTTCACTTTCTTGTTCATTAATCTCCCTTTTTTATATATGCTGTTTGTTAATTTTAAATTCTCTGCTGACGGAAAAACGTTGTTTTATGAATAAACCAAATGACAGTGTATTAGGCTTTTTCATATATAACTTATACCTAAAACCGCAATATTAATCTTTCTTGGAAGCAAATAATCTAAATAAGTATGTTTCATGTCGTATTTTGTTTCTTTAGTATTATGGGAGTAAAAGTACAAATAAATTTGGTAGGAGATTCTTATTTATACATTTTTTAATGATAAAACAAACAGTTTCAGAAAAAACGGAACAGTAGATCATTGACGGGCAGAGTGGATTTCCTTGTATGCCGTAGGTACCCCTCTATACAGGAAGTTTGCAAAAAGATGTTTCATCTTTCAGATTTCACGATAAGTTACCCGTAATATTAATGTTACAAGCTGAAGGATGTTTCAGGTATCCTTCAGTCACGCTTCATTTCGTTCTAAGGAGAACGGAAAATCGTTTGGCTGAGATTGAAAAATCGTTTGGCTGAGAACTTTTTATCGCTTTCCGCAATGAAAGAAAGCTGAAATATACACTTTTTATCTTTCATCACGTAACATGCTATATGATAGTCTTTTATCATATAACCTGAAAGATGAAACATCTTTTTGAGAAATTCCTGGGGGGACGCAGTTCAGAGGAGTGAAGGCCAGAGCTTTCTTTCTCTTCAGACTAATAAAAATTTATGCTTAATCAAGGAGTCCCTCAGGTTTTTATGTTGACCCATTATTCCACTGCTTTTGGGTGTGGTGTTAGACAAAGAAAAGTCCTAAAGTATTGTACTTCAGGACTTTTCTTTATTTTGCTTCATAAAAAAGCGGTGCGTACGGGACTCGAACCCGTGACCCCATGCGTGACAGGCATGTATTCTAACCAACTGAACTAACGCACCTTTAAGAGCGGAAAACGAGACTCGAACTCGCGACCCCGACCTTGGCAAGGTCGTGCTCTACCAACTGAGCTATTTCCGCAAGGTTTATGGTTGTGGGTGGAGATGGATTCGAACCACCGAAGGCGTAAGCCAGCAGATTTACAGTCTGCCCCATTTGGCCACTCTGGTATCCACCCGCTCTTGGTGACTCCGACAGGATTCAAACCTGTAACCTTCTGATCCGTAGTCAGATGCTCTATTCAGTTGAGCTACGGAGCCGTAAGAGGTGGTGGGCGTTGACGGATTCGAACCGCCGACCCTCTGCTTGTAAGGCAGATGCTCTGAACCAGCTGAGCTAAACGCCCTCTTTTCGCATTGAAAAACGTTCAGACTTTTAAGTTTTGCCTGTGTTGTTTCTCGTTTGCGGTTGCAAAGGTACGCACTTTTTTTAATTCGGCAAACATTTGAGGAATTTTTTTTCGATGTTTTTTGGGCATGTATGCTGTGATATTTTTTAAGAATCTAATTCTTATAGGGTTATGAGGCTTGTCTTTTTTATATACAGAAATGTAGAATGGATGGTCTTCCACTTTCTTTTAGGGGGGACATTCGTTTTTGGAGTATTTTATATAACTTTGCCGGCGTTTTTTAAAAATCAAAAGTAATGAAAAAAAAGTTTATTTACGTCGGGGTATTGTGCCTGTGGGCCACAAAAAGCCTCGCCCAACTCAACGTCCAGTTACATTACGACCTGGGTCATGGGATGTATGGCAACGAGATTTCTTCGCGCCAGCATCTGACAGCAACCGTTGAGAATTTCTCTGCCGACAAGTGGGGGAGTACCTATTTTTTTATGGATGCCGATTTCGGTGACAATGTTTTGCGTGGAGCCTATGGCGAGTTTTCCCGGGAAATCCAAACGAAGAAAATGCCGGTGGCATTCCATGTGGAGTACAACGGTGGTTTGAGTTATGGAACCGGAAAGGGAGATGGTTATGCTTTCGGGGATGCCTATCTGACAGGCGTGGCTTACAACTGGAATAGCAAAGACTTTGCCAAGGGATTTTCCGTACAGGCTATGTACAAATACTTAGCCAAGAATGGCCCTTATTGTCATAGCTGGCAGTTGACAAGCGTTTGGCGAAACCGTTTTGCCGGAGGCTTGTGTACGTTCAGCGGTTTTGTCGATTTGTGGTACAATAATACCGTGAACGGGAATCTCATCCTGATGTCGGAACCGCAATTTTGGTTTAATCTGGCTGCGTTGAGAAGGGTCAGTGATGATTTCAAGCTGAGTATTGGTACGGAGGTTGAAATCAGTAATAATTTCGTGTATACGGAAACCGGACAGAACAACCGTTTTTATGCCATACCTACGATTGCATGCAAGTGGGAGTTTTAGACTTTCGAGGCTGAACAGAAGCTTCCGTATGTTGAGGAAGTTTATATAAAATAGGAAAAGGAGGAAGACACAACCCAGAAGTCCTTCCTCCTTTCCTTTTTTCCGGATGCTTTATTTTCCTTTCAGCATCTCTTCCATGCGCAGCATTTCGTCTCGGTATTGGGCGGCTTCGATGAAGTCTAATTTCTTCGCCGCTTCCTGCATCAGTTTTCGGCTGCGTTCTATGCTCTTTTCCAATTGGTCGCGCGTCATATATTCCATGATAGGGTCGGCCACAGCCATTCTTTCTTCCGGTTCGATGTAAGCACGGGTTTCCGCATGAGCTTCCGCATTGGCACTGATAAGGTCAGTCATTTTCCGGCCTTTCTTGATTTGTTGCGGAGTGATGCCATGTTCTTCGTTGTATTTAAGTTGCTTTTCGCGCCGGCGGTTGGTTTCGTCGATGGTTTTTTGCATACTGTCCGTGATGCGGTCGGCATACATGATAGCCTTTCCATGCACGTTGCGGGCCGCCCGGCCTACGGTTTGTGTGAGTGAGCGGTGCGAACGCAAGAAGCCCTCTTTGTCTGCATCCAGGATAGCTACTAAGGAAACTTCCGGAAGGTCCAGTCCCTCGCGGAGTAAGTTCACACCGACCAGCACATCGAAGCGTCCGGCACGTAAATCGTCCATAATTTGCACGCGTTCAAGCGTGTCTACGTCGCTATGGATATAATTTGTGCGGATGTCGTGTTTCATGAAGTAATCGGTGAGTTCCTCCGCCATTCGTTTGGTCAGTGTGGTGACCAGGATTCTCTCGTCTTTCTCGATGCGTTGCTGTATTTCTTCCATCAGATCGTCCACTTGGTTCAGGCTTGGGCGCACTTCGATGATGGGGTCGAGCAGACCGGTAGGGCGGATAACCTGTTCCACCACGATGCCTTCGCTCTGTTGCAGTTCATAGTCGGCGGGAGTGGCGGATACATAAATGACCTGCTTGGCCAGTTGTTGGAACTCCTCGAATTTCAAAGGGCGGTTGTCCATGGCGGCCGGTAGTCGAAAACCGTATTCCACCAAATTCTTTTTGCGGGCGCGGTCACCGCCGTACATGGCATTGATTTGCGGTACGGACACGTGGCTCTCGTCGATAACGATCAGGAAATCCTCGGGGAAGAAGTCCAGCAGGCAATAGGGGCGTGTACCGGCCTCGCGCCCGTCGAAATAACGCGAATAGTTCTCGATACCGCTGCAATGCCCCAATTCGCGTATCATTTCCATATCATACGTGACTCGTTCGTATAATCGTTTGGCTTCATACGGCTTTCCTATCTCTTCGAAGTAACTTACTTGTTTGTGCAAGTCGTCTTCTATCTGGTGTATGGCTTTCGCCGTACTTTCTTTTGTGGTCATGAACAAGTTGGCCGGATAGATGCGGTATTCGTCGAAACTCCCCAAACGGAGGCAGCTTACGGGGTCTACCTCTTCTATGGCATCGATCTCATCATCCCAGAATGTCACGCGCAGGAGATTGTCCGAATAGGCCAAGTAAATGTCTACCGTATCGCCTTTGACCCGGAAGCACCCGCGTTCCAGATTCAAGTCGTTCCGAGTGTACAGGCTGTCGACCAAGCGGCGGAGGAATACGTTACGGTCCAGCAATTTGCCTCGTTTCAGTTCTATGACATTATCATAAAAAGCCGCCGGATTCCCCATGCCGTAAATACAACTGACGGACGAAACGACCACTACGTCTTTCCGTCCGGACAAGAGGGCAGAAGTGGCCGCCAGCCGTAACTTGTCTATCTCGTCGTTGATGGCCAAATCCTTTTCTATATAGGTGTCGGTGGACGGGATGTAAGCTTCCGGTTGGTAATAGTCATAATACGACACATAATACTCCACGGCATTATGCGGGAAAAAACTTTTGAACTCACCATATAATTGTGCGGCAAGTGTTTTATTGTGGCTGAGAATCAGCGTAGGCTTGTTGATGTTCTGAATCACGTTGGCTATCGTGAAAGTTTTACCCGACCCGGTCACGCCCAACAGCGTTTGGGCCGGTACGCCCTGCAAGACTCCTTCTGTGAGTTGGGCAATGGCTTCCGGCTGGTCTCCGGTAGGAGAGTAATCGGCGGTCAACTCGAATTTAGGCATATTATGGCTTGGTTATTTTAAGTTTCTTCAAGCTACAAAAATAGGTATTTTATCCCTAAAAAGCCGTTTCATGTGCTTTTTTTGCATTTAAAAACTTCCTTTCTTTGCAAAATTCGATGCTTTTCCATAATTTTGCAGTTCAATTGTACAATATGAAACGGATTTTTTTATGGCTGTCGGGGGCAATGTTGTTGCTGGCTTCGTGTAATCAGTATAACAACGTGATGAAGACCGCAGATTACGATTATAAGTACGAGGCTGCAAAGGAATACTTTGTCAAGGGGCAATATTCCCGTTCGTCCGTATTGTTGGGAGAGCTTGTCACTTTGATGAAAGGGACTTCGCGAGGAGAGGAATGTCTTTATATGTTGGCGATGTCGGAGTTCTGCGACGGTAATTTCGATGTGGCGCATTCCTATTTTAAGAAATACTATCAGTCTTATCCTAAAGGCGTTTATGTAGAGTATGCCCGTTTTTATGCGGGGCGTTCCCTTTATGAAAGCGTGCCGGACACGCGTTTGGATCAGAGTAGCACGATGGCTGCGGTGAAAGAATTTCAGGATTTTCTGGATTATTATCCCTATACGCATCTGAAAGACCGTACACAGGAGATGATTTTTGCCTTACAGGACAAGATGGTGGAAAAAGAGTTCGAGGCCGCAAAGCTGTATTACGATTTAGGTTCGTATATGGGCAATTGCTCGTATGGGGGAAGCAATTATGAGGCTTGTATCGTGACGGCTCGCAATGCTTTGTTGGATTATCCATACGCCAGCCCGGAACGTCGTGAGGAGTTTTCCATTATGATATTGCGTGCCAAATATCAACTGGCTCAGCAAAGTGTGGAAGAGAAACGGTTGGAGCGTTATCGTGATACCATAGACGAATATTACGGCTTCATGAATGAATATCCTGAATCTAAATATTTAAAAGACGCGCAGCGGATTTTTGCGCAGTCGGAGAAATATGTGAATAAGAAGTCTTAAGGGTAAAAGAAACAAGTAAATCAATTATATAATTATGGATTATAAAAAAACAAATGCGCCTACAAACACAGTGACCCGTGACATTATGGATCTGTGTGACGAAACCGGTAATATCTATGAGAGCGTAGCTATCATTGGCAAGCGTGCGAATCAGATTTCTTTGGACATCAAGAATGAGTTGTCCAAAAAATTGCAGGAGTTCGCCTCTGTAAGTGACAATTTGGATGAAGTATTCGAGAACCGCGAACAGATTGAAATCTCTCGTTTTTATGAGAAACTGCCGAAGCCATCGTTGATTGCCACGCAAGAATTTGTAGAAGGGAAAATATATTTCCGTAATCCGTTGAAGGAGAAAGATACGATAGAATAAGCCGATACTTATTTTTATAATATTGTAGAACTGTATGATCCAAAGAATCCAGTCTGTCTATCTTTTCTTGGTCGCAGTATGTGCGGTGGTATGCTTGTGCATGCCCGTAGGACATTTTCACCAAGACGGTATCGGGGTAGCAGATTTCTATAATTTATGGCTTACGATGGCCGACGGGGCGCGAGTCTTTGCTCCGTGGGCCATGTTTGTACTGTTGGTTTTGGCAGCGTTCACTTCGTTTGCAGCCATATTTTTGTTTAAGCGCCGTATGTTTCAGGTGCGCTTGTCTGTGTTCAGCTGCCTTATCCTGGTGGGCTACTATATCGTGTTCGGGGTTTTCGTTTACGTGTTTAAATCCCGTTATGATGCTGATTTCACCCTTTCCTGGACAGCGGCCTTTCCGGCGGTAGGATTGATATTAGACTATCTGGCTTTCCGGAACATCATGAAGGACGAATTGATCGTCCGTTCGCTTGACCGTTTGAGATAGGGGAAAAGAGGGATAGAATAAAAAGAAAGTGCGTTGGAATGGATTAATTTTAACGCACTTTTTTCGTCCTTTTTTATTTTTTGTTCGAAGTCCGTCGTGTACGTACAATATCGAACAGGTAGCTGGCTTTTACCACGATGGTGCCATTGGCCGACCGGCCGAACACGTCTTTCTTGCCGTTGCCGAATATATCGCTCAAACCGTAGTAGTAACGGCCTTCCAAAAGGAAATGTCCGATTTTGGTATTGACCTCAAGACCTGCACCGGCTGTGATGCCATATTCAAATTTGTTCTTTACCGGCATGTCGTATTGTTGGTTTACTTGTCCCGGACGGAGGTTCAGGGTCGAGTCGTTGAAAAGCCCACCTTTGTGCCCCTTGTCGCCTAAATAAAAGCCGACTTGCGGACCGGCCACGACGTAAAACAAAGCCCCCTTTTGTTCGTAGCCCCAACCCATGCGGGCTAACAACGGGATTTGTATATAGTTGATATCCCGTTTGTAGGTGTCGTCGGACGTTTCTATCAATTCCTCCCATCCCAAATTGGTATAATTGACTTCCAGTTGGATAGAGCACAAGCTTTTGAAATACTTCTCGCAGGTATATCTGGCCGTAAAACCGAAAGTCGGCGCCCCTTTGAATTTTTGTTGGATGGTAGGGTTGAACATGACTTGGTTCAGCGTGTATCCCGCATTGAAACCTATGGCCAGGTCGTTACGCGGTTCACCGATTTGCCCGTACACTTTAGAGGTCCCGATGCAGCAGGCCGCTATCGCGATGAGGAATGCTTTTCTCATTTTTTCAGTCGGATTAGTTCAATGCTGTGGGATGGACTATAGTGGATGAATTCGACTTCACGGTTGATAAAGCCGCTCCAATTACTGATGCGTTGAAAGTCGAAGCGGTGTTGATAAGAAGTCGTGATGATTTGCGAAAGATGCTGGTCGAAAGCTTCTCCATACGTAGATATGCCTTTCAGGAAATAAATAGCCGTGTCGAAACCCAGCATACCGAAACGTGGCCACGACACGAGGGTCGGTGTGTGAAAGGCCTTTTGGTAGGCATTCTCAAATTCGTCGGCGTTACCGTTCAGCGGATTCCTGAAAAAGGAAGAATAGGCGTATGTGTTGAATTGGTAGAAGTTCTCCAGATGATTGCTGGCGTATGTCTGCCATTCCGGATAGCCCACCAGTTTGATTCTGTATTCGGGATTCTTTTTAGTGAACTCTTTCAACTTGGGAAACAATTGGTTCAACAGTTTGATACCGGATGAGTTGGGAATGATGACGTTGTCTTTGTATTGGGTCATCGCTTCCATCCACTTTATTTCGTCATCGTTGAGTTTCAAGCGGTTTGCTTTACTGCCGTTTTGTTGTAACCGTTTTCGGGTGGCATCGATGAATGCAGCCGCATCTTTGTCGTTTTCAGTGCCTTCCAAGAAAATGACGTTGTCTTTTCCGAAGAGTTCCGTGGTCAGCCGGGATGCTTCTGCAAACTGGTATGATTTGGGAGGGTTGATGGCGTAATAATATGGGTTTTCATATACGTTATCACCGAGAGACGAAAATGGGACTACCAGTTTGATATGATGCTGTTGACAGAATTTGCTAAGTGGGGCTATCTGTTCCGGATACAACGGGCCGATGATGAAATCAAGGTTTGTAATGGGGTGGCTGTTTACGACGGCCTTGATGTCACCTGCGCTTTTGCCGGAATCATAGGCGAAAACATCCACCGACGTACCGGATTTCTTTATCTCTTCTACAGCCATCAGCACTCCCCTGTAGAATTCTATCATTTTATCGTTGTCCGCCGAACCTCCCTTAAAAGGCAGGATGACTCCCATACGTATCAGTTTCTGAGGGGCTGATACGGCTTTCTTCCCCATCAGTTCTTCATTGGTAGGAATGATTTCTTTCGGCTTTTCCGGTTTAGGGAAAGGGATACAGACGAAGTCTCCTTTGCGGAGTTTATAACCAGGCTCATTCATTTCCGGATTTGCCGCTTTCAGTTCGGCTTCTGTCAGATTGAAATCCCGGGCGATGCTGTATAAAGTTTCCTTGCGTTTTACCTTGTGCATTTCCCGGCATCCGGATTGTGCTACCCCTTGCGGTTGGGCGGTCTCCTTCACCGGGGTCGTGTTCACGGGTGTGGTGGAAGCCGGGATACGGATAACCATTCCCGCTTTGAAGTTTTCGGCCGTAAGTCCCGGATTGGCTTTGCAAATATCGTCGGCACTTACTTGGTAAGTTTTAGTCAGTTTGTAAAGTGTTTCTCCGGCTTGAATCGTATGGAAACGTTTTTCTTGCGTACCGTTTTGCTGTTGCGGAATCGTCAGTGTTTCTCCGGCCTTGATACCTGTAGAGGCCGTCGGGTTCAGCTTGAGGATAGATTCGGGAGACACTTGATAGGTGCGGGCTATGGAATATACCGTTTCTCCTTGTTTAATGGTATGTACGAAAGTTTCCGTCTCCTGCGCACGAGCCGTCAGTTGTAAGGAAAACAGGGCGATTACGACATATATAAATCTTTTCCAGTGTGCCATTTCTTTTTTTCTGATATTGCGGACAAAATTACATAAAAAAAGTGGTTATGTCAACGGGAAACATTATTTTTGCACAAATATTCAGGCATGAAAACTATTTTGAAGTATTTGTTTTTAGGTTTATTCTGTGCTGTTTCTTTTTCGCTTTCGGCACAAACGGCTTATCCTACGGCTAATCCGGCTGCGCGTTATACGACGGTCACGGGCGAAGAGTTGGAAGATGCGTCCGAACCCCAGTCGGCTCCGTTGGCGGGGCATTTTACTTCCAATGTGGAAGATTTAGGGGATTATACGGTACGGTATGAGTGGCGTGTGTATCGCGAAGGACAAGAGAATACTCCGATTATAGACCGTTTCGATGAGAATCTGGAGTACACTTTCACCGAAAGCGGTACGTTTTACGTGCAATTTTATGCCACTTTCGTGCATGGCAACGATACTATCGTGTTTCCCGAAGAGGGGACGGCAGAGCCGTTTGTAGTCTCCATCAGCGAGTCTGTTCTGGAAATGCCGAATGCTTTTTCTCCCAACGGAGACGGTTACAATGATATATATAAGGTAAAGGAAGGCTATCAGTCCATCGTCAGCTTCAAAGCTGTCATTTTCAACCGATGGGGACAGAAATTGTACGCTTGGGATACTTTGGACGGCGGATGGGATGGGAAGTTTCATGGCAAGACCGTCAAAGACGGGGTGTATTTCGTGGTGGTCAATGCACGCGGAGCCGACGGCAAGGAATATAAGATAAGAAAAGATGTGAATGTGCTGACCGGTTATTCGGGGACGGGCACCAATGGAAATGATTAATAGAATGATGGATAACGAAACAGAAAAAATAGAAGTGTTTGGCGCGCGGGTGCACAATCTGAAGAATGTGGATGTGGAACTGCCGCGCAACAGTCTGACGGTGATTACTGGGTTGAGCGGGAGTGGGAAGTCTTCATTGGCTTTCGATACGATATTCGCCGAAGGTCAGCGTCGCTACATAGAAACATTTTCGGCATACGCGCGTAACTTTTTGGGTAACTTGGAGCGTCCGGATGTAGACAAGATTACAGGGTTAAGTCCTGTGATTTCCATCGAACAGAAGACGACCAATAAAAATCCCCGTTCTACAGTAGGGACCACTACCGAAATCTATGATTTCCTGCGTTTGCTGTATGCCCGTGCCGGAGAGGCTTATTCCTATTTGTCGGGCAAGAAGATGGTGCGTTACACCGAAGAGCAGGTGATAGATTTGATTATCAGGGATTACGAGGGGAGGCGCATCTATCTGTTGGCTCCCGTGGTGCGTAACCGTAAAGGACATTACAAAGAACTGTTCGAGACGATACGCCGCAAGGGCTATTTATATGTGTGCGTGGACGGCGAGATTCGCGAGATAGCCCATGGGATGAAACTCGATCGTTATAAGAACCACAGCATAGAAATCGTTGTGGATAAGCTTTGCGTACAGCAGAAGGATGACAAACGGTTGCACGCCAGTGTGGCCACGGCCATGCAACAGGGGGAAGGGCAACTTATGGTTTACGATGCCGAAACGGAGACCGTACGTCATTACAGTAAACGTTTGATGTGCCCCGAAACCGGTTTGTCCTACCGTGACCCGGCTCCTCATAACTTTTCTTTCAACTCTCCGCAGGGGGCTTGTCCGCGGTGCAAAGGATTGGGATATGTCAGCCTGATAGACATGGATAAAGTGATTCCGGACCGTAACCTTTCGGTGTACGAGGGGGCTATCCTACCTTTGGGGAAGTATAAAAACAGCATGATATTCTGGCAGATAGATGCTTTGTTGGAAAAATACGACGCTGATGTGAAGACACCGGTCAAGGATTTGCCGGAGGAAGCGTTGAACGAAATATTGAACGGCAGCATGGACCGCGTACGCATCAAGTCTCAGTTGGTGCACACCTCATCGGATTATTATGTGACCTACGAGGGATTGGTGAAATACATCCAGATGATGCAGGAGAACGAAACTTCGGCTTCGGCACAGAAATGGGCGGAACAGTTCTCCAAGACGGTGACTTGTCCGGAATGTGGAGGACGCCGTTTGAATAAGGAAGCTTTGCATTTCCGTATGGCAGACAAGAACATTGCGGAGTTGTCTGCGATGGATATCGGTGAATTGTATGATTGGATGTTGCACGTGGAGGAAAGGCTGACCGACCGGCAGAGAAAGATAGCCCCGGAAATCTTGAAAGAAATCCGTTCGCGCCTGAAGTTCCTTATGGATGTGGGCTTGGATTATCTGTCCTTGAACCGTTCGTCGGTGTCATTATCGGGCGGCGAGAGCCAGCGTATCCGTTTGGCCACGCAGATTGGTTCTCAACTGGTCAATGTCTTGTATATTTTGGACGAACCCAGTATCGGTCTGCACCAACGGGACAACCGTCGGTTGATAAGCTCCCTGAAGGCTTTGCGTGACACGGGAAACACAGTGGTTGTGGTGGAACATGACGAAGAAATGATGGAGAGTGCCGACTATATCATTGATATGGGGCCGAAAGCCGGCAGGCTGGGCGGCGAGGTGGTCTTCCAGGGCACGCCGGAAGAGATGTTGAAGCAAGATACGTTGACTTCACGTTATCTGAACCGTACTTGTTCCATTCAAATCCCCGGGCAGCGCAGGAAGGGCAACGGACACTCTTTGTGGTTGAGGGGCGCACGGGGAAACAATCTGAAGGGTGTGGATGTAGAATTCCCTTTGGGGCAGTTGATTTGCGTTACGGGGGTGTCCGGAAGCGGGAAGTCCACGTTGATTAACGATACTTTGCAGCCCATACTTTCGCAACATTTCTACCGTTCCTTGCGCGATCCTTTGCCTTACGACAAGGTTGAAGGTTTGGAATTTGTAGACAAGGTGGTCAGTGTGGACCAGTCGCCCATCGGTCGTTTGCCGCGTTCCAATCCGGCTACCTATACCGGTGTGTTCAATGATATCCGTGCGCTTTTCGTCAGTCTTCCCGAAGCGAAGATACGAGGTTATAAGCCGGGACGTTTCTCTTTTAACGTGAAGGGCGGACGTTGCGAGGCATGCGGTGGAAACGGATATAAGACCATCGAGATGAATTTCCTTCCGGATGTGTATGTCCCGTGCGAGGTATGCCACGGAAAGCGTTACAACCGTGAGACGCTGGAAGTTCGTTTTAAAGGCAAATCCATAGCCGATGTTTTGGATATGACGATTAACCGTGCAGTGGAGTTCTTCGAGAATCAGCCGGTGATTCTGAATAAAATCAAAGTTTTGCAGGATGTGGGCTTAGGATACATCAAACTGGGGCAGCCCTCTACCACGTTATCGGGTGGCGAAAGCCAACGCATCAAGTTGGCCACGGAACTGTCCAAGCGAGACACGGGGCAAACCATATATATATTGGACGAGCCGACCACCGGATTGCATTTTGAAGACATACGCGTGTTGCTCGGCGTACTGAACCGTTTGGTGGACAAAGGCAACACCGTGATGGTTATCGAACATAACCTGGATGTCATCAAGTCGGCAGACTTCCTCATCGATATGGGACCGGACGGCGGACGTGGCGGCGGCGAGCTTTTGTTCGAGGGTACGCCCGAGGAACTGGTGCGTTATGGGAAAGGTTATACAGCCGCATATTTAAAGGAGGTGCTTTATGGCAAAGCAAAAGATTAATAAGACCAATGTGGCACGCTTGTTGGACAGGGCTAAGGTCGCATACGAATTGATTCCATACGAAGTGGACGAATCGGATTTGAGTGCCGTGCACGTGGCCGCCCAGTTGGGCGAAGATGTGGAACGGGTGTTCAAGACTATCGTGCTGCATGGTGACAAGACCGGTTATTTTGTTTGCGTAGTACCCGGAGAACATGAGATAGACCTGAAGAAAGCGGCTCGTGTGAGCGGCAATAAGAAATGCGAATTGCTGCCGATGAAGGAACTTTTGCCTACGACCGGTTATATCCGTGGCGGATGTTCCCCGATAGGGATGAAGAAACATTTTCCCACTTACGTGCACGAGACGGCGGCACAGTACGATTATGTTTATGTCAGTGCGGGGCAGCGCGGTTTGCAGGTCAAGTTGTCGCCCCGGAATTTGTTGGATGAGGCAAGGGCGGAATATGCCGATTTGATTGCGTTGTGATTTTTTGATTGCATGGAGTTTAAAAGGTGTGGTCGTGAAGGTATTTTTTTGCCTCACTTATTATCTTTTTTACGCTACGTGACTTTTGGTTTTTGACGGGTTTGTTGATGATGGTTCGGGCTACTTTGCAGGCTTGGATACTGTCTCTTTCTTTTATGTGAACCTGCATTTCATAATATAATGGCAAGAACCTGTTAGGAACCATAAGGTTTGCGTATTTGTATCGTAAGATGGCTTTGTCTGTAAAACCTAATTGTTGGTAATTATCTGCTATTAGCATTTGTACGTTATAGTCATTGTACAAGGTGGTACATTCTTTCAGAATATCCAGACTTTTTTTGTATTGCCCGGCATAATGTAGTTCCGCACCGTAATTATACAGGAAGTCTCCGTCTTCTTTCTGTTTTTCATATAACAGTGCATATTGGGTAAACAAATCTGTTGTTTCTATATCCGATGAGCGTTTTTGTACTTTTATCCATTCTATTTTATTATAGTGGAAGTGTAGCATGTGGATAATCGGAGGAAAACAGCATAATAAAATAAAAGTACTCAGCGGTTTGGCATATTTGTGACTGGACAAATTCGGAAATAAAATAATGGAGATGAAAGAAGCTGTTGTGAGCCATACGAAAGGTATTCGGAATGGGTATGAGAACATACTCCATAAGAAAAGTGTGGTAAAAGTACTAATTAGCATACCTCGGAAATCAGATTTTTGTTTGAGAATGCTTCGGAGCAAAAATACTAAGGATAAGAGTAAAGCGGCCAATCCTATTAGTCCGTACCGGATAGCAAACAATAAGAATTCATTAAAAGGATTGGTTAAGTTGTCTGCCAACAGTATATGTTGGGAGGCAGGATGGTGTAAGAAATAATCTGCTTGGTATGGCATGTAGAATGCATCGAATCCTTCCCGTCCCCATCCCCACATCGGCCGGTCGGCAATCATTTCCATGGCAATTCGCCATATCAGTATGCGTCCGTTGGCAGAGTCTTGTTTATGGAAATATAATCCTGTGAGTAGTAGTATGGTTGTAAATAAAAGGATGACGATATTGGTTCTTGATAGTTTCTGTAAATGTTGCTTGATTGCAGGCCGACAGATAAGGGCAAAAGAACAGATGCCTGACAATATTCCTGTCCGTGAACCCGTTAGGATTAGGCATACGCCCATGCTTACTGTCAGTCCTTTCCATATACGTTTGTGCCGTGCCGTGGAGTTCACGGTGAAATGGCACCCAATGGGGAAGCATAGAGAGATGAGCATGGCGAAGACAGCAGGGTTGTCGAATGTTCCTGTAAGGAGGAAATGGCGGTTGGCAGAAGGAAATACACCTAAAAATTGTAATAAGGTGTATGCCATTTCCAATATACCGATACAAAAAAATGATTTGAATATACGTGCTCTTTCTGTACTCCAATTCCGTTCCTTAAAGATACTGTTACAGAAATAAACGCATAGTGTGAATAAACTAAGATACGTCCATATCCGACACCATAATTCAGCCATTTCTGGATGCGAAGTGGATGAGATGAACACACTGCCGCTCCATAGGATGAATGTAGGGATGTGTAGGGTCTTGATAAGCCATTTGGGCACATTCATAGATTCTTGTCTGGTTTGTATGCCTGATTAGTAGATGATGGCGTGCATATTTTGCTTTACGAGACTGTCGCACGGGCATCCGTTAAAAGCCGATGGAGCTATATGTTCCAGACTGGATGGCAAAGATACATATTGCAAGTTGGAACAATCCCAAAATGCAGAACGGTCAATCTCTTTGACTCCTTCAGGAATTTCTATGAGGTTCAGGTTTTTGCATTGGCTGAATGTTCCGGAAGATATTTTCTTTATGCCTTTTTCCATAAAGACCCCATTTAAGGAATTACATAGGCTGAAAGCGGATGATCCGATTTCTTTTACGGAACTGGGGATAAATACTTGGTATATTCTTTCGCAACCAGCAAAAGCACTTTCCCCGATTTTTTGTATATTATCAGGAATCGCTACGAATGTAGGTAAAGGCATCCGGCTGAAAGCTCTTTCTCCGATTTCGACAACATCTTGGGGAATATTGGTTGTTATACAGCCGGTTATAATCTTATGGGTTGCTGTTTCTATGATGGCATTACAATCGTTTCGCGAGTCATACACAGGATTCTTTGGATTTACGGAGATGGAAGTGCAAAACCTACATCCCCAAAATGCTCCATTATGGATTTTGGTAATGTTAGCCGGGATGGTGATACTTTTAATCATGCTATTGCCGAATGCTGAAGGGCCGATTTCTTTAATGCTTCCTACAATGCGGGATTTTCCACATCCGGAAATAATCTTGTCGGTTGCGGTTTCCACAATAGCGTTGCATCCGTCACGGGAATCATACGTTTTGTTCCGGTTGTCCACAGTTATACTGTCAAGCGAGAGACATCCATGGAACTGGTTGCCTTCTTCGATGAAAGAGACATTTTGGGGGATATGGATGCCACGTAGGCTGATACAGTCGGCAAAAGTGCCTCCACCGCTAAGCGTTTCCAAAGTCTGTGGCAATTTTATGTATTTTAAACGTGGGCAGTTTCTGAATATTCCGGATTCCATTTCTACAACTCCTTCTGGAATCGTGATACTGTCCAGTTTCAGGCATCCTTTAAAGGCTTCCGCGCAAATACGTGTCACCCCTTGTGGAATTTGGGTGGTATGGCATCCTAAAATGAGGTCTGTTTTATGTTCAATGATAGCATTACATTGATTCCGTGAATCATACCTTTCGTTCTTTTTATGCACTTCGATGGTTTGTAAGTTCGGACATGAGTGGAAAGCCGCATTTTCTATATAATCTATAGTACTGGGTATATGGATGGATTGGAGTTCGGTGCAATACGAAAACGCGTTTCTTCCGATATAATCTATACCTTCGCTGATAATCAAGTGTTTTATGTCCTTGCAACCAATGAATGCGTTATCTTCGATTCCTTCTACTTGATATTCGTATCCGTTGTGTATTACTGTGTTAGGAATGACGAGTGTGTCATTAGACAGTAAAGGATGGGTTCTTGTACTCCTGTCTATACTGGTAATGCTTACGATACTGTCTCTATTGGCAATTATTACAGCCTTACTACTTACGGTATACTGGAAAACACCGTCAGTGAAACACTGTTGGGCTTTGGCTGAGGCTGCCCACAAAGTTATGGCAACCCAATGACAGAAGTATACTTTGAAGCGTGCCATGTTTCTCCAATGTTTTTTAGGTTTTTTAAAAGGAATATTTATCACGAAGATAGGTCTTTCTTTTTAGAGGGGCAAGGAGTTATAGGATATTTTTATTGATTATGGATATATGGGGAGGCTGCGATTTAGCGGATGCGCACAGATAGGGTGCTGGCTCCGTATCCGCACCAATAGCCTTTTCCACCTTGGACATTGGATTCCAAGTCGTTAGTGTAGGGGAAGAACATATTGGAAGACAGGTTGTTCAGGTTGGAGTAACTTTTCCAGAATTCGTAAGCGGCCTGGTCCATACGGCAGAGTTTTACTTGTACCAAGTCGCCTTTTTTGAAATAGGCGGATGCGTTCCTGTCGGCTTCCGTATAGACGGAGGTCCCGCAGTACACGTCGGCCGCCACGTGCGTGGGGATGACTTCATTCGAGAATACCCCCATGAAAGATAAGAGAAAAGCTTTGTCTTTTCCGTGTCTTTTGCTGAACAGTCCATAGTAGTTCCTTTCGTCGGGATTGTCTTCAAAAAAAGCTTTTATATAGAATAAGGTGTCGCTTTCGCTGCGGACGACATGTAGGGAGTCCAGTTCGACGGGCTGGGGGATGGTCGTGACGGCTGTAGCTTTTTTCCCCCGATACTCGGCAGTCAGCGTGTAAGTTTTTCCGGCCTGTCCGGTCATTTTGAATGTCGTGTATTTATAGGGCGGAAAGAAGTCATTGTCATATCCTCCGGTCAGAATCACACTATCGGTCCCGTCAGAGATGGTTACTTTCCCCCAACGTACGATATAGTTTTCGATATTCTGCATACCGGCGTCTATGGCATGGGTTTCGCCCAATAAGACTACGGGGTAGCCACCGTCCTCAATCCATCCCTCTACGACTAATTGCGTTTGGAGTTCTGCGTCTTCTTCCTCCATGCAGGCCGTAAATGTGGCACATGCCAGAAGTATCAGTCCGAGTGTGTATATGCAATATGATTTCATGGCTCAGAATTTTAAAGTATAACCGATGGAAGGCAGCATGCGGCAAAGGGAATACACATGTTTGTAGCCGAAGTTCTCTTCCTGAAAGCCCAAATAACTGAAAAGGACATTACGCCGGGCATATAAATTATAAATGGAGAGGTTCAGGCTTTGCTCCCTGTACCCACGGGGAGTGAAACGGTAGGTCAGGGCGATGTCCATGCGGTGGGTGGCAGGAAGGTTGGAGCCGTTGTATTTTCCGTATTCGCTCACCAAATTGTTATTGATGACGTACACGCTTTTGGCTTTGGTGTAGGGCGTGCCACTGGCGTATACGAAATCTCCTCCCAAACTCCAATGCCGGTTGAACCGGTAGTTGGCTACTACGGACAAGTCGTGGCGTCGGTCGAAAGTCGAATTGAACCATTCTGTCGGACTAAGTTCGGGGAAACGGCGTCGGCTGCTTCCTATGGCATAACTGACCCAACCGGAGAGTTTGCCTCTGTTCTTTTTCAGCATGAGATTCAGACCGTAGTTATAGCCTTTCCCATGTATCATATTGTTTTCTATGTGGTAGACCTGCGTGAAGAAATCCAATATGGAACCTGAATATTCGTGCTGATGGCTCAGCTTCTTATAGTAAACTTCCGCACTGATTTCCATCATTCCTTTTTGTGACCGGAAATAATAACCCAAGGCAATGGAATGAGCTTGTTGGGGGCGTACGGAAGGAGACGAAGAGGTCCAATAGTCTACGGGCAACCCACCGTTGGAGACGGACATTTGATGAAGGTATTGGTGGTACAGGCCGTAATGTACAGACAAAGTATGGGAGGACGAGGGATGGTAGTTCAGGGTGATGCGTGGGTCTGGCGAAAAAAAACTGCGGCCATGGCTGTGGTAGGATGACAATCTCAATCCTCCGAGTACCGACCAAGAGGGGCGGATGGAAATGTCGGCCTGAAGGTAGGCATTGGCTTCGTGGGCATCTTCACGGAATTTGGGTGTTTCGTTTTCGATGAACGAACCGGAGACCTCGAACTGCATGGGACGGAAATGGTAATAGTTGTATTCCACACCGCCGTTCCATTGCAGATTGCCCCGTGTCCATTCCAAACGGGCGGCGTAACCGGCTTGCGTGATTCCGGAAGACAAGTTGAGGGATACGGAACTGATACCCATGTCCAATGTGTTACGGTAGCGGCTGAAAGTGGCGTTTTGTTGGAGGATAAACCGGGAGGAATGGTGTTGCCAGTGCAATGCGGCAGCCGTGTTTTGCCAATTCAGCTTGTTTTCGTCTGCAAAGTCTTCCTGCAACAGATTCATACGGTCTTGTCCGTGATACAGGCTAAGGCGGATTTTGTCGTGCGCTCCGGCTTGTTGCACAAAAGTCAGGTTATAGTCTTGCAGGCCATAGCGGAGTTGCATCTCGTCTATTTCCAACAGGTTGCCGTAGAGCAGGTTCAAATAGCTTCCCCGTCCGGATAAGTAGAGCGTGGAATGCTCGCCGGTCGGGAGCGTCAACGTACCTTCGCTTTCCATAAAACTGACAGTGGCATCAAGATGGACTTTACGGGCTATGGAATCGGTAGGGTAGAAAGAAATTTCTCCGCCCAAACGGTTGGAGAAAGCGGCATCGTGACGGTTCTTGACCAATGCCATGCCGCGGAAGTGAGAGGCGTTGAATACGGAAAACAGGCCTAACAGGTGGGAGGCGTTGAATATCGGTGCCCCGTCCATGTTTAATACGCTTTGGGAAGCCGCACATCCCTGTATGTGGATGCCGGAGGTATAGTCGTTGTTGGTGGCTACTCCCGGAAGAAGTTGCAGGCTGCGTAAGGGGTCTGCACTGCCCAATACATGAGGCATGTCTGCCAGCGACTCCATGTTCCAGTACAAACGTCCGTTCCGGTCGTCCGATAAAGTGCGTGGACTATAAGCCTTCACTTCCACTTCTTCCATTCGTTCGCTTTGCAGGCTGTCTGCGAGCGAGGCACGTAGATTTTGGTGGAACCCAACGAGCAGGAACAAAGTGCTAATGGTTTTGTACATGCGAGTATGCCGGACACACGTGAAAGCAGGCCGACAACGGATTCCGACGAAGTGGAAACGCGAGTCAGCCTGCCATGGTTAAATTAAAAAAGTATGTTATAAATTCTCGAAGCGCCCGAACAATTCTTCATACGCAGCAATCAAGGATTGGAAACGTGCAACCGTGAAATACTCTCCGAACGTGTAGGTCGTACCATTTTCGAAGTTCAATACCGGTTCGGCCGACCATTCACCGGAATAATAATAGCTTCCGGGATATGAATAATCGTAATGGACGGCTTGCCATGTCAGAGGTACGGAATAGGTGCTGTTCTTGAAGAACATCGCAGCCTGTACGTATTGGTTGGCGGCATCGACAGCCCTTTGTGTTTCCAATCGGGCAGCCTCTTTTACGCTTTCCAAAGAACCTTCCGCATTTCCTTGGTAGTAATAATAGTACCCGTCATAATCGAAGGCATCTACCAGCCCGTTGTTGTTGTCGGCAGTGATGTTCAGGCTTATGTCGTCCATGATGTTGCAACCCAGGATTCCGTTTTTCAAGTTGGCGTTTCCGTCGAAATATCCGGATTCGATCAAATCTATGTCAGCCAAATTATGCCCGTTCACGCTGCATGACATGGTAATCAGTCGTTCGTTTCCGCTGTAAAGTTCCGATTTTACGGCAGCATCGCTGTTATTGTCAAACAAAGAATGGGTGACTTTATAACCGGCATCGGCAGCCTCGAACGTTGCATTTGCGGAATATTGCTTGCCGACATAGTCGCAGGCTTCCGTGTTGACGGTAAGCTGGGCCATGAGTTTGCCGTCGAGTTTTACGGTGCCTGTAAGGGTGGCCGGAATCTTGATGGTTTCGGAATAGGCATTCCCGGTTGCATCTTTACGGACGAATTCAAACTCTTGGCCGCTGCCTTTCATTTCGGCTACGCAGTTTTTTCCTTCGTATCTGAACGTATAGATGGCGGAATTCCTCATCGATGCATCGGCAATTTGATCCCACTCTTCCGTAGTTTCGTTCCATTTCCATTCTCCGTGGAGCTGGCTGATTTCGTACACATCGCCGATAGCTCGCTTGGAGGCCAGTGCGGCAATGTCTCCTTGTGCGCTAAGGCGCATGGTGCGCATGAGGCTTCTCCAACCGTAATCCGGACGGTTCGGGTTGTCGGGGAGCATGACTTCGTCATCCTCGTTGAAGAACGTGTTTTCGCAATATTCCAACAGCGAGATGGTTGGTTTGAGGCGTTCCACATCTATCTTTGCGGCCAATGCCTTGCCCACACGGTCTATCTCCTCTTGTGCCTGCTCTACGGTCGTGACGGGGACGTTACCGTTTCCATTTCCACCGCCCGGACCTTCATTTCCGTTGTTGTCATCGTCGCTGCACGCCGTTGTCATACACAATGCCGCACCTAAAAATAAAGAATAGAATAGTCTTTTTCTCATTGCTTAGTTGGTTTAAGTGGGAAGTTAACGGTATTTTTCTTGCATGCATACGGGAATGCTTCCCTTCATTTCCTTGAGCATGAATGTACTATTTCGTCTGCAAATATAGTAATTTTAATATAAGAAGAAATATATTCACTCTATTTTATATTATATTAATATATGGGTGTTACTCTGAATTTCAGTATTTGGATTTCTTTTCTTTTGCAACACGGTAGAGGGGTAAGGACATCGGTACACGGTTCTGCGCCAAACGATTTTTTAGTCTCAGCCGATTGATTTTTCAATCACAGCCAATCTTTTTTTCGTTCTGCGGAGATTAATTTGCGTTTTGTTAGTATTTGAAATACAGCTTTTTATAATGCTGATTTTGTGGGACGGCTAAGACCTTTACGTTGTATTCCCAAGAGGAATAAAACCGGACAGACAGAAAAAGGAAAAACAAAAGCCGGTATTTTTCGGCGTACCTCCAAATACCGGCTTTTCCCGCTGTGGGAAGATTTATTTCTTGAGGTTGGCTTTTTCCAATCCGTAACCGTATTGCTTATCGGCGGACTTGAGCAGGAAGGCCACCAACAGGGAGAGAATGGCTATACCGGTGAAAATGCACATGGGGAGGGTATAGTCGTAAAGATTGGTTGTTTTACCGTTTACCACTTCCTGACCCGTGATGCAATAGTTTTCGAGTACGCTGCCGATAAGAGCCGGGATACCCCATAATCCGATGTTCTGGATGAAAAATATCAGGGCGTATGCCGTACCCAGTTGTTTGACCGGGAATATTTTGGCCACGGAAGGCCACATGGCGGACGGGACGAGAGAGAAGGCGATGCCCAGAATAATCATCAGGATGATGGCTACCCAAGAGGCGTGGATGAAAGGAATGGCATAGATGGCATGCACGCAGATGAGCATGAAAGCTCCCAACATCATAATGGAAGCAGCCTTTCCTCTCCGGTCTATCATTCCGCCGAACACAGGAGTCAGGAACAGCGCGCCCAAAGCAGGAAGACCCGCAAAGGTACCGGCGATATCTTCGGATACGTTGTATTTCGTCACCATCAATTCGGTAGCGAATTTCTGGAAGGGGAATACACAAGAATAGAACAGGACACACAGGAGAGCAATGAGCCAGAATCCCGGATTGCTGACTACGGCCACCACATCCTTGAAGGAGAATTTTTCATCATCGCCGCAGGAGGTGTCGATCGTGACCTGGCGGTCGAGCTTGCGGTCCATGAAAGTGAAGCACAGGAAAGAAACCAGTCCGCCGACGAGCAGGATGGCACCGATGAGCAACGGAGTGTCGAGATGCCAGTTCTTGGCTACGGGGATGGCTACTGCATATGCCACTTGCGAGCCGACGCGGGCCAAGGCGACCTGTACGCCCATGGCCAAAGCCATTTCCTTGCCGTGAAACCATTTGGCGATGATTTTTGTCACCGTTATGCCGGCCACTTCGGCGCCGACACCGAATACGGAATATCCGGCCGAGGCCATGAAGACATCCAGTTTGTAACCGAACAGCATCTCTTCGGTTCCGCCGAAACGTGTGATGGCAGCGTATTCGCATATCGTGCCGCCTACCATCAGGATGGCGGACAGCATGCCGGTGAAGCGGATGCCGAATTTATCCAAAATCAGTCCGCCCCAGATGAGCATGAGCAGGAAGACATTCAGGAAACTGTAGGCTCCCGTGAAGAAGCCGAACTCACCGCTTGTCCAGTGCAGTTCGCCTTCGAGCATGCTTTTGAGCGGAGCCATGATGTCGTTTACGTAGTAAGCGGCCATCATGGTGAAAGCCACAACGAAGAGGGCAGACCAACGTGCCCACGTCTTGTCATTTAATTTTTGATTCGAAGTTTGGTTCATGACGTTTATCGTTTAATTTATTTTTTCAACCAACGGTCTAGCCAGCGGAAGAAAGTGCGCTGCCACAATATGCCGTTTTGGGGTTTCAATACCCAGTGGTTCTCGTCGGGATACAACAGGAGTTCGGCGGGGATACCGCGCATGACGGCGGCACTGAAAGCCGACTGCCCTTGTGAGCTGAGGATGCGGTAATCTTTCTCGCCGTGGATGCAAAGGATGGGCGTGTCCCAACGGTCTACGTAGAGGTGGGGGCTGGTGGTGAAGGGATTCACCTTTTGCTGGTCGTCCACCTTTTCCGCGTTGTCCGGGTCGGCACTGATGCCCTTACGCCACGGACCTGCGCCGAGGTCCCAGTTGGGAAACCACATTTCTTCCGTTTCGTAATATTGCTGTTGTGTGTTGAAGATTCCGTCGTGCGAGATGAAGCATTTGAAGCGTTTGTCGTGGTGTCCGGCCAGATAGTACACGCTGTAGCCTCCGAAGCTGGCCCCCACGCATCCCAAGCGGTCTTTGTCCGCATACGGTTCTTTGCAAATGTCGTCGATGGCACTCAGGTAGTCTTGCATGCACTGGCCGCTGTAGTCGCCGCTGATTTCTTCCAGCCACTCCATGCCGAAGCCCGGCAGGCCGCGGCGGTTGGGAGCGATGACGATATAGTCGTTGGCAGCCATGATTTGCAGGTTCCAACGGTAGCTCCAGAACTGACTGACGGGGCTTTGCGGGCCTCCTTCGCAGAACAGGAGTACCGGATATTTTTTGGACGGGTCGAAATGAGGCGGGTAAACCACCCAACAGAGTTCCTTCTTGCCGTCCGTGGTAGCGACCCAACGTTCTTTGACTTCACCCATCTTCAGGCGTTCCTGAAAATATTGGTTTTCCCGGGTGAGCTGCCTGACTTCCGCATTTTTCTTCTTTTTAAAGGAAAGGCTGTAGATGTCATCCGGCGCACTGATGCTGTGGCGGGTGACGATGAGGTTTTTACCGCATAAGGCCAGTCCGGCACCATAGTCGAAATCCCCCGTGGTCAGCGGTCTCACTTCGCCTTTGAGGTTGGTGGAGTGTATCATGCTACGTGCCTGCCATACGCCTGTGAAATAGAACGAGCGGCTGTCGGCGGCCCAACAGAATCCGTCTACTCCGGACTGGAAAGCTTCCGTAACGTAAGTTTTTGCACCCGTCTTCAGGTCCAGGACGCATAGTCGGGTACGGTCGCTTTCGTAACCGTTGCGCGCCATGCTGAGCCACGCCACATATTTCCCGTCGGGAGAATAAGCCGGGTTCGTGTCGTAGCCCACGTTACAATCCCGGTCCAGATGGTTTATGGCTTGGTGCTCCATGGAACGCGACGGGTCGATTTCAGGCTCTTTGTAGTCGGACGGTTTGCATAGGTTCTCGGTTTGTCCGGTCGCCGTATCGTAGCGGTAGATGTCGCTGTCCGTACTGATAGCGTAGTCCCGGCCTGTCTTTTTGCGACTGGTGTACACGATATAACGGCTGTCGGGACTCCAGTTGAATTGTTCGCTGCCTCCGAACGGCAACATCGGGCATTCAAACGGTTCGCCGTTCAGGAGGTCGATGCCGTCACCCGTCCGTCCGTCTTGGACATCCGCCACGAAGATGTGGGGGATAGTGGTCACGTAATGGTCCCAATGTTTGTAGTTGAGGTCGGTGATGACCATACCGCTGGATAATGGCAGGTCATCGTATTTTTTCTCGATAGAAGTATAAGTGTCTACGGAATGGACGATGATGACTTTTTTCCCGTCGGGGGAAAACTTGTAGCCTTCCACGTCCTTATGGCAGAAACTGACTTGACGGCGTGACGTGCCGTCCAAGGCCATTTCCCATATCTGGCTGCTTCCGCTTTTGCCGCTCAGGAAGGTGATTTTTTGTCCGTCCGGAGTGAAAGCCGGTTCGCTTTCGTTGTCGGCCGTGGTGGTAAGCAGGGTAGGGTTCGCGCCGTCGGCATCCATCAGGTAAAGGACGGTATGGCTCTTGTTCTGCTGTACGCTGTAATAGCTGACGGTGTACACAATCTTTTGGGCGTCCGGAGAGACGGCGAAAGTCCCGATCCGTCCCATGGCCCATAATGCCTCGGGAGTGAGGCGGTCTCCGGTAAGTGTAATCTGGTTTTTTCCGATGATTTGTCCGTCGTTGGCTCCGGATACCGGACTGGCGGAAGCCAAGGTAAGGGCTGCGGTCATAACATGAATGAGATTCATAATAGATGTGAGCTAAAAAAATGAATCATTCCGGACGGTTGCGGATAGCCCGGAATGATTCTTTTGGATGTATTGTTATTTTTTGTTTTGAGCTTGTTTCTTTTTCTGTTCTTCCAAGATGGCTTGCTGCTGTTTTTGCAGTGCTTCCAACCGTGCGGCCATTCCCGACATCTTTTTGTTAGGGTTGGCTTTATTGGCTTGGTAGTTGGCTTCGAGCTTAGCCAAAAGCTTCTTGTCATCGGTGGTCTTGCGTAGGAACCACATGATAAGGATGCTGGTCAGACCGGAAAGGAAATAGTAATAGTTCAATCCGGACGAGTAGTTGTTGAACATGAAGAAGAAGGCTACAGGCATGATATACATCATATACTGCATGAACTTCATTTGTTGTGCTTGTTCGCCGGTCATGCTATTCTGCTGCTGGCGCATGCTGATCCAAGTGTTGACGATATTGGTCAGACAGAACAACAAGCAGAAAATGCTGAGATGGTCTCCGATGAGCCAGATGGACTTGTCCCATCGTATCACGTCATCGTATGCCGAAAGGTCGGAAGCCCAAAGGAAACTTTCTCCGCGCAATTCGATGGCGTTCGGAACGAAGTTGAACAAAGCGATCCAGATAGGCATCTGCAACAGCATCGGCAAGCATCCGCCCATCGGGCTGACCCCGTACTGGCTGTAAAGCTGCATGGTTTCCTGCTGCTTCTTCATGGCGTCTTCCGGTTTCGGATATTTGGCGTTAAGCTCGTCAATCTTCGGTTTCAGCACACGCATCTTGGCAGAAGACAAGTAAGACTTGCGTGTGGTGGGGTAGACCAGTACTTTCACCAATATCGTGAGCAACAACAGGACAATACCCATTGACAGTCCCAGACTGCTCAACCAATCGAAAATGTAGATGATGAAGAAACGGTTGATCCACTTGAAGAGCGGCCAGCCCAGATAAACAAGGTCTTCCAATTCCAAGTCTTTGTCACTGGCACTGAGTTTGTTCGTGTGTTGCAATAGATGGTAATTGTTCGGAGCGAACAGCATCTGCATTTGAGTAGGGGTCTTTCCGCTGGGATCGAAGAACGTTTTCATGTCGGCCTCGTAATCTTTCAGGTAACCGCTGGCTTTTTGCTGCGGCGTGCTGCTGAGGTGGGCTTCTGTGAAATCCTGATGTGCTATCAATACACAACTGAAAAACTGGTTCTTGAAAGCGACCCAATCTAAGGGTTCTGCGATCTTTTCGGATTCGGCACTGGTTTCGCTCAGATAATCCGTTCCCTCATTCTTTATTTTATACGTCAGGGAAGAATAACGGCTTTCGAAATCGAAGCCTTTTTCTTGTTGGCGTGCCATTTCATTCCATGCTATGTCCAGAGTTTTCATAGACGGAGCGAAGATATTGCCCAAACCGTTGGCTTGGATGGTAAAGTCGATCATGTAGGAATGGGGCAACAACTTGTAATCGAAATCCAGTGTGCCTCCTGTGGAAGCCTGGAGACGCATGGTGAGGGTCGTGTCGCTGACGTTGATTGGGGTGAAGAAAAAGTCACCGGAGTTGATGTTCTCCGTTTTCCCGCCCAACATGAATTGCATGCGTGCGTCTTTTTCGTCGAACAGCGTCACCGGGCCGCCCTGTTGGTTCTTATATTCTTTGAGTTCAACCTTTTGGACGGTTCCCCCACGTGTGTTGAACGTTAATTTAATCAGCTCGTTTTCCAATACGACGTTTTGTGCTTCTCCTCTCCTGTGGGCGTAAAACAATGACGTCGTGTCTAAAGCTACTTGTGCCTGATGCGCTATTTCAGCCTCTTCCTTGGCTTCTTGTGCCATCTGTGCCTTTTGTTGAGCCACGGTAGCGATAGAGTCCTGTCGGCGTTGGGCTTCCATTTCCGCTTCGCTCGGGCGACTGAAATAACTGAATCCGATAAGTACTGCCGCAATGAGGATAAATCCTGTAAGCGTGTTTTTGTCCATATTCTTATTTATTTGTCTTTAGATTGCTTTTTGGTGCTCAATGAATTCTCAATGGCTGCCTTTACGAATGAAAGGAACAATGGATGCGGTTTGAGTACCGTACTGCTGTATTCCGGATGGAATTGTGTACCGATGTACCATTTCAATGTCGGGATTTCCACGATCTCCACCAAGTTGCTGTCGGGGTTGATGCCGACGCATTGCATGCCGGCCTTTTCATACTCCTTAATATATTGGTTGTTGAACTCGTAACGGTGACGGTGGCGTTCGGAAATCTGCTTTTGCCCGTATGCCTCGAAAGTCTTGCTGCCTTCGCGTACGTCGCATTCGTAGGCTCCCAGACGCATTGTACCTCCCATTTGGGTGATATTTTTCTGTTCTTCCATGATGTCGATGACATTGTGCGGAGTCTTTTCATCCATTTCGCGGCTGTTGGCATCTACGTATCCTAATACGTTACGTGCAAATTCAATAACCATCATTTGCATACCGAGACAAATACCGAACGTCGGAATGTCGTGGGTGCGGGTGTATTCGGCTGCAATGATTTTACCTTCGGTGCCCCGTTGTCCGAACCCCGGACAGATAACCACTCCCGCCATACCTTTCAGTTGCTCTTCCACATTTTCACGGGTCAGTTTTTCGCTATTGACGAAATGTGTCTTGACTTTATAGTCATTGTAGGTTCCGGCATGTGCGAGTGACTCTAAAATACTCTTATATGCGTCTTGCAAATCATATTTGCCAACCAGGGCGATGTGGACGATTTCCGTAGCTTTGTTGCGACGGTCGAGGAAGGAGCGCCATGGACCGAGTTGGGGCGTTTCACCCACCGGCATATTCATCTTGCGTAAAATAATGGCATCGAGCTTCTGGGCTTGCATGCTCAGAGGTACTTCGTAGATGGACGGCATGTCCAGGCTTTGAATGACGGCTTCTTCGTCCACATTACAGAAATGAGCCACTTTCTTCCGGATGTCCGCATTCAGTTCATGTTCCGTACGAAGTACCAAAATATCCGGTTGTATACCCAAACTCTGCAATTGCTTGACCGATGTTTGGGTCGGCTTGGTCTTCAACTCTTTTGCAGCCGCCAGATAAGGAACGTAGGTCAGATGCAGGTTGATGGCATCCTTGCCCAATTCCCAACGTAATTGGCGGATGGCCTCCAGGAAGGGCAGGGATTCGATGTCACCTACCGTTCCCCCGATTTCGGTAATTACGAAATCAAACTTGTATTTTTTACCCATCAATTTGATGTTCCGTTTGATTTCGTCCGTGATATGAGGTACGACCTGAATGGTTTTACCCAAATAGTCCCCTCTGCGTTCTTTTTCGATAACGCTTTGGTATATCCGGCCGGTAGTTATATTATTGGCACGGGTAGTCTGGATTCCGGTGAAACGTTCGTAATGTCCTAAATCCAAATCCGTTTCCTGACCGTCTACGGTAACATAGCATTCACCGTGTTCGTACGGATTGAGCGTACCCGGGTCGATGTTGATATAGGGGTCGAATTTTTGAATGGTAATGTTGTATCCACGAGCTTGCAACAATTTACCCACAGATGAGGATATAATGCCTTTGCCTAATGATGAGGCTACTCCGCCAGTAACGAAGATATACTTTGTTTCTCCCACAATGTTATAATTTTTGGATTAGAATTCAATTATAATACAACTATTAAGTTGCAAAATTACAAAAAACTTTGAGTTCCGTGGGACTTTTCCTTTAAAAAAGATATATCTTTGTGTCGACAAAAGAAAACGTGGATGCGAATAAGGTTCTTTTTTATCATTATATTGTCATACTTGTTCAGTACTGATATCGGGGCTCGAAACAGGCGTACGTGTATCGTGGATACATTGTCGATGAACGCTGTAGTGCAAAGATATACAGTTCTGTTGAATGCACTTGTCTGGGAAACAAGCAATTTACAGACGGATTCAACCGTGAGATTCACTCCGTATTATTTCCGGTTGTTTGCTCCGGGGACGCTTTATGATGCCCCCATGAAGCAGGAGTTTGGTGTAAAGTGGAATTTCACACTTCCGGGACGTGAAAAGAATGTCCCTTCTTTGTTGGATTATAGAGATAAAGACCGATTGGTGTTGGAAGAGGAGAATAGGATGCTGATGCAGGCTTATGTCCGTACTCCATGGTTGATTCAGACTACGGAAGACGACTTGGAAAAAGCCGGTGGGTTGCAGAAAGAAGTCTTACCGGAATTGCCTGCTGTGACCCATTTGGTGGAAAATGAGATCAATGTTGATTTAACACAGGATGTAGATACCATACGTTTAAAGGTACGGCGTCCTAATTTTTGGAAATTCAAAGGAGATTATTCGTTTCAGTTTACCCAAAATTATTATTCCGAGAATTGGTATCAGGGCGGTGATAACAATTATACGATGTTGGCTTTGGCAACCATGGAGGCGAACTTCAATAACAAACAGAAAATACAATGGGACAATAAGCTTGAAATGCGTTTGGGATTTCAGACTTCGAAAACGGATGAGAAGCATAAACTCAAGACTAATGACGACTTGTTGCGTTTGACCACTAAAATAGGTTACAAGGCTACCAAACATTGGTTTTATACTTTGCAGGTTCAGGCATATACTCAGTTTTATCCGAGTTTCAAGGCAAATAGCGACGAGGTTTCTTCCGATTTCCTTTCTCCGTTCAATTTGGTTGTTTCTTTAGGTATGGATTATAAATTGGAATTGAAACGTTTTAAAGGTTCTGCCAACTTGTCTCCCGTAGCCTATAACTTTCGTTCGGTAGAGCGCAGGTCGTTATTCGGTAATTTTGGATTGGAGTCCGGACGAAGTATGTACAATAATTTCGGTCCGAATATTACTGTGAATTATAGTTGGGAGATATGGAAAAACATCAAGTGGGATGCCCGTATATATTGGTTCAGCAATTTGGAAACGACCGATATCGAATGGGAAAACACATTTACTTTCACGATAAACAGGTTCTTGAATTCCAAACTGTTTCTCTATCCTCGTATAGATGACAGTTCGGAGAATTATCGGAATGAGGATAAAAAGTTTTCTTATCTCATGTTCAAAGAATGGTTCAGTTTGGGTATCAATTACTCGTTTTAATAGAGGCTTTGCTTATAACGACTTATTAATGCTTTCAATATAGTTCAAGAGTTCCGTACGTCCCGTTTTGTTTTCGGATGAGGTTATGAAGTAAGGAGGCAGTTCTTCCCATTGTTCTTTTAGGGCTTTAAGATAAGCGTCAATATTAGCCTTGAGCTTAGTCGGCTTGGATTTGTCGGCTTTCGTAAAAACAATACTGAACGGGATTCCGTTTTCTCCGAGCCATTCGATGAATTCCATGTCTATTTTTTGAGGCTCGTGTCGCGAATCGACGAGTACGAACAAGTTGGTCATCTGTTCCCTGCACAGTATATAAGAAGAGATGATTTGCTGCAACTTTTCTTGTTCTTTTTTGCTTATTTTGGCGTAACCGTATCCCGGAAGGTCTACCAGATACCACTCATTGTTGATTAAAAAATGATTAATAAGCAATGTCTTCCCCGGTGTGGCGGAGGTCTTTGCCAATTTTTTATTATTGGTCAGCATGTTAATCAAACTGGATTTGCCTACATTGGAACGGCCTATAAAAGCATATTCGGGAGCATGGGTAGAAGGACATTTCCCGACCGAAGAGTTGCTGATGACGAATTCTGCTGATTTGATTTCCATGTCAGTTTGTATTTTTTTGTTGGCAAATATACGCTTTTTATTTGGCTTTTGGTTATCTTTGCACAAATTTATGTATTTTGATTGTAGATGAATCAACAATATCCTTCAGTATTATTAGAAAAGGCCGTAAATGAATTTGCGAAGTTGCCGGGGATAGGTTCGAAGACCGCCATGCGGTTAGTTCTACACCTGTTGAGGCAGGATGTACAGGCGGTTGAGAGTTTCGGCCAGTCGTTGATTACGTTGAAGCATGATGTGAAATATTGTTCTGTATGTCATAATATCTCGGATACGGACGTTTGTGAAATCTGTTCGGATATGCAACGCGACCATTCCACGATATGTGTGGTGGAAAATATTCAGGATGTGATGGCTATAGAGAATACACATCAGTACAAGGGTGTTTATCATGTACTTGGTGGAGTGATATCTCCGATGGACGGGGTGGGACCTTCCGACCTTCAGATACAAACTCTTGTAGAGCGCGTGGAAGACGGAGGCGTGAGAGAGGTGATATTGGCTCTTAGTCCGACAATGGAGGGAGATACGACCAATTTTTATATTTACAGAAAGTTGGAAAATGCAGCCGCACGTATCAGCGTGATTGCACGTGGGGTTGCGCAAAATGATGAACTGCAATATACGGATGAAGTAACGTTGGGACGTTCTATTGTGAACCGTGTAGTCTTTACGGGACAAATGTAGGAGAACAGAGAGATGGAGAATGTTATAAAGAAACTCCGGTTGGAGTTTTGTCTTATTTTTATATGGGCGGCCGTACTTATAGGGCTGTTTGAGTGGGACGTTTGGACTGCCGGATGGGCTGTAGGGAATGAACTGGCAGATTACTATATCAATCTGACGGGAATCATCATGGTTATCGTATTGGTACCTATGGCTCTGAAAATGATGTCGTTTAGAGTGGTGAAATCTTCTTATTCCGTAGACTTTCCGCAACGGTCCGGTTTGAAATATAAAAGATGGAGTGAGGTACGTATGGCGATGTTGGCTGTTACGGGGTGGACGAATATCGTATTTTATTATCTGACATTGGACTCAACCGGTTCTATTTGTGCGCTTATTACAGCTTTGGCTTTATGTTTTTGCTGGCCTTCCCGTGAAAAGTTTGAGAATGAAACGGGGCTGGAATTGAATCATGACGGTGTAAAGACAGAAAACCAGAGAAAGGCATGAAACTTTCAATCGTAATCGTCAGCTACAATGTGAAGTATTACTTGGAGCAGTGCTTGTGCTCTGTGATACGGGCGTGCTATGGACTGGATGCTGAAATCTGGGTGGTGGATAATGCTTCTTCCGACGGATCGGTGGAATATATACGCTCTCGTTTTCCAGATGTCCATTTTATAGAAAATCAGGAAAATGTAGGTTTTTCCCGTGCGAACAACATGGCGATAAGGCAAGCGACAGGTGAATATATTTTGCTACTTAATCCGGATACGGTGGTGGGAGAAAATACATTGTCCGGATGTTTGCATTTTATGGATACTCATCCGGAGGCCGGTGCTACGGGGGTTGCTATGTTGAAGGACGACGGTGGTTTTGCTTGGGAATCTCGTCGGGGGTTGCCTACTCCTTTTACGTCTTTTTGCAAAATGACCGGTTTGTGTGCATTGTTTCCTCATTCGCGGCGTTTGGGACGTTATTACATGAGATATTTGGATAAGAACAAGACCAATCAGATCGATGTCATATCGGGGGCTTTTTGTATGGTGCGCCGCTCTGCACTTGATAAAACCGGACTTTTGGATGAGGATTTTTTCATGTATGGAGAAGATATCGACCTCTCTTATCGTTTATTACAATGTGGCTATAAGAATTATTATCAGCCGTTAAGGATTCTGCACTATAAGGGAGAAAGTACGCATAAAAGCTCTTTCCGTTACGTGCATGTTTTTTATAAGGCCATGCTTATCTTTTTTGACAAACATTACCGTCGTTCGAATCGTTGGTTGGCACCTTTTATCCAAATGGCTGTTATTGTCCGGGGAGTCTTGGATTTGTGTATGCACCAGAAAGAGCGTTTGTTCGGATGGATAGGAAGAGGACGAGACCGCGAGGCTGACAAATCATATTTGTTTTTGGGACGTCCGGAAGCTGTAGAGTCGCTATGCAGATTGGGGCTTGAAAATAACTTGAAGATAGATTTTGTGGTAGCGGATGAGTCGAATAAGCCGGACGGCCATCTTGATCCGTCTCTTTCGGTGAAGGCCTATGATTATGTCATATATGATACCGGGGCATATAGTTATGAGAAAATGCTGTACCTGTTGTCTCTCGGGGCAGAACATACCCGGGTACGGATAGCGACTTACTCTATGGAGACATCTAAGTTGATAACGATGAATAACGTATATTGAAAAACGAAATACGATGATGTTTGCGGCAGATAATATACGGTTGCGTGCACTTGAACCGGAAGATTTGGAGTGGTTATATAGTGTTGAAAATGATGAAGAGTTGTGGCAATGGGGAAGTTCGAATGTTCCTTATTCCCGTTATTCCTTAAAAACATATATAGCAGAGTCACGCCACGACATTTATGCCGATGGACAGTTGCGTTTGGTTATAGAGACGGAGGATGAGCATTTGGTTTTAGGCTGTGTGGATTTGATGGATTTTTCTCCTCGGCATTTACGTGCGGAGATAGGAATCTTGTTATTTCCGGAGTATAGGGGGCGGGGAGTTGCAACCAAGGTATTGGGGATGCTTGTTTCTTATGCTCGCGAACATTTGTATATGCACCAGCTTTATGCTATAGTTTCCCAAAAGAATATGAAGGCACAACATTTGTTTGAGAGGTTCGGTTTCAAACGTGTATCCCTGTTGGCGGATTGGTTAAGGGACAAAGAAGAAGATTACGTATCAGCCTATATCTATAGTTTCCGACTGTAGTTTTGTATCGGAAGAAGTTTTAGTTTCAAAAAAAACAGGTTTGGTTTTTGAAAAAAGTACGGAAGTAATTTGGCTATTTAAGATAAAGTCTTTACCTTTGCATTCGCAATCAGGAAATCGCCTGATTCCTCTTTTAAAGGTGCGTTAGTTCAGTTGGTTAGAATACATGCCTGTCACGCATGGGGTCACGGGTTCGAGTCCCGTACGCACCGCAACAACATCCCGAAGCCCTTGAAAGTCAATCACTTTCAAGGGCTTTTTTCTTGGGGTCTCAATCGAGAGACCAATCCGATAATACACCGTGATGCATTCTGATACATTGCAGTTTGCTGTAAACCACCCTTTTATTATATTCCTGTCTGCAAATAGCCTTTTCCCACAAATCACTGTGTTCATGATTTGACGAAATATCCCAATAACTTTTTCATAGTCCCCTGATTGATACCGATAGGGAGACCAACGGTGTAGCCCACATACAATACGCATACTGTGGGCTACACCGTTTTTGTTCTATACCTTATTATAATATGTCGGCAGAATACCAACTCTTATTACCCCATTATTCATTCACGCAAGTAAAGTTGGTCTCCCCATTGGTCTCCCGAAACGTTCTGCCTGTTACTTTTTCTTTCTTTCATCAAAAGTCGGCAGACGGTTGAGGTCTGTTTTGGCTACCAACTATTCGGGGAAATATCACGTGTTTTTCTCTTTTTTTCATTGGTAGTGCATTTTCTTCAAAAGGTCTGATTTCGTGAGAGATTTTTCTGTTGCGTTTATCAAATCTGGTAGTAACTTATATCTGTTTGGGTAGTAATTTTCTTATTATTTAATAGTCGTAATTACCTGTGTATCAGCTACTTATTTTTATATTTCAAAAATAAAAAATACCTTTGCATCCGCAATCCAAGCTGGTTCACGATGCAAAAATGTATGCGATGATTCGGTCAGCGATTGAGTTCTTTGAAATATTGTACAACCCAATCCTATTCAGATATGAAAGAGGAAATAAAGCTAATTAACGGTTCGGAGCTGCAAAGACAGCTTGAACCATTGTATGAGTTGAAGTCAGACATTGTAAATCTGAAAACAGAAATTAGCAAAAAGACTTCAGCTAAGTTCTACACAATTCCTCAAGTATGCGAAATTTTGCATGTATCAAGAAGCACGGTTTATAGAATGATCCGTAATGGAAACTTGAAAGCGCATAAAGCATACCGCAGGGTTTTGGTCTCTGAAGTGAGCATAAACAATGCTCTGATTCCTATTAATAGTGGTCGGTAATTGCCGACCACTAAACTCTTTAATTTATAATTTAAAAACAATAAAACACATGTCAAAAACCAAAAAACAGGTTATGAACTTTATAACCAAAGATCGAATGCGTCGCTTTCCAGACGAGTGCGGTAAAAGTACGTTGGCAAAATTCCTGCATTCTTATTTTCCTGAAAAGGTGGTTGATTCTCTTTTGGCTTCATTTGAAGTCAGAATTGATACGAGGTGTTGCTATAAAGGTGATTATGCAGCAATCTTGGCATTCAAAAGCAAAAACGAAAAAATTCGTGATGTTAGGATGGCACTTTTTAACCCCGACATAGGAATGATTGTTCGTGACGGAGACGGGGATGCACTTATCCAACATACCAAAAAACAGAACTCCCATGTGGAATACGAATCTGTTCCGTATGGTGACAAGTATTATTCTCTCGCAAAAGAATTAAGCGAGGGGTACGCCCTAACAATTCTACCCACTCTCTTTGGTATGCAGAGAATCAATGGGGCAAAACATATTGGCGTGGTAACATCCCCTGTTGATGCGTTGGTTATGTCAATCATAGATCCACATCGTACGTGGCTGGCTACTGGGCATGAGGGTAAGTTTGGTATTGCATTATATCATCCTAACGTGATACAGGATTTGCGTGAAACGGGTGTACGGGTTACGCTTTATCCTGAATTTGACGGAGAGGCAGAAGCCGAACAAATAAAGTTCCATTTGTTGCAAAACAGGGTACTAGCCGATGTTTATCCACATCTTGATTATCTTAAGAATTGTGAGTTTGTGGGACATCGTAAGAGTATTGCCACCATTGCCTTAAAAATGATTGACATGCAGTTCTCTTACAGCGATATAATGCTCGCTCTACGGTTGGTTGACGAACAGAATATACTACCGTATTAAGCACAGGAGCACGGGGCAATTAATATCAAGGTGGTTGCCCCGTGTCTATGAAACCTACCAAGTCGGTTCTTTGTATCCACCTTGATAACGTGATTAGCACAATAAAATATTAACCCGATTGCAAATGATGTTCTGATTATCTGCAATCTAAAAACAGAACAAAAAATGAGAAAAACAATTAATAGCAATAAACTGCAGTTTGATACAGTAAGATTCTGTACAAGTAGTGATAACATTTCATTGATTGAGGGTAAAGAGCATCTTTTCAAGCATACACTTGATATGGAGACGGGAGAATTGTCAATTATAGAGTTTAACTCACAAGCCAATCAAAACAATCGTGCCCTTGTGCCCTTCTCCCTCTATATCCATGCCAACAGACAGTCCAAGAGAATGACCATAGAGTTCTCCTCTAAATTGCTGTTGGAAGATTATCCCCTACTTATATCAGAGGACACCTTTCCGCAAGCATTACGGAATATAGAGAGGTTGGGTATCTGCAAACTTAATGTGGAAGCCATTATTGAGGATTGCTCTTTCAATAAACTCCATGCTACAAAAGATGTGGATATGGAACTCACAGAATCCATACTGAATACACTGAATCTATGCACAGGCGACTATCGCAGATATAACTGGAAGCGTTATATGGGAGAAAGTATCTGTTTCAAGAAAGATGTAAAGACAAAAGATTGTCAAGAGGAACTGAACATCTACAACAAAGAAGTGGAAATCCTCACAGGCAAGAACAAACCATTTCTAAAAATGGTGAGCAACCCGACAGAAATTATGGCGCATTATGAAAAGAAGACAAGGTTTGAACTGAAAATGGGAACGAAAAGGATGATTATGAAAAAGCTGAAAATATCCGATACATCATACTACAATGTCATGCGTGGCAATCCGAATATCCTGTTGGAACAGTTTGATTGCATATTCACTCCCTCTGCCAATAGCAAGGCTGCTGATACATCACTTATTAATGGTTTTACCGACTATACCTTGTTCTGTACACTCTGTTTTCATAAATTCAACTTAAAGACAATAGAGCAGGATATAAAAGACAGGAGACTGTATGGACCAAATTCACGATGTGCGTTGGGACGGGCAATGAACAAAGTAAAATCAATGGCTCATGCTTGGAATAAACAGCCCACGAATGCCAATAGCATTATCGAAGAAATCAGGGAAAAACTGGAAAGCAAAAGTATGAACTTGTAAGGCTAAAGATATGGTATTGGGAGTGTGTGGTAATTAACCAAATAATTGAACACAATGTATATGAAAGCCTTGTTACGAAATATGACAAGCCGTCATATTATGCGATTCCAATCAGTACCAAATCACTTGAAAACAGTAAATGTACATGATATTGAGAGGAACGATTCTTGAAAGAAAAAATGATAGAATAAAAAAGTATTGATATGTGTAAGAAAGATTTTTTCTATTGTAAAGATGTAATCAGATTCTCCTTGAAGAATGCCACGAAGCCGATTTCCACAATCAGGCTTCGGGTAAATCTGCATGGTGAAAGACTGACATTCTATCTGCCTGTCGAGTACAAGATACAGCCCAAACATTGGGACAAGGAAATGGGGTGTGCCATAGAGGACAGCAAACGGAATCCCGACTTGAAAGGGAATATACGGCTGCAACTGATATTACGCAATATCAACAAAGAGATTGAGAAAACCACCAATGCCCTAATCAAGGTGTTGGAGGAAATGAAATTACACGAAATCTATCCTACCGTGGATGCCGTGCGTACAAAGTTGCGTGAAGAATTGAACCAAGCTACAAAGGAAAAACGGATGTTTGCAGACTTCATCAGTTTCATGGAATATTACATTTCCCTCTGTAAGGACGGAACTATACTGAACAGCAAAGGGGGAAGACTGGCAGCAGGTACAATACAGAGCTATGCTTCAACTCTGAAAATCGTAAAGCAGTATTGCGCCAACAGACGGATAAAGTTGAGATTGGACGGTGTAACCGTGAACTTCTACAATGACTTTGTGAAATTTATGAATGAAGCCAGCCATTCCCGTGGAAAATACAAGCCGAATGCGATTGGAAAATTCGTCAAGAGCATAAAGGCTATGTTGCGGTATGCCTACGAGAACAACTATACCGCCAATGACGACTTTAAGCGCAAGGAGTTCAAAGTGTATAAGGAAAATGTGGAAACGGTCTATCTGACGGAGAAAGAATTGGATAACCTCTACAATCTTGAACTCAACGAGGGTGAATCTTGTGTAAGGGACAGCTTCATTGTATCAAGTTATACAGGGTTGCGCTATTCCGATATAGCACGCTTACAGCAGAAACACTTGGACTTTGACAACAAACTGCTAACGATTGTAACCCAAAAGACCAATACGCTTGTGGTAATCCCCATGCATCCCAAAGTGGAAGCCATTTTCCGCAAGTATGGAAACCAACCGCCTGCCGTGCAGTCCAACCAAAGCACAAACAGAATATTAAAAAAATTGTGCCGTAAGGCAGGAATCACTAACTTTGTCTCCGTGGTCGAGACATCGGGTGGAATTAAGCATGAGATTACCCATGAGAAGTGCGACATGGTAACCAGCCATACAGCCCGAAGAAGTTTCGCTACCAATGCTTACAGGGCAGGAATACCGAGCTTGTCTATCATGCAGATAACGGGACACAGCACGGAAACCAGTTTTATGAAGTATATCAGAATATCCAAGGAAGAGAATGCGATTGCGTTAAGCAGGCATACGTTCTTTAATCATTTATAAATTGAAATCAATGTATTATGACAGAAAATAAGATTGAACCGAACAGAAAAACCATTGCAGAATTTATATTCATTGCAGAACTTTCCTCTGAATGTATCTGCAAATATGTGGAATTGGGAGAAAACAGCGAATCAGTGTTTGCTCTCTTTAATGACAAGATAAAGTGGAATATAGAAAAATTCTATGAGACATATCGAAAGGAATTATATTACGAAAACGATTCCATGTTCAATGGCTACATTAATATAGATACAAAGACTGTTTCCAAAATATTCGATAATAAAATTCTGGATGAAGACGGCAATGAAATAAAGGTTTATACAGAAAACACCTATAAACTAAAAAAAGGAAAGACGGAAAAATACTACAAAAAACATCCACCAAAAATTGCAGAAAGTTTTGAAAGAACTAAGGCGTATGATAAGTATCTTGAACAAGAGTTTAATACTAGCGATTTGGCAGAAATCAATTATCTGAGTGTAAAAGACAATGGGACTTTTTTTACCTTGTTACAAACAAAATCCTTTTTGGATTCCTTATGTGAGGAAGCGGAAAAAGCCATAAAAGACAGCAAAAAATATGAAGAAGAATATGCAATCCGATTGACACGCCTGATTGAGAAGCTCAAGGAATATTCTGAAATGATTATCTCTAAAGCTACACTAATCGAACTGGCTATTAGGGACTGGAGAACACGTGTAATGGAATGCTCTCTTAAGGTATTAAAAGCAATGCCTGTCGAAAAAGTATCAGAATACAATCTTAAAACAAGAGCGTTTGTCTTGAAATCCCTTTTAACCACTCTTGATATTGGAAATTCCCAAGCCAATATTATACGGTTTATTGCAAACATAATTGGCACAAGCGAAGGAACAGTTAAAGGATATTTTATAGATTTCAGTAAGGACAATCATGGCATGAAAAAAAAGGAGGCTTTCCAAAAGGAAATGGAAAATGCACTTAATATGTGTAATCTGCTCTCAACAGAATCCGAAAATAAAAGATACGTAATACAACTCATAGATGCTATTAAAAAAATAAAGGATGCTCAAAAGTAATAAAAAGAAATAGTATGCCTACAAAGAACACCATACGCAGACATTATCTGATAATCCGCAGAATATTGCGGAATGATTATCCAAGCAAACATATCCTGCTTGAATACATGAAGCAATATGACGTGGAAGTTGGAGAAAGGACTTTCCAAAGAGACTTGGCAGAGATACGCAGCAACTTCGACATTGAAATCATATATGATGAAAAGAAGAACGGCTACTTTGCACAGACTGACAGTACATTGGAATTAGACAAGTTACTGTATTTTATAGGATTGGCGGAAAGCTCGGATATTGTCCTCTCTACCATGAGGGATAAAAACAGGCTGCTGCAATATCTTGCTGTCAGCCCCGATCCCCGTGCAAAAGGAGTGGAACATATCGGGTGGCTGTTGAGGGCTATCCAAAATCAGACGGTTGTCCGCTTTTCCCATTATAATTACCAGTCGGGAGAAACCAAAGACTATACCGTCTGTCCCTACTTGCTGAAAGAGTTTGAGGGCATGTGGTATTTGTTTGCCTTTGTGGATAAGTTGAAATCGTTCCGTACATTCGGATTGGACAGAATACACAATCTTATAACAACAGACGATGTGTTCCAACGAGAACCTGCATTGGAAGAAACTGCCAAACGCTTTGATGATGTGTATGGGCTTGTCTATGAACCCGACAACAATCCGACTGCCCCGATAGAAGAAGTCAGGTTGAAGGTCTCTCCTTCCATGTTGCCCTATCTCCATTCGTTGCCAATCCATTCCTCACAGGTAATAGAGGGTGATGTTATCACCCTGCATCTGATAATCAATCCCGAATTGGAGAACAGGATAATGGGCTATGGAGAACATATAGAGGTGTTGTCTCCGTTGTCATTGAGGGAAAGCATAAAGAACAGAATACAAAAGATGTTATCCAATTATAAATGAATTATTGCCAGATTATTTGCATGAGCCGTTGCAGCAATGTAACGGTATTTTTTTGCCATTTTCTCGTCAGTGATGAAAGATATTAGACCACCGACTTAAACTGACGTACCCCTAATCTTATCTTTGCGGAAAAAACAGGCTTATATGTCAAAATTGATAGGAGGAAAGAAATCGGCAGGGGAACAATCGAAAAATTGTGCGATAAGGAAAACTTGGTGTACGCTGTACTTTATGTCAAATTTATCGCTCTCCACCTGTCCTATGAAACTGGGTGAACATTCCAATATCGCAGCCAGTCCACGCTGCGATATGCCAAGTTCCTTTCGTTTCTCCCGAACCTTATTAATGACGAATAAATCGACCTTTGACTTCATAAAACCCTGTTTTCGAAACTGTAAAGTTGAAAAAAAGATTTATCTTTGTGCTTAGTAATAATAAGCATACACAAAAGACAAAAGGTTATGGGTAAGAAAATTATTGAAAAAGGATGGCTGTACGAGTATGAGGAAACAGCAGAAAGCCAAATAATAAACGGCTATGAAGTTACAGGGGTAAGATATGTGTTGGGAGAGCTATTTGACACTTCTTGTAATAAAGCGTTAATCTGTATCGGTATAAATCCAAGTACGGCAATACCTGAACAGCTTGACCCAACACTAAAAAGGGTACAGAAATATGCCAAAAGAAGCGGTGAATATGGAGCATGGTATATGCTGAATGTATATCCGCAACGTGCAACCAATCCCGATGATATGGATATAGACCCCAATATGGAAATACACCGTAACAATCTGATTGCTATAAAGAACTTGTTATCCGAAATCAAAGAAGCAGATGTATGGTGTGCTTGGGGTAATCTTATCGGAAAGAGGAAATACCTGTATGACTTGTTGTTTGGAAATAAAGAAAAAGATATTGACGGTATTATCAGCCTGTTCAATGCAAACTATCACTTCAAGGCATACGAAGCTACTACGAAAGGGAATCCTAAACACCCTATTTTGATAGGGGAAAAAGCTGAATTGAGCAGTTTGGATGAAATCGGATTGAAAGAATTATCGGATAGAATTATTAATAACATTAAGAAATAGCATTATGAAATTGAAGTATTTATTGGCTGCTTGTACAGCCTTTTTTCTTGTATCTTGCAGCAATGATGATGAACTGCCCCAACTGCCCCAACATGGTGATATTGTAGGGTTGAATATCAAAGATGCAAAGTATATCTATACAAGTGGAACTAACACCCGTTCTTCTGCTGCCCAATATCGACAGATTAAGAAAGACGGTAGAGACATGGAATTATCATGGATTGACGATAAGGGTGATACGGTTAGAATAAATGATTTGTCTAAAATATGGGATATTAATGAAACGTATCTGATGATAAACACAGAAAGACCTATAAATTATAAACCCTCATTTGATGAGAATGGGAATATACTTCTTGATCCAATAATAGGTGGAGGACACTCTTACCTCATTAATAAAGAGACAGAAGCGATATATGATTTAGGTATAGGACTAAATGGAGAGAACGCTATAACAGATAAACAAGAAAATATCTATGCAACGCAATATTCTGGTCTTGCCTTGTATAAAATCCATACACAAGATGTTACAAATTTGAGATTGGAAATGTATGCACAGGCTTCAGTACCCCAAGCTCAATTTGTTGTGAATAATAAAGGAATGTGCTTCTACGATTATAGATACATCCGTCCGTCATATGGTATGCAGCAGTTTATCATTTCTAATTTTATCCCCCAAACAGAGTATGGAAATGCTTTTGTATCTCACGACAACGAAGATTTATATCTCACTGCTGTTAGTGGAGAACATGAATCTTACAAACTTGTAGTTAGCAAGCTAAATGAGAATAAAGAACTCCAAAGTCAAATTATGGCAGAAACGGAGTTTCTTGATTACTGGGGAATATCACAGCCCAACGATATACAAGTGAAATGGAATGAACGCAGGGCTACAATGTTGATAAATGTTTATGGACGCACATACGAATATCAGTTTGCTACAAAGGCATTGACAGAAGTTTCAGCTAATTTGAATGGATTTTTTGCCACCGATCGTTCCACTTATGTCACAACAAATGCTTTATATGCGCGGAAATCTGTGGATAAATTGGATATTATAGCATTAGAGGACTACAGTATCAAGGAATTGGACTTGTCAAGCAAAGGCATTGATTTTCGTTCCATTTACACAATGGGCGGTTCTGATTTATTGTATTTTGCAGGTTTTCAATATAGCACAAGCCAATCTGTTATCGGAACGATTGATATAGACGGTAATGTGGAAATTACGGAATCAACACCTAATCCTATCACTAACATAATACAAATAAATTAGGGTATGAAAAAGCAGCTCAAACAATTAGAAGAATTTCATCGGGCTTTTGGCTTGTATATAAACGAACAGCCAACTTTGCGCATCCCCCAAGATTTGCATGAACTTCGTATGCGTGTGATGAAAGAAGAAGTTGATGAATATGCAGAAGAATACGCAATCACAGGAGATACAGAGGATGAACGGCTGCAAGCGGTAGCCAAAGAATTAGCCGATATAGCTTACACCTTGTTGGGAACAGTTGTCTCTCACGGATTGCAGGACGAGTTTGAGCGTATCTTCGATGCGGTGCATGAAAGCAATATGAGCAAATTGGACGAAAATGGAAAACCGATTTATCGTGAAGACGGTAAGATACTAAAATCAAGCCGTTACCATGAACCCGATTTGAGTTTCTTGAAAAATAAGAAATAATTTCTCTATACCAACCGCTATGATTATGAAAAATTGTAGCGGTTGTTTTTGTAAATAAACAAAACCTACGTCAAAAAATGTCGCAGGTCAAGTAATAACTTTGCAATGTATTAATCATAAAAATTAGAAAATATGAAATGCTTTGGAAGAAATGGATTAGAGGGAACTAAAAAACCGAATATAAAATCGGGATTTCCTGAATTGGATAAAATAACAAATGGGTGGAACAATGGCGACTTGATTGTTATTGCTGCTCGTCCTGCAATGGGAAAGTCAGCCTTTGGAATGTCTTTATTAAAAGAAATAGCAGTAAAGAATAGAATACCTACGGCTTTCTTTTCTCTTGAAATGTCAAGTAATCAAGCTATAAACAGATTACGTATGGTATTAAGCAAAGTGGATGGAGCGAAAATAAAGGTTTACGACAATGGTTATACGGATACTTTAAACGAAGAAGAAAAACGCAGACTTGAAGATGCTGGAAAGCAAATGGATATTGCTCCTATTTACCTTGATGACTCTCCCTCTTTGTCCATACACGAATTATCCCAACAAGCAATCCGATTGGTTAGTGATTTTCAAATAAAACTGATTATTGTTGATTATCTACAATTAATGAACTCAGGACTTCTATTCTCAGATAGAAATGAGGAAATGGCTTATATTATACGTAGATTAAAAGCATTGGCTAAAGACTTGAATATCCCGATTATAGTATTCAGTCCAGTATATCGTAGAGAAAGTCGGGAGGAAATAGATGGTATACGTCCTCAATTAAGAGATTTACGTTGTGATGCCATTGAGCAGGATGCAGACATGATTTGTTTTATCCATCGTCCAGAATATTATAGAATTTATAATGATATAAATGGCAATGATTTACATGGTAAGGCAGAAATAATTGTTGCTAAAAATCGTAATGGAAATAGAGGAGATGTACTTTTAAAATTTAATGGAGGATATTCAAGTTTTGATAATTTAGATGAATAAGCCATAGTAACTCATATCCATAGAGCCATTATTCCAATTACGGAGCAGTGGCTCTTTTTTCTGTACCTACGTCTAATTCTGTCGTAAGCACTGACCTACCTTTGTTGCAAAAAATCCCATGCAAAGGAAAATATTCAAATTCAAGATAATAAGCAAGGAGGGTAATTGTATCCTGTCGCTTGATTATACTAATCTGACTAACGAGATTATCCGTTCAATCACGAAAAATCTAATCAAGATAGAACCTAACGAGAAATGCAAATTGCTGTTTGTAGGGAAAGAAGATTGCAGGCTTACATTGGAAGATGTCTATAATTTGTCGAGCCTGTTCCAATCGGTTGTAGGTTCGGGTTTGGTATGGGATATTATAGGAGACTACCTATATACGGGCGAGAGCCAAGACTTGGACGGTTACCTGCTTATTAACCCTGACCTTATCAATCAATGAGCAATACACTACCACTATTCCAACAATACACTCCATACGATACGGAGATTGTAAAGACCGCCACCCGATGCGGTTTATACCTTATCGGTGGAACGGCAATAGACTTGCTGTGTAGGTATTACTCCATTCCGTTTTGGAGAAACAGATCTGATAATGACCTTGATTTTTGGACTTCGTTTGCCAATAAGGAAAGGGACAGGTTCGTCAAACAAGTAGGTAGCAAATTCGGGATTGGCGTAGAGGACAGTTCCGAATATATGGTTTCCTTAGAACTGGAGAAAGTCAAGATTGAGACTGATATACTGATAGATTATGATTGCGCCAATACAAAGTTTGCATCTTTTATAAACGGAATTTGTGTAATGTCTCCTATATACCTGTTTTCCTCTAAGTTTGACAGATACATTAATACCGCTAACATTCAGCGCAAGAAGACCGATTTTTATGATTTAAGGACATTGCTGTCTATAATCGAAAAGACAAACGGCTTTGATGAACTTGAAAGCCATTTGTCTAATCGGGATTATGACCAGAGAGCCGAAGATATGCTCAACGGCATAATTGCAAGTATGTTATAAGCTGATATTATTTTCATCTTTCCTTTTTCTCCCTCTTTTCTTAACGTTTAAGAGGTGATTCAGATAGATACTGGGCTTAAAGTTTACAACCTTTTTAGCAGGAATATCAATCGGGGCGAAAGAAGTCGGATTCATCCCTTTCCTCGCAGCTTTCTGTTTGACGGAGAACGAACCGAAACCGATAAGGGTGATTCTGCCATTCTTTTTCATTTCATTGGCTACGATTTCAATAACAGCATTAAAGGCTTTTTGAGCTTCTGTTTTAGTCAGCCCTGTTTTCTCTGCAAGAGCATTGCACAATTCTTTCTTGTTCATATTCTAATTCTATTGTTCGACAAGATTTTTTCAAGAATCGTTCCTCTGCATAAAAATATGACGAGCCGTCATATAGTGATTTGATAGAATATGACGTGGGGTCTGCTTTGATATGACGAGTAGTCATATTGAAAACACGGGTCTCAATCTGGGTCTCAATTCTGTGGCATATTGTGATACCCAATGAAACAACAGGCAACAAACATTCTTGCATCACAAGACAATCAATGTACCTGTATGCATCACTATGTGTCAGTAAGTAGATATGTTACTGCCCCGTACGCACCGCGACAACATCCCGAAGCCCTTGAAAGTCAATCACTTTCAAGGGCTTTTTTCTTGGGGTCTCAATCGGGAGACCAATCTAATAACAAAATCCTGAACGGGTTCAAGGACATCTATTGGAAATTAATCCAAGAACATCCGGAACTTACTGCAAGGCAGGTGGTGGATTATTACAATCCGAACGCTTTAAACCCGTTTGCCCTGCAGCAAGAGGACTTATTGGTGTGGCCCGTGGATAAAATTATCTATGGGGAATGGGGCAGAGTCAAGCATGAAGTGCGCTCTCCTCCCCAGGAAGTTTGCAAAAAGGGTATTCATCCTTCAGGTTGCATGGCAAGTGTTTCATTACCTGTTCGTTATGAACTGAAGGATGTTTCAGGGATATTTCAGCCAAGTCTCATTTCATTCGCCTGAGATATGAAAATCGTTCGGCTGAGAACGAAAAATCATTCGGCTGAGAACTTTTCACCGCTTTCCCGAATGACAGAATACTGAAAGATGCCTGAAACATCCTTCATCCTGTAAAGTGCTATATAATAGTTTGTTAATGTGGGTTTTGAAGGATGAATGCTATTTTTTGAAAAACTCTGGGGAAGGAATACGCGAAAGAGAAGAAATAATATAGGGAAGCCCGTCTTAAAATAAAAGAGACCGGACTCAAAAGTATATTTTGAGCCGGTCTCTTTCTCCAGCATCATTCAGGAACATTGAATGAAGTCAGGGACTCCTCAATCCACCATTGGAAATTCAATGGTTTCACTAACTTCGTTCCAGTTTTCGATTGTGAAGTCCCCGGTACTACCCCCAGATAAAATATCTCCTATCACGATGTTAAGGGTCAGACGTGTGTTTGCTGATAAAGTTGAATTCAGGTTACGTGACAGCTTGTGTACGCTGCCATCTTTCAACGTGATGAGTAATTCCAGCGGAGGAGTTTCTGAAGATGGGAATACCATTACAGTGGCATTACTCATTTCCGTTCCGTCTTCCGAGCGTTTCAGGTCAAATTTAATCGTCTTTGTCATGTCGGATGCTTCTGCTGTATAGAAGTTGATTTGGTTTGCGATATTTCCGATACGCACCTGCATGTTAGTAATGTTCGAACTGAAGATACCATTGTTTTTCTTCTTGACAATGACTTTCATACCAGCGATGACACGTTTAAGCGATGCTTTTAAGTCTTCTTCTCCTACTTTAGCTTCTTTCACAGCATATACGAGGTCATATACAGGGCGGTAAGTCCCGTCATTGTTGCTCCATAAACTGAAGTAAAGAGAGGATAAGTCTACGCCAATACTGAATCCTGGTGTACGGATAGCCGGAGTGTCATAAATAGGTTCTTCATATTTAGGCGTACCCCAGTATACCATATTGTATGTATTCATAGGCAAGTGGAGTTCCCGATTATGTTCACCTTCAAGGATATGCCCGTCTATGATATGGTAGTAGCCATAGAATGGTGTAAGATTGCCATTGACATAGTTTCCGAAATAGGTAGAAGTTCCTGAAATACAGGGATAAATTTCGATGATGCCAGTCAGCGGGCTTTGATTAAGGGATTCATCAGCGACCGTGGCACTGATTCTTGGGGTTATCATCCTGGTTTCATTGAGAATTTTGTTGTGGTCATCGGATGAACATGATGCAGCCAGAACAAGGAGGCTTAATGCTCCCATCATAACATAATTTTTCATAACCATGTTTTTTTAGAGTGAATAAATAAAGATTGGAAACAGAGGAAATTTGGGGATTAGATTTAAATACGCTTCATAAAAGAGGAGTATACCAATAATAGAGCGGTAAAGCGAATTATGGCCTTATGGAAAAATAATCGGTTGTAAAAAACTTATTTCTTTAATCTTACTTTGTAAAGATAGGTATTTAAGTGGTATAATCCAAGTTAAAAACAGCCAATCTATATTTCTAAAACGTAATGAAGCTATTTTATACCTTGAGCAAACAGAAAAACTTGCATTCTAATTATATTCTAATTTCGTCTAAGTCCTTTATAATGCCTTTCACCTGTTATTCCGGTTGGAAGGCTCTATTTTTGCACAAAAATTGAAAAGAAGCATGAAGAGATTACTGATTATCGGCCTGGCTTTTACTGTCTGTGATGCTTTGTATGCCGAGGAAGACATGCCGGGGCTTTCGTTGCGGGAAGCGGAAAAGTGCTTTCTGGAACATAATGTGCAGTTGACGGCTCAGAGATATAATGTAGACCGAGCACAGGCACAGGTGGTGCAAGCCCGTTTGTTCGACAATCCGGTCATTTCGTTGGAGCAGAATGTATATAACCGCTTGAACGGGAAATATTTTGATGTGGGCAAGGAGGGAGAAGCTGCGATAGAGATAGAACAGGAGATTCCGATAGCGAGGCAACGTAACAAACGTATCAAGTTGGAGGAAATCAACCGTGAAGCGGCCGGATACCGTTTTGAAGAAGTGTTGCGCACCTTGCGGAGCGAATTGTACCGGAGTTTTGTGGATACGTATTACCAGTCACGTTCCATCAGGGTGTACGATCGTGAAATAACCTCGGTAGGCAAGCTCTTGCAAGCGGTAAGGGAGCAGGAGGAAAAAGGCAACAAGTCCCAGATGGAAGTGTCGCGCCTGGAACTGTTTCTTTTGTCTTTGCGGAAAGAACGGCAGGACGCGGAACAGCAATTGGTGGAGATGAGGGGGCGGTTGAATTTGTTGCTGGGTGCTCCGGCCGGACAAGACCGGGAACTGGTATTGGACGAGAGCATATTGGAAAAGGTAGACCTGTCCGCTGTTTCGTTTGCTGATTTGGGCACGATGTTGGATTCGCGTCCGGACGTGCGTGCAGCCCGTGCCGGAGTGCGTGCGGCAGAAGCGAATGTGAAACTGCAACGGGCGATGGCGGCTCCCGAGTTTTCGGTGAGAGGGATGTACGACCGTGCCGGAAATTTCATCAACGACTATTTTGCCATTGGTGTCACATGCTCTGTGCCGATTTTCAACCGTAACCAAGGAGAAATCAAATCGGCCAAGCTGGAATTGCTGCAACAAGGCAAGGAGGAGGAGTATGCCGTGGATAAGGCGGAAATGGAACTTTATTCGGCCTGCCATCAATTACAGAAGGCCGTAGAGCTTTACCGGGCATTCGACGGCCGGGTGGAACAGGATTTCGAGCAACTCATGGAGGGCATCAACGAAAACTTTTACGAGCGCAACATCAATATGTTGGAATTTATCGATTATTATCAGAGTTATAAAGAAGCTTGCCTGCAATGCTATGCGTTGCGGCGGGATGTGTTCGGGGCAATGGAGAACTTGAACACGGTTGTAGGACGTACGATATTTAAATTTTGAAAGCATGAACCGTATATTTTTTCTTATAAGTTTAGGAGTGTTGGCAGGGGCTTGTTCCCGTTCTGCACAGGTGACCGGTACGGAAGAGCCGGGAATGTTTCTTACGGACAGTTTGAAACGTGTGGTGTCTGTCGATACGGTCCGTTACCGGCCGGTGGCGGATGAATTGACGTTGACCGGCCGGGTGGCTTTCAATCCGGAAAAGGTGGCGCAGGTTTATCCTATATTCGGAGGGACGGTCGTGGAAGTACGGGCCGAAATCGGGGATTACGTGCGCCGGGGAGACGTGTTGGCCGTCATCCGTAGCGGCGAAGTGGCCGAGTATGAGAAACAACGCAAAGAAGCGCAACACCGGTTGGCTCTTGCCCACCGCAACCTGCATTCCGTGCAGGATATGGCAGCATCCGGAATGGCTTCTGAAAAGGATGTCATGCAGGCCCGCAAGGAAGTGGGCGAGGCTGAGGCCGAGGCGGAGAGACTGGCTGAAGTCTTTTCGATTTACCATGTGTCGGGCGGGGCCAATTATCAGGTCAAGGCTCCGCTTTCCGGGTTCGTGGTGGAGAAACATGTCAATCCCGAAGAACAGTTACGCTCGGACGACGGTGAAGAAATGTTCACGATTTCCGGATTGGAAAACGTATGGGTGATGGCAGACGTGTATGAAAGCGACATCAGTAAGGTAGGCGAAGGCGATTCGGTGCGTATCACCACATTGGCCTATCCGGAGGATGTCATTGCCGGGAAGATAGACAAGGTATATAATATGTTGGACGAGGAGAGCAAGACCATGAGCGTGAGGGTGAAGTTGGACAATCGCGATTATAAGCTGAAGCCGGGCATGTTTACCCAGGTCCGAGTCTGCGGACGGGGGACGGACAAGGAACGGCTGTGTGTTCCTTCGCATGCCTTGGTCTTCGAGAACGGCCGCTATTATGTGGTTACGGTGGCATCGGACGACCGTTTGGCGGTGAAAGAAGTGGAGGTGTACCTGCACTCGGATGAGGTCTGCTACCTATCCTCCGGGTTGACGGCGGGCGAGCGCGTCCTGAACCGTAACGTGTTGTTGGTTTATAATGCATTGAATGCAGGTTAGTCGGGAGGAAGGAGTATGCACAAGTTCATAGATAACATCGTGGCTTTTTCGCTGAAGAACAAGTTCTTCATATTTTTCTGTACTACCGTGGCCGTGATAGCGGGGATTGTGTCATTCAAGCATACGCCCATCGATGCGTTCCCGGACGTGACCAATACCAAGGTGACGGTGATTACCCAATGGCCGGGGCGGAGTGCAGAGGAGGTGGAGAAATTCATCACGATTCCTATTGAAATCGCCATGAATTCGGTACAAAACAAAACGGATATACGTTCCACCACGCTTTTCGGGCTTTCGGTCCTCCACGTGATGTTTGAAGATGACGTGGACGATTTCGTGGCACGCCAACAAGTGTACAACCTGCTGAATGATGCAGACTTGCCGGACGGTGTGACACCGGAAGTACAACCGCTTTACGGTCCGACGGGGGAGATATTCCGTTATACGTTGCGCAGCGAGAAGCGGGGCGTACGTGAATTGAAGACTTTGCAGGATTGGGTGATAGAGCGTAACTTGCGGGCCGTCTCCGGTGTGGCAGACATCGTGAGCTTCGGTGGCGAGGTGAAAACATTCGAAGTAAGCGTCAATCCCCATCAACTGAAAAACTATGGGATTACGTCTTTGGAGCTGTATCAGGCGATAGCCAATAGCAATATCAATGTGGGCGGCGATGTCATTACGAAAAGTTCGCAAGCGTATGTCGTGCGGGGTATCGGGTTGATTAACGACATGGAGGAACTGCGTAACATCGTGGTGAAAAATATCCACGGCACCCCCGTGTTGGTCAAGCATCTGGCCGAGGTGCATGAGGCATGCCTGCCCCGTTTGGGACAAGTGGGGCGTATGGCCGAAGACGATGTCGTGCAGGGTATCGTTATCATGAGGAAAGGCGAGAATCCGGCCGAAGTCATCGATGCGCTGAAAGCCAAGATAGAGTATATTAATAAGGAGGTCTTGCCGGAAGACGTGCAGATCGTGACGTTCTACGACCGGGAAAACCTGGTGAATCTGGCCGTCCATACCGTGTCGCGCAATCTGGTCGAAGGCATCTTGTTGGTGACATTCATCGTGTTGATATTCATGGCCGATTGGCGTACGACGGTGGTAGTGGCTGTGGTGATACCTTTGGCCCTACTGTTTGCTTTTATTTGTTTGCGGGTCATGGGCATGTCGGCCAACCTGCTCTCCATGGGAGCCATAGACTTTGGTATTATTATCGACGGGGCGGTCGTCATGGTGGAAGGGATATTCGTGGCACTCGACCGGAAAGCCAAAGAAGTGGGGATGCCTACTTTCAACCTGATGTCGAAAATGGGGCTTATCCGGCAGACGGCCAAAGAGAAAGCCCGTGCCGTGTTTTTCTCCAAACTCATTATTATCACTGCGCTGATACCTATCTTCTCCTTCCAGAAAGTGGAAGGGAAGATGTTCTCCCCGTTGGCATACACTTTGGGATTCGCTTTGTTGGGAGCTTTGTTGTTCACGTTGACCTTGGTTCCGGTCATGTCGTCCATGTTGCTGAAACGGAACGTACGCGAGAAGAACAACTTCTTTGTGCGTTTCATCAACGGGAAATCCGTGGCCTTTTTCGACAAATGCCATGCCCATCGGAAAATATCCGTCGGCATTGCCGGTATCGTGGCCGTGGGCGGTCTGTGGATGTTTACTTTGTTGGGGACGGAATTCCTGCCCCAGTTGAATGAAGGATCCATTTATATCCGTGCCACTCTGCCACAGAGCATTTCGCTGAACGAGTCGGTACAACTAGCCAACAAGATGCGGGCCAGACTGGCCGCTTATCCCGAAGTGAAACAGGTGCTTTCCCAAACCGGGCGGCCGAACGACGGTACGGATGCGACGGGATTCTATAATATCGAATTCCACGTGGACATTTATCCCGAAAAAGAGTGGGAGAGCGGATTGGACAAGATGCAACTGATCGAGAAGATGCAGGAAGATCTTTCGATGTATCCGGGCATAGACTTCAATTTCTCCCAACCCATTACGGATAATGTGGAAGAGGCGGCTTCGGGGGTGAAAGGTTCCATTGCCGTGAAGGTATTCGGGAAGGATTTGTACCGTTCGGAAAAGATTGCCATGGAAATCGACAAGATTCTCGGTACGGTCGAAGGAATTGAGGACTTGGGAGTGATTCGGAACATCGGGCAACCGGAGTTGCGTATAGAATTGGACGAGGGACGTCTGGCACGTTACGGGGTGTCCAAAGAAGATGTGCAGGCCATTATCGAAATGGCCATCGGTGGAAAGTCGGCTTCGTTGTTGTACGAAGATGAACGCAAGTTCAACATCATGGTACGTTATAAACCGGAGTTCAGGCAGGACGAGGAAGAAATCGGGAAAATACTCGTGCCGACAATGGATGGGACGATGATACCCATCAAGGAATTGGCGGAAATAAGGACCATAACCGGCCCGTTGTTGATTTTCCGCGACAATCATGCACGCTTTTGTGCCGTGAAGTTCTCGGTGCGTGGCCGGGATATGGGAACGGCCGTGGCCGAAGCGCAGGAGAAAGTGAATGCCTCCGTCCGTTTGCCCGAAGGGTACAGTTTGAAATGGACCGGGGATTTCGAGAACCAACAGCGGGCCACGAAACGTTTGTCGCAAGTGGTCCCGGTAAGTATCGCCATCATTTTCGTCATCTTGTTCATTTTGTTCTCCAATGCTCGGGATGCCGGTCTGGTACTGTTGAATGTACCTTTTGCGGCTGCGGGAGGAATTGTGGCATTGTGGGCTACTGGGTTTAACTTTTCGATTTCGGCCGGTATCGGTTTCATCGCCTTGTTCGGTATCTGTATCCAGAACGGTGTGATTATGATTTCGGATATCAAGCATAACCTGAAAGAACGGTTGGCGTTGTCGTGTGCCGTGAAAGAAAGTGTGCGTTCCCGTGTCCGTCCGGTGGTCATGACGGCTGCGATGGCCGCCATCGGACTGATGCCGGCAGCCGTAAGCCATGGCATCGGTTCGGAGTCGCAACGCCCGTTGGCCATAGTCATCATCGGCGGTCTGGTGGGAGCTACTTTCTTTGCCTTGTTCGTATTTCCTTTGATTGTAGAGTTTGTCTATGGTAAAATGTTGTATGATAAGAACGGAAATCTGAAGCAAAGGAGTTTGTGACATGCAAAATCCGTATATTTGCAGATGAAATCCCATGGATGCGAAGATTATGGCAAAAATACTATTGGCGGAAGACGAACAGAACATCGCTTCGTTCATCAGGCGGGGCTTGCAGGAGTTCGGGCATGAAGTACAAGTGGCACACGATGGAGGCACAGCATGGGCTATGTTGCAGAAAGGAGTGTTCGATTTGCTTGTGTTGGATGTCATTATGCCGAAGATGGACGGGCTTGAGGTTTGTCGGCAGTTCCGTTTGAAGGAGGGGTACCATACGCCGGCCATCATGCTGACGGCGTTGGGTACGACCGAGGATATTGTAAAGGGGTTGGATGCCGGGGCAGACGACTATCTGGTGAAACCGTTCAGTTTCCAAGAACTGGAAGCACGTATCAAGGCTTTGTTGAGGCGGGGAAGAGAGCGTCCGGACAGGCAACTTTGGTGCCACGACCTCGTGTTGGATTGCGACACCCGCCGTGCACGGCGCGGGGATACGGTGATAGAACTCACCGTCAAGGAATATCGCCTGTTGGAATACTTCATGACCCATCAAGGGGTGGCGCTTTCCCGTCTGGTACTCTTGAAAGACGTGTGGGACAAGAATTTCGATACGAATACCAATGTGGTGGACGTGTATGTGAACTATCTCCGGAATAAGATAGACCGTGATTTTGAGGTCAAGCTTATCCGCACGATTGTCGGGATGGGGTATATCATGGGGGTACAGTAAAGTCGGGAAGGAGGACGGATGAAGATCGGGTCGAAGATAGCTTTGTTTTATACCGTGATAACCGTCGGTGCCATCGCGCTGATTGTATTGGTGTTCTATCTCTTTACATTGAGATATATAAATAAGGTGTATGATTCGTATCTTTCGGAAAAGGCTTATCTGACGGCTCAAAAGTATTGGGAAAAGGATGAGGTGGACGAATCTCGTTACCGGGAAATACAGCAGAAGTATGACGAACTCCTGCCCCAGGCTTATGAAATCTTGCTGAATGCCGACAGTGTGACGGCCGTGGCAGACACCTTAGCGAAGTACCTCGACCGCCATCAGCAGGCTCGGCTTTTCAAAAATGAACCGGTCACGTTCGTTTATGGGCGTTTGCGGGGCGCGGCTCTTTATTATCCGGACAATGAAGGAAACTTTGTCGTTCTGGTGATGGCTTCCAACCATTATGGGCAGGACATACAGAAACATATATTGATGTTGGCGTTTCTCCTGTTGGCGGTGAGTTGCGGCTTGGTCTTCCTCATCGGAAAGGTGTATGCCAACCGGATTCTCCTTCCTTTGCAACATTTACTGAAAGATTTGAAGCGCATACGTGTCAACAATCTGAATGTCCGGTTAGAGACCTTCGGGAATAAAGATGAATGGGATGAGCTCATTCGTGCGTTGAACGAGATGTTGGACCACTTGGACACGGCTTTTCAGGCCGAGAAGGCTTTTATCAGCAACGCTTCGCATGAATTGAACAATCCGTTGACCGCAATTCAGGGGGAGTGTGAAATCTGTTTGCTGAAACGACGTCCGGCAGAGGAATACGAAGAGGCGTTGCGGCGCATCGCAGATGAGAGCCGACGTATCAGTATGCTGATAAAACATTTGCTGTTTCTTTCGCGGCATGACGAGGATATTCTGTGCCGGGGGGCAGAGACGGTTGAACTGGCCGTTTTGTTGCAGGATTTGTGTCGGCAGTATGAACGGGTGCGGTTTGATGTTACGGGAATTGGAGCCGGGAGCGAACTGCGGGCCGATTCTCATCTCCTTCGAGTGGCTTTCCGGAACATTATAGATAATGCCTGCAAGTATTCCCAGGAGGATGTGGAGGTCCGGATGGTACGTATGGAGGACGGGGTGAAGGTGGAAGTTCTGGACCATGGTGTAGGTATTCCGGAAGACGACATCAGATATATTTTTAATTCGTTTTATCGTGCCGGTAATGTTCGTGAATACCATGGACAGGGCATCGGACTGAGCTTGTCGATGCGGATTCTGAAGGTGTGCGGTGGCCGGATTTCCATCGATTCGTGCCAAGGACAGTATACGAAAGTGACGGTAGTTTTTAAGGCTTCGACAAAAACGAAGTAGAACTTGTATCTGGGGGATTTCCTCCACTATTTTCTTGAATGTTTCTTTCAAAAACGCAAAAAGAGACTGTTTTTTGCTGTTTTTTTTCGATAATGTTTCATTTTAAAAAGTATAGATTACATAACCTAAAATGAATCTCGGGTAAAATCTGTTACTTTGCAGCGTGGTGATATAATGAAAAACTATTTGCAATATAATAAAGAAACATTATGGATAAGATTTTAGGGAAAGTGCCGATGGGCGAGAAGATTGGTTATTCGTTGGGAGATGCCGCAGCCAATCTCGTTTTTCAGATGATGATGATTTATCAGTTGAAATTCTACACCGACGTGTTCGGACTTGAAGGGGCGATAGCGGGTACCGTACTTCTGATTGCGCGGATAGTGGATGCTTTTGTCGACCCGGCTGCCGGCATCTTGTCGGACAAGACACAAACGAAGTGGGGGAAGTTCCGGCCTTGGGTCATTTGGACAGCTCTCCCGTTCATGGTCTTTTATGTGTTGGCTTTCTACAATCCGGGGATTGAAAACAAGGCGTTGGTCGCAGTGTATGCCGGTATTTCATACGTGTTGCTTATGTCTCTTTATTCTTTTAATAATACGCCTTACAGTTCGTTGGGTGGTGTGATGACGGGAGATATGAAGGAGCGTACGAGCATTACTTCTATTCGTTTTGTAGCTGCTACCGTGGCTCAGTTCGTGGTACAAGGGCTTACGCTTCCTTTGGTTCATAAATTCGGGCGTGGTTCGGGGGCAGACGATGCGCAGGGATGGCTTTCTACCATTACGATTTTTGCGGTAGTGGGATTTGTATTTTTGGTTGTGGCCGGTTTTTCGGCTAAAGAGCGTATTGCACCTCCAGTTTCTCAGAAAATGGATGTCAAGAATGACATTAAGGGGTTGTTTGCCGATGTGTCATGGCGTTCCATGTTTATTCTGACGTTGTTTGTGTTCATCACTTTGGCCATGTGGGGGTCTGCCATGTGTTATTATTTCCAACATTATGTAGACCCGCAGGCGTTGGGGGCTTTTCTCGACCGGCTTGGATTGGTGAAGGAAGAAGGTGCCGCATTGGGGACGGGAATGCAAATATTGGATTCTTTCAGTTTGTTGGCTACCCGGGGAGCTGACGGGGTCATTTCCCCTGCCGAATCGTATTCTATTGGCCTCTCCGTGTTCAATATGGCCGGTGCGCTTGTCCAACTGATAGGAGTGATTACACTTTCCGAATTTCTGGCGAATCGTTATGGGAAGAAATCGACGTTTATGGTTTGTTTAGGTCTCACAGCTTTGTTTACGGCAGCTTTTATGCTTCCATCTAAGGATGATGTGGGTTTGATTTTTACTTTGGGTATCTTAAAGAGTCTGGCGTATGCGCCTACGGTACCATTGCTTTGGGCTATGATAGCCGATGTGGCCGATCACATGGAATATGTGAACCACCGTCGTGCCACGGGGTTGTGTTTTTCCGGAGTGGTCTTTGCTTTGAAAGCCGGTTTAGGCATTGGCGGGGCGATAGCCGGTGGCATCTTATCGGTATTCGGTTACGTCAACGACGTGACGATAGCTCAGTCGTCGGCTTCTTTGTTTGGTATCCGGATGGCCTCCAGTATTGTGCCCGGTATATGTTTCGGTATTGGGGTAGTAGCTCTTTTCTTCTATCCTATTTCAAAAGCGTTGAATGAAAAGATGCAGATGGAGTTAGCCCGAAGAAGAGAAGATGAATTTGGTAATAATTAAAATAAAAAGATAGAAGATGGGATTATTCAAAAGAAGTATGTTTTTAGGGATGGCTGCTATTGCCATTTTGGAAGGTTTTGCACAGGCAGAAAATACTCTACGTGGAGCGTTTGCCGATAAGTTCCTGATAGGAACCGCACTTAATGTCCGCCAAGTAGAAAGTAAAGACAAAGCCTTGCAGGCACTGGTGCGTGACCAGTTCAGTGCCGTGGTGGCAGAGAATTGCATGAAGGCTGAAGTGGTGCAGCCTAAGGAAGGAGTCTTTAAGTTCGAAGATGGCGACCGTTTATGCGATTTGGCAGAGAAAAATGGTCAAGTCGTTACCGGGCATTGCCTGATATGGCATTCTCAGGCACCTAAATGGTTTTTCAAGGACAAGGAAGGAAAGACGGTAAGTCGGGATGTTTTGATTCAACGTATGAAGGACCATATATATAAGGTCGTGGGGCATTACAAAGGCCGTGTCAAGGGTTGGGACGTGGTCAACGAAGCAATCGAAGGAAACGGTGAATTCCGGAAATCTCCTTTTTATAAGATCATAGGACCTGACTTTATCCGTTTGGCTTTTCAGTTTGCCCATGAGGCAGACCCTGATGTGGAGCTTTATTACAACGATTACGGTATGGACTCTCCTCGCAAACGTGAGGCTGTGGTGCGTTTGGTCAAAGACTTGAAGGCTCATGGTTGCCGTATTGATGCGGTAGGCATGCAATCACATTTAGGTCTTAATACGTCGCTTGGCGAATATGAAAAAAGTATGGAAGCTTTTATCGGTGCCGGGGTAAAAGTATTGGTAACGGAAATGGAACTTAGCGTATTGCCTTGGCCAAAAGGAAATTACGGAGCCGCAATAGAGACTAATTTTGCTTATAAGGATGAGATGGATCCCTATAAGGACGGACTTCCGGAAGAAAAGGCTAAGGAACAAAATGATTTTTATATTAAGTTATTCGATATTTATCTGCGTCACAGCAAGGACATCGGCCGCGTCACATTTTGGGGAGTCTCCGACGGTGACTCTTGGAAAAACAATTTTCCTATACATGGGCGTACGGACTATCCGTTGGCTTTCGACCGGGATTTGAAGCCTAAGCCGTTTGTGAAGACCGTCATAGAAATGGCGAAGTCCGGACGTTATGACAAATAGTCTGAAAGAGGAGAGTGTATATATAATATAACTAAAAACTATTCACAATATGAAGAAGAGATATTTGATTCCGGGAGATTATATGGCAGACCCGTCGGTACATGTGTTTGAAGGTAAAGTATATATTTATCCGTCTCACGATTGGGAGAGCGGCATTCCCGAAGATGATTGGGGAGCACATTTTGATATGCGTGACTATCATGTCTTCTCGTTGGAAGATGTGATGGAAGGAGATGTGACAGACCATGGTATGGTTCTTGACAAGACAGATGTGCCTTGGGTAAAGCGTCAGATGTGGGATTGCGACTGTTGTGAAAAGGACGGGAAATATTATCTTTATTTTCCGGCCAAAGACCATACGGACATCTTCCGTCTGGGTGTGGCTGTCAGTGACACGCCTTACGGTCCGTTTGTGCCGGAACCAGATCCTATTAGGGGAAGTTATTCCATAGACCCGGCTGTATTTAAGGACGATGACGGCCAGGTATATGTCTATTTCGGGGGACTGATGGGCGGTCAGCTTCAGCGTTATAAGGATAATAGTGCCTTGGAATGTGCGGGATTTCCTGCTGACGATGAACCGGCCATACCTTCTCGCGTGGCACGTTTGACGGAAGACATGAAACAGTTTGCCGAAGAGCCGCGTCCCGTGGTAATTTTGGACGAGAACGGAAAACCGCTGACAGCAGGCGACCATGACCGTCGTTTTTTCGAAGCTTCATGGATGCATAAATACAATGGAAAGTACTATTTCTCTTATTCCACGGGAGATACGCATTTTTTGTGTTATGCCATCGGTGATAACCCATACGGCCCGTTTGTTTACCAAGGAGTAATTCTTACTCCTGTGGTAGGATGGACCACCCATCACTGTATTGTGGAGTACAAAGGAAAATGGTATTTGTTCCATCACGATTCAGTGCCGTCGGGAGGACGTACGTGGTTACGTAGCCTGAAAGTCTGTGAATTGCATTATGATGCAGAAGGAAAGATCGAGACGATAGAAGGAAAGGATGATTAACGGTTATGATAGGATGAAAAACTGGTTGTGGATTATAGGCTTGTTTTTCGTACTTTCGCTCCATGCAGAGGATGGCCATCGGCTATGGCTCCGCATGGAGCGAAATGCGGTACCGGCTGACGTGCGTCTGGTGGAAGGTACGAGACGGACGGATATTTTGGATATTGCGTCTCGTGAATTGAAAGACTTTTGGAAAGGGGAAGGACGTGTGCTTCTTTGTGTATCTAAAGGTGGGGCTACGAGGGATGGTTTTACGATTCGTAAGAAAGGACAGGACATGGAACTTTCTTCGGCATCCGACCGCGGCGTGCTTTATGCAGCCTATGATTTGCTACGCAGGCAGCAGACCGGAGATTTACTGTCGGATGGTGCGGTTGTGACAGAAATGCCTTCTTACGACATTCGTATCCTAAACCATTGGGACAATCCCGATGGGACGGTAGAGAGAGGTTATGCCGGGCGTTCGATATGGAGGTGGGACGAATTGCCCGAAACGGTTTCCCCATTGTACGAGGAATATGCGCGTGCCAATGCTTCCGTCGGTATCAATGCCGTAGTGCTCAATAATGTGAATGCTAAACCGCAGATGCTTTCTACTGGAATGCTTCGTAAAGTAGCGGTTATTGCCGATGTGCTGCGCCCATATGGCATAAGGACTTATTTGTCGGTGAACTTTGCTTCCCCGAAAGCCCTTGGAGAGTTGCCTACGGCTGACCCTTTGGACGCGGATGTACAGCGGTGGTGGAAAAAGAAGACTAAGGAAATCTACTGTTTGATTCCCGATTTCGGTGGTTTTTTGGTCAAGGCGAACAGCGAAGGAGAGCCCGGTCCGCAAGATTACGGGCGGACGCATGCTGATGGAGCCAATATGTTGGCCGGCATACTCGCTCCTCACGGAGGTGTAGTAATGTGGCGGGCATTTGTTTATCAGGCGTCAAGTCTCGACCGGGCATGTCAGGCATACGAGGAGTTTATGCCTTTCGATGGGCAATTCCATGAAAACGTGATTGTACAGGTGAAAAATGGTCCGATAGACTTTCAACCTCGTGAACCTTTCAGTCCCTTGTTCGGTGCCATGCAACACACGCAGGTTATGCCGGAATTTCAGATAACTCAGGAGTATCTGGGGCAGTCCATTCATACGGTCTTTTTACCTACGATGTGGAAAGCTTGCTTAGATGCCGAAACCTATCGGGATGGAGGTGGAACAGTAGCAGAGGTCACACAGCATCGGGTCGGTATTCATTCCCGGTCGGCCATGGCAGGAGTGGCCAACATCGGGGATGTGGTCAACTGGACCGGAAGCGATATGGCACAGGCTAATTGGTATGCTTTCGGTCGTTTGTGTTGGAATACCGATCTGTCGGTAGCACAGATTGCCGAAGAGTTTCTGAAGCAGACATTCTCGACTGACGAACATTTCGTCGAACCGGTGCGCCAGTTGCTTTTACGTTCATGGGATACGGCAGTCAGCTATATGATGCCGTTGGGATTACATCATATCTTTGCTTTCGGGCATCATTACGGGCCTGAGCCATGGTGTGCTCCTCCGAATACCCGTCCGGATTGGTTGCCGAAGTACTACCATCGGGCCGATTCGATAGGGATTGGTTTCGACCGTACGGTACGGGGTTCGAAAGCAGTACTGCAGTATCATGAACCGTTAGCTACACTTTACGGGAATTTGGAGACTTGTCCGGAAGAATATCTTTTATGGTTTCATCATGTGCCTTGGGAGTATGTGATGCGGAACGGTTTGACTTTATGGGATAATCTCTGTTACATTTATAACAGCGGAGTCGAAGATGCTTGGGAGTTTGTGGATTTTTGGCAGAAAGCCCGGCCTTATATCGATTCGGAACGTTATGAGAGGCTGTTGAAACGTTTTGAACGTCAGGCTAAGGATGCGGAATGGTGGCGAGATGCCTGTTTACTTTATTTTCAACGGTATTCCCGTCGTTCGATTCCGGCCGATTGTCTGCCTCCTGTACATAAGCTGGAGGATTTGATGAAGTTCAAGTTACATATCGACAATTATACTGTGGCTGATATGGATAATTTGCCGTAAAATACCAAGAATGTTACAAAGGAAATAGAAAATGTAACATGAGAGCATTAATACTTCTTTTAGTTATTGAAGCGGAAAAGACTTTCTTAGGAGACTTTTTCGCTTTTTTTGTGTGAATGAAACAAAATAAAAGGAATATGATACATGGGCGAAAATGACTTTTCATTTTATCCCGTAATTTAGCACCCGATAATGAGAGTGACGATTTATTATATAGAAACTAATAACATTAATAAAATAATCTAATATGAGTTCAAGGAAAAACAGAAGAAGATTCGCTCCGTTTTGGACTGGTTTGGCATGCTGTGCCTTGGGTTGTTTCTACTCCTGTAATGATGGCTACGATTTGATGGATGAAGATCCGGCGTGGCTGGGTAGTAGTATTTACGACTATTTGAAGTCGAATGGGAATTACACCAATGTGGTGAGGATGATTGATGACTTGGGGTATACCGAAGTCCTTGCCCGTACGGGAAGTAAGACCTTATTTGTAGCAGATGATGATGCTTACGCGCGTTTCTATAATAATAGGAAATGGGGTGTAGGAAGTTATGAAGACTTGTCCGTGGCACAGAAGAAGCAGTTGCTTTATGGTTCGATGATCAACAACGCCTGCCAGGTTGCTTACTTGTCAAGTTCTACCGGGCCGACAGAAGGTGACTGTATGCGCCGCTTGACTTCAGCATCGGCATACGATACAGTGCCTATTTTGAAACCTGAAGATATGCCGGATACAAAGTATTGGACATATTACAAAAATTCAGGTAAGGCTATCCCGTGTTTGGAAGATATGACCACAGCGCCTATGATTCATTTCATTGAGGCTTATTTGCAGAACCGTCGTATATCCAATGATGATTGTAATTTCCTATTTAATTATGCAACGGAACGTAAGCCGGGTGATGCCAATGTTAATGGAGTGATGATGGTAGAACAAAACATTCGTTGTTCGAATGGTTTTGTACATAAGATGGGGGATGTGATGACCCCGCTTCCTAATTTGGCTAATGTCATTGCAGGAATGCCACGTGCACAACAGTATTCAAAGATGTTGGATCGTTTTTCAGCACCTTATTATGATGAATCGTTGACACGAGAGTATAATCGTTTGTATGGTACTAGTTATGATTCCGTTTTTCAGAAACGTTATTTTTCTGAACGTTCACAAAAAGGACAGCCTTTGAATCTCACGCAGAAAGAAGAACCGGTAGAAGCGATGCTAAAATTCGACCCGGGATGGAATGAATATTATTCAGAGTTAAATGCCAGTGTCTCTACGGATGTACTTTTGCAACAAGATATGGCTGTTATGCTTGTGCCGACTGATGCCGCACTTACAGAATATTGGGAGAATGGTGCCGGAAAAGTATTGAAAGATAGGTATGGGGCTTGGGAGAATGTTCCGGATAAAGTGCTTTCGAAGTTATTGAACGTAAACATGCTTAATTCTTTTTCAAATTCTGTTCCCAGTAAATTCAGCACAGTATTGAATGATGCGAATGACGAACTGAAGATTAAAAAGGAAGATGTGGATAGCGTATTCTTCGCTTGTAACGGAGCTGTTTACTTGACGAATAAGGTATTTAGTCCAGTAGCCTATATATCCGTTTCGTTTCCGGCTTTGGTTAACGAAACGATGAATATTATCAATTGGGCTATTGAACAATATGATTACGATGTATATCTAAATTCGCAAAATTCTACTTATAGCTTCTTCATTCCGACGAATCAAGGACTGTTGACTTATGTTGACCCATGTTCTTTTGGTAAGAATCAGACTCAGATTTATGAGTTCCACTATGACGAGAAGGCTCAGACGGAAGCAGAGAAAGTACGGGCTTTTATTTTTAACTATGATGTGGAGTCTGGGACAAGGCTTGATTCGATAGGTGAAGCTTCAACGACTCAGATACGTGACCGTTTGACGGATATTTTGGAAACACATATTGTGGTCGGTGATGTGGAAAGTGGGGAAAAGTATTATAGGACAAAAGACGGAGGTACGATTCTTGTCGAGAATGCCGGGCAGTCTAATATGACAATTGCCGGAGGATGGCAGTTGGAACATGGTAAAAACTTGCCTGTTGCACAAATCTATCAGGAAGAAAATGGTAAGGCGTATATATTGGAGGGATCGCTTATACAGACAGCCCAGAAATCTGTTCCCGATTTACTGAAAGAACATGATGAGTTTTCGAAATTTTACGAATTGTTGGAAGGCTCCTCTATCATGTCAAATATTATTTCGACAGGAAGCGGTACTGATGCACCATCTTATGCTTGTCCAAGTCCGAGCATTACATTATTTAATACATTCCATTATACGGTGTATGTGCCGACTAACGAGTCTATACAAGCTTTACACGATGAAGGTAAGTTGCCGACTTGGGATGAGGTGGAAGCAGAACAGGATGAGGATGAAAAAGAGAAGAAGACAGAGCAGATTGAAAAATTTCTCAAATATCACATTCAGGATAATTCGTTATATATCGGGCAGGGGAAAATTGCCGAGGCTGAATATGAGACTTCCGCTTATGAACTCAATGGGACTGATAACACTATCTCATACTGTCGTTTGACAGTGGAGGGTGATGACAGTCATCTGACAGTAAAGGATGCGGCAGGAAACAAGCGTAATGTGTTGAAAAATGGTGGCCTTTACAACCTGATGGCACGTGAATACCAATACAATACTGCAGATGTGGCTTCAGCTTCGGAGATTTATACGACATCTTACGCTGTGGTACATCAAATTGATGGGCCATTAATGTGGGAAAAAGACGACGAAGCAGAGAATATGGAATAAAATGTCAAACCAAGTAATATTATAAATGAATGAAAACCCTATATCGACATATTATGTTAGGTGCGTTTGTCGCTTTGCCCTTGATGGGTTTTGCGCAAGCACCCGGGACGATGATTAGTGGTACTGTCTCTGACGATATTGAACCGTTGATGATGGTGAATGTTGTCGAAGTAGACGAGGCTAATCGTATCGTGGCTCACGGTGTAACGGACATCAATGGAAACTTTTCTTTCCGTATTGTGGATCCAAAACATCGTCTGAAGATTTCGTACGTAGGTTATGCCACACAACTTATCCCTATTAAAGGGACACGTTATAATATAAAGTTGAAGAGCAACTTGCAATTAAAGGAGGTGGTCGTGAAACAGAAGCGCGTAATGCAATCCAGTGGCTTGGCCATACCGGAACGTGAAGTTTCGGTGGCTCATCAAACTATTGATGCTAAAGAGTTTGAAGGATTGAGCCTGACGAGCATCGATGAAGCTTTGCAAGGTCGTGTGGCAGGTTTGGATATCGTGTTTAACTCCGGTGACTTAGGAGCCGGTACAACCATGCGTTTGCGTGGGGTCAGTTCTATCAACGGTAATACCCAACCGTTGGTAGTAGTAGACGGTAATGTGTTTGAAAGCGATTACTTGTCTGGTTTTGATTTTGCTTCGGCTACAGAGGAACAGTATTCCGAGCTATTGAATGTCAATCCGGACGATATCGCCAGTATTACGGTATTGAAAGATGCCGCGGGGACAGCCATTTATGGTTCGCAGGGAGCAAATGGTGTAATTGAAATTAAGACAAAGCGTGGGGTAAGGGGGAAGACGAGAGTGACTTATTCCTATGCGGCTACGATGACTTATCAACCCAAAGGCATGCGTATGTTGAATGGTGACCAGTACACTATGTTGATGAAAGAAGCATATTATAATCCTGCATTAAGTGATGCGTCGTCCAACATACCGGAATTCAATTACGATCCGTCTTTTGCGGAATATGAGAATTATAATAATAATACGGACTGGGTGGATGCTGTGACCCAAGTGGGTTGGTTGCAGAAGCATTATGTGACACTCTCTGGAGGTGGTGAGAAAGCTGCATTTCGTATCTCTGCCGGTTACGATCACCAGACGGGTACGGTTATAGCTCAGGAACTCGATCGTTTCACTACGCGTGTGGCTTTGGATTATTTTGTGAGTGACCGCATTAAGATTGTAACGAACTTTAATATGACGTATCAAGATAATCAGAAGAACTATGATGACCTGTTGAATATTGCTTACCGTAAAATGCCGAATATGTCTATTTATGAGCAAGATGCTTATGGTAATAACACTTCGAATTACTATCACATGTTGCCAACGGCATCTTCCACATTCCGCCAGGATAAAGACCAATACAGTTTGGTGAATCCGGTAGCTTTAGCATACGAGGCCACTAATGATGAGACATTGTATAAAATGCAGCCCGAGTTTCAATTGCATTATAATCTCTTGGGCTTGGATGAGACCAAGACGCAATTGAAGTATGAAGGCAAAGTGCTGTTCAATATTGAGAATAGGTATACGGACAAGTTCTATCCCTCCAGTTTGGTAACAGCCGGGTGGACGGATAAGAATAACAACAAAGCTTCATCGGAAGCATATAAGGGGCGGGCTATCACGACGACACATCGCTTGACATTTATTCCGCACATCATGAATACCGACCATTCTTTCATGGCGATGGCACAGTTCCAACTAACGGACGGTGACTCCAAGAAGCAGTTAAATTCTGTGTATAACCTTCCGACGGGAAGTATTCAGTCTCCTACGGCTGACGGCTTGATATCAGAAATGTCTACGTCTGCCGGTCAATGGAGGAGTGTTTACATGACGTTTTCAGCCCATTATGCATTTAAGAGTCGTTATATTGCAGACTTCTCTATTCGTCGGGATGGTACGACCAAGTTTGGCGATAATAAGCGTTGGGGGAATTTCCCGGCTTTGTCTTTCCGTTGGAATGTGGTGGATGAACCATGGATGAGAGGTACGCAAAAATGGTTGTCTATGCTCTCGCTTCGTCCGGGATGGGGGCGTGTGGGCAGCCAGCCTACGGATGAATATCTTTTTTTCTCGAAGTATACAGGCACGGATTCCTATAATGGAGCCAACTCCATTTATCCGAGCAATATCCGGTTGAGCAATTTGCAGTGGGAGGAGAAAGAAACATGGAATGTAGGTTTTGATCTTGGGTTGTTCAATAATATGATTACGGCAGATTTTAATATCTATACCCAAATGACATCTAAACTTTTGATGCGTGATGTGAAGCTTCCGTCATCATCCGGATTTTCATCGCTTTCTTGGACTAATGTAGGAAAAATGCGTAATAACGGTTGGGAATTCAATGTCAATGGGACGGATGTGGTCAAGGTCGGTAAATTCAGATTAGGTTTCAACGTGACGTTTGCCAATAACAAAAACGAAATCGTGGAGATGGATCCTACGGCTTTGTCCAGCCTGAATAAAGACTTCGATAATAAAAATGGTTCTTATCTGACCCGAATCCAGCTCAATAATCCATTTGGAGCTATATACGGTTTCCGTTATAAGGGCGTATATCAGTATTCTGATTATTCGGATGTGGAAGTTCCAGGTGTGAGTGGCCCGAACGCTCCGGTAGCTCGGGATGAGAATGGTAATGTGATTCGTGATAAGGCCGGTTTTACCATTCCAATGGTATTCGGTTATGACAAGACGACGAATACAGAACTGTATGAATTCCAAGGTGGAGATGCCATTTACGAGGATATTAATCATGATGGTAATATCAATGAGTTGGATATAGTTTATCTGGGTTCCTCTTTGCCTAAGATTACCGGTGGATGGGGACTGAAGTTTTCTTATGGCCGTTGGTCGCTCAATGCACAGTTTAACTTCCGCGTGGGGAACAAAGTGATTAACGAAGCCAGAATGAATGCGGAGTCTATGTATAATAACAATAATCAGGCTGCTTCTGTCAATTGGCGTTGGCGTACGGAAGGGCAGCTTGCGGAGATACCCCGTGCCTTGTATAACAAGGGATTTAATTATTTGGGAAGCGATCGTTTCGTGGAGGATGCTTCCTTCATGCGTCTGAATTATCTCTCTTTGGGCTATTCTCTCAACCCCAAGCTGTTGAGACGGATTGGGGTGACCTCGTTGAGCATCAATTTGAATGCCAGCAATCTATTTTGTCTGACAAATTACTCTGGAGCAGATCCAGAGGTCTCATATGGAGGGATGAATGTGGCCACAGATGGAGCCAAGACTCCGCGTTCGCGGCAGTTTACGGCACGTGTGCAGATAGGTTTCTAATATTTAAAATGTTTACGTTATGAAATTCTATATAAACAAACAAGTGACAAGGTTGTTCTCTGTAGCTTTATTCGCTTCTTCGCTGACAGCCTGCGATGATTTTTTGAATATTATTCCACTCAATGACGTGGTGCTGGAGAACTATTGGACAGAAGAGGCCGATGTGGCTAGTGTGGTGAATTCTTGTTATGCGCAGTTGGAGTCGGGCGATTGTTTGAAGCGGATGCTGGTATGGGGTGAGATGCGCTCCGATAATTTGACTACTGGGGCAGGTGCTCCACAAGACATTATCCGGATTGCGGAAGAAAATTTGTTGGAAACGAATGGTTATGCGAAGTGGGAATCCTTCTACCAGTGTATCAACCGCTGTAATACGGTGATTCATTATGCGCCTCAGGTGCAAGCAAAGGATCCTAACTATACGGAGGCTGAATTGAAAGCGAATATTGCAGAAGCTACAGCTATACGCAGTTTATGTTATTTCTATTTGATTCGCACATTCCGTAACGTTCCTTACGTGACGGAACCGTCCATTGACGATACGCAGAACTATCAGGTTCCAGCTTCCGGTTTCGATGAGGTATTGGCTCATATCATTGCAGACTTGGAGGCCGTGAAGAACGATGCGATACGGACTTATGGTGAATATAGTGATGACAACATGAACCGTATCACTCGTTATGCCATATATGCAATGTTGGCAGACATGTATTTGTGGCAGGGGGATTACCAGCGTTGCATAGACTATTGTGATTTGATTATTGATTACAAGAAAGAGCAGTATGATGATATGCTTCAGGAATCTTCTTCTTTTATTGAAAATGTCGAACTCTACGGTGAATTTCCTTTGATTTCGGAGGCTCCTTATGGCTCGTCTTATGCAGGCACGGCATTTACGGAGATATTTGGGGAAGGAAATTCCTTTGAGAGTATCTTTGAATTAAATTTTGTGGATTCGGAAACTCGCGAGAATCTTTTGACGAAAGAATTTTATGGAGCATATAATAGTACGAATGTGGGGCAACTTGCTGCATGCCCGTATCTGAATGCCCAAGTGGCAGATGGCTCAAACCCCTATTTCAAGCGTACAGATTGCCGGGTATATGAAAACATGTCAGGGGAGTCTACTGTGAGCATCCGCAAGTATGTCACAGCAGGTGTTGAGTTCAGGACAAATACGACTACGGGGTCAGCTCCAACGGTAACGGAATATACTCGTTCAAACAATGTGGGCAATTGGATTATATATAGGCTTACGGATGTGATGTTGATGAAAGCTGAAGCGGAGGTTCAACTTGCCGGAAATGTGGGAGATGGTTCATCGTTGACATCGGAGCAGGAGGCTCGTTACCGGACTGCTTTCTCCTGTGTGTCAGCCGTATGGAAACGAGCCAATAATAAGCGTGTGGCAACTACTGATACGTTGGTTTTTGAAGATTATGGCACATCACGCTTGAGCATGGAGAATCTTGTGTTGGACGAACGTCAGCGCGAATTGATGTTTGAAGGTAAGCGTTGGTTTGACCTGGTACGTCTTTGCCGGCGTGAGGGCTCCAACACCCGCATGTTGGATAAGGTAATGCAGAAGTTCAGTGAGAACACGGCTGCGCTCCGTATCCGTCTCTCGACTCCCGATGCTCTTTATTTTCCCTATCATGAAGATGAGTTGAAGGCCAATTCTTATCTGGTACAGAATCCGGCCTATGAGAATGAAAATATAACCACAACTGAATAAGAGATATGAAAAGAATAGATAAAATATTGATGCGGTTCGTGTTGGCACTTTTGGTCATACCTGCTTTCACAGTGTCTTGTTCAGACGAACCTTTGGCAGAGAATTATTATACGTTTACAGGAGAGATGGTAACCGACTACCTTCAGAACCGTTCTGGAGAGTTCAGCGACTTCATTACCATTCTTCAGCGTTCTGGTATGTATGGTATGATGGCAGCGTACGGGAGCTATACTTGTTTGGCTCCTAATAATAAAGCTGTGGAGCAATATCTTCATGAATTGGGGATTCAAAGTGTAGATCAGCTTACAAAGGAACAATGCGATACTTTGTCATGGAACCATATTATTGATCAGGCCTATTTCACTACGGACTTGATAGATGGGAATATACCCACGGCTAACATGAATGACCGTTATTTGACGTTTTCTTGTGACTCTGATGCATTGAACAACAATAATGTGATTTATTACATCAATAAGAGTGCGCGGTTGATTGTACGGGACGATTCTGTGGAAAATGGTGTGGTGCACACGCTTGACCGTGTGATTGTACCTCAGTCGTTCCTGTTGCCGGATTTATTAGCGGAAGATTCTACTATTTCCATTTTCAATGAAGCACTCAGGTTGACGGGGTTATGCGATTCGTTGAGACAGTATATCGATCCTACTTACTCTTGTGGGGAAGATTCGGTTAATCAGGATATGGTCATTTCTACGGGAGGGTCATCATACACTATGCGCTATGTGGGTACGCGGATGAAACGTTACACAGCTTTTGTGGAGACAGATGAAGTCTATGCGGCCAATGGCATTTATGATTTGGACGGACTGAAAGCACATGCCAAGCAAGTGTATGACCAGATGTATCCAAAGGATGCCGGATTGTATGATGACGATTGGACCAATCGTAAAAACCCCTTAAACCGCTTCATTTCTTATCATTTATTGCCATATTACGGGGCTTATAATGATTGGACTGTTTCGGGGGACATTAAAAACACATGTGCCAAGACGGATTTGATTGATTGTACAGATTGGTACACCACAATGTTACAGGGTACTATCATGAAGATGAGTACACCGTCCGAAGGTCTTTTCATCAACCGTAAAGGAGTGGGGGTACGTTATACGGTTCGGGGTACGAAGGTGCTTTCTCCGTCAGAAATTGGTGACGTGGACCAGCAGGCCTTGAATGGTATCTACCATTACATCGACCAGATATTGGATTATAACCAGGAGACTCGTGATGTCGTTTTCAACGACCGTATTCGTGTCATGGCAGCTACACTTTCTCCGGAATTCATGAATTGTGGGGCACGCGGAAATACAGAACGTGCCACGGGATTTAAAGTCGTTGAAGGATGGGACTTTCATGGTAAGACCCCGACCATGACTTTACGTAAGCGTGATGTATGGATGGTAACATATGCGGATTGTATCGACATGGTGGGACAATTTGACGTGACATTCAAGTTGCTTCCCGTACCTAAAGAAGGAACTTACGAGGTGCGTTTCGGCTATGGCTGGGGAGATATGCGTGGAAAGGTACAGGTTTATTTCGGTACGGACCCGGATGGTTTGTTGCCCATGGGGCTGCCTATCGACTTTACGCTTTGGCCTACCGATCCGTTAATTGGTTGGGTTGCTGATACTCCAGGGGACGAGGAAGGAAACCGTGCCATCGACAAAGCCATGCACAACCGTGGCTATATGAAAGATATGGATTCTTGGGCGCAAGGCGGGACAAATATCCTGAGAGACCAACCGATGAAATTGCGCAAGATTTTGACTACGGAGAATATGAGTCCGGAAAAGGATTATTATGTACGAATCAAATTGGTAGTGGATAACCCACAGGCCGAGTTACCTATCAATTATTTCGAGATTGTGCCGAAGAGCATCTATGCAGGGGTGGAAGCCGAGGACACCCATTAATGTGAGGTGATATAGGGTAAATATAAAAAATAGGTATATGAAAACAGATAATAAAATAAAGATGTTTGCGGTAGCTGCAACAGTCTTAGCAACCGCGGCTTGTACCGATACGTGGGACGAGCATTATGGTAATGAAGGCCGCCCTGTGTCCGACAAGTCCCTTCTTCAGGTGATGGAGGAGCAAAGGGATTTGGGCGACTTCCTCAAGGTACTGCGTGCCACGCATGTGTTTAACAATAATAAACCGACAAACGTGACGTACGCTGATTTGTTGGCTAGCGATCAGACTTTTACTGTATGGGCTCCCAAAGATGGGCAATTCAATGTGGATTCTTTGTTGGAGGAATGTCTGACCGTGTCGGGTGACTCTATGTGCGGACAGCATTTTGTGCAGAATCACATTGCACATTTCATCACCAATAGTACGGATATGAAATCGGTTCTTATGCTCAATAATAAGTATCTTGATGCCAGTCCCGGTTTTTTCCAAGGTGTGACGTATGAGTCTGGACGGGCTAATGAAGCGGCAAAGAACGGAATTTTGCATGTGCTTTCTGGTGAATTGCCTTATTTATATAATGTGTATGAGGCTTTGACTACTTTGTCGGAGTATTCCGGAATCGGTTCTTTTTTCAAAAGGTATGAAAAATTGGAATTGGATGAGAATTCCAGTATTCAGAGCGGCATTGTGGATGGAAACATTGTCTATTCCGATTCTGTGATGGTTACTACTAACATATTGTTTAGCAGGTTTGACCGCATAAACGAGGAAGACAGTAGCTTTATCATGTTGGTTCCTGAAACTCGGGTGTGGGATAAGGCTTATGACGAGGCACAGTCCTATTTTAATTACGGCAGCGTAAATCAGGCAGACTCTTTACAGCGTTTGTATGCCCATCAGGCACTTATTCGAGATTTGGTGTACAACCGGAATATAGGTTGTTCCCACATGGCAGATTCTGTGTATTCTATTGCCTATAACAAGTATGACGAGGAACGACGCCATGTGTATTACAAACCGTTGGCTGCCGGTGGAATTTTTTCTTCCGATTTCGTGCGAGATACGATGGCTTGTAGTAATGGAGCTATTTATAATTTGTACGAATGGCCGTTCAACCCCGAGGATATATATTTTTATCCTGTGAAGACCGAAGCTGAGTATGAGAGTATGATGACAGATTACGAAGATTGTACCTATGCATCACGCAGCTCGGTTGCCGACAGTATTTCCGATGGCTATTTGGTGATTTCTCCTCGTACGAATTCATCCAATTGGACTATGGAGTTCCAAGTTCCCAATGTGTTGTCCGGTACGTATGATGTTTGTGCGGTAGTGTTGCCTCGTACGGTGTATAATGCCAGCGACCGTAATTTCCGTCCATGTAAGTTCACTGCTTCTATCAGTTACGAGACGGAAGACGGGGTGGAACAGACCTATGATTTCGAAGACGAGGTGCAAAACGACCCTTATCGGGTAGACACGGTGAAAATTGGTACGTTCACTGTTCCGGTATGCAGTTATGGCCAACCTGATGCTAAAGTCCACTTGACACTGGAATGCAGTATCAGTCGTTCGGAGTCTGGGCGGTATAACCGCGAGATGTATCTTGATTGTTTATATTTCAAACCCAATAGAGAAGAAAAATAGTGCCATGAAACATATTTTATCAACATTTTGCCTGATGGCCGCTGTGGCAGCTCCGGTGGCGGCTCAAGAGGCGGAGCAGGATTCCGCCCAGGCTACGGTACGGGATTCCGCAAAGATGGTAAAGTCCATGTTGTCGGAGGTTCCGATGCGCGAAATTAAAGGACGTGTCTATGATAATGCTACTAAGCAACCGACTGCGGGTATCAGTGTCTCGGCATTCAATGACGCACGCTATGCGGCTATGACTGACGAGAAAGGGGATTACGTGATCCAAGTCCCGGTATATGTAACTTCCCTTTGGATGCGGGGTGATGGCTATAATGCCCTTCAAGTTCCAGTCGGTAGGGGAGAAGACTCGGTGGATGCTTATATTTTCAGCGATACTTTCAATCCGGTCTATACGGCTTCGGGGTCTGCTACGAGTGAAAAAACAGTGGCTGTGGATTATAATACGAATGAAGTTAGCATTGACGGGCAGATTCAAAACAAGTTGGGTGCTGATATACATACCGTTACGCGCAGTGGTGTGCCGGGGATGGGTGTGGCCATGTTCATGAACGGCTTGAACTCGCTCAATACCAACGCACAGCCACTGGTTGTTATTGACGGAGTCGTTACCGATATGAGGCTTTCGGCTCCTTCTGTTCATGACGGCTTTTTCAACAACCTCCTTGCGAATATTATGGTGGAGGATATTGAGAAAATCAGTGTTTTGAAGAACGGGACAGCTATTTATGGTGCGAAGGGAGCGAATGGGGTGATTCTTATCGAAACCAAACGTAACAAGAGCATGGCTACGAAAATAGATGTTTCTATCGGTGGAAGCTTTGAATTATTGCCAAAATCTATGGATATGATGGACGGGGAACAATACCGCATCTATGCTTCCGAACTGATAGGGACGACAGGTACTACCAATAACAGTTTCAAGTTTTTGCAGACGAATCCGAATTATTACTACTATGATGTGTATCATAATAATACGGATTGGCAGAAACATGTGTATGAGGAAGCCTTCACTCAAAACTATAGTATCAACGTGCAGGGTGGAGATGACGTGGCCAACTATAATCTATCCGTGGGGTATGCTGCATCTGATGCAACGCTGAAGAACAATTCTTTTTCGCGTTTCAATCTGCGCTTGAATTCTGATATCGTATTGGCAAAGAACCTCACGGTGCGTTTCGATGCAGCTTATAGCGATGTGACGCGCGATATGCGTGACGATGGGGCGCCGGCCACATTGGATGATGGTGTAATTTCTTCACCGGGATTCCTGAGCCTGATCAAGTCTCCTTTTCTCAGCCCGTATGCGTTTGACACAAACGGGAATATTTCTTCTTATTTGGCCGATGCTGATGATTACCTTTCCGATGTGTTGACGACCAAGCCTTATTTGAATTCGTTGGCCAACCCTTTGTTTATTTTGGAAAACGGAGATGGTGACAATAAAAATTATTTCGGTAACCGTCTCATTACATTAGCTGTGACTCCGAAGTGGAATATTAACCGTTATTGGAGCATTTCAGAGCATTTTGCATTCCAATTGGTGAATACGGATGAAAATGCCTACTTACCGATGAACGGTGTTCCGGATTTTGATGTAGAAGGTGTAGGTGAAGCTTTGCAGAATCGTGCTTCAGCTTTGGCAGCACGCGAAACGGTTATCATGAGCGACTCTTATTTCGATTATGCTCGCCGTTTCAAGGCGCATTGGCTCGGTTTGCGAGGAGGTTTGCGTTATCAGCGTACGAGTTACCAGTTGAATTCTCAGGTGGGTTACAATAGCGGAAACGATAAGACGCCTAACATGTCAAATAATTTACTCTACAAATCCACGGACGGTACGGAGGAAGAAGTGGTGGACATGACTTACTATCTTTCGGCCGATTACAATTGGCGTGAACGTTACTATGTTTCCGCTGCACTGAGTATGGCTGGTAGCTCCAAGTTTGGTGTCGATGCTGCCGACGGACTGAAGATCGGCAACTACGCTTGGGGGTTCTTTCCTTCGGTACAGGCAGCGTGGGTACTGACTAATGAGTCGTGGATGCCCCGTACTCGTGCTCTGAATTATTTGCGGCTGAATGTAGGGTTCGATCTTGTGGGTAACGACGATCTAGAAAGCCAGGCTTCGCGTACGTATTTTGTGGGGCAGAAGATGTGGAATACATCGACGGGGTTGTCTATGGCAAACATTGGTAATACGCAATTACAATGGGAGACTACGGCACGTTGGACGGCCGGTTTGGATTTGTCTGCTTTGGACAATCGCCTGGGTGTTAGTTTCAATTATTTTCATGGGATAACTTCCAATTTGCTCAGCTTGAGTGCATTGTCTTATATCAGTGGCTTGAAGGCCAATTGGAAGAACAGTGGCGAGATGAAAAACCAAGGTTTTGACGTAAGTCTGTCTGCCAGAGTTATTGATTTGAAAGACTGGAAGTGGAGTTTGGGAGCTAGTGCAGGACATTATAAGAACGAGTTGACTTCTCTGCCGAATGGTTCTTTTATTACGGAACTTTACGGGGGTAAAGTGCTTTCGCAAGTAGGTACGGCTGCCGGAGTGTTTTATGGCTACAAGACAGACGGGGTATTTGCTACAACGGAAGAGGCCGATGCTGCAGCTTTATATCAGGTAGATGAGACAGGGGCAAAGACTTATTTCCGTGCAGGGGACATGAGATTCGTTGATGAGGATGGCAACCATATAATTAATGAAAAAGACATGCAGGTTATCGGTGATCCCAATCCCGACCTTTATGGTAATATTTTCACTAACGTACGTTGGAAGAACCTTTCATTAGACGTTGTCTTTAACTATTCTTTAGGTAACGACGTGTATAATTATCAACGCCGTCTGTTAGAGAGCGGATCACGTTTCCACAACCAGACTACCGCTATGTTGTCCCGTTGGACACATGAAGGTCAGGAAACAGACATTCCCCGTATCTATTATTTAGACGCACCGGGTAATAGCCGCTTCTCCGACCGTTGGATTGAGGATGGTTCTTACCTTCGTCTGAAGAATGTCACGTTGAGCTATTACTTTCCCATCCATACAACTTATTTGCAGGGTATTACGATATGGGGAGCTGCCAATAATCTGCTTACGTTCACGAAGTATTTGGGAGCAGATCCGGAGTTCAGTGCAGACAACAGCGTGTTGTCCAGAGGTATCGATCGCGGTTTGTTGGCCCAAGGGCGTAATTTCTCATTGGGCGTAAAGATTAACTTGTAACATTCAATTAAAACGAATCATGAAAAAGAACAAGATATTTTCTATGGCATTGGTATTGGCTTTTGGGGCTGGTGCAGCCTTTACCTCCTGTGTGGATACGGATTCAAGTTTGGTGGACTTCAATCCCCAACTGAATTCACCCAACGATACGGTATATTCTCTTTTGGGAATTATGAACAAGATGCAGGTGATAGCCGATCGCACAATTATTCTCGGTGAAATAAGAGGAGAACTTTCATCCGCGACTGAAGCAGCCACGACCGACCTGAAAGAACTGGCTGACTTCACGGCAACTACAGACAACCGCTACAATGCGCCGGAAGATTATTATGCCATCATTCAGAACTGTAATTATTATATTGCCCATGCCGATACGATGCTTTCTTTGCGTGGGGAGAAAGTGTTTATTCGGGAGTATGCTGCAGTGAAAGCTTTCCGTGCATGGACTTATTTGCAGTTGGCCATTTATTATGGTAAGGTACCTTTCTTTACGGAACCGTTGATGACGGAAGTGGAAGCGGATCCTTCACGTTATCCGTTTTATGATGTGAAGCAGGTTTGTGAATACTTCATTCCGGATTTGGAACCTTACGTGGAAACTGATTTTCCCTTAGCCGGAAACGACCGCTATTTCATTCCCGTGCGTGTCTTGTTGGGCGACCTTTGCCTATGGGCTGGGCGTTACCGAGAGGCTGCACAATACTATCATGACTATCTGACGCATCCCGACAAACCTTTGGCTCCGGCTGGAAACATGGAAGCCTATTGGGGGAATTACGAATTCAAGAGCCATTCGTCGAGTTATTCAAGTACTACCGATTTGGCTGGGATACGGATGGAAACCAGTGAATATGATGGAGTGGTAAGCCGATTGGGAGATGTCCTTAATTCTACGGAGGACAACCGTTATTATTTTGAGATGACTTCTTCACAGTCGTTGTTGGAACTGTCGCAGGCGCAGCGTTACGTGATGGTGTATACGGATCCGACTACAAATTTACGTGATACGATATCTCCGGGAGAGAACACGATTTATAATGACAGTCGGGAAAGGGGGGATTTGCGTTTGTGTTCAAATGTCAGGATGACGTACACGGCAAGTCGCGATGATTATTCGGAAGATTTTCAGACGGTAGTCCGTTTTCCTGTGACATCCAACTCGTCTTTCTTGTCGGAAATCCCTCTTTACCGGCTTTCGTCCATCTATCTTCGTATGGCCGAGGCTTACAACCGTGCGGGGCTGCCCGAATCGGCTTTTGCTATTTTGAAGTATGGCTTGAGTGACGGGACTGTGTCCAAGTATGTCAGTGCCGATGAACAAAAGCGCGCAGGTAATTTGTTGACGTGGAGTCCTTACAATTTCATTACACAGGATATGTCGTCCACTTCTACGACAACAGTAAATACGGAGGGAATTCATTCTTATGGCTGTGGTGAATCTTATGCCGATACGCTTTATGTCATTCCTGAAGGATTGGCCACTCATGAAGACTCCATACTCTTTGTAGAGGATAAGATTTGCGATGAGATGGCTTTGGAGCAGAGTTTTTTGGGGCAGCGGTTTGGTGACTTGCAGCGTATAGCACTCCGGCGTGATGACACGGACTTTTTGGCACGGAAGATAGCCGGACGCGCTGGGAAAGATAGTTTCAATACAGAACTTTATGGTCGCCTTTCAGATCGGAGTAATTGGTATTTGCCTTTGGAGTGATGCTATAATGTGTTGTAAATCAATGCTGATTGAAAGATGTTACAAATACGAAAGTATATGATACAAAATATTTTGGAAAAGATTCCGGCAAAGGCTAATTTAGCTGCCGGAATCTCAAATCCAACAAGAATAGAAGAGAAAGAGATATAGTAATTTTAGTATTAATCTTAAATTGAAGTTTATGAGGAAGAAAAACTTTTTGATGTTGCTCGGCCTTGCAGGACTTGGCTTGACAGTCCAGGCTCAGGTTATTGCAACGTTGGGTTTTGAGGATGGTGACCAATTCTACCATCACAAAGACTCTGCACAATTTGCAGACTTCTACGGTGACCATATCAATCTCCAGCCGGGGGATGTGTGGAATGAGAAATGCGAAGAGGCTTATTCTGGTACGTATGCCTTGGAGGCTAACAATTCCAATACGGTACAGGGGTCGCAATGGTTCCGTGGTTTGAAGTTGCGCTATTTGCCCATTGAGGAGGGCAAATCCTATCGTGTGTCGTTTTGGGTGAAGGCCAACAAAACCTTTACGATGGCCGACGGGGGCGATCCTATCAATACGGCCATCAAATCCAGCCTTTCTATCGGACGTGAAAATCTTGAGGCACCATTGATGTCGCAGAGTGGCACGCAGTACTATTATGATTGGAAAGACGGTATCATGACGGGAGATTGGCGCCGTTTGTCGTTCGTGGCTTACAATTCCGGAAAGGCCGTGCAGGACAAGTTCTTCGACCAGTTCGACGATAACATCAAAGACATCATCGTGAATGATCCGAATGACCCGTCGAAGAACGACACGATTTGGTGGAAGGGCGATGATACGTCATTCCCTAATACGTATTTCCTGACCATCAACATGTACAATCCTGGTCGTTATCTTCTGGATGATATTAAGATTGAAGAAGCCACGATGGCAGGCTGTACGTATAATTATGATGCTATCAGGGTGGATTTCGGCTATCCCACGAATGCTGCCCAGTTGGCTTCCGCCAGCACTGACCCTATCGGTGTGCACTTGTTGCCCAATTCGTATGTGAAAGTGATGAATGGTGATCAGGAGATGGAAGTGGCCAGCGTTGAGTTGAAGCAGGACGGCTACATGTATATCTTCATGGCGAATGAAATAGACGAGGATGAAAGTGCCGATATGAAGGTCAGCTTCACGCCAGATGCGGAATGCCCGCTCATTTACACCACCGACCAACGTCCGAGCATGGACGTAGAGAGCGAGATGAAAGTGCTCCCGTTCACGAGTGAAGCCATTTACTATGATGAGACTATCGAAGAAATGTCTTATTTGATGGATGGTCCGAATTTCTTGTCTTCCGTACCTGAAGACCATAGCTTCGAGTTGGATCCGGCCACGTTCAATGAGGTGCAGGTGAACTACGATCGTGCCGTTTCTACGGAAATTGCATCCGTTTTATTGATGCAGAATGGTGTGCAAGTAGCTGATTTGTATAGCTCCACTGTGGTGTCTGAGGACGACCCGAATACTTTGGTCGTATCGGTAGGGACATTGGAGAATGGCGAATACCAGTTGGTAGTGTCTAATGTGACTAATGCAGTGAGTGGTTTTGAGGCTTTACAGTCACAAACCATAAATTTCTCCGTAGGACCGGATTTGAACCCAGGTACGAGTGAAGTGATTTATTCTGCCGCGAAAGACTTTGCCACGTATGCCAACGGTACTTTCCCGAAAGGGTGGTTGTCGAATGATAATGGAACCATCCACCAGTATGGTGTGACGGAAACCGGTGAGGTCTGGAATTATAACTGGGGTGGTAACATCGGTGGTGGAGGATGCCGTTTGCAGGGTCCTTATACCGGTGATTTTAATGGTATGGGACTTTATTGGCGTGCTACTGGCGGTACGGTAGGTACGGCTACTTATGGCGAACAAGTGAAAGACTATGTGATGCCCGACGGGACTTTGGATCCGGAAATGGATCCGGGTGTGGCTCTCCATTTGACGCCGCGTAAATATCAGGTCTCGTTCCGTATGGCGGCATGGAAAGGTTTTGCCGATGGTACGTTCCCGAAATATGACTTCTCTCTCGAAAAGATTGATTTGAACAATCCGGATGCAGAAGGTGAGGTGGTAGCCCGGTTCAACGGTGTGGAAGCCAAGCCGAGCGTGGAGGGTGCTCAAAATGTTCCAGTGACGGGGACAGCCCTTTCCACTACGGAGTTCACGGTGGCAGAGGAGGGTTATTACATGTTGAAGTTCTCTTGCCTGAGTGAGGGTGGTTTCCACGAATTCCTTTTGGGTGCTGTAGAATTGATTTCCAAACCTTCCGATGCGGCCTATTATAAGGCTCAGTTGGCTGCGGCCATAGACAGTGCGACGGTGGTGGCTACGGGTGTGGAGAACGAAATCTATAATGGTACGACCAAGGCCGCCTTGGCTGAGGCTTTGGAGGCCGCCAAGAACGGTACGTTCAACAGCCCGTCTGCCATAGAGGAAATAAATGCGAAGTTGTATGACTTGTGTGGTAAGATGTTGGCACGCCAAGCTAATGTGGATTCGTATGATGTAGACATGCAGACTTTGCGCGACAACATGGCCAAGATAGACCCGGCTTCCAAATATGTGATGGCTGATGAATATATTGAGGGTGAAAACCTGTTGAAAGAATATGACGGCGTGTCTTCCTTGGATCTGGAAGATGAAGCTTTGTCCGAGGCTATAGAGAAATTGGAAGACATAGCTGCCAAGGTGGGCAACATCCAGTCTTGTGTGGATGCCTTGACCTACCGTCTTACGAAGTTTGCTACTATGGCAGAAAAGTTGGGTGCCGAGCCGGCAAGCCTGATTACGGACGCGCAGAATGCTTTGGACGACGATGATGATTTGGCAGCCAGCTTGGCTTACCATAGCAGGCAGACCCTTTATAAGATATTGGGAGAAACAGGTAAGATTACAGACGAGATGAAGGATACGCTGTACAGCGAGACGGAAACGGATGAGACTACGGCCACGGGCTATAAGGTTTTGGCTTCCGGTGTCGACCTGACAGGTTTCGTGAAGAACCCGAACTTCTATTCTTACATTAGTGTAGCTAATGACAGTGTGAATAGTGAGAACACGCCAGGTTGGAATGTTTTAGAAGGTAAGCCGATTGTGACCGTGGACGGGTCTTGGGGTGCTAATGAAAACAAGGCTGTAGCCGATAATCGTTTGCATGGTTACCAAATGGAGTACAAGATTTGCCAGACCCTGACCGATTTGCCGGTAGGTATATATGATGTGTTGTTCGACACTCGCACGTACAAAAATAGTGCTTGTTATTTCGATGCCGTGAATGATGAGACTGGTGTTCCTGATAAGTATATCTGGGCGGTGACTTCGGATGCGCCCAATGATACAATCCGTGTGTTATTTGAGGGTTGTGATATTAAGTATGAAACAGGTTGGGGAGGTGCTCCAACACTCATTCCTAATGTTACAGTAAAGGAAGGTACAGTGCTGACCATCGGTATTGCTGAGAAGTATGTTTCCGGAAAGAATTTCTGCCTCAAGGATGAGAGCGGTCAATGGTATGATGCCGGTCCGGAAGCAGGCGACCAAGGTAATTGGCAAACCCAGACCATGGCAGATGACGCACGTCTCTTCTTCAAGGCTCCGTTGGAAGGCTATGACTATGCCAAGGCGTATGCAGATAACATTGACGACGTGAAAGTGGCGGAGGCCGTGTCTTACGAGTATTACACCGTAGACGGTATGAAGCTCGAACGTCCGATGAAGGGTGTGAACTTAGTGAAGATCCACCGTGCAGACGGAACGACTGACGTGAAGAAAGTGATCGTGAAATGATAGGTATTAGATAAGCTTTATATTTAATTTTCACTCAGACAAGAGGGAGGCGGCCGGTATGAGGAAGCCTCCCTTTTTCTTTGGGTTGGGGAATAATTGATAAGACAGGAATTATGAAAAGTTTGAATCTGATGAAACCGGTCCTTTTATGCTTCTCGGCCTTCATGCTGCATGCGTTGGAGGGGCAGGGCAAAGGGTATTACGTTTCTGCCGCTGCTGGGGATGGCGGTGATGGGACGCACGTCCGGCCGTTTAAGGACATACAAGCGGCGGCTACCCTCGCCGAGGCCGGTGATACCGTGTATGTGACCGGCGGTTTGTATGTGGTAGAAGGCCTGAAACCCGGGCATTCCGGTAGCGAAGGCCGTTTTGTCGTATTTCGCCCTCTGCCGGGAACGGGCGAGGTGGTAGTGCGGCATCCCGACGTGTTGCCAGGGGATTATAGTGCGGTGTTCGACCTTTCCGGATTGAAGTACGTTTGGCTCGGTGGCTTCACGTTCCGGGATTTCAAGTATGCCAAGTGTGCCGTATCGATGAACGGGAGCGAGGGATGTGTAGTGTCCCGTTGCCGATTTGAACGGTTGGGGCATCCGGAGGTGGCCTCATGGAATGCCAATTCTGTGATTTGGATGGGGAACGCCCGTGGAAATTCGGTGGTGGACAATGTGTTTGAAGACATCATCGGGGACGGGGTATCCATTAACGGACAGCAATGTAACGGCAATCTGGTGGCTCGGAACTCTTTTGCGCGTTTCAGTGGCAAGAAACGCTCGTGGGGCGGAGAGAGCCTTTTCACACGGTGCATCGACGTGCAGGATATGTCGGACGGGAACAATGCTGTTGCCTTCAATTATTTTACGGAGGTGCCTACCTGCATTTGGCTCGATCGCGACGGAAGCCGCAACATCTTGCTCCGGAACAGGGCGCATGCCTGCCGGGATTTTATATTCAATGAGTCGCGGTGTGCGGAAAACATGGTGTCGGAAAATATAGGAGCCAATCTGGAAGGGATTGCTTATCAGACCGCACGTTACGAAACGGGGTGGACGGCCGATGCACAATGGACGAATAATGTGGCATTCCGTTGCAAGACGGGTTTCTTCATTCATAAGTCCCGGCGCGACTGGTTGCGCAACAACATCGTGTATGATTGTTCGGGGTATAACGTCGAGCTTTCCGATTCCGCATACGATTCCGGTCCTCATGTGTTTCTCGACAATTTGGTATATACACCAGGAAAGACGAAATCGTTGAAATTATGCGGTGGGGAAATGTCGTTACGTGCGTTCCAGACACGTCTCGGTGGAGAAGGCAATCTGGAAACGTCCCCCGGATTTGTCTCGATGACCTACGGACAGGAGGATTTCACGCTGAGAGAGGGTAGCCGGGCTAAAGGATACGGTTATGGCGGAGTGGATTTGGGGGCATATCCGGTGTATGGGGCGGTTCCGACGGGGCCGGAAGAGATGGATGACCCTTTCGCAGTACAAGCCGGTTTTGACGCGTATGCTTCATGCCTCGAAAGGGGAGCAGAGATGTCTTTCACAGTGCGGCTTTCACATGCTTATCGGGAAGAACTACGTTTGGCTTTGCAGCCTGTGGCCGGAGAAGCGCGGGCCGGAGAAGACTTCATCCTTTCGACAGACGAAATGGTTTTTCTTCCCGGCGAGACTGCAAAGAGTTTTACGGTAGAGGGGGTAGGTTCCTCGCCGTATGATGAGTTGCTGGCTTTACGCCTTGTGCCCCATTCGGATGAAGTGGGTGTGTGTGGCGGTCTGACGGTGGTACGGATAAAGAAAAACATGGATTCGGAACCGGAATCCGTAGAAGGAAATGTACAGTATGATGAGGCTTGCCGGATTTTCTTCGAACGTGGAAGCGGAAAACTGAAGGTGGAATGGCCAGACGAGAAGTTTACAGTGGGTATTTACCGTCATGATGGCCGTTTGGTTCATAGCGATGGTCCGGCCGATGGGAGCTATGTTTGGGATATGAACCATATGCCCCGGGGACTTTACATCGTGAATGTAAAGAGCCGGAAAAGAACGTCAACGAAGACTGTTTGTAAGTAACGTGAGTTCGATATAAGAAAAAAACGGGACACGCAAGCGGAAAACGGCCTTCCGACGGGCTTTTATTCGCTTGCTTGTCAAAGCATCGCCGCAACCTTGCGGATGTTTTCCAAGATTGCGGACAGCTTGCCATCGTGCCGGGCTGTCTGCATGTCGTAGTCGGATTGCATCCCCCGCCAAAATTCGGCATTTATACCCGTTGCCGCCTCAATTTTCAAGGCATATTCGGTGGTTATGGGGCGTTTGCCGTTTACAACCTCGTTAAACACGGAATATGAAACGCCTATCGTTTGGGCGAATTTCCGCTGTGAAAGCCCCCGTGCCTCTAACTCGTCTTTCAGTATTTCGCCCGGATGTATGGGCGTGGAAGGTTGCAACTCGTGCGGCGCATAGATTCTCTTTGCTGTTTCCATATCGATTACTTGTAATGGTTGCTAATATCCAACAATCGGCACACGGTTATTATTTGTTCGTTCACTACGTCCCTAACGGTAAATTCAAGTAGGTATTGTCGGTTTATCCGTACCGATGAAATGCCTTTTTTGTCTCCTTTCAACACTTCGTAATTAAGCGAATTGAGGCGGTACAGCATTTCAACATTGATGGCACGTTTAAGAGACGCGACCGCCTTTTGATATCCTTTTATAACTTCGGGCTGATAGCGGTGCTTTTTGTCGCTTGTGCGTCCTTGCTCGAACAATTCACGCAGGTAGTCTTTATCGAATTCTATAAACATAGTGCCTGGCCTGTTTGAGGGCAAAGATACCTATTTTGTTTGATATTCGCAAATTGTCGAACAAATTTATAATTTGTGTACTTGTCGGGAATCCGTCATCTCCCACACCTCCCCAGGAGTTTTGCAAAAAGACCTTTCATCTTTCAGGTTATGGGGTAACCGGTTGTAATATACTGTATTACGGACTGAAAGATGCTTCAGATATCTTTCAGTTTTCTTTCAGGGCAGAAAACGATGAGAAGTTCTCAGCCAAACGTTTTTTCAATCTCAGCCGAATGATTTTTCGTTTTCAGCCAAACGATTTTTCATTCTTAGCCGAACGAAATGAGGCGTGGCTGAAGGATGCCTGAAGCATCTTTCAGTTTATAATGCCAATGTAATGAGGAGATTATGGTGTAACCTGAAAGATGAAAGGTCTTTTTGCAAAAATCCTGGGGAGGTATAGGGAGACAGATTTCCTGTTTCCGGAAAGGCTCTTCATGCGTTTGGAAAATCATGTATCGCAGAGTAAAATGCGGTTGTTGTCGGAGGAGATGTTTTGCAAGGGATACGAACGGTGCGAAAAAAGGTTTGGACGTTGAGTGTCAGTGGAGATAGAAGTTTATCTCTTAAGAAGAGAGCAACCATTACACAAAGTTATAGGAAAAAAACTGATTTTAACTCCATTCCAAAAGATTTTTTTTCGCAGCATTTGAAAAAAAGAATTTTTTGTTATGAAATAACAATTCGTCTGGGGCTTCTTCAAACCTTATTATCAACTGTATATATCATCGGGTTGCTCTCTTCTTAAGAGATAAACCGATGGCAGAGCGTTTTCAAGGCCGGAACACAATGCAGAAAGTACAAATGAAGAATACTGTTTAATTAAAGCTTATATCTAAATCTATGAACTGGAAAAAAAATCTCTTAAGCTTTCTTTTGGGACTGTTGGGAGTCTTTATGAAAGCACAAACCCCAGTCTCTTTTACTTCAGATCAGGGACTGTCGAATACCTGTATCCGTTCCATCATGGAAGACAGCCGGAAAAATGTGTGGATTTCTACGCAAAGCGGCTTAAACCGTTATGACGGTGTGAAGATGAACGTTTATCGGCATAAAAAAGGTGAAGCCGGGACTTTGGGGCATGACATGGTAAGTTGTGCGTTGGAAGTAGAACCCGGTTCTGTGCTTATCGGAATGGAGTCCGGCGTGCAGATGTACTCTTATGATACGGACCGGTTTACCGATGTTCCTATTATCGTAGTCGGGGGCGACACCATCCATGCCCATGTAATTTCGATGACCAAACTGAGCGGAGATTCTATTTATGTCTGTACGGCCGGATACGGACTTTATCGCCTGTGTGAGGATGAGGATGGAAAGAAGTTCCTGAAAGAAATGAGAGATTTTCCGCCGGCTAAGGTCACTCTTTTGCAAATATTTGAAGACCGTGAAAAGAGAGTCTGGTTTGTAGATGCGGACGGAGGGATACATTGTTCGAAGGGTGGAAAACTCCGTCGGGTGGCAAGCTATCCCGGGGCTATCGAACTTTGTCAGAGTTCGTCCGGACATCTTTATCTGGCCACGGCTCATGACGGGTTATTGTGTTATTCCGAAACAGAAAATCGTTTTTATGATGTTTTTCCGGAAAGCCGCCGTTACGTGATGGCTTCCATAAATCCCGGATTGGAAGGACAGATATTGATATCTACCGACGGTGACGGGCTGAAAATCTATGATGAAGCCACCGGACTTATTACGCAGAGCAATATCCGTACGTATGAATATAACCTGGCTACGTCTAACGTGAAGGATGCCATTGTGGACAGCGATGGCAATACATGGGTCGGAGTCTACTGGAAAGGCGTATTGGTGATGCCCGACATGGCGACCAGTTTTGAATACGTGGGGCGTCGCTCGGTTCAGAAGAACACGATCGGTACGAATTGTGTGACGTCTATCACCGGCGACGGACATGGAAACCTTTGGTTGGCGGCCGACCACTGCGGGGTGTATCATCTGGCTCATGATGGCAGCAGCAGTGTCCATTTCAAACCGGGTGTGGTGAAGACGATGCCTTCCACGGTGATGAGCATGTTGGAGGATTCGGAAGGGACGTTATGGCTGGGTTCTTCGTGGTCGGGTGTGGCGAAGATGGACAAACATACTGGAGAGTGCGTCAACCTCGGCGCGTGGGTGAAGGACGGAAATAAAATACCGAATGCTTACACGATGGTGGAAGACGGTTATAAGAATATATGGATAGGGACGATGGGTAGCGGGCTGTTCCGCTACAGTCTGCTTACGGGAGAGTTGACACAATATAAGATGTTGGTCGATAATACGGTGGTCTACCCTTATCAGATTCTGAGAAACCTTTATGTGAGGACGCTGTTGGTACATGGTGATTTCCTTTATGTGGGTACGGCCGACGGGTTGGAGGTGTTCACTTTGTCTAAGGGAGGAGACATCCGTTTACGGGGGCGGTTTATGCTTAAAAGCAGTGTGCGCGACATGAAAGTGGATGCCGACGGAGTGCTTTGGGCTGCCACGACATTAGGACTTGTGCGTTTCGACATAGCGAACGAAAGCGTGAAGACTTATACCGTGGAAGACGGGTTGCCTATTAATTCCACATGTAGCGTAGAAATCGCTTCCGACGGGAAAATATGGGTGAGCACGGACGATGGCCTGACCTGTTTTAATTCGGAGAAAGGAACCTTTGACAATTACCACATCGAAGACGGACTGCAAGGAAATGAGTTCAGCGTAAAGGCTTCTTATTCTCAAGACGGGATGCTGTATTTCGGTGGTATCAACGGACTGACTTTGTTCCGTCCGTCGGATGTGGGGAAGCAAGCGGGGATGGAGAAAGTGGAACTTCGTATGGTGGATTTTTATGTCAACGGTAAGCCGGTGCATGCAGGTGACCGTTCGGGACATTACACGATTATAGACCGTTGGCTTCCGCTGGTGGACGAGGTGAACCTTTCCCATCGTGACAAGTCGTTCAGCATAGAACTTTCCACGATGAGTTTCAGCAACCGGCGTGTGACGTATTACTACTGTATCAACAATGGCGATTGGATTGCGTTGGAGTACGGGCAGAACCGTATATCCTTTATCAATATGGAAACGGGAACCTATCGCATACGTATGAAAGCCGAGGCATACGGGGAGTCGTCCGAAGTGAAGGAACTGACGGTGATGGTACATCCCGTATGGTATTTGTCCCCACTGGCCGTTATGGTCTATTTCGTGCTGCTTCTTTTTATCTTTTATGTGGTACTTTTGCAAGTCAAGGAACATTTCAAGGCCAAACGGATTCTTGAAAAGCATCGTCAGGTGGAAGAACTGAATGAAGCGCGTATTCAGTTTTTTATGAACATCAGTCATGAAATACGTACCCCGATGACGCTTATTCTCAGTCCGCTCATGAAGTTGATGAAGTCGGACAAAGACGAAACGCATCAACGCAGTTATTCGCTCATATATCAGAATTCCCAGCGTATTCTCCGGTTGATCAACCAACTAATGGATGCGCGTAAGATAGAAAAGGGACAGTTCCGATTGAAGTATCATAAAGTAGAGATGGTAGGTTTCGTCAATAATCTCTATGAGTTGTTCGAAACCACGGCTCATAATCGCGGCATTACGTTCACCTTTGTACATGATATGGAACGAATGGACGTTTGTGTAGATCCGCAAAACTTTGACAAGGTGGTGATGAACCTGCTTTCGAATGCGTTTAAGTTCACTCCCGACGGCGGTGTGGTCACCATCGAGTTGAAAGACGTGAGCGGTGACATACCCGGTGAACGGGATTTCAGGCTTTCGGTGACGGACAGTGGTGTGGGCATTCCCGACCAGGAGAAGAGCCGGGTGTTTGAACGTTTCTATTCAGGCAAATGGGGCGGAGATTATGTCGGTACCGGTATCGGATTGAATCTGACGAAATTGTTGGTAGAGCTGCATGAGGGGCGTATTTGGGCGGAAAACAATCCCGAAGGCCAGGGTACGCGTTTCATTGTGCAGATGCCTCAGGCGTTGGAGCTGCTGGAGGATATTTCGGATGACAAGATGCCCCAAGCTGTTTATTCCGCGCCCTTGGAGGCGGAGCATGTGGCAGAGACGGTAGCCGAATTGCCGGAAGAAAAGAAAGGAGGAAGTAAGCACGGACGTATATTGGTCGTGGAGGACGAGACAACGATACGGCGTTATCTGCATGGTGAGTTTGCCGGGGAATATCATGTCAGTGAATGCAGTAACGGGCAGGAAGCTTGGGATTACCTTATCCAGAACGTGGAGAAAGTGGATTTGGTCGTGAGCGATGTCATGATGCCGGTCATGGACGGTATTACGCTTTGCCGCAAAATCAAGGGGAGTTTCAATACGAACCATATTCCTGTGATTCTGTTGACGGCTAAAAGCGAAGATGCCGACCGTCTGGAAGGATTGTCCACAGGAGCTGATGCCTATATGTCCAAGCCTTTTAATATCGATATTTTGCGGCAGACCGCAGAGAACTTATTGAAAAATAAACGAAGATTACAGGGCAAATACGGTGTAGCCCTACAGGAAGAGAAAATGGATAAAATAGAATTGGTGTCTCCGAACGACCAGATGATGGAACGAGTGATGAAGGTGATTAACGAGAATATTTCCAGTCCGGATTTGAGTGTGGAGTTCATTGCCGATAAAATAGGTATCAGCCGGGTTCATTTCCATCGCAGGCTGAAAGATGCCACAGGATTGACTCCACGCGATTTCGTACGGAATATCCGTCTTTCGCAGGCGGCTAAACTTTTGGCCGGGAAGAATTTCGATATTACCGATGTGGCTATCGCTACGGGCTTCAGGTCTGTATCTACATTTTCTACGTGCTTTAAAGGATACTTCGGCATGACGCCTACCGAATATGCCCGTAAGAATGCCAAGACAAAAACAGAGTCGGAAAGAGAAGAGGATGAGGACGTTACTGAGGGACTGCCATAAACTATGGTCTCTTACGTAACAAAAAACTATGTGAAATGTAATATTCGCACATTTGTTACAAAATAGCAAAAATCCGTTACGCAGGAATAAACAGAAAAGGTTTATTCCTGCGTATTTTTGTTCCAGTAAATTCTTTTTGTGAAACTAAAAAGTATGGAGAAATGTTACGAAGATTTTTGTTATTCATGTTAGTAGTCTTAGGGCTGGGGAGCGCGGCAAGGGCTACGAGTAGGAAAACCGCTGATTTGAGTTTGGTCGAACCAAGCGGCGCAAACGCCCAGTGGGATTCGGAAACACATGTTTTTACTTGGACTTTTAGCTATGACGGTCGTATCTCGTTTCCTGATTTGACAGGTGACCTTTCTGGCTATGCCTTGGTCGTATTGGAAACGGAAGACTTGACCGATGGCAATTCGGAAGATGATAGTAAGCCCGGTTTTCGTCTGGACTTGTTATTGGAGAATAATGAAACTTTAATTGGCTATAATTATAAGGCCGCTTGGGAAACCGATGGACGTTTGGTCGTTGACCTGTCGGCATATGATAAAGAGAAGTTGGCACAAGTGAAAGAATTTCGTTTGAATACCAATAGTAATTCAGGTTCCGTGGTTGTCAAATCCGTATCTTTGGTGCCGCCTTTGTCATTGGACTTCGATGAGGACGGCAAGGCGTATATTCGCCCTCAGGATTTGGCAGACTTTGCCAATGGCCTTACAGTAGACGCGGAAACAGGCAAGATAACTAAGAGAGGAACTGATGCAGCCAATATAAAATTGCTTTTGGATGACGTGGATTTATCGGATGTTGCAAGTTTTAAGGTTGAATGTATTGAAACGACCACAGGCCTATGGACTACGACAACTTTCCGAAGTAATGATTGGTCTCAAGGTTGGTGGGATTCGCGTGCAGGTGCCACAGTCGAAGATAAATATCGCAAGGAGCTTTGCCACGCCTCTGCCATTGAATTGGGCTTTGACGAAAGTAAAGAAGGGGAAGTAACCATCAGTAGCATTTGTCTGCAAAAAGGTATGTTGACAGTGTCTGGAAATGACGTGGTGCTGAAAGATGTGCCTTTCTATGACGCAGCAACGGGAAGTGTTGTTACCCCATTATGGAATGTGGGAAAAGAAACAGCAGAGGTTTATGGAAATTGTAATAATGTGCAGGCTTGTGGCTTTTATGCCGATTTGGACGGTTATAAGGAAATCCGCGTTTATCCGGGCGATGGCTGTTCCAATTTGCGTTTCTGGTTTATGTCTGCCAAGCATTTCTGTGGAGGGGAAGGATTACGCTGTGATTGACATCGCTGGCATCAAGGCTCAATGTGCAGGGAAGGCTTACTTGATGGGCGCGAAAGCTAATGCCGGTACCAATGTTACCATTTCGGACATAACGGCTTTGAGCAATGCTGATTATACCATTGGTGGATTTGGCTTGTGGCCAACAGGAATGAAGGAAGAGATGTCGGCATCTGGTGCTTCGATTGTTGATGCTACCGGATTGAACAATTTCACTCCTATTGCTTTGGAAGCCGCCAACCCGAACTGCCTCTTCCTCGTGTCCGATGCTTCCAAGCTCTCCAACGAGAAGAACGTGTTGGTCAAGGGAGAAGACGGCACTTATGCCTGTGCCAACTTGGCTTTGGAAAGCGGATACTCTTTCCGTACTCCATACAGCTTTACAGTAGAGGCTGCCAGTGTGAAGAAAACGGTAGGCCCCAACTTCGGCACATTCGTGTCTCCTTTTGAAGTGGCCGTGCCCGATGGCTGCAAGGCTTACAACCTGACGGGCGTGGATGAAAACAACGTAGTGAAAGGCGAGGAAACGGCAACGGTTGCCGCCAACAAGCCCGTATTGCTGGCCGGTGACGGCGAATGCACGTTTGAGGCAGAGGACGTGACCGTGGAAGCTACCCCCGCATCGTTGGTGAACGGCATCCTGAACGGTGTGTACGAAGCTGGCACCACGGCCCCGGAGGGCAGCTACGTGCTCCAGACGCAGGATGACGTGACGGCTTTCTACAAGGTGGCCGAAGGCGGGAAGCAGAGGGTAACCCCCTTCACGGCCTACCTCGCCTTGCCTACCGCTGCCGCTGTGAACGCCAAGTCGCTGTCTGTCAGCTTCGACAACGCAGGCACTACCCGTGTGGACGATGCCGCTGCCGAAGGGCCGGCCACTGTGGAAGCCGTTTACGACCTGCAAGGCCGCAAGTTGGGAACTCCGATAAAGGGCGTCAACCTGCTGAGACTGTCGGACGGAAGCGTGAAGAAAGTAATCGTAAAATAAGTAATAACCCATAAAAACAAAACAAGATGAAAAAAACATATCAAGCCCCCGCAGTGGAGGTCATGGGATTGGATGGTGACAGGCATGTCATGATGGCGTCGAACTCGCTACCCGGAGTGAATGAAAGCCCAAGCGATACCGAATACGGTTCTCAGGCCAATGTGAGCATCTGGGACGATATATGGTGAAAAAGAAGGAATAAGTCTTTTCATATAATGTTAGTTAGATTTAGAATGCGGAGTGCGCTGGGAAGTGATTCCCGGCGCATTTTTTTGCATAAATGGAAGAAATGAGAGGATTTTGTTACTTTATCGCAAAAGTGTGATACATACAAAGAACTTAGAAACGGGCTTTTAGCGTAATTTTGCAAAGAAACAAAAGGGTTAGGTTATGAAAAGTAATATCGTGAAAATGTGTTTCAGTGCATTCTTCTTGATTGGGGGGATGATGTTTGCACGGGCTATGCAAGTGGATTATATTTCTTTTAAGCCGTCTGTAGGGGCTTTCAGTCTTTCGGCCGATGGCCGGGTTGCTACGATCTGTGTGGATACAGCGGATTATAAAGGAGTACGGCTTGCAGCCCGTAATTTGGGTACGGATATCGGAAGAGTGACCGGTACGGCGGCGGATGTCAGTATGTCTTCACCCTCGAAACGGGGAGTGGTGGTAGCCGGAACGATAGGCAGGAATAGGCAAATCGATGAATGGGTAAAGCAAGGGAAGCTTGACGTGTCGGCCATTGAAGGAAAATGGGAAAGTTATTTGATACAGACGGTAGACGGAAATCTCGTGATAGCGGGGAGCGACAAGCGTGGTACTATTTTCGGCATATACGACCTGTCGGAAAAAATCGGTGTGTCGCCGTGGCATTATTTTGCCGACGTACCGGCGCAACGGCATGCGGCATTGTATGTGAAACCGGGACGTTATGTGCAAGATTCTCCCAAAGTGAAATATCGTGGTATTTTCTTGAACGATGAATGGCCGAGCCTTGGGGGATGGGCTTCCAAAAAGTTCGGTGGGTTCAACAGCCGTTTTTATGCGCACGTGTTTGAACTGTTGCTCCGGTTGAAAGCCAACTATATGTGGCCGGCCATGTGGGCCAGTTCGTTTTATGAGGACGACCCGGCGAACGGGCAGTTGGCAGACGATATGGGTATCGTGATGGGTACTTCGCATCATGAACCGATGATGCGTCCGCATAAAGATTATACCAAACGCCGGAAGGAGGTCGGTCCTTGGAATTATGCTACGAATAAGGAGGGTATAGATTCTTTCTTCGTCGAAGGGGCGGAACGAAGTCGTAAGTACGAGAGTATCGTGACCATCGGGATGCGTGGCGATGGAGATGTAGCCATGGGAGGCGGCACGGATGAGGAGAATATGGCTGTATTGTCGGATGTCATTAAAGGACAACGTGAAATACTCGGACGGGTACATGGAAAAGACCCGGCCGAAATACCGCAACTTTGGGCTGTGTTTACGGAGGTGCAACGGTATTATGACAAAGGTTTCAAGGTGCCTGATGACGTGATGCTGCTTTTCTGTGATAACAACTGGGGATATATCCGTAGGGTAGGACCTTGGCAGGAACAGCGGCGCAAGGGAGGTATGGGCATGTATTACCATATCGACATGAATGGTGGACCATGGAATGACCGGTGGATTAATACCACGACCATACCCAAATTGCGCGAACAGTTCAATTTGGCTTACCAATCGGGAATAGATGACTTGTGGGTTGTGAATGTAGGAGACCTGAAACCCAAGGAATTGCCTATTGATTTTATTATGCGTTATGCCTGGAATCCTGATGCGATACAGGCCGATGAGACAGATGATTACCTGCGGCAGTGGGCGCAGCAAAATTTCGGGGAAGCACATGCGGAGGCAATTTCAGGGTTGGTGGCCCGTTATTCCAAATATAATCTGTGGCGGAAACCTGAAGTGCAGTCTACGAATATATTCAGTGTGGTAAACCATTGCGAGGCCGACCGTGTGACGGATTTGTGGCGTACGTTAGCCCACGAAGCCGACTCGGTGGGACAACTCATGCCTCAAGCATATAAGGATGCTTACTATCAGTTGGTGCTTTATCCGGTCAAAGCTTCGGCCGGAGTGGCAGAAATCTATTTGGCCGCAGCAAAAAACTGGCTTTATGCACGGCAGGGACGCGTGACGGCGAACGATTATGCGCGGCGAGTAGAGGAATTGTATACGGTTGATACAGCTATGACCGCCTATTATAATAAGGTGTTGGCCGGAGGTAAGTGGGAAAAGATGATGAGCGACATTCATTTGGGATATACCAAATGGTCTATGCCTAAAAGAGATTCCGTTCCGCAGGTGGTGCGTGTGGAGCCTTTGTCAAAGCCTACGATGGGTGTGGCTGTGGAAGGTTGCGAAACGGTATCGCCGGAAGGAGAATTGGAACTCCCCGTTTTTGATAATTTCGAGAATCGCAAGTATTACATCGACATCTTCAATCGGGGAACGGGGACATTCGATTTTAAGGTCAAGACAGACGAACCTTGGATGGACGTGAGTCTCCGAAAAGGGAAGGTGGAGACGGAATCCCGTATTTGGGTCGGTATAGATTGGACGAAACTGAAGGCTGGAGAGACGGAAGGTATACTTTATATTTGTAGGGAAAGGGAACGTGTGCCGATAAGGCTTCGTGTCGTGAAAGCTGACCTGCCTGTTCCAGTGGAAGGACATTGGTTCGGAAATGCTTGTGGAAATGAGTTTTCCGTTCCCGCATGGCAGTTCAATGCCTGCCACCCCGGACGATATGCAAAGTGGACTTTCCTGCCCGATTTAGGACGTGGAGAGGGATGTATGGGATTGTCTCCGGTCACGGCACCGTCGGCTACTTCTTTCGAAGACGCTCCGTGTCTGGAATATCAAGTGTATTTCCCGAAGACGGGGACACAGACCGTTTGTCTCGGTGTCCTTCCCACGCAGGATGTGATGCCCGAACGGGGGCTGCGATTGGCTTTTGGTTTGGATGGGGGTATAGTCCGTACGTTGGATGCCCGTCAGGGGTTCGTAGACACATTCAGTGAATATACCCCGAAGAACTTGAAAAAATCCCCGAAACTCAAACCGCTTCCACCGCGTAATAAAACATTGAAACTGATCAATGGGGATGGTTTCTGCCGCAATGAAATCTTCGACAATTTGCGTTGGCTCACAGCGGAGTTTGAGGTGGAAAAGCCGGGATTACATACGTTCAAGGTATATATGGTCGATCCGGAAATCGTATTGGAACAGTTGGTGTTCAACCCGGATAATACACACCCGAGTTATTTCGGTGCACCGTCGGTCAGACATTAGTGTTTGAAAAGGTGGGAAACGTATATGTTATGTGGAAATCAAAAGTTATGAACTAATAAGAACGAGATATGAAAAGAGGAAAATGGAATTCGAGAATAGTGTGGGCCTTTGTTTGGGGAACCATTACCGTTTGTGGGACGCAAAACTCGTGGTCGCAAACCGCGATAAGTTCTATTTATAATGTGCCGATGGCAGAATATCCGAAAGTGGACGAGCAACGACGGGCACTCTTTCGTTTGTATGCTCCTGAGGCTTATGACGTGAAAGCAGATATCTGTGGAAAGAAATACCCTATGACGAAAGACAACAACGGGATGTGGACGGTAACGACCGACCCGTTGGTGGTGGGTTTCCACTATTACTTTTTCATTGTAGATGGGGTACAGGTAACCGATCCGGCTTCCGATTGTTTTTACGGGTGCGGACGTATGGCCAGTGGAATAGAGGTTCCGGAATCCCCAGAAGAGGCGGCATATTATACTTTTAACAAATCTATTGCCCATGGGCAGGTGCGTGAGTGCCAGTACTATTCCGAAGTGGAAGGGCAAGTGCGTCGTTGTTTTGTCTATACCCCGGCGGAATATGAGACTTCACCGAAAAGTAAATATCCGGTACTTTATTTACAACATGGTATGGGTGAAGATGAACGCGGGTGGCACGAACAAGGGCACATGGCCAATATTCTGGACGGGCAGATAGCAAGCGGGAAATGCAAACCTATGATTGTGGTAATGGATTACGGTGATTGCGGATACATTCACGGGACAAAAAAAGGAGAGACACGTGATGAGTTCGGTGCTTCTTTTGGTAATATCCTGTTGAGAGACATTATACCGTTTGTGGAGAAGACGTTTCGTGTAAAAACAGACCGTGACCATCGTGCGATGGCCGGACTTTCGTGGGGCGGGCACCAGACTTTCCAAATCACGTTGACCCATTTGGATCAGTTCGCACATATCGGGGCTTTTAGCGGAGCTATCCTGATGGCACCGGGACAAAATATAACAGATGTGTATGGTGGAGTTTTTTCTGATGCTGATAAGTTCAATAAGCAGGTGCATACACTTTTCTTGGGACAAGGTACGGAAGAGGGTATGGGGTGCGATCGTATGAGCCAATCACTTAAAGAGGCCGGTATAAACCATGTATATTATGCCTCTCCCGGTACACATCATGAATGGCTGACGTGGAGACGTTGCCTGAATGAGTTCCTCCCTTTGTTGTTCAAGCAGTGAGGAGATGGAAGAAATTTATAGAAGAAGTTATAGAAGGTTGAATGAAAAAATAAGAAGATCACGAGATGAATACAAGGAGATGTTTGATTTTAGGCGGAGCCCTAATGCTTTCGCTTTGGGGCTACGGGCAAAGGCAATCTGCAAAAACTTTTGAGATGAAAGGCAATCCTGTCATTACAGATAAGTTTACGGCCGATCCGGCTCCATTGATCCATGACGGAACCCTATACCTTTACGTGGGACACGACGAGGCGCGTGATGGAGAAATGTTCAATATCACGGAATGGTTGTGCTATTCCACGAAAGACATGAAGACGTGGACCGACCATGGGACAGTGTTGAAGCCTACAGATTTCTCGTGGGCCGTGGGCGAGGCTTGGGCTTCGCAAGTAGTGGAGAAAGACGGTAAGTTCTATTATTATACCACAGCACAGGCCGGCGATCCTTATCCCGGTAAGGCAATAGGTGTGGCAGTGGGCGATACTCCGACCGGACCTTTTAAGGATGCCATCGGTAAGCCGTTGATTACGGATGCCATGACACCGAATGGGAAAAGAGGTTGGTGGAATGACATTGACCCTACGGTTTTCATTGATGATGAGGGAACACCTTGGTTAAGTTGGGGAAACGGCACGTGTTTTTTAGTCAAACTTAAACCTAATATGACGGAGCTGGAGGGGGAGATACAGGTGCTTGATTTGCCTCATTACGTGGAAGGTCCTTGGTTGCATAAGCGGGGAGATTTATATTATCTGACTTATGCTTCGATGGGAAAGGGGCGTGAGATGATGCACTATGCCACGGCGGAATCTATCGGCGGGACATGGACTTACCGTGGTGCTTTGACAGGAATGGCGGAGAACAGTTTCACGATACATCCCGGAATCGTGGAGTTTAAAGGGCAATGGTATCTGTTCTACCATAATGCCTCGCTTGTGATCGGCAATCAGGCCGGAGCCACAGGTCGCAGGAGTGTTTGTGTGGACTATCTTTACTATATGCCGGATGGTTCCATGGCGTACGTGGAACAGACGGAGGACGGAGTGACGCAACCTCCCAAAACGGCTGACGAAGTATCTCTGATGGTCAATCCTTATCCGGAGGAACCGAAAGAGGTAAAGAAGTATGCAGTAAACGCCGACGGTGCGGTAAAGTAATCTTTATACGATGAAATGATGAAGAAAATGGAAGTTGGAAAAAAATTGTTGGCCTTGTCTTTGGGTTGGTTTTCTATGGCTTTGTCTGCACAAAATCCGATAGTGCAGACGCATTATACGGCCGACCCGGCACCGATGGTGTACCGGGACACCTTATATTTATATGTGGGGTGTGACGAAAAGGATGCTCCCCGGAATGCCTACCTGATGCGGGAGTATCGCTTGTACACGACTACGGATATGGTAAACTGGACCGACCACGGTGCGGTGCTCCGTACGAGTGCTTTCGATTGGTCGGCGGGAGATGCCAGTGCGGCACAGTGTATCGAGCGGAATGGCAAGTTCTATTGGTATATTTCTTCGCAGAACAAGTTCAAGCCCGGCTCGTCCATTGGCGTGGCCATTGGCGATACTCCCTATGGTCCTTTTAGAGATGCTTTGGGACGTGCGTTGGTGACGAACGACATGACGACATACGCCAAACACAGTTGGGATGACCTCGACCCGTCCGTGTTTGTGGATAAGGATGGACAAGCATGGTTATATTGGGGAAATGGCGTGTGTTACCGAGTCAAGTTGAAAGACGACATGGTGTCGTTGGATGGAGAAATCGAGGCCATCGACCGGAAGGACGCTTCGTCTTTTTCAGGAGGCTTTACGGAAGCACCATGGATTTATAAGAGGCAGGGGCATTATTATTTGGTTTACGCTTCAGGATTTCCCGAATCCATCCATTATTCCACGGCGAAGTCTGCCGGAGGAAAATGGACGGCACAAGGTGTGGTCATGCCGACGGAGAAAGGAAGCAACACTAACCATCCGGGCATCGTGGATTTCAAGGGGCATTCTTACTTTTTCTATCATAATGATGCTTTGCCCGGAGGGCACAGCTATTGCCGTTCGGTGTGTGTGGAAGAGTTTGTTTACGGTTCCGACGGGACGATTCCGGAATTGTACATGACGCGTGAGGGGGTGAAGCAGGGTGTGGGTACATTGAGCCCCTACCGCTGTACGGAAGCCGAGACTATTGCGTGGTCGGAAGGGGTGACTTCTGCTGTTTCGGCAAAGAGAGGGGTATATATCACCGGGATACATGACGGAGATTACATCAAGGTGCGCGACGTGGATTTCGGTGAAACCGGGCCAAAGAGGTTTGTGGCAGCCGCTTCAAGCCGTTATCACGGTGGTGAGATGGAATTACGCATAGACGGACGCGATGGAGAAGTGATAGGTACGTTGCGCATTCCTTATACCGGAGAATGGGAGAATTGGGGAGAATTTGCTACGGATGTGAAAAGCGTAACGGGAGTACACGATTTGTATTTCGTGTGTAAAGGGAAAAAGCCCCATGAATTGTTTAATTTTGATTATTGGTGTTTTAAATGAAAAAGAAAGATATGAAAATAGGTAAGTTAAGACATTGTATCGGGGGATTGGTTGGGTTGCCGATGGTGTTGGCGGCACAGAACCCCATTGTGCAAACCATGTACACGGCCGACCCGGCTCCGATGGTATACGACGGCAAGTTGTTTTTGTACACCAGTCACGACGAAGACGCGTCAACGTGGTTTGTCATGAACGAATGGAAACTGTATTCCACGACCGACATGGTGAACTGGACCGACCATGGGGCTGTGTTGTCCTATGAGACTTTCTCATGGGCAAAAGGAGATGCCTGGGCAATGCAATGCGTGGAACGTGACGGAAAGTTTTACGCTTACGTTCCCGTGACGATGAAGTCGGGTGGCGGTGCCATCGGTGTGGCCGTGGCGGACAGCCCTTATGGTCCGTTCCACGATCCGTTGGGCAAGCCGTTGGCTCAGAGCAAACGGGGAGACATCGACCCAACGGTCTTTATCGACGACGACGGGCAGGCTTATCTGTATTGGGGGAATCCGTTCTGTTATTATGTGAAACTGAATGAAGACATGATTTCCTACAGTGGTGATATCGTCCGTGTCCCGATGACCGAGGAGGCATTCGGCAAGCGTGAGGGCAATGTGGCCGAGCGTCCTACGTTGTATGAAGAAGGGCCATGGCTTTACAAACGCAAGGACTTGTATTATTTGCTGTGGGCCGGAGGACCCATATCGGAGCATCTCGGTTATTCCACGAGCAAAAGCCCGACAGGTCCGTGGAAGTACGGTGGTGTGTTGATGCCTACCGAGGGGCGGAGCTTTACCAACCATCCCGGCATGGTGGACTATAAAGGGAATACTTACCTGTTCTATCACAACGGAGCTTTGCCCGGTGGCGGAGGTTTTACCCGTTCGGTATGTGTGGAACAGGCGGAATTCAATAAAGACGGTTCGATTGTTCCGCTGAAAATGACTGCCGGGATAGAGAAGGGTTTGGAGACGCTGAATCCTTTCCGCAAGACGGAGGCGGAAACCATCGCTTTTTCCGAATGGATGAAAGCATCCCAGAACGAGGAAGTCGGTGTGTTTGTCAATGCCATGAAGGACGGGGCTTATATTAAGGTGAGGGACGTGGATTTCCGCGAAGAGGGTGCTTCCCATATCACGGCCCGTGTGGGCACGACGCACAACGGCGGTGTGACGATGGAAGTGCGTGCCGACAGTCGGGAAGGGCGGTTGTTGGCCACGTTGAAAGTGCCTATGACCGGAGGGGATAACCGTTGGGCATTGGTTTCTTCCGAAATAGAGCGAATTACCGGGGTACATGATTTGTATTTCATTTGCAAAGGCAACCAACCCGGAAGGTTGATGTACTTCGATTATTGGATGTTTTCAAAATAATAGTTTTATACCTTAATATATATAGGAGGATGAACGATGATACAAAATAAAATATGGAGATGGCCGTTGGCATGCGCCTTGGCATTTTCTGCTGCGGCTTGGAGCGAGGCGGTGTCTTTGGAAAGGAACCAAGCCGAAGTGCAGGCTGTAACGTTTAAGAATCCGGTGGTCTGGGCTGATGTGCCCGACCCCGATGTGATTCGTGTGGGTGATTATTTTTATATGGTGAGCACGACCATGCACCTGATGCCTGGTGCGCCGGTGATGCGTTCCAGAGATTTGGTGAATTGGGAAACGGTAAGCTATCTTTTCGATGAACTGCATGAAACACCGAAGTACGATATGGAGGAAGGTACAGTGTATGGACGTGGGCAGTGGGCCACTTCCATCCGTTACCATGACGGTAAATTTTATGCTTTGTTTTCTCCCAATGACGTACCTTACCGTTCCTTTGTATATACAACGGACGACCCGGCTAAAGGGTGGACTTTGCACAGTCGCATGAAGCATTTCCATGATGCTTCATTGTTTTTCGACGATGACGGACGAGTGTATGTTTTTTATGGTACTGGGCAGCTCACGGAGTTGGAAGCAGACTTGTCCGGTGTGAAAGAAGGTGGGGTGGATATGACCTTGCAGGTTCGCGATGAGGAAGAGAAAGGTTTGCTGGAAGGTAGCCGCGTAATCAAACATGACGGGAAATATTATCTCCTGATGATTTCTTGGCCCAATGGTGGTAAACGCCGTCAATTATGTTATCGGGCTGATAAGATTACCGGACCATACGAAAAGAAGGTCATTCTGTGCGATAATTTTGCCGGTTTCCCCTATGTGGGACAGGGAACGATTGTGGACGATGCCAAGGGGAATTGGTATGGTGTGATTTTCCAAGACCGGGGCGGCGTAGGACGTGTGCTGACATTGTCTCCCTGTCATTGGATAGACGGTTGGCCTATGTTGGGTGATGAAGACGGGCGGGTACCCGAAACGATGGAAGTTCCAGTGAAAGGAGGACCGGTCATCCCCTTGGTCGTAGGCGATGAGTTCGACGGGGATAAGCTGAAGATGGAGTGGCAGTGGAACCACAACCCCGTGGATGAGGCTTGGACACTGAAAGAACACAAAGGATTCCTACGTTTGAAAACCAATAAGGTCGTGTCTAATCTGTATGAGGCCCGTAATACGCTTACCCAAAGGATGGAAGGGCCGGAATGTAGTGGAAGTCTTGCATTGGAGGTCGGTGGAATGAAGGACGGCGACCGTGCCGGTTTGGCTGCATTCAACGGACACTCCGGTATTCTTACGGTAGAGAAAGAAGGGAAAGATTTGTTCTTGGTGATGAGTGAGGAAGTCGTTTCGTTGACGGATAAGGAGAAGAAAGTCACTGGGGTAGAACGTAAAGAATGCGCCCGAGTGAAGCTTCCCCGTACAAAGAAAGTGTATCTGCGTGTCGATGCGGATTTCCGTTTGAAACGGGATATAGCAGAGTTTTATTACAGCATGGACGGCAAGGATTGGACGAAGATCGGTTCGGATTTCAGAATGCTTTTCGATTACCGGAAGCTTTTTATGGGTACGAAGTTCGGGATATTCAATTATGCTACGAAGTCGGCTGGAGGTTACGTGGATGTAGACTATTTCCGGTATGAAAAAGCCGAAAAGTGAAAATCGCGATTAAGCGAGCGCAGAGGAAAGCTTGCTTGCCTCTGCCGAGCGGGAGCGATTTATGCAAAAAGTTAGTGAGATTGAAGAATAACATGGCAGAAAAAGAAACAGAACGATGAAAAAGATAATATTGGGCATTTGTATGATGTGCGCTTCCGTGGGAGGATGGGCGCAAAAGGATGGCGGAAAACCCGATCCGGATTTTTATGTCTTCCTCTGTTTTGGACAGTCGAACATGGAGGGGAATGCACGTGCCGAAATCCGGGATATGAACGGAGTGGACGAACGTTTCCGCATGATGGCTGCGGTGGACGATGCCGGACGGAAACGCGAGAAGGGACATTGGTATACGGCCGTACCGCCGCTTTGCCGTGCCAATACGGGACTTACTCCGGTGGATTATTTCGGGCGTACATTGGTGGCCACTTTGCCGAAAAATGTCCGTGTCGGAGTCATCAACGTGGCCATTGGCGGTTGCCATATCGAGACGTTTATGAAAGACAGCATATCCGGTTATGTGGCTCATCGTGCACCGGACTGGATGAAAGCGCCGTTGAAGGCATACGCCAATAATCCGTATGAGCACCTTGTGGAAATAGCACGGTTGGCTCAAAAGGATGGCGTGATAAAAGGCATCTTGGTTCATCAGGGCGAATCCAATACCGGCGATAAGGCATGGCCGGAGAAGGTGAAGATGGTCTATGAAAGTCTGTTGAAAGACCTCGGACTCAAGGCGAAGGACGTACCTTTATTGGCGGGGGAAGTAGTGCATGCCGACCAAGGCGGTGTGTGCGCTTCGATGAATAATATCATCCGGACGCTTCCGCAAGTGATTCCGACAGCGGATGTGGTATCCTCTGCCGGATGTACGTGCGCTACGGATTCGTTGCATTTCGATGCGGCCGGCTACCGTGAGTTGGGACGGCGTTATGCCGAGAAAATGTTATTCCTTTTAGGGAAGAATAGCCGTTAAAAATTGGAACTATATGCAAATGAACAAACTTTTAGGAACTTGCCTGCTCTGTGCTTGGGCATGGGGACAGCTGGCGAACGCGCAAGAGAGCATCAAGGTGGGCGACACGACCCGTAACATGATTACATACGCTCCCGAAGGGCTGCCTTACAATCCGCCTTTAGTCATTTCACTGCACGGACTGAACCAGGATGCCAACTATCAGAAAGGGCAGGCAAATTGGGAGGCCGTGGCTGATACGGCCAAGTTCGTGGTGGTCTATCCCAATGGAGTCAACAAGGCTTGGGACATATCCGGCGATACGGATATAAAGTTCTTGGAGACGATTATCGACACGATGTACAATCGTTATCATATCGACCGTAACCGGGTGTACCTGTCCGGCTTTTCCATGGGTGGTATGATGACATATCATGCTATGGCACGGATGAGTGATAAGATTGCGGCCTTCGGTCCGGTGAGCGGTATTCCCGTAGACTACCGTAATCCTTCCGGCGGACGTGCCGTACCCGTCATCCATACGCATGGTACAGCCGATAATGTGGTATATTATAATGGAGATGCCAATCATCCGGACGGAGGATACGGAAGTATACCGGATTACGTGAAAAAGTGGGCGGCTTTTGACGGCTGTAACATGACTCCGGAGGTCATTAAGCCTTATCCCTCCGATAAGCCGAACTCTGTGGCCGATTATACCCGATATACCGGTGGAAAAGACGGTGTGGAGGTCGTGCTCATTTCGATAGAGGGCAAAGGACATTGGCATTCCAACGACCCGGCCAGTGTCATGACGACGGAGGAAATATGGAATTTCTGCAAGCGTTATTCGTTGGGGGAGAAGTAAATCTCGCGACGGTAACATTAGAAGATAAAAAGGGTTGGGAATTTTTTCTGTATTTTAGGGCTAAAAACACTTATTTATATATCTTTGCAAGAGGTTAGGAAATATTGAAAAATCAAGTACGATGAAAAAGAATTTATTAGGGGTGCTACTCCTCTTATGTAGTAGTGTGGCATGGGCCGGAGAACTGAAACTCTGGTACAGCAAGCCTGCTAAGGATTGGACGGAGGCTTTGCCCGTGGGTAATTCCAGATTGGGAGCTATGGTGTATGGCGGCACGGGACGCGAAGAATTGCAGTTGAACGAAGAGACGTTCTGGGCAGGTGGCCCTTACGACAATAATAACACAAACGCGCTGTACGTCTTGCCGGTGGTGCGGAATCTGATATTTCAGGGAAAGACACGCGAAGCCCAACAATTGGTCGATGCCAATTTCTTGGCACACAAGGACGGTATGAGTTATCTGACGATGGGAAGTCTTTTCTTGGATTTCCCGGGACATGAGGAGGCTACGGAATTTTACCGTGATTTGAACATAGAGGATGCCACGGCTACCACCCGTTACAAAGTGGATGGAGTGACTTATACCCGCAGGGTGTTTGCCTCTTTCACGGACAGCGTGATTGTGGTGCGCCTACAGGCCGACAAAGCCGGAGCTTTGGCTTTCACGGTGAGCTACGATGCTCCTTTAAAGCATGAGGTCAGCGCCGAAGGAGACCTGCTTACCATCACTTGTGAGGGAAAAGACCAAGAAGGCGTAAAGGCTGCTTTGCGTGCCGAGTGCCGTGTGAAAGTGGTCAGCGACGGCCAGACGATCACCGAGGGAAAAAATTTGAAGGTGACTGGTGCCACGGAAGCCACGCTTTACTTGTCGGCTGCTACGAATTACGTGAACTATCACGATGTGAGCGGAGATGCGGCAGCCCGTGCCGACTGTTGTTTGCAGCGTGCCGTTCAGATACCTTATAAGAAAGCTTTGGAAAACCATGTGGCTTATTACCGGAAGTTGTTCGGGCGGGTGCAGTTGGACTTGGGTGTGACGGCAGCTTCGTCGAAAGAGACGACGTTGCGTATCCGGGACTTCAGTCAAGGAAACGACCCGTCGTTGGCTACCCTTTTGTTCCAATATGGCCGTTATTTGTTGATTTCCTCTTCACAGCCCGGTGGACAACCTGCCAATCTGCAAGGCATCTGGAATCGCAGTACGAATGCCCCTTGGGACAGCAAATATACCATCAATATCAATACCGAGATGAACTACTGGCTGGCCGAAGTGGCTAACTTGAGTGAGATGCACCAGCCTTTGTTCTCCATGTTGGAAGACTTGTCCGTGACAGGAGCGAAAACGGCGCGTGAAATGTATGGTTGCGGGGGCTGGGTGGCTCACCATAACACCGACCTTTGGCGTATCTGCGGCGTGGTGGATTTTGCGGCGGCTGGTATGTGGCCGAGCGGAGGTGCATGGTTGGCCCAGCATCTGTGGCAACACTACCTGTTCACTGCGGATAAAGATTTCCTGAAAACCTATTATCCGGTATTGAAGGGTACGGCTCGTTTCTTTTTGGATTTCCTCGTCGAACATCCTTCCTACAAGTGGTGGGTGGTGGCTCCTTCGGTGTCGCCCGAGCACGGTCCGGTAACGGCAGGTTGCACCATGGATAATCAAATCGTGTTCGATGCCCTACGCAACACTTTGCTGGCTTCTGAGATTGTGGGCGATGATGCCGCCTTCCGCGATTCTCTGGCGCAGATGCTCGACAAGCTGCCCCCCATGCAAGTCGGGCGGCACGGCCAGTTGCAGGAATGGCTTCAGGATGTGGACGACCCGAAGGACGAGCATCGCCACATTTCCCATCTTTATGGCCTTTATCCCAGTAATCAGGTTTCTCCGTTCTTGTACCCCGAACTATTTCGGGCAGCCCGTACCACATTGGAACAGCGTGGAGACAAGGCTACCGGGTGGAGCATTGGTTGGAAAATCAACTTCTGGGCACGCATGTTGGACGGTAATCATGCCTATCGTCTGATAAGCAACATGCTTCAGTTGCTGCCCAGTGATGCCGTAGCGAATGAATATCCCGAAGGGCGCACCTATCCCAATATGTTCGATGCCCATCCACCTTTCCAAATCGACGGAAACTTCGGAGCGGCTGCCGGCATTGCCGAAATGCTGTTGCAAAGCCACGACGGGGCGGTGCATCTGTTACCGGCCTTGCCCGATGTGTGGAAAGAAGGCAGCGTGAAAGGTTTGCGGGCACGTGGAGGTTACGAAGTGGATATGGAGTGGACAGATGGCCGTCTGTCTGAGGCTACCGTACGTTCCACCGTGGGCGGCACGCTTCGCCTGCGTTCCTATGTGCCTTTGAAGGGTAAGGGTTTGCGGAAGGCATCAGGCGCATGTCCTAATGAAATGTTGTCACCGGCCGACATCAAAGAACCCTTGTTCTCTTCCGAGTTGAAAGACCGTCCGCAAGTGTCCGTGCCCGAAGTGTATGAATATGATGTGCAGACCCGGCCCGGAAAAACTTATAAATTCCGTGCTGGGTAAAGCATGGAATGGATGTTTGTTTGTAAAAGGTTTGTCTGTGCCGGATGAGTGTCCTGAAATTGATTTTTCATTCGCCTGAGATTGAAAAATCGTTCTCAGCCGAATGGAAAATCAATCTCAGGAGAATAAAATGCAGTTTGGCGCACTTTTTCAAGTGTTTGGTTATGAGGGCTTTTGTTTTTTATCTGGCGAAACCTTTATGTACTTTTATATTCATATAATAAAGTGTAAGGATGAAAAAAGCAATATGGATAGGGTGGTGTTGGCTTTGTGGGGTCGTTTGGGGAGTGCAGGCCATGAATACGGATGGCCGGGAGGTGGTGAATCTGAACCGTGAATGGACATACCAACGGGGCGACCATCCGGGGGCGGAACGGACTGATTATGACGATTCGGCATGGGAGCATATCGGATTGCCTCATTCGTTCAGCATACCTTATTTCCTATGGAAAGATTTCTATACCGGTTACGGTTGGTATCGTAGGACCGTGGTGTTGGATAAGGAAGATTTGGAACGGGAAATATTTTTGGAATTCGATGGCGTGTTCCAAGTGGCGGAAGTGTATATGAATGGTCACTTGGCTGGTACGCACGAAGGGGGCTACACCGGTTTCAACGTACGCCTCACGCCCTACGTGAAAGAGGGAGAGAACAACATTGCCGTAAGGGTAAACAATCTGTGGCGGGGCGACGTGGCTCCGCGCGGCGGCGAACATGTGTTCAGTGGAGGCATCTACCGCAACGTGCGTTTGGTGAAGAAGCCCTCCGTGCACATGGATTGGTATGGCACGTTTGTGACGACACCTACCTTGGCCGCGCATAAGGGACGTTCATCGTCGGTACGTGTACAGACCGATGTGCGAAATATGGCGGACGAGGGAGGAGCATACGAATTGAGAGTACAGGTATTGGATGAGAACCGGCGCATCGTGACCGAACATAAAGCTGTCCGGCGCGTGGAAGCACAAAGTTCGGTACAGTTCGACTTAGTGACCGATGAAATAGAGGGCGTGGCTTTGTGGCATCCGTCGCATCCTCACCTGTATTCGGTGGTGTGTAGCCTGTACAAAGGGCGTAAATTGGTGGATAGTGAAGAAGTGGCGTTCGGTTTCCGTTGGTTTGAGTGGACGGCCGACAAAGGTTTCTTTTTGAACGGGAAGCATTTCTTTTTCCGGGGTGCGAATGTACATCAGGATCATGCCGGATGGGGAGACGCTGTCACTGAGGAAGCTATGCGCCGCGACGTACGGATGATGAAGGAAGTCGGTTTTGACATGATTCGCGGTAGCCATTATCCCCATGCTCCGGCTTTTTCGGACGCTTGTGACCGTGAGGGCATGCTCTTTTGGTCTGAAGTCTCGTTTTGGGGTACGGCCGGCCCGAAAGTGGATGGCGGCTGGACGGCCAGTGCTTATCCCGTGAAGGAACAAGACATCGAGGGATTTGAGCGGAATGTGCTCAGGCAGTTGGAAGAGATGATACGCATTCACCGCAATCACCCTTCTGTGTTCGTATGGAGCATGTGTAACGAACCTTTCTTTACCGACGGGAAGACCATTCCGGGAGTTAAGTCGCTCTTGAAAAAGATGGTAGATACCGCTCATCGGCTTGACCCTACGCGCAAGGCCGCCGTGGGAGGGGCCCAACGGCCGTTGGGAAAAGACCGTATAGACGGGATTGGGGATGTGGCCGGATATAATGGTGATGGAGCGAACATCGCAGACTTCCAACAGCCCGGCATTCCCAGCGTGGTGACGGAGTACGGCAGTACGACCGCCGGGCGGCCCGGCAAATATATGGCCGGTTGGGGCGATTTGGGCCGGGACGAAGGTTGGAAAGGCCGTGAATGGAGAAGCGGACAGGCGATTTGGTGCGGGTTCGACCATGGTAGTCTTTTCGGAGAAAACATGGCGCGGATGGGTATCGTGGATTATTTTCGCCTTCCCAAGCGTGCGTGGTATTGGTATCGCAATGAATATGGACATGAGGTGCCTCCTGCGTGGCCGCAAGAAGGAGTACCCGCGCGTCTCCGTCTGGAAGCTTCGAAAACAACAGACATTTTGGCCGATGGTACGGACGATGTGCAATTAGTGGTTACGGTGTTGGACCGAGACGGGCGTGAGTTAAGTAATAGTCCGGATGTCACACTTTCCGTGCTTTCGGGGCCGGGAGAGTTCCCGACGGGGCGTTCCATCACTTTTTCTGCCGATAGCGACATACGGATTGCAGACGGTAAGGCAGCCATGGCCTTGCGGGCCTATTATGCCGGACATACGGTAGTGGAGGCATCCTCGTCCGGATTGGAATCCGGGCGTGTGCAACTGGAATTTACAGGTGCGCCGGAGTATGAAGAAGGCAAGTCCGTCCAGGTTCTTTCGCGCCCGTATGTACGCTTTGCTACCCATCGTGTGAAGCCTGAACTACAGACTTACGGCCCGAATAGTCCTACTTTTGCCAGTACTTCGGCCGAAGGGTATTCTCCGGGTAGGGCTACCGATGGAAATAATTCCACTTATTGGAAACCGAAAGAAAGCGATGCGGCTCCCTATTTGACATTAGACGTAGAGCGTACGTTGGATTTGTATGGCGTGAGCGTCCTTTTTGCAGAGCATTATGTCGGGACGTTCAAAGTGGAGTTGTCGGCGGATCAAGTGAATTGGGAAATCATGCCGTCGGTCGGGGAATGGGAAGATGCTTGGTGGAAATCGGCTTGGAAAAGACCGGTGAAGGCTCGTTTTATCCGTTTTTCTTTTCCAGACGGTCCGCAAAGAAAATGTCCGGCTTTAGCTGAAGTGGAAGTGCAAGGAATATTACCGACTTTTTGAAATATTTCCGAAAAAGTCGTATATTCGTGCGTGAAAAGCTATATTCTTATAAATTAACGCTGTAAAATCCAATATTAATAGGAAGTATATATGAATGTATTAAGATCATTATGTTCGGCATCGCTGTTGCTTGTATGGGTCTCGGCGAATGCCCGGATTCCGGTGAAAGTGGAGACTTTCCCGTTGAACGACGTTAGATTGACGCAAAGTCCGTTCAAACATGCGGAGGATTTGGACGTCCGTTATTTACTCGGGTTGGATCCCGACCGTCTTTTGGCGCCTTATTTGAAAGGTGCAGGATTAGAACCGAAAGCTGATAATTATACCAACTGGGAAAATACGGGTCTGGACGGTCATATCGGGGGACATTACGTTTCGGCGCTTTCCTATATGTATGCCGCCACCGGAGACGAAGAAATCAAACAGAGGTTGGACTACATGTTGTCCGAATTGAAACGTGCCCAAGACGCTGCCGGTGACGGTTACTTGTGTGGCGCACCGAACGGACGTAAAATATGGGAAGCTGTGTCTAAAGGGGACATCCAAGCTTCCTCTTTCGGACTGAATGGAGGATGGGTACCGTTGTACAATATCCATAAGACTTATGCCGGTTTGCGGGATGCTTACCTTTTGGCGGGAAGTAAGGAGGCGCGTGACATGTTGGTAAAGTTGACCGATTGGATGATGAATCTGACGAAAGACCTGAGCGACGAACAGATACAGGACATGTTGCGCAGCGAACACGGGGGATTGAACGAGGTGTTTGCCGATGTGGCCGACTTGACGGGAAAGGACAACTATTTGCAACTGGCTCGCCGTTTCTCGCACCGTGAGATTCTCGACCCGCTGTTGGAACATGAAGACCGACTGACAGGCAAGCATGCCAATACCCAAATCCCGAAAGTCATCGGTTACAAGCGCATAGCGGACTTGCAAGGCGATGAGGGTTGGGACGATGCGGCACGTTTCTTTTGGGAGACGGTGGTGGAGCGGCGCAGCATCTCTATCGGCGGCAACAGTGTGCGTGAGCATTTCCATCCTTCGGAGGATTTCTCCAGTATGCTGACGAGCGAGCAGGGGCCTGAGACCTGTAATACGTATAATATGCTGCGGCTGACCAAAATGTTGTACCAGACCAGTGCGGACGTACATTATATGGACTATTACGAACGGGCGTTGTACAATCACATTTTGTCTACCATAGATCCGGTGCAGGGAGGTTTCGTATATTTTACGCCGATGCGTTCGGGGCATTATCGGGTATATTCCCAACCGCAGACGAGTTTCTGGTGTTGTGTGGGCTCCGGAATGGAAAACCATGCCAAATACGGAGAGATGATTTACGGCCACAGCGAGGATGAACTGTATGTCAACCTGTTTATTCCTTCGGTGTTGCAGTGGGGGAAGGTGCGCGTGGAGCAACTCACGGGTTTCCCTTATGAAGAGGCTACCACCCTTCACCTGTCGTGCGGTAAGGCGAAAGAGTTCACGGTGAAGTTCCGTGTGCCGGAGTGGACGGACGTTTCCCAGATGGAACTGACGGTGAACGGGACGGCTCAACCCGTGTCGGTATCCGGCGGTTATGTGACGGTAAGCCGCAAATGGGCCGATGGAGACGAAGTGCGGCTGACGTTGCCGATGTCTTTGCGTGTGGCCGCTCTGCCCGATGGTTCGGATAACTATTCTTTTATGTACGGCCCAATAGTGTTGGCTTCGCGCATGGGGAAACAGGAGCAGGTAGGTCTGTTTGCTGATGATAGCCGTGGAGGACATGTGGCTTCCGGTCCGCAGTGGCCTTTGCAGGATATGCCGGTCATTGTAGGTGACAAAGACGACCTTTTATCCCATATCGAGAAGGTGGAAGGAAAGCCGTTGGAGTTCAAACTTCGTGGGGTGTATCCCGAACGTTATGAAGGAATGACGTTAGAGCCGTTCAATTGCCTGTATGAATGCCGTTACATGGTGTATTGGCCGGTGATTTCTCCCGATAAGCTGAAAGCCCAGCAGGAGGCTTTGGCTCGTTCGGAACGGGAGAAGAACGAACTGGAGGCTGCTACTGCGGATAAGGTTATCTGTGGGGAACAGCAGCCGGAGAGCGATCATTTCATCAGGTCGGAGCAGTCACGTAACGGAAGCCACAACGACCGCCATTGGCGTGACGCTACCGGAAAGGGTTGGTTCTCGTACCGCATGAAAACGAATGGACGTGATGTGTCCCGTTTGCGTGTGGAGTACGAGGGGGGTATGGCTGATACGGACGCTTTGGTTATGGTAGAAGAACGTACGGTCGGTATGCTAAGTCCGGTGGATGGACGAGGGATGAAAACGGCGTATTTCGATTTGCCGGACGAGATGGACGGGAAGGACGTTCTGACCGTCAAAATCACTCCTTCGGAGAAGAAAGCCACTCCTCGCGTGTATGAGGTAAGGCTGATGACGGCAAAGAAGTAGACGTGGCAGGACACGACTTTTCAGCGGAAACGCGATAAATAAAAAACAGCAGACGGGTGTGACCGTCTGCTGTTTTTTTTGTGAGCCGGGTAACATCCGGCTTGGGGTTTCCTGCAAAAACAATCCTTTTTCTCTTAAACAATCCTACCACCTAAGAACCAATCATTAACCTAATTTCCAATTATGAAACTCCTGAATATCCTGATACCTTCACACAAGGCTACCTGAAAAACCAACATTAACCTAATCATTATATTATGAAACCTATTTCCACTTTTATGATTGTCTCTATGGCAAAGTTAGGATATTCTTTCTTTTTTCGTTTTTGAATATGTAGCGGATATTTTATATTATGAAACCTTACGGCATTTTTTTTTGCAAATGAAACATGAGCAAACAAATGTGTTACACGACGTAAAATCGAGTAGGCATAGAAGGTGTATCTTTGAATCATTAAAAACAGGCTACGATAAGCGATATGGTTTTAACATTATAGTGCAATGGATATTTTAGTTGAAAAAAATGGCCGATATGAGCCGAAGCCTATTGTTTTAGACAGAAGAACAGAAGGACAGAAGAAAGTTACGACAACAAAATTTGTTCTTTTGCTCTTTTGTCTAAAAAAAGTGAGTCCGGTGCTTTTGTTCCTAGCCGGTTTGGTAGGAGGCGGCGAAGGATGGGCGGCGGTCAGGCTGCCTAAATTGGTGGGCGACCGGATGGTGCTTCAACGGGAAACCGAGTTGAAAATTTGGGGGTGGGCGGATCCTGGTGAGAAAGTCACGGTGCGTTTCCGAGATACACCTTATTATACAGAAGCCGACGGGACGGGGAAATGGTACGTCATGCTGCCTCCGCAACAGCCCGGAGGACCGTTTCTGATGGAAGTGAATGAGAAAGTGATACGCGACGTACTCGTGGGGGATGTCTATCTCTGCGGAGGGCAGTCGAACCAGGAGACACCTATCGAACGTCTGGTGGAGAAGTTTCCGGAGATACCGGTGTCGAATAATCACATGATACGTCACTATAAAGTGCCTTCGCAAGATGTGACGGATGGCGTAAGGGAAGAAATTGCCGGGGATGCCGTGTGGCATTCGGCTACTGCATCCGAAGTCATGAACTGGACTTCACTGGCTTATTTTTTCGCCACGGAAGTATGGAACCGCTACCATGTACCCGTGGGCATGTTGGTGGCAAGCAAGGGAGGTACGGATATTGAGTCGTGGATCAGCCAGGAGCGTCTGAAAGATTTTCCGCGTCTCTTGGTGGACGAGGAGGCTGTGTGCAAAGTGAAGGAATCCCGTCAGGATAAAGGTTCCGGCAGATGGAATCAGAAAGATTTCGATGATTCGGATTGGGCTGAGACGGAAGTGCCGGGTACATGGGATGAGCGCGGTATCCGGACGAAAGGTTCCGTATGGTACCGCAAGACTTTCGATTTGCCTTCTTCCATGGTGGGGCGGCACGCGCGGATTTATATGGGACGTATGGCCGACGGTGATTCGGTGTTCGTGAATGGGCATTTGGTGGGTACCACCTCATATTTCGGTCCTCCACGCAAATATGACATTCCGGCCGGTGTGTTGGTGCAGGGCAAGAATAACGTGACGCTGAAACTTACAGCGATGAACGGCCATGGGGAAATCGTGCCGGACAAGCCCTACGTGATAAGGGGAGATGAGGATTCCGTGTCGCTCTGCGGTACTTGGAAGTATAAAGTCGGCATCGACCGGACCGGTGTGGAAGAATACGTTGAACGGCTTCGGCAGCAAAAAATGGTGGGCTCAGGATTGTATAACGGTATGATTTATCCCATCCGGGACTGGAAAGTGCGGGGAGCCATTTGGTACCAAGGCGAGAACAATGCCGGACGGGCGGGGGAATACGCGTCGTTGCTGAAATCCCTGATAGCGGACTGGCGTGAATCGTGGCAGATGCCGGACATGCCTTTTCTCTTGGTGCAGTTGCCTAATTATATGAAGAAGCACGACCGTCCTACGGATAGTGGTTGGGCACGTTTGCGGGAGGCGCAATTACAAGCGGCTTCGGAGGTTCCCTATACAGCTTTGGCCGTAACCTACGATGTGGGTGAATGGAACGACATTCATCCGTTGGATAAGAAAAGTGTGGCGCAACGGTTGTTTCTCGGGGCGCGCAAATTGATTTACGGGGAGAAAGTGGTCTGTTCCGGCCCTATATATAAAGGTATGGAGGTGGATGGCGACCGTGTCGTAATCTCTTTTACTGAAGTGGGACGCGGGCTGGCAAGCCGTGGAGGCGACTTGAAACACTTTGCCGTGGCCGGCGAAGACCGGAAGTTCGTGTGGACGGATGCCGTGATTAAAGGAAACAAGGTCGTAGTGAGCAGTAAGGATGTGAAACACCCTGTAGCCGTGCGGTATGCGTGGAGTGACAATCCTTCGGATGCCAATTTGTGCAATAAAGACGGGTTGTTGGCTGCTCCTTTCCGTACGGATAATTGGTAATGTAGAATCATTTAAATAGATTTGTATATGAGAAAAATGTTCTTGAAGTGCAAACGGGCATGGCTTTCGGCTATGGCGTTTGTGGTAATGTTCGTGGTAAGTATGGAGGTATTGGCCGATGTCCCATTAAGACGTCCCATATCGCCGGAGCGTCCTTTATGGATTGTGCATATCGATACTTGGAATACGCCGGATCCGGAGCGTATCATTGAGATGGTTCCCGAGGATATTCGTCCGTATGTGGTGTTCAGTTTGTCGCTGTCGGCGACGGATGCTACATGTCATGACGGGTTTGCCGTATGTGATTCGTGGTTGAAGGCTTGTGCACAAAAGCGCGTGTGGTCTATGGTACAGTGTGCCAGTGGGGGACACAGCCGTTTTTCCGACCATGACCTTTCGGTGTATGAGGATTATTTCCGTAAATATCCCAATTTCATCGGTTGGAACTTTGCAGAACAGTTCTGGGGATTCGGAGAGGAGGGAACGCCATCCTTTTTGGAACGCCTTTCGTTGTTCGGTGACATTTTGAAGATATGCCACCGCTATGGCGGATATCTTGTGGTAAGCTTCACCCAGGCGTATTATTCGGCCGACATGATGCCTATAGCTTACATGAAGCGGAATCCCGAGGTAAACCGACTATTGACGGAGCATCCAGAACACTTCATCTGTTGTGAGAAGTACACGATGCAGAATGGTTTTTTCGACATCGAGAGTAATTGCCTCGGGGCATGGCTCGGCGGGTATGCCGGACAATACGGTATTCGTTTCGATGCTTGCGGATGGAGTACGGACGATGGTAACCCGGCTACTGAAGACGATCAGGAACGCGAACCGTTCGTAAAAGCTTCCGGAGCGATGCCTATCATGGAACATGTCATGTTGACGGGACAAACCGTTATCGACGGTCCGGAAACCATTCCGGTAGAAGTGTCCCGTGAAATTTCCACTACGACAACAGCCGACGGCTATACCCGGCGTCGTTGGGGATGGTATCCTCATTTCGTTAACATTAACATTGACGAATTCCGTAAAATACTGGATGGAACGGTACGGATACTGACGCGTCGTGAGGTGATAGACCGGACGAAAATATGTATCCGGAACGATAAAAGCACCGGTACGTTCGATGACTATCTCACCCCGGCCACGTTGTTCGACGGGCTTTACCGTCCGGAATGCGACCGAGACGGTGCTACTTATGGCAATTCGTGGTTGGAAAACAAATGGTGGCTGAAGAGTTCCGGCCGTTATCCCACTATTCCTCAGGTGTATGACCTTTTGGACGAGGAGGCGCAGCGGCTTCAGGTAGTAAACGTGTCGGAATATGACCAACGTTGGCCTAAAGTGGAGGACAAGGTGAACGAACTGAACCGACTTTTCCCAGAGGAATATACCGGTGACATTTATGCGGCTCATGCGGAAAACACGTGGATGACGTATAATCCTTATCAGTACCAGGATAAAACGGTGAATGGCGTACGTTCACGTCATATCTCCACTCAGAGAGCGAAAGGTAATATTCCTTTTTTATATAATACGGCGGAAAGCATTTCATTGGACTTCTCTCCATACGCTATGGCGGTAATGAAAGAGTTTACCGACAGCGTCATGCTTTATATGACTAATTACCGGAATTCGAAGGTAAGCAATGAGGTCTTCATCGAGGATGATAATGCGACCGATACGATTCGTATTTACGGTGCTTCTACACAACCGGTAATTACGTGGAAGGACCGGGCCGACCATCGTGAAAGCGAGGTGAAGCAAGAGTGGAAAGACGGGGTGTTGACCCTCACAGTCAGTCACAATGGACCGGTGGAATTGGGCATTAAGTGTAGCGGGAATGCTACGGAACGTTTGACGGAGTGGACACCGGCTCGGATAGAAGTGCCCGAAGCTCCGTCCGTATATACCGGAACATTGCAATATGAAGCCGAAAATTTCGACTACAAAGACATTGCTGCGTGTCGTGGAAATGCTTACTACAATGGTCACCGTGGCTATCAAGGACAGGGATTTGTAGAGTTTGGAACCAATAAGTCGGCGGCTATACGCGATACAGTGACGGTTCTGCGTAAAGGGACTTACACGATGACGGTACGTTATCAAGCTCCGACCTCTGGGGTAACAATGCAGTTGTTGGTTAACGGTCGCCGTTATCCGCTTACTTTCCGTAAGACGGGAGAAGTTTGGACGGAAGTGGCTAAAGATGTAGAACTGGAAGAAGGAGAAAATGCCGTTATTCTGAAATTTGCGACAACGGCTTCTCCCGTGTTCGTAGATTGTATCAAAATAGATCGTACCGACGCTCAGGTATATAACTTTGAAGATGATGAAGCTGCGACAACGGCTACCGATCCGGCGGCTACCATGTTGACAGTGAAAGATGGAGAAGCCGGTGTCGTTGCTATAGAAAGCGACGGAACGAAAAATCATGCTTTGCATGCGTATACTGCCGGTCTGGCGGGAATGGGACAGGCTATATTAGATATGTTCCCTCGTGACGCTACGGATTACAGCGTGTCTTGGAAACAAATAGATGGAGATGCGGGCATATTGATGCGTGGCGGCTATTTGTTCAAGACGGACGGACTGAAGGTCAGCGTAAGTACGACTGAAACGAAAGAAGACGGTGGGTTAGCCATCGTGAATACTTTGGGCGAAGGTGACCGTGCGGAAGGGATGGATTGGCTTCGCGCTACTTTACAAGGAGATAAGTTGTACTTGGATGGTTCTACAGACGGCGTGGTTTGGGAAAATTTGTTGGTGTTGGAGGATGCTACCTTTACTGTCGGTGACACCCGTCTCTGCTGGGACGCAGTCATGACTGTGGATGACATTACATTGTATCGAAGTGGTATGACAGTTTCGCAAACCGATTTGGAAGAAATCAGTCAGACGAACGGAGGTACGAACCGGGTAGTGGGAAGTTTCGACATCGGTGGAGATGACTTGTTGGACGACGTACAGGTAGAGTTGGAAGGAGAGGCTTTTGAAATTTCAGTGGATTCTCTTGACGGTTATACTCAGACTTTGGCGATAGACCGTGCTACGTTGGAAGACGGAACGGTACGCATTTATGTGCGTCTCAAACCGGAAATGAAAATCGGGGACTATGAAGGTGTGGTTTCCGTGGCAACCCGATATCTGGATACACGCAAAGTGAATCTGAAAGGAACTGTGAATCCGGCTACTTATACCACTTACTATGATTTTGAAGAGGATGCGGTAACGAACGGTCCGACCAATCCTCCGGCTTCCGGTGTGACTCGCGGGACAGGCAATCTATGTACGGCAGGAGTTGCGGATTATACCGACGCCGATGTTCGTAAAAGTCAGATGTTGCGGATTTACGGCGCTCCGGGCATCAATTCGACCGGTGTATTGAACTTGGATAAATTTACGCGTAAAAGTACGGATTACAGTGTAACATGGCGCCAAGTAGTTACTTCGGCCGGAAGTTATAAGAATGGAGTTCTTATGCGTGGGGATACGTTGACGGTGGGAAGTAACTCTTCGGGTTATACTCAGGGTATGATGGCCGGTTATTATTTGAATGTGTATAATGATGGGGCGACTACCCAATTCCGCATCTATAAATCCACGGCATCGCGTAGCCTCAATATGTTCAACAGTTCCAGTGTAGCACTTTCCGCTTCGGTAGGTAAAAGCATTTGGTATCGTGCATCGGTGTCCGGTACAACCAAAGTGACGCTGAAAATAGAATATTCCACCGACGGGGAAAACTGGAATGTCGGCACGGTGACAACCGATGAGGGTGGAGACTTCCGCCAAGGGGCGACCCAGTTCGTATGGGGATTGGCTGCTTCGACCAATAATTTCCTCATCGACGACATCGCTTTTGAGGGCATCACATACGACGAGGGAGTCGTTACGGGTATTATGTCGGCAGAAGAAAGCGCGGTTGGCGTGGATTACGAAGAGTATTATGACGTGGCCGGACGCAGAATCCGTCCGGGCGACGTGTCGAAAGGTGTCATCATCCGTCGCAGCCACTTGACAGACGGCACGGTGAAAGTAGAGAAAATACTGAAAAAATAAATCCAAAGGGAAAGGGAAGGGACGAGTTTGGATATCGTCCTGCTCTTTCCCTTAAACGAAAAAACAAAATAGAAGAAATGGAAAAAATGAAGATGATTTTTAAAAGTGGGGGAGTGGCTACCTGCCTGTTTGCAGCGGCTTTCTCTTCCGTCACGTGCGGATTGACGGCGGCGGAGCAGCCGCAACAGGCGGAGTACGTGTTCCATGGTGCCGGAAACCCTTATCTTCCGCTGTGGGAACACTTGCCGGACGGTGAACCCCGTGTGTTTGAAGATCCGGACAACCCCGGAAAATACCGCGCTTACATCATCGGCTCCCACGATTTGCGGATGACGAGCTATTGCGGTGCGGATATCCGGATGTGGTCGGCACCCGTAGAAGATTTGTCGAGTTGGCGCGACGAAGGCCCCATCTTCACTTATCCCATCGAAGGGCAGTGGGACGTGATGTATGCGCCCGATTTGGTGGAAGTACGTCGCCGGGACGGGACGAAAGAATATTATTTGTATCCGCATAGCCGGGGAAGGAACCGTGAAGCAATGGTCGCCAAGGGAAGTCGTCCCGACGGACCTTTTACGCCCGTGAATCTGAATGCCGATGGCACGAAGACCCTGCCGGGCAGCGTCTTGGGTTTCGATCCCTCGATTTATGTGGAGCAGATTACCGACAAGAACGACCCTGACTACGATATTGGTTTCAGGGCGTACGGTTACTGGGGCTTCCAGCGTTCGTCTGCGGCTCAACTCGATCCTAATACGATGTATTCCGTCCGTCCGGGCACGGAACTGATACCGTATTTCATGCCGGCCGGGACACCGCAGGGAGGCATTCGTGATCCGGAAGGCACTGAGTATCCGTGCCTCTTTGAAGGACAGGATCCCAAAGCGTTCAACTTCTTCGAGGCTTCTTCCATCCGCAAGGTAGGGAACAAGTATGTGACGATTTACAGCGGTTATTCAGGTCCGGATTATGGATTGGGAAACTCCAATTCCACTTTACGTTATGCCTACGGTGATACGCCGTTAGGGCCTTGGAAAAGCGGCGGAGTACTGGTCGATTCGCGTGCTCCGGTTTTGAATCAGGACGGTTCAGGCTTACAGACTTCCAACGCCGGACATAATACCCACGGGAGTATCGAACAAATCAACGGACAGTGGTACGTGTTCTATCACCGTCCGCCGCGCGGGTTCGGTTTTGCGCGTCAGGCCATGGTTGCCCCGATTCAGGTGGAATGGGATGAAAAGCCGGTAGCTAAAGGGGGCAAGCTCTCCATCCGGGCTTACGATCCCTATGCCAAGAACCACGTATGGACGGCCAAGGACAAAAAGGGCAACGAATACAAAGGGGCGGAAGTCACGTCGGAAGGTTTCCACATCTTCGGGCTTGACCCTTACCAATACTATTCCGCCGGTATCGCCTGCTACCTGTCGGACATACGGCTTCAGCAAGATGCTTGGGACATTTGGGACAACCATGCCCCGATTACCGGTGTGAAAAACGGGAATATCATCGGATATAAATATTTTGGTTTCGGAGGTTTGAAAAAGGACCAATTAGGTCTGAAAGCTTTCGAAGGTACGAAAAAAGGCAATCAGACCGCTTTCAATCTTTTCCTGACCCCGAAAACATCCAAGGCTTTCAAGGTGAACGTGTGGATGGACGGGCCTTGGGACAACGCTACGTGGAAAGGCAAGAAGATTGGAGAAATCCAAGTGCCTGCCGGTTCGGCACAAGCTGTCACACAGTTTACGGTGGATGTGTCGGCTCATGTGGACGGATTGAGCCGGAAGCATGCTATTTATTTGGTGGCCGAGGGCGGTGCCGGAGAGGAGCTTTTCGACCTGACCGGTTTGGGATTCAGTTCGGTCGGGAAGAAGATAGCCCGTCCCGTCGTGCCTTCCGTCAGCATATCGGTGGATGGGAAAGCTATTGAATTGCCGAAAACTCCGGTACGTTCTACCAATGCCAACGGTATAACCGATTATAAGACGTATGAGGTCGTATATGTGCTTCCTTCCGAGATTTCTCACTTGCCCAAGGTGTCGGCATCTTCCGATAATAAAGACGTGAAAGTAGAAGTCAAGCAAGCACGCCCGGATGCTGAGACTGCCGTGGTAACGTTCGACTATCAGGGGATGGTTAAGACCTATAACGTGGTGTTCTCCCGTTCTTTTGTGGTAATGGGGAATAAATAAGCTGTTCGTTTCCGGATACCGTTTCCGGTTTCTTAAGTGCAAAAATAACGGGTGCGTTAGCGGCGCACCCGTTATTTTTATATTCGTATTTCTTTTTTTATTGCTCGGAGAACTTTTTGTCGGTTTTCACGCTTCCGTCGCTGTAATATGCCTTACGGATATACATGCCTGTGGCAGGCCGTTCTGTAAGGCGCATCCCGTTGGGGAGGTAATATTCGTAGCGCAGGGGAGTGCTGTCTTCCATTTCGGTATTCGTGATGGCATCGGGACCTTTCCCGTCAAACTGCCACGTGTCAAATTTCACCTCGCCTCGTGTTTCCGTGAAAAGGAAATACACGTCATGTGAACCGGTAATCGATGTGGGACAGTCGATGGATACTTCTGCGGCTTCCGGTGTGGAGAAGTCGAGGGAGGCCACGGGTTCGGCTTCTATGTCGTCCAGGCAGATTTCCAACGTGCCTTCCCCTTGCAGGTTTGCCGTGAACTTTTCGATGCCGTCCGTACCGAATACTACGCCTTTTACCATGGTCCAACCTCCCGATTGCGGGATACAGATACGGGTATTGCCTGTTTCCCCGTAGCTTTCGGCATTCACTCCGGCTGCCGTGCACAAGTTTTCCGCTTGTTGGAGGACGAACGGGTCTACACGTTTGGCCGTGAGTTGCAATACGCCGGTCGGAGAAGCCGTAACGGCATTGATGCGTTGCGAACGTTCCACTACGGTACATTTATTCATGGCTATGCTGCGATAACCCCCGTTGATGGCCATTTGTTGTTCCAACCCTTGCGTGTGGTAAAGAAGGTAATAAGCATTACCGAATTTTTGAAGATGCGAATGATTGTTGCCGTACGGGTATCCGAACGTGCCGGGGTTGGCTAAATATTCGCCTTTATATGTCCAACTGTCGGGGTCGAGCGGCGTATCACTGACCATGTAACATATACTGCATGCCGAAGGAGCTTCAGAGATACCGCCGTATGAAGGCCAGTTCGTACGTTCACGCCAACTGGTGCAATAGGAATAGACCAGTTTTCCGCCCATTACGTTCAGTTCGTTGGCTTCGAAATGATAAGGCGCAGGAATCGGCATGATATCACTGTCGAGCGAAATCATATCCTTACCGAGGCGTACGATACGGGCATTGCCCGGCATGAGTTCTGTTCCTTCCGCGTTCGGGTTTCCGCCGCCGAAGGCCAACCACCCCGTACCGTCGTTGTCGATGACGACACCCGGGTCGAAAGGTGTACTGCAAAGGCCGAGTCCGGGTGTACTGCCGGAAATGAGGTTTTTGCCGAGCGGGTCGGTCCATGGCCCCAGAGGAGAAGTAGAGGTAATGACGCCTACGCCTCCTCCGCTATTGGAGAAATATAGATAGAAATGGGTTTTCCCGTCGGCTTCTTCACGGGAGACGATAGAAGGGGCCCACGAAGCGTTCAGCCATTGTCCGCAGACGGCCGTCATATCTATGGTGCCGTGGTAAGTCCAGTTGACCAAATCCTCCGTAGACATCACGACCAAGGAACGGATCTTTCCGTAAGTGTTGGAGGTCAGGCCTCCTGTTGCGTTGAATTCCTGCTGGTCGTTCGTTCCGTACACATAGAGGCGCCCTTCATATTCGACGGATGTCGGGTCGGCACAGAAACGGTACGGATTGAGCGGGTTCACTTCGGTTGTTTTTTTGTAGGCTTCCATGACGGTGGGTTCACTCGGTTCGGGTGTCTCTGCTTCCGTCCGGATAAATTGCAGGGTATAGAATGCGTTTCCGAGTAGGTCGATTTCCGGTGAGGCCGTTCCCGCATATTGCGTACTAACGTCTTGCACGAAGCGGTTGCGCGTGGCGTTCGTCAGGGCGGCGTGTACCTGCCGGCTTTCAAACGGGAGGTTTGCTTTCAACTTTACAGGTTCGGAAGAACGGTTGAGGACGAACAGACTGAGGGTGTCGCCGTTCTCACTGACGTATGCCGAACCGTTGACCGGAGTTTTTCCTTTGTCGGAGAATGAGGATTTGATGCGTGTCATTCCGGTTGCATATCGGGCATAATGCCCCAGCACGTAGGCGAAAGTACTTAATTCCGAAGCGTTGCCACCTCCTTTCCCGTCGCCGAACATGTGGTTTATCATATTGTAGTAAACGTAGGCACTGAAGCCGGCCCGCATGCAACTGTCTATTTGTTCCTGGAACTCGCAGGCACTTTCCCACGTACCCACCTTGTCTTCATCGAATATATATTCAGTCATCCACATGGGGCGCTTCGTCAGGCTGCGCACGTAGTCCACGTAGGTCATGTCGTTTACGCCGTAGATATGGTTGCCCCAAATGTCGATGCTGTTGCGCATGGCAGCCGATTTTACTAATTCCCGGTTGTATTTATGGCTGTCCCATCCGAAGCATTCCGGTGCCATGACCTTGCATTCCGGTGATAGGTGTTGGCGTAAGGCTGTCACCATGCGAGTCATTTCGTCGACGGTGTAGAGGCAGCCTTCGTATCCTTCCGGGTCATAGTCACTTTCGTTTTGGACGGACAGAATGTCTATGGCCGCCCCTTGGTCTTCCATGAACTGGCGGTAACGTTCCAACCATTTGGCGTATGATTCGATACTGTCTGTATTGATATGTCCGTGGTTGGAGGACTCGCCCCACGTTTGTTCGGCTCCCACTTTGAAGCGGTAGGGTGGTGTCCACGGGCTGGCGAAGACTGTGGCACCGTGTGCCTTGGCCCATTTGACAGCGTTCACGTAACTCTTCCAGTTACTTTCGTCGGGGTTGATACGGATACGCATGATGTTATAGCCCATTCCGTCCGGTCCCCACAACAAGTCCACTTGTTCTTGGGTATAGACGTCAGCCCATTGTCCGTTCATTCCGCAGCCTCCGAATCCGTCTATCTTTTGGAACCTTGTTTCGGGGTCGAGGCTTACGCTGGCCGTGCGCTGTGCGCAGAGCGGTATGCATCCCGTGAGGGCCGTTGCATACAAGAGGGTAATCATTCTTTTCATGTGTTTTTTGTTTTAAAGTTTGCAGGATAAAGCCCATGGCTCATCCTTTTTTCATGACGATAAGCAAAGTTACAGATTTTCAGCCTGTCGCATTTTCGCTCCGTTAGCGAATACTTTCGCGCAAGTAGCATCCTTTTCTTTAGTGTAACATATATTTATGCGCATGTAACATGGACCTTTAAAAAGCTTTTTCAGGGCAAATATTGGTAACATGCGATAAAGCCCCTTGCTTGGGATTTTCCTAACTTTGCTGCGAGAATCATGAAAAACTTGAAAACGTATGATGAAGAAGAACATGTGGAGCCGGTGGATACTGGCGTTAGCGGTGGTTTGGCCATTCATGGCCGCAGCTCGCGACCGCGTGAGGGAAAAAGAGAATTTTGATTTCGATTGGAAGTTCATCCTGAATGCCGACGACCGGGCAAATGCCGGCATGCAAGTGTCGGAAGCCGGATGGCAGGACGTACAATTGCCGCACGACTGGAGCATTTCGCAGAATTTCGATCCGAAGTTGAGCGGAAGCAACGGGCATTTGCCCGGTGGTATCGGTTGGTACCGGAAGACGTTCCGGGTGGACAAAAAGGACAAAGGAAGGCGTATCGCCGTGTTGTTCGACGGCATATACAGCCGCAGCGACGTGTATGTGAACGGGCAGCATTTGGGATTCCGCCCCTACGGTTTCTGTTATCAGGAGCACGATCTCACACCTCATTTAAATTATGGAGCCGAAAACGTGTTGGCTGTCCGGGTAAACAATCCGTTGGAACACGACAGCGTGGCACGTTGGTACACCGGTGCGGGGATTTACCGCCATGCTTGGTTGGTGAAAACAGCCGAGGTGCATGTGGCCTCCTACGGGACTTACGTCACGACTCCGGTGGTGACGGCGGAACGGGCGGAGGTTCGTGTCCGCACGTCGGTGGCGAACGAGTCGAAGCGTATCAAGACTTTGTCCGTCCGCCAACAGATTACGGACGGAGAGGGGCGCACAGTCGTGCAATCCGGCAAGCAAGCCTTGCAAGTGGCTGCCGGGCAGACGGCTGACACAGAGCATACGCTCGAAATCCCCCGTCCGCAGTTGTGGGACACGGAACATCCTTATCTTTATACTTTGCATACCACGGTATATGATGGGCGCAAACTGGTCGATACTTACGAAACGGTATTCGGCGTGCGTACGTGCGAGTTCACTTCCGACCGCGGTTTTCTGCTCAACGGGAAGCCCTTGAAGTTGAAAGGTTTCTGTTTGCACCAAGACGATGCCTCTTTAGGTACGGCTCTGCCTTTGCGTTCCATGGAACGCAAATTGGAGATTTGTAAGGAGTACGGAGTGAATGCCATCCGGTGCAGCCACAACCAGCCGTCGCCGGAGTTTCTCGACCTTTGCGATCGCATGGGGTTTGTCGTTATCGACGAGGCGTTCGACAAGTGGAAGTCCGGCTATTATGCGCAGTATTTCGATGCGTGGTGGCAGGAGGACCTGAAGAACATGCTGGTGCGCGACCGCAACCATCCCTGTGTCGTATTATGGAGCATCGGCAATGAATTGCAGGAAGCGTGGGACGGGTCGGATACGGGATGCCGACGGGCGGCTATGTTGCAGGACTTCGTGCACGAGTTCGAACCGTCGCGGCAGGTTTGCCTCGCGGCACAGAACCGCCATAACGAGAAGTTTTCCGGAGTGACCGACGTCGTGGGTTACAATTATCTGGAGGCACGTATGCTTTCCGACCATAAGAAATTTCCCGAGCGTCGCTTCTTGGTGACGGAGGAATTGCCTTATTACTGCGGGGCGGAAGGGAATATCCGTAGTTACGACACGAACAATCCGTGGAACATCATTGCCGAAAACGATTTTATCGCGGGCGGTTTTCTTTGGACCGGTACGGACTACATCGGTGAAGCCGGTTGGCCGAGCCACGGTTGGCCTGCGGGACTTTTCGACATTTGCATGGTGGAAAAGCCGCGCGCGGCTTTCCATCGGGCGATGTGGAACGACGAACCGATAGTGCGTATCGCCGTGCGCGACAATGCGCTCGACATCGACCACGGGCGCGACCTTTGGCAATGGCCGAACATGGCGGCGATATGGAATTTCCCCCGCGCTTACGAGGGTTTGGTCATCGAAGTAAACACCACGACTAACTGCGAGCGTGTGGCTCTGTTCCACAACGGCAACGAGATGGGCGTACGCCGGACGGCGGATTACCCGAACCATACGATAACGTGGTGTCTGCCTTATCGGCGCGGGACGCTCGTGGCTAAGGGTATCAACGGGACGGATACGGTGGCTGTGCATGAAATACGTACGGCAGGCGATGCCGTGAGACTGAAAGCCACGGCCGACCGTGGAAAATTGATGGCCGACGGGCAAGATTTGAGTTATGTACAGGTGGAGTTGTTGGACAAAGACGGAACACTCGTGCAGCATGCCGACCGCCATGTGAAAGCCTCCATCGAGGGCGAGGGGCGCTTGGTGGGATTCATCAGCAGTGACTTGCGGCGCAAGACTCCTTTCACTTCCCATGAAGACAAGACGTATTTCGGGCGTGCCATGGCCATTGTGCAGTCTACCCGGAAGGCCGGGACTATCCGTTTACGCTTCGACGTGGAAGGATGGGATGAACCCGTGTGGGTAGAACTGACTTCGGAAGCCTTGCCTAAGGATTACGTGCCCGACATTCCGAGTTTCCGGTAAAAAGCGCAGGGTGAGGACATGACAGGACGGTCAAAAGAAATGGTTTCATTTTTTTGGTCGTCCTTTCGTTGGGACGGTCTGGATTTTCTTACCTTTGTCTTACGATTAACCTAAACCATTAAAAAGACATGATAAAGAAAAGGATATGTGCATGGGTGTGGGTCGTGCTTTTTTCGTGCGTGATGTTTCCCCAACGCCAACGGATGGACTTGCAAGGCAAATGGGCATTCAAGTTGGATGTCAGGGGAAACGGGGAAGAAAGCGGTTTTGTCACAGCACCGTTTGCCGAGGAGGTGATGCTTCCGGGAACGACAGACACGAACCGGAAAGGATTCCGGCCTGCAAGGACGGACGAAACCACTTATCTCACACGGTTGCACGCTTATGTGGGCAAGGCTTGGTATAAGAAAGTGGTGGACATACCGGAAAGTTGGAAAAATAAAGTCGTGACACTGACTTTGGAACGTACGAAGCCCACTCGCGTGTGGGTGGACGGCAAGGAAGCCGGAAGCCGGGACGGCATTTCCGTGTGCCAAGTGTACGACCTCAGCCGTTTTCTCACGCCCGGCCGGCATGAAATAGCCGTCAGGGTGGACAATGGCGAGTCCGTGCCGCCGGAGTTGCTCGGGTCTTCCCATGCCTATACGGAATCCACACAAACGAATTGGAACGGCATCATCGGCGACATTTTCCTGGAAGTGAAAGAACCGTTGCATTTGGCCGGTGTGCAGGTTTATCCGGATGCGGAGAGAAAGTCGGTCCGGCTGAAAGTGAGGCTGGCCTCACCCGAAGACATTCGGAACCGTATGCAGTTGGAAGTGCGCGCTACGACATGGAATACGAAGAAAGAACATCGCGTCCGTCCGCTTAAGTTCGGTTTGAAGAAGGGGCAGGCGGAATACGACTTCGATTTCCCGTTGGGCGAAGAAGCTTTGTTGTGGAGCGAGTACGACCCTGCGCTTTACCGGTTGGAGGTCGAACTGCCCGGGTATGACCGGCTGTCCGTCGATTTCGGTTTGCGGGACTTCCGTGCGGAGGGAAAGCATTTCGCGATTAACGGTATGACCACTTTCCTGCGCGGAAAGCATGACGCCTGTGTGTTTCCTTTGACAGGACATACGGCCATGGATGTGGAGATGTGGCGGCATTATTTCCGGGTGGCCAAATCTTACGGCATCAACCACTATCGTTTCCATTCCTGGTGTCCGCCCGAAGCCTGCTTTGAAGCCGCCGACATCGAAGGAATATATTTGCAGGTCGAACTGCCGTTCTGGGGATGGATGGGGAAGGACAACACCCGTTTGATTTCGTATCTGCGCGAAGAGGGTTTGCGCATTCAGCAGGAATACGGCCATCATGCTTCTTTCGTCATGTTTGCGTTGGGCAATGAGCTGTCCGGAGATTTTGAAGTCATGCAATCTCTGGTCAATACTTTCCGGCAGGCAGACCGCCGGCATTTGTATGCTTACGGTTCCAATAATTACTTGGGTTTCAAAGGGCAGCTTCCGGGTGAGGACTATTTGGTGACGTGCCGTATCGGAGGTGAAAAGCCGCAGAGCCTCGACACGCATGTCCGTGGCTCGTTCTCATTTGCCGATGCGTACGACGGAGGGTATCTCAACCATACCTATCCCAATACGGTGATGGACTTTTCCGGAGCCGTGGCGCGGGCGGACGTTCCGGTGGTGAGCCATGAGACGGGACAGTTTCAGGTGTATCCCGATTATCGCGAGATAGCCAAGTACACGGGTGTCTTGTACCCTTATAATATGGAGGTCTTCAGGGACAGGCTGGCCCGTGTCGGGATGTCGGAACAGGCGGAAGATTTCTTTCTCGCTTCCGGGCGGTGGGCAGCCGAACTTTACAAGGCCGACATCGAAATGGATTTACGCACGGAGGGACTGGCCGGCTTCCAGTTGTTGGATTTGCAGGATTATCCGGGGCAGGGTTCGGCTTATGTCGGTATCTTGGATGCTTTTATGGACAGTAAGGGACTGATTTCACCTGAGCGTTGGAGGGGATTCTGCAATGAAGTGGTTCCCTTGTTGCTGACGGAAAAATTCTGTTGGACGGAGGGGGAGACGTTGACAGCCCGGGTGAAGGTAGCCCATTATGCCGCACGTTCTTTGCAGGGAACCGAACTGGCATGGACGTTGAGGGACGAACAAGGGCACGTTGCCGGGAAGGGCGTGTGCCCCATAGTTTCTTCCGGACGGGGATTGTTGGAGGTCGGAGATATCCGGCTGCCGATTCCTGTGACCGGCAAGGCGAGGAGGTTGAATCTGGAACTGGCCATAGAAGGTACGGACTATAAAAATACTTATCCGCTTTGGTTCTATCCCGAGAACCGGAGCGCGGAAGAAAGCCATCCGGGCATCACGGTGGCCAAACGGTTGGACGGTCACGTGCTTTCAGCATTGGAAAACGGCAGGAAGGTATTATGGTTTCCCGAACGGGACCGCTATGCCTCCCAAACGGTAGGCGGGTTGTTCCAGACCGACTATTGGAATTACAGGATGTTCGAGACCATCAGCCGCAACAACCGGAAACCGGTCTCTCCAGGGACGATGGGGCTGCTGACCGACCCCGGCCATCCGTTATTCCGTTCCTTTCCTACGGATTTTCATACGAATTGGCAATGGTTTCCTATTGTGAAGCAGAGTTATCCCTTGGTTCTGGACCATTTTCCGAAGGGCTACCGTCCCATCGTACAGGTTATCGACAATATCGAGCGGAACCATAAGTTGGGGCTGATATTCGAACTGGCGGTAGGGAAAGGGAAATTGTTGGTGTGTATGTCGGATCTTGAGGCGGTGGATGACAAGCCTGAAGTGCGTCAGTTGTATCGCAGCATGTTGGATTATATGGCATCCGGTGATTTCAATCCGAAGACCGCTGTAAGCAGCGGTGAATTGGTCCGGTTGCTCCGGATACGGCCTGAGGAAACAAAGCGGGAAGAGCTGAGAAATATATCTTTTGAATAGGAAAAGGGGAAGGCACGTCCTTCCCCTTTATCGCATCCGTTTGCATTTTCCGCTGAACTCCTCTGTCTGTAGCCGGATGATTTCCGTACGGTGGAATGACTTTTCCGCATATTTTTCCCCGGCGGCCAGATGTTCCGGTGTGTATTTCTCCATCAGCAACCGGAGGGCGTGCATCCGTTCTTCCGGCGAAAGACCTGTCCGTGCCCGGCATGTCAAAACGATGGAGGAATAGTTTGTGGAGAATTGTTCGGGTACGACATGGGTATTCCCAATCACACAGAAAGACACCTCCGGATAGAGGGCGATGCAGTCGAGCTTGCGGCCTCGTGGGGCGCAGTGGATATAGATGTTTTCTTGCCCGTCCCAAACGAAATTGAGCGGGATGCCGTAGGCGCCTCCCGTGGGTGTTGTCATGGATAGTACGCCGTATTCGCCTTCGCAGAGCAGGGCGTATGCACGGTCTTCCTCCAAAAGGCGGTCCTGCCGCCTTACGTTGTCGTTGTTGTATTTCATTTTCTTTTTATTGGCTTTTATACGGATAAACGTTGGTTTGCCCCGTTTTATTTTAGAGGGAAGGTCATTTTTCATTTTCAGTCTTCCTTTCCATGGAAAAAGTCCGCTTTTCTTTCCGTTTTTGCAAGCGTAAGTAGCCGTGTGGGGATGTCGTTTCGGAGGATGCCGCAGAACTGAAAATCGTTTGGCTGAGAATGAAAAATCGTTTGGCTGAGAATGATTTTTCAATTGGCGCAGATTTTTTTGAGGGTCTGTTGTCCGGAACTTGGAGCTTGAAGGTGCGGAGAAAAGAAGAAAGCCTGTCCGTGCCGGTAACGAAAGGCACGAACAGGCTTTTATAAAGGATTTTTATCGGAAGTTACAAGGACTTGATATCTCCGAACGGGAAGTTGATACCGATACTGATGTTCATATTTGCATTATTCACCGGAATGAATTGCGGAGTTACCTTGAAGAACTGGTGGTTGCTGCCCAAGAAGAGGCTGAATCCTTTTCCGTGGTAGTTGGCTATCCATCCGAAAGACGAGCCGAAAGATGAAATGGCGTAGCTGATGGAGGCATCGAAGCACTTCACCGGAGCTACGTTGGCCGAGAAACGGCCTTCCGACCAAGAATACTGACCGTTGATACGGGTGGATTCCAAAAAGCCGAATTTCAGTTTGTCATAGAACGGGAAAGTATAGAGCGCACCGATGTTCAGTGTAGCTCCCAAAGCCTTGGTGTGCTTGTCCTTACCCTGTACTTTCATTTGAAATAAGTCTTCCAGGTCGTCCGTCAGGTTATCTATCTGGTCTTCGATGGACATGCCCGGAGCGGCTTTGTCCGAATCGAACGGAATGTCATGGAAACCATCGAATTCCCACGGCTCCATAGCCATAGCCGATTGTACGGCATTCTTGTAGCTTATCCATCCTAAATCGAGCACAGCCATGGAAAGCTCCAAATCCTCGCGTAACTGGTAAGTCGCACCGAAGTCGAAAGCCATGCCGAAGCCTCCGATGGCATTGCCGGTTCCGATGTTGTCGAAATCGAGTTCTTCTTCCGTTTCCTGATGTATGTTACCGTAATCGTCCGTGACGTCTTTGGTTTTGAGTTTGGTCGGTATGTCTACGATACCGGCTGTGGAAAACTCGCCATCGCCGGACACAAGCCATTTGTCGTCGGACATGACAAGTTTCATGTCGTTGATATGGAAGTCGGCATTGTAGATACCCAATAGGAATTTTACTTTGGCACCGACCGTCAACTTGTCCATAATCTTGCGTGAATGCCCTAAGGCTATTTCCGCATAGCTGTTGGAGTACATGCCCATGTCTTCCAGATTGTATTCCGAATGTCCGCCTTGCATACCCACTTTGGCAAACTCGAACAGGTCCTTAGGCAAGTTTGCGCGTGTACCGCTTTTTATGGAGAGGTCGAACGTATTGAAACCGCCCCACTTGTGGAACCCGAAAGAAATGATGTTCATATCTACGTCGAGGTTCAGACGGTTACGGTTTTTCAAGCCGTCCAGGAACTCGCTGCTGCTGACGCTTCCGTTCAGGAATGTCGTGAGGTCACCGTTAGGCAGTTTGTACAGGAAGTTGGACACACCGATGTTGGACTGTAGGCCGATATTGAAATTGCCGAGTACAGGCATACCTACGTAGTTACGTTCACTGGCGAATGCCGGGTTCATCTGATGGCGGTAGGTGTATCCCTCAAGGAAATAGGCCGAACGCAAACTGTTCTGCGCCCACGTTGAAACAGCGGGAATGGAAGCTGCAAAGAGCAGGGCTGCTGCGATTTTATTTCTTCTTTTCATAATTTTATTCCGTTGTAAAAATGAGATATTAGTTCAAGTCTACCGTTACTCCGTCTTTGATGCGGATACGGATATTGGAGAGTTTCAGTGTCATGCCTTTGTTCAGCGTGGCATTTTGGTTGACACCTTCCATGTTGGCCGTGAAGTTGACAATCAGTCCGTCGAGGTCTTTCATGTCTCCGCTTTCGCATACGATTTCCAATTGAATAGGACTTTCGGTAGCCGTTCCGCCGTTTTCGCCTGTCAGTTTCAGACCCGGGGCAATCGTGTTCTTGACCGGATTAACCGTTACGTTGGGATATACGTTGCCGTTCCGGTCTATGGCTTGTGCGTTAAGCTCGAAGTTGAGTGGAATACCGTTCAAGGCATCCATTTCTACTATGGCTTTTTTGATGGTGATGTCTTCAAGGTCACCACCCCAATCGTTGATGGTATCTTTATATACGATGTTCAGTTCGTTTCCGAATTGCAACGGGGCATTCAGTTCGTAAATGGTGTTTACTTCATAATTAGCACCGTCGTTGCCGAGTATCACTTCCGTATCGTGTTGGAGAGCCTTGGCTTCTACGTCGGTAAGTTTGATTTCGTCCGGAATGTTACGTATCAGGTTGTACAAATTGTCACCCAATACGATATTCTTGGCACCTGCGGGAAGGTTATTCATTGCAATGCGTGAGAGATAGTATTCCGAAGTGGCATTTCCGGAGAGAGTGATAGTCTGGTCTGTATTTTCATTGATATTGGTACCGATTTGGAAACCTTCATTGAACACTCCGTCTTTGGTCCATGTCATTCGTGCTTTTAAGTTTACATCGGCCGGACTTCCGTTTTCGAGTTTCAACTTGATGTACGGGTTTTCCAAATCCAGATTCACGTCGTCTTTCAAGAAATCAGGTATACCTTCCACGGTAATCGGGTCTACATTGATATCAATCTTCGGGTCTACGATTCCCGTTACGCTCTGCAACGTGATGTCGGGCACTTCCGTGTCGGTAATCAAGTTCACTTGAATATTTCCGGCCGGAACACCCGGGGTCGTAGCCGTACCGTTGGCTATGACATTCGTTTGCAATTTGAAATGTCCCGGTTGATATATTCCTTGGCCTTCAGGGAAATTCTGTATACGCTTGAAGTGTACGGGTATTTTTAGCGTTTCTCCTTTGCGTATCTCTTGGTCGTTCTTGAATTCGATGGTCTGTGCCTTTCCGGCCTTGATGCCATAGTTTTCCGGGTCTCCTAATTCGAAAACCAATCCGTTGGGTTGGGACTGGCCTTCCAAGGTCATTTCTATATTGAATCCCTTTTTCAAGGTAATGACATCTACGTTTTGGCTTGTCTGGCTGAAGCTGAGCGTCAGATTGGCCGTAAAATCCACATCTGCGGATGTGAGCGACACGATATCCGTGGTTACGTCGTCTTTCGAGAAAATGAAGTCCGTGGTCACATCGTTTACTGCTGCTTCCACTTCTTCACTTGTGGCTGCCGGCGTGTTGAAGTATAGTGTTGTCGTCGTCGGATTGCTTGCCGGGGCGTTGATGTGTACGGGGTCTATTTCCACATTGGTTTCTGTGGTATCGGCTTTGTTCAGAGCGTAATTACCTTGTGCATCGGTTTTTACTACGCTGTTGTCTTCCAAATCCATAATTTCTTCCAACGTGAATTCTTCCGTTCCGCTGCCCGGAATGCTGAGGTCTCCGCCCACGGTGATGGTCATGTCAATGTCCTTGGTGAGGTCATAACTGTCATCCACGCAGGATGCGAAGAAGAACGGAGATAAGGCGGTTGTCCATAATGACGCCTTGATGAGTCTTCGTTTGTTCATAATTAATAATGTTTTGAAGTTATTTCTGAATCTAAATAATACTAATGTGTCTTCTTGACTAAATGTTTAGCTTAACCGGCGACAAAGATATTTAAAATAAACATAATAAAGCTATATTTCTTGAAATATTTTAGAGGAAAAACTATTTTTCACGGGAGTTTCTTTATTTTTCTCTTCTCCTGATTACTTTTCTGAGGTGTCAGGACGTGCAATCGGGCTTTTTTGCTTAACTTTGCAACCAAAGTATTTATTCTAATCTGTTACAAATAGTAATTATGTCTATTTCATTCTTTAGAACTCCCGGCGGGAGCGTCATCGCTACAGAGGCGGACCATCGTCTCAATGCGGAGGAAATCGAAAAATTATGTTGGCTCTACGGTGGTGCCACGGTGGAAACCGAAGACGGACTGAAAGGTTGTTTCGTAGGTCCGCGTCGTGAGATGATTACTCCGTGGAGTACGAATGCCGTTGAGATTACTCAAAACATGAGCCTCAGCGGTATTTCTCGTATAGAAGAGTATTTCCCCGTGAACGACGAACATGCCGAGCACGACCCGATGCTGCAACGTATGTACAAAGGTTTGGACCAGAATATTTTTACGGTTGATATCCAACCGGCACCCATTGTGTATATAGAGAATCTGGAAGAATATAACGAACAGGAAGGGTTGGCACTCTCGCCCGAGGAAATCGAATACCTGCATCAGGTGGAAGGCCAATTGGGGCGTAAGCTGACGGATTCGGAGGTGTTCGGTTTTGCGCAAATCAACTCCGAGCATTGTCGTCATAAGATTTTTGGCGGCACGTTCATTATCGACGGGAAGGAAATGGAGTCTTCTTTGTTTCAGATGATTAAGAAAACGACACAGGAGAATCCGCATAAAATCATTTCGGCTTACAAGGACAATGTGGCTTTTGCACAAGGGCCGGTGGTGGAACAGTTTGCACCGAAAGACCATTCCACGTCCGACTATTTTGTAATCAAAGATATCGAGTCGGTGATTTCCATTAAGGCGGAGACGCACAACTTTCCGACCACGGTGGAACCTTTCAACGGGGCTTCCACGGGAACGGGCGGTGAGATACGCGACCGTATGGGCGGAGGTGTCGGCTCATGGCCGATAGCCGGTACGGCGGTCTACATGACCTCTTATCCGCGTACGGATGAGGATCGTGATTGGGAGGACATCTTGCCGGTGCGCCAGTGGTTGTACCAGACTCCGGAACAGATTCTGATCAAGGCGTCGAACGGGGCATCCGATTTCGGAAATAAGTTCGGGCAGCCGTTGATTACAGGCTCCGTACTGACTTTCGAGCATCAGGAGAATGGTGAACGTTACGGTTATGACAAGGTGATCATGCTGGCCGGAGGCGTGGGATACGGTACGAAGCGCGACTGCCTGAAAGGCACGCCGCAGAAAGGCAACAAGGTCGTAGTGGTAGGCGGCGATAACTACCGTATCGGTTTGGGCGGCGGTTCGGTTTCGTCGGTGGATACGGGACGTTATTCTTCCGGCATCGAACTGAATGCCGTGCAGCGTGCGAATCCCGAGATGCAGAAGCGTGCCAACAATTTGGTGCGTGCATTGTGCGAAGAGGACGTGAATCCGGTGGTTTCCATTCATGACCACGGTTCGGCCGGACATGTGAACTGTCTTTCCGAGTTGGTGGAAGAGTGCGGTGGATTGATAGATATGTCCAAATTGCCGATTGGCGACAAGACTTTGTCTTCTAAAGAAATCATAGCCAACGAATCGCAGGAACGCATGGGATTGCTGATTCAGGAAGAACATATCGAACACGTGCGTAAGATAGCCGAACGCGAGCGTGCGCCGATGTACGTGGTCGGTGAAACGACCGGCGACGCGCACTTTGCTTTCCAACAGGCCGATGGCGTGCGTCCGTTCGATTTGGATGTGGCGCAGATGTTCGGCCACAGTCCTAAGACGTACATGCGCGACAATACGGTGGAGCGTAAGTATGAGGACGTGACGTATGATGAAGCCAAGTTGAATGAATACGTGGCTCGTGTACTGCGTTTGGAGGCCGTGGCTTGTAAGGATTGGCTGACCAACAAAGTGGACCGTTCCGTGACGGGCAAAGTGGCACGTCAGCAGTGTCAAGGTGAAATCCAGTTGCCGTTGAGCGACTGCGGTGTCGTGGCTTTGGATTACCGTGGCAAGGCCGGTATCGCTACCGCTATCGGGCATGCCCCCCAAGCCGGTTTGGCCGACCCTGCCGCAGGTTCTGTGCTTTCGGTGGCCGAATCGTTGACCAATATCGTATGGGCACCGCTGGCCGAAGGGTTGGACTGCGTGTCTCTCTCTGCCAACTGGATGTGGCCGTGCCGCTCTCAGGAAGGCGAAGATGCCCGTTTGTACCAAGGTGTACAGGCTTTGTCCGATTTCTGTTGTGCTTTGGAAATCAACGTGCCTACCGGAAAAGATTCCTTGTCCATGAGCCAACAGTATCCCGGCGGCGAGAAAATCATCTCTCCGGGTACGGTCATCGTGAGTGCCGGTGGTGAGGTAAGCGACGTGAAAAAGGTGGTTTCGCCGGTGATGGTCAATAAGGAAAAGAGCACGTTCTATCATATTGATTTCAGTTTCGATGACTTGCGTTTGGGTGGTTCGGCTTTTGCCCAATCTTTAAATAAGGTGGGTTCGGACGTGCCGACCTGCAAGAATCCTGAATATTTCCGTGATGCTTTCGATGCCGTGCAGACGTTGGTAAACAAAGGTTTGGTTTTGGCCGGTCATGACATTTCGGCCGGAGGTTTGATTACCACTTTGCTCGAAATGTGCTTCGCGAATATGGAAGGCGGTATGGAAATCTCTTTGGACAAATTCGGCCGCCATGACATCGTGAAGATTCTCTTGGCTGAGAATCCGGGTGTGGTGGTGCAAATTGCCGACAAACATAAGGCGGAGTTCAAGAAAATCATGGACGATGCCGGTGTGGGCTATCTCAAGTTGGGACATCCTACGGACGAACGCCTCATCCAAGTGACAAAGGACGGTGCGGAGTACCAGTTCGGCATAGATTATCTGCGTGACGTATGGTATAGCACTTCCTACTTGCTCGACCGGAAGCAGAGTATGAACGGACGCGCCAAGGCACGTTTTGAGAATTATAAGATGCAGCCGCTCGAAATGGTGTTTAATAAGGATTTCACGGGTAAGTTGTCGCAGTACGGGTTGAACCCCGACCGTCGTACCCCATCGGGCATCAAGGCCGCCATTATCCGTGAAAAGGGAACGAACGGTGAGCGCGAAATGGCTTATTCGCTTTATTTGGCGGGATTCGACGTGAAGGATGTCATGATGACCGACCTGATAAGCGGACGGGAGACGTTGGAAGATATCAATATGATTGTCTTCTGCGGCGGGTTCTCCAATTCGGATGTGTTGGGTTCTGCCAAAGGCTGGGCCGGTGCTTTCTTGTATAATCCGAAGGCCAAGGCGGCACTCGACAATTTCTATGCCCGTGAAGACACGCTGTCTTTGGGTATTTGCAACGGTTGCCAGTTGATGGTGGAACTGGATTTGATTAATCCGGAATTTACGAAGAAGGCGCACATGTTGCACAATGACTCTCATAAATTTGAATCGGAGTTCGTAGGACTGACCATCCCGATGAACCGGAGTGTGATGTTCGGTTCGTTGAGCGGGAACAAATTGGGCATCTGGGTGGCTCATGGCGAAGGCAAGTTCTCCTTGCCTTATCCGGAGGATAAATATAACGTGATAGCGAAGTACACCTACGACGAATACCCCGGAAATCCGAACGGGTCGGACTATAGTGTGGCCGGTATATGCAGTGCCGACGGGCGTCATTTGGCCATGATGCCCCACTTGGAGCGTGCCATCTTCCCGTGGCAGAACGCCTGGTATCCGGCAGACCGCCGTACGGATGAGATCACGCCTTGGATGGAAGCTTTTGTCAATGCCCGTAAGTGGGTGGAGGCTCATAAAAAATAATCATGTCCGGATAGCATGCAAGGGGGCTGTGTCTATGCAAGGGCACAGCCCCGTGTGCTGTCTGTACATTCCGTATAAGAGTTGAAATATGAATATTTATTGGAACAGTTTCCGTACGTTCTTCCGCATCGGTTTGTTTACCATAGGCGGAGGGTATGCCATGATACCCTTGATTGAAGCGGATGTGGTGGACAAAAACAAGTGGGTGGCCCGTGAAGACTTTCTGGACTTGATGGCCATAGCCCAAAGTTGTCCCGGGATTTTTGCGGTCAATATGAGCATTTTTATCGGCTATAAGCTGAAGGGCGTGCCCGGTAGCGTGGTTTGTGCTTTGGGTACGATCTTGCCCTCTTTCCTGATTATTCTCGGCATAGCCTTGTTTTTCCAACAGTTTCGGGATAATGAGACCGTGCAGCGTATTTTCAAGGGTATTCGCCCGGCAGTGGTGGCACTGATAGCCGCTCCTACGTTTAAAATGGGGAAGAGTGCCAAAATAGGCATGACCAATGTGTGGATACCGGTGGTGAGTGCCTTGTTGATTTGGCTGTTGGGTGTTTCTCCTATATACATTATTATAATGGCCGGCTTGGGAGGTTACCTGTACGGGCGTTATATCAAACCGTCTGAAAGTAAATGATAAAGATATGTGGTGGTTATATGTAAAGCTTTTTTATAGTTTCTTCAAAATTGGCCTGTTCGGTTTTGGGGGAGGCTATGCCATGATTTCCCTGATTCAGGGGGAAGTGGTCAACCGTTATCATTGGTTGACGAGCGGGCAGTTTACGGATATCGTGGCTATCAGCCAGATGACGCCGGGACCGATTGGTATCAACTCGGCTACGTATGTAGGCTATACCAGTGTGGTCAATGCCGGTTACGGACATGGTTGGGCGGTATTGGGCAGTGTGACGGCTACTTTTGCCGTAGTGCTTCCCTCGTTTGTCCTGATGTTGCTTATCAGCAAGTTCCTGATGAAGTTCAAGAACCATCCTGTGGTGGAACATGTGTTTCAGGGTTTGCGTCCGGCTGTGGTCGGATTGTTGGCGGCAGCAGCCCTGTTGTTGCTCACACCGGAAAACTTCGGTACACCGGACAATCCGTGGCAGTTCTATATCAGTATTTTTCTTTTTTCCTTTGCCTTTATCGGTAGCCTGGTGTATAAGATGAATCCCATAAAATTGATTTGCCTTTGCGGGCTGGCGGGATGGATTTTGTTTTAACCGTTAAATGGATATAAGTATGATGGAGACGGTATTTCCTTTTGCCTTGTGGTGTTTCACTTCGCTTTTCACGATCACGAGTCCTTTGAGTACGATGCCCGTATTCCTGACCATGACACAGTCTTTGGATGAAAAGGAGCGTCGTGCAGTAGCCATAAGATCCACTTTGGTGGCTTGCTGCGCTTTGTTACTGTTTGTACTGGCCGGTCAGTTCCTGTTCAAGTTTTTCGGTATATCTACCAATGGTTTCCGTATCGTAGGCGGTATTATCATATTCCGTATCGGATTCGATATGTTGCAGGCAAAGTACACACCGATGAATTTGAGGAAAGAAGAAATCAAAGAGTATGCCAACGATGTTTCCGTGGCTCCTTTGGGAATCCCTTTGCTATGCGGGCCGGGTGCGATTGCCAATGCGATTGTCCTGATGCAGGAAGCCCATTCGTTTGAAATGAAAACAGCCTTGATTGTGGCTATCGTATTGGTGTATGTCGTTACGTTTTGCCTTTTGCGATGGGCAGGCCAGTTGGTGAAATTTATCGGCGAGACGGGCAACAACGTCATGATGCGGCTGATGGGTTTGATTCTGATGGTGATAGCAGTGGAATGTTTTGTCAGCGGGACACGTCCCATCCTGACGGAAATCCTGCATGGAAGTTAGAGGGCGTTTGAACTTCACCACCGGTTGTCTGTAAATCTTCTCCGACAGGATTTTGAGGAGTGTCGTGCCGAACTGACTCAAAACACGTGCATTAAAAAATTGAAAAGACATCTTGAACGCTAACGATGGGAACTTTGGCATTGGGACTGTTAAACATATAAAAGTAGCATAATGGTAACCGCAAGAAGAGGAATAATTATATTGGCATGGGAGATAAAGCCACTGGTTTGCCCGAGAATCAAGGTTTGCAGCAAAGGGTTGGATAGTATTCTCAATATGGATTGTACAAGACAAGGCTACCAGTTTTCTTTATTTCCCCTTATTTTGGAAATATATACTTATACATAATTTATTTCAAAAAAACACTATATATAAAGCTATTTTTTACTAAATTTGCACGCGGAAATATGGTTATTAATGCGAAGAAAACAGATTGTACTTTTAATTTTTTATGTTCTTGGCAGTTTCTGCCGTTCAGAGGCCCAAGAAGCCACGGATAGTGTTCTTATAAAATCGTTTGAAGAACACTTCCTGA
>NZ_JH376599.1:204236-215569 GCF_000233955.1 Paraprevotella clara YIT 11840
ACACATTGGTCATGCCTATTTTGGCACTCTTCCCTATGCGGGGGACAGCCTGCTTGACCAAGCACTGCACGAGCGTACCGCCAGTGAAATACAGGCATTGAAAAGTGTTACCGGGCTGGAGTTCTCCGGCCAGGGGTATTACCGTCCGGACGAAAATCTCGGACTGGACGATGCCGATGCCGTATCCCGTTACCGGGGAAAGATACAGGTTCAAGTGGAATGGAACATTCTCCAAAGTTCCCTTTATAAACGTAAAGGCCGCATCAACGAACTGCATATCCAAGAAGAAATAGACCGCAAGAGATATCTTCGTGACAATCTGGGGCTTTGGGCCAACAAACAAAAGGAAATATCACGCTTGCAATATGACAGCCTGCTTGCCGGGGTACTCCTGCACCGTATCGGAAATCTCTCGTTGCTGAGTGCCGCCCAGCATTATCTCCTGCGTAAACAGCAAATCAGCAGCGATGAACTGCTTGACATACTCAATGAAAAGGCAGAAGCCGAACGCCTCTTGGCCACCATCGACCGCAAATATGTTCCAGCCACAAACCTTTCGCATCCCAAGGACGTAATCGTGTTGGTCGACACGGCAAAGCTGATGGCTCAAGTGCGTGCTACGCAATATGATCTCAGTACACTGGAGTTACGCATGGATTACTTGGAACAACGCCGTAAAAACACTACCTATTGGGGAACAACGACTCTCAGTCCATTCATACGTTATTCTTATTATACCCGCTCAGGGCTTCCGAACTCGTCCAATATGGATCTTGGAGTGAGTTTTCGTTTGCCGCTTTCCGCTGAAAGCCGCCGCAAGCGAAAGACATTGCAGGCCGAACAGGACGTATTGATAGCGGAGAAAGAAGCCGTGTCGCTTAAGGTAGTGGAAGACATACAAATGATAATAAATGACATCGAGCGCATGAACCGTTCCGTGGCGGGAGAGGTGCAACGCCTGCATCAGCTCAAGGAGTACTTGGCCATGCGCGGTGAAGCCTACCGCAACCGTATAGGAGGCTACAGCCTGCCGGCACGGTTGAAGGAGTACAACAATTATTTGAACTGTTGGGAACGGTTGCTTTCGCTTGCTTACCAACGAGACTGTCTGATTGCCGACTTGCAGACATTCCTTACCGGCACATCGGTATGGTTGTATTGCCGGGAAGTGGAACTCTGAACATGAATGCCTATGAAAGATTTTCAATTTGATACGACACGCGAACAAGAGAAACTGGAAAACATCCTGAAGGAACGTAAGCGCAGGATTGCCAAGCAACAGGTTATTTTCACGCTCATCCTATTATTCATCGGGGTGGTTCTCTGTTTATATATATTCCGTAAGGTCGCCTATACGGAACTGGACGGTTATGTGAAAATAGACGTCAATCGGCAACGAACACCCCGTGACATATTCCTATCCAATATCAACGTGGAGATAGGGGATTATGTGTTGCCCGGCGACACGCTGTATTCCTACCTTTACCTTGATGCCTTGTTGGACCAGATTAATTTGAACAAGGAGCCGCAAGTCGTGTCGGATGACCGCAACATGCGGGTACGTTACGGCGTTTCATTGCAAGAGGTGAATGTGTTGCGCACACGCATACGCGAGTTGGAACGCCAGATCGCGTTGGAAGACCATGACATCAGTTTCGGCTTGAGCGACAACGCACACAAGCTGGACTTGGAACGATTGTTGAAGGAATCAAGAGAGGCTTACAAGGCCAAATTGGCGGAAGCAAGGTTGCTACGTGAGGCCTGGGATGCCACAGCGGAAGCCGCACGCCGTTCCATGTATGACATTAACGCCCCCATCCTGCTGAATGAACTCATGACCTCAGCGGGGCGGCACACTTCGATGATACATTACCGTCTTGCCACGGACACCGCCATTGTGATCGATATACAGATGCCAGAGAACATGATTGTACTGGCCAATGAAGAAATCATGAAATTGCAGATGCTGGATTTGGACAAGAGCAACTTGTATGTCATAGGTTATGTGCCGATTGACAAGATGGACAAATTGAACATAAACAGCAAGGCCGAGGTCTATGTGAACGATGAAGTGTCTTTCCGGGCAAAGGTGATGACGCTGGCTGTACGCACCAGCGAGTTGCCTTCCAACCTGCAAAGCGCTTTCTCCCGTAATACAATGGTGCCACTTGCTGTGTTTGAGATAGAAGGTGGCCAGGTTGTGCCTTTCTGGGCATTGACTGCCGACCTGCCCGTTTCCATCCGCATCCCGAACATCCGCTTCAAACGCCTGGAAAAAGAGCAGAAATACATCTGGTTCAAGACCGGTGAAGGGTTGCTCGATTTTTCCAAAGAATATTTGAGGCAACGGCGTGAAAAGCGACACATGCAACAGCGTGCATACGAAACGGGACGTGATTTTGCAGTTTCCCAAAAACCGCATTCTGAAGTTGCTGACACACTGCAAGGCAGCTCCCTTTACCATGTTCATATAGCATGTTTCAAGGATGGAAATGAAGCGGAGGCTTTGGTGGAGAAACTGAGAAAGCAAGGTTATGACAGGGCAAAAAAAATAGAAGCGGGTGCTTATTCGCGCGTGGTTGTTGCCTCTTGTCCCACCGAGGCAGAGGCTGCGGCCTTGGTGCGTGAGGTACGGAAAACGACGAAATACAAGGATGCCTGTCTGTGGAAACAAGAACGAAAATGAACATGCAAGCGCAGGAGGAATGAAATATGGACAAGAAAAATTATGAGATAGTAACCAATGAACGTGGGCATCGTATCCTGGTAGTGAACGGTTTGCTATTTATAGAGAAGGAAAAGGAACTGGTTTATGATTCTTTCGATTCCATTTTTGTGAATTTCAGCGACGCTTCTTCCCCAATGAACATGGCTGTCATCAGGAAAGTATGGCCCGTGTTTTTCCCGAAATGCTGGCTGAAACCGATATTCCTTTCCGGAAAGCTGAAAAACCGTGTGGCCCATTACGGGGAAATCGTGGACGGTTTCGCACACGGCCCATTATCGGAAAACATGGCACAAAAGATTGCAGACATATTGGAAGGCATCCGCCAGTCGGGCATCTCCACGAAAATGCGCGAGGCCAATACGACGGAAGATTTCTTCATAACTTTGTGCCAGTTCTACTTGTCACGGGGAAAGCATTTCTTTACGTCTTCCACAGTACGCCTTTACGCATCGGGCTATACACTCCAGTTGAGCCTGCTGTTCGGAGAGACCTTCTTTGGCGACCGGCATGTCCGCTTCCAGAAGAAATTACTCAACATGGGGCATATCCGGCAAACACGTTTTATCGACCGCCTGCACTATTGCCCAGGCTGCTACGGCAGCCACCTGCTATTTGCGGAGGCTTGTCCCAAGTGCCGCAGTTCCAACATCCACGAGGAAGACGTGCTCCATCACTTCCGTTGCGCGAATGTGTCCCCCGAATCCACGTATCTTTACGACGGGCAATTGCGCTGCCCCAAGTGCAGCCACTTCCTGCGTCATATCGGTGTGGACTATGACCGCCCGGCATCGGTATATACCTGCCAGGATTGCAACGAAACCTTCCTTACGCCCAAGATGAAGGTGGTTTGCGGTGATTGCGGAAAGACGTGGAACACGGAAGAACTCTTCCCGTACGATGTGGTGGAATACGAGTTTACGCCGGAAGGCGTCCAAGCATTCATTACGGGCAACGTGAAGGTAGAGCGGGACTACGACCATTATGTGGGTTACACGGAATATGACAACTTCCTGCAAAACCTGATAGCCTTTGCTATATCGGGCATGCCGGGAGGTGAGGATGCGTTTTACTTGTTGCGCTTGCGGGTGGTGGACGCGATGCAGTCCCCCTTGGGCAAGGAGGCGTGCATACCTTTTTTGCGGGTCTTTTTCCTGCGGCTTGGCAATTGCAAAATATCGTCCGACGGGAATTACCTGTACATTCAGCAAATCACCAAGTCGGACGAACTCGAAGAGGTGCAGAAAAAGGTTTCCCGGATCGTAAAGGAAGAGATGGAGCTTTTCCTTGAAGACTACAACGGGGCGGGCAACTACTCTATTACGGAATATGCGTACAGGAGAGGGGCGGACATCCATGCCTTTATCCGTAAGTTGAACGATGCCGGACAATAAACACAAACGAAGACATCCTATGCTTGACAGTGCATACCACATATTCGACAATCTTGTGAGTTTTTTCACGAGGAGCATGAACTGGCACATGCTGCTGGCCACCTATTGGTTTCTGTTCTTCGTGGAGTTCCCGCGCTACTACTTGCTTGAAGTGTGCATGGTGGTCTGGTACAAATTCACCTACAAGAAGCGGCGGAAGAAGCGCGAGGTGGCACGCCGGATGCTTTACATCGAAAATCCCAGGGTGACCATTCTGGCACCGGGCAAGAACGAGGGCGCGCACATCTATAAGCTCGTAAGTTCATTGCGCGAGCAGACTTACCGTAACTTCGAGATTATTGTCGTGGACGACGGTTCGGACGATGCCACCCCGCTCATTTGCCGCGACCTGGAGAAAGCGGGCTACATAGACCGCTACTTGCGCTTAGGCATCCGTGGTGGGAAAGCCAATGCCGCCAATTTCGGTTTGTATTATGCCAAGGGGAAGTACATCATCCACCTGGACGCCGATTCGTCGCTGGACCGCAACGCCCTTGAAAATATCCTGATACCGTTTTATTACGACCCGAAGATAAAAGGAGTAGGCGGCTGCGTGAAGGTGCGCAACATGCGCGACACGATATGCACCTCTCTACAGGCTCTTGAATATTTGAAGACAATCCAAGTAGGCCGCATGGTGACCAGTTGGTTGGGCATTTACCACATCATATCGGGTGCCTTCGGCGCGTTCGACACCGCCGCGCTCAGGCAGGTGGGCGGATGGGACATAGGTCCCGGACTGGACGGGGACATTACCCAGAAGTTGCGCAAGGCGGGCTATCGCATCCATTTTGCCGAGCACGCCATTTGCCTGACCAACGTTCCCGCCAGATGGTACCAGTTGTTCAAGCAGCGTATGAGGTGGTCGAAGTCGCTTGTCCGTTTCCGTATGCGCAAACATGCGGATGTGCTGAAGCCTACCAGCAATTTCTCCTTTCTGAACTTCATCTCCAACATGGAAAGCATCCTCTACGATTCCGTGTTCAACTACGTTTGGGTGTTTTACATTGTGACGTTGGTGTTCAGCAACACAGACAATCTGGTTGAAATCCTGATTATTGGCTGGCTCATACGCCTTGTATTCGCGGCAATCGCTTTTACGGTCATCCTGTTGGTTAGCGAACGCTCAAGGCAGGAACTCCATCTGGGGGGCTACCTGTTGCTGGGCAGCCTGTACACCGGCTATTTCCTGCGGGTTACACGGCTGTTGGCACATACAAAGGAAATATTCTTCTTCAGTTCGTACAAAGACCCGTGGAACCCACACAAAACATCTTTGGAAGCAAGGTTGGAAAAAATTTAATAAGAATGGCATACATTACATCTATGACGGAAGATTATAAAATTGGAATTATCGGATTAGGCTATGTGGGATTCCCGCTGGCCTGCCTGCTCGCCACGAAATACACAGTGACGGGCTATGACATCAACCCCTTGCGGGTTGAAGAAATCAACAGGGGGGAAGACTGTACATTGGAAGTAGAGTCGGGCAAAATTGCGGATGCGTTGCGTCGGGGCATGGTGTGTACCTGCGACAAGGAAGCACTGCGCGGCTGCAACGTCTATATCGTGACGGTGCCCACGCCCATCACTCGGCATAACGTGCCAGACTTGTCTCCCTTGGAGAGTGCCAGCAGGCTGATTGGCAGTCTGCTCTCGCCGGGAGACACCGTCGTTTACGAATCCACGGTCTATCCCGGTTTGACGGAAACGTTTTGCGCCCCCATCCTCGAAACCGTGTCGGGCATGAAGCTGAACGAAGGCTTTTTCATAGGATACTCGCCGGAACGGGTTAATCCGGGCGACAAGGAGCATCCCGTGGAACGGATAGTCAAAATCACCTCCGGCTCCACCCCCGAAGCAGCCGACCGCATTGATCTCATCTACAATTCGGTGCTGCAAAACGGCACGCACCGCGCCCCCTCCATCAAGGTGGCGGAAGCGGCCAAGGTGGTGGAGAACGCCCAGCGTGACGTGAACATCGCCTTTATGAACGAGATTGCCAAAATCATGGATGTGCTTGGGGTGGACACGAACGACGTGTTGCAAGCCGCGGGCAGCAAATGGAACTTCCTGCCTTTCCGCCCCGGACTGGTGGGCGGGCACTGCATTGGCGTTGACCCTTATTATTTGATAGAAGAGGCGCGCCTGCACGGGGTCACTCCTAGCCTGCTGATAGAAACACGCCGCATCAATGCAGCCATGGGAAGCTACGTGGCCGAACGGGTGGTTTGCCTGATGAACAAACAGGGGCTTACGGCGAAAAACGCGCAGATATTAATCCTGGGCTTCAGCTTCAAGGAAAACTGCCCTGACATACGCAACACCCGGATTGTGGACATCATTTCCACGCTTCGGGAGTACACGCCCCATATCACGGTTCTTGACCCGTGGGTAGACCCGGCAGAAGTGCGGGCAGAGTACGGCTTGGACGTTTGCAACCGCCCGGAGGCGATAAACGGTCATCGGTACGATGCCATCATCCTGGGCGTGGCGCACGACTGCTTCCGGAGTTTGCCCTTGTCCGGCATGACCAGACCGGGAGGCATCATTTACGATGTCAAAGGAATGTTGGACCGAGAATTAGTAACCAAACGCTTATAAACCATTTTTAATTATATGAAAGTAAACAACAGAATGAAAAAAACAATGTGGGGATGGAGCCTTGCAATGACATTGCTCCTCCCATTGGCAGCCTGCCAAGAACAGACAGATTTGGAACAAGGGTCTGATGAAACCAGCAAGACCTTGGAAAAAGTCCTCGTCAGCAACAACCCTGCTGACTTCGAAGGACGAGTGACGAACTTCAAAACGCCCAAGGCGGTTGCACGCTCCATGGCCGGTGCATACGAAATGCCCGAGCAGCCCGAAGTGCCTGCCGATGCCGTCAGCATGGACGGCTACCAGAATTGGAATTGCCAGTCGAATGCGGCTTATGTGCTGGAAACAGGGCAAGATTTCAATGACCAAGTGAACATGAACGGGAACACCTATTATATTTTAGGCACATTGACCTTGACAAACTATTGGGGAGAGGGAACTTTCATCATCCTGCCCGGCGGTACATTGGTTTACCCGTCAAACTTGTCGCTGAATAACAATGTCAAAATCTACAACTATGGCACATTCACTTTGAGCGGCAAGGATTTCACCACGAATGCCGGTTCCACCTTCATGACCAAAGGTGACTTTGCCTGTCAGGGAACACTGAAAGCAGGCGGTACATTCTGCGTCGTAGGAAACTTGGAAGCCCAGGTGCTGGATGCCAACAACAGCCTGAGCATGTTCGTGGGAGAAAAGGCAACGTTCACCAAAGCACAGATAAACAACCAGTCGACCCTTTATTTGGAGAAACTGGAAGCCGACGAGTTTGAAGTGAACTCCATCTCGACGGTCACCGTAGGGTGCAGCGCCTACATCAGCAAGAGACTCTATCTGACCAACAGAATCGACTTCAAGGTACTGGGCTACTTGCAGTCGCCCGAAACGAAACTTGATTCGGGCTCAAAATTGAGCGTGAACGGCGGATGCTGGATGTCGTTGGGCGATTTAAGCATCCAAAACGCTAATAGCGTGAATATTTCCGTAACGGGCGACGAGGGAAAATACGGCGTGGTACAGGCCAAGAAAATCTCCGTCAACCAGAATGATTTGAGAAATACTTTCACTGGATACATGGGCCTGCACTATGAAACACTGCAGGGAAGCGGAAGCCAAGAAGGGATACAATTCCTATCGCAGGTGCTTATAAATGAACAAGACAACACGAGCATTGCGCCCACCGAATGCTCGCTTGGCTTCAACCATACTCCCGGCGGCAACGACGGGGAAGAGGGAATCGTCATCGACCATATCGCCGACGTGACTTCGCCCGACCATACACACGACATCTCGGCCACTTGCGTGCAGATGGCCGACAACGACAAGGCTTATGTATCTTATCACCAGCAAGGTCCCGGCTACAGCGGTTGCGTAGAAGTGATGCGGGTGGCCGATGACCAGGTGACACTGCTGTCGTACATGCGTTCCGTGGAGTCTCGCGACTTCAACCACCTGATTGTAGACAATAACCGCATCTGTACCGTAGGTGGGGACAACAAGGGTGGCGCGTTGATTGCCACCATCGGTCTGAAGGACGGCGTGTTCCAGTCCGGCGAGGCCGACGGCCTCGAAGTAATCCGCCTGAAAGGCAACGGGAACGAGCCGGTACACGATGCCAACTGTATCGTGCGCAACGGAAATTATTACCAGGTGGCCTCCACGAACGGTTTCGCCACATTGCAGGCTGACAACATGGAAGAGGTGAACTTCGTGGAAACTCCGGGTTCAGCCAAGTTCATCCACATGGACGGACAGGGCAACCTTGTGACACTGAACCTGGGCGACCAAAATGATGTGCAGTCGGCAGCCGTGGTGAACCGTTACAGTGCCAATGATTACAACTTCACCAACGCGGCCTTGACACTCAACAATGGCATCATCAAACCGGTGGACGGCAAGAACGTGTGCAAGGCAGACGGAAACGACATCTACCTCTGCCTGGGACAGAACGGCTTCAAACGCTACACCAATGGGATGGAAAACGGCGGCTTATCCTTGGAGGGCACCAACGCAGCCGTGAACGGCATGGACTACGACGAACGTTATCTCTACCTGGCATACGGCAGCGAAGGACTGTATGTGCTGGATAAGGAGACACTGGATGTAGTGGCTTGTTACACTCACAGCGGAGGAAAATCGGCCAACTACGTGAAAGTGGACGGAGGTTACATCTACGTGGCTTACGGACGCAACGGCCTGCAAGTGTTCAAGCTGACAACGAAGAAGTGATAATGCATTGCCGCGATGCATCAATACAGCCCTCTTCTTTGTGTAGAGAGGGCTACCTGTTCCCTCACCGCAATGAACCTCATTGAGTCAAAGGATTTTCGGCAGATACCGATCCGAAAATGCCAGAGCCCTCCTGCATTCCATCAGAACCGCAGGGGGCTTTTTTTGCATTCGCCAAATTAGGTGTTGATTCATCTGTTGGGGAAGGAAGGCTTGCTTTATGAAGAAACCCTTATGTATATGTTTGACTGTAGCCGGTGCAAGCAGCTTTGGTACAAAAAAGTCATTGTCGTCCAACGCGCCATTATGGAGACAGACAACGGTAAGTAGGTCTGTTTGAAGGTTTCTTTGTTCATGCGTGGGCTATGTTTTTATAAGGAAGACGCAAGGGAAGCGTTTTTGCAACAAAGAACATAAAAAACTGCGGCTGTCTTTTTTAGAGAGACGAATGCCGCAGTTTTTTGGGACGGATGCCGGAAATGTATCCGGTAAAAAGCGTCCGGCTATCCTTGCGTAATCAGTTGAAATAATAAATAAAGATAGCCGTGCCCTCCAATGCTTTCTTTCCGGTCTCTTTGATGTCCATCGTGAATCTGATTTCGGCCTTGACGGCACCGCGCAGGTTGGCCAAGGATTCGAGTTTTGTGCTCAGGCGCAGGCTTTGTCCGCTGAGGACGGCTTGGCCGAATTTCATCTTGTCGATACCGTAGTTAATCATCATCTTCAGGTTGTTGACCTCGATGATCTGGTTCCACAGATAGGGCAGGAGGGAGAGGGTCAGATAACCGTGTACGATGGTGCTCTTGAACGGGCTTTCCTTTTGGGCACGTTCTACGTCCGTGTGAATCCATTGATGGTCCAAAGTGGCATCGGCAAAGAGGTTGATACGTTCCTGGTCTACCTGCAAATATTCCGATTCGCCCAAGGGCTGCCCTACATATTTTTCAAAATCTTCGAAAGAATTAATTACTAATTTACTCATGTTTCCTGAGATTTAAGTTCATGTAATTTGTTATTTGTAAGCAAATATACAGAATAAAGTGTTTCCGGACAATAATCCGGCTGTTTTTTTGTCTTTTCCTCTCCGGAAATTTTAGAAAAAAGTCTTTCATCTTTCAGGATATGCTGTAAACGTCTTGCTTTAAGCATATTAGTATCCTGAAGGATGGAGGTGCCATCTTTCAGCTCACTTTCAGGTGATGGGCGGCTACCGTTGTGCGCCAAACGGAAAATCAATCTAAGGCGAGTGATTTCTCAATCTAAGCCGAATGATTTGCAGATCTGCGCCAAACGAAAAGCGGCGTTCGGCTCAGCTTGTAGCTGACATGGGCTGAAAGACGACAGGTTGAAAGTTCAGGATGTATCCGATTTGTATTGAGATAGTTACGGTGTATTCTGAAAGATGAAAGGCATTTTCCGGAAAAGTATGGAGGAAGGAAAGATGTGGGAAGTATCGAATCCGACGGCTATCCGGTTTCTTTGGAGAAGAGTGACACGGAGAAACGCAGAAATGTGCACAAACGTGCACTAATGTGCGGAAATGTGCACAAACGAGCAGAAACGTGTACTAATGCGCAGCTTCCGCCGTACGTCCCCTAACTTTGCCGTAAAAAACGAAGCACATGGAACTGAAACACATCGTAAGAAGGGCTGTACGCCGATGGGCGGAGAAAATCGCGAGTAAGCGAGCGCAGAGGCAAGCTCGCTTGGCTCAGCCGAGTGGGAGCGATTTATCAAAAAGAAAAGCCGGACGTTTGGGAGTTGCCGGAAGCGTGACCGGTCATATCGAAGAAACAACAGTCACCGAATCGCGACCGGAAGCCTCCACGAGTTTGCCCTCTCGGAAAGCGGAAGCCCACGACGCGAAAGACAACGCGCCTGCCCACCTTGACCGTCGGCTGGCCGCTTTCGTGGAAGAGCGTTACGACCTGCGCCACAACCTGCTGACGGGGCAGGCGGAATTCCGCCCCAAGGGACAGGATGCGGCCGCTTTCCTCCCCCTCACGGCACGCGACCTCAACTCCCTCTGCCTCGCCGCCCACGAGGCGGGCATCCCGTGCTGGGACCGCGACGTGTCGCGTTTCGTGGCCTCCGACCGCCTGCCCGACTATCATCCCTTCCGCGATTATTTCGACCGCCTGCCGCCGTGGGACGGAGAAGACCGTCTCGACGCACTGGCACAGCGCGTGTCGGACTGTGCGCTGTGGGTGAGCGGATTCCGCCGATGGATGCTGGCCGTGGCCGCGCAGTGGATGGGGATGGGGGACGGCCATGCCAACAGCGTGGCACCGGTATTGGTGAGTGGGCGGCAAGGATTGGGAAAATCCACATTCTGCCGCAACCTT
>NZ_JH376600.1 GCF_000233955.1 Paraprevotella clara YIT 11840
GTAGGCTCGGCAAACAACGCCTTTCCGCTTTACAGCGGTAGGTTTTCGTTTGCCTGCCCCCGAACCGTACTTACACGTCTCCATGTATACGGCTCTCCATCTGTAACATCATTTTTACTTATCACAGCTCTGGATTTTTGTGTTGCATTCCGCACAAACGACCAAAGTCTTTCTGTGCATATAGAGCATTTTGCGTTCCCAGTCATTTTTACCTTTTAACTCTTTGAGAGTGCGGACATGGTGCATTACCACTTCTCCGTGCTTGCCACATAGTTCGCACGTTTTTGTTGTAAGCCTTTCTATCAAACTCAACGATGGTGTTTTGAACATATACGGCAGATTGTCACTTGGGGCTGTTTCACAATCCGTTTTACGGGCGTAGCCCTCATTGTAGAATACCCTGTACTTGGTTTCTCTTCCCTTGTTTACAAAAGGCACGGCAAAGAGATTATCCTTGCGATATGTTTCAATGACTTTTCTTACTGACATATTCAGCTTTTGAGCAAGAGTTTTGTACATGGAGAACTTCATAATACAGCCGAAAGAGCGTCCCAAAGCCGATGCATTGTTTGCTATTGAGTAATAGTTGTAGAACCCTCGTATTTCGGTATTAAACTGAGATACAATCTCGTGCGCTTCATTGTCAATCATATAAGTCCTGCCTTTTGACACCCATGTTTCCTTGCCGTGTTTGGTGACAACTTTCATGGCTTCGAGGCTGAGCAGTTTATTCTTGATAATTTCTCTTGAAACGTGCAGTATCACATTCCCGTTGAAGTGTCTGCGCACTGTTCCGTTACTGTTTCTCTTTGTGGCATAGTCTTTACGGACATATATTTCGTAACCCAAAAATTTTGCGCTGTCTTGTGCGTTTGTAATCAAAGTCTTTTCCTGTGACATCTCCAGCCTTAACTTTTCCTGCATAAACTTAGTGATGTCAGCTTTGATTGTCTCACATTCGTTTTTCGTTCCGATAACCCCGATTAGGAAATCATCGGCGTAGCGCACATATCTCAGTCTGCGAAAATTTCTATCCATATCGTTGCCACTCGGCATTGTTAGTATCCGTTTCTGCTTTTCGTGCAGTTCTTCTACCATTCTTGTTCTTTCGTTTGCATCCTTCACTTCGTTTATCCTACGTTTTAGATAGTGTACTCTGCTGTTGAGTTTGCAAATATCCTTGTTGCGGCTTCTTACTGTCCCTTTATTGAATTTGTTGGCATATTCATTCATGTACTTATCGAACTTGTCAAGGTATATATTTGCCAAAATAGGGCTTATGATACCACCTTGCGGTGTCCCTGAATAAGTCTTGTTGAATTGCCACTCTTCCATGTACCCCGCGTTGAGGAATTTCCGTGTCAGACGAAGAAATCTGTCATCTGCTATTCTACCTTTCATTATTTCTATCAGCACATCATGGTCTATGTTGTCAAAGAAGCCTTTTATATCTCCCTCAATGAACCATTTTGCACCGTTGAAATTGTTTTGTAGACTTTTCAGTGCCGTGTGGCAGCTTCGGTTTGGTCTGAAACCGTGCGATGTCCACTCAAAGTGTCCCTCGTATATGGCTTCAAGTACCATTCTTACTACCTCTTGAACCAATTTGTCTTCAAAAGACGGTATCCCTAACGGACGCATCTTCCCATTCTTTTTCGGAATGTAAATTCTCTTTGCAGGATTGGGACTATAAGTCTCATCCTTTATACTCTCTATGAGTTTGTTTATCCTATCCATGCTCATTTCATCCTCTGTTTTGCCATCTGTGCCGGGCGTCATGTTTCCCGGCTTCGCATACATACGTTGGTAAGCGACAAAGAACATCTGTTCATTGAATAGAATACGGTAGAGCCTTTCGTATTTATACTCAGGCTCGTTGCTGTGTCCAGCTAAAATGTTTAATACTTGCTCTGGATTTCTCATACGTCTCTCACGTTTTCCGTTGTTTGTATTAAAGTTACAGACTACTTCCCTTCGCCATGTACAAGGCTTTCCCCTGCTCGGACTACTATGGAAGTTCCGTTACCATATCGGATATTCAAAAGCTTTCTTTATAGCTGTTTATTCCAGCGTTCCGACTTAGGTAATCCCCAGTTAGTTCTCTTAATAACTATTAGCACGACATACTGTCGGATGCGACTTTCGTTCTTGTCCGCTTATTGCGGCTGTGTCATAGTCGGTTCTTTATGCTCTGCACTAACGCTCAAAATAGGCAGAGTACTATGAAACAACGTATATATAATAGTCTTCCGTTGTTGCAAGATTTGGTACCACCGAACTATCGTTCAACCAATCAAGGCTTCATCCTTATGTATGTCTTTTCGTCTTGCCCCTCAGTCGCCACTTGACTATTAGTGGACTTGGAGCTTTAATCAGTATGCTACACTCCCCATTGGGTTTCCCCTTTGGATAAACTGATTGACGATAGGATTATATCGAACCCAATCCTAACTTCTTGCTAAAGAAGTATTTATTAAGCGACCATTCTGGGCGCAC
>NZ_JH376601.1 GCF_000233955.1 Paraprevotella clara YIT 11840
GAGCAATTCCGTCAGCACGGGGGATTTTCGTTTGTATACGGGCTGAAGCGTTCCGAAAGCCGGACATAAAACTTTTGAGGCAGTTTCTTCTGAGACTTTTTGCCGAGACTTTCCGTCCCTTTCTTCTTTTCCTTTTTCCGTACCCTTTGGCCGTCCTGGAGGCAGTCCATTCTTCTGCGGTGTTTGGTCGTCAATCCGGAAGCCCTGTTGTTGCTTTATGCAGATAAAGTAAAATTGTGTCTTACAGAGAAGGGGAAGTGTTCCAATTTACATTTGTTTGTATGCGGGCTGAAGCGAGGGCGGTCCACCATTATTCTTAAATAAATATGATATTTTCTTATTCTTATATAATAATGTTTCGCTGAATTTAGAAAAATGACTAACTTGCAACATGATATCTTTATGGGCAATTAATACTAAAAAATCAAATCAATATGAATCGTTCATTTCTTATGTTTTCTTTCCTCTCGGGAACTTTGGTATTTTCGAGTTGTGTGACTAAGAAACAGTATGCGCAGTTACAGACGGACTATAACAAATTGGACAAGTCGTACCAGGATACGAAAATGAAACTGGTGGCTTGCGGTACGAAATCCAAGAGTTTGGAAGAGCGTTTGGCCGAAGCCCAGAAGGCGAATGAAGAGTTGAAAGCTTCGTACGCAGCTTTGCAAGGCTCATTGGATAAGAGTATCCAACAAAATTCGCAAGGTAACGTGAATATCTCGAAGTTGGTAGACGAAATCAATGCTTCCAATAAGTTCATCAAACAGTTGGTGGAGGCAAAGGATAAGTCTGACTCCTTGAATATGGTGTTGACCAACAACTTGACGCGTTCGCTGAGTCGTGAGGAAATGAAAGACGTGGATATTCAGGTGTTGAAAGGCGTAGTCTATATTTCCTTGGCAGACAATATGCTGTACAAGTCGGGCAGTTATGAAATCAGTGAGCGTGCCGGTGAGACGTTGAGCAAGATTGCCAAAATCATCATGGATTACAAGGAGTATGAAGTGCTGATCGAGGGCAATACGGATACCGATCCTATTTCGCGGCCTAATATCCGTAATAATTGGGACTTGAGTACATTGCGTGCTTCTTCTGTGGTTCAGGCTTTGCAAAATACATACGGGGTGGATCCCAAGCGTTTGACGGCAGCCGGACGGGGTGAGTATAATCCTGTGGCTTCCAATGACACTCCGGAAGGTAAGATGCGTAACCGCCGGACGCAAATCATCATTACGCCGAAGTTGGACCAGTTCATGGAACTTATAGACCAGGCTCCCGAAGCTACGGAGCCCATGGCTGAATAAGCCTTATAATAAACAAACGTGAAAATGCCCCAATCTAAACTTTCTGTATAGAGTTTAGGTTGGGGCGTTTTTTATTCCTTCTTTGTATTGCAGAATAATCACAATCCTTGGCTTTCTTTAGCGAAGAACTGTAACGGGTACAGGATTTTATATGATTTTTTATGCCGGATAATGCTTGTTCTTTGTTTTTTATTGTATATTTGCTTTTGAGCAAATATCATAAGTATGAGGAAGTTATTACTTGAATTTTGGTGCCTTGCGTTCTGTGGGCTGATGGCTTACGGACAGGAGGATTATTACAGGCCGGTGGAAGGGCTGAAGAAGTCGGAGTTGAAAACCGCGCTTCATGAGTTGATACAGCCGGAGAAAGTATTGGACTATGGTGGTAAGGGCGAAGGCTATACCTGGTCGGGCTTTGTCGTGACCGACCGTATGCCGGACGGAACGGTGCGCGACCGTTACAGTAATGTCGTTCGTGAGTTCAACGGATTGAATGCTGTGGAGGGCATGAACATCGAGCATTCTTTTGCCAACAGTTGGTGGGGGCATACTGTGAACAATGCCTACTGTGATTTGTTTAACCTGTTTCCCAGTGACGGGACGGCCAACGGGAGGAAAAGCAACAACCCGATTGGAGTGGTCACGGAAACGCCCGCTTTCGACAATGGGATGACTCGCGTCGGGAAATCCGCATCTTATTGTGCGGATTCGTTGATTACTGTGTGGGAACCGGCGGATGAATGGAAAGGAGATTTTGCACGTACTTACTTCTATATGGCTACTTGTTATGAGGATTACGCTGATTTGTGGCAGACGACAGAAGGTTTGTTGATGGTGGAGAAAAACCGTTATCCGACTTTGCGGCCTTGGGTGAGCAACCTATTGTTAGCGTGGAGCGAAGCCGACCCTGTGGACGACGTAGAACGTGAGCGTAACGAAGCCGTGTCCGGTATTCAGGGAAATCGTAATCCCTTTGTGGATTATCCGCAGTTGGCTTCTTATATTTGGGGAGACAGTACGGATTATGCTTTTTATATCGACCGCACATCCACGAGCCCCGAGTTGTTTGTGCCCGGAGAAGGGGAGACGGTGGACTTCGGTCTGCAAGCCTTGTCCAAGGGATTGGAGGGCCGTTTGACCATTCGGGGGCGTAACTTACCCGGAGGACTGGCTTTAGATTTCGGACAGTCCGGTTTTGAGGCGGACAAGACGCAACTGACGGAAGACGAAATCGTTCGGGGAGTGACCTTGACGGTACGTTGCCGTACTGCCGAAGCCGGGGTGCACGAGGCTGTACTCCTGTTGAAAGGCGACGGTTTCGAGCACCGGAATCCCCTGAGAGTAGAGTATGTGGACGGTATTCCTGCCTATCCGGCCCGTGATGTGGTTTGTACGGTGAATGCCCAACGATTTACTGCTTCGTGGATGGACATGGGAGAGGGATCGGATTACACGTTGGCTGTCTATACAAAGGATGAGGGCGGCCGTCAGCAGATGCTTGAAGGCTATCCCAAAACGTTGGCTGGCGTTTCCGCCACAGTGGAAGGCCTGCTTCCCGCTACGACTTATTATTATACGGTAAGCCTTCCGGACGGAGAGGGCGGAGAGGCGATGGTTTCCAACGAGGTGGAAGTCCGCATGCCGGAGGTCACGCCTGTGTTTACGGCCGATGCTTCTGAATTGCATTTCACGTCTGTGCCCGGACGGGTTTCTTCCCCGCAGACAGTGACGGTTACGGCTTTAGGCGTAGACCAGTATGTGACCACAGCCACGGTAGAGGCTCCGTTTGAAGTGAGTGCAGACGGTAAGGAATGGAGTACCAAGGCATCTGTGGAAGGTACGGAACAACGTCTCATGGTGCGCATGGGGGCAATGCCTGAGGAAGGGATGACAGAAGGCGAAATGGTGCTGTCCACTCCTGGGGCGGAAGACATCATCGTGAGCCTTTTGGGAGAAGTGGATAAGAAAAAGGCGTTTTTCGAGACCTTTGAGACCGGTTTTAAAAACAGTTATAAGGAAGGCCAGGTGACGTGTGTGGCCGCGCAGTGGCGGATGGCGCAGACCTTGATAGGCAACTTGGCGGACGACAGGAAAAACGGTGATTGGAGCGTGCGTATGCAGGCCAAATCCGGTGTCACGACAGAACTGGAGATGATGGAAAACAAGACGGAGGGTTGCGACTCTTTGTGGTTCTATGCCGGGCTGTATGGTGAGAAGGATACGGGCGTGAAGCTCACTGTGGAATATTCCTTGGATGGAGGAATGACGTGGCTGCCTGTGGCAAATAATCTGGCTTTCAACAAAGGAGAATGGAAACGTTACGGTTATAAATTAGACGTAGACGGTCTTGTGCGGTTGAAGTTCAGCGTGACGGGAACCTCTTCGAAGCGAATCAACGTGGACGATATACAGATGAGCGATTACGGTACGGGCGACGGTGTGCGGCAAATCCGGGTGGAGAATCCCGATGAGTGGGTGGATGTGTATACCCTGGGCGGCATTTGGGTACGTAAGGCTAAGCGTAAAGATGCGCTGAAGGGTTTGAGGCCGGATTATTATATTGTGAAATAAACGCATACCGGCATGGTACATTGGAGCAATACGTAACGAGTCTGCTAAAATGGCGTTTCGTTACGTATTGTTCTTTTGGGTGTAAGGCTCATGAGAAAGAGGAAAAATAAACTGCCACTGTTTTTATTTCACTGAAAAGGAGTAAAAAGAGCCTACTGTCGCTCTGCATAAACTGCATTTTTCGTACTTTTGCAAAAATACTGTTGAACGAAAATACGACTATATGAATAAGGAAGTCCTATATGTCCTTTTGCCCGATTATGCGGCACATGAGATGGTATATCTCTCAGAAGCCATTGCTTCAGACGAGTTTGCCTTGAAAGAGAACCCGAAATATGTTAATAAAGTTGTGGCTCCGACTTTAGAGCCGGTGAAGTCGATAGGCGGGTTCCGAGTCATACCGGATTATTCGTTTGACACGATGCCTGAAGACTATGCGGCGTTGGTGCTGATTGGCGGTTTCGGATGGACTGCACCGGTTGCAGAGAAAGTCGCACCGATTGTCAGTAAGGCCATTGAGGCAGGCAAGGTGGTAGGTGCGATATGTAATGCCGCATCGTTCATGGCTAAATGTGGTTTCCTTAATCATGTCCGGCACACTGGGAATGGTTTGGAACAACTTAAGCTTTGGGGAGGAGACCATTATACCCATTTCGAAGGTTACGTCCATACGCCGGCAGTCAGTGATAACAGGATTGTAACAGCCAACGGTTCTGCAACGCTTGAATTTGCCAAAGAACTTCTTCTATTGCTTGAAAACGATACGCCGGAACGTATCGAAATGTACTATCAATTTAACAAGCGAGGGTTTTGTGACTTGTTCCCGCAATACAAGCAAATCTGAAGTATATAGGTATGCCTTTAAACAATAAAGATGATAGAAATAGGAACATATTCAACGTGCGATAAAGAAAGCGTCATAGCTCTTGTGCTACATTGCCAGAATGACGGTACCCGTCCGTTGGTGGGTGTCGAAGACCAGTCGGATTTACTTCATATCGAAGAAGAATATATCTATGACGGAGGTAATTTTTGGGTGGCAAAGGAAAACGGAAAGGTCGCCGGGACTATCGGTTTGATGAATAAGGGAAACGGCTTATGTATATTGAAAAAATTCTTTGTGTACGAACCGTATAGGGGGAAACCGCATAACCTCGGACAGCAGTTGTACGGTGTGTTTTTGGAGTTTGCGAAACTACATGGTTTTTCAAGGATAATTCTCGATACACCCAAAAATACGGATAGGGCGCATTTGTTTTACGAGAAGGCCGGTTTCAGGAGAATAGAAAAAGAAGAACTTCCGGTTGAGTATGATTATCCTTACGATGATTCCCACTTCTTTTATTTGGACTTATAGTGTAAAAGCCTATGGTGTTACGATGTAGGTAGTAAGGAAAAATCGGTAAGAATCTAAATAAAAGCATTATCTTTGCATCCGTTTACAAATCAGACGGATGCAAAGATATTTTTTATATTTGGCCTATGACGGCACGAATTACCACGGTTGGCAGATTCAGCCCAACGGCATCAGTGTGCAAGAGGTGTTGCAGAAAGCCTTGGCCACCCTCTTGCGGCAGCCCGTATCCATCACGGGGGCGGGACGGACGGATACCGGAGTACACGCTCGGATGATGGTGGCCCATTTCGATTTCGAGTATGCCGACGACCCTGTGCGCCGGATTGACGGAAGGTGGCTGACGGACAAGCTCAACCGCCTGCTGCCGCCGGATATCTCCATTTACAAGACGGTGCCTGTGGCAGCCGATGCACATGCCCGTTTCGATGCCTTGTCGCGCACCTACCATTATTACCTGCATTTCGGCAAGTCCCCGTTCTTGCGGGCTTATTCCTGCCGTCTGTACCGGATGCTCGATTTTGAAAAGATGAACGAAGCCGCTGCCGCATTGTTCGATTATACCGACTTCACCAGTTTCAGCAAAGTGAATACCGACACGAAGACCAACAACTGCCGTATCATGCAAGCTCGCTGGACGGAGCTTGCGCCCGGCGAATGGCGTTTTGAAATCCAGGCGGACCGTTTTTTGCGCAACATGGTGCGTGCCATCGTCGGTACGCTCGTCGAGGTGGGGCGGGGCAAGCTTACGCCGGAAGGCTTCCGGGCGGTGATAGAAGGAAAAGACCGTTGCCGGGCTGGAGAGTCCATGCCGGGGAACGCCCTGTTCTTAGTGGATGTGGCCTATCCGGACAAATGTTTCATGGTAAAGAATAGAAACGGAAAAGAAAAAGAGATATGTGGTTGATTCTGGCGTTTACTTCCGCCGCCCTATTGGGTTTTTACGATGTGTTCAAGAAAAAGTCATTGAGAGGCAATGCGGTGATTCCCGTCTTGTTTCTCAATACATTGTTTTGCAGCCTTATCTTCCTGCCGTTCATCCTTGGTTCGGCTTGGGGAATGACGGACACCGGCAGCCTGTTTTATATCCCCCCGACCGATTGGGGAGCGCAGAAGTACATCCTGTTGAAGTCCTGCATCGTGCTTTCCTCATGGATATTCGGTTATTTCGGCATGAAGCATTTGCCGTTGACGATAGTGGGTCCCATCAATGCCACACGCCCCGTCATGGTGCTCGTCGGTGCACTGTTGGTCTTCGGCGAGCGGTTGAACCTTTATCAGTGGGTGGGTGTGGCCTTGGCTGTGCTGTCGTTCTTCATGTTGAGCCGGAGCGGTAAAAAAGAAGGCATCGACTTCCGGCACGACAAGTGGATTTATTTCATCGTCTTGGCCAGTGTACTCGGAGCCGTGAGCGGCTTGTACGACAAATATCTGATGGCTTCGCCGGAGAATGGGGGAGTGGGGCTGGACCGCATGGTGGTGCAGAGTTATTATAACCTCTACCAGTTGGCGATGATGGGCGTCATGATGCTTCTGTTGTGGTGGCCGCGCAGGAAGCAGACCACGCCTTTCCGGTGGGATTGGTGCATCCTTCCGATTTCGCTCTTCCTGTCAGCGGCAGACTTCGTCTACTTTTATGCACTCAGCTTGGACGGTGCCATGATTTCCATTGTCTCCATGGTGCGCCGCGGCAGTGTGGTCGTTTCGTTCCTGTTCGGAGCCATGGTTTTCCGCGAGAAGAACTTGCAGAGCAAGGCGGTGGACCTGGTGTTGGTCCTGCTCGGAATGGTGTTCCTCTATTTGGGTTCCCGTTAACGTGAAGAGATGTTATTAATAAGGTGCGAGGCGCGTAATGTCGATAAAAATGACTAAGTTTGTGCCCGTAAAATAAAATGGATATATGAAACGTTTTTTACCTCTTATCATAACGTTGGCATTGGGCCAGGCTCTTCAGGCACAGAAGATGCGCGACGTGTTTGCCGCCATGCCCGACAGCGTGTTGGGCATCATGACGAAAAACAACCGTCTGGATTGTATCGACTTCATAGAAAACGACATGGAGGCTAAAGTGCGCAACCGTTTCGACGGTTTTAGCGTGTTGAAAGCGTTGACGGCGGACTATCTCGACTTGCAACTGACGCCGAATTGCCGGGTGGAGATGAAGCTTTTGCCGGCCGAAGATACGCTGAACTATATTTGCGTGGCGCGTACTTATTCCGGGCCGGTAACCGAGACGAAGGTCGCCCTTTACGCGCCGGATTGGAACGTGTTGCCGGAAGAGAAGTGGATACCCTTTCCCGCGTATGCCGATTTTTGGGAAACGAATGATTCGGTAGATAAAGAGGAAGTGTCACGCCTGCAGCATTTGCAGGACATGCGCTTTGTGACGGCTTCCCTGCAACCGGACGATATGCGGCTGACTTTTGTTTTGCAGCCCGGCGAAGTGGACAAGGAGGAGGCAGAGCGTATGAAAAAGGTTTTACGTCCTGTCGTATATGAATGGCAGGGTAAACGTTTTGTCTTGGTCGACGGCAAGTGATTGTCTTTTAGCTTGTTGAGTATTCTCAAAAAATCTAAGGAGAACGAAAAACGAATCTCAGCAGATTGAAAAATCAATCTGCTGAGATTCGTTTTTCGTTTGGCGGAGATTGAAATCAGATGCTCCGCAAGCGCATCCGAAAGCCTCCGGAGGTGTGGAAAAATATGGACTTTTCCGTGATCCCCTTGTACGGGGAAGGAAAAGAAAAACGGTGTGGAAACTGTTGTCACCACACCGTTTTTTTATCTTTCCGATAAAATATGGAATCCCGATTTATTTGCGGCTCTTTGCGTAGCGGCTCATGAACTTGTCTACGCGACCTGCCGTGTCCACCAATTTGTTCTTACCCGTATAGAAGGGATGTGAACTGCTGGAAATTTCAATTTTCACTACCGGATAGGTTTCGCCTTCAAATTCTATGGTCTCGCTCGTTTTGCAAGTAGAACGTGAAAGGAACATGTCACCGTTGCTCATGTCCTTGAACACTACGGGACGATAATTCTCAGGATGAATATCTTTCTTCATTGTCTTATAAATTTTTGTCAGTTCAACTTATAGCTGGTAACTATATGTGTAATGGTCTGATTTACGAGGTGCAAAGTTAAGCCTTTTATTCAGAACCGCCAAACTTTCTGCGGAATATTTTCGGCTATAATCCGCTCCAACTTTCTATATTATAAGTCTGCTCTACCGGTATTTCTATCCGGTCGGGCAGATTGCAGAAGAAATCGATACCTGTCTTCTCTTCCAGTTCGTCGATGCTGACGGCCCACGTGCGGAGTGATGGAGTCGTGCCGTATCGTTTGTGTTCCACCCAAAAACCGATGGCTTTGTAAGTGTTTTGTCCGCCGTCGTACTTTTTGCAGAGCAAAGCCATGAAGTAGTACTTCGGTACGGCGACTTTCGTGGGGGAACTGGGGTCTTTTCCACCGATGTATTCTATGATTTGGTCGTCACGTATCGTTCCGCCTTTTACGACAAAAAGTGTGTCGCGGAAATTGTTGTTGCGTCCCCAATTGCGTACTTGCGTTTCGAGGTCCGACCAGTTGGGGGAGTTGAAACTGCCCATTTGCGGACTCATGTTGGAGAGGTAGAACGTTTGTCCGTTGGCATCCATGGAGAAGAGGCGGTCGGCCGACGCACAGAGGTGACCGCGCTGGTAACCGCTCCGGCTGAAATCACTCAATTCATTTCGTTCTCCGGCGGGAATATCCGGATCGGGTTGGAAGGGATCGCCCTCCCAGACTTTGCCGTTCCATTCTGTACCTTTCCAATTATTGCGATTCCAGCTTGTTCCGGACGTCGTGTTGGTAAAGACGAAAGCAACCCATCGCGAGTGTTTCTTTTCTTTGTGCCAGTCTAAGGTGTAGTTCAATACTTGCTCTCCTCTGTAAGTTACGTAATGGGAATAAATGTCGCCCGTTTGGTCGTCCAGCCTCGGCATCTCCAGATTTCTGGCGTTTCGTATAACCGTAGGATTGGCGTTCTGGTTCGAGTTGTCGCCCGATGTTCCGTCGGGAGTGTCGTCATTGCAGGCGATGAGCAAAAATATTGCACTAAGGAAAAGGATAGAGTTTATTTTCATTGATATTTATAATTTCTTTTTCTATTTACAAATATAAGGGATTTCTTTTTTTCTTTGCAAGGTTTTTGCAAGAAAATAAGGAGAAGAAGAATATGTTTTCCGCAATTCGTTTACATGAATTGTCGGAAACAAAGAAACCACCCCTGCAACAACTTTATTTTGTTGCGGGGTGGTTTGTATTATTCTCTGCTTTTTCCTTATTTTATTCGGCGTAAGTGATTTCTATCGTTTTGATACGCAATTGGACTCCACCACTACTTGACGTATGGTCATTTACTATTTTCCAATTGTTACCGTCTATTGTGGCATAAAGTTGTGTGTTGCCGACATAATTAGTACCTTGGTAGGAATCGCAGTTAAGTACAACTTTGGCGATGGGCTTGGAAGCTTTTAACGTCATCGAATTGAGTGCATACATGCGTACGCCTCCTGTGGCCGTATAGAATTTAGGAGGATTGTTGCCTTCCTCTTGTGCAAAGATGATTTCAGTTCCTTCTGAATCAGTAGCTCCCAAGGGGTCACCTGCATTTTCCCATCCGAAAGAGTTGAGGTCGGTGGTCGTTACGTTGTCCGACGCGGTGGCCTCAGGAGCTGTCAGGCTCACGGTCGCTCCGTCTATGGCAATCAAGGCATCTCCTTCTCCACCCGGAGTAGGTTCTGGGTCTGTACCCGGTTCTTCCGCGTTGCCGGATAACACCTTGATACTTTTCACCTCCCAAGTGGAGGATTGAGTGTCTGTACAAGTATGACGAAGGGCTACGACAACGTTACTGCCTATAAATTCAGACGGAATATTGATTTCCTTGTTCTTGAAAGTGAAATCTGCGTTAAGCCCATCGGTATCATAAGTTAACTGTGTCCACGTTGCGCTGTTTACATTGCCTGTATAGTCCTTGCTTATGAGTATGGAATTATTGGCATTAAGATCTCCGCGTTCATAGTTGATGGCCATATTGATAGCCATATGTACAGCCGATGTGCTGCCAATCGTGAAAGCCGGACTCACGAAATAAGTCTCTCCGGCTTGGTTTTCTTTTTGTCCATCCCCGTTAAAGTCTTGGTAACCGGTAATCATGGCACTTTGGAAGTCATTGTACCATTCGAGGGTTCCGGAAACTGAAGTTGACGTAAAACCACCCAATGAACTTGTGAAATCCTGATTGAGATATTCGCCTTCCGGGTTTGGTTCTTCCGGTGTATCCTCAATCTTTCCTTTGATGACCTCTATTTTCTTTACCTCCCACGTTGAGGATTGGGTGTCGCTACAGGTATGTCTCAAAGCTATATAGACTTTTCCTCCCATAAACTCGGCAGGAATAGCTGTTTTCTTATTCTTGAATGTAAAGTCGGAATTGAGTCCTTCAGTATCATACGTTAATTGTGTCCACGTTGCACTGTTTGCATCGCCTGAGTAATTCTTGCTGATAAGAATTGAATTGTTTGCATTGAGGTCACCACGTTCATAGTTGATGGCCATATTAGTAGCGACATACGCTTCTTCGATTTGTGACAGGTCTATTTCCGGACCGACAAGGAAAGTTACTCCAGCTTGGTTTTCTTTCTCACCATCTCCATTAAAGTCCTTATATCCTGTAATCATGGCACTGGAATAATCATTGTACCATTCAAGGCTTCCGGATGTCGAAACGGAAGCAAACTCTCCGAGAGATTGTGAAAAGTCTGCGCTGAAGATGGCTTCGCCAGATTCCTCCGGCATGTCGCCTATCTCTTGTCCGTCGAGGATGGCGGCTGTCACGCTTTTCACGCCCGACCCACCGAAGTATTTCTCCATGGTACCGTAGAGCATGATTTCTTTGCCCAGGTTTTCCGGATGGGCTTGCAGATTGAGTGCGTTACGCACATCACCGCTCGGAAGCTGTACGGCCATGCAGTCATTGATATTCTTGCTGTCGGGCGAACTGGCAATGACAATGTTGGGAGCACCAGCTCCGTCAGCACCGAATACTACGTCTGATATGGTGTAACTCGGGCCGCCGTCTCCGGTTGAAACGGGAATGTAGCCCACGATATAGGCTTTTACCCAAGCATATCCGCCGTTTTGGTTCAGCGAAGCACCTTTGACGGTATAGGGGGAATCTTTGGTTCCGGTTCCGTATATGCTGTTGGCATCTCCCTTGCCCGGTATGTCGTAAGGGGAGGGAACGTCATTACATGCCTGGAACAGGAACATGCCTAATGTCAGGCATAATAGGCTGATAAAACTTTTCGTTTTCATATTATTTCGTTTTTGTTGGTGAATGCATTTTATTGAATGTCTCTTGAAGTGCGTACGGTGAGTTGCCATTCGCCGTTATATTGGGTGAGTAACCCCGTGACGTCCACTTTTCCCATCTTCATGTACTCCGTAGAGAAGTTGGCGTAAGTGCTGGTGCGGAAAGGAATGTTGGTATTTCCTACCTTAAGGGTACGGTTTACACCGTTTCCTCCGTCGCCTTCTGCTTCCGGAGCATATTGCGTCAGTCCGTCGGCTTCTACAAATTCCGCATCGTTGATCTTGACAAAGAATGCCGCGTCAGCTTTATTGGCCGAAGACAGCCAGGCTTCGTCGATTTCCATAGGAGTCAGTTCGGGATAAGAAAGTTCTGGCTGGCCGATAACTTTGACATGTTCCTTCCATGTATATTCCGGCATGCGGCCTATCTTGCCTTGGTACAAGGTGCCTAACTGGGCCATGGAACCGTAACCGCCTACATAAAGTCCTTTACAGTTGATGGCTATTTTCTGGCCTACAGGTAAGAAAGCATACAGTCCGGTGGCGTTTATGCCCACAACTAAAGTACCGCTTCCGTCGTTGACGTACAGGTTCTTGTAGATGTTACCGGATTCGTCATCGCCTACCACCACACCGGAGATGACCAGGTTCTCTTGTACTTCTTCCGCTTTGTTGCTGCTGACTATGCCGGCATACTTTGTCTTTAAGTCAGCGATAGTCGTATTGGCTTCTCCTACAGCGGGATTGCCGTATGTATAATTAGTCGGGTCGTCATGGTGGTCCATACAGCCGGAGAAGACGGCCGCCAACATGGAGACGAGCAATAATTTAATATTTTTCATATTCAAGTTCATTTTAAAAGGTTAGAAGCGGAATCCTATGTTGAGGAACCCGTTGAGTCCTTGTGCGTAGTAATATTTAGAGTGGCGTGAGAACTGGTAAGGACGCTCGCGACCGTCATCGTAGGCATCGTCGCGGTTCTGTTCGTATCCTCCGGTTTTCATGTCCGTATTGTTGGTCACGTTGTTCAGCGTCAGGTTGATGCTCAGGGCGCGGCCTTTTTGCAGGCGGATGTATTTTCCGATGGAGAGGTCGAGCATGAAACCGCCGTCGAACTCTTCCTGTCCGGGGATGTTTACGCTTACTTTGTTGCCGTCTTCACCTACGGTCCCGTTCTCGCCGGCTGACACACCCAAAACCTTACCTAATCTGCGGTAAGTAGAGAAGTCGATGAATCCGCGGTGGTAGTAGTTACCGTTGATACTGAAGAACCAGCCTTTCACATTGTAGTCCAGTCCGAGACTGTAGGCAGAGAGCGGAGTTCCGCTTTCTTTCATTCCGTCGATGTACACGACATCTTGCGTAGTCTCGCTTTCGTTTTCGTAAGTCAGATTGGCGTTCGGGTTGTTCACATATTCGGCGTTGTTGAATGTGCCCAACGCTTTCAGGGTCAGGTTTGACGTGAGTTTTACGCTGGCGGCCAGTTCTACTCCCATATATTCTTTCTCTACCCCAGTCATCGACAGATAAGTATAGCGCGACTCCTGGTCGTTGTAGAACTGGTCGAGTTCGGTCACATTGTTGAAACGCGTGTAGTAGCCGCTGACCTTGAAAGCGAAGATGGGGCCGTTGAACGCATAGCTGGCTTCGGCAGTCATTACTTCTTCGTTGGTCAGATTCGTGGCGAAGTCGTTCTTCAGACGGGGAGCGATGAAGGCATTGTAAGGCAACGGTGCGTTTTCTTCATATCCAAGCCCGACGTTGAACACGTGTTTGCCTCCGATACGGAAAGTCGCTCCGGCCTTGGCTCCGCTTTCCAAAAATTTGGCTGTGCCGCTCTTGCCTTTTGAGTTGTTGGCCGCACGACCGTTGCGCATCAAACCTTCACGTTCCATGGTCGTTCCGCCCAAACGTCCGGCAAAGAACAAACTGTAGAAGCTTTTATCGAATTGGTAGTTGGCCCAAACGTTGGCTTTATTGACGAATATATTATAATTGTAGCCAAACTTGTCGTCTTCACCGATCAGGCGGTTGGGATTGTCCAGATCGTTTTGAATCATGCTGGAGTTGTAGCCGTAGTCACGAACGGAGAATTTGTCTACGTCCGTATATTTGTTGGCACCCAGCAAATCTTTCATGGTTTTGTAGTGCATGCCTTTGGTGGTGCTGGCGTTTACGCCGGCTGTGATATAACCGTACTCGTCCATGTCGCGTTTCAGGGTGGAACCGAAGTTGAAGGCCATTTGGTCGTTATGACGATTCTCTACGTAGTACAAGGCTTCGCCCCCTAACGTGTTTTGTTGGGCGTTGGCAAAGTACATGGCATCCCAATCGAGTTGGCGGTGGGACTTTGCGCTGGTCCAGTAATTATATGCGTTTTGCCAAGTCTCCACATCCTCGTCGCTCAACGGTTGGTTGAATACGTTGCCGCTGATTTGTCCGCTCGGTAACTTTTTGTAGTAATCCGGACGCGGGTCGGCGGCATTTCCACTCCATCCTAAAGCGCTGCTGGCATACATGCTGTATTTTCCGGAGAACGATGTAGACAGCTTGGTTCGTTCGTTGATGTCGAAATCCCAAGTGACAATCGCTGTCGGTTCGAAAGAATTTACCACACGTGCATTACGCTTTTCGCCGTTTTGGTAACCCCAGTTCGGGTTGTAGTAATGGTCGTTGGCCAACCAGTACGCTTCTTCTGTGGAAGAACCCTGCTGGGCACGTTCGGTGGGGGAACCCCAGGTCGTGAAGCTCAAGCTGTGTCGGTCGTTGAACCGTTTCTCGAACCCTAACAAATAGCTGAACGAATTGTAGAACGTACCTTCTACGAATCCTTCATTGGCCCAACGGTAACCGATGGAACCGGTGAAGGCCCATCCGTTGCTCATCAGTCCCGAAGAGTAGGTGTACATGCCTCGTGCACGATAGTTTCGATTGGTACCGGACAACGATAATTTGTGGCCTGTGGCGTATTGTCCGGCCCGTACATTAATATTATCCGCTCCTCCCACCGACGTATAACCGAATTGGTTCATCAGGAAAAACGGGGAGCCTTCACGGTTACGGGTTGCGTCGTTCAGTCCTCCGATGGAACTGTAACTGAATACGCCTCGCTCGGCATCGTTGAACTGGATACCGTTGATGAACATGTCGTTGTTGGAGTTTTGATAGGCCCTCAGGCGGAAGCGCATGGGACTGAATAGATAGCCCACTTCAGACAAATACAGGTCGTTGCCGACTCCTGTGATGGCCGAAACGGTCTGGCCCGCGTCGTCATCTTCATTGAGTTGCGATTCTGTGAACGAAAAGTCCGCATTCTCATTCTGTGCCCGTTGTTGGAGCACGGCCAGAGTGTCTGTCTGTTGTGCGTGGAGCAAGGCTGACACAAAGAATGCCGATAGAATCAAAGTTGTCTTTTTCCCCATATCTCGTAGATTTATTATATTGTTGTTACAAAGAAACACATTATTTTCAAATTAAAGTCATCCCGGACTAACTTTTTGCCATTTTTTTTTGGCTCGATAGCCGAAAAAAGCCATATTTGTAATAGAGAATTAACAAAACGTTAAAAAAACATCTTATGAAACGAATGTTTATGGTTATGGGCTTGTTCGTACTGCTGTTTACGGTGGCACGTGCCCAAGAGAAGAAATTCGGCATGTATGCGGTTGGGTTTTATAATCAGGAAAATCTTTTCGATACCATTCATGACGAGGGGAAAAACGATTTTGAGTATCTGCCCGATGGGGCTATGAAATGGAACGGAATGAAGTATTTCGCGAAATTGAAGAACATGGCCACTGTATTGTCGGAGATGGGGACAGACAAGTTGCCCAATATCGGTGCGTCTGTCATCGGGGTGTCTGAGGTTGAGAACAGCCGTGTGATGCAAGATTTGGTGGAACAGCCGCCTTTGAAAGCACGTGGAATGAAGTTCGTTCATATAGAAGGGCCGGACAAGCGTGGCGTAGATTGTGCGCTGATATACAATCCCCGTTTCTTTACACCGGAAAAGTCGTTTCTGCAACCTTATGTATATGAGGCGAAAGACAGTGCTTATCATACGCGTGGCTTCCTGACCGTACAAGGTAAACTGGCGGGCGATGATGTGACCTTTATCGTATGCCATTGGCCCAGCCGTGCAGCGGTTTCATACTATAGGGAGCGTGCAGGGAAACAAGTCCGTATGTTGAAAGACAGTATCAGCAAGGCAAATCCGGAAATGAAAATCATCGTGATGGGGGATATGAACGACGATCCTTTCAGTCCGAGTATGGCGAAAGCTTTGGGAGCCAAGCGCGAAATGAAAGATGTGGGCAAGTCCGATTTGTATAATCCTTGGTGGAACGTGCTGGCTAAAGACGGACGGGGCACGTTGATGTATGACGGCAAGTGGAACTTGTTCGACCAGATTGTAATGACTCCCAATTTATTGGATTTGGATGGTAAGAAGGATTATTCGACCTTGAAGTTCTTTAAGAATGAGATATTCTCGCGCAATTATCTGTTTCAAACCGAAGGGCGATACAAAGGCAATACCAAGCGTACGCATGCCGGCGGAGTGTGGCTGAACGGTTATAGCGACCACCTTCCGGTTGTGGTATATTTGGTAAAAGAGATGAAATGACGCTACAAGCACTCCCCCGAAACGGTAAAATACGCTTCGGGGGATTTTTTTTGTTTAAAAGATATGGGCGGGAGATTGGATTTGAAGAAAAATGCCTATCTTTGTCCTACCAAAAAAGAGTGAAACGAATTGTTCTTTTTATAAATTATAAAGATATGGTTAATTACAAAGACTTAGGCTTGGTGAACACCAGAGAGATGTTCAAAAAAGCCATTAATGGCGGTTATGCCATTCCTGCTTTCAACTTCAACAACATGGAGCAGATGCAGGCTATCATTCAAGCAGCCGTAGAGACCAAGTCTCCGGTGATCCTTCAGGTTTCTAAGGGTGCCCGTCAGTATGCCAACGCTACGTTGTTGCGCTATATGGCTCAGGGTGCTGTTGAATATGCAAAGGAATTGGGTTGTGCCAATCCTCAAATCGTGTTGCACCTCGACCACGGAGATACTTTCGAGACTTGCAAGAGCTGTATCGACTCAGGTTTCTCTTCAGTGATGATCGACGGTTCTCACCTTCCGTATGACGAGAACGTGGCTTTGACGAAGAAAGTCGTAGAATACGCTCATCAATTCGACGTAACCGTAGAAGGTGAGTTGGGCGTATTGGCCGGAGTAGAAGACGACGTTGTGGCTGAACATCACACCTACACCCGTCCTGAAGAAGTAGTTGACTTCGTAACCAAAACCGGTTGCGATTCTTTGGCTATTTCTATCGGTACTTCTCACGGTGCATATAAGTTCAAACCCGAACAGTGCCACGTTGATCCCGCTACAGGCCGTTTGGTTCCTCCTCCTTTGGCATTCGATGTATTGGACGGCGTAATGAAGGAGCTTCCGGGCTTCCCCATTGTACTGCACGGTTCTTCATCTGTTCCTCAGGAAGAAGTAGACACCATCAACAAATACGGTGGCAAGTTGGAAGCAGCTATCGGTATCCCCGAAGACGAATTGCGTAAGGCTGCCAAGAGTGCAGTTTGCAAAATCAATATCGACTCAGACTCTCGTCTGGCTATGACGGCTGCTGTTCGCAAGGTATTTGCTGAGAAGCCGGCAGAGTTCGACCCGCGTAAATATTTGGGTCCGGCTCGCGACAACATGAAGAAATTGTACGAGCACAAGATTGTCAACGTTTTGGGTTCTGACAACAAGTTGTAATCCGGTCGTACGACATATAAAAGTTAAAGGGCTGCTTTCGGGCAGCCCTTTTTTTGCTTATTGCATGTTTAGTAGGTTTTCAGTTTTCCTCGCCGTTGTCCGTCAGTTGTTTGATGGCTCCGTTGCTGGGGTAGAAAGTGACTTGGGTGGTGGTTTTCTTGTCGAAGAGCACATTACTCAGGATTTCCACATGGCCGAATTGCCCCATGGGGAACTCCCCTTTGCAGAACTCTCTGGAAGCATTGAATACGCTGACCGCCACTCGTTCAGGTACATTATAATATACTCCTTCCTCCATTTTACCTTTCTTTTTGGCAGCCTTTTCGTCCACGACGGGCAGGGGGAGGGTATTCATGTTTTTCAAAGAGAGGTAAACCGGCTCGCCGGATAAATCGTCATTGTCCACTACGCCCAGTTTTTCCGAGAAACGGAACAGCACCATCCGGTCTGTAAACTCCGCAGGCGTGAGTTCTATGGTGAAAACCTCCGTACTGGTGTCCACTGTGCCCTTGAACAGTTGTGTAAGGGCTGTTTCCTGCATCGTCAATTGGTCGAGCATAAGTTTGAGTTGAGCGCCATCCTTCGGCATGTTGTCCGCTTCGCCCTTAATCAATGCCGTGCGGCTGTCTCGGATATCATAGATTTCTTCGGCCGTCAGTTCGGCTATTTTGGCATTGCTTCCGGCAGAAAGGATTTCCTGATTCATGTAATCTCTGGGATTGAGTCTTTTAGGAGCATCATTTCCTTTCGGAACGGCCGGTAACGGTTCCTCTTCCCCGTCGGTATTGATGGACAGGAGGATGCCTTCGGAAGTGAGACCTACCAACGGAGCTACGGTTCTCTTTTTAAGCTGTATGCTGTAAACTTTTTGAGGATCGGGTACTCCGTAGGGTACCATATCTATACTTTTTATACTCCACTTCGTGTAAGGTTCCTGGTTTATTTGGGACAAACGGAGATAGCGGTCGGCATATTTGCTGAATTCTCCGGGGGTATAGACTTGCTTTTCGGCCACGACGACCAAGCGAAGGGCTGTACGGGGCAAGTAATAGGTTACGCCCTCCACCGTGGCGCCGGGTACGTACGGGCTTACTTCGGTTTGTGCGACGGCACCGAGTGTGCAAAGTGCCAGTCCGCATAACAGGGTTCTTGCTTTCATAAACTTTATTTTTATCAGTATTTATTCTTTTAACTTCTTGAAGGCTTCGGGGAGCGCGTCGATGATGTCGCTGGCTATCATGCTTTCTTCGCCTAACCTTTCGCGTGCGATGTCACCGGCCAGGCCGTGCAGATAGGTGCCCAACTGGCAAGCTTCATTGGCCGTATATCCCCGTGCCAGTAAAGCCGTAAGGATGCCGGTCAGCACGTCGCCGCTTCCGGCTGTGGCCATGCCTGCATTGCCCGTGGGGTTGATGATGACGCGTCCCGTCGGTGTACAAATCATGCTGTTGTGTCCTTTCACGATGACATATAATTGCATTTTGATGGACAGCTCACGGGCTTTTGCCATACGGTCGTAACTGTCGGTACATGTTCCCACGAGATTTTCCAGTTCCTTGGGATGCGGAGTGAGAATCGTGTCTTGCGGGATTTCCGGAATCCATTCCGGATGGTTGCCCAGGATATTGAGCGCATCCGCATCGAGTACCATTTCGCCCGGATGATTGCGGATGAATGTACGCAGAGCCTCTGCCGTTTCTTCGTGTGTGCCCAGTCCGGGACCCATGGCCAGAGCGTTGTAGTCGTAGGTACTTATGGCTTTCGACACCCGGATGTCGGACAAATCATGGCTGAGTATGGCTTCGGGTACACTGCATTGCAAGATGTTGTTGTTCATGTCCGGCGTATGGACGGTCAGTTTGCCCACTCCGCTTCTCAGGCAAGCCTTTGCCGCGAGGATGGTTGCGCCTCCCATGCCGTACTGTCCGCTTACGAGCAGGGCATGCCCCATGCTGCCTTTGTGGGCGAAAGGGTTACGCGGTTTGAGTATCTTTTTCACCTCTCCAGGCTCTATCACCGTAATACTACAGTCGATAGCCGCCAGTCCCTCGGCGGAAAGCCCGATGTCCATGGGTTTTACTTCACCGAGATATTTCTGGTTCTCGCCGAAAAAGAAGGCCAGTTTAGGAAGCTGGATGGTCAGGGTCAGGTCCGCACGGACGATGGCCGACGGATTATTGTATGTGTTGTCTTCGCTCATCAGGCCGGACGGGATGTCGATGCTCACCACTTTGGCCGGACTGGCGTTGATTCTTTTCACGAGTCCGGCATAGCCCCCGTCCAAAGGCTTATTCAGTCCGGTACCGAACAGTCCGTCTACGATGACATCTTTTTCGTCCGCTTCAGGGAAAGAAAACTGGGAAGATACTTCGGTGAACAGCAGTCCGGCCAGGTTTTCCAACCGTTTCTTGTTGTTCAGGCAATCGTCGCTGAGACGTCCCGTGATGTTGAACAGATACGTCTGCACCGTGTACCCGGCGTTGCAGAGCAGGCGGGATACCGCCAAGGCATCGCCTCCGTTGTTGCCCGGACCGGCAAACACGATGAAGCGAGTGGCGGTGGTCCAACGGCTTTTCAGTTCGGATGCAATCGCTTTTGCGGCACGTTCCATCAAATCGGTGGATGAGACGGGTTCGTGTTCGATGGTGTATTTATCTAATTCTTTAAACTGGGTCGAGGTGAGTATCTTCATGACAAATAAAACTTCGTTTTCTTTCGTATTTTTTGGGTTTGGTACTGTTTTTGGATAAAATAGGAGGCGGTTCGGCACGTCCAAACTTGAAAAACTTTGTTTTTCGTTTGCCTCTGCGCTCACCTTTCACTATCTTTGTACGCAAAATTAGCAAAAAGATATGGAAACACTTCAGATAAAGGATAAAAAATTTGCCGTGTCGATACCTGAGGCTGAAATATTGAAACAGGTGAAGCGGGTGGCTGGAGAAATCAACCGTGATTTGGCCGGTTCGGAACCTGTTTTTTTGGCCATATTGAACGGGTCTTTTATCTTTGCGGCTGATTTGATGAGGGAAATCGAGCTTTCTGCACAGATTTCGTTTGTCAAGTTGGCTTCGTACGTGGGGACGTCTTCAACCGGTTCTGTCTGTGAGATGATAGGACTGAATGTCGATATTTCCGGACGGGATGTCGTGGTTGTGGAGGATATAGTGGATTCCGGACTGACGATGAAATACGTGACGGAAATGTTGGCGAAGTACAATCCCCGTTCCATTTCCATCTGCACATTGTTGCTCAAGCCCGGTAATTTGAAGGTGGATTTGGACATTCCGTACAAGTGTTTCTCCATACCCAACGATTTCATTTTGGGGTATGGGCTGGATTATGACGGTTACGGGAGGAACACCCGTGACATTTACACCGTCGTGGAATAGGCCGGCAGTTTCTATTGTCGGAAAAAGAGGAGAAAGATTGTTTCAACCAATACAAAATAACAACGATGAAGAATATTATTATTTTCGGTGCTCCGGGATCAGGTAAGGGCACTTACAGTGACGAGATTGTGGCAAAATACGGCATGGGACACATTTCTACCGGTGACGTGTTGCGCGGAGAAATCAAGAACGGTACGGAGCTGGGCAAGATTGCCAAGGGATATATCGACAACGGGCAGCTCATTCCGGACGAACTGATGATCGACATCCTGGCCAAGACATACGACGCACAGACGAAAGGCCAAGGGGTGATATTCGACGGTTTCCCCCGTACCATCGCGCAGGCCGAGGCTTTGAAGAAGATGCTGGCCGACCGCAAGGACGACATGGGCATGATGATAGAGTTGGTGGTGGACGAAGAGACGCTGATGGCCCGTTTGCTGAACCGTGCCATCGAGCAGGGACGCGCTGACGACAATGAAGAAACCATCAAGAAGCGTTTTGACGTGTACCGCAACCAGACGGCTCCTTTGGCCGAGTGGTTCGAGAAAGAAGGTTTGCGCCACACTTTCAACTGGAAAGGTTCGAAAGAACAGATGCTGGCGGAAATCTTTGAAGCGATAGACGCTGCAAACAAATAATTTATATGGCAGAATCCAATTTTGTAGACTATGTGAAGATATACTGCCGTTCGGGTAAGGGGGGACGCGGTTCGGCGCACATGCGCCGGGCCAAATACGTGCCCAATGGCGGACCGGACGGCGGAAACGGCGGCCGTGGGGGTAATGTTTACCTTCGCGGCAACCGCAACTATTGGACGTTGCTCCATTTGCGTTATGACCGGCATGTCTTTGCCGGCCATGGCGGGAACGGCTCCAAAGCCCGGTCGTCGGGCAAGGACGGTGAGGACAAGTATATAGACGTGCCGTGCGGAACGGTGGTCTATAATGCCGAGACGGGAGAATACCTTTGCGACGTGACGGAGGACGGGCAGGTCGTATTGCTGCTGAAAGGAGGCCGGGGCGGTCTGGGCAACTGGAATTTCCGTACGGCCACCAACCAGGCGCCGCGGTATGCCCAACCCGGGGAGCCGATGCAGGAGATGATGGTCATCATGGAATTGAAGCTGTTGGCCGATGTCGGCCTGGTAGGGTTTCCCAACGCCGGGAAATCCACTTTGCTGAGCGCCGTGTCGTCCGCCCGTCCCAAGATCGCCAATTATCCCTTTACGACACTCGAACCCAGCTTGGGCATCGTGTCCTACCGCGACAACCAGTCGTTCGTAATGGCCGATATTCCCGGCATCATCGAGGGAGCCAGCGAGGGAAAAGGGTTGGGGCTGCGTTTCCTGCGCCATATCGAGCGCAACTCCTTGCTGTTGTTCATGGTGCCCGGCGACACGGAGGACATCCGGAAAGAATATGAGATACTGTTGAACGAACTGGCCACGTTCAACCCCGAAATGCTCGACAAGCAGCGGGTGTTGGCCATTACGAAGAGCGATTTGCTGGACGAAGAACTCATCCAGATGCTTTCCGAGAACCTGCCCGACGTGCCTCATGTGTTTATCTCTTCGGTCACGGGAATGGGCATAGCCGAGTTGAAAGACGTGTTGTGGCGCGAGCTGAACAGCGAAAGCAATAAGCTTCAGGCCATTACGGACCAAAGCAGGATTGTGCATAAGAACAAGGACTTGAATTTCCTGCAGAATGAGCTGAAGGCCATGGGCGAGGATGAAGATATCCAGTTCGTGGACGAGGAAGAGATAGAAGACCTTGATGATTTCGAATACGAAGAGGATTGGGACGACGAACCTCAAAAATAGTTCCGGAAAATGCGTGGACCGGAATTGCTGACATACGATTTGGGACAGGGCGTCTGTGCTTTCAGTACGGAGCGGCGCGGAGGTTATAGCGAAGGGGCGTACGCCTCTTTCAATGCCAATGCCTATTGCGGGGACGACGAACGCATGGTGCGGCTCAATCGTGATTTGTTGTGCGAGTCTTTGGGTTTGGAGACATCCCGTTTGATTATACCTCATCAGGTACATGGCGCACGTGTGCGTCGTATCGATGAGGCTTTTTTTATGCAGACCGATGCCGTCAAGGCGGCTACGCTCGAAGGAGTGGATGCCGTGATGACGGACGTGCCGAAAGTTTGCGTGTCGGTGTCTACCGCCGATTGCATACCTATATTAATATATGACCGGGTGCATCATGCCGTGGCCGCCGTGCACGCTGGTTGGCGAAGCACGGTGTTGCGCATACCGGAGGCCGTCCTGCAAGCGATGGCCGGTGCATACGGTACCCGTCCGCAGGATGTGGAGGCGGCCATCGGCCCCGGCATATCCTTGGAGGCCTTCGAGGTGGGCGACGAGGTGTATGAAGCTTTCCGCACGGCCGGTTTCCCGATGGAGAAGATAGCGAGGCGGTATCCTGCCACTGGAGACGGGAGTGGCAGGATGGAAAAATGGCACCTTGATTTGTGGCAAGCCGACCGGGGCTTGTTGGAGGGCTGCGGTGTGCCCTCTGCACGGATTCGTATGGCCGGAGTGTGCACTTACCTCCATTCCGAACGTTTCTTCTCCGCACGCCGCTTGGGCATCCGTTCGGGGCGCATTCTGAACGGTATTTTTCTGACGGACTGATTAAAAATATGGATATATGGTGAAGCGTATTTCTATTTTGTGTCTCGCCTTGTTGCTGGCACTTTTGTATTCCTTTACGAGCAGCCGCAAGGAGCGGGTGGATTTCTCACGTGTGGAACGGCGCATGCTTCATATCCCGACTGCCGGATTGTTTGACGGCACCGGTTATTTCACCGTGACTTCGGCCGATATGGAACGCGACGGTTGGAGTTTTCCGGTGGAGGACGGGGTGTTGTTCACTCCCGATTTCCGTCATGAGCCTGTCGGGTGGTACATCATGTCGCCCGAGGTGAAGCATGAGGTAAGGGCGGCCATGCAGGGCGTGGTGCGCCTGGTGCGTAAGACGGATTTAGGAAAGACGGTCGTGGTGCTCCATCCCAACGGGATGGAAACGGTGTATGCCCATCACGCCAAGACGTTGGTGGAGTCCGGCGATTATGTTTCTGCCGGACAGGCTATAGCGTTGGCCGGTGCGGACCATGGCGTGGTCTATACTTATTTCGCCCTGATGGTGAACGGCGTGCCGATGAGCCCGTCCACGCTGGCTCGTCCCGATGGTAGTTTGAAGTTCGATGCCATGCAGTTTCGTCTGGACGAGTCCGGTTATGTCCGTGCTTCTTTCTGCCGGAGGGGAGAGATTGTCGAACGTCCGCCCCGTTTCGACTGGTTCCGGGTGCCGGAACAGGTGGACTTGGACCGCCCTTTCTCGGCCATGGAACGGCAACATGTGGGTGTGGCCACACCGGGGTTGTTCGACGAGGCTTCTTCGTTCACGATAGACTTGTCCCGGATAGGGAAGTGGAGTTATCCGCTGCCCGGTGCCAAGGTGATCAGTCCCTATGGCGGGGCACGCAAGAACCATACGGGAACGGACCTGAAGACGAAACCGCACGACAAGATACGGGCGGTGTTCGACGGGGTCGTCCGCTTCTCCGGAAAGTATTCCGCATACGGGAACATGGTGGTGGTGCGCCATGCCAACGGGCTGGAGACTTGTTACAGTCACAATGCCAAGAACTTGGTCCGCGTGGGAGACCGTGTGAAGGCTGGCGACGCGATAGCCACCGTGGGGCGTACCGGACGGGCCACGACGGAGCATTGTCATTTTGAAGTCCGGGTGAACGGCGTGCCGTTCAATAGTGATTACATTTTCGACCACGGGCGGCATGCGTTGAGGAAAGACAAGCTCACCTTTACCCGTAAATCGAACGGAACCATCTCTGTACGAAAGGATTAAGCATCTTTTTCCCTCCTTTTGAAAAGCTGAAAATCATCTTGCGGAAAGACGTAAATCGTTTGGCGCAGAATGAAAAATCAATCTCAGGCGAACGATTTTTCATTCTGCGCCAAACGATTTAGCGTTCTCTAATGGATGAAAAAAGACCGTAGGGTGATGCCTGCGGTCTTCTCTTCTTGATAAGAAAATACATTACTTTTTATGCCGGTTGGCTCTGCGGCGGCGGATTTCAGCTTTCATTTTGGCCGACCCGGAACCGTGCGCCCCCGTGATATAAGCTTTCTTTTTGGCTTTGGTTTTCACTTTGGCGTTCGAGTTTCCGGAAGTCTTTTTAGCGCCTCCTGAAAACACGATGCCTCCCGTGATAACCTTGTCGATGTCATCTCCTCCGAAGTTCGCCATAAGTGTGCCGTAGGATTAATGGTGGAACAGGCGGACGCCGGTGAAAGCCATCGTGATGCCATACTTGTCGCAAGTCTCGATTACATGGTCGTCGCGCACGCTGCCACCAGCTTGTGCCACGAACTGCACGCCGCTTTTGTGTGCCCGTTCGATGTTGTCGCCGAAGGGGAAGAATGCGTCCGACCCTAAGGCCACTCCAGTGTTTTGTGCAATCCAGGCTTGTTTTTCCTCGCGTGTGAGCGGTTCCGGCTTTTCAGAGAAGAATTTCTGCCATTCTCCGTCAGCCAACACGTCCATATAGTCGTCGCTGATATAAATGTCGATGGTATTGTCTCGGTCTGCACGGTGGATTTTCTCCACAAACGGCAGGTTCATCACCTTCGGATGTTGGCGCAACCACCAGATGTCGGCCTTGTTGCCCGCCAGACGCGTACAGTGGATACGGCTTTGTTGTCCGGCTCCGATGCCGATGGCCTGTCCGTCCTTCACGTAGCATACGGAGTTGCTTTGCGTGTACTTCAGGGTGATGAGGGCGATCATCAAGTCGCGTTTGGCCTCGTCGGTAAACGTCTTGCTGGCCGTGGGGATGTTTTCGAACAAAGCCGGGTCGTTCAATTTGATTTCATTGCGTCCTTGCTCGAATGTGATGCCGAACACCTGTTTGCGTTCTATCGGTTCGGGAACATAGTCAGGGTCTATCTTGATGACGTTGTAAGTACCTTTGCGTTTTTCACGCAGGATTTGGAGCGCCTCTTCCGTGTAATCCGGAGCAATCACCCCGTCGCTGACTTCACGTTTGATGAGGGTGGCGGTGGCGGCATCGCAAGTGTCGCTCAGTGCGATAAAGTCGCCGTAGCTCGACATACGGTCGGCGCCGCGTGCACGGGCGTATGCACAGGCGACGGGGGAGAGAGGAATCTGCACGTCGTCCACAAAGTATATTTTTTTCAATGTGTCGCTCAACGGGAGGCCGATGGCAGCCCCGGCGGGAGACACGTGTTTGAAAGATGTGGCGGCAGGCATGCCGGTGGCTTCTTTCAGTTCCTTGACCAGTTGCCAACCGTTGAGGGCATCCAAGAAGTTGATGTACCCCGGACGGCCGTTGAGCACTTCAATCGGCAGTTCGCCTTCGGTCATGTAAATACGCGAGGGTTTCTGATTCGGATTGCATCCGTACTTTAAAGCTAATTCTTTCATATCGAGTGATTAATACAGAAGCAGCCCGACACGCATACTGCATGACGGGCTGCTTTCAAATTTGTGGAGCTGGAGGGAATCGAACCCTCGTCCAAACAGGGAAACCATACGCTTTCTACACGCTTATCCCGGCCTTCGGTTTTCGTGCGCAAACAAGACCCGAGCCACCCATTTACGCCTTATCCTTTAAGATTTCACCGTCCGTGCAAGGCCGCGGACGACTATCTCCGATTTAGCTGCACCACTTTTCCGGAATGCTTCGGAGCCACAGCTTCCGAGTGATGTCTCGTTTCAGCACCTGGTGCCGAAATAAAGGTAATCTACTATACTTCGATCACGCAGCGAGAGCGTAGTTGTTTTCGCCAGATAAATTCTTGGTAACTGAGATTATAGAGGAAATCACCGACCCTCTGCGTGCTTACGTACCATTCCATCCTGCTGTCAAATCCATGTCAACCCCGGATGTTTGAAATGCAAAGATAAGGCTTTCTTTTGAATAAAGGTATAAACAGAGTGTTATTTTTGATTCTATTCTTTATTTTTTATACACGGTCATGCCTTTATTTGTGAGAGAAAAAAAAATATCGTTATTTTGCAATAATTTCACTCTTATAGAGTTTTATATTTTAGATAATTCGAATAGTTCAAGGTTGAAAAATGAATCAAGTGTCTGTCAATATGGAGATTTGTGATGGCATGAATGCTGAGGCGCGGACGGTGAAGCGGTGGTGCGACGTCGTGTGTGCCTTGTTGGGGATGCTCGTACTGTCTCCCGTTTTTTTGTTGGTGTATATCTTGCTGAAATGTGAAGGGACAAATTCTGTGATATTCAGACAGGAACGGATAGGGTATAAAGGGAGACCTTTTTCCATTTTGAAATTCAGAACGATGAGAATGGACTCGGAAAGAGACGGTCAGCCTCGTTTGGCGGAAAAAGAAGACGACCGGTTGACGCGTGTGGGGAAGTTTCTGCGTGAGCATCATTTGGATGAATTGCCGCAATTGTGGAATGTCTTGGTCGGCGAAATGTCTTTTGTAGGGCCGCGTCCGGAGCGCCGTTATTTCATTGATTTGATAAGAAAAGAAAATCCGGATTATGATTATTTGTTTCTGATGCGTCCCGGGCTTACGTCTAAGGCTACCTTGTATAATGGTTATACGGATACAATGCAGAAAATGCTGATTCGCTTGCAGATGGATTTGGAATATTTGCAGCAACGTTCGTTATGGTTGGATGTGAAAATCATTTTTACTACGATAAGTTTTATTTTGAAAGGAAAGAAATTCTGATGTATATGGCAAGGAGAATATTGCTGGCATGTTTGGCGTGTTTTTGGTTTCAATTTATTTTTTCCCAGTCCATGTCGGACGATCAGGTCGTACGTTATGTCATGGAACAGCAAGAGAAGGGGAAAGACCAACAGTATATTGTTTCCCAATTGCTTCAAAAGGGTGTGACGGTAGACCAGTTGCGGCGTATCCGGAACAAATATGAAGCAGAACAAAAACAGCCCGGAGCCTTGGATTTGACGGGGACGACGCAAGCTAAAAGCGGTACTTCTCGTTTGAGGACCAACAAAGAAAAGACACTGGATGAACGCCAGAAACGGAATGGTTATATGATTCGTTCGCAACGTGAAATAAAGGACGGGGAGGATAAAACGTTGAAGAATCAACAACTCAACGAAGAGATAGGGTTTATGGATATAGACTCGTTGATTTATTATCGTAATTATTTCAAGGAAGACGACCGTCAGGTGTTCGGGCGCAATATCTTCAATAATGAAATGTTGACTTTCGAACCGAGCATGAATATACCGACTCCGGCAAACTATCGCCTGGGAGCCGGTGATGCTGTAATTATAGACGTCTGGGGGGCTTCACAGACTACTTTCGAGGGGACGGTGTCGCCCGACGGAACGGTGACAATAGAGGGAGTCGGGCCTTTGACATTAGCCGGAATGACTGTGAAAGAAGCCAATGACTATGTAAAAAAGCAGTTAGGACGTTTTTATTCTAATTCGAATATTACCCTGACTGTCGGAGAAACTCGTTCGATACAGGTGCAAGTGATGGGTGAGGTGATGGTGCCCGGAACTTACACATTGAGTGCGCTTTCGTCGGCTTTCAATGCCTTATATGCGGCCGGGGGAATTAGCGAGATAGGAACACTTCGCGATATAAAAGTATTCCGTCAGGGACGTGTGGTTTCAACCATCGACGTCTACGATTACATCCTGAACGGGAATACAAAGGGCGATATCCGTTTGGCGGATAACGATGTGATTGTGGTAGGGCCGTACGAATGCTTGGTGAATATACGAGGTAAGGTGAAGCGTCCTATGTTTTATGAAATGAAAGAAGACGAAAGCGTTTCCCGTATTTTGGATTATGCCGGAGGATTTGCCGGGGACGCTTATGCGGATAATGTGCGGCTGATACGTAAAAGCGGACGTGAGTATTCCGTGTACACGGTGGGTGAGTTCGAGATGAATGGTTTCCTGTTGAAAGACGGAGATTCTTTGTATGTCGATTCGATTATTCCCCGTTTTTCCAATATGGCAGAAATACGCGGGGCTGTGTTCCATCCCGGACAATATCAGATGGACGGGAGTATCAAGACAGTACGTCAGTTGATTAAAGCGGCCGACGGGTTGCGTGAAGATGCTTTCCTTAAACGGGCTGTAATGCACCGTCAAAAGGAAGACCTGACGATGGAAGCTTTGTCTGTGGATGTGGAAGGTATTATGGACGGGACGGTAGCCGATATTCCTTTGCGTAAGAATGATGTTTTGTTTATCCCGAGTTCGTTGGATATGAAAGGGGAGCGTACGTTGACCATTGACGGCGAGGTTAACTTTCCCGGAGTATACCAGTATGCGGACAATACGACGATAGAAGATCTTGTGCTTCAGGCCGGGGGACTTACGGAAGCGGCTTCCATGGCAAAAGTCGATGTGTTCCGCCGAATTAAGAATCCGGATGCGGTGACCGATGATGAGAAACTGTCTGAGACCTATAGCTTTTCTCTCCGTGACGGTTTGGTGATGGGCGATGGCCAAGACTTTCATCTCCAGCCGTACGATGAGGTGTTTGTGCGTAAAAGTCCGGCTTATTCGGAACAGCGCAATGTAAAGATAAGTGGAGAGGTGAACTTTTCCGGTAGCTATGCGATGGATAACAAAAACTATCGTTTGAGCGACTTGGTGAAAGCGGCCGGAGGTCTGTCTTCTTTGGCTTATGCAAAAGGTGCGCGGTTACAACGTAAATTGACGGATGAAGAGAAAAAACAACGGGAGGTAGCCATGAAGGCTGCACAGATCCAATTATATGAGGAGAGTATGCGCTCGGAAAAGACATTTGACATGGCACGGGCTGATTCCATCCAGAATCTGAAATTGGATTTGGGAGATACTTATCCCGTGGCCATCAATCTTGAAAAGGCGATGAGAAATCCCGGAAGTGTGGACGATGTTCTTTTGCGTGAAGGAGATGAGTTGCAAATTCCACAGTTCTCCAATACGGTAAAAATCAGTGGTGATGTGATGTATCCGATTTCCATAAACTATGAGAAGGGTAAGTCTTTGAAGTATTACATCAAGCGTGCCGGCGGCTATGCGGACCGTGCACACAAGTCCCGTGTCTATGCGGTTTATATGAATGGTGCGGTGGAGCAGCTCGGTCGTCGTTCTGCTAAGGCTATTCAGCCTGGTTGTGAGATAGTAGTGCCTTCTAAACCTCAAAAGACAAAAATGACCACGGCAGAAATGATGACTATCGGGACCTCAACGGCTTCGATTGCTACGATGATTGCTACGTTAGTGAATATATTTAAATGATAATAGGAATCGGATTATGCGTGATATTGAAATCGTTGTCTTGTTGAGGCTTTTGTGGCAAAATAAAAAAATATTGTTGCGGAATTGTGTGATAGCTTTTGGATTAGCCTTGATTGTAGCTTTCAGTATTCCTAAAGAGTATACGGCGAAAGTCATATTAGCACCGGAAATGTCAGGGGGAATGTCTGGGTTGTCGTCAAATTTAGGAACCTTGGCTTCAATGGCAGGTATTAATATGTCGAATTTATCTTCTAATGAAGCTATTTTTCCGGATTTATATCCTGAAATAGTTTCTTCCACCCCTTTTTTAATGGAAATGATGGAAGTACGTGTGGAGACCTTGGACGGAGAAGTAAAAGCTAATATGTATGACTATTTGGATCTTTACCAAAAATCTCCATGGTGGTCATGTATTACCACAGTTCCGTTAAGTTTTTTTCGCTCGTTGGTAGATGGTAGTAAGGAAAAAGAGAATGAAATAGAATTAAGCAAGGCGACATCATTCCAATTAAGTGAAAAGCAAATGACGTTGTTGAGTGTGTTGGAAAAATCAATCGGTGTAGAAATCGACAAGATGACTGGCTTGATTACAGTTAGTGCTGCTTTGCAAGACCCTCTTGTTGCGGCTACAGTAGCTCAAGCACTTTCGAGCAAGTTGCAGGGTTACGTAGAGAAATATAGGACAGCAAAGGCACGTAAGGATTTACAATATATAGAACGACTGTATAAGGAGTCTCAATCGAATTATTATAAAGCACAGACTGCATACGCAAATTTTGTGGATGCTCATCAAAGTTTATTTTTTGAGTCTGTCAAGGCAGAGCAGGAAAAATTGGAAAACGAAATGTCGTTAGCTTATAATACTTACTCTCAAATGGCTCAGCAATTGGATATGGCTAAGGCAAAAGTACAAGAGAAAACACCTGTCTGTGTAGAAGTGCAGCCTGCGGTTGTGCCTCAACAGGCTTCGGCACCCAAAAAAATGATGACAGCTTTTATATTTGTTTTTCTTGCATTCTTCGGTACATCCTCTTGGATTATCTTAAAGGAAAGGTTGTTTAAAAGATAATGTACTCTGAATTGGCGTTAGGATTTGCGTAAAAAACACGGTGATGGGCTCTTTCGGGAATTTGTTAATATTGGTCACTTATATAGTGGAAGTGTCTTTACTTATATATTTGGAAGTAAAAACATGGAAAACTTTATATACCCCATTTTCTTTCCTTGTATTGCCATATACTGTAGTTTTGTTGATATCTATATCTGTGGCCGGGAACTTTAATTTTGTGGAGTTTTATTATCCGAGCATTTTGATATGGTGTGGGGGAATGCTGTTGTTTGCAATACCTAGTTTAACACTTGGTGCCCTGTTGGCTTTTTATGGCAAGCCTGTGAATGGACAAGTAGATAAAGGTTCTTTTCCTAAATCGATTTTGTTTTTCATAGGATTGGTGATACTGTTGTTCATTTATCATTTTCGGCAAATATTGGGTGGTACCACCTTTTTTGTAGGGTCTGATGATTTTGCTAATGATTTTAGCGGTTATGGTTTTTGGGCTCATTTGCGATTAATATCTTTGCCTATTTTAATTATGGCAATTTATTATTTGGATAAGAAACACTGGTGGCTGTGTTTGGTAGTAGTGCCCGTATTGCTGATTAATTTTCTCAATCAGGTTAAGGGGTGGGTTATTATTCCGGTTATTTCAGGTTTGGCTTTACGGTTATATTCAGGAAAGATGAAGTTGAATCTGTTATTCTTGTGTTATACGACTTTGGGAGCATTTTTCGTTTTCTTGGTGTCGTATATGTTCTTGCCTGTGTTGGGGAATGACAGTGTAATTACTTCAGACCTTTTCGAACTTGTCTATGAACGCTTTATTCATTATTTTACTAGTGGTGTTTTGGGGCTGAGTTACGATATGGCCCATGGTTTTCCTGATAAGGGGGATTTTGAAATCCTGATAGCACCTTTCGTGAATTTGTTCAACCAAATATTGGGGGACAAGGAAATTCTTTCTCCTGTTAATCCTCTGTTTTTCCATACGGGAATAAGTTATACGAATGTCCGTACCTTTTTCGGGACGATATATATATATTCGGGAGAGTCCGGCTTTGTTTTATACGTCTTGTTTGCGAGTATAATGATGTATGTTTTGAAGCTGTGTACGTTGGTATTTAATAATGTATATATATATGTGATATATTTCTTTGAGTGTGGCTTGCTAGGCATGGGTTGGTTTGAATTTTATTTCTTTCATCTTGCTATGATTGAAGTGCCTATACTGACTTTGTTTTTAATGGTGTTGGACAAGTTCTTTTCCATGCGAGAGCGTACAAATAAAGTTGGGGATTATGGGGTTGCAGAAAAACATAGTGTATAGTGCCGTATTGACATGCAGTACTTATCTGGTTCCTTTGCTCGTGTTCCCTTATATCAGTCGCGTGTTGGGGGTAGATGGAATCGGGGCTGTAGATTTCGTGGACAGTGTCATCAATTATTGTGTTTTATTGTCTATGATGGGGATGACGACGTTAGGGGTACGGGAGATTGCCAGAAACAAGTCTAATCCTGTTTTGTTACAGCAAGCGTTTGCTGACTTGTTTTCTTTGAACTTGTTATCTACGTTGGTAGTTTTGTTTGTATTAGCACTTATGATATGCCTTGTTCCACAGTTATGGGACAAGAAAGAGTTGTTTTGTATTGGAGCTATTAAGTTGGTTGCTAATTTATTTTGGATAGAATGGTTTTTTAAAGGGATAGAAAATTTCCGTTATATTACAATTCGTTCTGTTGTATTACGTTTGTTGTTCATTTGTTTTGTTTATTTGTTGGTGCATGAGGAACAAGATTATGGTGTATATTACTTTCTTTTTGTATCATTGACTTTGGGGAATGCAATTTTCAATTGGAATTTCAGGAAGCGTTACATTGGTTGTTCTTTGCGGCATGTTGACATAAAGCGTTATGCAAAGCCTTTTTTCCGTTTGGGTGGGTTTGCGGTATTGTCTTCTGTCTATACACAGCTTATTACGGTATGGTTAGGTTTACAATGTGGAGAAACGGAAGTGGGATATTATACTACGTCTACGCGTTTGCATCAGGTTATCATAGCTCTTTTCTCTACATTGACAAGTGTAATAATTCCACGTATGAGTGTCTTGTTCAAGGAAAACAGGCTAACTGATGTGCGGCAACTGACGGAGAAAGCTTTTCAGATTTTATTTTTATTTGCCTTTCCAGTCTTTTCTTTTATGGAATTCTTTGCTTCGGATTTAATTTCTTTAATCGCGGGGCCGGGGTTTGAAGCGGCAGTTTTTCCTATGCGCATTGTGGTATTTCAAGTGTTTATCATTGGTACGGAGCAAATATGTATACTACAGATTCTGATTCCTATGCAAAAGGAACGTGAAATTTTGCGTGCAGCCATTTGTGGTGTGTCTGTTTGCTTGTTGGGGGGAGGCTTGTTGATTCCGCAAATGCATAGTATGGGAGCCGCTTTGACATGGTTTTTTTCTGAGTTGGCGGTCATGTTGGTTGCTTTGCATTATGTGAAGGCTTTTTTAGGTATAAATTTTCCTTTTGCCATGTTTTGTCGTTATGCTTGCATATCGCTGCCTTATGTATTAGGGGCGATTACGATTTTTGTGGCAAGTGAGAGTGGGATTGGCCGTCTTGCTTGGGCTTTGGCTTTCTTTCTTTGTTATGCTATTGTATGTGAGGAATATGTATTAAGGATACATGTATTGTCTACTGTATGGAAGAAAATGAGAAAAAAATAAATAATGGGATAGATATGAGATGGTACGTTGGGATAGTCCTTTATAATCCAGATGTGCAACGGCTTAAGCAAAATGTAGAGGCACTGTATGCATTGATAGGGTGGAAGCGTATTATCCTTGTAGATAATGCTTCGGCTAATAAGGCGGAAGTGAAAGCTTTATGGGGAAATCATAAAGATTTTGTTTGGATAGAGAATACCGAAAATATGGGTATTGCTACGGCATTGAATCAAATCATGAGACAGGTTGAACTTATGGGCGGAGGTTGGTGTTTAACAATGGATCAGGATTCGGTGGTCGGCGAAGGGTTAGTTGAGGAATATCGGAAATTTATGGTTGACAGAATAGGCATATTGACATGTCGTGTGAAAGATAGGAATTTTGGTTGGATGTATTCTTCCAGATGTAAGGAAGCGGAGGAAATAGAATTCTGTATCACTTCGGGTAGTTTTCTTTCGGTCGAGGCTTGGAAGTCTGCCGGGGGCTTTAATGAGGATTTATTTATTGATGGGGTTGATTATGATTTTTGTTTTAGGATGAGGGCGGCCGGTTATTCTGTCGTACGCGTTCATGGGGCTTTTCTGTTACATGAGGTGGGGTATGCTAAGAAAGTGTGCCTTTTGGGACATGAAGCTTTGGTTCTAAACCATTCTCCATTGAGGCTTTATTATATAGCTCGCAATTATCTATATATAGGCTTTACTTATAGGGTATTTTGGCATTGGGCTTTTGAAGTGTTCAAAAGATTTCTGTTGGTTGTGTTATATGAGGAGGGCAGACTCGAAAAGATGAAATATATGTATAAGGGAATTTGCCATGCCTGTATGGGAAGGCTAGGCAAATATTAACAGGAAAGGGAAAAAATGAAAAGATTGGCAATATATTGTGTGAATTATGCTTCTTATGGGGAATTGGTCTCATTTTTATCTTCTGTGCAGGAGGCGGCACAAAAGGCTAAAGAAGTATTGGCAGTAGATGTATTTGTGGCTGATAATACAGACAAAGATGCAGAACCCATACATGTCGAAAAAGGAGTGTGCGCTATCCGGATTTTTTTATTTCATGAGAATCTAGGATACATGGGTGCTGTACAGCGTATGATGGCTTTGACAGATATTTCAATATACGACTATGTGGCGATAAGCAATGTGGATTTGATTCTCGACAAGGATTCCTTGTTGGCTATGGCTGATTTGGATTTAGGAAATAATGTAGGATGGATTGCTCCACGGTTGTTTTCTGCCCAGTTAGGGTATGATCGTAATCCTAGTGTGTTGTTGCGTTATTCAAAGAGACATTTGCAGCTTTTACGGTTGATGTTTAGTTATCCTTGGATATGTGTTATGTACAAAAAAACGTTTTATAAACGAAAAAAATTCCATAGAACTTACCGTGAAGGACTGAGATTTTATGCCGGGCACGGCTCGTTTATGATACTTACGCGTGAATATTTCAATCGTTGTGGGATTCCGGCTTATCCGGTCTTTCTTTTTGGAGAGGAGCTTTATCTTGCAGAAAAGTGTAAGTCTAACGGTCTCTCTGTAGTATATTGCCCCAGTATAAGTTTATGGGATAAAGAGCATGTTTCTATAGGTGGGCTGCGCAAACCTGCCTATTATTGCTATAATGTTAGTGCTTTGTCTTATATATTGGAGACATTTTATTCGTCTGAGTAATCCTGCCGGAAGTTTGGGCGGATAGTGTTTTCCTGTAATATATATTCGTGAACTTATGATTGACTCTTTTGAGAAAGTAGGACGGTAGGAATAAACTGAATAAATAGAAGTAGGCTAAAAATGTAGAATAACCGAAAACCGTTTCATAAACTTTCGCATTGAATTTAATAAGGGAAAGTTTGTTAGAGGAAATGGAACCTTTTGACTTGCGGTAATATGCAAGGGGTTCTCGAAGGGCAAAAGCTCTTTTGCATTTCTGAAGAATAAGCAGGACATAGGCCCAATCTTGGCGTTTGCGTAACGTAGGCATATAAAATTTTCCATATGCATATGTGTCGTACACAGCGGTAAGGAATCCTATTTTATCATCGCGTTTGGTATCTGCTAATGAAACGGAATGAGGAGCCAAAACAATACTGGTTTGTGTTCCCGTTTCATCACAAACGAAATATGAAGAGAAACAAAAACTGCACTTCTTTTCTTGCATATAAGCGATTTGTTTTTCTAATTTGTCTGTCATCCAAATGTCATCACTGTCGCAGAAAGCGATATATCTCCCGTTAGCTTTTTGGATAGAATAGTTACGTGCGTGTCCTGCTCCCATGTTTTCCGATAACGAGAAGCATTTGACACGTTTGTCTTTTTTTGCATAATAATTTATAATTTCAGTTGTATTGTCTGTCGAACCGTCATCGGTAATCAGAAGTTCTATATTGGAATAAGTCTGGTGCAAAATGCTTTCTATGCTTTCTGCTACGAATCTGCTTGAATTGTATGTCGGCATGATGACAGATACCAAATCTTCATTTATGCGTTTTTTATTGTTTGTCATGCTTCATTGGGTGGATAAGTTGTTTTAAGTACATTGTTAAAGTGTATTATAATTTATCTATTTCATTGATGTCCAATCCGGTGCATTGCGCAATGACAGATAGAGAGATTCCATTAGCTTTCATTTGCTGCGCAATCTCCAAAGCTTTGTGGAGTTCTCCCTCTTTTTCCCCTTCCTTCAACCCTTGTTTCATTCTTCGTTCTACAGCCTTATGTTCAGTTGTGGCGATGGTATTTTGCCAGTCCCGGTACACTTTCAGGCTTTCCTCGTAGCGGTCATATTCTTCTTTTGTGAATTTGGCGATTTCGGCTGCCTTGAACAGTTTGGTGAAGACGCGTTCCTGAAGTGCCGCGGGTTTTTCCATGAGCCACGTCAGATTGCGCAGGACGAAGAGCCATTTGTCGAACATACCGTCCAACTCGCTTTCCTGCTTGTTGAACTTCGGCATCTCGAGGTAGATGAATGTCAGCTTGTCGTAGAATACTTCCTGAGTCTTCCGATCTGTCAGTTGTACCTCGTGGTGGTAGTACGTGTCATGCTTGTAGTCGAAAGTGAAGTTGAGGATACCTATGACGTAGACCGCTTTGAGCTGGTAGTCCCAACTCCCTTTCTTCCCTTGTTCTTGTACGGGGAACGTGGAATAGTATAGGCTTCTGTCTTTGAAAAACTGTTGTTCTCCACGTTGTATTTCCACTAAGATCTTTTCTTCCTTTTCGTTTTCGCAATACACGTCGAATACGGCTCGACGGTCAGTCTCGTTGATTCCGAAATGCTCGGTGTTGAGGTAAGTGAGTGATTTTATTTTTTCCTTGTCATGCAGCAAACTATTGATGAAACTGAGAAGCAGGTCTTTGTTCATCTCGGTGCCAAACAATTTCTTGAACCCGAAATCGGTGTAAGGGTTTACATAACGGTCTTCATTGAATATCTTCTTTCCCATGGTTGTGTTCCACGCTTAAGGGTTGGTACGATATTGCAAAGGTAGTCTTTTTTGGCGTATGGAGCAATCCCGTAGGGTCTTTTTGAGAAATAAAATTTTCCAATGGCACAATCCGGTAACGGTTACCCTTTTCCGTGTGTCGCCGTTCCACGCCTGCGGCCACGAGGGCACGGCTGAACTCCTGTATGCCGATACCCGTGAACGTGCCCGGCTGACGCTTGCGCAACAGGGCGATGAGTTCGGGAAGGGAAACGGACAGGGCCTCTTCGTCCGGACGAGCGGCACGGAAGTGGCGGGCAAAGGCTTCTTCCGCCGGGCAAATGCGGTAGAAGGCCACGTTGGCACGTTGGATTTCCGCCTCTTCTTCCGCCGTGAATCCATGACGTTCGCCGCCGAGGAGCATGGTTTTCAGTTGGGCGTAGATTTGGGTATGTTCGATGTTTGTGCTGTCGATGGGTCGCTCCATCTCCACGTAGAGGAAACGGTGGCTACCCGAAGGGTCGGAGAGCAGTTTGTGGCTGTTGGACGTGGCGATGAAGGAGGCGATGCGCGGCAGGCGGTCGAAATAATCGCGGAAGGGATGATAATCGGACAGGCGGTCAGAGCACAACGGAAAATCGTTTGGCTTATAAGGACTGCTGTCCGTCACCTGAGGGCGGCTGAAAGTTGGTTACTTCAACCTTCAGGGTACTAATATACTTGAAGCTAAAGGTTTATGTATTATGCTGAAGCATGAAGCCTATTGTCAGAAAAAGTAGGGGGATTGCAAAGGAGTGACAAATTTGTCTGTTTTTGCGATTTCTATCCGGTTGTTTACAATAAAAACCATTCTTTCACGTTTCCAAAATAAGGTTAATGAATACGTAAAATGAGCGGAGGAATATGTAGTATAATATCTGCAGCTTTAGTTGCGATGGGAATAACGTTTGGGATAATGCCTTTTCTTTTGGATTTTTGCCGTAAGAGAGGATATTATGACTTGCCTGGGGGGAGGAAGGTACATCATTGTGCCATTCCGCGCTTAGGCGGGTTGCTTTTTATGCCTTCCATGTTGGTGGCGTTGGTTTCGGTTTTGATCCTGTCTTCTTCGTGGTGGCAAGGGGTACTGACTTTAAAGGTGTCGTCGTTGGCGATGGCAGTCGGGGCTTTTCTTATATATATAATAGGCACGGTGGATGATTTGGTAGGGATGAAACCCAATCATAAGTTTGCGGTACAGTTGGTGGCTGCCTTGCTGATGCCGTTTTGCGGATTGCTCATCAATAACTTTTATGGTTTGTTCGGCTTGCATGAATTGCCCGTGTGGTTTAGTTATCCTTTCACGGTATTTGTCATTTTGTTGGTCGTAAATTCCATAAACTTGATTGATGGGATTGACGGTTTGGCATCCGGTTTATGCATTTGCATTCTTGCGGCCTATATCTTCCTGTATTTGCAGATGGAACGTACTTTTGTTTATGCTTTGGTGGCATCAGGGTTGTTGGGTTCATTGGTGGCCTTTTTCTATTTTAATATGTGGGGAAAAGCGGAGAAGGGGACAAAGACCTTTATGGGGGATTCTGGAAGTTTGTTTTTGGGATATGCCATTGCGTATTTGTCTATTAAATATGCGACGAACAATCCGGTGGTGTTGCCTTATCGTGGCGATGCCTTGTTGATCTCCTACACATTATTGATTGTGCCGACGTTCGATGTCATACGGGTGGCGCTGTTCCGTTTATATCGGGGCAAGCCCATTTTTGAGGCAGACAAGAGTCATATCCACCATTTGGTGATGGCTGCCGGTTTTTCCATGCATCAGGCATGGGCTGTCATTATGGGACTGTTTCTTTTCTTTTGCGGTTTGAATGCAGCCCTTTACGTTTGGGGAGTTTCCGATACATGGATAGTCGTACTTGACGTGTTGTCTTACGGATTGTTTCATGTAGCTATGTATTTGTGCTCTAAATGTCGGGCTTGATATACTTGGTTCGGTAGGTGGTCGGAGTGGGGAAAAACAAAAGCCTTTCAGTTGTTAGCTGAAAGGCTTTTTTCGTATTTATTATCCTTAAAGAGCGGTGCTCTTATTTCGCATAACTTACCGAGCGGGTTTCGCGGATGACCGTGATCTTCACCTGTCCCGGATAGGTCATTTCATCTTGGATTTTCTTGGCAATCTCTCCGCTCAGGCTTTCCGTCTGCTTGTCGTCTATCTTGTCTGCACCTACGATGACGCGTAACTCACGGCCGGCTTGGATGGCGTAGGTTTTCGTTACGCCCGGATAGCTCATGGCTATGTTCTCCAAATCGTTCAGTCGCTTGATGTAGGCTTCCACGATTTCGCGACGTGCTCCCGGACGCGCTCCACTGATGGCGTCGCACACTTGTACGATGGGAGCGAGCAATGAAGTCATTTCCATTTCGTCATGGTGAGCCCCGATAGCATTGCAGATATCCGGTTTCTCTTTATATTTCTCGGCCAATTTGGCACCGTAGATGGCGTGTGGCAATTCCGGTTCCTCGTCGGGCACCTTACCGATGTCGTGCAACAGACCGGCACGCTTGGCTTTTTTCGGATTCAGTCCCAGCTCCGAAGCCATTACGGCACAGAGATTAGCTGTTTCACGGGCATGCTGCAACAGGTTCTGTCCGTAGCTGCTGCGGTATTTCATCTTGCCCACGATGCGTACCAGTTCCGGATGCAGGCCGTGAATACCCAAGTCGATGGCCGTACGTTTTCCCGTTTCGATGATTTCTTCTTCCACTTGCTTGGTCACTTTGGCTACCACTTCTTCGATACGTGCCGGATGGATACGTCCGTCGGCTACGAGCTGATGCAGGGCCAGGCGGCAGATTTCCCGACGTACGGGGTCGAATGCCGAAATGACAATGGCTTCGGGAGTGTCGTCCACGACGATTTCCACGCCCGTGGCAGCCTCCAATGCACGGATGTTGCGTCCTTCACGGCCGATGATACGTCCTTTCACTTCATCGTTGTCGATATGGAATACGGTCACGCTGTTTTCAATGGCCGTTTCCGTTGCTACGCGCTGTATGCTTTGTATGACGATGCGTTTGGCTTCCTTGTTGGCTGTCAATTTGGCTTCATCCATGATTTCATTGATGTAGCTTGCCGCGTTGGTCTTGGCTTCGTCTTTCAGGGATTCTACCAAGCGTTCGCGTGCTTCGTCGGCACTCAGCCCGCTGATGGCTTCCAGTTTTTCGCGTTCTTTGGCTTCCAGTTCCTTCAACTCTTCTTCGCGACGCGCCAATCCCTGCTGTTGGTTTTCCAGCCGTTTACGGTCGGTTTCTATTTCGCCTTTTTTACGGTTCAGGTCGTCCTGACGTTGGTTCAGGCTCAGTTCGCGTTGTTTCAGGCGGTTTTCGTGCTGCTGTATTTGTTGGTTGCGTTGCTGCACTTCCTTTTCCAGTTCCGACTTCTTGTTCAGGAACTTTTCTTTCACTTCGAGCAGTTTTTTCTCTTTGATGACTTCGGCTTCTTTGCTCGCTTCTTCGATAATTTGCCGATATTTACCCGTTGCCACATAGCGGAATAAAGCGAATCCCGCTATACATCCGACGATGAGGCAAGCTACGGAGATTATAAATACCATATCTTTTTTGTTTATAATGAATAATATAAAAAATCACGCACTGCTCACCCCGTCCGCATGGCGCGGAGAAAGAGAAACAGTGCGTGTGGTTTTTCCTGTAGAATGAATGTTTTTATTGTGCTTTCGTCCCTAAGGTTTCATCCAAAGTGTCCAACATGCGTTTCATGCTGTCAACGAATGGCTGTGTATCGTTGCGGAATTCGTTTTTTTTCAACGAGAGCGCAATGCTCAACGCCGCCATGCACAAATAAATTTCATTGCCCTGATCCGGATACTGGGCTGCGTAGCTGTTGTATCTTTGGTTGATCAGCTTTTCGGCTGCCCGATAGGCTTCCTCATCTTCCCGCCGTATGGTGATGGACAGAGGTTGCTGCCCCAATCTCAGGGTTATGGTAAAGTCCTCGCTTACTTCCATGATGTTTTACACATTTAAAAGTGCGATACACTTGTCTACTTCACGCACTAACTTTGATAATCTCGACTTAGCGTTTTTCATGTCTTCGCTACTGATGTCGATCATCTTGGCCGTTTTCAAGTTGGCATAATCTGTTTGCAGGCGGTCGATTTGCGAATGTAGCGCGGTGATGGTGGCATCTTTTTCTTCCATGGTGCGCGACAACGCGGCATAACGGTCTTTCAAGGCCTTGTATTCCAGCGTCACCTGAGTGACACGAGCCTCTAATGTCCGTAATAATGCATCTTCTTCTGCTGTCATTTTTGCCTTCTCGTTACAAAATTAAGAAAAAACGTTTAACGTCCCAAGCGTTTTTTATTTTTTCTCGTCCACGTCTTTGGGTTTAGGCTCTTTCTTGGCCAAAAGGACGATGCGGTGGACATATTCGGTCATCCACGCTTCGCTGTAGCCTAAACGCATTTGATATTGACGGATGTTGACGCAAGTGCGTCGTACGTTGTCGTCGCGCCAGTCGTTTTTGGTCATGATCTGGTGTATGGTTTTGGCGGTCATGCCGCGCAGTGCTTTGTGGAACATCGAAGGCATGCGGAACTTCCATTGCATTAGGTTACCCATGAGCATCATCAGGTCTTGGCTGAATCCCTGGAACATGAGCAGATAGTTCTTGATGTCGTTCACATTGCGGCAGTTGCGTTTGATGCTGGCATCTATTTCCTTAAAAAAGTTATCTTCCATCCCGTAGACGTCCATCAGCATGGTGCGGCAACGTTTCCTCTCGCCGATGCCCAGCTTGTTGTTTACTGTGGGGACATGCAGCGTTTGTTTAAAGATGCGCAGGTCCGGTAGTACGGCCAGATTGCTGATTCCCATTTGCATGGCCATTACGGCTTGGTAATATACACGGATGAGGGTCATGAAGTCCTCCATTCCTCCCACTCGTACGGTCTCTTCTTGGGGTGCTTTGCCCAATAATTTTGCTATTATACCCATTGTATTTTCTCTTATTCGGTTAAATTCAGGGTACAAAGATAGTGAAAGGTAAGCGCAGAGACAAGCGAAAACGCAGTTTTCTGACTCTGCCATGTATAGGTTAGGGACATAAAAACGGCGGGAATGCAATGTCGGTGGGGGATTGATCCACCCTTGCATTCCCGCCGGTCAAAATGAAAAAGAGAAATCAGTTTATTCCTGCTCGAAAACCTCCTCACTCAGGCGCATGAGGTATTGTCCGTATTGGTTCTTCAGCATAGGCTGAGCCACTTCACGCAATTTCTCCGCGTTGATCCAACCCTGACGGTAGGCGATACCTTCCAAACAGGCCACTTTCAGCCCTTGCCGCTTCTCGATGACTTCGATGAAAGTAGAGGCTTCGGAGAGGCTGTCGTGCGTACCGGTATCCAACCAGGCGAATCCCCTCCCGAGGGTTTTTACTTTCAGTTTCCTTTCATTCAGGTAAACTTGGTTCACCGTGGTGATTTCCAGTTCACCCCGGGCCGACGGTTTGATGTGCGCCGCTACGTCTACCACACTGTTGGGATAGAAATACAAGCCCACCACGGCGTAGTTGCTCTTCGGCGAAGCCGGTTTTTCCTCTATGCTCAGACAGTTGCCGGCCTTGTCGAATTCGGCCACACCATAGCGTTCCGGGTCGTTCACCCAATAACCGAATACGGTAGCTTTTTCCTCTCGTTCGGCATGAGCCACAGCTTCGCGCAGCATGCCGGTGAATCCGGCTCCATGGAAAATATTGTCACCCAATACCAGACAGACGCTATCGTTTCCGATGAATTCGCGTCCGATGAGGAAAGCCTGAGCCAATCCGTCGGGAGAGGGCTGTTCTGCATACTCGAAACGTACGCCGAAGTCGCTACCGTCTCCCAACAGCCGACGGAATCCCGGAAGGTCGTGAGGCGTGGATATGATCAATATGTCGCGGATGCCGGCCAGCATCAAGACCGATACGGGATAATAAATCATCGGTTTGTCGAAAATGGGAAGCATTTGTTTGCTTACGCCTTTTGTGATGGGGTAGAGACGTGTGCCCGACCCGCCGGCCAATACGATACCTTTCATAATATTATATGTATATGTGATTAATAAGCATTTTCCTCATTGTGCCTCAGCATGTTCAGGAGCGTGCGCCACATGATGCGGAGGTCGAGCCCAAAACTCCAGTTTTCCACGTACCAGATGTCGGCCTTCACGCGGTTCTCCATCTGGTCCAGCGTCTTTGTCTCGCCGCGGAAGCCCTGCACCTGCGCCCATCCCGTGATGCCGGGTTTCACCAGATGACGCACCATGTAACGGCGAATCAGGCGCGAGTATTCCTGTGTATGGAGCAGCATGTGCGGGCGCGGCCCTACGAGGCTCATGTCGCCTTTGAACACGTTGATGAATTGCGGCAACTCGTCGATGTTGGTTTTACGCATCAGGTTGCCGAATTTGAATTTGCGCGGGTCATTCTTGGTGGCTTGTATGCGGTCGCTGTCTTTGTTGACGTGCATGCTTCTGAACTTCAGGCAATAGAACTCTTTTCCGTCCAGTCCGTTCCGCTTTTGTTTAAAGAGAATCGGCCCCGGACTTTGTATTTTGATGATGATACCTGCAATGAGGTACACAATCGGAAATACGGTGAGCAGAAATAGCCCGGATGTCAAAATATCGAAAAGCCGTTTGACCCCGCGGTTCACCGGGTCTTGCAGCGGCTCGTTTCGTACGCTCAGCAGCATGGTACTGCCTAAATGCGACAATTCCATGCGTTTGGTCAGGAACTCCATGAATACGGGCAGGGCGTAGAAACGAATCATGTGGTCTTCACAATAACGGAATATCTCGTCTGTTTCTGCCGTATAGTCTGTGTCGGGCACCATGTATAAGTCTGTCACCTCCTGGTGTTGACGCAAGTAACTCATCACCATCCGCCGGTCTCCCAGATTTTTCAGTTGCATGTCTTCCGGCAGTTCTTTACGGGTGAAGATGCCTAAAATCTTGAATCCAAGACTATGGTCGTTCAGCGTATGGTAAATATCCTCTAAGTTCCACGGATGTCCCACTAATATGACGTAGCGTTGGTTATGCCCTTTCGAACGGCTGTGTTTCAGGATATTGTGTACGATAGTTCGCTCCGCATACAGCAGGCAGAAGAAAAAAGAGGCCCCCATGAGCAGTTCTTCGCCGGCCACGTTCATCCGCCGTATCAGACTGATAGCTGCTATCATGAACAGTGTTTGCAGACATACGGTATAAACCGAACGTCCCAGAATGTCGTTGCCGTAAACCATACGTTTCAGGAATACGGGCGGAGCTATATAAAAGGTAGGGAATATCGTCAGAGCGCCGATGAGCAATTCCGTTTTCAGGGCGTATGGAAAGCTGAAAGCCAGTGCGAAACTGTGGGTCAGCGCAAAGGCAAACCAATAACTGACCATCAGCAATATGATATCGTTGCAGATGATGGCGGATTTTACAATGCCGGATTCTTCCAGATTCTTAATTTTCATATTTTATCTCTTCGAAAGGTTGGTTACGTGACTGCGAATGTATATATTTTTAGGGAATCCTACAATAATATATTGTTTTTAAATTGATTGAAAATTAAAAAAGCCCGAAATAAAGAACTATTTCGTTTATTTATTTGGAATGTATGTCAAAGATTTCTAATTTTGTGGCTTGAATGGAAATAATCAGAGAATAATTAGGAATAATATGCCCAACAAAACTTTTCAAACAAACGATGCTGTAGAAGAACAAGGTTCCGATTTTAATTATCGTGAGATATTGGATGCGGTCATTTTGCATTGGCATTGGTTTGCCATATCCATTGTCGGTTGTCTTTTTATTGCTTTTTTATATTTAAGGTATAAGGCTCCGGTTTATTCAACTGGAGCTGAGGTTTTGATTAAGGAAGAAGACCCCTATAAAAGCAGGATGCAAGGGAGTGCCTTGGCCGACTTTTCGCAATTGGGAATCCTGACGAACAGTAATGGTTTCGACAATGAAGTGGAAATCTTGAGCAGCAAGACGTTGGCCCGGAGAGCCGTGACCAACCTGAAGCTTTATGTCCGTTATGCGTTCGACGGTACGGTGCGTGATGAGGAGCTTTACCGTACGTCTCCCATTTTGGCCGATATGTCTTCGGTGGACTTGGATACGCTGTCCATGCCGGTGTTTTTGGAAATCAAACCCTTGCAGGAGGGGGGATATCATATAGAAGGCGAGGCGTTGGAAGAACGTTTTGAAGCCGATGTCAAGACGCTTCCGGTGAGGGTGAAGACCTTGTCCGGATGGGTATCTTTACGGCCTAATCCCGATCCTACCTGTGTGTTCGACGACCGTGCCTTGCGGATTTACATTTATCGTCCGACGATTATGGCGGAGGCTTTTCTGGAGGCTACTTCCATTGAACCTATCAGCAAGATGACGACGATAGCCCGTATCACGAAGAACGATACGCAACGTCAGCGGGCGGAAGATTATATGAACGAGTTGATTCGCGTGTATAATGAGGATGCCAACGAGGTGAAGAATGAGGTGGCTCTCAAGACGGAAGCCTTTGTCAACAAACGTATTAAGATTATCGATGCGGAACTGGGTACGACCGAGTCGGATTTGGAGATGTACAAAAAAAGGAACCAGTTGGTAGATTTGATGTCGGATGCCGAGGCTGCTTATAAAGGTATAGAGAATTATCAGACGCAGCAGATTGAGTTGCAGACACAGATGCTTCTGGTGAAATCGTTAAAGGAATATGTTGAAAATCCGACCAATTATATGGAGGTCATTCCGGCAAATCTCGGACTGACCGACCAGGGGCTGAATAACATTATCGCAGAGTATAACGCTAAGGTGGTAGATCGTAAACGCTTGCTGAAAACGGCACCGGAATCTTCGCCCGTAGTGGTCTCGGCTACGAATGCCATTGCTTCCCTTTATCCGGGCATACGTCATTCTCTGTCTACTGTGTATGACAATTTGCGGGTACAGAAACGCAATGTGGACGAACAGTATGATTTGTTCGTCGGACGACTTTCCAATGCACCGACGCAGGAGCGCGTGCTTTCCGATATAGGCCGTCAGCAGTCTGTGAAAGCGGCACTTTATCAGATTCTGTTGCAGAAGCGCGAGGAGAACGCCATTTCTTTGGCTTCCACCGTGGACAAGGCTCAGGTTATCGACGCTCCGGAAAGCACTATTCGTCCTATTTCACCGAAAAAGAAGCTGGTAGCGCTTATCGCTTTGGTGATGGGGGTAGCCATTCCGGCCGGACTGATATACGTGCTGAACTTGTTGCGCTATCGCATCGAAGGGCGTAATGATATTGAAAAGCTGACCGACTTGGCGGTCTTGAGCGATATTTTTGTAGCCGGAGAATTGAAAGACGGAAAACGGGCGATTGTCGTACGGGAGAATACCAACGATATAATGGAAGAAACGTTCCGCAGTCTGCGTACCAATTTGGGCTTTGTCATGAAGAAGAGCGAAAAGGTGCTCTTATGTACGTCGGTGATATCCGGTGAAGGAAAAACTTTCGTGTCAACCAATCTGGCCATGAGTATGGCTTTGATGGGGCGTAAAGTCTTGGTGGTCGGATTGGATATCCGTAAGCCGCGATTGGCCAAGTTGTTCGGTCTGGTCACAGGACATCATGGGTTGACGACTTATTTGGCCGGGGAAGACAGTTCGGACGAATTTTTGCGTGAACAGGTGTTCAATTCCGGCATGCATGCCAATCTGGATGTATTGCCTGCGGGTTTGATTCCGCCTAATCCCGGTGAACTGATTACTTCGGAACGTTTGGACGATGCTTTTGCACGTTTCCGTGAATGGTATGACATAGTGATTGTCGATACTCCGCCTGTCGGTCTGGTGAGCGATACCTTATTATTAGGGCGTCTGGCCGATGCCACTCTTATTGTGTGCCGGTGTGATTATTCGCTCAAACGTAATTTTAATATCGTGAATACGATTCATCAGGAAGGAAAATTGCCGAAGATGAACCTCGTGCTTAACGGGGTGGACTTGCAACAGCGCAAGTATGGTTATTACTACGGTTACGGTAATTATGGCCGCTACGGCCGCTACGGTTCTTACGGTAGCTATGGCGGTTATGGTAATTACGGAGGCTACGGTAAGGAGACGCACACCGGTAAGTCGAAGTCCCGGCACGGAAGCAGTCGTTACCTCCGTGAGGACCATTTCGATGATAAGGATTGATACCTTTATATATATAGGGCATGGAAAGAAAAAGAGATGGAGGTCAGAACCACCATCTCTTTTTCTTCTTTTGTGTTACGGGCTGGTCTTCTTCCCATTCTTCCTGTAACAGTTGCGCCATACTTTTCTTTTCTTTAATCATCCGGTAGATGGTACCCCAATCCGGAAGTCCGCCCACGTTACGGTCGTCGATGAACAGGTCGGCTTTCAGCTTGCGGCTGTAATGACGGTTTTTGTCGGTGTCCTCTTCCGGAAAGTCCTTGTTTACGGCATAAAACTCTACTCCTCTCTGGCGGCACCATTCCACGGCCTCATCCAGCAAGCGCCCTTCCCGTACGCTCCATAAGATGAGTTGGTGGCGGTCTTCGATGAGCTTTTTCAATGTTTCTACAGCAAAAGGAATCTCACGTCCGATTTCAGGATAACGGTGTTCCACGATAGTTCCGTCGAAGTCTACGGCTATAATCATATTCGTCAAATTAAATTGTTTTTGCAGGCAAAGATAGTTCTTTTTAAAGGTAAAACGAAAAAAAGTCCCTTTTCTTTGTGCTTTTTCAGTCCTTCGTTCGTAATCTGCATAAAGACTCAAAGAAAGACTATACATTAATCTTTAAAAACGTAGAAAAATGAAGAACCGAATCCTTGCAGCTATGGCATTGTGCTGCGCTACTTCTTCAACGATGCCTCTGTGGGCCGCCGAGTATGACGACCCTACGATTGTGACGGTGGAACCCAATCTTGCAACCGACGGGACCGGAGGGGGAAAGTATTATATCTATCATGTGGCTACCCGAAAGTTTATTGCTGCCGGTAATGCTTCCGGTACGCAATTGAGCGTAGATTCCATCGGGCAGGAAATAACCATGGCTTACGGGGAAGAACGTCCTCCGTTATTGGTACAGAAACCGAAGGTGCCGGGTAAAGGTTGGATTTTCAACATGCTGAACGGGCCGTCCAACGGCAACCGTTTCCATGAGATTTATGTGACCGGTACCGGGAGCGCATACGTGGATTGCGGATCGGACGGCCATACTCTGTGGCAAATCAAAAAGCAGGAAAATGGTTATTATGCGATAAAGATTGTGGATCAGGATCCCGATTTCGGGACGGTTTCCGGGAATGAGATGACGGTGAACGGCGTGTGGGGGGTAAATCCCGGCAGCACGGTGGTGTATCCTTTTGCCGATAAGGATCAGGGCGGTTTCGAGAAAGTGGAGACCGATTGGGCTTTTGTTACGCCCGAAGCTTATTTTGTATATCAGGCTAAAAAGGCTTTGCAGGCCCAGTTGGAGTTTGCACACGAGAACGGTTATACGGATGTGGCAAACTATGTGGTGCTTTACGAAAAAACAGACGCCACGGCTGAGGAGTTGGAGAGTGCTGCGGATGAACTGCAACAGGCTGTGACCGATCGGTTGGGGGCCGGAGCCTCGGAAGAACAGCCCAAATTTACCGATTTATTGGTTAATCCTTCGTTTGATGCAGACAACAGCGGTTGGATTGAGGATGGCGGTTCTCCTACATTAGGACACCAGAAGAACGATAAATATCAGGACCCGGACGATGAATCTGTGGTAATGGACCAGTTTTGTGAGAAGTGGACAAAACCTGGAGGGACCAGTGCCATACATCTTTATCAGAAATTCGGAAACATGCCCTCCGGCCGTTACCGTTTGTCGGCAGTGACTCTGGGTTACAATCAAAGTAATTTGAACGATATCCCCCGAGGGTTATATCTCTTTGCCGATGCGTCGAAATATGACGAGAAGTTCAGAGCTGAGGCGCATACGGTGAAATTTTATGGCATAAAGAATGGTACGCCGGGTGGTGCCGACGTGCCGACACCGCGTAAGGTCGTATTGGAGTTTTATTCCCGCGGCGGTGATTTGACGCTTGGTTTTATGACCGAAAACACCAATTGCAACTGGTTTGGTATAGACAATGTGAAGCTCGAATATATGGGTAGCGAAGGAGGATTGGCTGCCGAATTGGCTCGCACGGTAAAAAGTGCAGAGGCTTATTTGCAGGAACAGATAGGAGCCAATGCGCACTTCTCGGCGTCGGGCAAGGCGAAGTATGAAGAAGTCTTGGCCTATGCCAAAGAAGCTGCCGGCAATGCCGGACTGACAGATGACGATTGGGCTGCCGCTATCCGGATGGTGAATGCCCGAAAGGATTCCTTGGCAGTGGATATTGCTACTTATAAAAAACTGAACGACGTGGTGATTCCGGCGTTGGAAAACAAACTTACCGACAGTCCTTACAGTGAGGTAGGCTTGACTTCTTATGAGGATTACTTGGACAAACTCTACCGGGCCTATGACGATGGTTCGATGGCTCCGGCGGAAATAGACGGAGCTGAGGCATACGCCGAAAAGCTGTTTAAGCAAGATGTGGCCGACATGATGGAGAGTGGGGCTACTGACAATGTGACAGGGCTGTTGGTCAACCCGAGCTTTGCAAAGAGCAATGACGGATGGACCAAGACGGGAAACGGCGACTTTAAGAACGAAGGTACGGAAATGACCGAAGTCTGGAATGGCCGGGATTGGGAAGTTTATCAGGACATGACCGGTTTGCCCGAAGGGTTCTATAAAATCACCATGCAAGGCTTCTATAGCCCGAGTTCTCCGACCACGTCCGTATGGCATGGGGCTTGGGGGCTTGAAGGAGACGAAGTGAATAAGGTGAAGGCTTCCGTATTCGGGAATGAAGCCTCTGCCTTACTCCATCATATCGCCGATTTCCCGCGTAACGACAAAATGACAGAAGGAGGTTGGGAGCAGGTGACCGGTACGGCCGATGATAACCTGAATGGCAAATGGCTCCCCACCGATAAAGCTTCATCCCAAGCCTTTTTTAAAGAAAATGCGGAGAATTATCTCAATACCGTCAGTTGCTATGTAGGCGAGGACGGCAAGCTCCGTGTGGGAGTGAAGTTGGCCGGTGTGACCATCAATGAATCATGGGTGACGATGGATAATTTCCAGGTGCTTTATTTGGGATTGGACAATCAGGAAGGTGCAGTGGCAGCCTTACAGGCTAAAATCAATGAAGCCAGACAGGTGGGAGCTGACGGGAGCCTGATACCGTTGGACGTGCAGGAGCTTTTGCAGACTTCTGTTTTGGAAGCGGAAGAAGTTATAAAAGGTGAGATTTCCGGTCAGTTGTTCAAAGAAACCATGGCCTCGTTGTCAGCCGCTATAGAACAAGGCCATACATCCATCGAACTCTTGAATAAAATAGACCGTCAAGTGACCCGGTATGATCAGGAATATAATGATGGAGTTTACGATTCGTATGACCAGGATGATGTAGACGCGCTTTTGAATATTGTTTATGAAGTTATGGATTTCATCGACGGCGGTTCATTCGAGAGTGTGGGGCAGATTGAGCAATACATTGCAGATATGAACAATGCTTACGGCAAGATGAAACAGAGTGCCATCGACTTCTCTGCAGCTTCCAAGGACGAACCTTTAGATGTGACCGAGCTGTTGGAGAATCCGTCGTTCCAGCAAGAAGATGAAGAAGGGAACATGGTGTTCAATTATGATGGTTGGGAGGTAGAGGTTTCCAACAACCCGGACGGGGCTGCGGCCAACGACTCCGTATTCGAGTTCTTCAATAACCTTCAGGCTGATATTCATCAGGGCTTGTATTGTATGAAACAAGGTTATTATCGTGTCAAAGTTTATGGATTCTACCGGTATGGTGACCTTATAGGGGCGGCAATAGCTCATCGTGATGGAACGGAAAAGCTATTAACTTCCTTGTATGTCCAAACGGAAACGGAAGACTTTGCAACACCACTTGCCAGCTTGTTCGAATGTGTACACGATGGCTTGCTCTCGCCTGACGATGCGTTGCTACCCGATTCACTGTTCCCCGGTTCCGATCGTACATACCACTGTGTGGCAGATAAACGTTTAGGGGCACGTGCTGCCATGACATGGGGGTATTATGAAGTGGATAAACCTTTCTATGTGAAAGAAGGCGAATCTGTGGTTGTCGGTGTGCGCAAGGATGACGGATTGGTCAACGATTGGGTTTGCATCGACGACTTCTCCCTTGAATATCTGGGTGATGGAGAAACCAATAGACCGGACGATTTCGTGGACAATATTGATGAGGTATTTGTCGGTGGTGAAACGGCTACAGTGGTTGCTTCCGAATGGTACACCATCAACGGTGTGCGTGTAGCCGAACCGAAGCAGCGCGGAATTTATATCCGTCGGGACAAGATGAGCGACGGAACGGTAAAGGCTGAAAAAGTGATGGTGAGATAAATTATAATTAGGTTGTTTTAACTATAAGGTCTATGGGCATAGTCTTTATGTTTCATAGACCTTTTAAAAAAAATAATAATGAAAGTATTACATTTTATTGGTTTTTTATTCTTTTTGTGTGTTTGTTATTCTTGTACTAAGGATGAACTAGTGCAAAGTGATGAAGAGGTTGCAAAAGTGAATCAATCGCAGAAGAAAAAATCTTCCGAACCTGATACATGGATGGCGGGAATAGAGATAACGGATTTATTTGGTAGTTCAATCTACAGTTTAATGGAAGATGTCAAAACCAATCGGTTTGCAGCAGTTGGTGTATATGTAAAATATAAAAGTAATCCGGACAAACCTTTTTGTTGGGAATTGGCGATGGATCCGTTAACGGATAATGGTTGGTCGTTATATGTGGAAGAGTATGTGAAGCGATTGTATTTGGTATATAATCAAAAAATAGCTACAGAAGATGATAGAATTGATGTTCCTGTTTTTTATGAAGAACGTGAGCCAATGTGGGCAAAATGTACCTTTTATAAGCAAGGTACTTTTCAAATTACCCCTTTTGACGGGATGGTTTTAAAAATTGTTTTGGGCTTTGATAAAGCTTCTGCTGGGTGTGGTTTTGTTACTACTTATGAGTCTTTAGATTTAGATTTATCTTATTATAATTCATTGCGTGTTTTTAATTTGTTACAGAATGAGGATTTGGAACTTTATCCGAAACGTTGATTAAGAGATGTTGAAAAGGTAGGAAGAAGTCTCTTTGTTTCTTATTTCTATTTGTGTCCCTACACAGTTTTGGGCTGTGTGGGGACACAAAACTGTTAAAAAATGGAGTTTTTCTGCTTTTTTCTTCTTGAATTATTTTTTTAATAAAATACTTCTTGTAATTTTGCTGCCATAATAAATCCTAATAGAAGGACTAATACATTATATTAACTTAATTTTCAAGAAGCATGAAAAACAGATTACTTGCTTTGATGGCGCTTTGCGGCGCGACTTCATCTACAATGCCTTTGTGGGCATCCGAGAATTGGCCGGATCCGACCTTGTCTTTCGTTGATCCTAATTTGACCCAAGACGAAACGGGCGGTGGTGTGTATTATATCTATCACGTAGCTACCCAAAAGTTCATGACGAACGGTGATTGGAAAAATAACTGGAAGACAGAACTTGTCGTGGGCGATGAGGGGCAAGAGATAACTTTGAGTTACGGTGAAGATTACGAATTAGTCCGTCGTCCCGAGGGCGATCCGGATCGAACGACAGCTAAGGGATGGCGCATGAGTATGATGAACGGGCCAACGAATGGTGGTTATCATGAACTTTTCATCCGCGAGGCTTCCATGGCTATTTGTGTGGATCATAATAAGCAGGGGCATATTTTATGGAAAATCACGAAACAAGATGATGGCAATTACCGTATCAAGATTTTGGATGAAGACACCAAGTTCGGTGTGAATGCCAGCGGTGGATTGTATAAGAATGCTTATATGGGCGTGAACGAGGGTGAAACGGGTGTGAATCCTGTGCTCGATACGAATATGGCCGGATTTGAGAACGGACAACTGGACTGGAAGTTCGTGACACCGGAGGCTTATAACGTATATAAGGCTAAGAAAAAGTTACAGGAGCAGTTGGATGCCGCCGATGTGGCAGGTTTCGATAAAATTGCCGATTATGCGGCACTCTATAATAGAACGGATGCTACAGCGGAAGAAGTAGAGCAAGCTGTAGAGGACTTGAAACTGGACATCTTGGAATTTAAATACAGTTCGGCTACGTCTGGCAAACCGATAGAGGTGACAGAACTGATTTCCCAACCTTCATTTAACGAAAGTACGGATGGATGGGTGACTAAGAGAGAGGGGTCGAGCGGTAATTTCACTCGTAAGGCGGGTGATAAGATGATAGCCAGTGACGGCAAGGAGTGTGAAAACTTCTTTGAGTATTGGACCGATCCGAAAGAAGGTAACCAACCGAATTGGTCCATTACTCAGGAACTGAAGGACTTGCCGGATGGCAAGTATCGTTTAGGGGCTTATATCATGACCAATGTATTGGCACAAGGCGATGTGACTGGTCCCAAGGGACGTTTCCTGATGGCTAAGACGATGGCCGGTGAGGTTCGTAAAGAAGCGGATGTGCCGGCGATTGAAAATCCGGATAAGGCGAACGGCTATTTTGCTCCTTATACATTAGAGTTTTCTGTTATCGGCGGGACGGCTACGATTGGAATGGTCGTAGAAAACGCAAACTCTAACTGGACAGCCGTAGATAACTTTACCTTGCAATATTTGGGAAAGGCCGATGCCGCTACGGTTCGTAGTATGTTGGAGCAAAACATAAAGGATGCGGAAGCCAAATATGCGGAATATACAGGGGCTAATGAACGTTTCAGTGTGTCCGGCCAGCAAAAATACGAAGAGACCATAAAGGCAGCCAAGGATGCGGTGGCCAATGAACAGTTGGATGACGAGACCTTGATGGGATTCATTACTACGGTTCAGCTTCGCATGGACTCCTTAGCTATGGATATTTCTGCATATAAGACTTTGGCACAAAAATCTGCAGAATTGGAAGAAGCTTATGCTGGGACTGAGTACGAGGAAGTGGGACTGCCTTTGTATGAGGATTATTTGGATTTATTAGCTGACGGGCTTGCGCAACGCACGTTCAATCCCAACGAAGTGGACAGCATCCAGCCACGTGCAGACCGGATTCTGAAACAGGCCGTGTTGGAGTCTTTGCAGTCGGAAGATGGCTTGCGTACAGTGACGGGCTTGTTCACCAACATGGATTTCTCGAATGGTACTAATGGATGGACATTGACGGGAAAAGGTGACTTGAAACATGATAATACAGGGGTGGCCGAACTTTGGAATGCTAAAGGAGGCGACGGTGAAGTGTCGCAAGAACTGAACGGCTTGCCTTCAGGTTCTTACAAGATTACGATGCAGGGTTTCTATTCCCCGAGTTCGAACAATTCCAACTCTTGGCAGCAGTCTTGGGGACAGGAAGGTGATACCGCGAATGACATCTTGGGGTCGCTGTTCGCCAACGATGCATCAGTGAAGCTTCATCACGTGATGGACTATCCTTTGACGGAAGAAGAAAAGGGTACGGCCGAGCGTTACGAACAAATCACCTTTACGGACGACCCGCAATACAAGGATAAGTGGTTGGTTCGTCTCAAACCGGCGGTAGCGGAAACGTTTGCGAAGTTCCCAGATCGGTATGTCAACGAGGTGGTTTGCTACGTGGGCGAGGATGGTAAGCTTCGGCTGGGTATCAAAACAGCTACGGCTTCTGTCGATTGGACCGGTACATGGACGGTTTTTGATAAGTTTGAAGTAGAGTATTTGGGAGCTGAAGACATGACCGGCGCCGAGACTTCTATCAATGCTTTGATAGCAACAGCTACGGACATGGTGAATAAAGAGGTTCTCACTACACAAGAAGCCAAGGACGGCCTGAATACAGCCATCGAATCGGCAAACAAGGCTGTGTCTGAAGGTTTGACGTTGGAAGTGTACAATGAGCAAGTGGCAGACTTGAATGCGGCTATCAAGGCCGGTCAGGAAGCCATTGATGCGGCTACCGCGTTGGAGAAGAGAAACGACAACCATAATGACAAGCTGACTTCTGTAGGTGAAGAAAGTTATGACGCTTATGTTGATACGGACGGTTTTGCGGAACTTGAAAAGGTAGTTTTGGAAATCGAAGGAAAGATAAGCGGTGAGGGCATCTTTGCTTCCATGGAAGAAATCGACGACTATAATGCCAAGATTAACAAGGCTTATACCAAGATGGTGAGTGGGGTCATTGATTTCTCTACCGCGTCTAAGGATGCGCCGGTGGACGCCACAGGTCTGATTATCACCCCGGGTTTCCAAACGCGTACTTTTAACGAAACTACGCAGGTATGGGAAGATGCTTCATCATCGGATGGTTGGACGGCTACCGGTGGTACGGCTACGAGTGGATTGAATTATGAAATCTTTAATGATACTGCTGGAATCCACCAGAAGCTCTACAACATGCCTGCCGGTTACTACCGTTTGGTTTACAATGGCTTCTACCGTGCGGGAGATATTACTCCTGCGGCTTTGTCTCGTCGTGAAGGTGTGGAGCCTCTGAACGCGCAAGTCTATTTGGACGGCAATGAATCCAAGTGGAACAAAAAACTGGTTTCCATCTTCGAGAACTTAAGTGAATATAAATACACGACAGACGACAAGGCCGTGGCAGATACGTTGTTGACCCCAGAAGATGAAGGTATGTTATATCATTTTATTATTAATGGTGTGAGTGGGGCGAAAATAGTTTTTGAAGAAGGTAAATACGAGGGCGACTTCAGTTTCCGTGTAGAAGAGGGTGAAGAACCGGTATTAGGCGTACGTAAGACAGGTAAGATTACGAACGACTGGACTTGCTTCGACAACTTCAAGCTGTTGTACTACGGGGACGGTGATGCCAACAAGCCGGATGACATCGACGATGCCTTGGATACAAATATTGACGAAGTCGTAACTGACGGTAAGGCAACGGTGGTAAGTTCCGCATGGTACACTATCAACGGTGTGCGTGTGGCTGAACCGAAGCAGCGCGGCATCTACATCCGTCAGGATAAGATGAGCGA
>NZ_JH376602.1 GCF_000233955.1 Paraprevotella clara YIT 11840
TGTTCAAGGTGGAGTACACTCCCGAGGATTGGGACGGCCTGCGGCGTTACGTGGAAGGCAGCAACCTGGCCCACAAGCAGGAAATCCTGGAGTGGATAGACCGCGACATGGATCCCGACGCCAAGGAATGGGCCATCAAGTCGAGATATCCCGATGACTACCGGATGATGTTGCAGGCCTGGTATCCGGCCTTGCGCCATTCCGATTATGTCGTGACCTACCATGTGCGCCCCTTCTCCGTGGAGGAGGCCAAGGCCCTGCTCTACACCAAGCCGCAACAGCTTTCGTTGGAAGAGATGTTCCTGGTGGCGCAGACCTACGAGCCGGGTAGCAAGGAGTTCAACGAAGTGTTCGAAATTGCCGTCCGCATGTTCCCGGACGACCCGACGGCCAATCTTAATGTGGCCTGTGCGATGATAGAGTCGGGGCAGTACGACCGTGCGGAAGCCTATCTGGCCAAAGCCGGCAACTTGCCCGAAGCAGTGCATGCCCGTGGAGTGATGGCTGCCAGGCAAGGGCGTGAGGACGAAGCGCGCCGCCTGTTCGGGCAGGCGGGCCAGGCCGGAGTGAAGGAGGCGACGGAGAACCTGCGGCTGATGGATATGGAGTGACGTTTGAAGATGTAATCTTATTATACATTTATTTATTAACCAATTTATTTTTTATGAAGAAAAAGTATTTGTTTTCCTTAGCGATAGTGGGGCTGTTGCTGGGAGCTTGTTCAAATGACGACATTTCGGAAAGTCCGAATGGCGGTGGCACAACGACATCGCCTGATGAAGGGTTTGTTGCGGTGAGTATCAATCTCCCGATGGTGTCCGGAGCATCGTTCCGTGCTCAGAACGATCAGTTCGCAGACGGTATGGATAGTGAATATGAAGTGAAAGACGCTGCTTTCCTCGTGTTTGAGAAAGGTGATGCTGAAGAGGAGAGTCAGGCTGTTTTATTGAAGGCGTACGACATCTCTGATCTGAAGCCGTGGGAACCGCAAGGTGGAAATGTGACCACGTATGCCAACATGGTTCAGGAAGTGCCGGCCTTGACCGACATAAAGGATAAGCGTTATGCCTTGGTGGTGCTGAACAAAAACGGACGTTTTACGATTAATGCCGATGGTTCGGTAGAATTCGGAGATACGCAACAAAAAGCAATGACTTTCGGAGATTTTTTGACTGCCAGCGCGATGAACGTGGCTGACATGACGGGTGACGGCTTCTACATGGCAAATGCTCCTATCAGTTCTGATGCGGCAGGAACGAAGGTTACCACGTTGGTGCCCATTGAGGACAAAATCAAACCGACGAAAGCAGAAGCGGAAAAAGTGGAGGCTGCTGATATTTACGTGGAACGCGGTATGGCTAAGGTTACTTTGGCCGAACCTCGTGGAGAAATGGATGTCACGGGGGAATCGTATCAGGGCGACAAGGTGACGATGACAGCTTGGGCTTTGGACGTGACGAACAAGACCTCAAAACTGGTACGTGACGTGACCGGTATCGATACATGGAAAGATTATTTAGTGGGGAGTGCCACTCAAACGCGTTTCATCGGAACTGTTGCTGATCCCTATCGTGTATATTGGGGAGTAGACGGAAATTATGCTTGGTCTGTTACCGCTTCGGTGAAAGGTGGTCAGGAGTTGACAGACGCTCAGTTGACGGAAGTGAAAGAGAAGTTCAACGTGTTGGAAGATAATGCGGGAGTGACATTCACTCAGTTCGGCCCGGAAGCCCCTCAATATTGCTTGGAGAACACGTTCGATACCGACAATCAAGCTGAATATGCCACGACCCGCGTGATATTCAAAGCCACGTATGTACCCGGAAATGCAGACAAAGACGGCACGTTCTACCAGTTGGGTACGACTGCTTCCATCTACAATACGGAAATGTTGAAGGAGAAAGTATTAGAATCCATGAGTGACGCTGAGCGTCGGGAGTTGGGTATTTTTGATAAACATAATGCCGCGAAGGTAACTCTGCCTACTGAGGAAGAAGGTAAAGCCGGTGGTAAATATGCTATGGCCGAAGGTGGGACGATAACCTATACAAAATATGAGCGTTTCGATACTCAAAAAGACAAATGGGAGGTTGTTACTAAAGAAACTTATGAGAAAGAAGAAAATACCGGCAACAAACGTATGGAAGAAGGCGTGGAGGTCGCAAGTGACTATCTGAAATCTATCGACAGACGTATGGGCGCCATCAAGTACTTCAAGGCCGGTGAAAGCTACTACAAGGCGTTGATCAAACATTTCGGTGACGATTTGACTCCGTATGCGATAAGTGGTGAACAAAAGATATATACTGAAGCAAAGCATTTGGGACGCTACGGTGTACTCCGTAACAACTGGTACGAACTGAGCGTGACTTCTGTCAGCAGTCCGGGTGATCCGGAAATCACGCCTATTGAAGACGAATGGGACGATCCTAAAGAAGCTTTTGTGAAGATTCAGGTGAATATCCTTTCTTGGGCTAAACGTCAGCAAAACGTAGATCTTTAATTTATAATCATAGTGGAGGGCATGTCGGTCGGTTCGGCGGCCGCATCCTCCGCTTTTTAAAAACAATTCTCTCCCCGAAGGCTTTCGTGAAAGGAAGCGGCCGGTACCGTTGAGGCTGGGGACGACGACGGGAAAGACATCCGGTGCGGACACCGTGCGTTTTAAAGGCAGGGTGAAAAGGAAACGCACCCAACGGAATGGAACATAAGGAGGCAAGTCCCGATAGGGGACTCCCACGACATATAGTAAATGAATAATGTGAATGTAGTACGAAAAGATAAGTCTTATGGGGTATATGATTAAAAAATGGTTTGCAGTGTGGTGCGGGTTGATATCCGGTGCCTTGACGGTGTCCTGCGACATGATGCACGACGAGACGGAGGACTGTCCTACGGGGCTGTATTTGTCGTTTAAATATGACTATAACCTGCAGCGTGCCGACATGTTCAACGACCACGTGGGGGCGGTGAGCGTGTATGTGTTTGACGAAACGGGGCATTATGTGACCTGCCGTGAGGTGAAGAACGAGGGGGACTACCGTCCCTTGGCCGACCCGCTTTATGCCATGCACATGGACCTGGCACCGGGTCGTTACCAATTTCTGGTATTGGCAGGGCAATGTTGTTATGACGACATGCTTGCTTCAGACCGTGCCCGCTTTCTGAGGGCTTTGCCCGAGTCCGGTGATTCCCTGTGCGAGGTGGGCGTGCATTTGGAGTGCGAATCCCGTACTTTTTCCGGCGGAACGTTGAATTGGGTGGACAACGGCGGTCTGCCGCTCGACACGGTATGGCACGGTATGGAATGTACCCCGGTGGAAGTGTTCGGACAGCGTCCCACTTACCATAAAATCTCTTTGATGCGCAACACAAAGAAGATTAACGTGTCACTCCGTGAATTGGATGATCCTACGGATATGGACGTGGAGAATTACGATATGAAAATTGTGGACCGCAACATGCAGCTTCGTTGGGATAACTCGGTGGACGAGAGTATGGGGCCAGTGGTTTACCAACCCCATGACACGTGGAATACGGACGACCGTACGCCGGTGCGTGCCGCTTCGGACGATACGGATGCCGTTATGGGCAAGATAGCCCATGCGGACTTCATGACATCCCGCATCATGTACCATGAGGATCCGGCGGACGATGGTGTGTTGTCCATCACAGACAAGCGCAACGGCAACGAAATCGTACGGGTGAACTTGCCTGACATGTTGTCGCGCCTGCGCAGTTCGGAGGAAATCTACCGTTACTCGCCTCAGGAATTTCTGGACCGGGGGTACGATTACCAGATGGACTTCTTCCTGAAGGGGGGCGAGCTGGCTTACGTGAACATCGGCATCAGTGTGTTGAATTGGAGCGTGAGGGTGCAATTCGAGGAACTTTGATCTTTCTTATATATAATAAAGATTGGTGTCGGGCCGCAATACGGCCGAACAGAGCTACAAGGTGCAAGAATACCTTGACCGTGAATATAACTACAAGTTCTGCTTCTTCCTTGTGGGAGACCGTTGGGCTTATGTGGATGTGACTGTGGGCGTGCAGAGTCGGCGGGTCCGTAACCAGTCAGTAGAAATTTGATACAACCGATAAAAGGCAATGAGAAAAACAATGGTTCATAATTTCCTGTATGGCAGTTTGTCTTGGGGCATTCTTTGGATGGCCCTGCTGTTGGGCAGTTGCAAGGACTCCGTAGAAGAGCCCGGATTTGACGATGCGTATGCTCGTGTGCCGCAGTCCGTTGTAATGCAACTGAATGTCGCACTCTCCGCACCGACAAGGGATGTGCCCGATTGTGAAAAGGTGAAGGAACTGCGCGTCATTCTGTTGGATGAAAAAACGAAGAACGTAGAGCTCAACGAGTTGATGGACGTCGAAAATTACAGTGTCCCCGAAGATAGCCGTTTCCTGTATGAATATAAGAAGGAAGGCATCATGACAACGGTGGGCAAAAAGATATTGTATGCCCTGGCCAATTCGGAAGAACTGATTCAAGATATAGTCACGCTGCCGGGAGCGGAAATGATAACCGGGCTGGACAGCTTGAAGCTGACCAACGGCACCGGAAACTTCCCGTTCCCCAAACATGGCAAGGTTCCTATCGCTTCGCGCAAGGAGCACATCACGCTTTCGGTGGATAACGGAATGGAGGATTTTGTCACTCGGGCCACGCATGTCTACCTCACGAAAGTGACTGTGGAACTGGCCTATGTGCCCGTGAAATTCTCCTTGAGCTATGAGAACGGGGATAATGCCGTTCCCATGGAGGTGTTGGAATGGAAGATAGACCAGTTGGCCAAGACATCGTATCTGGTGCCCCGCATGAACGACAGCGAGTGGGACAAATTGGTGAACCTGGCCGGGACGACAGACGCACAGGAATGGGTGAGAAATTATGAAGTGCCGGCGGAATCCGGATTTCACGGTTATAGCCATGTGTATGAAAAGCCCATAGCTATTAAGTATGATGATGGGCAGCCAAAAGCCGATGAAAATACTTATTATCTGCATGAAACCAAGTTTCTGGGCAATGTGAAGAGGGATGATGTACAGAAGGATGATGCACAGGAGAATAATGTGCAGGAGTATTATCTGACGTTGAAGATCCGCAAAACAGAGGAGGGTGCGGATCAAAATCCCGTATCGGTGTCGGCCAAGCTGCCCAATCTGGAATCGTTGGTACGCGGCACGCATGTGGTAATCAAGGCGAGAGTCAGACAATGGCCTGAACCGGGAGACAACTCTCTGGACGTAAGGGTGACCACCTGGATAGACGACAAGCCGGTAGACGGAGGATGGGAAGAAGTGACGCCGGGCGGCATATAACAATAAAGATGGCAAGGATTATGGAAAAACTGAAATATATCATACCGATAGGATTCCTGCTGTTCGGGGCTTGCACCTCTCCCGAAGAAATGGCGGTGTCGGAGAGCGAGGATTCGGGTGTGCATTTCCGGGCCATAGTGGGCCAAGGAGAGAATGCGCTTTATGAGTCCGAATATTTTCATGAGGGCGATGAAATCCGCGTCTACTGTCCGGTGAATTATTCTCAGCCGAACTTTAAGGACGAGTATGGAAACTATTATACCTATAGATATACGCATACGAACGATACTGTAGGCCCCGACGAATATCCTTATAAGTTTTCTGCAGCGGAGGGGGAGGGCTTCAACTGGCTTACGCTTGTCCCGACTTCCATTTATTTCCCTTTCGAGGCCGTACACTTTCCCGGCAAGCATTATCTGGACGAAGTGCCTGATGACCAGAGTGCAGAGGGGGCGTTGGATGAGGCCGATATGCTGATAGCCTATCGGCGTCAGCTCTTGAGCGAGCGCGGTAAAAGGGTACCCCTCACCTTCCATCATGCGTTTGCCATGGTGCAGGTGAAGGTGAAACTTCCTGTGGGAGACAATCCGGCAGAGGGACCTTTCCCACCGGAAGCGGTGCAGAGTGCCTATTTGCGCAGTATGTTGCGGGCATACGAAGTGAGCTATTCGGAGGTCATCGACAACGACGGGCGGCGCACTGTCCGTGTGTCGGATGCCGATGACAAGACCGAGGCCGGTTCTGATAGGAGAAAGAACGTTATCATGCGGCGCACAGTTTCTCCGGTCAAAACGGACGATACGGGAGCACGCTATCAGGAATACCTCTTTCAGGCCATCGTGCCGGAGCAGAGTTTGTTGAACGAGGGAAAAGACTTTCTCTATTTTAACGTGAAGAGAAACGATGGTAACGAAAGTACCACACTGTATAAATTTGTGCCCAATAAGGCAGAGATTTCTTTAAAGGCTGGGCATCGGCTGAACTTATCGTTGGTCATCGATGCCGTCACCCACGAGGTGGTGGTGCTGACGGCGATATTGGAGCCGTGGAGCAAAGCCGAGGTAGACATGGAGTTGGTGCCCGTCAAACCCAAAACACAACCATAGGAACGATATGAGAAACAGATATTATATCCAAGCGAGAATATGTATGGCGGCAGTTTTGCTGCTGTGGACGGCAGCTTGTGCCGATGAGCCGGGCGTTGGCATGAAAAGCGACGTAGACGGAAACAAACCGGTCATGGTTTGTGCCGCTACCGGAGGGCTGGGCATTGCTACTCGGAGCGGTGAAGGACAGGTGGGAGAGGAAGAAGCCATCACTAGCCGTACGATGCTTTTCACATATCCCTCGTATCCGGACGGGGAGATGGCCAGTGCGAAATGTGTGTTCGATGAAGCAGGATACGGGTATGTCTATACCAAGGTGGAGACAAAGGAACCGTTGATGTGGAAAGACATTTATGTACAGGATAAGGAGAAGAATCTTGTAGAGGCGGTTTATCTGGACAATCTGTATAACTATCCGGTGCAGAAGGAGGAACGAAATCCGGGTTTTGATGGAAAGACAGATAATCGGCGTTATTTGCAGACGGATAATTTCAGAATGATGTATTTCGGGAAGCAGTACCCAAAGGTAGCGGACGACACTTTGGGTAATGAATTCAAGCGGATGATTGCTCCCTTGGGCACTCCGGCAGCGGAAGAGGTGGATATCATCTGGGGAAAATTGGAGAATGTGGGGTTTGGTACCACGCTTCAGTTCAGTTTGCAACACAAGATGGCTGCCGTTGGCTTCCGTTTTCATAGTGAGGTTGGCGAATTGCAACAGGCACTGAATGGGGACAAAATCAGGGTTTGGGTGGACTATTTACGAATCTGGCTGGAAACTCCGGGGTTTGAAGGCAAAGAATCAACGGAAGGCAGTCAGGCATTTAGCCGTTTGAAGGGGGAAATATATCAGGACGGGCAACCTGGTGCCAGGTATTCTCAGAAAAATGTTTTTTGGGTCAAAGATTCGCTCCTGCAATCTGATGAAACGAATATGGTTTTCTCCACCCCGATATGGGTGCTTCCGCCGGATAGGTCCCAGTTTCGTGTCTTTGGACACAGACCCGAATTGTTTATCGACTTGGGGGAGGACAAGGTGTTTCACGGACTGTTTCCGGAGACTATGGACTGGTGGAGGTATGACAACAATAAGCGTGAGTGGGTGGAGTATAAGAATGTGCCCCTTAAACTCTGGCCCGGATACCAGTTTACCTTTAATGTGAAGCTGCTGGATAAGGTGGAAGGGCGCGAAATAGAATTTGTGAATGTGGAGGTTACGGTTTGGAGTACAAAACTTATAGAGAGGCCTGTATTGGGCGAGAGCGGCATCACGAATTGGGACGACCTGATGGCTTTGGCAAAGGCGTATAACAAGAATCCCTCGAAAACCAACTATCGCCTGATGAGGTTTGGCATGTGGTCCGAGGGGGAAGGTAAATGGGTGTTCAACCTGCTGCGAAATATAGAAGTTCCGGTCGGTACGGCGTTGCCGGAGTTCAACGGTGACAATTTTAAGATAGACTTCAGGGGATTTCATATCAAGGTAGGTGACACTGATATAACAGAGGAACAACTTTCAACGAAATAGAAACACCATGAGTATGAAGCATAGATATAGGATATGGGGATGGTTGGCAGTGATGCTGCTTTTCATCGGCTGCCGGCAGGACGAGATATGGACGGGAGATGACCCTTTGAGGATGGACTATCTGCAAATAGAGGGCGAAATAGCCGGTGCTATGGCGGTCAGAGCCACACCGGATAATAAACTCACGATGTCATATGACACCTTTGGGTCCGGCGACACGATAGGTTTCTTCTCCTACCATGACCCGAATTGCGCCAAGCCCGACCGTTGGAGCCATAGAAAGGGTAATGACGACACGCTCTATCTGAAGAATACGAAGTTGACCTATTCCGATATGGGAGGGGCAAGAAAATTCACTTCGACGGAAGTTGCCAATGTGGCTTTGGGCAAGTTCGGGGTCACGTTTGCCTATTTTCCGTTTGCGCCCAAGGAGAAGATGCCGCTGAACTACGTGAAATCGAATGGAAGTTCTTTGGTTGTACCTTCCGGTAGCCAAAAAGGGGAACATTATATCCACATCTTTACGGAGGATGGACATATTGTGGACTTATTGACCGCCCAAAAAATGCAGTATGACAATATAAATTATCAGTTCCGACACCGGTTTGCGATGGTATTGCTCTTTTTGGGCGAAGGATTCTCGCCGGACACTGAGGGCAATGAGAAACTGACGGTGCACCTGACCTATCATGTCTTGGGAGCGCATATCCTTAGAAAAGAGATAGACCCGTTTCCCTATGAAGATTTTCCGTTGACGGTGGATACGGTGCCGTTGGACAGGGCGTCCCAATATGACTTCGGTCGTTCTTCCTTTACCGCTCCGCGGGTGGATGATTACACATTGTTGGTGGGGCAGGAACCGAGAACGGTCTATCCGGTCATTCTGCCTGCCGGGGCGAAGATAGACTATATCGAAGTGAAGGACAAGACCGGAAAACCCCAGCGAGTGAAGCCCACGAGAGGAGAGGCCCTGACCGGACTGGAGGGAGGCTGGAAGCATCCGCTGACCATCCGCATGGAGGGGATTACCCCTACCGTCTATCCTCATGAAATCATAGACTGGAACGAACAGCATGTGGGAGAGGTGGACAAGTTGCCGGGCATCCATTCGGAAGAACAGTTTGCCGTATGGCTGGAAGTGTACAACCGGAATGCGGATAATATGGAGAGCATGACCACAGAAGATAGTACTTTGCTGGCCCAATACGGGGTGTATAACAACGAGGAAACTTTGGGCCCGGGCTGGACTTTTTATTTGTGGAACGATATAGACTGCAAGGATATGAAGCCCGATGCAAGCGGAGCGCTTATCAAGGCTTTGCCGGAGGGGGTGACGTTTGACGGCAAAGGGTATGTCTTGCATAATCTGATGTTGGATTTTGAACATATCGGCCCTTCATCCGGACTGGTGGGGCTGATAGGAGAGATTCGCGGCGGATGGTTGAGAAACCTGCACTTGGATTTCGTGACAGTGAGAAACATGGATGTGGATACCCCTTCTGGCTGTATCGCAGGGCGCATTTCGAGCGGTCAGATTTTCGATTGTACAGTACGCGAGGCGAAGATGATGTGTCGCGGCGGCGTGGCTGGTGTGTTGGCAGGGGAGATGAGTGGAGGCGATATGGCCGGCTGCAAGTTCCACGGCATGGTACAGGCCAAGGAGATGCAGGACGAAACGGAGTGGGGTTACAAGAAGATAGTCAATGGAGTGGTCGGCAGGATGCCCTCCGATTTCAAAGGGACGGTAGCCAACGATATAATCAACCGTGTGTTCATCACGGATTAATCTGAAAAAGAAGGAATTGTGGTATGAAGAGACAGGTGAAATGGATGGTGTACGGCATAATGCTGTTGCTGTCGGTGGGGTGTCGGGAGGATATAGATGCTCTCTATGGTGTTAAGGGCCGACCGGGGATACCGGTTTGCTTCACCACGGCATGGCTACAGGATGAGACCAGATTGAAGCGGGGCATAGAGGGCAAGAAGAACTTTAAGGATACCGATGTGATTCATGTGTCGGCAGAGTTTACCTTAGACCCACAGACCACCGATTCCAAGAAGGAAGAGAAGGTGACCAAATATACGATACTGACGCTGGAAAACGGAGCGTGGGTCAATACTAGAACGGAAGAGCAGTATGAGATGACCTGGCCTTGGAACGCGACGGAGGCGAAGTTCACGGCCTATTATCTGGAAAACTGGACGGGGCCTATTGCTCAGGTTGGCGTGGAACTGGAACCGGTGGTGCTGGACCGTTTTGCCTATCGCGACTCGGTGTTCAATCCCGACCCACTGGAAGCCGTGACCGAAAAAATCGAGTACGGACATGCCGTGCATTTGGAGTTCCGTCATCTTTGTACACGCCTGACACTTGTCGGAGTGGACGATGAAGATGAATATGGACTGCGGTTCAAACCGGTTGGCGGGAAGGAACGCCCGTTGAAAAACGCCTGTACGATGATGTTGGACGATAAGAACGGATTGCGTTTCCGGTTTGTGGAAGAAGAGAGCCGGAAAATCACCGCGCAGGCAGATAAAGGGAATGATGAAGATTCGGTGACCTTCCATCTGGCACCGGGAGATTACAGTACGTTTTCCCTACAGCGCCAAGACGGTTATCCTTATATTACGATATCCAACGTAAAGGAATTGGGGCGATTGGAAGCCGGAGAGTCCTACACGGTTTCGTTGGAAGACTTGAAGAGCAACATCACTCAGGATGGTATGGACGATTATTGGGGGGATGACGATGACACCATCACGACGGCGAAGTATGATAATTTCAATATAAAAGATTTTATGAATGCCATCAAGGAATGTAACAAGGACTATACGTGTACCTTGAGCGGGGATACGGTAACGCTGTTGCAGAAAAGCAAGTACCGGAATGAAATGACGCTGATGGCAAATGTGGATTTTAACGGAGAGTCTTTCATTCCGGAGGATCTGCCGGATATCGTGACCTTCAACGGAGGAGGATTCAGTATTTTGAATCTGGTGAACCCTATGTTCAACACTTTGTACGGTACGGTGAAGAACCTGAATTTGAGAGGTGCCCGGCTCATACACAAAGAGAGTGACCCCGATGCGTCGTTGACTGTCGACCACGATACGGGATGGGGGGTATTGGCCCGTGTCTGCGAGGGAGGCACCGTCAGCAACGTGAGCCTGGCGGACGCCGAACTGGACATTACGCTGCACAATGGCGATGGACTGGATAAGGCCTATTGTATCGGGGCGTTGGTGGGAAAACTGCCCCGGGGCAGCCTGACGGACATCATGCTGTCGGGCAGCATTAAAGTTACGGCAGAGGCGGCCAACCCAGAAGTGGCATATACCTCTTGTATGGGGGGAGTCGTAGGGCAATGCAATGGAACATTGGCAAATGTCGACAATTTGCGGGGTGGCTCAGGAGCCGAAATTGTGGTCACCAACAAGTGCCGGGGAACGGGTAGCCGATATACCGGCGGCGTGGTGGGACTGCTTACTGATGCCAACGGGGCGTTGGAGGGTGGCAACGTGCGTGTGTCTGTTCATGCGGAGGAGGCCGAAGGCTCTTGGAACTATACCGGTGGCGTGGCAGGCTGTGTGCGGTTCGGCGCCTTGATTTCAGATGTTACCGTGGCCGGAAATGTGACGGGTGGAAAAGTGGCCGACTATAAAGAAACGAACACCCATTCTGCCGTGGGCGGCTTGGTGGGTTATGTCGACAAGGCATCGGTGACCGGCGGCATTGCGTTCGGTAAGGTGGCAATGTCTCCGGACTATCCTTCGCCTAATGACCATAGCTGGTACACTCTCGGAGGCGTCATCGGGGCGATGAGGGATGCGGTGGAAATTGCCCGGAATGAGGGTCGGAACAGATTCGACACCGCGCCCTACGAAGGGAAGTCCCATTATGAGGCCGGAACGTTTACCGCAGGTTCGGGAAGTACGTCGGAGTTGAAAGGTAAGGGTAACAGTGCCGATGGAACGGGTGCTTTTGTCGGTTCGGATAAATAGAAGAAGGAGGAATGATGAAGAATATGACAATTCAGATAAGGTGGATGATGGGGATGCTCGTCCTTTTGCTGGCCGGGTGCGACAAGGAGTCGGACGACATGGTGCTACCGGTAGGGCGGAGGGAAATCGTTGTTTCGGGAGTAGGCACAGGATTTGTACAGAAACGTGACGCTATCGGACAAAACGAAACAGGGCCTAAATTCGGGGAGTTCTATTTCCTTAAGACCATGGTGCTGAATAACCAACCATTGGGAAAGCCTCGTTGGGGATGTTATAAGGTTACGGATGGAGTTACCGGAGAATTGACGGCCAAGGACAAAGCTTCCGCATTCTATTGGGAGGAGGACGAAACTGTCAAATATACTTTTCATGCTTTGTCAAATCCCCCTGCCGCAAATTATGCGGACGATAAATATCCGGTGGAAAATCCCGTTGCAGGCGTGCACATAGACACGCTGTCTGATGGAACGGCGCAAGGAAGGGTGATGTTTGGGGACTACTCGAAAGGCTTGGAATATTTTGTGGGGCATACGGTGTCGGATAAAGTAAGGCCGGGTGATTTCAAACTGTCTATGGCGTTTAAAAGACAGGTGAGTAAACTGGTTTTTTGTAAGTTTATACATAAGAATAAGAATGGGGAAACGCAAGAACCGGTGGAGTCTTGTAAAATCATATTCCCCAACCTGCCGAAGCAGGCCACGTTCAATATGGCGGAGTTTCACCAGTTCGACAATACGGTAGCTACGTCCACGAGAGACTTCCATTATGTGACATTCCACTATGATACAGATGAGGACAATTTGGGGATAGAATTCGAATGGAGACAACGCTATACGGACGAACCCAATCAGAGGCTTTATCATGCCTTGTATGTGCCTCCTTTCAAGTTCTGGGAGGGAGAGGACGGACGCCCGGAAAGCCAGTTGGGCTTTTTCATTGTGATGTACGATAATAAAAGCTATACCGGAAATATCTATGGTATCAATCTCGACAATAATGGAAAACCGACAGGAAAGGATGCTACGCAGGTACAGGCCGGAGAAATGTGCCGTTTTGATGAAATCATCCTGCAAGACGGGCCGGTGGCCGGTGGAGGAGACGGTTCCATCATCATCCCTTGGTCTACCAAGGAAGAGGAGGATATGCCGCAACACCGTTATTCCGGTGTCTATTCGGCTGATGACGCCATGCGGCTGTACGAGGCCTTGAAGAACGGAACGGATGTGCCGCAGCAGTTCTATGAAGATAGAGACGGTGAGAAAGTGATTCGCCTGTTTGCTAATGTGGACTGGAGCCAACTGACCGGAGAGTTATGGATTTCCGAGGAGTATATCTTGGCCGGACAGGGGTATAACATCACCTTGGGTGAGGGCGGTTCTCTCACCTGCCGGCAAGAGGGCAAACTTTACATCAACAAGGAACTGTATGTGGACGGAGTGAAGCAAGAACAGGGCTGAAAACGCCAGAATCTTCGTTCTTGCTGATTTTATCCCTGATTTTGCTAATTTTATTGTATCAAAGGTGCTTTCCACGTATTCAGACTTTCCGGTTTTGGACGAAAAAGTAGAGCACAACAGGACGGTTTGGGGTAATTGGGCATTCTGGGTGTTTCTCCGGATGAAAAACATATTGTCAATATACATTGTATGACTGTCGATAAAGGATGGCTTTGGGCTTTTGTGGGAAATAAGGATGGGGAAATAAAACTGATAAAGGCAAGGATATGAAAAATGTAAGTATAGCAGTATTTGCTATATGCTTATTGTTTGGGTGTAATGTTAATAATAGATGAGAGGTTGTGTCAAAAACACAACCTCTCTTTGTTTTGGTTTAAGCCTTTTGGACGGGGCTTTTGTTTACTCGCGTACGACCTTCAGGGTTTCTCCCTTGTAGCTCAGGAGGTAGGTACCGTTTGCCAGTGTCCCTGTGGGGATGATGTTCGTACCTGCCTGCAGTTGTTTCTGCATGAGGGCACGTCCGTTCATGTCGTAGAGGGTCACGGTACCGTCTTCCGGTATACGGATCTCCAAATGATCTTTGAAGGGGTTGGCCAATACTTGGAAGTGCTGTGCCACGGTGCTGCCGCTTATCGCACTCGGGTCTTCTACGACGAGACGGAAGGTAGTCTCGGCAAACTTCTCGCCATAGCCTTCCTTAGCCACGGTGTAGCGTACGGCCAGGTTGGCCATGCCGGTCTTTCCGGGTGTGAGGATGAGGATGAGCGAGTCCGTAGCGGTGTCTATGCTGTCGCGCACGAGGGCGGCATTGTCGTTGGCCGACACGGTCTTGGCGAGAGTGACGCCGTAGGTGGTGCCGGTGTAGGCAAAGACATCTTTCAGGCCGATGCGTAGGGTATCGGTGCCGAGCACGGTCGTGGTGTCCTTGATGGCTTGGGCCACGGTGGGCTTGACGATCTGCGCCTTGATAGTGTAGGTGGCATCCACGAGCGTGGAAGCTCCGGCGCGGTCGATGGCTTCTACTTGGAAGGTGATGACGGAATCCTTGTCCACCGTACCCCTGTAAAGAGCCTCGATGCGGATGTCGCCGTCTTCAAGGTTGTCGAGCTGCGTAATCCAGGGGTATTTCTCGAGTCCGCGCAGGTAGATGTCGAAGTCTTCCTCGTGGTCGGTGAAGTTGCTGGATTTCCAGATGGTATGCGCGGAGGCACTGGTGCCCATTTCGTAACAGTAGCTGTTGGGGCTCATGTTGAAACGGCTGGCCGGTTTCGGTGCCTCGTTGTCTGCGAATTCTGGTACGGCAGACAGGTTGGCCGGTGTGCGGCCGAGGTCGTAGATGTCGAATTCTTTGGTGAACTCATCGCCATAATAGACAGCTCCCTGGTAGGTCTCCGCGTTTTCATCGGCATAAACCACGTAGGTACGCTGCGAGAGAGTATCCTGTACGGCTTCGGTGGGGTATACCGTGTTTCCGGCCGCCATGATGATGCCGTCGCGGATTTCCCCAGTCTTGGTGTCGTAGGCGGTGAAGCCGTTGTAGTTGGCCAACAGGATGGAGTCGCCGCCCATCGGCTTGACTGCGGCCGGTACGCCTTCGAAGTAGGCCTGGATACCGTCAGTCCCGATCAGTTTGGACGTGCGGTTGGTTGTGTTGAACTCGAGGATGGCCGCAGCCTCTTCCGTCGTGGGGTTATACGGGCGGATGCCGTAGACACGTGCGTCCCGAGCCACGAGGGTTTCCACGCCGAGTCCTTTCTGTCCCAACGACACTTGGCGTTCCTGTATGAAGTTCTTCAGGTCGAAGATGTCCATGCCGCTTTTGCCGTCCGCAGAGGTGAGGACATAGAGCTTGTCGCCCGTTACGGCCATGTCGGTTGCGGGTTTGGACAGGCTGAATGTCTTGATGGCTTCAAGGTCGGTCTTGTAGAACATGTCGAGGTGGTAGTCTCCGGCCGGGGTATGCGAAACGACCAATAGGAGGTTGCGTGCCGTCAGCATGCGGTCGACGGTAGCCTTTCCGGGCAGTTGCAGCTTGTGCGTGCAGCAGGCATCGACCGTGTTGTAACGGTATATGCTGTCTCCGGCAGCGATGTAGGTAAAGGCACCGTCAGCCGTCAATCCTTGTACGGAATCGGCCGCCAATTCTTCGATGAGAGTCTTCACGTGTTCTTCGCGGGCTTCGGCATCGTATGCTTTCACGGCGTTCTTGTCGCTGTACAGCAGGAGACGGCCGGAAGCCTTCGTGTCGGGGGCGTAGACGATACACAACTGCATTTGTTTCTTCTGCCCGTAATGGGTCAGGTCGAAGGTCAGGGTGTCTGTGACGTATTCCCCTTCGTTGTATTTATAGCCCAGTTCGTTCTTCTCGATGGCGTGTTCGTAGTGGCTCGTGGACTTTACGCCGTCCAGATAGATTGTGGAACCGTTTTCGGCCGTGAAGAGTTCGCTACTGGTCTTGGTGCCTTCCGGTTCATAATAAGCCAGGCGTATGGGGTCGCTGACGGGCTTGAGTTCCGGTGCTTCCTCCACGATGACGAGGATGGAGTCGGAGAGTTCCGGATTGGACCGTGAGTAAGCATGCAACATGGTGCGTCCGGCTTTCAGGCCGTGGAAAGAACCGTTGTTGATGGTTCCGATTTCGGGGTCTGAGGTCGTCCAGTCGAAGTTCTCGTAGATGTAGCGGTTACGTCCGGTACCGTTCAGGCTGCCGTCACGGCTGTCCGTGCATTGCACGTTGATGTAGATGGTTTCGCCTACAATCATTTTCGTGCTGTCGTTGGACACGGTGCTGGCATTGCCTTCCAGGTCGATGAGTACGGAAGTCAGGTTTACGACCTCGATGTCGATGGAGTCGGTCGGGACATCTTCTTTCTGTGTGAAGTAGATTTTGGTCTTACCCGTTTTACCTGTGGCTTTGAACAGTCCGGTATTGTCGATGGTACCCACACTGTCGGTCGAGAGCCACCATTTCTGTGTCCCCTCTGTGACAGGCCGTCCGTTTTTGAAGAGGAAACCTTCGAACTGGCATTCCTGTCCTTGGATGACCTGAAGCTGCGTGATGCCGATATAGTTCAGGTAATAGTCCTGGGGCACGTAGTCTGGGTCGGGAGTCGTGATGCCGATTCCTAGGACCTCGGTAGACCATTCTCCCAACCATCCGGCATTGGCGCTTCCGGCACAATAGACTTTTACGAAGTCCACGTGGTCTAGTTCCACGTGGTTGCCGTCCTTGTCTACAGCCCAACTGATATCGAAGCCGTCGGCGGCATTGCCGTTCTCGTCATTGTAATAGGGGTTTTGGGCGATGGTGAGATCTGTCTTGTTATACCCGCGGTTGTCGCAGTAGCCGAAGGCCGGGGCGCGGTAGAACTCGATGTAGCTTGGTGCGCTCATGTCCAGCGAACTGCGGATAATAGCTCCTTCGAAAGTTACAGAGTCTCGGTCGCAACCGAAATCGAACGGGTCGGGATAGTAGGATTGCTGGTGGAACTGGTTGGTCAGCACGGCACCTGCTTCCATCTGTTCTTTCCCGTCCTTGTCCGTGTATTTCAGTGTCCAGGGTACGGTGTAACGCTTGTCGTAGTTCGGGTTGTAATAGGTCATCTGGGCATTCCGCTTGGTCGTACTCAACCAGTAGTCCGAACCGGCCAGTTCGTACCAAGGTTCCTCCGGATCGGGTACGCCGTTGCCGTTCAGGTCTTGGCATACTTGTACGGCACCCGGTTCCGTCCATACGCCGTAGATGTTGGCTACGAATGAGTTGCCCTTGATGGTGAAGTCAACCCCATAGGGGTTTTTCGGATTGTTCATGATGGGTTGGTCGAAGCCGTAGATGACATATCCTCCGAATGACCCTAAGCTAAGGGTGCCTCCTTTGGTTCCCAATGTCCCTTCGGCCGAATTGCTTTTAGACAATTGGTTGGTGAACTGCCCCGGAGCCGGCAGGAAGTCGATAACGCGCGAAGCGTATGCATTCTTGTGAATATTGATTTTCACGGTAGCTTCCGAGGTCTCTTCTCCGAGTGTCACCTTGTACTTCAACTCGTCAAATGAATAGTTGTCCAGTCCCTCGTTCTGCACGTATTTGATGGTATCTTGTTCTCCGTCGGCTCCTTCAACGATAGTGGCCTGTCCGTTAATGGGGGCTTGAAGGATTTCGATCATGGCGTTGGCCTTGTCGCCGTTTTTCATGAAATTGTCATTGTTCAGAACCGGCATCATCAGTGCCTGCCCGAGTTCGGCCGTGTATTCGTCATCTTGGGCGATGAGCGACACGATGTCTATATCCAGTGTGTTTTCCACCGTTTCCCCGTTATAGGTCAGTTTAACTTTCACATCGGCCGGTCCTGTCACATATCCTCCTTTGCGCATCAGGTAGAGCTGTTGCACCTTTCCGAAGCTGTAATATTCATACTTGTATAGGCCCACTACGTTTTCGTCCGTGAATTCGAATTCGGCCTTGACCCCGGCTTCGTCGAGGTTTGCTGTGGCATCCATCCCGTCGGGATAGATGAACAAGTCCGTCATCGGGATGTTGATGGTGGATTGTGAGCTCATTCCCACATTTTTGTAGGAATACTCCTTCGGCACGAACTGTTCACCGGCCAGTGCGGTGGTTAGCGAAAGCCACCCCACAGCGGCGAGTGCCGTCAGTTTCTGAGTAAAATTTCTCATTGGATTAAACATTTAATGAATTAATAAATCAGTTTATACTGTTTTCTGTTAAATTTCAGGATGTAGCATTTGCCGCCCGGCAACCCTTCGATGCAGTCGCCCGGTGACAGGACAGTGTCGCGAATCTGCCGTCCGTCTGTGTCGTATACGAGGACGCGGGTGGGCCGTTGCAATCCCTTGATGTGGATGCGTCCGTCTTTGCCCCATACGCGTACTGGGGATTCTTCCGTATGGCGGATTCCGGTGGTGAGGGATTTTACGTGCAACGTACGGTCCACGTATTTTCCGTTGGAGTTGAAACGAATGACGAGGTCGGCCTCCCCGACGGTTTTCGGTTGCAGGGTGAGTCGGTGGTTCCGGATGCGGGCTTCCACCACGTCCTCGTTACTGTTCGACTTTACGGTCTTCACGATGGCCGCGTCCAAGTTGTCCTTGTCGGTAGCCTTGCTGCTCAGGTCTATTTCCACCGCCCCGTCTTCCAACGTGACGTCGGGCAGTTCCTCCACCTCGGGCGCGTGGTTGTCCGGGAAGATGAACAAGGCCGGGAACCAGTAACGGTCTATCGGCTCCAGTTCTTTCAACACGTTCCCTTGGTTGTCCATTTGGTATATCCAGTAGCTTTGCACTACGTTGTCCAAATAGAGTGCCCCGTAAATCTGGTCGTCGAGCGGGTGGATGCGTATGCTTGCTCCGTAGAAATAACGTTTGTCCGTGGCACTGTCGTAAATCTGTGTGAATGTCCGCGTGTCGATATCGAACCTGTAGAGCTTGGAGGTCGTGAACCAACTCCACCGGTTTTCATTATAAGTAAAGTAGAGCGCGTTTTCCTGCGTGCTGGCACATAAGGAGCCGGCCGTCCAGGCATACCACGTCTGATTGATGCCACCTTCTGTCATGGGGACGGCTTCGGTCTCGAACGTTTCAGGGTTGATGCGCAAGAGTTCCTTGCCCTCCCAACATTCACCGCTTGACCCCATATTGCCGTAGGGGTAATGCTGATAGTCCATGTTGGTGTTGCGTCCCACCCAGATGTTTCCGTCCTTGCTTTGCGCCATGGTGCTGAAGCATCCCTCCACGGTATGTATGATTTTGTCCGTCTGTGGGTCTATTACCAAGACACCCTTGTCCTGTTGTATGGCAAATACATAATCGGCCGTACGCAACATCATGCCGATTTGGTTCTGGTAGAGCGGTCCCACGCCGTCGGCGTTGTCCTCGTCTCCCGTGATGAGCGGGTTCTCCGTCCCCTCGATGCGTCCTGTAATCTCGAACGGGGAGAAACTGAGGATGTAGATGCCGTTCGATGTGCCTACATATCCTTTCGTCTCGTCTACGCCCACGAAACTGCGCCCGTCGGCGATGGACACTCCTTTTTCATTGGCTCTGATGATGGGAATACGGCTTTTGATTTCCATGGTTTGTGCGTCGGCCACCACGATGCGGCCTCCTTGGCGGGTCTCTGCCGATTCGCCCGGCGAAAGCCCGTCGCCCGCGTCCTGATCCTGTTTGGAGATGATGAAAAGGTAGTCGCCGTAGACGGCACCGAATTGCGCCGTGGCTCCTAGCGACTGTCCGGCATTGGATTCATTGTTTTGTATGATATAATACTCGAACGGGTCGGTCGGGTGGTCGGGACGGATGAAGTTCAGGGTACTGTTGTTGTGTCCGTACCAGTCTTCGTTGAGCATGAACACGCCGTCGGTGTAAGTGGTCTGCCCGTACAGGCTGTAAGCGCATGCAAACAGCATGGCCGCCGTATACAAATGTAATCTTCTTTTCTTCATGATGGTTTCAGGGTTATGGATTGGGTAAATAATGGGTCTGGTATTCTACGTGCAGGTCCTCGGCACGGCTCAGTTCGGTGGAAGTTTCCCCCAACCAACCGCATTGCTGGTTGACACCGGTATATACGCGGATAAAGTCCACACCGGGCAAGTGGACGGGATTTCCCAAGCTGTCCACTGCCCAACCGATGTCGAAACTGATTTTGTCCTCTTCGCTGTTAGGGTGGTTGTCCACGTAGCCCCATTCGTAGGCGTAAAGGACAAAGTAAGAGCCTTTTCCACCGCTTTCGTCCACGGCGTTGTCGGCCAGACGCGTCCCGCTGAACTGCAACCGGTCTTCGGCAATCCACGCAGGGTAGTAGTCCTGGTTGTGGTAAGCGTTTTTCGCAATATAGCCCTTTTCGCCGTCTCCGGTTTCCCAAAGGATGTAAGTCGTGTCCGTGATGGGGCTGTTGTCGTCCGGCGTGGGCACCTTGTCCGCTGCTGGACGGGTATAAGTGATTTGGAAGCCGTGCCGGGTTTCCGGTTTATGGTATTCGCTCCCGGCCAGTTCGTACCACTCGTCGTCGGGCAGTCCGTTGTTGTTCCGGTCGATGGACACCATGACGATGCCCGGTTCGCAACTCCCGCCCGAATCCGGAGCCGAAGGGTTCGGGTTGGCATCGGCATAGAATGCGTTGCCTAAGATTTTGAAGTCCTTTTGCCCGGGTACGTTGACTACGGTGTGGTCGAAACCGAACGTGACGTAGCCGCCGTATCCTCCCAAGGAAATCATGATGTCGTTCGTGCCCGATATGCTTTCCCGGGCTTTCCGGCACATGTCTTCTTCCGTGTCGCCTTCCTCATAGAGCGGCATGATGTTGACGAACTGTCCGGGGGCCGGACAGTATTCATACACCTCCGTGATATACCGGCTGTAAGCCACGCTTTCCTCCTCCACGTTGATTTCCACCTCCTGCGTTACAGGATTTTGCGCGTCGATGATATCTAAGCGCAGGGCGTACGTCCCCGGTTTTTCGGCCACGAAGATGAATTCCCTTTCGGTGGAGACGGTGGAATCGGCTCCTTCGCTGTCTTTCAAGGTCCAACGGTAGGCCTCCCCAGTGAATTCGGGCCGCAGGATGAGTTTCCGCATCCGTTCGATGCGGTATTGGCTGTCCACCCCGAGGCTGACCATCGGGATGTCCTGTTGACAGGATGCCAGCAGGACGGACGCGCACGCTCCTATTACCTTATTATATATGGGTCTCATGTTCCAATTCCGTTTTTATTGCGGGTCGTAGAATGCCATGTGTGCGGGGATGTCCCCCGTACGTACGCTCCATTTCTTCTTCCCGTGGCGGTCGTAGCAATGGAGCACTCCGCTCGATACGTAATTCTTGGCATCCGTCACGTAGACATCCCCCGTTGTCGGGTGCACGCAGATGCCGTATGGGATGACGATGTCCTGTTCCGTCCCGTCCGTGATGAAATGGTCGGTGACGAGTTGGCCCGTCCGCACGTCGATGATGCCGTAGGTGACGGTGTTGCGTTCCGTCTGTTTGTTCCACTCCACGCTGTAGAAATAGAGCGAATCGCCCTGTATGTACATTTCCGAGCAAGGGATGTCCAACGTGTCCTTCACCACCATTTCCTTGGAATTCTTGTCCTTGCGGTCGAGCACGTAGAGGCGCGAGGGGATGGTGTTGTAGTCGCCGCGCGAAGTCACCCAGAGCTTGCCGTAGCGGTCCTTGCGGATGCGGTGCAGGTTGATGCCTACCGGAATCTTCTGGATTTGTTTCATGCCGTAGATTTCCACCACCGACACGGTACTGTCATAATCCGGTGCGCGGTAACCTCCCGAGTTGGCCACGTAAAGGTACTCCCCGAGCACCTCCAGCTCGTCCGGTTGGTAACCCACCGTCACCTTGCGCGTGACGGCAAGCGAAGCCGTGTCCACTTCATATACGGCCCCCAACTGGGCGTTCGGGTCGATGGCCACGGGACCCACGTAGGCCGAGACGTAGGCTTTCCCCTTGGCAAAGCGGATGTAGCGGCAGTTGGGGATGTCCACCTGCCCGATACGCTTGCAGGTACGCACGTCCATCACCTCCACCTTGTGCGAGCAGTTGATGACGGCATACAGCTTGTTGCCGTATATCTGGATGTCGTTGCCCACGTCGCCCAGTTCCTTGACTACCTTCGGGTTGCGTTCGGCGTAGATGTTGCGCACGTAGTATGCGTTGCGGAAGTCCACGTAGTCGATGGACGACTTGTTGCTGCCCATGTTGGCCTCGTTGAGCAGGTACATGCCGGCCGGTCGTGCGTCCGGGGCTATGGGCACGCCCGGTAGCAGCTCGTACTCCGTAGGCACGACCAGTTCTATCTCCCGGCAGGCGAACAAGACCGCCAGACACAGGAGCGGAAGGAATAGTATCTTTCGGACGGTTTTCATATCAGAGTTCCACGGCAAGGCCGAATTTATAGTTACGCATGGGCATCGGGTAGTTCAGTATGACATCGTAGTCTTGGTCGAGCAGGTTGTTGACCTCGACTGTGAAGCGCAGGCGTGCCTTGCCCCACCGTATTTCCTTCATGAGTGTCATGTCGCTGGTATACCACGGTTGCGTATGGTTGTAGATGATGTTCTCCTGTTGGTTGTAACGTTCGCCCACGTAGATGAAGCTATAGCCCAGAGACCATGTGCCCCACGAGAGGGCTATGATGGCCGATCCGCTGTGCCAGGGGATGTAGGGAATCTGGTCGCGGTAGTACGTGTCCGACGGATTCGTCACGTCGATGGCCTCCTGATAAGTGTATTGCAACTTGCCCGTCAGCGTCCATTCGTGGGGAAAGGCCAACGTGCAGGCCGCCCCGGCATCCATCCCCCGGATGTCCACCCGCCCCAGGTTGATGGTCGTCCAGCGGAACTGAGGTCCCTGCGGCCACGATACGATTTTGTTCCTCACGTCGTTGTAGTATACGTCCGCATTGAGGTGTAGGTTGCGGAAGATGCCTTCGGTGCGCGTGCGGTCGTACACGGCACCCACGTTGTATTGCGTGGTGGTCTCCGGTAGCAAGGCCGGGTTGCCCATGTCCGTGTAGTAGAGGTCGTTGAATGTCGGCATGCGGTAGGCCGTCTTGTAGAAGGCCCTCACCACTATGTCGTGTTTCCTCCACGGTTGGTAAGAGAGGAACAGCCCCGGGGTCACCTTGCTTTTGTTTGGTGCCTTGTCCCGTTGGCGTTTCTCCTCGTTCACGAACGTCTCCAACACACTGGCCTGCACCTTCAGCCGGTCGGCCACGGTGAAGGCCGTGGCGGCCGAGATATAGTGTGTGCCGCGCGTGGCCGTGTTCATCGGGTGCTCCTTGTCGTGGTCCTTGTTCAGGTCGAATCCCTCATAGCCGTTCCACTGGAAGTCGTAAGCCACGGACACGTCCCAGTCCGCCGTGATGGCGTATTTGTTAGCCCACGAGAAGTAACACTCCCGCTGCTTGTAGATGTTGTCTGTCAGCTTGATGTCCGTGTTGTTATTCATGTAGTGGGTGTAGTCGGAGGCGTATTTCGTGTTGAACTTCATGCTCAGCCCGCGCCATACATGCCATTCGAGACTTCCTTGGAGGAAAGAGTTGCGGTCCCACAACCGTTCCGAACGCTTCCACACATTGTTCACGATGGCTCCCGGAATCCCTCTTTCCGAGGTGTAATGGTAGGCGAAGACGTTCCATTTTCCCTTCCCGAAGAGGCCGTACAGTCCCGCGTCGATGCGCAGGGCGTCGATGTCGCTATTGTGGCGCACGGCGGTGGTGTCGTACTTCAGTGCCCCGCTTACGTCCACGCGCCGGTAGCGGAACTTGTAGTCGCCTTGCGACGTGATCCACTCCGCGCTGACAGCCGCACTGATATTGTCACTGATTTTGTGCTCGTAAAGCAAAGCCGGGTTGAGCAATCCATAGGAACCGAACTTCACTTTGGCCGCCAGGTTGGCATCCTTCTCCCCTTCGAACCGGGGGCGGCGGGTGGTGAGATAAATGCTACCCGACGAGCCGAACTCTCGCGCCGATTGGAAGATATCGCTTTTCTGTCCGTTATAGAGCGAGATTTCCTCGATGTTGTCCAACGAGAACTTGCCCAAGTCCACCTGCCCGTTCTGTGCGTTGCCCAACTGTATGCCGTTGTAATATACGCCCGTGTGGTTCGTACCCATGCTGCGGATGTTGACCGTCTTCAGCCCGGCCACACCGCCGTAGTCTTTGATTTGCAATCCCGAAAAATAACGGATGGCATCAGCCACGGAAAAGCTGTTCAGCTTCCGCAGTTCTTCCCCTTTCAGGGTCTGTGCGGGAATGACCTCTTTGTAGGTCTTGGCTTTGACCACTACCTCGCCCAAGTTGCGTATGCTGTCCGTCCGGTGTGCGGATACGGCAGGTAAGGGCAGGCAAAAGACTCCTATCAGGCATAAGGCATGCCTGCGTTTGATTTCTCCCATGAACTATCTATTTGACAGTGAAAACTCCATCAAAACAGCTTCTAAGAAAACCCGTAAATATGAATAGACAACCCCGTACTACGACCGATGGCCGCCCGGGATTTTCGGATTCATAGCTCGTCCTCGAAAGCTATTGAACTATATTGCATGGCAGGTCTTCTGACTCGTCTCCGCAGTAAACGCCTTCCCAATCGGCACGCGGCCTTTCAGTGGCATAGAGTATGTGTTTACTACGCTTTTTTATGAGACATACAGCAACGGGACTGTTCAGGATTCTCACCTGATTCCCTTTTAATCATTCCCCCGTATGCGATGAGGGAGATGAACCGATGCGGTTGCAAAGTTAGGAATATTTTTTGTAATTGTGTTCAAAAACACGTAGTTTTGTATGGAACTTCAGAGGAGTGCCAAGTTTATAAATCTCCGAAACAGGCAAAACAATCCCTTTTTTGGGGAATTCTCCAATGGATTCTTTTTGTATCTTTGCTCTGGTTTGTTTAACCTATAATTAAAGAATAGAATGGCAAGTATGAAAACATGGACTCACTGCTTGTGGAGTTGGTTATGTGTAGGGATGATGGGGGCTGTTCCGGCGGAAGTTTCCGGAGCTTTGTCGAAGACGGACGGACAAAAATGGAATATGGCTTTGGGGGCGGAAGTGTCTTCGGGGGCTTGTTATGGTGCCGGATATGAGCCAGGACATGTGGCGGACGGTGATTTCGGTACGCGTTGGGCATCAGCCGGACTGTCGGGAACGGTATGGCTTACCTTGGATTTGAAAGGGGAGAGGACTTTCAACTGTATTGATGTCTATGAGACTGAAGGCTACAAGGGGCGCATAGAGGAGATCGTGGTTTCTGTGTCCCGTGACGGAATTGATTGGAAACGTTGGCAACACCGCAGGCCGGGAGATGCACGGACTGTGTTGACGGGCAACAACGTGACGGCACGCTATGTGCAGGTCTCTTTCCTGGAGTGTAGTCCGGAGGGCATCAATGTGGACGAAATCGGTATCTATGACGACCCGCAAGCTGTGGCTACGCCCGAACCGGCGGCGTGGAGGAAGGATGCTCCCGGTTGGATTCGTCAGCAGCCTTCCCGTGGGGCCAATGTGTACCAACGTCGCAAGGCACATTTGAGATATGGCATGTTTATTCATTACGGGATGAATACCTTCTTGGGGCAGGAATGGACGGACGGTTCCTCTCCGGCTTCGGCCTATCATCCGGACTTGTCCACGCTCAATCCCGAGGCTTGGGTTAAGGCGGCCTACGAAGGCGGTATGAATTTCATCGTTTTGGTCACGAAACATCATGACGGTTTTGCGTTGTGGAATACGGAAATCGGCACGTACAACATCAACCACACGGGACGTAAGGGCGACCGCCGGGACATCGTGAAGGAAGTGGCGGACGCTTGCCGCAAGTACGGCATCAAGTTAGGATTGTATTATTCGGCATGGGACAGAAACTGGGATGCCAACCATACACAGGCATCCATGGGACTGGACCGCGTGCAGTTGGCGCAAGAATACAATGATTTCGCTTTGGCGCAAATCACCGAGTTGATGGACGGGCGTTACGGCGAGATTTCGGAGTTCTGGATAGACGGTGCATGGGTGAAGAGCAACGGTGCATGGGAGTTTGCACGGATGTATGACACAGTGAAGCGTTTGCAGCCTTCTTGTCAGATGGCAGTCAACACTTGTATTCGTTGCGGACGTACCCCGGACCAATACCAAGGCGGAGAAGAAATCTATTATTTCCCTTCCGACTTTCGTTTGCACGACCCGATGTTTACTCGGCGCGGTGCGGATGCCGACCCGAAAGTCTACCGTCGTGAGGGACAGGACTATTATTTGCCTTTCGAAGCCACGGTCTGTATGAACAACAGTTGGTTTTGGTCTGAAAAGAATAATGCGGAGAGTGTCATGTCGGCCGATAAAATCAAGGCGGCATACGAACACATGGTGGAACAGGGCAATACCTTGGTGGTCAACCTGGCTCCCGGCAAGGACGGATTGTTGAAAGACTACGACGTGGAAGCGTTGTATGAGGGGGCGCGTGCGTTGGGCATTGCCCGTGGCGATGCCCGTTTGAACCGTGGCAAGGAAGAGAGGGCTGTGCGCATAGATTATGTAACCACAAAAGGCTATGTGGCTTATCCCACTCATTATTTATACGGGAAGAAAGGGGAAAGTTTTACCATCAAGGCCGAAGACTTGTCGCAAGACGGTTATCGTTTCGTCGGGCAGAGAGAAGTCGTGAGCGGTCGTTTCGGCAAGGCAAAGCGAATAGAGTTTGTGTATGAGGATGTGGCCGGAATCCCTGCAAGTGATAAGTCGCATAGTACGCTTTCAGGGGCACATTCATGTAGTATGAATGAGGAGAAATGAAAAAAGTGGTTTTTGTTGTGCTTGCAACATTGTGGTTGTT
>NZ_JH376603.1:0-210 GCF_000233955.1 Paraprevotella clara YIT 11840
AACAATCAGCGAAGAATAAACGACTAATAATTATCCTCTGACTAGAAAAATATGCTATGCTCCCTCACGAGCCCCTCTAATCAGGTCTAATACTTTTTCAGGGCAACGTACAGGGCGAAAAGTTTTAGCATCTACAAATACTAAAATGGTGTTAGCAGTAGAGAGTAATTCTCCTTTTTCATTCAGAATTTCGTAATCAAACTCTATTTT
>NZ_JH376603.1:220-538 GCF_000233955.1 Paraprevotella clara YIT 11840
TTCCATCTCTTTATAGGTGAGACCGATAGCCCGTAGCCACTCTACTCTTCCTAGTTCGAGGTATTGAGGATAATTGCCGTAATATACTACCCCCATTTGGTCAGTTTCAGCGTAGCGAGTACGCAAAGTGTAATCAAAATGTAATTCTTTCATAATTAGATAGATATGCTATTTTATATTGATTAAAAATTTCTCCCATACGAAAAAGAAATAGCAAAAACAAGTGTTAAATATTTTTTTTATTCAAAAATTATTCACAATTTTGCTCACTGAAATAACAACATATTTATTTCGTGCAAAATTAGTAAAAAAATCTAA
>NZ_JH376604.1 GCF_000233955.1 Paraprevotella clara YIT 11840
TGCCGACAGGCGTGTTCGGGTTTCCTGCGGCACTACTGCGGACATCACAATCGCTATTCAAAATATCATTCTTTTCCATATTTTTTTTAATTCGTTTTGTGTTTTCTATTTATTCCGGTATCCACCAATCTGGAATGAAATCATTCTCCATGGGATGCCTCCGTCTCCTTGTAGTGGAACACGTCCATGATGGCCGTCTCGCTGACAGATGCAATCTCGTAGTCGGCCATGGTACATCCCATCACTTTGTCCAAACGCTTCACGGCATCCCACAAGCCGGAGGCTTGTACCATCATGGTTTGCATTTTACGCTTTTCAATGCCACTCCTTTCATCCAACGTGACGAATGCGACCTTGCATTTAAACCATTTGTCGGCAAGCTCCTTGTCGTCTTCAAAAAGCTCGCTGATTTTCCGTTTGGCCACGGCCTTGACTTCGTATTCACCGGCCATGAACGGCTGTATATCTTCGATAAACCGCTGTTCGGCTTCGGTGAAGCTGATGGCTTCCACCAAGTAAGGCTCATTCACATATTTCTGCATTCCGTTTTCAAGCGTCTTTTCATATCTGACGCTGCATTCAAACCATTCGTTCATTGCTTGCCTCCTTTCTCCCTTTCGGCTATCATCGCATCGGCGATTTCATAAGCCGACTCGGCCACGTTGCCGGGATTGTGTATGAAAAAAGAGCGAACTTCGTATCTCAGCCCTGCCAATTTCCTGATGCGTTGGACGGGAGTGATACGTTGTTTTATGCTTTTATCCAGTATTATTTTCATCGCTTCAAGCGCGATGTGGTCTCGTGATATGTTACTTTCATTCATAATTAAATAAATTCTTTATTACGTTCTATCTCTAATTCCATTAATTGTATCAACCTTTCTTCATCAGGGCTTGGGATATAGACACCGGCATTTGATGAACACCAGTTACGGAAACGGTCTACCGTAAGGGAAAATTCCGAACTGTCCAATTCGGAGGAACTTCGCAGGTATTTCACACGGCCAAGGTATTTGTCTTCCCTCTCCCTTATGAAAGTATCGGGGTTACAAAGTATCTTGTAGTAGTTCCTCTTCACATACTCCATGGTTTCGCCGATTTGGCATCCGAAGTATGAAAGGCAGACGTGAAGGTATTTGTTGGCCTGAATGCTTCTTTGGGGCTTCTTTTCAGTCAAGTCAAATATCTTTTTGTCTTTGATGAGCTTTTCTAATTTTGCCCTCGCCTGCCGGGCATGAAGTTCATTGGAACCGTCGTACCTCATAGATTAAAAAGGAAGGTCGTCTTTAGGATTCCCGTTATCATCCACTTGTGGAGGAAACTGTTGCATGTCGGTGCCCGGTTGTGACGTTGGCTGTTGGAAAGGTTGTGCCGGTTGTTGTACCGGTTTTCTCGCTTCCAGTTTATAACATCGTATGGAAACCATACGCTTTGTTTGTCCGTCTTGATTCGTCCATTCTCTACCTTGCAAAGCAAAAGAAACCGTGATTACATCACCAACTCTAAAGTTATCAAGTTCAGCGCATTTCTCGCCGGAAACTTCAAGAAGTAGAATGTTTTCATATTGACTTCGCTCGCCAGTATAAGGATCGTGTATAGTTGCATCGAGTAAGAACTCACGCTTTAAAAACGGGTTGCCTCCATTCTTGGATGGGATTTGGACGGTTTGGCCGAACCAGGTCAGCCGTCCTGTTATTTGGTTACTCATCTTCTGCGAATATTTTTTTATTAGTTATCAAATCTCTGTTGTCATTCAGGAACCGGATTAGTTCCTCGCAATGTGACGTGAGGATGGGAATATCACGTTCCGGAACGAATGTGTAGCTTTCAGTGTAGGTTTGCCTGAAATCGGTCACGTTATACTCGAACTGCCTTACATCGCTACCATTCTGCATCAGGCAATACGGATAGACAACATGCTGCCAGTGGTCTTTGAACTTGCCTACATAATAACTCCCTGTGGTTTTGATGTCGTGTATGGACATGGGCATCAGTTCGTCTATATAGCCATATAGAAGTACATTGCCGAAGCACGTAGGTAAAACGGCCTGTACGAATTGCTGCGTAAGTGCGCCTTTGTAATAATTGGCGAACTCTTTCAATAAAGGCATGGGGAACAGAAAAGCGCGGCTGTTGTAAGCTGCCATAAGTTCCACTACTTTTTCTTCCTTGCCCGGTTTGAAAGAGCTGCACGCTATCTTTCCACCCTCATACACTTTGATAAACTGCATTCCAACCGGAGGGCGATTTTCAATCAGGCAATCGACGGCTTCATTGAAAGCCGTCCCCTTGTCGGCTGCTTCACTGTCGAACGGGACACGGTTTATCGTGTCTATCAGGCTTTGGAATTGCTTTTCCCTGAACTCTTCGGGGGTATGCGGGGGATTCTCGCTGAATCCCCAATACCTTTCATATATCGCGTCGCTTTTCAGATACCCCGTGAAGGCATCGAGAAGCGTTGCATAGAACTTAAAGTCAAGCTGCCTTGTCTGCATAAGTCTTGGTCTCTTTGTCATATACCAACCCAAGGGCTTTCACCTTGGCCGAAAATATGTTTCTTGTCATTTCCAATGAACTGCCAACATGTTTGAAGTCCTTTATCTTGGATGCAAATTCGTTGGCCGACTTGGCATCAGTCACTTCCCGTTCTATTGAATCTTTGATTTCCGCAATCAGTTTCTCATATTCTTCCTGCATTTCCTTTTTCTTTTGCAACATGCCAAGATAGGGAGAGATTACCCGGGTGGTAATGAAGTCGTTCTTTACCGTTGGGTTGCTGTCCTTGTCAAGGATATTAGGCACGAACATGATGCCCGGCAAGTTGCAGGTGTTCTTTCCATCATTCCTTGATGTAGGATCGAAAGTGATTGTACGCTTCTGTATGCCGTTCTCATTGCGCATCTCCAAATATCCCAAAAGGTCAAGTTCCGTCACGATGGAGTTGTAGGACTTCTCACGCAATGCCGGGATGAAAACCGTATCGTCTCCCTCCTTGCGCGTGTCCCGGTGAGCTACGAATACCACATTCTTGTTCAAAGAGGAAAGTGTACGGGTTAGCCATGAAAATTCGGCATTGATACCTCCCCAGTCCTTGATTTGTGGCTGTCTTGTACCACATTTGTAAGTGATGATGAAGTCCATCATCTTACCGATGGTATCAACCACGATAGTCTGATAATCGGAGAGGTTTTCTTGCAATACTTGTTGAACGTCCTGCCAAGAGGTTATCTGAACGATGTCCACACCGTCAAGATGCGCCATGTTCACGCGTTTTACACCGTTGTCGAAATCAAGCAACAACGGTTTCGGTGCACTCAAAGCTAACGTACTCTTTCCCATACCGGCTTGACCGTAAATCATAATCTTTACGATTGATGGGATAACTAATTCATTGGATTTCTTAATCAAGCTCATAATATTTTGTTTTAAAAGAATTATTTTATTGTTCCCCTCGCTACAATCCCGGCTATATTCGCCATAGAAAGTGCTTGTTTTATTTCAGCTTTTGAATAGTAAAGCGGAGAGTTTCGTCCAGTTCCTTTCCTTGTAGCCCGAATCACACCTTCCGAAACCAAACGGTTAAAACGCTTGATGTCTATCCGCATCATTTTTAGCCACTGTTTTACTTCGGATACTCGGACAAAGTCTTGCGGTGGCTCATACGCCTTGACGGCCTGCATATAGCCCACTTGAACAAAGTCTGCTATGACAGTATTTAGTTCTTGAATATCCATAATAATTTCACTTTATACATATAATAGAGATATAACCGGGATATTCTTTTGCAGAAACCCTAAACTTCACATCCATTGCTGTTTTTAGTTCATCCAGAAGCCGTCCCTTATTATTTCTACGGCTTGATTCTGCCCTGATTCCATTATATCTTTTTTTCTCGAACGGTACTTTGTACACATCCCCCTTCTTCATGCTATCAAATAAGCCAACATGAGTATAATTTTCATCTATCACTATTTCCTTTATCATATTTTACCTCCTTTCATTTACCATAAATTTTTATCTGACAATGTGTCATAATACTCTTTGTGAGCCATGTATTCTTTGGCTATCTCGCTGTCCGTGTCATGCCCCAAACCTTTGATGAGTTCATAAACATGCGGATTCAGGCTGTTTACTATCTCGTTTGTCCGGTCAGCGTGTCCAGCCAATCCCAATGCCACTATAAACAATGTGGCAATTCCAATGTTTCTTAATGTTTTCATATTGTTTGTTTTGGTTCATGTTCCCCTCAACGGCTTAAACCGGTTGTTACCCCGAATCTTACGGGAGGGGATGTATCTGAAAAAGGCGCACTTCCAATGAAGTAAAAGAAAAATCGTCACACTTAAAACTTACTTTGATATTGGAAGTACGCCGGGATTATTCTATATTTGCAGCGTCACATTTAAAACTTATGATTACAAATAGAATTTCAACAAATTTATACGTTGCGGAAGACCCTCGTTTTGGCAACTACAACAAGGATATTGTCTACCGCCTATTACAACAAGTCCAAATTGATTTCTCAAATTGGATAGGAAATGATGTATTCCATACAAGTGATTGCATAATATCATACAAGGATGAATGCCCTACCATATATGATAATGGTCAAATTGGCCATAAGATATGCTTACATGTAAGTGGTGACGACTGGTGGCGTTGGGTTTACCAATTCTCTCATGAGTACTGCCACCACCTGATTAACGGCACAATGTCCGGTGATATATCAGGGATGATATGGTTTGAGGAAGCTATTTGCGACCTTTCGGCGATCGCCCATTTAAAAAGGCTAATTGTTCTTTGCGATGTTCTTCGGATAGATAGCCTTCTTTCGTATAAAGATTATGTAATCCTCTGTCTTCATGCGAACCTTGGTTCTGCTCAAAAAAACTGTCGGGAATATCTAAGGTCAAATATGGCGACACTCGAACAACCCGTGTACCAACGGGAAATTTACTCAAATCTATCCGCGACAATTCTTCCGTTTTTTGAAGAGAACAATCATCTTTGGAAGATAATCCTCCATTTTGGGGACATGCGCAAGTGGGATTCCCTTGAAGATTTGTTCTCCCATCTTTTTTATACCTCTGACGATAGTTATTCCGTTTCATTACGCAAACTTTATAATCTGTTGCTGTGAACTTAATGGTTTGTTATGTTCCACCGCGCCAATTCGATTGACGGCATCACGCCTTTTGCGGTGGATTATATGTATCATGAGTTTCGGCGGTAGCGTGCTCGCGCCCCAATGCGATATACTTGATGGGATAAGGTGAAATCCCGCTGTCCGCTTTCTCTTTCAGCCTTCCGCTTGGGTGGTTTCTCCGCGTTTCCGCTCGCCAACATTCCGGCATGGCTGATGTTCACAATATGTCAAAGAACTATTGTCTTGCTGGTGGCCGGGGAATCGAACCCCGGCTTCATCCCATCACCAATATATCCCGTATCCGTAACCGTATGCGCGGTCTAAGGCCATACGGTTGTCCATTACGGCCTCGTATTCTTCATCATCCCGCATCTCTTCGAGGTACACTTCATTGTCTATTTTTTCGGTGCTTATTGAATCCTCTATCAGCTTTTGGACGTTTGGGTAAGACTTGCGGACATCATCACCGTATATCATGGCTTCCACCTTGCCCGTCAAAGCATCGTATGATACTTCAAGGTCGCACGTCTCACCGCTCATGCAAATGGAAGATGAGCGTTTGCGATGGTCGAACTCGTTTACCAAAGCATCTTCTATCGTGGCCAAAAGGCTTTTCAATTCTACGTCTTTCATAATCATATCCTTTTATTTGATTGTATCAATCTGGCTTGCAAGTAATATGGCTTTCGCCCGATACGTCCGGCTGGAGACAAGTAACTTTCCTTATCCCATCTCCACAAAGTCGATAACGTTACGCCTAATTGTTGCGCGGCTTCTTTGGGTGTCAGCCTTTTGTCCGGCTTGCCCTCTTTGGCCAACAGGGATTTGACCTCTTCGGCCACCGTCAGGGCAAACTCCTTCAGGTCGGCAGGCGTGACGGATATTGTCACATTTTGGCCGTTGGCTATCAATTCTTGTATGTTCATAAATCCTTCCTTGCATTTTTAGAATCTATTATACATTACCATATCCTTACTGGTTACGTGTTACAATAAAGTTCGGATACTCCGAACGTGTGGAAAACCGCATATCCGTCACTGTTTGTATCTGACCGATAGTAGAGCGTACAGATAATGCTCTCCAAAGTGGGAATGCTTCCTTATCCCCTACTTGCATTCTCTTCAATGTCGGCCCAATCGGCTTTTTTTCTACTTCTTTTTCCATATTTATTTCTTTATGATACTTATTATTTGTGCTTTATTTATAACTTTATAGTGCAAATATAAAGTATGTTTTATAATTGAACAAGTTTGCTTTATATAAGATACACGCTATTAACATTATTTATAAAGTATATTTGATATGAATACGGAGAAATTGAAGGTTTTATTTGAGAAAAGCGATGATAAATATGCTGATTCTCAAAAAATTGGAACCACCTATCAAACTATGTATAATATTATATATAAAGGTAGTATATGCAAAGTAGACTTGTTACAAAAGATAGCTTCTTTTTATAAAGTGCCTGTTGGATATTTCTTTGATGAGGAATCAATATCATCAAATGAAGATATAACAAACGAACTTAATATTGCGTATCAGGAAATTAATAAATTGAAAAAGGAAATAGAACTTCTTCGTTTAGGGAAGAGAGGTTCGACTAAAGTTGTCGTTGAGCTTGATGTTGATGATGATGAATTTATCAAAATGGGATTGAAAGACAAGGTTATTCAGGTATTAAGTAAGTAATACAAAAGCAACAACTAAATAGGTTTCTATTAAATTTAAATAAATGCAAATATAACTATAACATTATGGTCGGATTAAACGGAATAGAAATAAAAGAGTGTTTGGGTGATTATGAGGTCCTATTTAGTAATATGGCTGTAATAAGCAATGGAACTCCTTTCTCTATAAACGTGGATATAATTGAAATTAGATTTATTTTCATCAATGATGGCAAGGAAGCATCGGCTTATACAAAGCCGAATGATAATACATTAATTATAGAAGTGAAAAATGTACCTGTAAAAGGCTATCTAAATTCTCAAACTCCTTTAAAAATCGGTAAATTGAAAGGAAGAGATTTATATATTGTTTTTAACATTTCACAGCTTGATGAAATATGTTCGATTTTCTATTATACACTTTTGTTATCTAAATAGTTAAATCTATGAATTGTATAAATACGGTATTAAATATAGCTTCAATATTATTATCTATTTCTGCAATAGCAATTGCAAACGCAAGAATAGGGAAAGTAGAATATGACCCTAATGGGTTTTATGGATGGGTATGTGCATGTTTAGGATTAATAATTACAATATTGATGGCGTGGCAGATTTTTAATATAATTTCTATCGATAAAAAGATAGAGAAAAACGTGAAAAAAATTCAAAGCAGCGCGAAAAAAGGGATAATGAAGGACTATTATGAAAACCAGTATAATACATTAAAGGTGCTATGGACTGATTTTAGAGATACAAAAAAATGGAATTTATTGATAGACACTCATATTTACATGATAAACATTTCAATAAAATGCAAAAAAAGAGACACTTCTAATGATATTATATGCAAATGCAAGGATTTATTAGGATTCAGCGCACAAATGGAACAATATCAAGTAGATAGATTAAAAGAAGTAAGAGAACTTATAAAAGAAATTCCTTTAACCGACGAAATATTTGATTTATACAACGACTTCGTAAAAAAATCATCTATAAGTCTCAATAAAATTGATATAAATCCTGTCAAAATAGATACACAACAAACAAATTCCCAAAACCACAATTCTGAAACGAAAAGCGGTAAAACGGTAAGCACTAAAAAACATCAGCAAACAAAGAGATAAGTAGAATCACGAGCGACTATAACCCTGATTCCTCTCATACAAAATCATAGTTGACACCCCATCCACCAAATAAAGATATGGAAATAAGGTACATTATTAAAGCAGCGTCTTTTCCCAATCCAATGTTGAATATAATAAAAAGGCGCATCGTTTCGGTACGCCTTCTGTTGTCAATTAATTCTTGATTTTATATCAGAGCCTCACGGCCGGAATATTTGAACTCTGATTCAGAGATGGATGGGTAACAGGTGAGAGGATAGGCAGAGCGTTTAAGGAATAGTTTTGCAAATTGTTTACCTATTGTTTTCCCTTATCGCAATAAAATAAATATAAATAAATCAAAAATAAGTAGTTAGCAAATATCTCCTCTTAGATTCCGGTTCTGAAGGTCGAGGGTTAGAATCCCTCCGGGGTCACGAGAAAAATCCCTAAGTATATAATTAATAAATACTTAGGGATTTTTGTTTGTGAATTTTGCCTGCGTTCTACCTACCAACTCGAATAATCCACCTTTTTGGGCGTTTCAATAGATAGAGGGATTGGTATTCTTTCAGATGCCCGTTCTTGTTAAATTCAAATAGAGGAAATCTCCTTTAGATAGGATGGGATTTTGCCATGAAAAAACGGATGGCCAAACCGCCACCCGTAAACCTTTGAGAGCTGATAGCCCGTGTTACTGTTAAATCATGTGGTTGGCCTTTAACCACCGTTTGCCCGATGGGGTAAGGCACCAAATCAAGAACACCACGCAAGGCAAACCTATCGCAGACAATACAAAAATGGCTTCCATTATTTTTCCTCCTCCTTTTTATTACTTAATACCAACCCGGCTAAGAGGGTGGAACAAGCCACCAACAAGCCAAGCCCATAGATTAACATCTTGCTTTCGCCTAAGTCCTTAAACAAGGATGCAATTACTACACCCGTCAACACATATTTTGACACATCAATAAGATATGCGCCTAATTTCTCTTTCCACATACCGCAAATATAACATTTTATTCAATCCCTTGCAATGTTTTCACCTCCTTTTGCTCGTCTGTCAACCTTATACTAATATTAAAACTTTTCTCACAATGAGGACAATGTATAATTTCTCTTTGGGTTTATCAAAGAGTCTGTTAAATACATGTTTTCTCACATGAAAGGTTTGACTATCTCAACTCTCATTCCAAGTGCATTTATTATTCTGTAAAAAGTAGATACGCTTGGCGTAATCATTTCTTTTTCGATCCGTGATATGTAGGACTTTGTGGCATTTATACGTTCGGCAAGTTCCGACTGTGTCATTTGGGCTTCTTTCCTTGCGTTAAGGAGTATTTGGCTGGTGTAGAAAGCGTATGCTTCTTCATCGAACTTAGTTCGTTCTGTGGTTCCCAGTTTTCCGTATCTTTGTTCAAGAACCGCACTGTAATCACTTGTTTTATGATTGTTTGTCTCCATAATATGCCTCCTTTATTTTTAATGCCTTTTCAATTTCTGATTGTGGTGTTTTCAGTGTCTTCTTCTGAAATCCATTGAAGAGGACAACTATTTTGGCCTTCGTCGAAGATGAAGAATACCCGATAAATATTACTGCTATATTCCATACGTAATTCATATAATCCGTCACGCAAGAATTTTATGAACTTTACGGGCAACTTATCTTCTATTTCAAGCAAAGAGATAATATAATCCAACTTTTTCAGTTCTTTATCCGTCAAAGTGGAGATGAATCTCTCAAAATATCCGCCGTATGTTATGATTTTATGTTTATATAGCAAAGATAGTAGAAGTTTCAATATGATACAACTTTTAAGGCACAAAAAAGCCCGAGCCTTTTTATGTGTTTTGTATTTGGGGATTTTTGTATGTTTTCGTTTTCTGCTTTCCAACGGGTTCAGACTAAAAAAAGATAGCCGTCTTTCACAAGACAGCTACCTTTACATTAACCTAATTTCAATAATGAAAAACAATTCTTATTCCGTTCATGCTCGCTTGCATGATTGCTCTCTTAGTAAGAGATATACAAGTGGAATAAAAAACCTTCTTCACCGACAAAATTAAGCAAAATCAGCGAACCTGCAAAATATAGGATTGTTTTTTTTCGTTCGCAAACGCTTCCAAATGTTGATGAAATCGTTCCATCCGAAAACATAAATCTCTATAAATTAGCGCAATGGAAATCCCCATTGCTCTCTTACTAAGAGATATATTTTTTTCTCCCTGATAGATAGTATTTTGTGTTTTTTTGATGCCTGCTTGTTTTTGTTTGACCTGAAGGACGAGTTTAGGTGTTTAGGTATTTATAGAAAACCGGTTTGTAACGCCTGAAAAGTTGTAGTATTTTCTCTGTATATAAGGACTGGGGGGTGGGTTCCGGCTCCCGGATGAGATGTTCGATAAGTAAGTTGACATTATGGGCCCAGAAAATGAATGTACGGTTGGGGTGGAAGGTCGAACTGAATTCTAATAAACGGTCCAAAGAGAAACTGGTGGAGATAATACCAGCTCCAGCACACATGGCATCGTAGGCATTGCATTCCTGTTCTATATGCGCTGGAACCATCAAGACAGGCTTGCCCATGTAAATAGCTTCGCAGATAGATTCGAATCCGGCGGTACTGGCATAGGCACGACATCCGCTCATTTGTTTCAGGAAGGCGTGGTCGTCTAATGGATAGAAACTCAGCGTGTCGTCGATGTGGCAGACTTCCGTTTCGTTTTTGCGGTCCCAAAAGAAACGAAGAGGAATGTGGGGATACGCTTTATGCCAGGCCATGACTTGGGACGAGAATCCGGAATTCACCATGTAACCATGGATGTAACGGCCTTCGGATACCGTTTGTTGCAGAACTTCTTTGCGCAAGAGAGGGGGGACGACGTAGATACGTTGCTTTTTATCATCGGCCATCCTGCTGAAAGAAAGAGCCAGCATACGGTCTGAACCGATAGCCGTAAGCCGTGTGAACATTTTCAGAAGTCCGAGTTGAGTACGGTTTACCCGAGGAAAACGAAAGTCTTTGTGGAGGAAAAGATATTGGTGTCCGATACATATCTGTCGGGTTTCGGGACGACAGAACAGGTAGGTCAGCCCGGTCAGCAGTTCGTAAAAGTTGACCACGATGTCCGCGCCGGAGGCTTTGATGCGTTGGCGGATGAACAGGATGCTTCGGGAGAATGCCGGCAAGCGCACGATATTATAAAGTATGCTTCCCGTCAGGTTGTTTTTGCGGTTGGCAGGGGTAGGCAGGAAGTTCGGACTCTCGAAACGACTGAGGGGAGCTTTGAGTTTTTGCCGAAAAAATGTTGGTAGTTCCCGGTTACGGCTCTTGCCGACAAGTACTTCTACGACCTCGTGCCCTTCGCGTAGCAGATGTTCTTCGAGTGTGAGAGCTTGCGTCAGGTGCCCCCTTCCTTCTCCTTGCACGATAAACAGGAATTTCATGAGGCTATGGTCAGTAAATTGGTGGCCGGTGTGTCTTGCGGGAGGCTGTCGGCGATGTCCGTATAGAAAATGATGTTCCAATGTCCGTCTTCATCTTCGGCCAGTGCGGAAAGGGTCTCCACCCAGTCGCCGGAATTGAGGTAATGTATGCCTTCGTATTCGGTATTATCCGGATGATGGATGTGTCCGCAAATGATTCCGTCGTATTTGCGGGCACGGGCAAATTCGGCCAAGGTGTGTTCGAAGTCCGAAATATAGTTGACGGCGGACTTCACTTTTTGTTTTACATGCTGCGAAAGCGAATAATAAGGTTTGCCGTGTCGTACGCGGTAACGGTTGTAGAAACTGTTGAAAGCCAACAGGAGAGTATAGCCGAGGTCACCCAACAGGGCGAGCCATTTCATTTGTGTCGTGACCCGGTCGAATATATCACCGTGAGTGACGAAGTAACGTTTGCCGCCGCTTTCCAGTTCATAGTCTTTCACGATGCGGAGGTTGGCGAACGTGAGAGGAGTCAGATTGTCCAGAAAATCGTCGTGGTTCCTGCGGACGTAGATGATTTCGGTGCCTTGGCGTTCCATCATTTTCATCAGTACTTTAAAGAAACGGGTGTGTCGGGGCTGCCATTTTCTCGTACCGCCTTTTTTCAGATGCCATCCGTCTATGATGTCGCCGTTGAGAATCAGGCGGTCGCAATTGACGTGGCTCAGGAAATGGCTGACTTCTTCTGTTTTGGAATGCGAGGTACCCAAATGAATGTCGGAGAGCACGAGCGTGCGGTAATGCCTTCTTTGTTCCATGTGCTTCTGTTTTTTTAGGACGCTACAAAGTTAGGCGTGGGATATGACAACCCGGTTTCTTTTCGGTGAGAATACGGTAACAAAGCGAAAAGAGACTTATTCCGTCGGGAACGAGTCTCTCTTTCGAACAGTTGAATATTGAGGTTAATGTTGGATAGTCTTTTTATGTCCTACGATGTAAATGCCTTTAGACAATCCCCTTGTGGCTTGCTTGGCGGGGACATTGCTACGCAATTTCATGCCTTGCAGGTTGTACACATCGACATTTTCTGTATCCGCTTCACCGAGGATTCCCGATACGTCGTTTATGATTTCGTCTTTGCTGTATAGTTTTACCTGATCGATGTATAGGCGGGTGTTGTAGGCAGCTCCTACTCCGGCTGTGGTTTCGAGTCCCATGCTGACGGTCACCTGCGTTTCCGTCTCAAGCGAAAAAGGGCATTCCACAGTTTCCCAATGGTTGGCTAACCGGGGATATTTGTATATTTCCGTGTCGCCGAAACGGATGCCGCAACGGGAATAATTGAGGTTGTCGCCGGTCGTGGCGATGGTGTAATCGTTGATGTGCCGCATTTCGTTGGCGCACACGTATTGTGCCAGAAAACTCAATTTGTATTCGCCTTTGGGCAAGGTGAAGGTTTGCGAGATGCTGTTATTGCCGCTGTCCCAGGAGTTCAGGATGCTCAGGCAGCGTTTGCCGCAGGCATCATCCGTGGCAGGAGCCGCCATGATACTGGCCGAATTGCCCACGTTGGACGGAGATACGCAATACATGGTGGTGCTGTAAGGCATGGAATACAGTACGGCGAAGTTGGAGCCGCCTTTCAATCCGTTGCCGGGTGTCCAACCTTGGATGGGCAGGACTTGCGGCCATTTGCTGTCGGCAGCTTTGACCGTATTAATGTAGCAAGGATCGTAGACCACTCCGTTCAATGTCACTTTGCTTTCCGTTCCATAGGTCTGGTCTTCTTCAAAACCGGGATTGGAGAGAAACTGTGCGGTGACATCGAAAAACTCCTCCTGTTCTTCTTTGAGGTCTACGGTTTCGATGAGGATTTCGTTTCCGACAGCTTTGACGGATACACAAGATTCATGTTCCACAGTGACCGGTGCGGTCAGTTTATTCCCGTCAGCCCAAATCGTGACTTGGGCTTGTTGCTTTTGTCCGCTATAATTATAGAGGTAGGCACCGCAAGAGTCGTTTTCCATCTGTCGGGCGGAAAGTCCGTCGCCTTGGATGAATACACGGAGCGTATTGGCCACGCTGTGGTTCACGTCGCAGCGGAATGTGGCCGTGGCGCCTTGCCCGTTGACGGCAGTCATTTCCGTGAAGACCGGTGCTCCGTCTGGCAAAAGGATGTCTTTCAGGGTGCAGGCCGTTTCTCCGAGATAGTTGCTCAACAGTAGATAACGCGCACTGTCAGGGTCGCTGACGATGACGCCGTTCCAACCTTCGGCTACTTGTGCCGTCAGGGACAGTACGTCAGCGGCCAACTGTTCCGTGTCGGCTGAGTCCACATTACTATAATATATAATGTGTCGGCGGTCTACGATGCTTCCGTTGCTGAAGCTACGTCCGTCGGCCGAGTAAACCGGATAAATCTTGGACAGGAAGATGGAACTGTTCAGTTCACGGTCTCCGAAGGCGATGGACTTGTCGGTGGTCGTGTTCACGATTCCTACCTCATTGTCGATATTGACCCAATTTCCCATGAATGATTTCAACTGGCTGCCATCGGTTTGCAGGCGTCCTTTGCTATGGTAGAGTGTACGTTTCTCTTTTGTGAACGGATCGGTGCTGATGGCCATCAGACCGCCTTTCTCTTCGGTAATGGTTCCATTGGTTTTGCCCACCACGTAATCCATGTAGATGAAAGCATTGCCCGGAGTGGAGAAGAGAGTGAAGTTGTTTTCCAGACTGTTCCCGTTGGTCATCAACTTGCCGTTCATGGTGTAACTGTTCCCGTTCAGGTCGTAGATGCCGCTGATGACGGGCGAGGCATCTGTGGCCTTGCCGCTTACGGTGTACCAACCCAGGATGTTTCCCGTGTTGTTCTTCTTATAGGGCACGATGATTTTGTTTTTGTCAGGTTTGTTGGACGCGATATATCCGGTATAGCTCTTCAGTCCGTTGCTCCACGAGAATACGCTGAAACGGTCGGGCGTATTGGCCCGTACTATGTTTTGCGGGGTGAAGATGTAGGCTTGTTCCTGCGATTGGCTGAAGTCTTTCCAGGATGTGGCCTGTATGTCGGCCGTAGAAGCCAGTTCATGCATTAGGTAAGTCATCATGACGCGATGTCCTTCCACACCCATACGTCGTGGGCCGATGTCGCTGTTGAGCAACCAGCTTCCGTCCTGTGTCGTGCTCTGGCGGGCCTTGATATGTTTGTAAGCCAGATTTTCCAGCATCAGGGCATTCGGGTCACGCAGGAAACAGGCAGCCGTGGTGTAGCTGGTGATTTGGTCGTAGAGGAACATGCTCCAGTCGTTGCCGTTCGGCATAGCCAGTTCTCCATCGGCCAACGCCAGACGGCAGAGCACTTCGTCCATGACTTTCTGGTTGTTGTGCATCAAGGCGTTGGTCTTCCATTTCGGGTTTCCTCCCTGGAACAGATGGAGAGCCAGATGGGATTCGCCCAGCTCCTGCATCACGACATTCTGGTAAGAAGTATGGAAGTAATTGTGGTTTTGCAATGTATAGTCGTCATACAGGTTTTTGCCGATGTACAGGTCTTGTACGGTGGTCTCGTCATATTCGGGGTCGATGACCGTAGTGTTTTGGGCGTCATCGACGTGCGAATAGCAATTGATGGCAAACGCACGCAGGCGGTCGAACCATTTGGGGGCCAGTGCATCGTCGGGGTATAGCCCCAAAGCACAGGACAAGATGTTGGTTTCCCAACCGTTTTCTTCGGCTTTCGTATCGCCGTTGTACCCCGTGGGAATGCTGCGCTCCAGTTCGTAATTGCATTCCGCCTTGATCATGTTGTAAATATAAGTCTTTTGGCTCTCGTCCAATTCTTCGTTCAGGAAATAAGAGGCGTATGCCAATGACGTGGCCCAAAGCGAACTTTCCCATACGTGGTCGGCATTGCTGACGGAACCCCAATATTTGTTGTCCGAAGTAATTTTGAATTTATTGGCTTTATGGGTGGAATAACCGAAGACGAGCGACTTCATGGCCATGTCCTTCACCATGTCCCAAGTGACGCCTTCCGGAAGGGTGACTTTACCTTTGCCATATTTACAAAGGAAAGCGCAAATCATGGAAAAGTCGGCATTTGTGCGCACTCCGTCCTCGTTGCTTTGTCCGGCACTGTTCGCCTTGAAATACCCGCAAGTTTCCCCTTTACTGTTGGGTGTCGCGCAGTCGTACCATATATTATGGGCGTATGTCAGAGAGTTGGCTAACATTTGCAACAGATCCTGCTGCATGGCAGATTCTTCCACGAATTCATGGGATATGACACCTTCGGTGGGGGAGGACACTTGGTCTTCCGTGCCGCCTTCAATACTCGGTGCGTTGGGGTCGAGGCTGCCCTCCGGCAGTTGCGTCAGCGTAAAATGGTCGTATGCGATGCAGCTTCCGCCGTTGCCCCAACTCATTTGTGCCGACAGAGTAATGGCGGATTCTTCCTCCAGTTTGAATTTTAGGGAATTTTCCGTCCATGAGGAAGTTCCCATGATGCCTGCGCTTCCGTTCGTGCAGATTATCGTCAGTTTATCCAGCGATTTCAATGCTTCGTCGCTGACAGTGACGGTCGCACTGGTCGCGGCATTGTTGGCGGCAAAAGCCTTACTGAAGAATTTTAGTTCGTATTCTCCGGCCGGCAAGGGTGTGGATGTGGTTTGCCGCATTTCCGAATTTGCACTGCCCCAACCGAAACGTTGGTAGTAGGCAAATTCTCCGTCGGCTGCTTCCGTTTTGCCGAAACCGTTGTCCGTGGCACATTCCTTGTTGATGAGAAGTGCTTTTCCAGGACTGGTGGTTTGCCATCCTTTGGGCGACAGGTTCCATCCCCGCAGTCCTTCGTCGCCTTCATAAATCGCGTTGGGGGAATCCTGTGTACACGCCGTTGCGTCCTCTTCGAAAGAGGGATTGGCCAAATAAATGGATGTGATATCTTGTTGTCCGTATGTAGCCGCACAACCGAGTAACATGCTGTAAAATCCTAATACAGTTCCTTTCATGGTTTCATTATTGATGAGGTCAATTATTTGGTGTCAAATATACAATAAAAGTGTGCGTGCACAAAAAATAAATCTATTTATTTTAGAGAAAATCGCCTTATCATGTTTTATAACATAAAAAAAGGACAAAAAAGTAGTCCTTTATTGCGAAAAACTGTAGGATTGATTAATTTTACGACTTAGATTAAACGAATGATGAATTATGGAACTGATAGAACGATTTTTGAAATACGTGAGTTTTGACACGCAGTCGAGTGAAGAAGGAGAAGGTTGTCCGAGTACTGACAAGCAGATGGTGTTTGCGCGATATTTGGAGAACGAATTGAAAGCGATAGGGCTTGAGGAGGTGTCGTTGGACGAACATGGATATTTGTACGCCACGTTGCCTGCAAACACGGAACGCGAAGTGCCTACAATCGGCTTTATAGCTCATATCGATACTTCGCCGGATTACTCGGGCAAGGATGTGAAGCCGCGAATCGTGGAGCAATACGATGGTGGGGACATTGTATTGTGCGCTGAAGAGGGAATTGTCACCTCGCCGAAGCAATTTCCCGAATTGTCGGACCATGTGGGAGAGGATTTGATTGTCACGGACGGCTATACCTTGTTGGGAGCTGACGACAAAGCCGGTATTGCGGAAATCATGCAGGCTATGGTCTACCTTCGGGAACATCCGGAAATCAAGCGTGGCCGAATCAGGGTGGGCTTTAATCCCGATGAAGAAATCGGTATGGGAGCGCATCTTTTTGATGTGGAGAAGTTCGGCTGCGAGTGGGCTTATACTATGGATGGCGGAGAAGTCGGTGAACTGGAGTTCGAGAATTTCAACGCTGCGGCGGCCAAGGTGACGGTGAGAGGGCTGAACGTGCATCCCGGATATGCCAAAGGCAAGATGCGGAATGCCATGCTGACAGCGGCCGAGTTCATCCGAAGAATGCCTTCGGACGAAACCCCGCAAACCACGGAAGGCTATGAAGGCTTCTACCACCTGACGGGTATGAAAGGTACGGTGGAGGAAACCGTCTTGTCTTATATCATACGCGACCACGACCGGCAGAAGTTTGAAAACCGTAAGGCATTCGTGCGGCAGTTGGCGGAAGAACTGAATGCGGAAAACGGGGAGGGTACGGTGACGGTCGAGGTGCGTGACCAATATTACAACATGCGCGAGAAGGTGGAGCCGGTGATGCATATCATCGACATTGCGAAGAAAGCCATCGAGGCATCCGGCGTGGAATGTCGGGTGAAGGCGATTCGTGGGGGAACAGACGGGGCGCAGCTTTCATTCAAAGGATTGCCGTGCCCTAACATCTTTGCCGGGGGACTGAATTTTCACGGGCGCCATGAGTTTGTTCCGGTACAAAGTATGGAAAAGGCGATGATGACCATTGTGAAGATAGCAGAGTTGACGGCCTTAAGATAGTAGAAAATGGAACAGATTCCGACGTTGATTCAAGATTTGGCGTTGATCTTGCTGATTGCCGCTGTGGTTTCCCTTTTATTCAAGTGGTTGAAGCAGCCGGTAGTCTTAGGGTATATTGTGGCGGGTTTTATTGCGGGGCCTCATTTCATTTATACCCCGTCGGTACATGATTCGGGCAGTATCGATATTTGGGCACAAATCGGTGTCATAATCTTGTTGTTTACGTTGGGATTGGAGTTCAGTTTCAAGAAAATACTCAAAATGGGGGCGGCACCAGTCATTGCCGCCCTTACCATTATATTCTGCATGATGTTTCTGGGCACGTCCGTCGGGCATCTGTTCGGATGGAAAAGCATGGATTGTATCTATCTGGGCGGAATGTTGGCCATGTCCTCCACTACCATTATATACAAGGCTTTTCAGGACTTGGGTGTTTTGCAGAAGAAGTTTGCGGGAGTCGTGCTCAGCGTGCTGATACTGGAGGACATACTGGCCATTGTGTTGATGGTGATGTTGTCCACTTTGGCCGTGAGCCATAATATAGAAGGAGAGGAACTGATAGAAGGATTGCTCCGTTTGGGCTTTTTCCTGATACTTTGGTTTGTAGTCGGATTATACCTCATACCTATTATATTAAGGAAAAACCGGAAGTTCCTGAATAGCGAGACCTTGTTGATCGTGTCGTTGGCGCTTTGCTTCGTCATGGCCGTGGTGGCTGTGGAGTCGGGTTTTAGTGCGGCGTTCGGTGCCTTTGTGGTAGGTTCCATCTTAGCCGAGACGGTAGAAGCCGAGCGGATAGAAAAGCTGGTGGCTCCGGTGAAGGATTTGTTCGGTGCCATCTTCTTCGTGTCTGTGGGGATGTTGGTAGACCCGGAAGTATTGGTTGAGTATGCTTGGCCGATAGCGGCCTTGACCTTGACCATTATCGTGGGGCAGGCTTTTTTCGGGACGTTCGGTTTCGTATTGGCCGGGCAGCCGTTGAAAGAGGCGATGAAGTGCGGTTTCAGTATGTCGCAAATCGGGGAATTTGCTTTTATCATCGCTTCTTTGGGGATGTCGCTCGGCGTGACGAGCCATTACCTCTATCCTATTGTGGTAGCTGTTTCCGTAGTGACGACTTTCACTACGCCTTATATGCTGAAAGCCTCCGGTCCGGCTTATTGCTGGTTGTGCCGCGTGTTGCCCCACGGTTGGGTGGCGTGGTTGGAACGCTATACGCCGGGCACGGTGGTGCAGAGTCATTCCGGAAATTGGAAGAAATTGATTTCCGCCATGTTGAGGCAGATTGTGGTCTTCACGATTCTTTCCGTGACGGTCATTGCGCTGTCTTTCCGTTTTTTGTTACCCTTTACCCGAGAGATACTGCCCCATTGGTGGGCGAATGCGCTTTGCGGAGTCGTCACGCTGCTTTGCATCGCTCCTTTTTTGCGGGGTATCATGGCACGCGGCCGCCGTTCGTCTTTGTTTCAGGCCTTGTGGAAGGAAAGCCGTTACAACCGTTTGCCGTTGGTCTTTACGCTTATTGTAAGGGCGGTGGTGGTCTGTATGCTCATTTTTTATATCATTCGCTTTTTAGTGCCGTTTGCCGACCCCTTGTTGCTGTTGTTGGCCCTGTTGATTGTCGGGGGCATCTCCTTGTCCAGTCCGTTGCGTCGGAATTCCATCCGGATGGAGAAAGTCTTTATGGACAATCTGCATAGCCGGGACATGCTGGCGCGTCGCGATGGTAAAGTGCAGCCCGGTTATGCCGAACGGCTGCTGTCTAAGGATTTGCATCTGGCAGACTTTGAAGTTCCGGAAGAGTCTATTTGGGGAGGCCGTTTACTGGGTGATTTAAAATTAGGGCAACGTTATGAGGTCAACGTCGTTTCCATTATTCGCGGAACGCACTATATGAATATTCCCAACGGCAATGACCGTATTTATCCTCGCGACCATATTCAGGTGATAGGTACGGACGAACAGATAGAACGTTTTTCCGGTGCATTAGCGAATACGGTCATTGTAGAGGCGGAATATCAGGACCGTGAGATGCAGTTGAAACAGTTCCTGATTACCGAGGTGTCCGGATTCGTAGGGGTGAAAATAAAAAACAGTGGCATCCGCGACCGGTACCACTGTATGATTGTAGGTATTGAGACCCCCGACGGCATATTGGAGAAGCCGGAGGCCGAAAGGGTTTTCCGTGTCGGAGACATCATTTGGCTGGTAGGGGAGAAGGAAGCCCTGTCCCGGCTTTTTTCCGGTAAGCCTTAATCGTCTTCCCCGCCTTCTTCGTCCTCGACATCGAAGTCGAACAACAGGTCGTCCAAATATTCGGGTGTGGTGAACTCCTCCAAGCTCCGGCGGTCTTTCTTCGTAGGGCGTCCGGTTCCACGGGCGCGGCCGATGAAGCCGCTCAGGCGGCTCATCTCCAGAAGTTCGTATTGTTCCGGCGGAGTGACGTTTTCCAGTATTTCCGGAATCAGCTTGGCACCGACACGTTTTTCTATGGTCTGCTTGACCTTAAAAGAATAAGTGACAGGAGGTTTGCGCACTTCAATGACATCGCCGGGTTTGACGGTACGTGAAGGTTTCAGTTGCGCCCCCTTCATGGAAATCTGCCCTTTCTTGCAGGCTGCGGCGGCCATCGAACGTGTCTTGAAGATGCGGGCGGCCCACAGCCACTTGTCTATTCTCGCTTCATTCATACGTTCTTCTACTTCTTGTTGAATTGGTTCATGGTAATCTGGATACCGGCCAGACAGAAGCTTTTTATCATTTCGCAAGCCAGTCCCACCCGTTCGTCCATGGTTTTCAAGTCCTCTTCCGTGAATTGTCCCAGTACGAAGCCGATTTGTCCGCCCCGGGGGAAATCGTTACCGATGCCGAACCTCAGACGGGCGTAAGCCTGTGTACCTAAGACGGAGGCAATGTTTTTCAATCCGTTATGACCGGCATCACTTCCGCTTGGTTTCATACGCAGGGCACCGAACGGGAGAGCCAAATCGTCTACGACCACCAGGATACGTTCAAGAGGAACGTTCTCTTTGTTCATCCAGTACCTGACGGCGTTTCCGCTCAAGTTCATGTAGGTGGACGGTTTCAAAAGCACCAGTTGCTGCCCTTTCAGCGAGAGGGAAGCCACAGCGCCGTAGCGTTTGTCCTCAAAAACAAGATTGGACGCCTTAGCCAAGGCGTCCAATACTCTAAAACCTATATTGTGACGGGTTCCGGCATATTCGCTTCCGATATTGCCCAAACCGACAATTAAGTATTTCATTCGCAGTTTATGGATTAATTGTCAGCAGATGCGGCAGATCTTGCACCACGCGTCATCTTAACCTGGCAAACGACAACTTCTTTGCTGGTAACCAATTCCAAACCTTCGAAATGCAGTTCGCCGACTTTGATAGTCTTGCCCAGACCCAAGCTCGTCACGTCGATGTTCAGGCGTTCGGGGATATTGGTATAAACAGCTTTTACTTTCAATTTACGTACGGATGCAGCCAGACGACCACCGGCTTTCACACCTTCAGCCAAACCGTTCAGTTTGATGGGCACTTCCATCACGATGGGCTTCGTGTCGGTGATTTCATAAAAATCCACGTGCAGTACGTTATCTTTTACGGGGTGGAACTGAATTTCTTTCAGAATGGCTTTACACTCTTTGCCGTCGATGTTCAGGTTTACGGCATAGATGTCCGGAGAATAAATCAGATTGCGCAGTTCGTCGTTTGTTACGGTGAAGGGCAATGCGACCGGTGCACCGTTTTCGTCTTTTGCTTCTCCATACAAGTTACAGGGTACGGCGTTAGCTTTACGGATTTCACGCGCAGCCTTCTTGCCGAATGCAGCTCTTGCTGTACCTTTTACATTAATTTCTTTCATTGCATTAATTTTTTTGTGTTACTCTAAATTAAGTGATTTATGCTTAATCTCACCATCACACGATGTGTGCATCTTTCGATGATGCTGAAAAGCGGTGCAAAATTACGGCTTTTCGTCGGAATGGCCAAATGTTGCGGGCGTTTTTTCATATTTCTGCCACGCGGTACCGGTTTCCGTAATGTGTGTGTATTTTCTGTACTCCTGCGGCTACGAGGGCTTGAGCCAGCTTGGGCAGCGTTATGCCTGCCATCGCTCCGGGTTCCAGCCGCCGTAGCCGTGCGAATATTTCGGGCAGCGAAAGCAGCCGTACCTTCTCGTTCGGCTGAGCCGCACGATAGTAACGGCGTAATACCTCCCCAGCCGGGCAGATGCGGTAGAAAGCCGCGTTGTGCAACCGCAGGGCGTTCTCTTCCCCGTGGTTGAACCAGTACCGTTCCCCTCTTTCCAATTCCGCCTTCAGTTGGGCGTAGATTTGCGCATGGTCGATACCCGTGCTGTCGATGGGATGCTCCACGAGCACACAGATGAACCTACGGCTTCCCGAAGGGTCGGAAAGCAGTTCGCGCGAGTTGGACGTGCCGATGAAGGAGGCGATGCGCGGCAGGGCTTGGCTGTGCCTTTGGTACGCCTTGCGCAGGTTGAGAGCGGAGAGCTGCATGAGGTTCTTCAGGAGCGGGTGTTTCTTCTCGGGTATGCGGTCGAATTCGTCCAAGTTCAGCAGGCCCATCTCGGTGAGCTGCCGTTCCACCTTGTCGGGACGCGCGAGGTTCACGCTGTCGGTGTAGTAATCCTGTAACTCCGGTGGCAGCAGGGCGCGGCAGAAGGTGGACTTGCCGAGTCCTTGTTCGTCGCTGACGAGCAGGGGCGCGGTGCTATGTGCGTGCAGTCCGTCGGAGAGTCCGGCCCATTGCGCGGCCAGTCCGAGCATCCACCGGTGGAAGGTTTGTATCCACAGGGGACTGTCCGACACACGGGTGGCCAAGTCGTGCAGTCGGTCGCGCCCGTCCCATGTCGGGAGCCGTTGGAAATACTGTAGGAAGGGATGGTATTCCCGTACATCAGCGGAGTGCACCATGCGTGCCACATCGCGGTCCCAGCAGTCGATGCCGTGGCGGTGTGCTTCGAGGCAGATGGCATTCAGGTCGCGTTCCGTGACGGGCCGGAATGTCCCGTTTCCCTCATCAGACAGACAGCGGAATTCCGTGGCTTCTGTGAGCACATTGAAGCGGAACTCGTATCGTTCGGCGAGGAAGCCGCCGAGGGCGGATTCGAGGTTAGCGGCTTTCGGGAGCGTTTCCGCCTGCGGTGTAGCGACGTGGGTCGTACCCATCGTCTTTCTTTCCGTTCGTTTTTCGTTCCATCGCCTTACGGCATTATGTGCAATCCTTTTGAAATCCATAGTAGCTGTGTTTAGGGTCTGTTTTCTGCCTGCAAATATACGACATGAAAAAGCCCTTGTCAAGCCCTTCACCATAACCCTATTGATTACCAGTCGGTTTACATTTGTAAATCGGAATCTGTATGCAGTGTATCATTTCCCGGTGAAATCCCGGTGAAGGATGTAAAGGCAGAAAGTTCACCTTAAAACGTTGATATAGAAGAGGTATGAAGGAAGCGAACCTTTTCGGGTGAAAAACCGTTTGTGGGAGGTGGAGAAGCGGAGAATACTCTCCGGAAAACACCCACGTCTCCTTTTTATCTGGTGTTCGGCACGGTAAAGCTCGTAAAGCGGATGTCGGCATATCTGAAAATCGTTCTCAGTAGATTGAAAAATCGTTTGGCTTAGAACGGAAAATCGTTTGGCGCAGATTGTACGGGGCATATCGTAGAGTAAAATATTTATAGTATTTAAAAATATTCTAATAAGTATTATATCGAATAAGGTTTTAAGATATTGTTTATATAGCGTAAGATTATATATCTTTGCATACAAACTGATGATATTAAAGATAAGAGATAGATAACAATATGATAACCGGCGATATAAAACAAAAGGTGGATGCTGTGTGGCAGACATTCTGGAACAAAGGGTTTACCAACACTTCGGCGATATTTGAGCAGATAACCTATTTGCTCTTTATGAAGATGCTCGATGACAAACAGTTGGAAAAGGAAGCAATTGCCAATCTTATAGGCGATCTCCTGCTTAACCCTACGTTTCCAGATGGTATGTGGCACAATCCGACTACCGACCAAGATGTGCCATACAATGAAATGCGTTGGCACGTATTCAAGGAAATGGAGCCGACAAAGATGTTGAATCGGGTGCGCAACGATGTGTTTATCTTTTTGCGTTATGTGGGAAAAGAGGGGTCGGCTTATAGTAAAGCAATGGAAGATACTGTTTTTCAAATCACCGATGCCCGTTTTTTGTCACGTGTGATTGAGGGGATTGATGAAATTTCTTCCGATGGGGCGGACATGATGGGGGACGTGTATGAGTACATGCTCGGCATAATGGCGGCATCGGGCACTAACGGACAGTTCCGCACCCCTCGTCACATCATCCGTATGATGGTGGAACTGATGCGCCCAACTCTTGACGATACTATCTGCGACCCGGCTATGGGCTCTGCCGGTTTTATCATGGAAGCAGCCAAATACATTACAGAGCATCAAAGTGATGAATTGCTTAATATTGAAGAGAAGGAGCGTTTTCGCAAAGAGATATTTCATGGCTCGGACTCGGACGCCTCCATGCTCCGCATAGGCTGTATGAATATGATGCTTCACGATGTGGATGAGCCCAATCTGTACTATCGTAACTCGTTGTCGGACGAGAATGACGATACCAACCGCTATACCCTTTGTCTGGCCAATCCTCCGTTTGCAGGTAGTCTCGATACTGACGACATAGCGCATACGTTGAAAGCGGCTGTCAAGACCAAGAAAACCGAACTGCTGTTTCTTGCCTTGATGATGCGGATGCTTCAGTCGGGCGGTCGGTGTGCTTCCATCGTGCCGGACACGGTTCTCACAGGCGATTCAAAAGCCTATAAGACGATACGCTCTGCATTGGTGGACAACCATTGCATGCAAGCCGTCATCACGATGCCTTCGGGGGTGTTCCAGCCTTACAGCGGGGTTTCCACCGCCATCATCATTTTTACGAAAACAGGTGCAGGTGGAACAGACAAAGTCTGGTTTTACGATATGCGTGCCGATGGATTCTCGCTTACCACACAACGCACTCCACAGCCCGAACAAAACGATATTCCCGATGTCATCTCCCGTTTCCACAACCTCGAAGCGGAAACCGACCGCAGCCGCAAAGAGCAATCGTTCTTTGTTACTGCCGATGAGATTCGTGCCAACGGCTACGACCTCAGTTATAAACGTTATCACGAGGTGGAACGTGAAGCGGTTGAATACGAAGCTCCGGAAACGATTATCGCTCGAATGGAGAAAAGGCAGAAGACTATTGATGCAGCCTTTGCAGAGTTTAAGAAACTGGTAAATTCGTGAGGGTATGAAAGTGGATAAATCGAAATGGTTATCTTGTACGTTGGATAGTGTTTGCGATATTCAATTTGGAACACGTATTGTCAAAAAACAGACAGAAGCCGGGCAATATTATGTATATGGTGGAGGTGGCGCAACCTTTACCACAAAGAGTTATAATCGAGAAAACGCTATTACAGTATCTCGTTTTGCTCTTTCTAAGGAATGTACAAGATTTATTGAAGGTAAATTCTTTCTCAATGATAGTGGATTAACGCTTCATCCCAAAACTAATTTATTATTATTCCAATTTTTAAAATGGCATGTTTTTGCATTAAATGACAAAATATATTCATTAGCAAGAGGTGCCGCTCAAAAGAATTTAGATGTAAAGCGATTTTCAAAACTTCTTATTAAATTGCCTAAAAATAATGAGCAATGCACTATTGCCACAGAATTGGATACACTGCAAAAAATGATTGACGGCTACAAGGCGCAGATTGCCGACCTTGATGTCCTTGCGCAATCTATATTCGTTGATACCTTTGGTAATGTTGCGGTTAATGATAAATGTTGGGATATTATACAAATGGGGCAACTTGGCAACTTCAAAAATGGGCTAAACTATAGTAAGGGAGAGATAGGAAAGCCATTGAAAATAATAGGTGTTGGAGATTTCCAAAACATTAAATGTCTTTCTTCATTCGACAATATATCCTATATTAACATTGAAGACATTTCACAAGAATATTTGCTTCATAACGAAGATATTGTGTTTGTACGTTCAAATGGAAATAAAAATTTGGTGGGGAGATGTTTGGAAGTTTTTCCTAATAGCACAGAAGTAACATTCAGTGGGTTCTGCATTCGATTTAGGAAGTCTGTGGAGATTATAAATAAGTACCTGATAGCTACATTAACGGATATAGGATTTAAGAATACTCATATTTTGAAATCTAATGGTATTGGTATTCAGAATATAAACCAAAAACTATTAAGTAGTTTGCCTATACCCGTTCCTCCTATTGGTATGCAGAAAAAATATGCAGCCCAAGTCGAAGCCATCGAAAAACAGAAAGAGTTGATTCGCCAGCAATTAGCCGATGCAGAAACACTGATGAAAGAACGGATGCAATATTATTTCTCCTAAAACAAGACAATGGCATGAAAGAAATAGACAAGAAACTAATAGAGACCATCAGCCGATATGCAGCTTCGGGGATAGACCAACAGGTTGCAAATCTTGAAAAAGACAGAATTTTACAGTATCAAGTTATCATGAATGATACTGTAAATGATACGGCAAGTGATACTGTAAATTAATTAAGTTATGAGGAACTTTGACATTATAAAAGACATAGACGGATTAGAAACAATCCACCGTTATTGTGCCATAGCAGAGGATTTTCAAGCGACTAATCCGATGATTTCGGCACAGCAGGCACGGCTGGCGCTGGAAACAATGGTTAAGACCGTTTACCGCCTGAAGGGGTGGCAAATAGGAGAACGTGCTTCGTTGCTTTCGCTCACCACCGATGAACGCTTCACGGCATTTGTAAATAGCGAAGACCTGATGAAACGCATCCACTATGTACGCAAAATCGGAAACAATGCAGCACACGCCAATGACGGATTTGTGGGACGACGTGAATCTTTCTTTGCCGTGCTGAACCTTTATTACATTGTGGGTTCTATCATGTTGGCTTGGCAGGTGATTGATACATTGCCTGACTTTGACAAAGAGTTGGTTCCTCAGTCGGCAAAAACGAGTACGCTTACCGTTGTTCCTCAACCCGACCAAGCACAAGCCGCTACCACGCAATCTGCTGATGCCTTGGCGCAGGCGGTGGGAGAAAGTTCCGATGCACAGCCTGCAACAGTGGAAGCCCGGCCTGTTGTAAACGACCTCTCGGAAGCGGAAACCCGAAAATTGTATATCGACCTGTTACTTCACGAAGCAGGCTGGACAGTAACAGAACAGGTGGGAAAAATCGTTCCTCGTCAAGCCGGAATAGAGATAGAGGTGCAAGGTATGCCTAATGAGAGCGGTATGGGATATGCAGACTATGTACTGTTTGATGCGGACGGAACGCCACTGGCTGTAGTGGAGGCAAAGCGTACTAGCGTGGATGCTGTAGCAGGTCGTCACCAAGCGGAATTATATGCCGATTGCTTGGCTGCACGCTACGTTTGTCCTCGACCGGTAATCTATTACACCAATGGTTTTGAAACCAATATAATAGATGGAATCGGTTATCCGTCACGTAAAGTAATGGGATTCCATACCATTGATGAGTTGCGCCGTATGATTGCGCAGCGTGGTCGGGCGGATATTACTGATTTGCAGATTTCGGACAGGATAACCAACCGTAACTACCAAAAGCGGATGATTGAATCGGTTTGCAAGCATTACAACAGCAAGCACCGCCGTGCTTTGTTGGTAATGGCTACCGGTACGGGAAAGACGCGTGTCAGCATCTCGCTCGTAGACGTGTTGGTGCGGAACAACTGGGTGAAGAATGTGCTGTTCCTGGCCGACCGTATAGAGCTGGTCAATCAGGCAAAAAGGAATTACGCCAAGTTGTTGCCCAATATGACGGTCAGTTCCTTGCGTGACAGTGATGTGGATATATCGGCACGCATCCTGTTCTCCACCTATCAGACCATGATAGGACATTTGGACAAGGATGCCAAGACGTTTTCATTAGGCAGATTTGACCTCATCATCATTGACGAGGCTCATCGTAGTGTGTTTGGCAAGTATGGAGCTATTTTCGAGTATTTTGACGGGCTGCTCTTGGGACTGACGGCAACTCCACGCGATGAAGTGGACCGCTCCACATACGACCTCTTCGGGATGGAGCAGGGCGAGCCGACCGACAGCTACGAATATGACGAAGCGGTAGCCGATGGGTATCTGAAGCCGTTCCGTGCAATAAAAGATAACTCAAAGATTCTGACGGAAGGAATTGACCCCGATCAGCTTACCCCGGAAGAACGGGAGCAGTTGGATGAGATTTTCGAGTATGAGAAGATGAAGGCTGGCTTAGAACCGGACGACCCGTATAGCCGCACCATCAATGCAACGGAAATATTCAAATACATCTACAACCACAATACCGTCGACTATGTGCTGAACAGGTTGATGAACGATGGTATCCGTGTGAAAGACGGTACCCTGATAGGCAAAACCATCATATTCGCCTACAACCACAAACATGCTGTACTCATAGCCGAACGGTTTGCTGTCCTTTACCCTGACTTGGGGCCAGACTTCTGCCGGGTAATTGACGATAAAGAAAAGTATTCATCCGACCTGATTGACAAATTTGCAGACGTAGAAAGGCTACCTCAAATCGCCGTATCGGTCGATATGCTTGATACGGGCATTGATGTGCCTGAAATCGTGAACTTGGTTTTCTTCAAACCTATTCACTCTAAGATAAAATTTTGGCAGATGATAGGTAGAGGTACACGTTTGTGCGAAAACCTGTTTGGCGAAGGTAAAGATAAGGAAGAGTTTTTGATATTCGACTTCTATCGGAATTTTGAATATTTCGAGATGAATCCCGAAGGTGCCAAACCGGCAAAATCGCAGTCTATTGTAAGTCTGCTTTTTAATCTGCGCACAGATATTAAATTCGCCTTGCAGGATGGAACACATCAAAGTAAAGAAGAATCAAAGGCTTTTCACGATAACCTTGCCGACATCTTGCACCAGCAAATAGCTAATCTGAACAGAAACCGGATAGATGTGCGCCTTCAACTGAAAGCCGTAGAGACATACGCCACGCCGGAAGCTATGGTTTGCTTGACTCTTGGCGATGTGATGGCAATGAAAGGTAATATCTCACCCTTATTCAAAAATGCGATAACAGACATTTCTGCTTTAAAGTTTGATGCACTTGTACTTAAATCCCAACTTGCATTGGTAGATGAAACTGTCAATTCCACATCATCAGAGCGGAAAATAATGGACATAGCCGGTTGTCTCAAAGAGAAGAAAGCTTCCATTCCACAAGTGATGGCTAAGATGGATGTACTGAACGAGGTGTTGTCTGCTCGTTTCTGGGAATCGAAAAGTTTGGGTTCGCTCGAACGCATAAGGTTGGAACTTCGTGACCTTATCCAATACATGGATGGCGGCATGGGAGGACAGACATTTATCATCAATGTGACGGACACATTTGAAGAGGACAATTCTGGGGTCAATGTAACCCCTATCCGTACCTATCGCCGCAGGGTGGAAGACTATCTCAAAGAGCATTTATCGGACGATGACACATTGCAAAAGATATACCACCTTGAACCTCTTTCCGGACAAGACATCACCCGGTTAGAGCTGATTTTCTGGGAAGAACTGGGCTCCAAGGCTGAGTTTGAGGCACAAACAAGGACGAAACCCTATCAGCATAACGTAGCCGCCTTCATCCGTTCCATCATTGGCGTGGAGCAGGAAGTGGCATTGGAGAAATATCGTGCATTGATTCATGGCGCGGAACTGACTCGTATGCAAGAGGAGTATCTGCGCATGCTCATCCGCTATGTGTGCGAGAATGGCGATATTGCCACCGTGGTATTGCAACAACCACCTTTCAATAAGTTTCCTGTCATCTTCCGTGATAGTCGCGAATCACTTATAGATTATGTGAAACTTATCAGTCAGGTGATTGCGGTGTAAACAACTGAAAGGACAATTTCAAGCCCCGGTACTGCCGCTGATTCCTGTGTTGGCGGCAGTAATTATGAGAAGTGGGATAAGGTAAGAACATCCCACGGCTATCCATGTTTCGGTTGAATATTTAGGACAGGAGTGCCAATAAAGTGAATCCTGTGTAGAGATATTCCGAGATTGTGGATGTTGGAGAAGAAGGTGTTTCGGAGGAAGGAAAGATAAGCTTTGGTATTTTTTTTATATTAATCTGTTCGAAAACTGCTAAAAGATTAGGTTGGCTCGTCTTGTCATCCATGTGATATACTTGTTTCAACAGAGATAAAGCCACATCCTTATAGTGTCGTTTTTCTGAAATACGGGCATAGTTTATGAAGAACAAGATGACGCCTTCCAGTCCGTCCATTCCTTTTGGTGGTATATTATTTTCTTGATGAAGTGATGTGATTAAATAGTGTGCTATTTTATCAAGTTGTTTCAAGTAAGTATGATATGTTTGTAGATCAGTGATAACATAGCCATTGTTCTTTAATTCTTTTTTCGAACGTGGTAAATATCCATATATGGAGATAGAGGTGTTCAATCTGTGTTGTTTTACGTAATCATTTCCTTTTTTACATTTTGTGGCCGATAACTTTGTACTGGGCGGGTATGGATTGCTTTCAGGCAGTCTATTACCGCCATGTCTTTCTGATTAGAATCTATTAATATAGGCCAATGCCATTCCGTTCCCCATCCGCTTTCATTGGCATTGAACGTGTGTAACACTTTCCTTAATGCATTTTTGGAAAAGCATGGGAACATCATTTCTACGAAACTGGTATAATGGAGTACGGACAGTTTGTTTCGTAAAGTGTGGGGATAAGTGTAATATGAGTCGCTCAATCCTGGTTGTGCAATTTGTAGGTTGTATCCTCGCATTAACATGAACAAATTATTGATGTTTTGGCTGTCCATCAGGATGTCATCGTCCGGAATGAAAAAATATTCATATTTTTCAAGGTATTCAGGATGGCGGTTCATGTATTTATATACCAACTTGAGCTTATATCCTTTCATTGAACAAATATATTCCGTATCATTCTTGTATTTGTCATAAGAATCATCATATATGATAAGGTGGAGGTCGAAGTTTTTATACCCCTTTATCCAATTTTGATGCAGGCTGTCTTTCCCTATAGCCGCAATTACGCAGTCTCTCTCTTTCATACTTTATATATTAATATGAGGACAAATTTAATAAAAAATAAGTTGAATACACAAAAAAACCTGTTTAAGTCTATTGTATATGAAAAATAAAATGTATTTTTGCATTTATCTAAACCATAAAAAACCGATTTCAATATGAAAGACATATTAGTTGCGGGTGGTGCGGGTTTTGTAGGTTCTCATTTATGTGAGATTCTATTAAGACAAGGTCATAGAGTGACCTGTATAGATAACTTCTATACAGGACGCTATGAGAATATTTCACATCTTTACGCTTTCCCTTATTTCAAATTTATAAGGCATGACGTACTTCAGCCTTTATCGATTGTAGGGATAGATGAAATCTATAATTTAGCTTGTCCGGCTTCTCCATTGCATTACCAAAAGGATTCCATATATACGCTGAAAACATCGGTAATAGGGACGTTGAATTTATTGGAGTTGGCGCGGAAAAATCATAGCCGATTCTTGCAGGCTTCTACCAGTGAGGTTTACGGTGATCCTCAGGTACACCCTCAAACGGAAATTTATTGGGGTAACGTAAATCCGAATGGTGTCCGTTCCTGTTATGACGAAGGTAAACGTTGTGCAGAAAGCCTATGTATGGATTATTATCGTCAGCATGGATTGCCGGTGAAGATTATTCGCATATTTAATACTTATGGCCCCAATATGTCTTTTGATGATGGCCGGGTTGTTTCTAATTTTATCATCCAAGCCTTAAGGAGGCAAGATATAACTCTATATGGAGACGGAAGCCAAACCCGCAGTTTTCAATATATAGATGATTTAATAGATGGTATGCTCCGTATGATGTGCACGGTCGATTCGTTTACCGGTCCTGTGAATCTGGGAAATCCGGAGGAGTGTACCATAAAAGACCTTGCTGTTCAGGTAATAAAGTTGACTCAATCTGATGCGAGAATCGTTTGTCGCCCTCTTCCGATGGATGACCCGTGCAGAAGAAAACCGGATATAGGGTTGGCATGCCGAATGTTGGAATGGAAGCCTATGGTTTCTTTGAATGAAGGTTTGTTGAATACGATACATTATTTTAAAAACATTTTAAATACAAAGGAACATGAAGAAGTTGACATTAAAGGATTTGCAGTCATTGGCTCATGAGTTGCCGGTGGTTAGTGAGAAGGAACAGCGCGTTTACGTGGGTGGCGGCACAGGTAGCAATCTGAATCCGTTCAGTGAGGAAGAATACCGTTCGATGTTGGGTGACGGTACTTGGGAAGGCGGTTTTGTGATGACCGACGAATCAGGTTCGACAGGAATGTCGATGCAATATATACCTTCTTCCACTTCGGCAGAGGAAGATTTGTTGCCTGAATCAGCAGAAAATCACGATTTGTATTCGATGTTTGACAACCACCAGCTCATGACGATGGATTTGAATGATGGTGATAGCGAGAATTGTAGCACGATGCCTTCTGGTTATTGGGATGGTTCAGGCTTTTGGACGGGATCAGGTTATTTGGATGGTTCGGGCTATTGGGATGGTTCCGGTTATGTAACGGCTTCTGGTTATTGGGACGGTTCGGGTTGGACTGATAAGGTTTCCGGTGATTGGGCTTTTGAGCGTGATTTGTCAGAAGTTGATGTACGCCCGGAAAAAGGAGGTACTTCCGAGGTCGTGGTTCGTCCGGGATCCGGTGGTGGAAGTTTCGGTGGTGGTTTCCAAGACATAGGTGGTTTGTTTGATGGCGGAGGACATAATGGAAGTGGAAACACGGGCAGTGGCAATAATGTAGGAGGAGGTACATCCGGTGGAAGTGGGGCTTCTTTAGTTGGGGGTGGTTCTTCTTCCAATGGGATTATAACTGGAGGTCATGGGGTTGGACACGGAGGTGGAAATGACTCTAAGACGGATGAGGAACGGTTCAAGGATAATGTCGTAAAGGGGGAAGAATGGAAGAGCTTGACCCAAGCGCAAAAGGATATATTCAAAAAACTGGATATTCAAATAAACGAAGATTTGGATAATCCTCAATATGATTCAAAGAATAATGTCATGTATATTTATGATGCCAATATGAATGTCAATTCATTAAAACATGAAATGCTACATGCATATCAAGACCAAATTTTAGATGCGTTAGATGGTGCGACAAGCCATTCAAATGGTGAATTTCAAGCTTTCCTGATGGATAGTATAAGAGGAAATATTAATATGAATAAGATTACCAACGAGGGCCTTTCTGCTTTTTACGATTGGCATGGAAAATATGTTGAGTTAGGGGATACCACTATCACGGTGGATAAGAATGCCTTTAAGAGTGCCGAGTTTGACAAGATGTATGCAGGCTTTAGGGATCGTCACAAAGAACTGGCAGAGAAAGCAACGGACAAATCGCTCAAAGCGGCTTATGAAAAATATGCCCAAGCCCCGGATCCCAATTATAAGTGGGAGTGGGAGAAAGTGTTGGATTTTTCCGGTGTTCAAGTAAAATAAACTGTTTATGAGAAGGTTAAGTGCTTGCATGGTGTTGCTGTTTTACTTTTCATTAGGTTATGCCGGTGATTATGGTAAAATCGTAAAGTATGATGTCCTTTACAGCGGGGATAGCGTTTGTTGGAAGATAGGGCCTTTTAAAACTTACATGGCGGAGTTTTTGAAGGATGTCCCCCGGTATACGTATGAATGGGAGGTTCGGCAGTACCAGATGGATTATTATGGAGCGAGGATATTGGAGCCGGAGTTTTGGCCTTCGGGGATGCGATATAACCGATATGTAAGGGCAGATTATGACGTGTTGACCAACTTCTTTGTGCAGTTGTTGACTTATGAGGAACGAGAGGCCTTGTTGGCACACAAAGGGAAGTTGTGGTTTGATTGTGCCGTAGACTGCAATGGACGTGTGTGCCTGGTGCCTTATATTTACGTGTCTCCTTCTTTGTGGGAGTATTTCCCGGCAGAGCGCTTGTATGTACTGATCCGGCATATCAAGAACAACGCGCAGTTCACCCTGCCTCCTTCGTCCATGACTTTTGGCTGCATGTTTGTGACGGCGGGACTTTCTCTGTTGAGGCCTAATTACCTTTCGGGTGTGTTATATGAAAAAGTTTACGAATATGATTAGAGTGTTTTTGTTGTGCCTGTGCCTTTCAGTCTTTAAGGCTTACGGCCAAGATGTGCGGATATTAAAAAGTGTCCCCTTGCCGGAAGGGGATACGGTCGTATGGGGTCGTGACAGTTTGTGGGGAAACTACGTCTATTTCCAAAAAGAGTATGAAAGGTATGTGGAGTTTTTCCATTACCGTGATACGGCCAAGACGGATGACGAGTCCGTATGGCTGATGTACCAAAGCCTTCGTAAGCCTGGGTTAAGAGAGGTTCAGAAAAAGTTGGGTGACCTTTTGATAGGTTGCATGGCGACAATGGCTGCACCGGATACGATAGAAATCCAGAATGTGTCTTTTATGCTTGATAAAGAGGGCAGGATTGCTGTAGTAGGCCGGATGTACGTGTCAGATAATCCTAAAATGTTAAAAATGCCTGTCGAAGTATTCTCGGCCATTTCCCGCCGCATGAAAACGGAGATAAAGTATCCCTCCTTGCCGGGCAAGGATTATTATCCGTGGGGAATAAGTATAGAACTTATAGACGTGAATATCGGTCATTATACATTTCCATGGATTTCGGATATTTCGGCGACTGTTTATTAGGCGATATTGATGATGTCCATGAAAGTAGTGTGTATTTTGTTGGCGGTGTGCTGGATGGTGTGTATCCATCCGGCCTCCGGCCAAATATTGGGAGAAGGTTATGAAATCCTTTCCAATGGGGACACTGTCTGTTGGAAAAATGGAAGATGTGATACATTGTTCTTTTTAAATGATATTCCCCGATATAAGTTGGAAAAAGTGAGGCAGAATGAAAAGGATTACAATGAAGGCGCGGTTTCCATATACTGGGGGTACACAACACTGTTTGATGCTTACGTGAAAAAGTATCATGCCACCTTGACAAATTTTTGTTACCAAATGCTGACGTATGAGGAACGCATGGCATTGGTAAACAGTGGCGGTGAGTTTTTCTTTCATTGTGCGGTAGATTCCAATGGACGTGTGGTATTGATACCTTTTTTTGCGATGCCACATGAAGTGAGGAGGGTATTCACGGCAGAACGTTTGTATGACTTTTCTCGTCATATAAAAAATATCTGTCAATATCCGCTGCCTCCGGCCTCCATGACGATGGGTTGCATGTTTTTGTTCGTTGATTTGACATCTTATTTTTCTGAGGAAGGAGTATTTTATGAAAGGTCTTGTGGTTATTATTAAGTCGTTTATGTTTGTGGCGTGTTTCCTTCCCCTTCCCCTTTCCCTTTATGGCCAGGCTGAGCGGGAATTCAAGCGCGAGGTTTTGTCTAATGGAGATACGGCGGTTTGGACGCATGCGAAATGGAGGGGGAAGATTCCTATGTTTCGTGTCTATTTCCAAAAAGAGCATGAAAGTTATGTCTGCCAGTATAAATACAAAGATACGGTTCGGGCTCGTGATTTGGATGTTGATTTGTGGCGTACTTATCATAGTCTTTCCAATCCGTATATATGGAAATCCCACAAAGAACTGGGGGATTTTCTGGTAGAGAATATTGGTGCCTTGGGAAAAGAATTCCGGTTACCGCTTTTCGTTGTGTTCATGCTGGATGGCGATGGTAGGATTGTGTCCGTGGATCATTTTTCTTTTTTAGACTCCCTGAGTGAAAAGATTCCGGCCGAGTACCTGTCTGATGTGTCGTGTCGCATGAAAAAGGAAATCAAATATCCACGGATGTATGGAAAAAGGTATTATCCATGGGGGATAAAAATCTTGAAGGAAGACATGGGGCGTGGCCACTATGAGTTTCAATATATTCCATTTAATTTCTTGCACTGATGATGAAAAAAATCTATATAATATTATTGATATTTGTTCTATATTCAGTAGATTATGTTCGTAGTATAAATGTAACTGATGAAAATCAACATTGTAATACTGAATCAGTAGAGCAACGGATTTTATCTTTTTATAGTTTATATATGCGAGAAATGGAGGACTTGATGGCTTTGGAAAAAGAATATTTAACTAAGAATATGAGGGATAAATGTATACGTGTGTCTTCAGTTAATGATATAAATGTTTTTCTTCGTGCTCAGGATTATACGGATTATGCATTGCAAACATTATCGTGTAGGCATTTGGAAGGATTATGGTATGAAATCTCTTACAGATTTTATGAGCATTCGGAGATTGTAAGAATTCCGCTTCGGTTAGACAATCTTTCGAGGGAACCTCGTATTACCTATGTGGTTCCTTTATGGGGAGGACAAGAGTATGGAGATTCTCTTTTTCAAGTAACTCCAGTAAGGATCGAAGATGATGAACCAGACTCTTTTCTTCGGACTTTTTATCAGGTGTATACAAACTTATATGTGATTATGCCGGATACTTTAGATATAGGATTGTCTCATTTACGTGAAATGTATTGTACTTCTGATTTTAAAATGCAATATGATTCTTTGAAACAATATTATAAGGAATATGATGGGATATTGACGTATGACGCCTTGGTAGATAACTCGGACTTTGATGCTTTTTGGAAATCATCATTGGGGGGTGAAAGAAAAGATTCGTTGCAATACCAAGTTTCATATAGAATAGATAAGTCTTGGGAGAAATCATTTTTGGTATACCTGAAAAAAGAAGGAGGAGGTTATAAAATAGATAGGATTGTGGATGACTTCTAATAATTTTGTTAAAAGGAAAGAGCGAATGTTTATAGGTTTTTAAAAGAACATGTCACCATGAAACACGCTGTGCTTATTTTGGCTCATAAGAATTATCCTTTGTTGTGTAGACTTATACGATATTTTGCAAAGGATTGCGAAGTGTTCGTCCACGTGGATAAGAAAAGTAAGTTCACAAAGGATGAGATAGGGCAATTGTATGAATATGATTCGGTGAAAGCAGTAGTTCAGAAGTATGATGTGCACTGGGGAGGATTCAGCATGCTGAAGGTGGAACTGTACCTGCTTCGGTTGGCGATGAAGCAATCTGATGCTGCATATTTTCATTTGATCAGTGGTCAGGATTATCCTGTGAAGCCTTTGCCTTTATTTCTTGCTTTTTTTGAAAAGAATAAAGGAAAGATTTATCTGGATTATAAACATATTCCTTTTGTGGGGCGCGATTATAACGGGTTTTATCGTTTCCAGTATTACATGCCTTATGATTATATAGACGGTAGGTCACCTAAAGGAAAGCGAATCATTTATAAATTTTACGTATGGCATAAGAGGTTGCATATTAAAAGACGGATCCCAGACCAGTTTTATCATTTATATGGTGGTTCACAGTGGTTCTCTATTACCCGTGAGGCAGCCGACGTGTTAGTGGGTTATACCCGTAAACATCCGGCTTTTTACCGTCGGATGAGATTTACTTTTGCTCCGGAAGAGAGCTATGTGACGACTGTTTTGGTGAACAAAATGCCTGGGAACCTAATTGTCAACAATAATCTGAGATATGTGAGATGGATGTGCGAGAACGGTAATAATCCGTCTAATCTGGGGAAGGAACATTTTGAAGGAGTGGTGAAAAGTACTGCCTTTTTTGCCCGTAAAATGGAGTCTCCTTATTATGAACCGCTGACAATGTGGATTGATCGGTATTTATTGTCAGACCATGGCATACGTTTCTTGGAAAATGGGGTATGGGTATACCGTTCGCTTAATATGTTTCGTTATGATGCTTCTTTGGCAAAAACAATGGTTTTATTTTGTCGGTTGGCAGGGGTGGTGAATGTTGTGGATGCCGGATGTGGGTGTGGAATGTACGTGGCTGCATTGCGGAAAAATGACATCCCTGTGGTTGGATTTGACGGAAACCCTTATACTCAAGAACTTGTAACTTCTCTTTATCCTATGGGATTACCTTGTACTGTTGCTGATTTGACAGATGAATTGGAAACAGATGGTACTCCGTTTGATTTGGCTGTATGCTTGGATGTACTGCCATATATAAATCGGGAACATGAAAATCAGGTTTTGGCAAATTTGGTTGGATTGACGAAAAGGTATATTTTACTATCCTGGCCTGCTGTCGGGGCAGGAACTTTAGGGTATGTGAGTCTGCGTCCGGCAGAATATGTTGTAAGAAGGTTGGAAGAATTCGGTTACAAAAAAAGTGACGGATGGACTGATTATTTCTGCTCTTCGGCTTCTTTGCCGGATTATAAGACCTCTTTGTTTTTATTTGAGAAAACAGGAACCGACCTTAAATAACATTCTGTAAAAAGAACCTTAATGAAAAGCTTCTGGATTATATTACTTTTATACTTCCCTTGCCCTTTGTTGAGGGCAGATCGCCCCATTACATTGGAAATGGCGATAAATGAATTGGCACTGAAAAGTACCTCTGTACAGGTAGAATTACTACGTTTGAAAAATGAATTACTTACTTTTGATAACTATAAGAAAGAATTTCTCCCGGCTTTGCAGTTGACGACCCGGTTGGTTGAATTTAATCATTCTTTGAAGCTTCTGCAAAATGCGTTGGATGGAAACTATCTTAATGTAGAAGATTATTCTACGAGTAGCAGTGTAGGGATGACTATACAACAAAAAATATTTCATACAGGAGGAACTTTTGCATTAAACAGTAGCGTGAGTGTTTTGCGAGAACATTCCGACAATCGTAATAATTTCACAACAACTCCTTTTTATGTCAGTTACAGCCAATCGTTTTGGGGTGGGCGTAAGCAAAACATCATGGAACGAAGCCTTTATCGTTTAAGGTATGATTTGGCATTGAAAAATTATTGTACGTCGGTTTCTTCAATACAGCAGAAAGTCTTAGTCTTATATTTGGAGGCATTTCTGAGTAAATTAGAGCAAGAACAGCTTCGTGAGGACATTCAAATCAATGATACTTTGTTGCAGATAGCCGAACTGAAACTAAAAGAAGGTTATATTACGGAATATGATTACAACCAAATTGAATTACAAGGCTTGCACATTAATTATGCTTATGAGAATGCGTTACGAATATTTCGCGAGAATTTGCGGAAATTATCTGCCGAGTTGGGAATTGACGAACAGATAAGCATTCAGTATCCGGATAAAGATATATTGCCTGGCTTTTTAAATGAAGACGTGGTCATTCGGTACATCGAAAGAAATAATCCTCAGAGATTGGCTTGGGATATGCAACGTAAACAGGCTGAGTATGATTTGTTCCAAGCTCAGGCAGAAACGAGGTTTAACGGGACTATTTCTGTGAATTATGGGTTGAACCAGTATGCTGAGGATTTCTTTACAGCCTATAGGCATCCAAATTCTCAACAGAATATAAGTGTAGGGTTGTCAATTCCTGTATTTCAGTGGGGGATTAATAGGAATAAGCGAAAGATAGCCCGCAATGAATATGAGGCTACCTTATTAGAAATAGAAAAGTCGGAACTGGATTTTTTAAGTAATCAGAAAGAACAGATCAATAATTATAATTATGCTGTGCATACTTACGATTTGATGGAAAGGGGATATGAACTGGCTTGCAGGCAGTATCAGTTGGCGGTACAGAAATTTGCATTAGGCAAGATTTCCGTATACGAATTGACTTCAACGAGGCAAGAACAATATACGGCTATGCAAGACTATTATACAGCTATGGAGAGTCTGTATGTAAATTACTATAATTTACGTCATTTGTCGCTTTATGACTTTGTACGTAAACAATCTTTAGAGGAGTTGTTGGTGCCATGAAAGAGGATATGGAAAGAGTAAGAATGGTAATCAGGCATTTTGCTGATTATGTATTGTTGGATAGTTGTGCTTATCAATCTGCTGGTTTTTATAACGGGCAAGCTGGAGTTGCACTGGCTTTGTTTGAATCTGCCCGTATGTTGGATGATTCTTTTTTGGAGGAACAGGCTTTTAATTTGTTTCAGAAATCGCTTTTAAGTCAAGATGCAGATATGGGCTTTCAAGAAGGATGGGCGGGGATAGGTTTTGTGTTGGCTTATTTGTCACATTACCGTTTTATTGATACAGATCTTGATGAGTTGTTTAAAAAACGGATCTACCAGATCTGTGGCTATATTGAAGATGGGATTAACAAGCATAGATATATGGTGCAGGACATAGCATTAGGTTTTTTTATGAATTTCCTTACGAAACAGTGTGGTTGGGAAGAAATGGAAAGTCTAAGGTATGGGTTTTATAAGAGTGTTGAAAGTCAAATCCTTTGTGCTTTAGAGGCATACGAAATGAAACCCAATCAAAATTTTAGGATGTCATTTCCTGATTTGTTTGTTACTTATTTGGAGTTGTCACGATTTGATGGTTTTTATGAACGGGAAAATATTATAGAGATGTATGGAAGGATTAGTGGTAAGCATTCTGCTATCCATTCTTTTTATATAGAACAAACAGGTGGTTGGAATGGAAAAAATAAACGCCGGACTTTATATGAATGGCCTATGCTTTTGCGGGGGCTGCCGTTAAAACACTTTATGAATGTGCTACATTTACTTTTAATAGATAAGGTGCATAACATTGAAGTAAGTAAGTGGATTGCAGAAAGGTTGATAAATCAGCCTTTGGATGAGATAGAAAAGGAACTTTTATCTCATTTGCATCCTAAGATGCTGTTGTCTGGATATGGTGACGGGGTTTCGCGATTTTTGTTGTTATTATGTCAACTTATGGGAGAATGTGATAAGATGGACATGGGGCGGATGAATTGTTTATTTAAACCATGAAATGAAAATGAAAAATGTTAATTTATTTTTGATGGATATGATCAATGTGGGGGCTATGAATGGAGTTACCCGATATTTGAATATATTAGCCGGATTGTTGTCTCAAAAAAATATTTATCATGTAACTTGGATAAGATTTACATGGGATAGAAAATTGTTAGGAATCAAACGAATTGTATGTGACGGCTATGTGCAAATAATAATTCCGCTTCCACATGATATGAATCGGTTGTTAGGGAATCCCCATTGCATGCGAGATTATAATAAAGTGGTATTTCATTTGTTAAAAGAGGATTTTGAAAAAGGTGGAATTTGTATTCTACATTTACATACGCTGAATTTGATAGATTTGGCTATGTATATAAAACAAAGGGTTCCATGTAAAATCATTACGCATTTGCATTGCATTCCATGGAAGGGGTTGTACAATACGGATAAAGAACGTTTCAATGATTTGTATCAAAAATACTATCTCGGTAAGGGGGATGTCCGGATGTCGGACTTTATATCTAAACGATACGAATTGCAGTCGTATCTCTTTTCGGACGCTGTGGTTTGTGTGACAGCGTGTGCAAAAGATTTTATATTACGTTTTTGTGTTGTCCCTTCTTCTCGTATACGAGTGATTTATAATGGAATGAAAGACGAATGTAAAGAGAGAAATATAAGAAGGAAAAAGGTGGATTTTCCTGTGAAATGTCTTTATGTAGGCAATATGAACGAAAGTAAGGGATTGCATCTGATATTGAAAGCGCTGAATCTCGTTCGGGAAAAGTATCCGGTTATTTTGACTGTTGCAGGACAATGCTCTCAGAAGCAGAGGGAAAAATGGCAAGAAGAGTATCCGAATTTGTTCTTGAAGTTTACAGGGTTGATTCCTTTTGAGGAATTGAAACAATGTTATATAGACAATGAGATAGGCATAATTGCTTCTTTACAAGAACAATGTAGTTACGTGGCTTTGGAAATGATGATGTTTGGACTGCCCGTCGTCACTACGAATGTGGACGGGTTAGATGAACTTTTCGTTCAAAACGAGAATGCTCTTAAGGTTCCCACTTGTTATGATGAGAATGTCGGACTTACAGTGAATTTGGAACAGTTAAGCACTGCTATTTTAGAACTTATTGAGAAGAAAAACTTACGTGAACGGATAGGACATAATGCAAGGCATACTTTCATTGACAGATTTACGGAAACACGGATGGTGGAAGAAACGCATAATTTGTATCAGGCAGTACTACAGAATGATTTATAAAATGTAAACTAAAAACGAATTCATGAAAAAGTTGACATTGAAAGATTTACAGTCATTGGCGCATGTAATGGCACATGTGAGCGAAATGGAACAACGTTGTTTTGTTGGTGGCGGTACTGATGGTAACTATATAGTATTAGGAGAAGTTGCTCATAGGAATATTCCGATTACTGTAAAGATGCCTGTTGGTACATTTGACACATCGCAGAAATTGCTTATGCTCATACCCGGTTGGGGGATTGCGATATCTTACGTTATAGGGGTTACTGATACAATGATTGGTTACTGATATGTGGTGTGTTGATTTTTTATATTGCAGCCTTTATAAAACAAATCAATGGAACAGGAATTTCGGAAATGCTCCTGTTGGGGTATGTATTGTGACATTGAGCGTTTGTTTGTTATGTATCTGTTTAGGTGTGGGGCTGTATGTGGAATACTTTACAGGATTTCAGGTGTTATATGTCATAAGTGGGGGGAAGTATGGTAAGATATGCTTTTTCGTTTTTTATGGTTTGGTTTCTTTCCCTTTTTGGTATGTTTATGCACATTGCAAAAAAGGACAAGAAGTCTTGAAAGAATATAATCGCAGGCTTGGCAGCACATTTCTTTATAGGATGCCCCATCAGTTGATAACTTTTCTATTGATTGTAGGTTCATTTCTTGTACCTCTAAGCGTGGGGATCTTGTTTGGAATAAGAGATGGTTGGGGTAATTAATTCAATATGATACTTAGGAAACGAATAGAGGAAATTTTCATAAAATAAAATTGAATATGAAAAAGTTGACATTGAAAGATTTACAGTCATTGGCGCATACAATGGAGCATGTGAGCGAAACGGAACAACGTTGTTTTGTTGGTGGCGGTACGGGTGGTAACTTGGATCCGTTTACTTACAAAGAGTATGAGAACATGTTGAATGGCGGTACGTGGAATGGAGGCTTTGTCCTTATGGACGGAAGAGATGGTTCGGATTCCTCCATGCAATATATTCCATCTTCTTCGTTCGGAACGGATGAAGATTTGGTATGTGAGACTTTTGATTCTCAAATGTCTTTGTATGAAAATCATCAGATAATGACGATGGCTTTGGGTAATACGGGAAACGATGGCGGAACGGTACCGTCCGGTTATTGGACGGGATCCGGATATATAAATGGATATTATGATGAATCCGGTGTGTGGATTAGTTCTGGTTATTTGAATAATTCTGGAATATGGATTGATTCGGGAGCATATAACCCAGAGGAAGATTGTTATGACAAAAGCGGATATTTTCCTGAGATAACGGTTTGGCCAGAGGATGATCCTTATTCATTTTTTACGTCTCAAGGACTGGCAAAAGATGTGAGGATTGTCTATTCGAATGGAAATATTACTTATGATCTCAATAGTTTACCAACTATTCCAAACGATACTTGGGATACCATGTATAAAGGTGGATTTGAAATAGGTTTTAAGGCAGGTATTAGTAGTATCCCCAGTTTTTTTGTGGATTTATATGCTATGGTGAATTATGCTGTAGCTGAAGAAGATTGGTCTACTTTTTATTATGCGAAAGGATTACAAGATGGTTTGAATATGGGGAAAAATGCGTATGAACATTTCCGATAAAATGAGAAGATTTATGAATTTCTTTTTCTTGATATTACTTGGGCTTGTAACATTTTCTTGTACTCATTCTAATTCAGTAACGGAGAGATGTTATACGGATGTATATCGATTGGATTTTGATTTGTCAAAGAGGTGTGAAAATGGATATCCGTGGTTACAGAATCCTGTATATAGTAACTTTCATATTCCAAATATAGAGAACGAAGATGGGCGCAAACTTTTGAAATTTTGTGGGTTGGAGGGGTTTCCCATACAGGAAATGAATCAATTAAAAGTCGATTTGTATCAAAAGATACTAATGCCTTTACAAGCAACAAAAGATGGGTGTGTGCGGTTGGAATGTAAAGGGAATAATTTAAGAAAAGTTGCTTTAATTATAGGAGGGGAAACAGAACAGGAAAAGAGGCTTTTTTTGGATACGTTGTTGTTTAATCCAGATAGTTTATGGGGAAAGTATTCCATATCATTTCCTTCTCAGAAGGTAAGCCTTTTATCCATAAGAATATATGCAGAAGGAATCCCCATGAAACCTGCTACTTTGACATTGTCTCGTTGTGCCATATCTTTAGATGGTAAACCTATTGATGATTTTGAGGTTAGAGTTCCATTTCCTGTTACGGAGGAGGAATATACAACTATAAGTTTGAATGTGGGAGATATTGGGGATTCGATTTTTTCGGTTTGTCCTGCTAAAATTATAGGCTTGTGTGAATCTGTCCATAGAAGCAGCGGGATACAGAGGTTGGAAGCTAATTTAATAATGGAACAAGTCCACCATGGACGGACAAAACTTATTCTTATAGAGAGGTCTCTAGAGTCTTCTTTAGCTTATAATCATTATATACATCATGAAGAGGTTGATTTAGATACTGTACTTTTTTATGATGCTCCAAATCCTTTTTTATTGGAAGAATTGAGGATGTTTAATGCCGGAAGAGCTGAGGAGGAGCAGGTAAGTATATTAGGAATAGATTATGAATATGAAAAAGCGGATTCTCATAGTTATTGTGGAGATATGCTGTTTGATTTCTTGGTTTGGGTGAATACCGGGAAACAAAGTAGAGCCGTAAATCAATTGGCGGAATTAGTGGTGTCGGGAGAATGGTATCAGGCCAATGGATTATTTAAGGGGAGAAAAGCAGAAATGTTAGAAATATTGAGTGGAGAGGAATACGAGTGTATTGATCTTGTTTTGAGATATGCCCAGAAAATAAATAAAGATAGGGTAGGGGGAAGCATTGCAAGAGATTCAATGATGTTTGAACGTTCTCGATTTTTAATAGAACATTTAGGGTATAATTCGGAACGAATTTTTCTATGTGGTCAAGTTTCACATCTTAATTTAGCTTCTTCTTATCCAAATCCAATAGATGTAAAACCTTTAGGAAAGGCTTTGAAAGATAGATACGGAGGGGAATATATGTGTTATTTATTATCGGTTAGTAGTGGAAATACGGAGAGGTATGGGCAAGATTTTAAGATTGAAGATAGGGAGTTGCAACTTACACCGGAAGGCAGTCTGGAGTATAGTTTGATGGAAAGGAAGTACTTATCGGTGTATGTTCCCATAACAAGGAAACTTGATAGATTACTTCTGACTCGTTGGGGAGGACTCTTTCAACTCGAACAGGAATTTTATCCCATGAATTTATATTCAAGATACAATGGTCTTTTTTTTGTAACTGATACAGTCTTAAATACTCCAAAAAGAAATACTGATATAATGGTTAAGGATATTAATAGGCAGAAATATCGAAAAAAAATAATGTGTGAAATTCTGTCTAATGGTAAAAAATGATTGTTGTATAATCTTTTATGAAGATAAATGAGTGAGAAAATGGAGAAACAAGAGATGGAACGTTCCGAAGAAATCCGTGATATTATAGACCGGATGCCGACACGGTGGTCGGGTTGGATTGCATTGGTGGTAGGCGGGTTGATGGGAGTTGTATTGTTATTGGGATATCTTATTAAATATCCTGATACAGTGGATGGCCAAATTTCCATAACGGGCACGCATGCGCCTATTCGTTTATTGGCCGGTACAAATGGACGTATTCATTTAATGGTTTCCAATCAAGCAAGAGTAAAAGAGGGGGATTTGATAGCTTATATTGAGAATGGAGCCGATATGGATGACATACAGACTCTGGAGCAACTTGTTGGAGAGGATATCAGAATGGACACGGAACTGACGTTACCAACCGGATTGGAATTGGGAGATTTGAGTTCGGTGTATAATTCCTTTTTACTTTCTTATCGGGTGTATGACCAATATAGAAAATCAGAATTATATACCAATATGAAGAGTACGTTATTAAAACAAATAGATGTGGATGGAAAAGTGGCAGACAATCTGAAACGGGAACTGAAATTGGTGGGTAGGATTGTGGCAAATGAAAGGGAACATTTGAAAAAAGACAGTTTGTTATTGCTGAAAGGTGGAATCAGTAAATTGAATTATGATGATCAACATAATGCATTGCTCGCTCAAGAAGAAACGGAGGTTGGATTACAAAGTTCGCATTTGTCTAAACTTTCAGATATTAATAAAAACAAACTGGAGATAGACCGGCTTAATATTGAAGAGTCTGAAACTTTACAAAAAGCATACGAAAGTGTATTGGTAAATTATAACGAGTTGATGAATCAGTTGAATGTATGGAAAATTAAATATCTGTTGATTGCTCCTGAAGGAGGGGATTTGGAATATTTAGGTTTTTGGCGTGAAAATACGCATGTGCAAGTTTCAGAAGAACTGTTTACGATTTTGCCGGAGAAGAATGAGGTGATAGGAGAGGTATATATGACATCTGTAGGAGCAGGGAAGGTTAAATCGGGGCAGGAGGCAAATGTGAAACTGACGGATTATCCTTATGATGAATATGGTTTATTGAAAGGTCGAGTACAAAACGTATCCCAATTGACAAATACGATTTCTACCCAAAACGGTACGGTGGAAACGTATCTTGTGACCGTAACGTTTCCTGACGGATTGAGAACGAATTTTGGAAAACAGTTGTCTTTAAACTTTGAAACTAAAGGTTCCATAGAGATTATTACGAAACCGAAGCGGTTGATACAACGTTTATTTGATAATTTAAAAGCAAAAAGTACAAAATAAGAAAGTTATGTTTTGGAAAAGATTTCCGATAGAATATCAAATGGATTCTCAGGATTGTGGTCCGGCTACGTTGAAAATGATAGCAAAGTATTACGGGAAATATTATTCCTTACAGTACTTGAGGGATAAATGTGGACTAACGAAAGAGGGAGTCTCTTTATTGGATTTGAGTACGGGGGCGGAAAGTATCGGCTTGCATTCGCTGGCTCTGAAATGTACAATGGAAGAGTTGGTGAATAAGGTGCCTTTCCCCGTCATCGTATTTTGGAATGAGAATCATTTTGTTGTCGTGTATGGTGTGACGAAAAAGCATGTGTTGGTATCGGATCCTATGAAAGGGCATGTGAAATATACCTACAAGGAATTTAAAAAAGGGTGGTATCTGGATGAGAAGAAAGAAGGAGTGTTGTTGGCCATTGAACCGACAGCGGACTTTAAACTTTCGAAAACAGAAAAGTTGCAGCAAAAGGATAGCTTTCTGAGTATATTGAGGTATTTGAAGCCTTATAAGGGAAAGTTTGGCCTTATCTTTGTCATTATGTTGTTTGTTACGATGCTACAGGGCTTTCTTCCTTTTATATCCAAGGCTGTGATTGATGTCGGCATAAAGACTTCGGATGTAAATTTTATCAATATGGTATTGATTGGTAATGTGAGTATCTTAGTGAGCGTTATGATTTTCAATGTCATTCGGGACTGGCTTTTAATGCATATTACTGCACGGGTTAACATTGCATTAATATCTGATTATTTGATTAAATTGATGAAACTTCCGGTTACGTTTTTTGAGAACAAGTTGTTGGGGGATATATTGCAACGTGCGCAGGATCATGAACGTATCCGGAGTTTTATTATGAATAACTCTTTGGCCTTGGTATTCTCTACACTGACATTTTTTGTGTTTTCCGTGATTCTATTGCTTTATAATGCAACGATATTTTATATCTTTCTTGGTGGGTCAGTAGTATATGTAATATGGGTTTTGTTGTTTTTGAAAGTACGGAAAAAGTTTGATTGGCAGTACTTTGAATTGTTATCTCGAAATCAAAGTTATTGGGTGGAAACCGTTTCGGCTATTCAGGATATTAAACTATATAATTATGAAAAGATTAGAAGATGGAAATGGGAGGAAATCCAAGCTGGATTATATCGGGTGAATAAGCAGGTTTTGACTGTGACCAATACACAAAATCTCGGGGCGCAGTTTGTCGAAGGAATTAAAAACATGTCTATTGTATTCTTTTGTGCTACAGCCGTTATCAAAGGAGAAATTACAATGGGGGTTATGATTTCTACGCAATTTATCATAGGTATGCTAAATGGCCCTTTAGCACAGTTTATTAATTTTGTAGTATCGGCTCAATATGCGAAGATTTCTTTTTTAAGGATGAATGAAATCCGAAACTTGGATGATGAAGAAGATTTGCTATCTGTGGGTTCTACAACCATTCTGCCGGAAAGGAAGGATATAAAATTGGAAAATGTGATGTTCCAATACACGGTGAATGCTCCTTTGGTATTGAAAAATATATATTTAACGATACCTGAAAATAAGGTTACGGCAATTGTAGGCGGAAGCGGAAGCGGAAGTGGAAAATCTACCTTATTGAAATTGTTGATTCGTTTGTATAAGCCAAGTTACGGAGATATTAAGATGGGAGATATGAACGTGACGGCTATAAACCTGAGGCAATGGAGGGCACTTTGTGGGGTTGTAATGCAAGATGGAAAGTTGTTTAGTGATACAATATTGAATAATATTGTTTTGGATGATGAGAAGATTGATTATGAACAACTCCACCTCTGTAGCCGAATAGCACAAATAGAAGATGAGATTCATGCCATGCCTAAAGGATATGATACGAAAATAGGGGAAAATGGACGGGGATTGAGTGGAGGGCAGAAGCAAAGGCTGCTTATAGCTCGTGCGTTGTATCGTAACCCTAAATTTTTATTCTTAGACGAGGCGACCAATGCTTTGGATACCATTAACGAAAAGAAAATCGTAGACGCGTTGAATACGGCTTTTGAGAATCGTACGGTTGTGGTTATTGCTCATAGGCTTAGTACCATACGAAATGCAGATCAAATTGTGGTAATGGATCAGGGGCGTATTGTAGAAATTGGGAACCATGAAAGTTTGATGGCGCAAAAAGGGGAGTATTATGCATTGGTTTCTTCGCAAGCCGAGAAACTCGGAGAATAGTGTTTGTTAAATTATTATTTTAAATAGAATCCTAATGAAAAGTTTGAAAAAATTATCAATTGATCAAATGAGAATTGATTTTAAAGTGTTGACACCTTCCCAGTCGCAAGAATTTGTAGGTGGAGGAAATCCGATAAAAATCGGTGGAGGCTTCTTGGAAGTAACGGAGATTGACGGAGTAAAAGGAACTATTTATAAAGGAAATGATGGTTCAACTTATTTTTTTGAAGGTGTTAACGTTGGAAGTGGAGATGGGCCGACAGTTGGAGGAACTGCATGTCAGATAGGTGGTACAATATATGTGGGAGATAACCCTAATTCTTTTGATATTAATGATATGGTGCATGAATATGGACATTTTTTACAAGAAGAGGCAATGAGAGGGAAGGCTGCTTGTATCGGTGGTACACTTGGTTATGCTTATGTTGGTATTAAAGGGGGTATGGTAGGAGCTTATTTAGGTTATATGTACGGATATGCATTGTACTGTGGGGGATTTAGTGCTTATGGTTATGTGTGTAATATGTCCGATGAAGATTATTATAATTTACCGTCTGAAAAGTCTGCAAATGAATATGGAAATGAATATATGAGAAATAAATATGGGAAAGATGCTCCTCAAGCAACTGAGTAAATTATTTGAATCATGAAAAGAGTTGTAATGATTGTAATATTGTGCAGCGTAATGTTGCGAATAGTAGCACATGTAAAGGTGGATACAGTGAAAGTTGAGTATCGTTCTTCATGTGGAATGGAAGTAATAGGCTTTTTGTATATTCCGGATATATCCTGTCGTACAGATAAATTATTGATAAAGGTTGGGGAACGTAATCCTGTTCCCACAACTCAGGTAGCAGCTTTGAAGAAGAAAAATTCATTCGCTTGTGATTTATTAGGGAAGGGAATTGCATACTATGAATATTTCTTCCCTGAGGTAATGAATCCTGTATGGGAAAGCTTGAATTACGGGTATATGGATATAGCGCGTGATGCGAAGGATGCATTAAACATATTGAAAGGTATGGATATGACCCGACATATGAAATTAGGCTTGACTGGAACAGGTTCTTCTGGTTGTGCGGCAGTCGTATTAGCTTCAGAAAGTTCAAGCGTAGATTTTTTGGTGATTTTATCCTCTAACTTGACCGAGGGTAAGGATTTTGTGAGGGTGGATTTTCGTTTGAAAGATTTTATTCTTCCTAGTGCTGTATGGATGAAACAATGTTTAGCGGATACTTCTTTTATTTTTAAGGGAAATTCTTTTGAGGGTGAAAAGATGGAAGAGGCTATTGCTAGATGCTTGTATGAAACAATAGATTCTGTAGTTCAATATATATATGATTATGGAAAAGATGATACTATGATACAGAAAAAATCGGCTTTGATTATAAAGGATTTATGGAATGGAACTCATTTTAAGGCAGAAATGAAAAAGGGGAAAACTGATGGATTTGATATTTGGGTAGATAGTATGTTTTCTCAGTCTTTCTTTTCTAAGAACAATGCCATACAGATGTACCAATGGAGGCCGGAAAAATATTATGCTAAAATAGATATTCCTGTGTATATTGGTTTATCTGGGAATGACAAATCTTTTAATTGTGAAGATAATTACGATAAAGCACTATCTATAAAAAGAAAGTATAAAAAAAGTAATTTTGAAATTGTTTTTTTTAGAGATTTAGGCCATGGATTAAGTCGTAAAAAAATAGAATATGATGTTGATTTGAAAACAAAAAGTGAATCTAATGAAACATTTGTGTATAATTATTATATAATGGATGAAATGGCTAAAAAGGAATTAATATCTTGGATTGTTAATTTGAAATAATTTATAAGTAGAATAATATGATGTATTTGAAAGATTTGACTTTTATTATACCAGTTCGCTTGGATACGATAGAACGTATAGAGAACATTATAGCTTCTACTAATTATTTATTACATTGTTTTGATACAAAAATAATCGTTTTGGAAGCTTGCGAGGTTAAGAATAATATTTTGGAAAAGTTGTTAGATTCTCGAGTGGACTATATTTATATGCAGGATAAAAATCCTGTCTTTCATCGAACTAAATACTTGAATGTTTTAAGCAAGCTTGTTGTGACTCCTTTTTTGGCTGTTTGGGATGCTGATGTTATTGTTTCGTGTCAACAAATTATAAGTTCTATACAACTGTTGAGGCATGGGGGTGCTGATATTGTATATCCTTATGATGGACGTTTTTTAGATACAACTTTGAAATATAGAAAATTATTTATTGTATCCTCAGATATAAAGTCTTTATATGCGGTACAGAATCACTTTGTTTTGCCTTATGGCATTTATGCGATAGGAGGAGGGTTTCTTGCGAATAGATTTATGTATAGTTGTTCTGGAGGGGAAAATGAGAATTTTTATGGTTGGGGGCCTGAAGATCAAGAAAGGCTAAAGAGATGGGAAATTTTAGAATATAATATTAAAAGAGTTGAGGGACCAATGTTTCATTTGTCTCACCCAAGAGGGATTAATAGTTGTTTCGGAGACTATAAAAGAGAAGAAGATTCAATCAAAGAATTGCTTAGGATATGTAAGATGTCTAAAAAAGAATTATGTGATGAAATTAAACATTGGAATTGGTGATGATATGAAAAATATAGATGATTTTATTAAACAGATTTCTTTTGAGATTCTTTCAAAAGATTTGAAATCTAAGGATGTAAGTCTGTTGAAGGGGAAAATGGGCCTTGTGATTCTGTTTTATGAACTTAATAGCGTATATCAACAAAAGGATTACGAGTTGTTTGCAGAGTCATTATTTGAGGATATTTTGGAGATAGGTAATAATATTCATTTTCCTATTCGATTTGACGGAGGGTTATTAGACTATGGTTTAGGGTTAGAATATTTAATGGGACGTGGTTTTTTGATTATTGATAATGATGCAAAGAATAAACTGCAAAAGATTTGGGGAATAGTGAGTCAGTCTTTAATTCATTGTCCTCCTATTGAATTGAATATTCAAAATGGCATATTGGGCTTTGGTTTTTATTTTTTATATTGTATTCGAAATGGTGCTTTTGGTGAAGAAAATTTGAGAACATTACATTGCAAACAGTTATTGGCTGTTGATGTATTAGATTGTATTGAAAGATTGTTGAACAAGAATATAAAATCCCTAAATGAAAAGAAAAAAACATATGATTTGATGTGGAACCTTCCTTGTTTATTGTATTTTTTGTATGAACTTTATAAGTTGGATATTTATAATGTAAAGGTGAAAAAACTTATATCTTTTATTATAAAGAACTTAGGTACTAGTATAGAGTTACCCCAAGAACAATGGAATGTCTTATATTTATTAACGGTGCTGAATAAAATCAATAATGTTATGAATATAGATGATGTTTGTAATAAAATTTTAATGGTTTATGACTATGATAAATTGGTTAGAAATTGTCTATCTATATGTTCTATTTCAAAAAATGTTGAAATTTTATTCCTTTTAGTGTTATTGAATGATAAAAAATACAAGCAAGAGGTGGAAGAGTTATTTTTGATATTGGGTACTCAATATGATAATGAGCCGTTTGGAAATAAGTGTGTGTTATTGGATGGCATAGGAGGATTAGTTGTGAGCATGTTAATATATAGAATGTTCAGAAAAAATAGTTCCTAAACTTTCTGGATATAACTATATATCCGTATTTAAGCTTTTCTCGTGAGTGTTTTTTTTGTGGATTTTTTTAGATGTATCCAGATGGAGTATTGGCTTTTGTTAAGCAAAATTGTATTGTGCCTGAAGGTGTCGTTGTAATGGTGATAATGGGGATATGTAGTTATGGTTGGTATTGATTAGTGATTTGTGTAAAATGTGGAAAGAGCCTTTTTCAGGGCATTACGTGAGAAAAAATAGGTCATTATTTTTGCAGAATTGGTACTTTTTATAAAGTATGATTCTTCGTACAGGGGATGAGAATGGCTGAAATGAGAGTTTATTAACGCTTGTTGGGTTATGTCCAAATGGTATTTCTCCATTAATTCAAACATTCTGGTGATATGGTAGGCATCGGTTTGAGTATTATCGTCTGGAAGAAAAAAATAGTCGTAATGTTCCAAATACTCAGGATGGTGTTGTAAGTAATCAAATACTAAATTTAACTTGTTCCCTTTATGATAACTGATAAAGACTGCGTCTTCATAAAAGGTATTGAATGATTGATCATATACAATGAGGTGTAAGTCAAACAAAGTAGACTCTTTGCCTTGAAGCCATTTCTTGTGCAAGCTTTTTGAACCAACAGCAGAAATCACGCAATATTTTTTTAGTTTATATGACGTAGGCATGTACTTTTCCTTTATGGGATGATAAAGCATATTGGGTTTTTCTTCTTGGATGGGTAACGGAAGATGTGAAAATGTATTTTTATCGTAAAGTTTGTTGTGAAATCCATCAATAACAAAGTGCCCGTTTCCACCCATATCTGCCATGCTACATTTCCGTTGTGATAGCAAAGTTGGAATTAATACTTCATGGTGTCCACTCCAACCGTTTAAAAGTGCTTCGTGGAGGTATGCAAGAGCCTGTCTGGATAATCTATATATTGGATTGAATGAATGTATCTTATTTTCCTCGTCGATTCTTTCACGTCCTGTTTGCAAGGTATTCCACCAATACCAATCCGGCTCTTCTTGGTATTTTCTCAGGTATGCTGATATAAAATCAAATGTATATGTTGTGAAGAGGGCAAAAAATGATTTCCAATTACCATTAAAATACACGTCGTCTTCGATGAGCCAATAGTAGTCATAATCAGGATGTGACAGGTAAAATTTAAGAATTGGGAAATGGTTACTACCTGGAATCAGGTGTGGAGCTATAGCCCGATATCCCATATCTTGTAAAATATTGGATGTGAATATATAGTGAGGGAACTTTTTAATCGTATCGGGTACAAGCTTTTCTTTTTGGTGGTAAAGAAAAATGATATCGTTTTCATCAGAACGATATGTTCCTGATAAATGGTTGAATTTTTCAGTTATACAGAAATCCGATTTTTCGCTTAAAAAAAGTATAGCTTGTTTCATGAGTTTGGAATATTAGGTTAATCTTTCCGGAAGCAAATTTTGGAGCTATTAAAGATTAGGTTTAGAATCATGTGATTCCAAACCTATCCTTTTACTTCCTTTATATGTTAGCGTTATTCTACATTTAATCCGATATCTTCCACGTTTAAGTCCATGTTAATTTTCAAATCTGAACTTATGTTACTTTCATCACCTGTTGTATTGTAATTTTGTCGCGGTTCTATTCCTGGCTGTTCTGCGCGGACGAAGTTCACAGCTTCTTCCAACCCGGACATAAAGTGCTCGAAATCCTCCTGATAGAGGAATATTTTATGTTTTTCAAAATTTATGGATGGAGATTCCGTATCGCCCGATATGACTTTTTTGCTTTCTGTGAGGGCTATGAATAATTCACCTTTTCTGTTTTTCTTCACATCCACATAATAAATGCGTTTTCCTGCCTTTACGGATTTGGAAAAGACTATGTCTTTATCCCTTTCTTGGTTCTTTTTGAAATCTTCCATATTTTGCGGTTTATAAATAACTACTTCAAAATTGAGAATATTTTTTAAAACATCCAAAAAAAATGAGGGAAAGATGGTCTTTTTATCTATAAAATACGTACTTTTGCACTACAATATATAATATTATATGATAAACAGAGAGATTATACGCTTAAAGGTTGTTCAGATTACTTATGCTTATTACCAAAATGGGGGGAAGAACATAGATACGGCGGAAAAAGAGCTTTTTTTCAGTCTGGCCAAAGCATACGATTTGTATAATTATCTATTGACCTTAATGGTAGAAATCAACCGGATAGCAGAACGTGCCGTAGAGACGGCGCAAAGTAGGTATAACCGTATCAAGGTGGGCGAACCGCCCAGCACGAAGTTCATTGACAATCGTTTTATCATGCAGTTGGAAGTGAATAAACAACTGTTGGATTTTCGTGAAAACCAGAAAAAAAGTTGGGTGAACGAGGAGGATTTTGTGCGTTCGTTGTACAAGCAAATAATAGAGACGGATTACTACAAAGAATATATGGCGTCGGCAGAGTCTTCTTATGCACAGGACCGGGAGTTATGGCGCAAGATATATAAGAATGTCATTTGTAATAATGAAGAGCTGGACTCTTTGCTTGAAGACATGAGCCTGTATTGGAATGATGACAAATATATCGTGGATACGTTTGTGCTGAAGACCATCAAGCGTTTTGACGAGGCCAAAGGAGCCGATCAGGAACTTTTACCGGAATTCAAGGATGAAGAGGATCGGGAATTCGCCCATCGTTTGTTCCGTAACACGTTGTTGAATGCGGAATATTACCGTAAACTGATAAGCGACAACACGAAGAACTGGGAATTCAATCGGATTGCCCTTATGGATTTGTTGATTATGCAAATCGCATTGGCAGAGATTCTGACGTTTCCCAATATTCCGTTGAATGTCTCATTAAACGAGTATGTAGATATAGCCAAGATCTACAGTACGCCGCGTAGTGGGGCATACGTGAATGGATTGTTGGATGCCGTTTCCAAAAAATTAGTAGCAGAGAAAAAATTAGAGAAGACAAACAATTAAAATAATATAACCATGAATTTATTGACAATTTTATTGCAGCAACAAGGCGGAGGCATGTCTATGATTATTATGATGGTCGCTATTTTCGCCATCATGTATTTCTTTATGATTCGTCCTCAGAATAAGAAACAAAAAGAAATCCAGAAATTCAGAAACAGTATCGTTCCGGGTACCGATGTGGTAACGGCAGGCGGAATTTATGGAAAAGTGAAAGAAGTGAATGAACTTGATAATACATTGATGGTGGAGATAGCCTCCGGCGTAAAAATTAAAATCGCTAAGAATTCAGTGTATGCCGGTGTGCCGACCGACACGGCCGCAGGTAAATAACCGTAATGGATTCAGTTCAGTTCAAGAAATACTATACTACAGTCAAGAACTTCTTGTTAGGGCCTAAAAACAAGGAGTTCTTGATTTTTTTGTTTTTTTTCTTCGTCTCTGCGGCTTTTTGGCTGTTGCAATCTTTGAATGAGACATTCGATGTAGAATTGAAAGTGCCTTTGAAATTGGAGAATGTGCCGTCTGATGTGGTCATTACATCGGATTTGCCTTCTGATTTAAATGTTATGGTAAGAGATAAAGGTACGGTTTTGGTTCGTTATATTTATGGTACGGAACAAGTTCCTGTACGGGTGGATTATAAGGATTATGACAAGGGAAACGCTTCAGGACGTGTTTCCGTTACGCTTTTGGATGTCCAGAAGAAAGTACAGGCACAGTTGTTGTCTTCCACTCGTATTGTGTCTTTAAAACCGGATACACTGGAGTTTTTTTTTAATAAAGGTGCTCGTAAGAAGGTTCCGGTCAAGTTGGCCGGAGTCGTGGAAACCTCTCCGGAGTATTACTTGCAACGGGTGGAGTTTACACCTGATTCGGTGGAAGTGCTGGCGCCTTCCGCTATTTTGGATACCATAACCGAAGCTTTTATCACTCCGGTTTATTTTTCGGATTTGTCTGCTAACGAAAAGACGATAAGCATGTTGCGTCCTGTGAGAGGGGCGAAGTTCATCCCCGATCAGGTGGAGATGAATGTGATGATAGATTTATATACGGAGAAAACGGTGGAAGTACCCGTATTCGGCGTGAATTTTCCCGGTAGTAAGGACTTGCGTACATTTCCTTCAAAAGTAAAAGTTACTTTTCGTGTGGGGATGAGTCGGTTTAAGGAAATTACGGCGGACGATTTTGTATTGGCTGTCACGTACGAAGAACTAATGAAGAACCGCAGTCCGAAAATACAGCTTCATCTAAAGTCGATGCCGTCTGGAGTATCGAATGTGCGTATAGACCCTTCTGAGGTGGATTATCTGATAGAACAAGTACAGGAAGAAAACGAGTGATATGATTAAGGTTGGTCTTACGGGGGGTATTGGTTGCGGGAAAAGTTATGTGGCGGATTTATTACGTCGTCGGCATATTCCCGTATATGATACGGATAAGGAGGCAAAGCGTTTGATGATGGAATCTGCAACCATTCGCCGGGGATTGGTGGATTGGGTCGGAGAGCGGGCTTATATGCCGGACGGGACATTGAACCGTGAACGGATAGCTTCATATTTATTTGCCTCTCCGCTCCATGCAGAGCGTATCAACCGGCTTGTACATCCGGTGGTGCAGGATGATTTCCTGCAATGGGTGGATAAGCAGGACGGACCGTTGGTCGTTATGGAATGTGCCATTCTTTACGAGTCCGGTTTCGACCGTTTGGTGGATGAAGTCTTGTTGGTACGTGCTCCGGAAAGAGTTTGCTTGGAGCGTGTCATGAAACGCGACGGGGCTTCCGAAGCTCAGGTAAAAGCGCGTATGGCAGCCCAGATGTCGGACGAAGAGCGTTGCAGACGGGCGCATTATATTATAAATAATGATGGGGGCTCGGATGTGGAGGGTGCCTTAAGAGATATATGGGTGAAGATTGACAGGGGGCGGCTGCGTGAAGATTAAGCTTTTTTAGAAAGAAGATTTTGAAAAAAAGTAGGTGAAGGGCTATCTTTGCATTTGTTTTGAAAAATAAAATATAAACCTGAATATGTTAGAAACGATTTTGGCTATTTCCGGAAAACCCGGTTTGTATAAGTTGGTTTCGCGTGGAAACCGTAGTTTGATTGTAGAAACGCTGGACGAGGTGAAGAAACGTATGCCGGCTTTTGCTACCGATAAGGTAATTTCCCTGGCAGATATAGCCATGTATACGGATGAGGGTGAAGTGCCTTTGAGAGAAGTTTTGAATAGTCTGAAGAAAAAAGAGAAGGGTCAGCTTTCTGCTTTTGATTATAAAAAGGCTTCACGTGAGGAACTGGCTTCTTATTTTGCAGAGATATTGCCTAATTATGATCGTGACCGCGTTTATCCTGCCGATATCAAGAAGTTGGTAAGCTGGTATAATTTGTTGGTCAAGGCCGGTATGACGGATTTTGACGAGGTTTTGGCTCCTACGGAGGGAGACCATATATCCGACCGGGCAGAACAGGAATAAATCTAAAGGTATAGAATGTACAAATAACAGGGGAGGGCATGGATGTGTTTTCCCCCTGTTTTTTTAAACAGAGAATAATTTTTGCCCGTAAATTTGTGTAATTCCAAATTTCTTCTTTTATTTGCATCCGGTTAACTCATTTATTAATTATTAAACGTTTATTGCCTATCGGAATACTCTTACTTAACTATAAAATAAAGAAGGATGGAGAGTTTTGCAAATTTGACTGACGAAATGTTGGTTAAACTGTATGCCGGAGGTAATAATAGTGCTTTTGACATCTTGTTGGAGAGATATGAAGAGAAGATTTTTTCTTATATCTTTTTTATTGTGCACAATCAAGATGTGGCTGATGATATATTCCAGGAAACGTTTATGAAAGCTGTGGTGACTATTCAGCAGGGACGTTATGTGGAAAATGGCAAGTTTCAGGCATGGATTACCCGCATTGCCCATAATTTGATTATTGATTATTTCAGGCAGACCCGCAATGAGAATTGTGTGTCTAACGATGAAGTGGAGTATGATTTGTTCAATGACATCAAATTGGCTGAAACGAATGTGGAATCCAAAATGGTGCGGGAACAGGTGCTTGATGATGTGAAACTGTTGGTAGAACACTTGCCCCAAAACCAGAAAGAAGTGGTTTTCATGAGGTATTATCAGGAATTGTCTTTTAAGGAAATTGCAGATATAACAGGGGTAAGTATCAATACGGCTTTAGGCCGTATGCGTTATGCTTTGTTGAACTTACGTAAGATGGCGGTGAAAAAGGAACTTCATTTGGCTATTTCTTAAAAATAACTATCCTGCGATATACTAAATAAGCGGTCAGAGCGTTATAATAGCAGATTTAAGTAACCTGACAGCTTATGGATATAACTATACCTAATGGAATGCAGCGACCGTCGCGGCGGACTATTGCTTTTCTGAAGCTATTCGCACGCAGTTATAAAGAATTGGAATTTGCAGACGGTGAGTTTGCCAGAATGATTTTGAAGTAAGGTGGCATATTTTACAGTGTGCTTGCTTGCGCATATAGGATATTTAATATAACTTTGTGCATATATACGTATTTAAAATATATGTACTATGAAGCATTTTGTGGCTCCTTCCCTGTTGTCCGCCGATTTCGGGAACCTGAAATCGGAAATGGACATGATTAATCGTAGTGAATGCGATTGGTTGCATATCGACATCATGGATGGTGTGTTTGTTCCCAATATTTCTTTCGGTTTTCCTGTTTTGAAGTATGTGGCTCGTTTGTGTGAGAAGCCGCTGGATGTGCATCTGATGATTGTGCAACCGGAAAAGTTTCTGAATGAGGTGAAAGCTTTGGGGGCTTATTCCATGAATGTACATGTAGAGGCTTGTCCGCATTTACATCGTGTAGTACAGCAAATCAAGGAGACCGGTATGAAAGCCGGAGTGACATTGAATCCGGCCACTCCTGTTTCGTCTTTGACAGATATCATCGAGGATGTGGACATCGTTATGTTGATGGCTGTCAATCCGGGATTCGGAGGCCAGACATTTATTCCCCATACATTAGATAAAGTGCGGGAATTGCGCCGTATGATAGACGGAAGCCGGTCGAAAGCCTTGATAGAGGTAGATGGTGGGGTGAACCGTGATACGGGACGGTTGTTGGTCGAGGCCGGTGCGGATGTGTTGGTAGCGGGAAGTGCTGTTTTTCATGCGGCAGATGCCATAGAAGAGATTCGTGTTTTGAAAAATTTGTAAACGCTGACTGGAGATTGTTCGGAATCTTGGCGGAAATACCCTTTTGTGAGGCTGGCTGTTCCGCTTCTTCCCGGTTTGTGGCTGGGACGATTGTTGTGGCAATATGCGGAAAGTAGCGGTTGGGCCGGACTTTTTCTTTCCATAGGAGTATTGCTAAGCGGTGGTTGGTGTTTGTGGGCAGGTATATATTCGTTGCATCGGCGTGCTTGTCATGGTGAGTTGAGAAGCTACGTGTCTTTCGGTGTTTCTGTTTGTTTTCTGTTTTTCTTTTTCGGATTGTGGCGTTCCTTTTATGCGTGGGAGAACCTACGTGGGGTTTGGACGGATGAGGAACGTGAATATCATGCCATATTGTTGAATACTCCTCAGATTTCATCCCGTACGGTAGGGGCAGAGGCTATGTTGGTGGCCGGAGACGACGGTTCTTCTGTGAGGCAAACCGGTAAATTATGGTTGACTTTCTCGCGGGATTCTTTGGCGGAAACTTTGCGTACGGGAGATGAGTTGGTTTTTAAGGGGCGTATCCGGAGACCGAAAAACAAAGGTAATCCGGAAGAGTTCGATTATGCGGAATATTTGGCCGTGAAAGGTATATCAGGCCGTGTATTCATCGGAAAGGAGCGTTGGAAACGAATCCATGGATATGAGGATAAGGAACGGCATCTTTCTTTGGGGGTAGATTTGCGCATCAAAGCTCTGTTATGGCGAGATAGAATATTGGAGGTATATCGTAATACCGGTTTGCAGGGTGAGGCTTTGGACTTGTTTGCAGCTTTGACTTTAGGGGAAAAGTCGGGACTGTCGGATGAGTTAAAGGATATTTATGCGGGAGTCGGTGTCAGTCATGTGTTGGCTCTGTCTGGCATGCATCTTGGCTTTTTGGTAGCGATGTTGAATTTATTTATACTGAACTATTGTAGGAGGCGCTATTTGCGGCTACTGGGGGCGATGCTTGCTACGGTACTGGTTTGGGGGTATACCTTTTTGGCCGGTTTGCCTCCTTCTCTTGTGAGGGCGGCACTGATGTATTCCTTGATGTTGGCCGGTTCTTTGGTCGGCCGTTCGGGATTTTCAGTTAATTCTTTAGCCATGAGTGCGGTGTTGATGTTGTGCATCAATCCTTTATGGTTCTATGATGTGGGCTTTCAACTATCTTTTTTAGCCATGTTCGGTATTCTGACGATATGTCCCCGGTTTCAGGAGTTGCCGTTGATGCGATGGCGTTATGTGAGGTGGATTTTTCAAAGTTTGTTGGTGTCATTCGCAGCGCAGTTGTTCACCGTTCCTTTGGTGGCTTATCGTTTCGGTACATTTTCGTTTTATTCGGCATGGGCGACTTTGGTAATATCTCCTTTAACGGCACTATTGATTTATGGGATGCCTCTGATATTATTATCTGGGATTACCGGTATCGGTACAACAGTTTGTGCATGGTGGATTGCCCGGTTGGGCACGTGGCAAAATGATTGTCTGCGTGCGATGATGGAGTGGCCGTATGCGGTGATCCATACGGATTGGTCACTATGGTTTACGGTATGGTGCTATGTGGTATTGTGTGTTTGGGTGATGCCTTTCTGCCGCTCTTATACCCGACGGGTACAATTCGGACTTATGAGTGTGATATTGACTTTGTGTGCCTTTGCTGTAAACAGGCAGTTTTGCAGGATCCGACCGGAAATCGTGTTTTATAATCACTCTTCTTGTCCGTCTGTTCACGTGATTTATTCATCAGAACGCTCTTATTTGTTTTCGACTGAAGAGGATAGTGTGAGAGAGCGTATGTCTTATATCTCGGAATCCTTTTGGGAAAAGAAACTTTCGGACGTACCCGTGGTCGTGACCGGTGATTTTAGGGATAATTACATTTCTTCCGTACATGGCTTGGTGGCGGGTAGGAACGGCATCTCCTTTTTGATGCTTACGGATAACCGCTGGGATGGGATAAAAGGCATGCATCGGGCTGAGGTTGATTTTCTTTATGTTTGTCGCGGCTATCATGGCAGTCTGCATGAACTGTCCCGTTTGTTCAATCCCCGTTGTGTGGTGCTGGATGCTTCCTTGTGGCGAGGTGACAGGAAGCGTTATATTCAAGAATGTAGCAGATTAGGTTGGAATTTCTATGACATGGAAGTCAAAGGAGCGTTAAAAGTTGCTTTAAATTGAGGAATAGCAGACTTTTTATAGTATATTTGTAAATTATAAACCGTAATACGATTTTTATATGTTGGATAATCTCTTGTCCGAAGTTGACGTGCAACATTTGTGTACGTTGTTGGATAAGGCACACAATATCATTGTAACTTGTCATGTGTCTCCCGACGGGGATGCAATGGGGGCTGTTTTGGCTTTTTCTCATTTCCTTTGGCGAAAAGGCAAGAATGCTCAGCCCGTGGTACCGAATATCTTTCCTGATTTCTTGAAATGGATGCCCGGAGTGGAACGTGTCCGTATCTATGAGAAACATGAAAACGAAGTGGCTCCTTTGGTAGCGGCTGCCGACTTGATTATTTGTTTGGATTTCAACGCCCCCGATCGTTTACAGGGGTTACAGAAACCCGTAACGGATTCCCAGTCTCCTAAGATCATGATAGACCATCATCTTGATCCTGTAGACTTTTGTGATTGGGTCGTTTCTCGGCAGGAGATGAGTTCGACGTGTGAATTGCTTTATCGTATATTGGTGCAGTTGGAGGGCTTGGATCCGATGACATACGAAGAAGCGGTATGTCTTTACACCGGAATGATGACGGATACCGGTTGTTTTTCCTATAATTCCAATCGCAGCGATATTTATTATATTATAGGCCGCTTACTGACAAAAGGCATCGACAAAGACAAGATATACCGCAATGTGTTTTTCAATTACTCAGCCGAGCGTTTTAGGCTGATGGGGTATATGCTATATGTCAAACTGGAGTATTTTCCGGAATATCATGCTTCATTGATGACTTTGACAAGAGAAGAACAGAAACGGTTTTCGCATAAGAAAGGCGATACGGAGGGTTTCGTGAATATACCGCTCCAAATCGGAAAATCCCGTCTTTCGGTATTCCTGCGTGAAGATACCGAACGTCATAATATCCGTGTGTCTTTGCGTTCTGTGGATGATTTTCCTTGTAACCGGATGGCGGCGGAGTTCTTCAATGGCGGGGGGCATTTGAATGCTTCGGGCGGGGAACTTTCTTGTACGATGGATGAGGCCGTACAGATTGTCCGCAAAGCTTTGAAGAAATATGCTTCTCTATTGACAGATAGATAAAATGTGATTTATAAAAAACTAAATATGAGAAAGATTGTTTATATTTTGTTTGCTCTGTTAGGTGTAGGAGGGGGATTGCAGAGTTGTGATAATGGAGAAACCTACGCCGAACAACGGGAGAAAGAGCGTGATGCCATTTCGGCTTTTCTGAACCGCGATGTTGTGATTCGTTTGAGCGATGGGGAAGAGTTGATTCATGTCGGTAAAATCAATACGATTTCCGAAGGGGAGTTTTATGCCCAAGACAGTACGACCAATCTCGAAAGAAACGAATACGTAGTCTTTGAGAATACCGGTGTGTATATGCAGATTGTACGTAAAGGGGCGGGTGAAAAGATGAAGAACGGCCAGCAAAAGCGCATCATTTGCCGTTATACGGAGTTCAATATATTGAGAGATTCCGTGCAGACTACGAACAATTCGGCTTATTGGCAGACGAATCCTGATATCATGGATGTGACGGATACTTACGGCACCTTTACCGCTTCTTTCAATACGTCAGTGAACGGGGGCGGGGCGATGTATCAGTATTACGGTTCGAAAGCAGTGCCTGCGGGGTGGCTGGTTCCTTTAACCTATATCAATATCGGTCGTCAAATCAATGCAGATGAAGAAATAGCCAAAGTACGTCTCATTGTACCGCATTCACAGGGGCATAGTGATGCTTCTTCCAATGTATACCCCTGTTTTTATGAAATCACTTATCAGGAGATGAGGAATTAGTCAGTCTGGAACGTAAAGCAAATCACTCATAATGCCGTCGGAAAGAAAGATTCCCCGGCGTGTCAGTTTGAGCAAGCCTTCGGGGGCTTGCTCTTTTTTTTCCGTAATTTCGAGCTGTCCGTTTCTCAGGTGGACAGCGGCAGCTTGCAGGCAGTAATCCGTTAATGGTTGGCCGAATTTTCGTTTCAATTCGCTCAGATTCAGTCCGTCGGACGTACGCAAGGAAGTGATGATGCAGTCATTGTATCTTTCGTACAGATTCAGCTCTTCCTGCTCTATCCATGGTGCGTGGTTGAAGTCTTCAGAGGAAAGGCATTTCCCTACTTGGTCTATATAGACGTTCAGATCCGGATGGTTCCATTGTCGGTTACGTCCGTCGAAAGAATGAGCCGAAGGGCCGCATCCCAGATAAGGAATGCCTTTCCAGTAACTGGAATTATGTCGGGAGCGGAGGCCCGGGCGGGCAAAATTGGAGATTTCATAATGCTCGAAACCGGCATTTTCGAGCCGGTACATTAAAAGACTGAACATTTCCAGGCTTAGTTCTTCGTCAGCTTCTTCCACGACATGCCGTTTGCGCATTTCCCAAAGCGGTGTGCCTTCTTCGTAGATGAGTGCGTATGCCGAAATATGTTGTACGTTCAAGGAAAGTGCTGTGTTCACGTCCGTTTCCCATTCGCGAAGGGATTGTGCCGGAAGGCCGTAAATCAAGTCGATGCTGATGTTGTCGAATCCGGCATCCTGACAGTCATGTACTGCGCGGATGGCTTGCTCCCCGTTATGTCGGCGGTGGAGCAAACGCAGCTTACCATCGTCGAATGTCTGCACCCCCATGCTTAGCCGATTGACGGGCAGAGTGCGCAGTGATTTGATTTTTTGTGGAGTGAGGTCGTCCGGATTGGCCTCGATGGTAATTTCTGCCCGGTCGGACACGTGGTACGTTCGGTATAGTACTTCGAAGATAGGTTCGAGTAAAGACGTATCGAGCGTAGAAGGGGTCCCGCCTCCTATATATATCGTTTCAATTACGGGCATTTGCCCGTCTTGTTGCAAGTAATTTGCCCTTAAACGCAATTCGTTCGTCAGGGCACTTATGTAAGCTTTGTCTTTTTCCCCGTATGTTGTGGAATAAAAGTCGCAATATACACAACGGCTTGTACAGAATGGAATATGGATGTAAATTCCGGCCATATATAATAAGGTGTAAAACTGTGGTGCAAAGGTAGTGAAAGGGGTAAAAATAGCCCAATAAAGCGGACTATGTTTAAAAACATAATTAACAAAATCACGGAATCGTTGGCTGTGTGGGATTTTATTGCTAAATTTCGTGCCGTTTAGTTGTTACCTTTAAATGTTACACGATGAAAGTATATCAAACAAACGAGATTAAAAACATAGCCCTGTTGGGAAATGATGGTTCCGGTAAAACAACACTCACAGAAGCCTTGCTCTATGAAAGCGGGTTGATAAAACGTCGTGGCAGAATCACGGCGAAAAACACAGTGAGCGACTATTTTCCGGTGGAGCAGGAATACGGTTATTCGGTTTTTTCCACAGTATATCATGTGGAATGGAACAATAAGAAACTGAATATCATAGACTGTCCGGGTTCGGATGATTTTGTGGGTGCGGCGTTGACGGCACTGAATGTGACGGATACGGCCGTGTTGTTGCTGAACGGGCAATACGGTGCGGAAGTCGGGACGCAGAATCATTTCAGATATACGGAAAAGTTAGGTAAACCCGTGATTTTTCTGGTAAACCAGTTGGACGACGAAAAGTGCGATTACGATGCCATATTGGAGCAGTTGACTTCTATTTACGGTAACAAGGTTGTTCCGGTACAGTATCCTATAAAAACGGGGCCGGACTTCAATGCCTTGATTGACGTGTTGCTGATGAAGAAATACTCCTGGGGGCCTGAAGGTGGAGAACCGACGATAGAGGAAATCCCGGAAGACCAGAAAGAGAAGGCCATGGAGATGCACAAGGTATTGGTCGAGGCCGCTGCCGAGAACGACGAAACATTGATGGAGAAGTTCTTTGAGAGCGAAACGCTGACCGAAGACGAGATGCGTGAGGGCATCCGCAAGGGATTGGCAGCACGGGGGATGTTCCCGGTGTTCTGTGTTTGTGCGGGAAAGGATATGGGGGTACGGCGCTTGATGGAATTTTTGGGCAATGTCGTGCCTTTCGTCAGCGAGATGCCCAAAGTGCATAATACCAGAGGTATGGAGGTGACTCCCGATGCGGACGGTCCGACTTCACTTTATTTCTTCAAGACCGGCGTAGAACCTCATATCGGCGAGGTACAGTATTTCAAGGTGATGAGTGGTAAGGTGCATGAAGGTGATGATTTGAACAATGCCGACCGCGGGTCGAAAGAACGCATGTCGCAGTTGTTCGTTTGTGCCGGTGCCAACCGTATCAAGGTTGAAGAACTGGTGGCCGGAGATATCGGTTGCACGGTGAAGCTGAAGGATGTGAAGACGGGAAATACGTTGAATGATAAAAATAGTGAGAATCGCTTCAACTTCATCAAATACCCCAATCCGAAATATACCCGTGCGGTAAAGGCCGTGAACGAGGCAGAGACTGAGAAGATGATGAATGCCTTGAACCGTATGCGTGAGGAAGATCCTACGTGGGTAGTGGAGCAGAGCAAAGAATTGCGTCAGATACTGGTACACGGACAAGGGGAATTCCATTTACGCACGTTGAAGTGGCGTATGGAAAATAATGAGAAGATAGCCATCAAGTTCGAAGAACCTCGTATCCCTTATCGTGAGACTATTACGAAGGCTGCGCGTGCCGACTACCGTCATAAGAAACAGTCGGGAGGAGCGGGGCAGTTCGGCGAAGTGCATTTGATTGTGGAACCCTATTATGAAGGTATGCCCGATCCGGAAGTATATCGTTTCAACGGACAAGAATTCCGGATTAATGCGCGTAGCAAGGAAGAAGTACCCTTGGAGTGGGGCGGCAAGCTCGTCTTTATCAACTCCGTGGTGGGCGGTGCCATCGATGCCCGTTTCATGCCGGCTATTCTGAAAGGTGTGATGCAGCGTATGGAACAAGGCCCGTTGACGGGTAGTTATGCCCGTGATGTCCGTGTCATCGTGTATGACGGAAAGATGCATCCCGTAGATTCCAATGAGATTTCTTTTATGTTGGCCGGGCGCAACGCTTTCAGCATGGCGTTTAAAGAGGCCGGTCCGAAGATTTTGGAGCCTATTTACGATGTGGAGGTCTTTGTTCCCAGCGACAAGATGGGCGATGTGATGAGCGATTTGCAAGGACGCCGCGGTATGATTATGGGGATGACCAGCGAGAACGGTTATGAGAAACTTGTGGCTAAAGTGCCGTTGAAAGAGATGTCTAATTATTGCACCTCTTTAAGTTCCATTACCGGTGGTCGTGCCTCTTTCATCATGTCGTTTGCCAGCTACGAATTGGTACCGGCAGACGTACAGGAGAAACTGATTAAGGATTTTGAAGCTAAACAAGATAAAGAAGAATAATAAACTAAGCTACTGAAGGTATCCCGCTTTTCGACTTTTTTGCTTGGGTGAACAAGTAAGTTGAAAGGCGGGATTTTTTCTGCGCCAAACGAAAAATCAATCACAGCCAAATGATTTTTCGTTTGCCGCACAATAAAAAACTTATCTATAGGACATGTGAGAGGCTTCGTTTGAGGAATATATACGGATATCCTTCTGTTGGCCATAGAATCGCTCGTTTTTAAGATAAAGCAATCCTTATTTGCTTGTATAAATCGTTTTATGCTGCTTTATTGTTAATAACGTTAAATTCAATGAAGGAATAAGTTTTTATGAGCTTAATGCCCGTTTTCGATATGTATATTTGCTGATATGAAAAGGTCTACAATCTGGATAGTAAGTGTAATTATCGGAGTTTCGTTTTTGGGACTTCTTTTGTTGCAGATGCGCTACATCGAGCAGATGGTGAAGATGCGGAAGGAGCAATTTGACGAATCCGTAGTTCGTAGTCTGAATCAGGCATCCCGTAACTTGGAGCAGAACGAGACGTTTCGTTATCTGGAGAACTTTACGCGGGACAATTTAAGCCCGAGTTCGGATTCTTTGCCCAAGCTTTATATGGGAGGGGCAGTCGGTACCGCAGATGCGAGCAACGGGGTAGGAGCTGCACACGGAGGTGAAAAGATATATTCCGATTTCGAATTGCATACGATAGTGAAGCATCCTTCTACTATGCCGAAAGTGTTGCGTATCGAGCGTAATAATTCGATTGACGAGGCCACCAGGTCGTTTCAGGAGTATGTGAAGAATGCGTATGTATATCATAAGGGTTTGCTTGATGAAGTAATATACACTATCTTGTATAAAGCGAGTGAGAAACCTCTGGAAGAGCGGATTAATTTCAAATTGCTGGATCAGGACATCCGTAATGCGCTTGAAAATAATGGAATCAGTATTCCTTATCATTTCACGGTGGCTACCAATGACGGACGAGAAGTATACCGTTGCCCGGACTACGAAGAGAAAGGGAAAGACTATTCATATTCCCAGGTCTTGTTCCGTAATGATCCTGCGGGTAAAATCGGCATTGTGAGGATTCATTTTCCGGATATGAACTCCTATTTGCTGGAAACGGCACGGATGATGATTCCGGCATTGGCCTTTACCATCATTCTGTTTGTCACTTTTGTCTTTACGATATATGTGATATTCCGCCAGAAAAAGGTGACGGAAATGAAAAATGACTTCATCAACAATATGACGCATGAATTCAAGACCCCGATCTCGTCTATTTCATTGGCAGCCCAGATGCTGAGCGACCAGTCGATAAAGAAGAGTGAGGCGATGTACGAGAATCTTTCACGGGTCATTAACGATGAGACCAAACGTTTGCGTTTTCAGGTGGAAAAAGTATTGCAAATGTCTTTGTACGACAGAGATAACATAGCTTTTAAGCAGAAAGAGTTGGATGCACATCAGTTATTGGCGGGAGTCATTAAGACGTTTACTTTGAAGGTGTCGCAGAATGGAGGAAGCATATCGTCTGATTTCAAAGCCGAACAGGCGGAGATTTATGTGGATGAGATGCACTTTACGAATGTGATATTCAATTTGATGGACAATGCAGTCAAATATAAGCGTGATGATGTGGAACTGCATTTGACTCTTCGGACATGGAATACGGGGGACAAGATCAATATTTCAATAGAAGATAACGGCATAGGCATACAGAAAGATGATTTGAAGAGGATTTTCGATAAGTTTTATCGTGTGCATACCGGCAATAAACATGACGTTAAAGGTTTCGGTTTAGGACTGGCCTACGTCAAGAAGATCGTGGGGCTACAGAATGGCGTGATACATGCAGAAAGCGAATACGGTCATGGAACGAAATTTATAATCACATTACCAACAATAAAAAAATAAGAATTATGGAAGAAAAATTGCGAATATTATTATGCGAGGACGATGAGAGCCTGGGCATGTTGCTGAGAGAGTATTTACAGGCCAAGGGGTATGAGGCGGAACTGTTTCCGGACGGAGATGCCGGTTACAAGGCCTTCTTGAAGAACCGTTATGAAATGTGTGTGTTGGACGTTATGATGCCTAAAAAGGATGGATTCCAGTTGGCACAGGAAATCCGGCAGGTCAATGCTGAAATACCTATCATATTCCTGACGGCCAAGAACCTGAAGGAGGATATTTTCGACGGATTTAAAATAGGGGCTGACGACTACATCACCAAACCTTTTTCGATGGAAGAACTGGTATTCCGTATGGAGGCCATCTTACGCCGTGTGAGAGGCAAGAAAGTAAAAGAAACGAATATGTATAAACTAGGTCGTTTCACTTTCGATACGCAACGGCAGATTTTGGCTATCGGTGACAAGCAGACCAAGTTGACAACCAAGGAGAGCGAGTTGCTTTCATTGCTTTGTGCACATGCCAATGATGTATTACAGCGTGAACTGGCTTTGAAGACGATTTGGATTGATGACAACTATTTCAATGCACGGAGCATGGATGTGTATATCACAAAATTGCGCAAGCATCTGAAAGACGATCCTTCCATCGAGATCAACAACGTCCATGGAAAAGGCTATCGTCTGATTATCCCCACAACAGAAGAGGAATAAGATAGAGGCCCCGGATTTCCTTGAGGATATCCGGGGCCATTTTTTATACCTCTTAATCTTGTATTTTCTTGTTCATGACAATGTGGACGATAATACCGACCACAATAGCCAATAAAGCTATACCGTTAGGCCAGTTATAATCAAGCCAGTTGCACACATAACTTAGAACCAATACCGCAGTTCCCAGAACGATTAAGAGAATACCCAAATTCTTTAAAAAATTATTCATTGTATGTTTCTTTTTATGTTTTTCTCCATTCAGCCTACAAATTAAAGCATAATTATTTAAACTCCGAAACTTTTCATAGAAAAAAAGACGGGAAAGGAGCATTTTAATCTTTTGTGTTTAAAAACACTTTTCTTAAAACTTCCTGGCTTATGCTTAATTCTTCCACACTGAGGCCGCGCAGAGCCTCTTTCAGGGTCTTGTTGGCGATAAATCTCGATTTCTCTTCCAAATCCCGTCCAGTCTTGGTCAGATGAATCAGATTGATTCTCCGGTCTGTTTTTCCGGATATTCTGACAACGAGATTCAGACGCTCCATATTGTCGATCAGCCGTGTCATACTCGGTTTGTCCTTGAAAGTGGCGTTACACAATTCTTGTTGCGTGACACCGTCTTTTTCCCATAGATACAGCAACACCGTCCATTGTTCCGGAGTAATGTCTACATTATACTGCCGGAAGTTACGGTAGAGCTTACGGTTGATTGCAGCCGACACCTTCCCGTTCAGGATGGCAAAGATTAATTTTATATCGAAATTGAATTGTTCGCTCATGTCCTTCAGATTGTTCGACCATACAAAGGTATGATATTTATTATAGATTGCGGCTGTGTAAGCTTATTAAATTTCTTTAAAGCTTCAGGCTACTGCTTTTCCAGCTCCTCTTTTTTAAGGCTTTGATTGGAATTAAGGTCTGGAAAATTTGCATAATAGCAGAGAAAAGCGTAATTTTGCACCGCATTTTTGCAAAAACATTATTAATTATTTATTTAACGGATTATGAATCAATACGAAACCGTTTTCATTTTAACTCCCGTTTTATCTGACGATCAGATGAAGGAAGCGGTCAACAAGTTCAGAGGAATCCTCACTGACAATGGTGCAGAGATTATCAATGAAGAGAACTGGGGCCTGAAGAAATTGGCTTACGCCATTGAAAAGAAATCCACGGGTTTTTATATCCTTATGGAGTTCAAGGCACAGCCTGAAGTGATTAAAACTTTGGAAGTCAATTTCCGTCGTGATGAGAAAGTACTTCGCTTTTTGACTATCAAAATGGAGAAGTATGCAGCAGAATACGCTGAGAAGAGAAGAAATAACAAATCAAAAAAGGAGGATTAAATCATGGCACAGCAATCAGAAATCAGATATTTGACTCCGCCGACCGTAGACGTGAAGAAGAAAAAGTACTGTCGTTTCAAAAAAAGCGGTATTAAGTACATTGACTATAAGGATCCCGAATTCTTGAAGAAATTCTTGAATGAGCAGGGTAAGATTTTGCCCCGTCGCATTACAGGTACTTCCTTGAAGTATCAGCGTCGTGTAGCACAGGCTGTCAAGAGAGCCCGTCATTTGGCACTTCTTCCATTTGTAACAGATATGATGAAATAATAATAAGGAGGAGTAAGCATGGAAATTATATTGAAAGAAGATATTATAGGCTTGGGCTACAAGAATGATATTGTAGACGTAAAGTCAGGTTACGGTCGTAACTACCTTATTCCTACCGGTAAGGCTGTGATTGCTTCCGATTCTGCCAAGAAAATGTTGGCTGAGGATTTGAAGCAGCGTGCTCATAAGTTGGAGAAAATCAAGAATGAGGCTCAGGCATTGGCTGATAAGTTGGCTGAGGTTGCTTTGACTATTCCTACTAAGGTGAGTGCTACGGGTGTCATCTATGGCTCGGTAAACAGTTTGCAGATTGCAGACGAGTTGAAGAAGCTTGGTTTTGATATTGACCGTAAGATTATTGTAGTGAAAGATGTGAAGGAAGTGGGTTCATATCATGCTACTGTAAAATTGCATAAGGAAGTTTCTGTTGAGATACCTTTTGAGGTCGTAGCGGAAGAAGCTTAATTAAGGGCTATTTATATTGTGTGTTATTTATAGGGGGAATATCCAATGAAGGGTGTTCCCCTTTTTTATTAATCAGATTTATCGTGCTAAAAGAGATAGATTCCGAAAATAAGGAATCGGTATAAAAAAATAGAGACCATACTCGCGTATGATCTCTTGTTCCTTTTAGTTCGTATCTGTACTGAATTATTCAGCAGCAGGAGCTTCAGCAGCAGCGCTATCAGCAACTACAGCAGCATCAGCGGCAGCGCTATCAGCAACTACAGAATCAACTTCTACGATTTCTTCTTCTACAGCTACAGTGTCAGTATCTGCTGCAGTTTCAGCCTGAGAAGTTTTGTTACCGCAAGATGCGAAAGAAATAGCTGCGAAAGCTACGAACAAAAATGCTAACTTTTTCATTTTTTTGCTTTTTTAAATCTGTAAAACAATCAATTGCTTATTAAAACATTGCAAAGGTATATACTTTTTTGATATGTTGTACACTTTGCCCTCTTTTTTTTGATACTTATTTTTTAAGACTTATATAAGTTGCAATGAATCAATATTTTATGTACTGTTAATTTTTCGAGGTTCTCTGTGTGCTATTCCATAGAATTATGTAACTTTGCGGTTAGAACAGTGATTAAGATTGGATTATACTATAGATGATATGACAGAAGCATCCGTTTTTGAGGGGAAGAAAGCCGTATATTTTACGTTAGGCTGTAAGTTGAATTTTGCAGAGACTTCTACAATAGGGCGTTTGTTGAAGGAGATGGGAGTGAGGACGGTGCGAGCCGGAGAACGTGCCGATATTTGTGTGGTGAATACTTGTTCGGTGACAGAGGTCGCCGATCATAAATGTCGGCAGGCTATTCACAAGTTGGTGAGACAACATCCCGGTGCCTTTGTAGTGGTGACGGGCTGTTATGCTCAACTTAAACCGGAGCAGGTTTCTGCCATCGACGGAGTGGATCTGGTTTTAGGGGCAGAACAGAAAGGAGATATATTGCGTTATTTAGAGGAACGTTTGCCCTTGTTGCCGGCAGAACGTAAACTAGCTGATGCGGAGCACGAGGCTTACACAGTACCTACGAAAGATATACATACATTTGTCCCTTCCTGTTCATGTGGCGACCGGACACGTTATTTTCTGAAGGTGCAAGACGGATGCGATTACTATTGTACGTATTGTACGATTCCATACGCTCGTGGGCGTAGCCGTAACGGTAGCATAGCCTCATTGGTTCGTCAAGCAGAACAAGCAGCATCGGAGGGCGGCCGTGAAATAGTGTTGACCGGAGTGAATATCGGAGATTTCGGTAAGACCACCGGCGAGAGCTTTTTGGATTTGGTGAAAGCGCTTGATAGGGTGGAAGGCATAGCCCGTTATCGTATATCTTCCATCGAACCCAATTTGCTGACAGAGGAAGTATTAGCTTATTGTGCAGAGTCGCGTGCGTTTATGCCTCATTTTCATATACCATTGCAAAGCGGTAGTGATGAAGTGTTGAAGCTTATGCGTCGCCGTTATACTACAAATTTTTTTGCAGAGAAGATATCACGTGTGAAGGAACTGATGCCTGATGCCTTTGTCGGTGTGGACGTGATTGTAGGTACAAGGGGCGAGACAGAGGAGTGTTTTGAAGAAGCATTCGAATTCATTCGTTCGTTGGATGTGAGTCAGTTGCATGTGTTCAGTTATTCGGAGCGTCCCGGAACGATGGCTCTGAAAATAGAACATTCCGTTTCGCCTGAGGAGAAACATCGACGTAGCCAACGGCTATTGGAGCTGTCTGATGCGAAATGGGAAGCGTTTTATCGGCGTTACATCGGAACCGAGGCCGAGGTCCTGTTGGAAAGGTCCCGAACGGAAGGAGTGATGCATGGCTTTACGGCCAACTATATCCGGGTGGAATTGCCTGTCGAAGGGAATCTGGACAATCAGATTGTCCGTGTACGTTTGGGAGATTTTAATGCAGACAGATCGGCTTTGCGTGCCACCTTATTATAATAGTAGGAGGGGAAGGATATGGACAAAGTGGCTGTAGTCATTTTAAATTGGAACGGAGAAGAAATGCTTCGTCGCTTTTTGCCTGGTGTGCTGGCTCATACACAGGCAGAGATATATGTGGCCGACAATGCTTCTACGGATAAGTCGTTGGAGCTTCTTTCTGTGGATTTTCCTGCAGTGAAAACAATCTTATTGGAACGGAATTATGGTTTTGCCGAGGGGTATAACCGGGCTTTGGCACAGATTGAGGCCGAATATTTTGTTTTGTTGAATTCGGACGTGGAGGTGAAAGACGATTGGATTTCTCCCATGTTGCAGTATTTGGATACTCATCCGGAGGTAGCAGCCTGCCAACCCAAAATCTTAAGTTGGCATGCACCGGATAAGTTTGAGTATGCGGGAGCGGCAGGAGGATACATGGATGCTTGGGGCTATCCGTATTGCAGGGGGCGTATAATGAATACGGTGGAAACCGATGAGGGGCAATACGATACTGTGGCACCTGTTTTTTGGGCCACCGGAGCCGCTTTGATGGTACGTAGTGCCGTTTATCATGAAGTCGGAGGTTTGGATGCCCGTTTTTTTGCCCACATGGAGGAGATAGATTTTTGTTGGCGATTACGCAGTCGCGGATACGATATCGTTTGTATACCGTCGGCTGTGGTTTATCATGTAGGGGGAGGCACGTTGCCCAAGGAAAGCCCGAATAAGACCTATTTGAATTTCCGGAATAACCTTTATATGCTTTATAAGAATCTGCCGGATGAACGTTTAAGTACGGTCATGCGTTGTCGTTTTTGGCTGGACAGACTGGCAGCTCTCCAATTTTTGCTGAAAGGAGAGAGACGGTCTTTTCAGGCTGTATTTCGGGCGAGGGCTGATTTCAGAAAGCAAAAGAAAGATTTTCGGGCCTCCCGGAAGGAAAATCTGTCCCGTATGGTCGTGAATCCGATTCCGGAACAGGCTCGGTTTAGTATTTTGTGGGCTTACTATTTCCAAAATCGTCATAAATACTCCGATTTGCCCCATATATAGTTTTCTTTTTGCTTTTTTTAGTAAAATAGTTTGTGATTAATGTATTTGTTTGTATATTTGTATGCGTATTTAACGAATAATAAGTTTTGAAGCGAGTTTTATTGATTTTAATAGGTCTGACTATGTTTTTTTCTTCTTGTCGGTGGAGTTCCGTTCCCTGGTGGACGGATAGCCAGTCGGATAAAGGAGAAAAAATATTCCGTTATGACCGTTTGGTTGATGAATTCGTTTCCTTGAATAGTTTCACTTCTCTCCAGCGTATGAATACGGAATACCCGGCTGCGACACGGTTGCTTATAGAAGAGGTGTTGGCTATCGGAGCCGTACAGGAACCGCGTATCGAACAGCGTTTGCGGGAGTATTATCTTGACTCCACTATGCAGGTGTTGTTGGAAGACGTGCATGATGAGTACACGGATTTGAATGTGGAGGAAGCAGAAATCTCTTCGGTATTCGAGCAAGTCAAGAAGGCTGACCCCAGTTTCCGTATACCGTTTATGTATACTCAGATATCCGGTTTGAATCAAAGTATTGTGGTGGGCGACAGCTTGTTGGGTATCAGTCTGGACAAGTATTTGGGGCGTGACTATCCTTTGTACCGCAAATATTATCATGATTATCAGCGTCGGGTAATGGATCGAAGTTGGTTGGTGTCGGATGCTTTGTTCTATTATCTGTCCCATGAATATCCTTTGCCGGACGATAAGGTGCATACCTTGTTGGATTATATCGCAGATTACGGGAAGATACATTGGGTGATTGCGCATTGCCGGAATATCTCTTTGGAGCAAGAAGCAGGTTTTGAAGAAGAACGCGTGCTTTGGTACAAGGAGAACGAAACAGAAGTATGGAATTGGCTAATGGGGCATGGTGTTCTGACTTCTGCAGATTTGACGATGATCAGGCTTTTCATGGAGCCTCGTGGAACTACGCCTTATATCGGGAAGGACAGCCCGGATCAGATAGGTTTGTGGTTGGGCTTGCAAATCATAGACCATTATATGAAATCACATCCCCGGGTGACGATCGGTGAATTGCTTCATGAGAATGATTATGAAAAGATTCTCCGTGAGTCGGGGTATCATCCGTCAGCAAACAAAAAGTAATGGAACCAGCACTTTATTTGATACCTGTCACGTTGGGGGATACACCTCATTCACAGGTTTTGCCGGATTATAATACTGAGGTTATCCGGAACATCAGACATTTCATCGTGGAGGATTTGCGTTCGGCCCGCCGTTTTCTGAAAAAGGTGGATCGAGACATCAATATAGATGAGTTGACTTTTTACGCCATGGGGAAGCACGCCTCTCCGGAAGCGTTTGCGTCCTATCTGCACCCTTTGGAACAAGGGATGCCGGTCGGTGTGATTTCGGAGGCCGGTTGTCCGGCTGTGGCCGACCCGGGAGCCGATGTGGTGGCCATTGCCCAACGTAAGGGACTGCGGGTCATTCCTTTGGTGGGGCCGTCTTCCATGATTTTAGCCGTGATGGCGTCCGGCTTCAACGGGCAGAGTTTTGCTTTCAACGGTTACCTGCCGATAGACCCGGCTGAACGGACCAAACGTATTAAAATGTTGGAACAGCGGGTATATACGGAACATCAGACCCAGTTGTTCATCGAGACACCTTACCGTAATGCCAAGATGTTCGAGGAGATTCTTCGGACATGCCGTCCACAGACCCGTCTTTGTGTGGCGGCAGGCATAACTTGTAAAGAAGAGTATATAAGAACACGAACGGTACAGGAATGGAAGAAACATTCTCTTCCGGATTTATCCAAGGTTCCGGCCATATTCTTGATTTACAAGTAGGGGCAGGAATGACTTCTTTAGAATAAAAAATCAATCTCAGGAGATTCGTTTTTCAATCTCCTGAGATTGATTTTTCGTTTGGCGCAGAATGTAAATCGCTGTGGCTCAGTACGGAATACTTACTTCATATTTTCGATGAAGAAATTCGTGATGCTCGTGTAAAGATGGTTACGGGTGTTGCCACCGGTGATGTTATGGTTGCGGTTGTTATAGGGGAGCATCATGAACGGTTTGCCGGCTTGCACCAATGCTTCGGCATACTCCATGGAGTTGCGGAAGTGGACGTTGTCGTCGGCCGTGCCGTGGCAAATCAGGAGCTTGCCATGCAACTTGTCGGCTTGGCTTATCGGACCGCGGGCGTATCCGGCGGCGTTTTCCTTCGGGGTGCGCATGAAGCGTTCCGTGTAGACCGTGTCGTAGTAACGCCAGCAAGTAGGAGGAGCCACGGCGACTCCGGCTGCGAAGACGGGACGGCCTTCGCTCATGCTCATCAGTGTGTTGAAGCCTCCGTAACTCCAACCCCAGATACCGATACGCGAGGCATCAACGTAGGGCAGCGTACCCAGATAAAGGGCGGTTTCCACTTGGTCTTTTGCTTCTAAGTAGCCTAAGTTCAGGTAGGTGCATTTCTCGAACTCTGCGCCCCGTCCTCCGGTGCCCCGTCCGTCCACGCAGACACAGATGAAGCCTTGTTGTGCCAAGTATTGTTCATACAAGGTGCCGCCCATGCTGCCGGTTCCCCAAGAGTCGAGGACTTGTTGAGAACCGGGACCGCTGTACTGGAACATGACGACGGGATATTTCTTGCCCGGATTGAAATCGGCAGGTTTGACCATGTAGCCGTTCAACTGTATGCCTTCTCCCGTAGTGAATTGGAAGAACTCGCGCGTCCCTAAATTCTGGCTGTTGAGTTTGGCCACTAATGCTTGGTTGTCTTCGAGTACTTTCAGCGTCTTGCCGTTGCGGTTGCAAAGGGTGGTCACGTACGGTGTACGGATGTTGGAATAGACATTCATGTAATACTTCATGTTTTTGCTGAATATGGCACTGTTGTCACCTTCTTCTGCAGAGAGTTTTTCTATTTTGCCCTTGCTGTCGCTCCTGTAAACGGCCGTGTGCATCGGGTCGTCTGCCGGATTGGCGGAAAAATAGAAACTGCCGTCCGCCGTGTCGTATCCATAGAAACTTTTGACGATGAGTTGGCCGCCGACGGCCTTTTTTATCAGGCTGCCGTTCAAGTCGTAGAGGTAAAGGTGGTTGTATCCGTCCCGCTCGCTGGTCAGCACAAAACGGTTGGGATAGAAGACCAGGTTTTTAAAGACGTTTTCACTGACGTACTTGTCCACGTTGTCGCGCAGGATTTTTTTGCATTCCGTGGAGCGCGGATTGGCCATGTACACTTCCAGGCAGTCCTGATGGCGGTTTAATGTGAAGACAGCGAGTTTGGCCGGGTCGCTGGTAAACCGGATGCGCGGAATATAACTGTCGGCTTCGAGAGGCAGTTTCATCGTGCGGATTACACGGGCCTTGATATCGAACGTCTGTACGCTGACGGTGGAGTTTGTGGTGCCGGCCATAGGATACTTATATTCATAGCGGCCCGGATATTCCGCATACTGTTCTTTGGACGGATGGCTGCCTTTGTACCATGGGAAGGAAAACGTAGACACCTTGCTTTCGTCATAACGGATCCATGCTATCATGGTATTGTCGGCGTTGAAGTCGAAGGAACTGCTTGTGCTGAACTCTTCCTCGTTCACCCAATCGGGGATACCGTTGATGACTTCGTTGAATTTCCCGTCTTTGGTGATTTGGCTTTCGCTGTTATTGAACAGCAGTTTGACTAGGAACAGATTATTGTCGCGGACGAAACCGACAAGATTGCCGTCCGGAGAGAACTTGGGCGACTGTTGAGGGCCGTTGTCCGACAAGGGGGTGAGGGTGCGGTTGGCAATGTCGTACAAATAGTACACGGCAGTGAAGGAATGACGGTAGATGGGTTTCGTTTCCGTTTGTATCAGCATTTTCTTTTCGTCCGGTGACAGGATGTAGCCGTCTATCTTTTCCAGTTTGACGTCCCTTGCCGTAGCCACGTCGAACAGCACGTCTTTTTGCTGTCCGTCCTTGAAGGAATAGGTGATGATTTGTTTGTGATCGTCGCTCAGCCGGGAATAGCTTTCTCCGTCGTTGAGCGGGTTCACGCCATAGATGCGTTTGGCGGCATATTCGCCTGCACACAACTCTTTTAATGAAAGTCCCGTCGCATTCGAATGTACGGGAACGGCTGCCAGGAGGCATCCGACTAAAAAGGTTGTAATCTTTTTCATTTTATTTTAGATGTAATGGATAATATCTTAACCTTAGAACTATTTTATCGCAAAGATAAGTTTTTTTTCTATCTTTGCGAGGCAATAACGGTTTAAAAAGTATGGCTATACCTTATTTATATACAGACTACGGAGAATTCTTGCGTCGGGAATTTCCTTTCAAAGTACAAAAGATTTCCATCAATGCGGGTTTTACTTGCCCTAACCGTAATGGGGAAAAAGGTTGGGGCGGATGTACTTACTGCAACAACCAGACGTTTAATCCGGCCTATTGCCGTACGGAGAAAACGATTACGGAGCAGTTGGAGGAAGGCAAGCGCTTTTTCGGACGAAAGTATCCGGATATGAAGTTCCTGGCTTATTTCCAAGCTTATACGAATACGTATGGAGAAGTAGATGAGGTTATCCGGAAGTATGAAGAAGCTTTGGTTGTGCCGGATGTGGTGGGAATAGTCATTGGCACGCGTCCCGACTGTATGCCGCAGGCATTGCTGGATTATCTGACCGGACTGAACCGCCGTACTTTCCTGATGGTGGAGTACGGGATAGAGAGTGTGGACGACGGGACGCTTGTCCGCATCAATCGCGGGCATACGTTTGCCGAGACGGCGGAAACCGTCCGGCGTACGGCGGATGCAGGCATACGAACCGGTGGGCATATCATCCTCGGGCTGCCCGGAGAGAAGCGTGACGAGTTGGTCGGGCAGGCTGCGTTGGTGTCCCGTTTGCCTCTGACCGCTTTGAAAATCCACCAACTTCAACTGATAAGGGGCACACGTATGGCACACGAGTATGCTTTGCATCCGGAACAGTTTCATCTGTATACGGCGGATGAATATATCGAGCTGGTTATCGACTATATCGAACGCCTGAGGAGCGATTTGGTATTGGAGCGTTTTGTATCGCAATCTCCTAAGGACTTGCTGATTGCTCCCGACTGGGGACTGAAAAACTATGAGTTTACCGAACGGTTGAAGCGCAGGATGAAGGAGCGGGGCGCATGGCAGGGAAGGCTTGCCGACCGCAGGGAGCAAACCCGTTAGGCGTATGTTTGCGATTGTTCGCGAGCACAAAATACTGCTTTTTAGGAAGGTAATCCGTAAAAAGCTTCGTGGTTATGTTTTTTTTATTTACTTTTGCGGAACATGCGAAGCATGAAGAACCAATTCATTAATTATTAATATTAATCTACATGAAACACTTTGATTTCAAGTTTTTGCGCGTGTGGATGGTCTTGTGGTGTGCAGGTGTGCTTTTTCCTGCGGCAGGACAAGGCAGCGCGGGGTCGGCTGACGTCTTGCGGCTGATAGAGAAAGTAAATGACTATTGGCAGGCGAACAATTCGCCCAAGACGCGTGCTTTTTGGGACAACGCCGCTTATTACACCGGAAACATGGAAGCTTACAGGCTGACCGGGAAGGTTGCTTATTATGAATACAGCCAGCAATGGTGCGAGCATAACCGTTGGCGGGGCGCAAACAGCGATGACAAACGGAACTGGAAGTACAAGACGTATGGCGAGGGGCAGGATTTCGTGTTGTTCGGTGACTGGCAGATTTGTTTCCAGACCTACATCGACATGTATAATCTGAATCCGGCCGATTATAAGGTAGCCCGTGCGAAGGAGGTAATGACGTACGCCTGTCATTTGGATGAGAACAAGTTCTGGTGGTGGGCGGATGCCCTCTACATGGTGATGCCGTTGATGACGAAGATGTATAAGTTGACGGGTGACCGCATGTTTCTGGACCGCATGTACGATAACTTCTTGTGGAGCGACAGCCTGATGTATGATGCGGAGGCGCAGTTGTATTACCGTGACGCGAAGTATATCTATCCCAAAGTGAAGACTGCCAGTGGCGGAAAGAGTTTCTGGGCGCGTGGCGACGGATGGGTGTTGGCAGGTTTGGCCAAGGTACTGGGCGACATGCCGGAGGACTATGAGCACCGCGGTTTCTTTTTGAAACGGTTCAGGGAGTTGGCGCAAGGTGTGGCACGCTGCCAGAGGCCGGAAGGATATTGGAGCCGCAGTATGTTGTGCGAAGAGGATGCTCCGGGACCGGAGACGAGCGGTACGGCATTCTTTGCCTACGGCCTGATGTGGGGCGTAAACCATGGTTTGCTGGACAAGGCCGAGTATGCTCCGGTGATTGAGAAAGCTTGGAATTATCTGGTTTCTACGGCGCTTCAGCCCAATGGCAGCATCGGTTATGTGCAGCCCATTGGCGAGAAGCCCGACCCGACCCGTAAGGTGGATGCTCGGTCGCAGGCACCGTTCGGTACGGGGGCTTGGCTGTTGGCGGCTTGCGAACGTGTGCGTTATCTGGATGGTAGCGTGGAGGATAAGAACTCCCTTTCCATAAAAGTAGAGGTAAGGAATACGACGAAAGACAACCGTAACGATGTGGTGGAACTGGAGGCTAAGACGATATTTGAGAAACTCGGTATCGGTGGCGGACGTCAGTTTGTGGTGTATGACGGAGACAGGGCAGAAGTGCCTTATCAGTTGACTCATGACGGTAAGCTCCTGTTGCAGGCTTTCGTTCGTCCCGCTTCTTCCACCGAACTGACTATTGTGAAAGGCTTACCGGCCGACTACCGTTTCACGTCGTGGGGACGTGTGTATGCTTCGCGTGAAGACGATTTGGCTTGGGAAAACGACCGGAACGGTTGGCGGGCATACGGTCCGGCCATCCAGAAAAGCGGACAACGCATTTATGGTTTCGATGTGTTTAATAAGAATGTGCCTTATCCGATGCTCGAAACTTTCTACCATAGCGAGTTGACTTCGTACGGCCTGCAGGACAAGTTGCGTAAGGCCGGACGTGGAGGCGAGTGTGCCGCTTTGCATCGTACGTTGACTTACCACCGCGACCATGGTTACGGAATGGATGCCTATACGGTAGGCCCGACGATGGGAGCCGGTGTGCCCGCTTTGATGGAAGGGAAGGCCTTTGTCTATCCCTTATGTTATAAAGAGGTGGAAATCCTGGACATGGGGCCGTTGCGCTTTTCTGCCCGTATGGTGTTTGCCCCGGTACAAATCGGTCAGGATAAGGATGTGGTGGAAACCCGTGTCATTACACTGGACAAGGGGACGCATCTGAACAAATGTGAAGTGACTTATGCCAATTTAAGTGAAGCCCGTAAGGTGGCTGCCGGTATTGCCGTGCATAAGAGTATGCCGGATGCGTATGTAATGAATAAAAAACTCGGTTATGTGGCGTATGCCGATGCGATGGATCATCCGGAGGCGATGAACGGGCTGATATACATCGCTTGCTTGTTCCCCGAAGGCTTGAAGTCGGTCGAATATGTACCGATGGCGAAAGAAGAGGCTGGTGCCGTGGGGCATGTGGTAGGAGTCAGCAACTACGAACCGGGTGATACTTTTACCTGTTATTTCGGTTCCGCATGGAGCAAGTATGACATGCCGGATATGGCCGTTTGGCAGGAAAACGTGGAGCGGTACGGCCGTCAGTTGAAAACGCCTTTGGCCGTGACATTGAAATAAGTTGTGTCGCGATGCCGTTTTGAACAAAAGGTTGGTTTTGCAAAAAAGCAGGACCGACCTTTTACGTTATGGGGCGGGGCGGTCTTAATATTATCCATGCAATTAGTGTTTTTCTCCATGTCTGTTCTTTGGCGAATTATTTTATTTTGCAGGATAGAATCATTTATAATTTAAATAAGCATGAAAAATACTGTATTTGTTTTGTGGTTAGGGTTGGTCGTGGCTGATATAGGCTGGGCACAGAACGAACCTTACAAGAATCCTGATTTGTCTCCTCGTGAACGGGCTGAGGATTTGTTGAAGAGGTTGACACTGAAAGAGAAGGCTTCTTTGATGATTAATTCTTCTCCCGCAGTGGAGCGTTTGGGCATCAAGCCTTATAACTGGTGGAGCGAGGCGTTGCACGGAGTGGCCCGTAGCGGAGTCGCTACGGTTTATCCCATCACCATGGGTATGGCTTCCGTGTTCGACGATAAGGCCGTGGAGGCCGTGTACACGACGGTAAGCGACGAGGCTCGTGCGAAATATCACGATGCGCACAAAAAAGGCCGCTACGGGCAGATGAACGAAGGATTGACGTTTTGGACGCCCAATGTGAACATCTTCCGCGATCCCCGGTGGGGACGGGGGCAAGAGACTTGGGGAGAAGACCCTTACCTGACTTCCCGGATGGGTGTGGCTGTGGTCAGGGGCTTGCAAGGTCCTGCGGATGCCAAGTATGACAAGTTGCACGCTTGTGCGAAACATTATGCCGTGCATAGCGGGCCGGAAGCCAAGCGTCATTATTTCGACGTGGAACAGCTTGACCCGCGCGATTTGTGGGAGACTTACTTGCCGGCTTTCAAGGTATTGGTCCAAGAAGCCGATGTGAAAGAAGTGATGTGTGCCTATCAGCGTTTCGAGGGAGAACCCTGTTGCGGGAGCGAACGCCTGCTCCATCAAATCCTGCGCGACGAATGGGGATTTAAATATGTGGTGGTGAGCGATTGCGGTGCCATCGGTGACTTTTTCAACCCGGGCTTGCACGAGACGCATCCCGATGCCGCTACAGCCAGTGCTTCCGCAGTAACCAGCGGGACGGACTTGGAATGCGGATGGGGGGATTACATGCAATTGGAAGCGGCAGTCGATAGGGGATTGATAACGGAACACCGTATCGACACCAGTCTCTGCCGTTTGTTGGAAGCCCGTTTTGCGCTCGGGGAAATGGATGACGACTCGTTGGTGCCTTGGAGTCGCATCGGCATAGATACTGTAGATTGCCAGACGCATAAGCAGATGGCCTTGGACATTGCCCGTAAGTCTTTGGTCTTGTTGCACAACGACGGGGTGCTTCCTTTGGACAAGACGCGTGGCGATGTCGTCGTAATGGGGCCGAACGCGGTGGATTCCGTCATGCAGTGGGGAAACTACGAAGGTACGCCTTCGCATACCTATACGGTCTTGGACGGTATTCGTGAAAGGCTTGGCCGTGACGTGCGATATGAAAAAGGGTGCGACCTTCTGAGTAATGAAGTCTTCGATTCTTATTTCCATCAGTTGTCGCACGACGGGAGGACGGGATTGAAGGCCACGTATTGGAATAATCTGGAGATGAAAGGAGAGGCGGTCGCCACGCAGGAATTAGCCACTCCGATTAACAAGAACAACGGAGGGAATACCGTGTTTGCGGCAGGAGTGAACCTGCAAAACTTCACAGCGGTGTACGAAGGTACTTTCCGTCCGTCGCAGGGTGGAAAATATGATTTGGTGATTGAAGGAGACGATGGTTACCGCGTGTATGTGAACGGCGAGAAGGTCATTGATTACTGGGGCGAGCATGCCCGCGAAAAGCGAGAATACGCCTTGGATGCCACGGCAGGGAAAGATTATGATATTAAAATCGAGTACATGCAGGCTGCGGGTGAGGCTTTGTTGAAGTTCGACGTGGGTGTTCGTCGTCAGGTTTCTCCCGCCGAAGTGGTTGACCGTGTGAAAGATGCCGGCACGGTTGTTTTCGTAGGCGGCATATCTCCGGATTTGGAGGGTGAGGAAAAGAACCACGTCAACTGTCCGGGCTTTGCCGGAGGCGACCGTACTTCTATCGAGTTGCCTCAGGTGCAGCGCGACATCCTGAAGGCGTTGAAGGCAGCGGGCAAGAAAGTGGTGTTCGTCAACTGCTCGGGTTCCGCCATGGCCTTGGTACCGGAGTTGGAATCGTGCGATGCCATCT
>NZ_JH376605.1 GCF_000233955.1 Paraprevotella clara YIT 11840
TGTAAAGCGGAAAGGCGTTGTTTGCCGAGCCTACGCATCACCAACAGCAAGATAGGCAGTGATATGCAGGGTCTTGACAAGAAGTTTGTCGGCATCGAGAAAATTTACAAGGAAGTCGCCATGTAATCTTGATTATTGGGAACTGGTCACAATTTGTGACCAGTCCTTACTGTTGTTCCAACATTACTTAATACCCTAAAATATACGATTATGGACTTGCAGATTATCCAAAACAAGATTTTTGAAGTCAGAGGTTGCCGGGTGATGCTCGATTATCATTTGGCAGAACTCTACCAAGTGGAAACACGAGCCTTGAAGCAGGCGGTCAAGCGCAATATCGAGCGTTTTCCGGGTGACTTTATGTTTGTTCTCACCCAAGAGGAAGCTAACTTACTGTTATCCATAGGGGTGTCACAAAATGTGATACCCCCTGCTTACAACTTCGGCATTGCTATGCCTATGGCTTTTACGGAGCAGGGCGTAGCCATGCTTTCTTCGGTTCTCCGCTCCAAAGTAGCCATAGAAGTAAACATTTCCATCATGCGGGCTTTCGTCCTCATGCGCCAAATGGTAATCGGTTACGAGGAACTGTTAAAGCGCATCGAGGAACTGGAGGTAAGCACCGATGCGCAGTTCAACGAACTGTACCAAGCCCTTACCCAGCTTTTGAGCCAGTCGAAACAACAGAAAGAACGCCGTCCGGTAGGTTTCGTTACCTATAACCGTGACAAAAACGAATAGGTAACGATTTCGGTAACGAAATACCATCTCATAAGTTATGTCCCAATATTGTACATTCTTCCACCTTGCGGGCAGTCCACCGACTACCCGCATTTTTTATATCCTTTTCCAATTGGCACATTCCCCGAAACGCCAGCCGTGCGTGGCATGGCTGACTGTATTTCGTGAAAAGAGCCGTTGGAAACCCGCACAAGCGTACCGCAAGGTAAACTTGCCATACCCTTGCCTTTCCCGCCCGCATGGAGTGTTCCCTAAAAGACGAAAGAGAACAGGCACTTTTCCCCTGTTTCCCTATCTGTAAATCTTCCTCTTACGCAGTCCCCCAGCCGGGACAGTCGTTTTAATCATTTCAATAGGCAAAGGTAGTTACGTGTTCTTCACGACTTTGCAAGGTCGAGCCGTTCCGGTTTGGCGAAAAAATCTTCCCTGCCTTGCGAGGTATTTTTTGCCCAAAACCTTGCAAACTCTAAACACTACCCTTTTGAGCCTATGTGAAACGAAAACGACCGACCCGACCGGAAGACGCATAAAAAAAAAGTCGGATTTACGGGAAACAGGAAAAAAGTTCAGTGAAACTTCAACTCCCTCACCTCTCGAATCCGCATAAAATTAAAAACTTAAAAATTACAGCAATATGGAAGCAACGACATTATCAGCAGCAAGCGTTTATGTAGGCACTTACGCCAAGTACAACAACGGTTCATTGTCCGGCGCATGGCTCGACCTTTCGGATTATTCGGACAAGGAAGAATTTTACGAAGCCTGCCGGGAACTTCACAAGGACGAGGAAGATGCGGAATATATGTTTCAGGACTGGGAGAACGTGCCGGAGGGCTTAATCGGCGAAAGCTGGATTTCTGAAAATTTCTTTTCCCTGCGTGATGCGGTGGAGGATTTGAGCGACACCGAGCAGGAAGCCTTTTTCGTGTGGTGCAACTATAAAAGCCATGATTTAGGCGAGGAAGATGCGGACGACCTTGTACGTGATTTCCGGGATGAATATCAAGGGGAATATGACGATGAAGAAGATTTCGCCTATGAAATTATAGAAGAATGTTACGACCTGCCGGAGTTCGCAAAGACCTATTTCGATTATGAAAAGTTTGCCCGTGACCTGTTCATGTGCGATTACTGGTTTGATGATGGCTTTGTGTTCCGTGCGGCATAACAACCAATCCGGGCGGGGTGTCAAAGCCCTGCCCGCTAAAAACAACCAAGTTTATAACCATAAAAAAATGAGACATCATGCAGTCACTTAACAAAAACGGGGTAAGCATCACCCAAACACCGGGAGAAGAAAAATACGTGAAATGTTGCTTAGGCGCATTCAGGGGACAGATTTATTTTCAATATGACTACCGCCACTTTGACGGCGAACTATTCAGCACGGTAGCCAAAACGCTGGCAGAGTGCCGCCGCAGGCGTGACGGGTGGATAGCGAAAAAAGAACAGAGTAATAAGTAAATTTTAGGGATATGAAAACGACAGAAGTAAACAAGGAGCTTATCGGCAAGCGTTGCGAGTGTATTTTTACGGGCTTAATGGTAACGGGCGTTATCGAGGACACAGAAGAAAACGAACACACCATAGAGGTAAAAGTTCGTTTCGACCGCCCGCACCAGTGGGGCGATGATTTATATAATGATGTGTGGGCGTGGGGGCGTAAAATTGACGAGTTCGGCACGTTGCGCCATTTGCAACTGCTGGAGGACAAACCGGACTTTCAGACAATGACGGTAGTTTTCGGTGAGCCAATCAGCCAAATAGACCGCAGTGTTTTTGAAGATGCGGCGGCGTGGGGTGTCTGTTCCCTGCAAGGCTGGGTAAACAGCTATGAAAGTGTCCGGTTTGTAGCCATAAACGACCATACGGCGGTCATAACGGGCGAATATAACATGGAACAGGTAAAGGTGTGGTTAGAGAAATACACGTCCATAAAGAGCCTTAAAATCAGTTGATAGAGAACGGCGGCTGTTTGCCGCCGTTACTTTCTTCCGTGAGCCTGCCAGCGGGTGAAGAAAGTAACAAAGAAGCCTTTCGCTTCCCTATCATGGAAACAGCCCGCCGATGCTTCCCGGCGGGCTGTCTGCTGGCATTTACGCTTTGCGTATCATTAAACGAATATCACAACTACAAATCCTCACAATGCATAAATTTTACACTAAGTATGCACACGGTTTCTTCTTCCTCGATGTCGTATTTCCAAGTCCGCTTGGTGACAAGCATTTCCGTGTCGCAATCGAACCATACCATTACGGGCGCATCATCTTCTTCATCCGCCCATTTGAAAACCTGATTGGACGGCGTTTTCCACAGTGTAGCACTATCACGTTCAGAAATGCAGTCCTTATCCACGATAATGATGTCACCTACTGCCGGAACCGTATCTGTTTCCAGCGTGGTTTCTATGTACCACGAGATACCTTTTATATCCAATTCTATTTTTACCATGTCATTTTATTGTTAGGGGGTTATTGTTTCCGTTTCTTCTTCGCTGTTGTCATTATTAAATGATAGTGTAAGCTGCTGCATCTGTCCGAAGCTGTCGATGATATAAATGTCAATCGTCTGTTGGTCGGTCGATGCGGAGGTGTAGTAGAGCCGGAACTTTTCTTTCTCCAGCGGGTAAAGGTCATTGGGCAGGAACACCGTGCCGTTATCCATTTCCAGCTTCCCTTTGCCGTCCGGCTGGAAATAGCGTATCTGATAGGTGGTCGGCAGGTAATAGCCGCCACGTACCAACTGGCAGCGTATTTCGGCGGTTTCCCCGACTTTCAGTTTCTTGGGTACTGGCAGCGTTTCGATGCTGAACGGGTACGCCTGCTGAATATCCAAGCTGTCATTACAGGCGGTGACAAGCACAAGGGCGGCCACGATGTAGCAGCCCATGATGATTTTATACATTACGTTTTTCATATACATTATTATATATAACGGTTAGTTGATGATGAATTTTACCCCGATGCCTACCTGCGTATGGAACTTCCCGATGTCCGAACCGAACAGCATCCGTTCCCTTGCATTGACAAGCAAGGCTATCCGGTCTGTCAGGTAGGCTTCCAGTTCCAGCGTGAGCGCACCGCCGTAAATAAAGCAGTCCTTATCCAGCAGTGTAGAGCCGTCCGGCAGTAACTTTTCGCTTTTGTTGCTCACCTCATACCCGGCGAGAGCCGACAGCCCCAGCGAAAGAAAAAATGTCTTTCGCCTGTCTGATAGGAATTTCAGGTAATAGCCGCCCTCTGCGGTGAACTGTTCGACTGGAATACGCATATCCTTGTAGTCATACTTCTTGTGCAAGTATTCTCCGCCAATCACCCAGCGGTTTGCGTTCTTGGTGTAAACGCTGTACGCCGCCCCGAAGTGGTAGGCGAAATTGCTGCCAGCGTTCCAATGTACCCCGTCCGCCATGCCCGCCGTGACCTGCAAGCCTTTCATGCCCGGCAGGTATCTTTGTGCGTGTGCCTGAAACGAGGTCAGGCACAGCGCAAAGAGCATCATTATAAAGATGTGTTTCTTCATTCCCTATTTGATTTTGAGTTCGTCAATCACTTCCGCATTCACGATGTCGGAATTTTCCACCCGTATGGTCTGATGCCGCCCGCCGTTCTTCTCGTAAAGCTCCACCAGCAGCAGTTTGTCGTCAGGAATGGTGAACTTCGGCAGGGCGTACACCGTGCGCACGGTCGATTTTCCGGCAATCTCTATCACCTCGTTGTAGCTGCGTACCGCATCCAGCACCGTTTCCTGAATAGCCGTGCGTTTCGGTACTTTCTTATCGACTATCTTAAACTTGATGAAGTCCGTGTCGAAAGGCACGTTGGAACTGTTCTTCGTCTGCGTGTGTACATAGAGCATCCCGTTATAGGTATAAATCCCCTTGATTAAGAACTGTATGCCGAAACGCTTGCTACCCAAGTGGCGCACTTTCCGGTCATTATTCTTGTAGATGCTCTGCATTATCAGCTTCACCAGTAGCGGGCTTTCGTTACCCAGTTCCCGGAAATGGATGTTCATGCGGGTATGCGAGAAATCGGACGTATCTTCATTTTCCAAGAAGTCTTTCATTTCGATGTTGAGCATTTCCGGTTCACGGGCGTACTTGGCGTTGAACGAAAAGAAACTGCCGTCCTCGCAAATGACAGAAAAATTCGTTTCGCCCGGAAAGCCCTCTGTCGTGGCTTTCACACGTATCACGTTTTCCGCCCCGTCAGCCTTTCCCGCTATGATGTGGTTGCTTCCCAAGTCCACGTATCGCACGGCGGCAGGAAAGATGATATGCACGGTCTTGGCAAATGTCACTTCCACGCCATAGGGCGTTACCATTTGGCGGTAAGGCAGTTTCCGGGTAATGCCCCGGTACAAATCGTTGCCCGCTACATACTTCACGGTGTCAGTAGTTTGTGCGTTTGCCGCACACACGCCCAGCAAGAGGGCGAACATTGCAAAAATCTGTTTCATTGTCAATTGAAATTTTAGTGGTTAAATAATTATTGTTGTTTTGCATAAAGCATCACCTTGTACCCGGCTTTCAGCTTCACTTTCACGGTTCGGAACTTCTTGGCGAGGTAGCCGGACGTTCCTTGCAGCAAGCCTCTTGTCACGTCCATAGCCACCTGCTGCCCGGCACTTTGGGCAAAGGAAATGCTTGTACCCAGCCCGCTGCCGATATTCGCCATAGCCTCGTTGAACGCTTCCTGCTCCATTGAGGACGGGACGGACAGCCCCTTTTGCCCGTCCGTGTCGAACACGGCGAGTTCCACCGGGATGATGTTGCCCGCATGTTCAATCGAGGACACCAGTATGTCAAGCCGTTCGCCCTGCACTTTTGCCGTTCCTGCTACAAGGGTATTCTTCGGCACAACGATGTTCCCCGCCTGCATGGGTTCGAGCAGCCGGAGTTTCACCGCCTGCCCGTCCGTCAGTGTTTGGTCTTGGTGGATGCAGGCGGCTACCGTGTTCTTTCCCATAGCATAGCCCGTGCCCACCGCCGTGTTGAAACCGTAGTTTCGTGGCTGGCTGTACGCCCGGATGAAGTCGGCATCGCTCATGGGCTGCTGCAATCCCGATACGGTCGTTTCCCTGACAGCCTGCACCGCTACCGCATCCGGCTTGCGTTCAATGCTGCCAGTTACGGGTACTTGCGCCACTTGCCCGCCGTTCATGTATCTTGCCGCCAGTTCATAGGACTTTTCCAAAAGAGCCATTTGGTCGTCAGCGGTAGGCGTGGCGTTCTGCTGTTGTTGCAGCCTGTCGGTCAGTTCCGCCACCTGCCGCTTCAAGTCCTCTTTTTCCTCGTCCACCGCTGGCGTTTCGTAAAACGTGCTTAACTGGCGGTTGATGTCCCGGTAGGCGTTTGCCGAGGAAGCAGCGCCAGCCCGCCGGGGTTGCACATCTTCTTCGTCCGGCATCAGGTCGATTTCGGGCTTCGTTTCTCCGGATTCTTCTTCCGTGGTGAAACCGAAGTCCTGCAACGACTGTATTTTCTCTTTCCGTTTGCGGTTCATCATCGCCTGCTCGTAGGCTGCCTGCTTGTCGGCTATAATCCCGTCCTCTGCGGGCAGGGGTATGTCGGCGTTGAAGCCGCCCACGCTCTCCACATTCACGTCCTCTTTATCAGCAGGTGCGAATATCAGATACATGCACCCTGAAAAGGCAAGGAACATCAGCGGGAAGACTATCATTTTCCTGCGCTGCTGTACCTGTTGGGGTGTCAGTTCCTTTTTGGTTTTCTTTTCCTTTTCAGGCTTTCTGTCCGCTTGTGGTACGGTCGTGCCGTTCTCATTCTTCTGTACTTCGTCCATATTCCGGTCTGTTTAAGGGGTTGATACTGTCGCTATCATGTAGCGGGTATTGTTTGATGTGTTCTATTTGCAGCCGCCTGCCGTCCCGCTTCCCGATGTTGTATATTGATGAAACGGTGATATAGACGGACAAGCCGCCAAAGAAGAAGAACATCACGAGGATAACCGCCAGCCTTTTGCCCGGCGTAATCCGTCCGCACATCCGGCGCAGGCGGTCGTCCGCCCAGTCCTGCACCTTTTCGATGCAGCCTTTTTTCTTTCTTGTTTCCATACGCCTATCGTTTAATGGTCTGTAAATCCTTGTTCTCGGTAATGGTGAACGCTTCGATGATGAAACCGTGCGGGTTGTTGTCGCTGCGTGTGGCGTTGAGCAGGCGGCACGAGGTCACGAGGCTTCGCACCGTCAGGCTGCTTTCCCGGACAATCAACTGGCGGGCATAGGTGTTCACCTTGTAGGGGTACTGGTCGAAGTCGCATTTCACGCTGTCAATCTCCACCGTCTGCGTGACGTTTCCCGAAATTACCCGGTTGTAGTAGCCCTTTTCCGCCAAGTCCTTGTAATAGTTGAAAGCGGTCTTGTCGGCGAGGAACAGCGAGCGTCTGATATTACTTTCGATAGCCCCCTTGTCGGGCGATAACGTGAAGAAAAGTTCGTGGAAACGCCGCACGTGCGACTTCGCTTCCACGGGTCTGTTCTGTGCCATGTCCTGCGAGAGTGCCAGCATCAGGCTCTTGCCGTTGTCGAGGACGTATATCTTCTGCCGCTGCTTCTCGGCGAAGCTGTACGAGTTCCACACGGCGAAGCCCGTCACCAGTGCGCACAGGCAGATGAATACCAGTGCGAACAGCCTTATTTGCCGGAAACTCGTTTCAATGTTCGTTAATGACTTAAATTCCATATACTAAATTTTGATGTTGGTTGTTTGAGTAGTTTCCCGGTTACTTTCCCGCTTGCCGCACCGACCGCAGCCCCGGCGATTGACCCAGCCCGTGCCACGTTGCGGTTATAGGCAGACGTGCCGCCAGCCGACACTATCCAGCTTGCTACTGTCGGAATGGTGAAGTAGCCCACGATGCCGATAATCATAAAGATTACATACACGGTGCTGCTCCCGTCCGGGATGAAGTTCGGGTCTGAAAGCTGTTCGATGTCCTTTTGGAGCATCAGCGTCTGTATGCGAGCCAGCACACTGCTGAACAAGTCCGACACGGGTAGCCACAGGTAAATGGAGATATAGCGTGAAATCCACTGGGTCAGCGTGCTTTGGAAACCGTCATAGACGGAAATCGCGAACGCCAGCGGACCCAGTATGCTTAACACGATTAAGAAGAAAGTCCGCAGCGTGTCTATAATCAGCCCCGCCGCCTGAAACAGCATTTCCAGCAGTTCCCTGAACCAGTCCCGGACGGACTTCTTGATGTTGTAAGCCGCCCTGTCCATGTACATTCCGGTCATTGTCACCATGTCGGAGGGCGACCAGCCCAGTTCTTCCAGTTGTCTGTCAAATTCCTCGTCCGATGCGAGGTAAGCCGTTTCGGGGCTTCGCATCAGGGCTTCATATTCCAGTCGGTCTTTCTGCGCCCGGTACTCGTTCATGTCGAAAGTCTGCGTTTCCATAAGCTGGTTGCACCCTTTTACCACTGGCGACAATACCGTGTTGATAGTCCCCAACACGAAAGTTGGAAAAAACATGATACACAGCCCCAGCGCAAAGGGACGCAGGAGCGGGTACACGTCTATGGGTTCGGCACGTGCGAGCGACTGCCACACTTTGGCGGCTACGTAGAACAAAGCCCCCAGTCCGGCTATCCCTTTGGCTACCCCTGTCATATTACTGCACAAGGGCATCATTTCATCGTACAACACCCGCAACACTTGGTGCAGGTTGTCAAAATCCACCGCTGCTAATAACATAGGCATACTAATTAAGTGGTCGTATAATGTTACCAGTAGCGTTCATCCGCCGAGCCGTAGAGAGCCAGCACCCGGTCGGTGTCGTTCTTCTTCTTCGCCCGCAGATAGGACACGGATATGTTCTTGCGGGTATAGTAGTTCACAAGGTTGCGGTAGTTGAGCAGGCTTTTATAGGCGTTGTCGATGATTGCCAGACGTTCGGCATCCGTCAGCGACATGCCCGTGATGTTCACGACATTTTTCAAGTCCTGCAACACGTCCGCACTTTCGGATAGCAGCTTGGCGTATCCGGCTGAAATGGCAGTGAGTTCATCCGGTGTGTAGTTAGGGTCTGCCAGCATGTTCTGATAGTTGCGCACGTAGATTTCGGATATTTCCGCCACCAGTTCAATGGACTTCTTCACCTTGACACCGCCCTTAACCACGTCATGCACCGCTTTGAGCGCATCGTAATATTTTTTACCCTGTTGGAAAATCTTCTGCGCTTCCATGAAGCCGTCCAGCGTGTTCTTGGCGGTGGTGGAGGTCTGCACTATCTGCTTGGTGGTGTTGATGATACCCTGTGCCAAGTTGCCGGGGTCTGACACCACCCACTGGGCGGATGCCTTGCCGATGAAGCAAAGGCACACCGCCATAAGGAGAATTGTTTTCTTCATCTTGTTTTGTTTTTTGGATTTGTAACTCGCTTGTATTCGCCGCCGGGTGAAAGGGTTATCCGGTCACGTTCCTTGTCATACGACAGCAATATGGCAAAGCCAGTTTCGATGAACAGGTTTCCGTCCCGCTCTGTCACTTGATAGGTGGTTTCCAGCACCTTGCCCCTGACATTTGATTTTCGGGTAACACTATATTTGCCGTCCGTTTCCGAAAGGGTGAAAGAGGGGCTTCCCTTGACGTGTACCCATTCACCACACATCTTTTCCGGTTGTTTGTCCCCGCTGCCAGTGCAGCTTGCCAATGACAGGCAAGCGCATAGCAGCAAGGGAAACAGTTTGTTTATCCGTTTCATGTTTCTTTACTTTAAGTTATTGATAATTGGGGATTTCTCTTGCTTTCCGCAAGCCGCTTGATAGCCAGTTCGAGGTTGCCGCCCAGCTTGTCGGCAAGGGCGAACAGTTCCATTTTCTCGCTTTCTTCGGTCGTGTACGTGTAGTATTCTTCCAGCGAAACTTCCGTTGCGTACACCGCCGACTGTGTACCGCCCAGCGAAAAGAAAACTTCCTTGTACTTCCGTCCGGGGTGGTTCGCCATGTTGATGGACAATATTTGCGAACGCTCCTTGTCGGTCAGTCCGAGCAGGTTTTGTATGCTGTCGAACTTGTTGAGATATTTTCTTTGGTCTAACAGGATTTTGCAGTCCGAGTTGTTGATGATACTTTCTTTCACGATAGGGGAAGAAATAATATCTTCCACTTCCTGCGTGACTACAATCGCTTCCCCGAAATACTTTCTGACGGTCTTGTACAAATATTTTATGTAATCTGCCATATTCGCACTTGCAATCGCTTTCCACGCTTCCTCAATTAGTATTAACTTCCTTATTCCTTTTAACTTGCGCATCTTGTTGATAAAGGCTTCCATGATGATGATAGTCGTTATCGGGAATAAAATCTTGTGGTCTTTGATGTTATCCAACTCAAAGACTATGAAGCGTTTATGCAACAAATCCAGTTCCTTGTTGGAGTTCAGCAGGTAGTCGTATTCACCGCCACGATAGTAGGGTTCAAGCACGTTCAGGAAGTTGTCGATGTCAAAATCCTTTTCCCTGACGTTCTTTTCTGCAAGCCGCAGTCGGTATTCATCCCGGACAAACTCGTAGAACGTGTTGAAGCAAGGCGTTACCGACCTGTCGCACGTGATACGTTCGATATAGGCACTTACCGCATTGGACAACGCCACTTCTTCCGACCGCTTCGGGGCTTCATCGTCCCGCTTCCACAGGGTGAGTATAAGGGTCTTGATACTCTCTTTCTTCTCGATGTCAAATACCCCGTCCTCGACATAGAACGGGTTAAACGCTATCGGGTTTTCGGTGGTGTAGGTGAAATAAATCCCGTCCTCTCCGTGTGTCCGGTTGTGGATAAGCTGGGACAGCCCCAAGTAGCTGTTACCCGTATCGACCAGTAGCACATGTGCTCCCTGTTCGTAATACTGGCGTACCATGTGGTTGGTGAAGAAAGACTTGCCCGACCCGCTCGGCCCAAGTATGAACTTGTTGCGGTTGGTCGTGATGCCTTTCTTCATGGGCAGGTCTGAAATGTCGATGTGCAGCGGGCGACCGCTTACCCTGTCCACCATTTTGATGCCGAACGGTGAAAGCGAACTCTTGTAGTTCGTTTCTTCCACGAACAGGCATAGAGCCTGCCCCAAGAATGTGTAGAAACTTTCCTCTGCCGGGAAGTCTGCTTCGTTGCCGGGTATGCCCGCCCAAAAGAGTGTGGGCGTATCGACTGTGTTGTGTCGGGGCTTGCACTCCATTAAGGCAAGCTGGCTTCCCACATCGTTGCGTATGCGTTTGAGTTCTTCCCTGTCATCCGACCAAGCCATGACGTTACAGTGGCAGCGCACCGATACAAGCCCCCTGCTGTGGGCTTCGTTCAGGTACTCGTCTATCCATTCCTTGTTCACTTGGTTGGCACGGGAGTAGCGGGAGAGCGATTGCATGTTCCGGGCGGTCTGCTCAAAATTTTTCAGGTTCTCGGCGTGGTCGTCTATGAAGATGTACTGGTTATAGACGTGGTTACACGACAACAGTACCCCGACCGGGGCGGCAAAACTCAACCTGCAATCGCTTCTATCAGTGGACAACTTTTCAAAGCGTGTGTCCGTCCCGACCTTTCCGGGCAAATCTTCCACGTCCGAGAGCGTGTGCAGGCACAGTATATCGTCCCCGACACGCATTTCTTCCGGGTACAGTCCGATGTCTTTCAGGCAGGTGGTGTCGGTCTGCGATAGCGAGAAGTATTTCTCGATGATACCCACCTTTCCGCCCTGCCCGGTGATTTCCGATGCTGCCAGCCGGGTGAGCGTGACAAAACCGCTGTCGTTCATAATTCTTTCAAACTGCCCGATCGCTTCGATGAACTTTGCCGCCGCTTCCCTGTCCGCTATCTCCTGCGGTACAATCCTGCCCCGGCAGAGGGTGGAGAAGTCGCTCTGTCGGCGGCTTCTCTCCCTTGTCGTTTTCGTCAGGAACAGGTAGCAGTAATGGTTCAGGAACGGACGTTCATTGAAATGCCGTTCAAAACTCCGGGACAGGAAGCTAAGTTCGTCCCTTTCGGTGTCGGGCTGGTAGTTTTCCTTGATGAAGAAGTCCTGCTTGTGTACTATGGAGTAGTCGGGCAGCACCTTGATTGCCTTGTACCATGCCGAATGTATGGCTTCATATTCGGCGCTGGTGACGGTGAACAGTTCGGGCAGTTCCACCCGGAAAGCCACCGTTATGTCGGCATCCTTTGAAATGATGCAGCCGTTCTCCACCGCCAAAAGAGGAAATTTCCTTTCCAGCGTGGTAGCTTTTAATGTATTCCTCATGTTTCGTTCTCCTTTCTTTTTTTGTAGGTGAATAACCGGGGTATCGCCTTGCGGTTGATAATGAAGCGTGGATGCCGTTTGCGTGCGGCTGCTTTCATTAATCCGTGCGTACCGTACCGGGCATTCAGCCGGAACGTCTGCCATACGAGCAGCAGCGAAGCCGACACGATGAAACCGATACATAGCCATTGGTTCACGCCTGCCATGAACAGGATGATGAACACCACGAACACGGCGAGTAAGCCGCCTGCAAAAATGAAAAGGTACTGGCTTTTCAGACCCTTGAACTCCACGGGCTTTCCGATACCCCTATTTACTTGATATTCAGACATAGCCGCCGTTTTAGAGGAAGAACGACCGCAGGATAGTGGCGGCGACAATCAGGAAGATACACGCCCCGAACCAACTGGCGGCAGTCTTTGAAGTGTCGGGGTCTCCGGAACTAAATTTGTTATATACTTTTACCCCGCCAATCAAGCCGCAGACCGCCCCGATTGCGTACACCAGTTTTGTTCCAGGGTCGAAATACCCGGTGATTAGGTTTGTGGCTTCGGTGATGCCCGCCTGCCCGTTTCCTTGTGCGTAGGTACTTGCCACGGCGGCAAGGAGAGCCGCCGACAAGAAGATTTTCTTTCTCATTGTGATTTGAATTTTAATGCCGGGGCAGCGGGTGGATAGTCCGCTGTCAACCGGCGGATGAATAACTTGAAATTTTAGTGGTTGCGGCACGGATGCCGCCTGTTGGTTTTAGAGTTACCAATCAACCGTAGTCACGCTGTTTCATGTTGTCATACTTATACATTATTACATTATAGGAAGTCGTTCATGTCGAACGCTTCGTATTCCTCGCTTGTGCTGCCGTTTCCGGCAGGGGTAGCCGCAGCCCGTTCCGCTTCGTTGCGCCCCAGCAGTTCCGCCACCTTTGCCAGCCCGCCGTTGATGTTCTCCACCACCGCATCGTAGAGGTTCGTCCCCTCGATACCCGCCAGTGTCCCGGCGGCTTGCCGTTTCTCCGCTTCGGTGGGATTGTCGGCGTTCGCCGTTCGCACCGCTTCGCCCAGTTCATCGAAGCTCACGCCCGTAGCCCGCCCGGTATCATTGTCACCGTCCATGTACCCGGCTATTTCCTCGTCCTCGTAGTCGGGTTCGTCATTCTCGTAACCGGGCGTTTCGTCCGCTTCGGGTGTTGCATCCGAAATGCTTTCTTCCGGCTGTTCGTTCGTCTGCGGCTCAAAAATAGTATCATTTTCAGCCGTTTGCGGGAGCTGTCCCGATTTGTCCTGCGCTGTCCCGATTTGTCCACCCTTGTATCGGCTTTCACCTATCAGCGTGTAGCCTGAAACCTCATTTGGAGGAAGTGGTTCATCATCCGTTTTGCCCGGTGATGTCCGGCTGTCCGTGTAGCGATACCATAGCCACAGGGCGATATAGTACACCAAAAGCCCGGTAAGTATGCAATGGATTACCATAGTCAGACAGGCTTTTGGAAGTGGCTTTCGTACAGGGTGTTTATCTCGTCTTGGTACTGCTCGAAGTGGCGCAGTAGAATGTTCTCCACGTAGCTGCTTACCGTTACCTTGCGCCCGCCTATCACCGTCACGATACGTATCAGCTTCTCGTGCGTGGTACGGCTCACGTACAAGGGCTGTCGGTCTGCCAGTTCCACTTTCTGAAAGTAGGTTTCCCGGTAGTCACCCGAACCGCCCTTGCGCTTGCGGTTTGTCGTTTTCTCCACCCGCACCGTTTCAGTCTGCCGTCCCTCGTGGGCGGTTTCCGTTTCGCCGCCGGGCTGCGGTGCATCATCCGGCTGGTTCTCCCGCTTGGCGGGTACACCCTGCGAGATAAGTTCTTTCATGAAATCCTCGTCTATCTTCGGCATCCCGCCGCTTTGCTTTGCCATATCATTGTAATTTGATGTAGTACACTATTTCAGTTATCAGTTCTTCCAAGTTGCTTCCCCTTACCAGCGGGCGGCTGGCGGGAAAGAGCGTGGAGCGGAACACCGCCTTTTTATCCGCTACCAGTTCCTTTTTGTAGCGTTTGGTGTCGGGGATAAAGGTTTTCATCAGCGGCAGTTCCAGTTCCTTTATGGTCTTGTCGTAGGCGGTGTAGAGGTCTGTTTTCTCCCGTCCGTCCACCATGTTCCAAAAGAGGTACAGCCCGGCAAGGCGGCAGGCATCGTTCTTCACCAGCAGCTTTTGGATAGCCACCGCAAACGACAGGCTGCTTTCCAGCACCACCTTATCGGCTGAAATCGGGGTGAAGATGTAGTCCATGCCCGCAAGGGAGTTTATCACGCCCTCGCTGTTCACCGTGCCGGGCAGGTCGAAAAAGACAATATCCGGCACATGTCCGGCGGCTATATATTCGTCAGCCGTGACTATCGCCTTTTCGGGCGAACTGCATAGCACCGGGTAGGCTTTCTTCCCCAGCCGGGTAAACTGTTCATACGCCATGCGCTTGTAATCTTCATCCGCCCCGACCTGTTCGGCATCCCGCTTTCGCATCCCGGCAATGGAGTGTTGGGGGTAGTCGCAATCCACCACCGCCACATCGTAGCCTTTGAGGTAGTAGAGGTAACTCGCCGCCAGCACGGTAAAGGTGGTTTTGCCGACCCCGCCCTTTTGGGTGGAAAAGGCGACATACAGGGGTGTTTTCTCGTTTTCCATATTGCTTTCTTTCATTATTGGTTGATAGATTTGTTTATTGCTTTCAATCAATCCAGCCATATAGCTTTCTTGAAATATTGAAAGATTGTTTTATTTCAATATTGTTTTCTTGCTTTCATTCTTTCTTGAAATACTGAAATCCTGCAATCTTGTTTTCTTGAAATCAAGTTTTCAATCATTCTTTCCTGACTGAAATATTTCTTTCAATCTTGAAATCTTCTGCAAATAAAAGGAGAAAAAACGTCCGTTTTTAGATGTGTCCCGATTTGTCCTGCGATGTCCCATTTTGTCCACCAACCACCTATTTTACAGCATTATAAATCACCGTTACTTTGCAGCAGAGTAACGAACCGCAGGAGGCGGGGATGTAAAAACGGGCAGGTTAATGGCTGGGCTTTCCGTTTCACGCTAACCCCAATCCGTCCGTGACGGATTTCGATTTTCGTCAGAAAATAGCAAGGTGTGTTTTGTATGCTACAAAACCGTTTTCCGTGCCTGAAAACGCCTTGCCCCTTGTGGGGGGGGGTAAAAATCACTCCGAAGTCGTAATTTATTAATTCAAAAGAAGTATGGAAACAAGAAGAACCAACAAGGGCGGTCGTCCCGCCCTCGCAGACCCGGCGAAGCACCGCCATGTCCTTTACCTGAACGACCGGGAGAACGCCCGCTTCCTCTCGCAGTGGGAGCAGTCGGGCGTTACGAGCAAATCCCGTTTCATCGCCGCCCGGCTGTTCGGCGAGCCGTTCCGGGTGGTGAAAGTGGAGAAGTCAGCGGTAGAATACTGCGCCCGGCTGACTGAATTTTATGCACAATTCAGAGCCGTAGCGGTCAATTACAACCAAGTGGTAAAGGCGTTGCACAGCAACTTTTCGGAGAAAAAGGCACTGGCATTCCTCTATAAACTGGAGAAAGCGACCACCGAACTGGCGGCACTGAACCGCCAAGTCATTGCATTAACCAATGAATGTAAGGAACTATGGTTGCCAAAATAAGCACGGGCGGTAATATGTTCGGCGCACTGGCATACAACCAAAACAAGGTGGATAGCGAAGAAGCAAAGGTGCTTTTTTCCAACCGGATGCTGTTAAGTGAGGACGGGAATTTCTCTATCAGCGAGTGTATGCGCAGCTTTGAAATGCAGATGCCCGTCCAGCTATCCACCAAGAAGCCGATACTTCATATTTCCATAAACCCGCACCCGGAAGACGTGCTGACCGACCAGCAGCTTTCCGACATCGCACGGGAGTATATGCGGAAGTTGGGTTATGGCGACCAGCCTTATTTGGTGTACAAGCATACAGACATCGACCGCCACCATATCCACATCGTAGGGTTGCGGGTGGACGAGAACGGCAGACCGCTGAACGACAGGTTCGAGCATCGGCGCAGCAAGCAGATAACCCGTGAACTGGAAAAGAAATACGGGCTTCACCCGGCAGAACGAAAGGAACGCGCCGAACGCCCGGAACTTAAAAAGGTGGACTACACCGCCGGGGACGTGAAGCACCAAATCGGCAATGCCGTGAAAGCGGCTTGTTACGGCTACCGCTTCCAGTCGTTCGGGGAGTACAAGGTTTTGCTTGCTACCTATAATATATGTGCCGAAGAAGTCAAGGGGGAGATAAACGGCAAGCCCTATCAGGGCATAGTCTATTCCGCCATGAATGACAAGGGCGAAAAGGTGGGCAACCCGGTAAAGGCTTCCCGCATCGGCAAATCGGTGGGCTATGAAGCGGTACAGCGCAGAATGGAGAAATCGGGCGAGGTGATTAAGGACAAGAAACTGAAAGAACGCACCCGGAAGATTGTAGCCGCCACCATGCAGACCGCCCGCAGCCGCAAGGAACTGGAACAGCAGCTAAAGAAGCAGGGCATTGATGTGGTATTCCGTCAGAACGACAGCGGGCGCATCTATGGCGTTACGTTCATCGACCACGACAGCCGGGTGGTGCTGAACGGTTCACGCTTGGGCAAGGAGTATTCGGCGAACGTGTTCAACGACCTGTATTCCGATAAAAGAAAAACGGATATACAGCGGGAACAATCCGCACATCAGGAACAGCCGGGCTTCACGCCGAAAGCCGACATTGTTTCGGGCGTGGCTTCCGTGCTGGGTGCTTTCGGCGGCTTGCTGGGCAGTGGTTCATCCGCTGGTGGCGAGCCGCAAGACACCGTCCACCAAAAGAGAAAGAAGAAGAAAAAGAAACGTACAAGGCGTATCGACTAACTTAAAAACATACGATTATGCAACAAGAAGATGATTTGAGGGGGCTTGCAAGGGTCATGGACTTTATGCGGGCTGTCAGCATTTTATTCGTGGGAATAAACGTATACTGGTTCTGTTACTCCACCCTGAAAGAGTGGGGAGTGACCTTTGAGGTGATAGACAAGATACTGTGGAACTTCCAGCGCACTACCGGGCTGTTCTCGTCTATCTTATGGACAAAACTATTTTCGGTGGTGTTCCTCGCCCTGTCGTGTATCGGCACTAAGGGCGTGAAAGAGGAAAAGATAACATGGACGAAGATACATTGCAGCCTTGCGGCGGGTGTCGTGCTGTTCTTCCTGAACTGGTGGCTGCTGGAACTTCCCCTGCCACACACGGCAGGTACGCTATTTTATATCGCCACGCTGTCGGCGGGCTATATCTGTATGCTCATGGCGGGTACGTGGATGTCCCGCCTGTTGAAGAACAATTTAATGGATGATGTCTTTAATACCGAAAATGAAAGTTTCATGCAGGAAACAAGGCTTATCGAGAACGAGTATTCGGTAAATTTGCCGACCCGGTTCTACTATAAAAAGAAATGGAATAATGGCTGGATAAACGTTGTAAATCCGTTCCGTGCCAGCCTTGTGTTGGGAACACCGGGCAGCGGCAAGTCGTATGCCGTAGTAAATAGCTACATAAAACAGCAAATCGAGAAAGGTTTTGCACTCTATTGTTATGACTACAAGTTTCCCGATTTGTCTGAAATCGCTTACAATCATCTACTTAACCATTTGGGTGGGTACAAGGTAAAGCCCAAATTCTACATTATCAATTTTGACGACCCCCGCAAGAGCCACCGATGCAACCCGATAAACGCCAGCTTCATGTCGGACATTGCGGATGCTTACGAAGCCAGCTACACGATAATGCTCAACCTCAATCGCAGTTGGATAAGCAAGCAGGGCGACTTCTTTGTGGAAAGTCCGATTATCCTGCTTGCAGCCATTATTTGGTATTTGCGTATCTATCAGGGTGGCAGGTATTGCACGTTCCCCCATGCCATTGAACTGCTGAACAAGAAATACGCTGATGTGTTCACGATTTTGCGCAGCTATCCCGAACTGGAGAATTATCTTTCCCCATTCGTAGATGCTTGGGAATCAGAAGCTAACGAACAGTTGCAGGGGCAGATAGCGAGTGCCAAAATCCCGCTTTCCCGCATGATAAGCCCGGCACTGTATTGGGTAATGACGGGTGATGATTTTTCACTGGATATAAACAACCCGCAAGAGCCTAAAATACTTGTTGTCGGCAACAATCCCGACCGTCAGAACATCTATTCGGCGGCACTGGGATTGTATAACAGTAGAATAGTGAAGCTGATAAACAAGAAAGGTCAGCTTAAAAGTTCGGTGGTAATAGACGAGTTACCAACGATTTATTTTCGTGGGCTTGACAATTTGATTGCCACTGCCCGAAGCAACAAGGTTGCGGTTCTGTTAGGTTTTCAGGATTACAGCCAGCTTACCCGTGACTACGGGGACAAGGAGAGCCGGGTGATACAAAATACCGTGGGTAACGTGTTCAGCGGTCAGGTAGTGGGCGAAACGGCGAAAATCCTTTCTGAACGCTTCGGAAAGGTGTTGCAGAAGCGGCAGAGCATGACGATAAACCAGCGGGAGAAGTCCACCTCGATAAGCACCCAAATGGACAGCCTGATACCTGCCAGCAAAATATCCAACCTCACACAAGGTATGTTCGTGGGTGCGGTGGCAGATAATTTCGATGAACGGATAGAGCAGAAGATTTTCCACTGTGAAATCGTGGTGGATAATGAAAAGGTGAAGCGGGAAACCGCCCGCTACGTGAAACTTCCGCAAATAATCGACTTCACCGACAAGGACGGAAACGACCGGATGCAGGAAGAGATACAAGCCAACTACGACCGCATCCGTCAGGAAGTCCGGCAGATAGTCGAGGACGAGATAACCCGTATCAAGAACGACCCGGAGCTACGTTATCTGATTAAAGGTGAATAAGTAACTAAAATTATATCATAATGAATTAAAATAGATGAACAATTCCTATCTTTGCAAATAATATCAATAATTTGACCTATGAGAATGATAAATAGAATTAAAATAGTGCTTGTTGAGCAAAATAGAACAGGGAAATGGCTTGCTGAACAATTGAATAAAAATGAGGCTACGGTTTCTCGGTGGTGTACGAATGAATCACAGCCATCTCTTGATACTTTAATAAAAATATCAGAGGTGTTAAATGTTGATGTAAGAGATTTCTGGTGCCAACAAAAATAATTTAACAGTATGAAAATATTTAAGATTCAGGTTGAGAACTTTAGACTACTGAAAAAATTTTCTCTTGATTTAGAAGATGAACTTTCATTAGTAATAGGTAAAAATAATACTGGTAAAACCTCAATATTGTCTGTCTTAGACAAATTCTTAAATCAATCAGAAAAGACTAAATTCCATTTTGATGACTTTAATATTGATTTTAAGAAAGAACTCAATGATATGATAATGAATGAAAAAACTATTATTGAGGACGCATATGTAGAGAAGGGTATTAAACTGAAGCTATTTATTCAGTATACAGAAAATTGTAATTTAGAAAATGTTAGCCGGATTATGATGGATTTGGACCCGGATAACAATTTTATTGTTTTAGGATTTGAATATGTATTGTCATTTGATAAATATATTCAAATTTGGAAAGATTGGCGTGAATTTATTACTCATGAACTCAAAAAACAAGTTGAAAATCAACTTTATAAACCAAAAAGTATATATGATTTTCTGTGCCAAAAACATTCTGATTATTTTAGATTGTATCGGAAAACCATTGAAATTAATAAAAAAACATTAATGGTTAATGAAGCTAATTTTATTGATTTAGACAAGGAAATGATTAGCATAAAGGATATTGTTAGTTTTAAATATATTAGTGCCCGAAGGGAGGTTGCAAATAAGGAGGTAGATAAGACCTTGTCAATGCAAACTTCAAAAATATATAATCCGCAAATCGAAATGTTCGCGCGTTTCAAAATGAAAAGTTCATTTCACAAAACGAAGCGTATAATTTAAAGCACTCTTTATTCCATTTGAACTGGTCAATTCTAAGCTAAAAATAACAGAAAAATAACTTGCAAATATCAACAAAAATCACTATCTTTACATAGTTAAATTGAGGTCGTTTACCCTCAAATCAGTTCAGTTTTGTATTCCCCTACCCTATCAATATTCTAAAAAAATTCGGCCGGCTTCGCCGGTATTTGAATACCTTTTAAATGGAATTCGGAAACCATCCGAATCCCGTTCTTTCGTTTTAGTCGCTTCGCTCCACGCTTTGGCGCTTTGCGCTTACGCCACCTCGCGTATCGCCTTGTACGCTGCCACGCTTTGCGCCCGGACGATTTTGCCGCGGAAGGCCAGACGCGAGCCGATATTCGCATACGAATACGAAGCATCGTAATACGCACTCGCATTCGACACACCGCCATACGCGTGCGCACTGTAGCACCCGCGATAGACCACACGGACCGTAGCGGTGCTTATCCAGTACATGTCGGTATAGTAAGTAGAAGATGATCCGTTCAGATTACCCACCGGAATCATGTCCATATACTTGCCGTGCGCCACGCCTGTAATCCACTGACCGCTGTCCTTCTTGCCCTGTACCATACGGATACTGCCGTCAGGCATCCAGATGCGCCATTTGCCCACGTTACCGCTGTCGTTCGGCAGATCCACGCCGTCCATCATGTCATACTTGTTGCCGTAGATGTCCTCATAGCCCAGGCAGCAGATATTGTTCACCTGCACCACAGTCGCCTGTCCGTATTCGTCCCGACTCTTATACCAGGCATACTGGTGCACCAGGCCGTCAATCAGCGAATTCGTGATTTTGTTGTTAATGACATACGCTTCATCGTAGCCGATGGTGTCTGTCATCCCGTGTTCGGCCGTTCCGCCTGTTGTGCGGTTATTGTTATGCTGACCGGCACCGCATTGTTCCTGCATATCCCTGCGCCCGTACTTTGCATAGCTCAGGTTCGCGATGCGGCTGTGCATCAGCGCATCTATCTGCTGCATACCCCGCTGCTGGCTGTAGTAGTGGAAGTCCGTCCAGGTCATACTTGCCGTGGTCGAAGCTCCGGTGATGCAGGCACGCAGTTTACTGCCCACCACCGAACTGCCCACAACGGCACACAGATGCTCCTCATTGGCCACCCAATCCGGTTCCATGTCCTCTATCTTGTCGCTGTGGCTCAGTACCACGCAGTCAAACTCTGCCGTGTTCAGAATGGAGAAATGCAGGGCTGTAGCACGTTCCGGAACGTCTGCTATCAGATACATGCCGGCTTCAAATTTCAAGCCGATGGTCGGCACCACAATACTCTTCAGGATGTTTCCCTCCGCATCAGCAAACACACTGCCGATAAGCCCTGTTCCTGGAACGCTCGGGAAGCGGACACGTCTGTAACCCGACACGTCCACTTTGCACACGGAATAAGCCTTGTCCGTCGTATAGGATTCCATCAGCGTGGGCTTGCCGCTCATGATCTTGCGTTCACCCAGCCAGCCGCCCTGTGTCTCCTTGATGGCATCCAGTGTCAGTACCGTCGCCTCAGGCACCGGGGGCATTTCGTCCTCCGGATAACTGCTGTAGCAGGCGTACTTCTTGTTGTTCAAATAATCGTTGATGCCTTTGCTCCAGTAAAACGGCTCATACATCATCCAGTCTCCCTCGCTGCCGTCCAGCTTCGCCACCGTACAGTCGTTCATATCCTCCGCATCGGCATAGAAGTTCGAGCTTTCGTCATGCAGGGGGAAATAGGTCATCTCCCCGTCCGGGTTGTTCACTTCCACCTGCTGCCCGGCTATCTCCACCTTCCGGCTCGTGGGCATCTTCGTCACCTTGGCCAATACGCGGTGGCGCTTGGACAGGATGGCATTCACATGCCCGCTCATTTTGTACGTATTGCCGAATTTGTACCCCGTCTTGTTGTCCAGGTTCGAAACATTGGCATCGTCGGCCACGCTGTCGTCAAACTCGATCATCGTATAGGGCGGCTGCTTGATGGTCAGTTCCGGATAACGGGCGGCATACTTCTCCAGTTCCTCATCGGCCAGATACTTCGTCAGGGTCAGCTTGCCCCTCAGTCCCGAATGCCGGTCATCCACGGCACCCGTCTGTGTATACGTTCCGTAGTCGTAATACTTCTTCAGCAGGGTTCCGTCGTCTTCCCGGTCTATCTCCAGCACGAAGCGCTCCAGCTTGCCGCTGCCGTTCAGTCTGGCCTGGTGCAGGCGTTCCAGCATAGCGAACCCGTCGATGCCGGGGCAGTTGGTGTAGCGGTAGCCCCGCACATTATTGATCCCTTCCAGTATCAGGCCACTATCGGACAGCTTGGTCAGATATTCCAGGAACAGTTCCTCAATCGTGTCCGGCAGGCATAACTGCACAACGGGCGCACCGGTGGCCAGTTTCACACGGGTCAGCCCCGTACCCCTCACGTCCAGTTTCTTCAGGCGGCCCTGCCAGCTCAAGTCCAAAGTGGCCACATTCCCGTTGTCCCCGTTCCGGGCCAGCCGGTTGTTCCGCATGTTCACTTCTTCCAGAAGCAGCATACCATTGGTCGAAGCCATGAACGAGCCGTTCCGGTAACCGCTGGCTTTCTCCACGCTCATGTCGAGTTTTACCAGTGAGGTCAGCAGACCGAAGTTGAAGCCGATTGCGAACGCATCCTCGTGCCATACCAGCTCCTTGATTTTGGCTGCACCGATAATCTTCAGCGGGTCGTTCTCACCGAAGGCACGGGTCAGCTGCAGGGAATGGAGCACGTCCGCATCCACCACGCCGCTGTCGGCCTGCACGCCGTTGCTGGTGGAGAGCTGCACACGGTACGGGATGGTCAGCCGGTACTGCATCGGTTTCAGTTTATAAGCCTTGTCCAGCGATGCCGTACTCTGGTAGAACTGGGCACCCAGCGTGGATACATAGCCGTACTCCACCTGCTTCAGGTCATACCGGCGTTGGATGAAGTAGTTCCGGTGTGCTTTCAACGAACCCTTCAGACCGTAGATTTGCGGATAGGTCTGTTTGGCACCGTCAGCACCCACCGGCATTTCGTTCAGGAACGGGTAGATGTATTTGAAGATGCCGGACTTGTTATAGAGGCGTGAGCACCACTTCTTCATCTGTTCGGTATCGAAATGGTCAATGGCTTTCTGGATACTGAAGGCACTCATGAAGCTTGCGCCCCCGTTCCATCCGCTCACCATAATCTCCACAATCATGTCCCAGCAATTGGCCACGATGAGGTTCCACAGCCACGAGTTATGACCCTGCATCACATAAGCCCCGTCGCGCTTCGTCTGGCGGTTGTCGTCATACTTCCCGGTCAGGAACGACTTGTTGTCAGAACCGAGCTGGCAGTCGCCGTCATAATAGTCAATCGACCATTTCACACCGTCCCATGTGCGGATAAGCATGTTCTTCGCAAGCTGGTCCACGCCGAGGTTGAACTGCACGTACAGATAGTAGGCAATCAGGTGGGGAAGGTCGAAATACTTCCCGGCCTCTTTCCTGAACGTATCGCTCTGCCACTTGGCGGTAGGGAACTTGTCGCCGTCGTCCTCATAGTCCACCCCCTCGAACGAATGGGATTCCGTGCTGTAAACCATGTTCCTGCCCGCAGGCGTTTCCTTTACGCACCGGTAGACGAAACTCATCATGCGGTCGGTGGCCTTGTACATCTTGTCGTACTTGTCACCGGTACCGAGGTGGTCTTTCAGGTTCGGTTCTTCCTCCGCGTCACCGCCTCCGTCCGACCAGAAGGTATCTTTCGGATGATTAAATTCCAGTCCTCCGTCAAAGTTGTAGTCCATGAAATCCTTATGCTCCGGTTCGGTACTCGGCAACCAGTGGAACAGGCACAGCGGATTGGAGTTGTTCAGCGTCTCGAAGCAGACGGGCAGGTACTGCTTGTGTCCTTCCTCGTCGGCTTCCAGGTAGTTCAGCGTGTCGCCCTCGCCCCATTTCTCGCCGCCGATGGTCTCATCCTGCCCGAAGATGGGGTAGCTGTCGCTCTTCTCGTTGTTCATGTTGTACTGGCCGTAATAGGTCAGGTCTTCGTCGGCACTCTTCGCTACGAACAGGTCGCACGGCAGGCCGTCGATGGCCGAACGGTAATCATCCTCCAGCCCATGGTCTTTGGCGTAACGCTGGGCAGGCGTAAGCAGCCCCATCTCTTTCAGTCCGTCATTGATAAGCTTCGCACCTCCGGTATTGGTGGTCATGGACGAGTCCGAGAAGTCGCATTTGGAACATGCCAGCTTCGCGCCTACCGAGTTCCTGCGTAACTTGAAGAGATTTTTTTTGCCGGTAGTTACCACCGGATTCTTCTGCCTGCCGTTTCCGTCAATCTCCCCGTAGCTCAATGTAACCGTCCAGCCGCTTGCCGTCTTCTGGAAGTAGAAACGGAAGTTCTTTCTGGCATAGTTCACGGAAGAAGTACCCTGAATACGGACATATACGTTGGTAAGGATAAAGTCAAGCGTCCTGTCCTCTCCGTTATAGAAACGGACCTCCCTTACCAGTTTATTGGCCTTCTTGTCGTTCAGCTGGGCCAGTGCATCCACCACGTTCAGCGTGTCGCTCTCGCTCGGAACCTCACTGCCCACGCTGCCCGTGCCTATCAGTACCAGGATCGAGTTCCGGCGCTTCTTCATCAGCCCCATCAGCTTCTCCATGCTCACCGTATCTCCTTCATTCAGCACGCGGTTGTCCTCATCCAGTGAGCGCACGCCCGGTTCCCCGTCGGCATCCTCCAGGTGGTTGCGGTCCACGATGTAGTTGTTCAGCACCTCGTCCGAGGTCAGCGCCTTGTTATAGATACGCACGCTCTTCACGTTCAAGTCGGCACCTGCCGACTTAAATTCCAACTGGCTCTGAATGTCAAAATTCACCTTGTCGAGCCACTTGGAAGCAGCCGACTCTTCACCGTTCACATAGAAACCGATCAGCGTGCGCTGTTCGTTGGTCTGCACGTTCGGATAGAACACGTAGGTAATGCGGATATTCGTACCCGGCTGGAACTTGGTACCCACCGAGTCTTCATAGCGCAGCACCTGTCCGGCATCCATCGCCTCGGTCACCACACCGGTCAGGAACTTGGCCTCTTCCGGAGTCACAATCAGCCCGTACCGGTTGCCGTTGTCCAGCTGCCCCAGGCAGGTGATCAGCTCGGCATCCGTATCCGTCACGTTGGTCGTGCTGTATTCTATCTCCAGCGTCATGCCCACGTCACGGATGGCAAATCCCTCGGGCTTGTCCGCCTCGTTGAAGGGGCGGTAACCGCCGTCAGCGGTCAGGGTCATACCTGCACCACCGGCCAGCAGCAGGCGGTCCTTGTGCCAGCCGCTACCGGCACCATATTCGTTCACGCTCCACAGCACGTCCCGGAACTCCATACGCTTGTCACCGCTCACCCAGCTTGCCGGGTTGTTTTCCGTGTTGCTTCGCCCGAAGGCGTCAAACGTACACACGGCATCCGGTGCCAGCGTGGCTTCAATGTCCGGGTGCGATGTGGTGTTCACCTGCACCTCAAGCACGGCATCGCCGCATGACACACGGTAGTCCAACGGTTCCACGTTCACGTTCGTCCGTCCGTAGCTGCCGGTCTCACCGCGTTGCAGCAGGTCTTCCTTCACCACGCTGCCCCGGTCGGTCACTTTCACACGGGCCGTATACGCATCGCGGTCATAGCCGGCATACGTGAAGTTCCATGCCGTGAACTGCTCTGCCTCCAGCACCGGGTGTTTCCAGTCACGCTGGAACCCCGCTGCCCGGTGGCTGAACATCAGGCCGGCATACGCTGTCACACCTCCGCCTGCCTTCAGCAGCGTAATGTAATGCACCCGGCTCACCACACCGGAGTTCTCATGCTGCGCGTAGGCTTCCACCACGTTCGTACCCTCCTGCATCTGTGTCAGGGGGATGGTCACGTTCTTCTGCTGCACACCGCTGCCGGCCGAAAGACCGAGGGTAAAGGCCTGTCCGCCGTTCACGCGGTAGTAGATGTTCTTCTCACCGCTCGTGCCCTTGGCAGTAAAGGGGATGTTCACGTCATTTTTATATCCCCCGTCGGCCAGCCCGTTGCCCGCCGAGTAGGTGGTCTCCAGCTCCATGGCCACCATGGTCACCTTGGCCGTGGCCGTCTTCATCAGCGTGCCGTCCTGGTAAGTTGCCTGCGCTTCCACCTGTACGGTATAGGCAGTGGCATCCTTCAGGTAGGGCGAAGCGTCAAAGGTATAGCTCTGTCCGGCTGTAACGCCCACAAACTCCGCATCCCGGAACTCACTGATGACGGTCGAACCGCGTTTCACGATCACGCGGGCTTTCAGGTCGCTGTAGCCGTCCACCGTACCGCCACCGGCAGTGCCCACACCTACGGAGTATTTCACCACAAAGCCGCTGCCCAGTGCCAGATACTGCGAGGCGGGAAGTCCCGCACCGCCGCTGTCCGTCAGGTCGATGTTCACCACCACCTTGTCATCGTCCGTGTACTTGGAAAAGCGCACTTCCTTCGAGCTCTCGCCGCCCTGGTTGTCCTTCTGCTTGACGGTCATCACGTACTGGGTGCCGTCCTCGCTGTCCTGCACATCCACGTCCGTCACCGTACCCACCATCGCATCGAACACCGTTCCGGATGTAGGAGGTTTCGTCTCGCCGCTCACCAGTTCCTCGGTAGGGGTACGGTTTGACAGTTCCTTCTTCAGGAACGCTTCGATGTCATCGCCTGCATAGGCATGATAGGTGCCGTCCGGCTGTTTCTGATTCCATGGTGTTTCAAGATTCATCGGATGTTCAGTCGCGTTGATGATTCCGCTTATTTTCCTTTTTGCCATAATACTGTCCTTTTATAATAATCATTCATTTATCAGTTTTACTGCTACCGTTCCATGCGTCCGATCCGTTCCACGGCTCGTCGCCTTTCCAGTATCCAAGTCCGAAACAGCTGCTTATCGCAGACCACACCAGTCTTGCCCCGGCATAGACTGCCGACAGGGCACGTTTCCCCACATACGCAGCCGTTATTTCCTTACCGCCTATGGTTATCATCGTCAATCCTCCTCATAAATCAGATACAGCGTATTCGCATCCTTGTCCTGCAGCGCCTCGTAAGCTTCCCCGCTCATCACCTCATGCCGGTAGGCCAGCAGTCTCAGGCTGCCGCCTGTTCCGGTATATACGGCATCACCCAGCAGGTAGAGCTTGTCCGGCAGGATGGCTGTCCGGTCCGCATTCATGAATATGCCGGCAGGAGGCACACCCGCCACATCCCAGTCCCCGTACAGGGTGGAGTCCATGTGGTAGGCGAACTTCCCGGCATCCGCTACATACACTACGCTGCCGCCCGGTTTGGTACTCTTGTCAGGTAAAACGTTGCCTGTTTCCATCCATGAGGAAAAGCGTGCGGTAGCCCCGCCGATGGCTGCTGCCGTAGTCTGTTCCACCTTGGCAGCGGCGTTTTCTGCCTTGGCTGCCGCTTCGTTGGCCTTGGTGGCCGCTTCCGTGGCGGCCTGGGTCTTTTCCTCCAGTCCGGCTACGGCTCCTTCCGCTTTCTTGGCGGCAGCCTCGGCACGGGCGGCGGCATCGCTCGCAGGCTTCCCTATCAGTTCCAGGGGGACGTTCACCATCTTGCCGTCCTTCTCCCCGGGCAGTGATTTCACACCGCTCAGCGAGGTGACGGTCTCCAAGTCCTCCACGCCGGTAGAACTCTGGAGTACACGGTCCAGCACTTCCTGAACCAGTTCTTCTTGTGTCATTTCTGCCATACTCATTCGTTTTTATCGGTTTCTGACCCGCCCAGGATTTCGTTCAGGGCATCTATCACATTGGGAAGACAATAGCGTTCCACCGCCATGTGTATCATCCCGGTTTCCTCATCGCTGAACTCGGTCTCGCCGGTACTCTCGAAAATCTTGAACGCAAGCCGATGGGCCTTGATGCCACTGACACGCGTATACAGCAAATCGGCTATCTGCTCACGTGCATCGAAAACCTCCCTCGTCTGACGGGTTATTCCGGTGGGAACGCTGAAATTCCTGAAATCTAACTTTTTCATATATATCTGTTTTTTAGGATGAATGATTCAATATCTGGTAACGGAATCCGTCCGCTTTTGTAATAAGTACCGTTACGGAGTCCCCGGATGCCATCTCGTAGTTTTGCAAATCTTCATTGTGGTTATAGATACCTTTTAGTATGATATTCTTTGAACCGGGTCTGACCCTGAACGTGACAATGGCTGCAAAATCGGTAGGCAAGTAACTCATGCCGAACTTGTATGCCACAGAACTTTCCGACGGCAGCGTAACCTCTACCTTACTGTAGTTGGGTTCATTGTAATACATCAAAATGATATTGTGTTGTGAGAAATCCACCGTGTAGTTTCCACTTCCGAAGGTAAGCAGCTTGGCTTTCGTATTGATAAACGCCGGGGCAAGTAATGCCGCATTGCTGCTGATACCGTAGTTCTTCGTACCGCCGGTAACATCTATAAACAATCCATAGTTCGCTTGGTCGAAGCCGTAATTCCCGTATATATTGGGGGCTGAGTTCACGATACGACCGACAGCGGTAAAAGCTCCTCCTGCAGAAGACGGTATCACATCATCACCGAACATCACATATCCTTTGCTGCCGCCGACACGGAAAAAATCATCATAAATGGCAAGACCGCCACCGCTCCCGTGAGAGTCGGCCACAGAACCGATACGGCCGTTCCCTATCTCAAAGCCGCCGATTTTCCCTTTGCTGCTGTCTATCTCTCCGGTAAACTTACCGTTGGTCGTTTCAATGCTGCCGTCTTCCAGTATCTTGAAGTTGCCGTTGGCCGTTACCAGTCCCTCCAGCTGTATATGGTCGGCTGTCAGCTTGATTTTGCTCACGGTATTTCCGTACTCGTCCTCTTCCTCCACGCTCACCCCGATAAGGGCAATCTTTCCTGTATTGTCCTGCGCATACAGACCGGAACCTTCAGGCTTTATGACAAGCCCGGTCTCTTTCAGCGCATTACCGTCCTTGTCGAAGACCGCCGCTGAAATCTTTACCAGCCGGTCGCTCTGTTCGAACAGTGTACGGTACTTATAGGCCAGTGCGTCCGCCTTGTTGGTGCTGAACACCAGCAGCGAAATGTAAATCACGCCCGTAAACGACAGCTTGAAGTCGCCAGTGCCGTTCCAAAGTCCGTCCAACGTGAACATCTTCTCACCGCCAACGGGCAGGTCCTCTTCATGGCCGAACATGTTGAAGTTCTCAAACCCGGTCTTATCAGCGTTCACAAATTCTATTTTCAACCTTCCGGCCTTGATAACCCGGTAGCTGAACGACAGATACACCACGCCGGGCACCCGTTCGCCCTGGCTGTTCGTCTGCCGGTACTCCGGTACCAGCCGGAAGTCCTCCAGTTTCTGCATGATATAGCTGTTCCGGATATAGGCATAAGGCACCTTGCCGTCGGTCCGTATCTCGGCATGGCCGTCCGGCTTCGTACCGTAAGGACCGCCGTTCGCCCAGATCCAGCGTCCGCCCAGGGTGAACAGCGTAGCCTTGCTGCCCGTCTTCCATTTGTCCATGCCGTCGGCAAAACTGCTGTTGTCCAGATAACTCTGTTCTTCGCGTATTTCCTTGCGCAAGCTTTCCACGGCTGAATGGATTTTCCCCTCGGTTATCTCAAACCGCGTCAGGATGTCCTCGCCCGTCATCAACACGAACGTACCCTTCAGCCACACGTTGTCGGCATACAGGCCGTTTCCTTTCGGCTGTTTGTCTGCCGGGAAAGCGCTGCTCCTGATGCCGTCCAGCTTACCCAGCCGGCAACGAAGGCAGCCGTTGAAGTTCTTGGCCTTCACACCGTCCAGAATGTCGATACGGGGCTGTCCGTCCTCCGTGGCCGCAATGGATATAAGGTTCTGCCGGAGCGGGGTTTCGGTGTTGCCCATCAGCACGCACTCATCGCCTGCCTCCGGCTTCACCCCGCCAAACTCGCTTACCGGGACCAGTACACCGCCGGCTATCACCGAAGCCACCTCCACCCAGTATGCTTTTAGTTTCTTACCACCCGTAACCGCACAGCGCATCAGGTCATGGGCCACAAAGCCCGATTCCTGCTCAAACACGATGCGGTAGTTGTCGCCCTGCTTCACCACGTCCTTGATCTTGCCGTTGGCAGCGGACACCACCAGCTGGCCGCACACGCTGCGCACCTTCTCGATCAGCAGTTCCAGCGCCACCAGGCTTTGCCGGGCAGTCACTTTGTCCACCGTCAGGTTTGTCAGTCCGGTCAGCTGGTCAATCCACAGCTGCCAGCCCTCACCGGTCAGCCCGTCCACAAACTCCGTGCTGCGCAGCAGTTCGCGGATCACGGCAGTCAAGTATTCGGCATTGCCCTCACCATCCACGATGCCGCAGGGCTTGCCGCCAGCAGCCTCGCCAAAGCTCACACCCTTCAGGAAGCGGATGGACTCTTTGGCTGTGTCCGGCTGGTTCTTGCTCAGGAACTCTTTCTGGCTGCGCCGGGCGGAAAACAGGTTGTTGTCCGTGGGCAGCGTCTTGTCCCAGCTTCGTATGATGTCCGGAAGGGCAGCGCCTTCCGTCTTTGATTTCGTATAGCTTTTCAGCGCACCGATGCTGTCCGTCACCTTGTCGAACTTGCCCACCTGCAGCGCATCGCTTATCTCGATGTCCATCTGCCCGGGTTCGTTCACCTTGCGGCTGATCTTGGTGATACGGCTCTGACGGTAGCCTTTTTCCGGGAAATACTTCCGGCTCTCCAGCTTCACCCGTCTGCCCACAAACAGGTCTATGCCGTGCTCCTCGATGTATACCGGGTCTGTCGGGGCTTTGTAGGCGGCAATGTCCAGCCAGTGGTCCCGGTTGTACTCGTCCACCGCAACCGCAAACTCCTCTTCGGCCAGCCGGTAATACTCATCCGGCATCCGGATATTCCACAGGATATAGGTGTCGCCTGCTCGGGGCACCAGCTTGCCGCCCGGCAGCTGGGTGTCGTCATCGTAGGGCCAGATGGTGATCAGTTCGAATTCACGTGCCGCGCTGTCGTAGTTCACCTCAAAGTAGTGGTCATCGCTTTCTCCCAGTCCGGCAAGGTCGCCCGTCTGGAACGACACACGTTTGGTTTCTCCGGCCAGCTCGTACAGGTTAGGGTCAAAGTCCAGTTCCCCGTCCCGGAAATAATAGACGGTGAATTTGTTTCCTTCATCGTCTGCCACCTCCTCGCTGCGAACCGAGCTCACCGTACCGACCCGACGGGGGAAGATGCCGCTGAAAGCATCCTGCTCGTAATGGTCATAGATGCCATATTCCTCCACGCCCTGCTCGATGTACTTCCTGCCGCCGGGAAGCATCAGACGCGGGCTGCCGTATTTCTCCGCATCGATGTTGCGGGTCGAGCCTACCGGGAACAGGCGCGTATAGAATTTGGCCGTGTTGCTCGTATCTCTTTCCAGGGAGGTCAGCCCCTTGCCATAGCCAAGGGTGATTTCTTCCCCGTGTTCGCAGCGGCACACGTTCACAGTCTGCCCCTCAACCCACCATTCCACCTTGCCGCCTGCCTTTTCCGCGATGGCTTTCAGCGCTTCGTCGCAGTACATCCCCTCGTAGTCTATCGTGATCAGCTCCGTACCTTCCACCGTACCCGTCTTCCAGTCAGTAATGTGGCCCATGCCGTTATTGATAGCCTTCACCACCATCGCCACATGCTCGCGGGGCGTGGCCGTCAGGGTAAACAGGGGGTTGGTGTCCCCGTCCGTCGTCTCCAGCACCAGGAACCGCTTGATTAGGCTCTCGATACCGTACAGCTTCAGGTTATACTCCCATTCACCATCGCTCACCTGCTTCGGCGTGTAGCGTTCTGTCAGCCAGTACCGTTCGCCCAGATAGTCCGTGTAGTCGTTCACGTCCAGGGGCAGGAAGGCATAATAGCTGAACGACAGGGAAAGCACATTGTCTCCCTGCACTTCCTTGCTTTGCGTCGAGCTGTCGTTCACGGCCACATCCGCACGCTTGGTTCCGGCTTTATCATATATCGTTAGAAGCATATTCTAATAGCGTTTGAATGGTTATATAATCGGTTTCGGTTCCCGGAACTTTACCCGGAACTTTCCGGCATGCACACCTTCCGTCCACAGATAGGTCAGCGGGGTGAACTTCGTACAGTCGGCATACTTCACCCGCAGCTGCAGATCCAGCTGGGGGAAACGGATCTCCAGCCAGCCGTCCTTCCCTTGCTTCAGGAAATTCACAAAGGCAAAGTACTGCTTCATCCAGCCTGCCTGGGTCTTGTTGTAAAGCGCAAAATGCAGCGTCACGTCACGCGCTTCATTCCGTGGGGTCAGCACGGGGCTGTATTTTTCCCCGTGCTCTTCCCGTATGTCCACAGCCGTATCCTTCTTGGCCTTGCTCGGGGTCAGGATGGCCGTCAGGTTCTCCATGCCCCCGCGCCGGTCTTCCACCAGGAACACGCCGTATTCCGTCCAGATGTCCGTGCCGTTCACCAGCACCAGTCCGCTCAGTATATTGCCCATATCACTTCACTTTTAGTCCGTCACGTATCATTTTCTTTATCACTTCCTTCAGTTCGCCCAGGTGTCCGGCGCTCACACCGGTGTTCTCGGCTATCCGGGCCAGATGCCCTTCAGCCGTGTCCATCTTCTCCACCACGCTTTCCAGCCGGTCGTCCATGCTGCTCCAGTGCTGCAGCCCGCCGGTGAACATGCCCTCCAGTTTCGTGCCCTGGTCCTGCGTCATGGCCGTAAAGCCGCCCGCTTTCGCACTTTGGCTCGTACCGCCCTGCTGCGTCTTGTCATAACCGGTGGCTGCCGCCAGGTTGTCACGCAGGGCAAGGGCTTCATCCATATACTGCATGTACTCTTCCATCAGCGCGTTCCGTTCCGCCTCGGTCAGTTCGTTGTCCTCCATGGCCTTGCCAAACTTCTCCCACCAGCCTTTCAGTTTGTCGCTGTACATCTCACCGATCTTGTTGCTCAGCATCGCCCGCATGAAGTACTCGGATATATCCTCCGCCGCATCCTTGGCACCGTACTTCATGTTCATCAGGTTGTCGATGAAGCTGCTGTACATACCGTCGAACGAAATGCCCGTCAGCCCTTCATACAGCTGGTCGGTCAGTTCCTCCAGCTTGCCGGCCTGGTCTATGTAGTCATCCAGTTTCTCGGTCAGTCGCCCGCCATAGCCTCCCTTACCGGTATTCTGGATTTGCGTCCACATATCCACGTTGCTGCGCAGTGCCTTCATTTCCTCCGGGCTCAGGCTCCACAGGTTCCCGTCCCACTGGCGGCCGATCTGTCCGCTCAGTTTGTCTATCTGTGCCTGGTTGAAACCGCCCCAGTAGTAGTTCCAGCTGTGGTGACTTCCGTGGTAGCCGGCTTGCGCCATAGCCATCTGCAGGTAGTTCGAATTCGTTTCCTGCTGCATCTTGTACGCGTCGCGGTAAGCCGCCACACTCTTCGTCCCCTGGCTCTGCTTGATGGTGTCGGTCAGATCCTCTATCGAGGTCTGCAGCAGCTCGTTCCGGTCTGTAAGACGGTCTATAGCCGCCTGCACTTCCTTGGCGTTCCCGCCGATGCCGAACAGTTTGTTGAAACCTCCGAAAGACACCGTGTTCAGCAATCCCCCGATACCTTTCACAAGGGAACCGCCTATCTGTTTGAACAGGTCTCCGCTGAGGATATTGTCGAGTATTCCGGTTATCGCATTGAAAATGGTGTCTATCAATGATGAGATAATCGGGCCAATACCGTCTTTCAGCAAATCCAGTATGGAGAGAATGGCCGATATGATCTGCCCGATGACTCCGGCACTTGACAGGGTTTCGGACATCCGGCTGATGGCATCGCCGACCTTGCCTCCGATATTCAGTTTTGAAAGACCGGTAAGCATGTTCTGGATTCCTTCAAATGATCCCTGCAAGGTTCCGCTCGCAAAGCCGTGCAACCCGTTGGATACCATGTTCAATCCGTCAACCGTGTCCCGGGAGGCACTTTTCACCTCCCCGGCAAGCGCCTTCATTTCAGAGGTGGCGTTCAGGTATTCTTCGTCAGCTGAAACGCTGGACGATTGAGCCGTTTGAAGAGCAATTTGGGTACGTTCTATTTCTGCCTGGTTACCGCTTTCAAGAGCCTTGTTGTAATCGGCCTGCGCCGCTTTCAACCGGATGAATGCCGCTTCCTGCTGCAGTTCTGCATTTTGCACACGTGTTACGGCATCCCCCAAAGCGTGCATCTGCGTTTGCAGCCGGGCAAAATCCAATGTGCCGTTGCCACCGGGGAGCATGCTTTGAATACGTTCAATGGCATCGTAAACGACCTGCTGATCCGCTGCTCCTGATTTTTTGAACTCATCCGTCTTGACATACTGCTTAAGTTCGCCAAGCAGATTCTTCATCTGGTCTGCAAGCAAGCCGGTTAAATCCCCGAACGCTGCTCCCCAGTCTATCTTCTGGGTAAGGGATTCCATGTCCACTTTGTGCACAGCCGCATCACGCTGCTTTTCCAAAGTCAGTCTTTCGCCCTGGGACTGTGCCTTGCGGATTTTCTCGGCATATTCTTCAGCGATGGCCAGTTTCTGCTGCTGGAAGGTCCCGTATTCCTTCAGATAGTCACGCATGGCTTCCGCCTCTTCCCTGTACACGTCCGCCTCCGCTTTTTTCCTTGACTCGGTGTTTGAGGCACGGGCTTTTTCAAGTTCATCCTGTTGCTCCCGGGTAAGTCCGTTATCTCCGGTAGAAAGACCGGCTTCCTTGTTCTCACGCTTCCAGTCGGCTTCCTGCCGGTTTATCTCTTCTTTCCGGGCGTTATAGTCATATTCGATTTGTGCCAGTTTCTTCTCGGTACCGGCTTGCATGCGGTCTATCTCTTCCTTCCGGTTTTCAGCCTGCAGGGCGGCAAGATCCTGCGCCAGCCTGCGCTCTGTGGCAAGCCGTTGCTTGGCTTCCGCTTCCGGATTCTTCCCGGACTGCTTGGGGTCGATATGCCCACCGATATTTCCTTTTTTGGCTGCTTCTGCGGCTTTCTTTACCTCTTCCTCCGCTTTTTTCAGATAACCGTCACGTTTGTTTTCGGCATTTTTCAACAGTACGTCATAAGCTTCCTGATCATGTTTCTTGATGGCAGCCTGTGCGTCATAGAACTGCCCGGATTCTGCCATGCTTGACTGCATGATATATTGTCCCCATTTCCCGAAAAAACCCATGGCGCTTTCCGCCTCTTCCGGTTTCTGCGCCTTGATTTTATTCACCTCTTCATCGGCTTCTGCAGCTTTTTTTACAAGGTTCTGGACATTGGTCTGGTGCAGCAGAACCTGTACATAGTCCTCGCTCTTTTGGATAAGGGTATCATACCATTCGGAAAGTGTTTTATAATACCCGAAAGATTCCCCGTACTTGCGGTTCAGTTCCTCCACCTTCGCCTTTTCCTGTTCCTTGCTGCCGGTGAAGTTCTTTATTTCATCGATGACCGATTTCAGTTCGAAGCGGGTACGCACCATCTGGGCACGGCCGTCCTTCTCTATCTCGGTCATTTCCTTGAGTGATATGTTGAATTCATCCACGCCTTTTTTGGCACTGAACAGGTTTTTCGTCCAATCCCAGATTTCATCACCGTACATTACCAGCAGCATGATGCCGGTGGTCATGGCCGTCTGCCAGGAAAAAAGTGAGGACAGGACCTGCTTCCATACCGGTGTGCCCTTCTTGCCGGACTTCTGCAGCTCATCGTATTCCTTGCGGGCACGGGCCAGTTCGTCCGTAAAAATCGGCAGGTTGTTGCTGATTGCCAGGAAGAACATCTGCGGTCCCATGGCCAAAGAAGGCATTTCACGGGCGATCTGCTGGATACTGTTGTGAAGCCCGCCCAACTGGCGCTGCGCGTTGGGTACATCTGCAGGGGTGACCTGCACGGATTCCGATTCCTCCTGCAGCAGTTTCAGTTTGCCGCGCAATTCCTCAAGCTGCTTCTCCAGTGCATGGATCTGCGCGATATTGGCACTCTGGTCCAGATTGGGGGCAGCCGTCTCCCCGGCAAGGCGCAGCCTTTCCAGTTCAGCCTCCAGCAGCCTGACGGTATTACGCAGTTCCAGCGCCTCACGCTCGGCCTTGTTCATGCCGGGCGTGAGTTTGTCCTTCATCAAAAATTCAACTTCTACAGGTTTGCTCATTCCAGTTTGCTTTGAAAAAATCCTACTATATCGTTCGCTTCATCCTCGGCGCTGTGTTCCGGTCTGGGAGCACCATTTCCGCCGCCTTGCTTTTTCCGCACATACCGCGGCGCGTCGCTCAGCATCATGATCAGCGTCTGGTAGTTCACCCCATCAAGGATGTAATCCACGCTCCAGCCGGTCGCCGATGCAATCTGCCACACGAAGCCGAAAGGGCTATGGGAACCCTCATACCGGGTTCTTAACTCCCCTTCCTTGCCTGGCTCAGTCTCGGAGTCATCGGGTTCGCCCGCGCTGTCGAGCTGATAATACGCATAAAATCCTTCGTGCCCATCAGACGCTCGAATGTCCGGAACATGGCCGTCAGATAACGCCACTCCACAAAGTTCCGCAGTACCCACGCTGTCACCCCGATGCCCACGTGCCGCGACACGTATCCCCGGCATACCGTATAGGCCAGCAGACGGCTCACAGCCTTACCATGTTCCGCTACAAAGGCCAGTTCCTCGACCTTGTCCTTTGCTTGCCACCCGGGCGCAACGCCCATCTTCAGGTATTCCCTCGCCAGCAGAATCTGACCCCACAGCCTCGGACGCTTCATCGTCACACGCACCTCCACCGGGCGTTTCAGCCACGGAAGCTTCCACCTTTTAAGAGGAACGGACACGCCGCTGTCCAGCAGCGCATCCGCACACTCCATCTCTATCAGTTGTTCCAGCCGGTCAGCCATACGTTAGCCCTCCTCACTTTGGAGCGATGCTGCAGCCGCGGCTTCCGCCGGCGGCAGCTTGTACTGCCCCCACTCGTCCGGTATTGCTTCCGTATCGAACACGCCGTAAGGCTGCGAACCGTCCTCCGGCATCGCCACTTCGAGCGTAACCTCTATCTTGGAGGTTTCTGTAAGGGTCAGCTTGCCTGCAGGATTGGAAAGTAGCGTGGCGTTGGGAATCAGTACGCTCTGTCCGGACACGAGGGAGAGTTCCCATGGTCCCTGCATGACAAGCACCTCCGACGGGGCTGTCCAACCGATCGGAGTTTTCTTTTCCAAATCTTCTTTCTTATAATGCAGGCTGCCGCCAAGCAGTTTGTGCAGGTTCGAATAGTTCATCTGGATCACATTGAACGTCGGGGCGATGCCGCCGTTACTCTGTGGGATGACCAGCACCGGGGCACCCTGCACCTGTTCGGCCTCGATCTTCGCGGCCTCGGGTTTCTTGCCGCCCAGGTCAAACGAGTTCTTTTCAATATACCCGATTGTGAAATCCTTATACTTTACGGCTCCTATGCCGTACATGAAATTCTTGTTCATCTTTTTTTCAGTTTCATTGTTAATAACATACCGACAAGCAAGCCGGCCAATACACCTGTGATAAACGTCCGCATCCGGTTCGGAGGGCGTTTTTCTACCGTTTGAACGTCATTTGAAATTTCGCTCTTGGTTTCGCTACGGATACGCGCCAGCTCTTCTTCATACCATAGCACCAGCTGCTGCAGACTGTCACACGAGGCTTCGGCCACGATGTTCCCGCTGTCGTCGCTGCCTACGGTCAGATTCGCCTGTCCGCTCTTGCCACGGTACACGGCACCTTCAGGAAGTTTACGGAGGCTGTCCGCAGGTATAGACAGCTTCACCGAACTCGCCGGTATACCCGCCATCACCAGTCCCGCCCGTCGGCTTCCGCTCGCGCTGTCGGCGCTTGCCGATTCCGTCCGGACTTCCCGGTTCATGCTCTTTCGGTGACTCGCGCAACCTGTCAAGCACAGGGCAATCGTCACGATGAGGACAGTTTCCGGCTGTATCAATAGCTTTTCTAAGACGGGCCATCTCGCGCGTATTGCGGGCCAGTTCTTTCTTTGTTTCACAAAATTCATCTTTTAGAGGTTTTACAATATTTTCCATCAAAATGCGGGTGGCATGTTCGGCGTTATCTATGCGCATGGCCTCTGCACCGGCCTCGGCCTTCATCGCTTCCGCTTTCGCTTTTCTCACAGTAGCCCGCAAGGAGCCAATGGTCGCCACCGTACCAACCAGGCCGCCGCCAAGGATAATGTTCATAAATTCGCTCAAGTCCATACCACCCGGTTTTATTATTGATTAATACCTATTTCTTTCAACCATTCCTGCACATCGAAGCTCGGACAGGCTTTCGCTGCCAGTTCGTTGTGTCCTATAATGCGTACATCAGGGAATTTCCGATGAAAATCCTTCACATACTTCTCCAGTGCCTTTTTCTGGCAGCCAGTGCGGGTGTCTTTCGGGGTCTTACCGTCTTTTTCCACGCCTCCGGCATACACGATGTGACGGCTTACACTGTTATATCCTTTGGCTCCGTTGGTCACTTCCCAAGGGTCCACCTGTGCATCCTCATTGTTTTCTACCAGACGTTCCACGCCTCCGTTCAGGTGGAACAGGTCGGTATAGCCAACCTGCTTCCATCCTCTTCCTCCCTGGGCAACCGGAGAAGTATGCCATTTGCGGATGTCCGCCGATGATACCTCACGCCCCTCCGGGGTTGCCGTACAGTGTATTACCAGATATTTCAACTTTGCCATAATCATCATGCTTGATAGCCGCTCATCATTACCACTCCGGCATCCTCTTTCTTGGGCATGCAGATGAAGTAATGGCGGAAGTTAATCAGGTTACGCTGGTTCAACGGGTCATTCTTTGACTCGGAATAATACATCTTGGTAGAACCTGTTGCCTTGAAAACCCTCTGTTTGTAGAAGGCAAATGAACACGGAAATTCACCGGCTTCTGCCGTTGTACCCAATGCCTTCTTCACTCCGGCTGTAGTATAAAGCGGGTTGTTGCCATACTCGTAGATTTCAAAGCCGTAAAGGTTACCTACCTTGCCGCTGTTGCGGTCAATATTGTACTGTTCACGGAATGCCTGGCTGGTCAGCAGCAGGTCATTCACATGGTCGGGGCAAAGCACCAGTCTGCGGCCGTCTGACGGTACGCGCAGGTTGTCAAGGGCACGCTTCATTTCCACAAGGTCATTCACGGTAAGGCGCAGACGGTTTGTAGCCGGATCTTTCTCGCCGGTAGTCTTAAGCACCGGAGTAGTTTCCGTATTTTTGTTCGCACAAAGCGCATGGGCCGCCTTGGTAAACTTCGCATCATTGATACTGTTGGCATGTCCCTCTTTCACACGGGCGGTCTTGTCATAGCTGATGGCATAAAGCTCATCGTCTGTAATCGGCGTAGCCTTGGTCTGGAATTTGTCCAGCTTGATGGCAATATCCTTGTCTTCCAAAGCCTGCACATCAATCGGATAGGTTTTATTGTTTATCAAGACATCCGGATCTACACCAACTTCTACCAGGTGAATCACATCGTTATTCACGATACTGCTTTGGTCGGGGATTCCTGACAGCCAGGTTCCTTCCAGTCCGGCACGGAGCACCTTAACAAGTTCCCCTGTCCAGATTTCCGTATAAACCCCTTCACGGAGTATTGAAGTACTTTGCGGGACCATTCCCATAAAGGCTGCCACCGCATTCATTCCCACAGCTCCGGCCACCGGAGAGAATCCCAATACCGAAGCACACACGACACCTGTCAGCGTATTGAACAGAAGTGCCGTCAAAAGCATTACAATTTTTCCCATTTTCTTCATTTTAAAGGTTTTCAAATTTCACAGGTCATGCCGTATTCAGCCTTGTACAGGCGCTTGTACTCCTCCGGGTTATGCTCGCGCATTTCAAGCAGCGCATCACTCGGGACATCGCTCAGTTTGGCATAGGTGGACGGCTGTGCCTGCTGCTTGCCGCCCTGATAGCTCAATACAGTGGAAATCTTCACCTGTGGTTGCATGGCATCAAGCACATTCTTCAGTTCATCGACACCAACCTTCTTGCCAAGTTCGATAAACTGTATCTTCTTGTCTTCTCCCAGACGCTTTTCCACCACTGCCTTTTCTACAAGACCAGTGATACGGGCCAAAGTCAGCTTCCCGTTTTCTTGCTTCAGGGAATCATTCTCTGCCTTGGCTGCTTTCAGTTCATTTAAGGCTTGATTAACATCAGCCTCCGTTGCCGTTTCCGGCAGCCCCAATTGAAGGGCCAAAAGTTTCAGTTCCATTTCTTCTGTTGTTTTTTGGTTATTGATTAGTGGCAAAGGACAATCACCATCCTTTCCCAATGTGATTTGTTTTCCATCCTTCATCAGTACGATGGCATCATCATTGGAACCTACATCCACCAGTGATACCTCATACAGCTTGCTTTTGGTTATTGTCGGGCTGGTCTGCCCCTGCAGCAAATGTTCGGGCTGGTCACTCAGTTCCAGAATGTCTATTCCGGCACTCACCATTCTCAGACTGCCGAATTCAAACTGTTTCTTGCATCTTTTACTGAGGTCGGTCGCTTCGTCAAACACCAGTTCCCCGGTTACTTCACCATCCTCTACCCGAAGGTCCTTCACATAACCAATCACGTTTCCGCGTTGGTGCATGTACAGCAGTACCGGGTTTCGGCAATACTGCTCCACACTCATGCCCGATGTCAACACACGGCTTCCGTAGCTGTTCAGGCTGTCGTTTGAAATTCTTACACGTTTACTCATTTTCTCATGCCACGCCTTTATGCATTGGCGCTGCAATATTACAGAGCACTTACCGGGAAGCCAAAAAAGTGTGCAATGGTTGCACACTTCTATGAAACCGTTGCACATTATTTTGGCTGCAAGCTGATAAGCGGACAACTTTGCGAATAAATCGGGCAGGTGCAAGGGACTCCGAAGCCTGCCTTTAACCCTATATTCTTTATTATATGACAAAGGCAGAAATCGAAAAGAAAAAATCTCTTGCACGCTCACTGTTCCTTTCCGGCATGGAACAGACTGAAATTGCGGAGAAAGTGGACGTGTCACGCGTCACCATCTCAAAATGGTGCACGGCTGACGGATGGAAAGAGGCAAGGGCGGCAAAGAACGTCACCCGGCCGGAACTGGTGAACAAACTCCTGCTCACCATTGATACACTCATTACTCAAGTCAACGAATCGAACGACCCTGCACTTGTAGCTGGTCTCGGGGACAAACTGGCCAAACTTTCGGCGGTGATTGAAAAGTTAGACAAGAAGGCCAACGTAGTGGATGTCATTGAAGTGTTCATGGCATTCTCCAAATGGATTGAATACCGTTCAACCATCGACCCGGAAGTGACTCCGGAACTGGTCAGGGCAATCAACAAGTACCAGGATCTGTATATCACCGAACAGATGGGCATAAAATAAAACGGCTATGGCAACAGCAGCGGAAAAGAAACAGGCATACGAACAGTGGAAGGAACACTGTAAAAGAGTGCAGTCCATCACGGATACGGCTTTGCTCGCGGGCGAGACACCGGCACAAAAGGACAGGCGTATTCTGCGTCTGCAGGGTAACTATGCCGCGTTCTGTGAATATTACTTCCCCCACTTTCTCACCTTGCGTGACAAAACCACCGGGGAAGTCATACGCACCATCCACAATGCACCGTTCCACAATGCGGCAGCGGCTAAAGTAAAAGGCACACCCAACCTGAAAGCGGTATTCATGTGGCCGCGTGGCCATGCCAAGTCCACACACATGGACATTTTTGTTCCGCTGTGGCTGATGTTCCAGCCCAAACGTCTCATCAACTTCATGGTGGTGGTCGGCAAAAGTGAGGACTCAGCCACACGTCTGCTGGGAGATATTCAGGCAGAACTGGAACATAACCAGCGCATCATTGCCGACTTCGGCAAGCAGCAGGGGAATGCCTCCTGGCAGGATGGGGAGTTCAAGGCGGCCAACGGGGTGAAATTCCTGGCTTGCGGACGCGGACAGTCTCCACGTGGTTTGCGAGACCGGGAAGCACGTCCGGACTACATCGTCATCGATGACTTGGATGACGACGAACTGTGCCGCAATGAGAAACGGGTGCATGACATTACAGACTGGGTGAAAGAAGCCCTTTTTGGTGCACTGGATGTGGGCCGGGGGCGTTTTATCATGGTCGGGAACCTCATTTCTAAAAACTCGGTGCTGGCCAATCTCACCAAGACAAAAGGGGTACATGTATCCGTCATCAAGGCAATAGACAAGAACGGAGAACCGGTATGGCGCGAAAAATGGACGAAAGAAGAGGCGCAGGAATACAGGGATTTCGTAGGCTACCGGGCATGGGAAAAGGAGATGATGCACAACCCCATCGTGGACGGAACTATTTTTCGGGCAGACTGGATTCGTTACAAGAAACTGCCCAGGCTATCCAAGTATGAAATGCTGGTCTGCTATACCGACCCCTCTTTCAAATCGACCACTTCCAACGACTACAAGGCTTGCCGCCTTTGGGGCAAGATTGGGAAGGAACTGCACCTTATAGACTGTTACGTCCGGCAGGATACCGTTTCAGGAATGGTACGGTGGCTTTACGACCTCTACGAGCGTACACGTGATACGGCAGCCGTCCAGTTCTTTATGGAAGCGAACTTCATGCAGGATGTCATTCTGGATGAGTTTGAGGCAGAAGGGAATCTGCGTGGATACCAACTGCCCATCATGCCGGACAAACGAAAGAAACCGGACAAGCTCCAGCGCATCGAAGCGGTGTCACCATTATGGGAACGCGGTTTCGTATTCTACAATGAGAAGTTGAAAGAATCGCCGGATATGCAGACCGGAATCGAACAGACCTTGGCACTGGAGCGTGGCAGCCGTATTCACGATGATGCACCGGATGCCGACGAGGGAGCCATCTGGATGCTGCAGCGCAATTCAAGGCAGGAGAGTTTTCAACCGGTGTTCGGTAAAAGGCCGACCGCCAAAAATATATGGTAACATGATACAGCTGATTAAAAGAATGATTTTTGCATGGCGCTATAAACGTGCCGTTGCCCGTGCTTGCAAGTACGCCAAGCTCTACGGAAGAAAGTACTACGTCCTGTATATGGGTGGCAAACTGAAAGTTGTCCCCAAAAGGAACATCTGTGAACTGATTCACCGCCACCGTTTCCGCAAGGGAACCACTATCCGGGATATAGAAAAAATGGCATTGTTCATCACTAAATGAAAGTAAAGTCATGTTCATTACAGAAGAAGATTACAAAGTTGTCATCGGCGACAACGCATTAAAGGTTATCTCGCAGGTAAGCCCGGAAAACCGTACCAATGCAGAAGCGGAAGCCCGGGAAGAAATTGCCGGTTATCTACGGCCGAAATACGACTGTACGGCCATTTTCTCTGCACAGGATGAACATCGGAACCGCCTCATTGTCATGTACACCTGCGACATTTCACTTTACCACATGAGTGCAGCCATGCCGCAAAAGATGGGAAGCGAGATACGCAAGGAACGGTATGAACGGGCCATCAAGTGGCTTGAAGGCGTACAGGCCGGAAAAATTGTCCCTGATTTGCCTTTGGCTGTCGGAGAAGATGGGCTTCCGTCCGGAAATTCATTTGTTTACAGCTGTCAGAAGCAGCTTCATCATAACTGGTAGGATTATGGATATTAAAGACTTTTTCAGCGGTATGTTTTCCAATAAACCGAAAAACGTACTGCAAACGCCATACGGCAATTTTAATCTGGCCAAGGGGAAAGACATCAAGCGGGTGCAGAAAATGGTCATCGACCTGCAACGCACCACCGATGCACTCACCCGGAAGGACATCAAGAACTGGCGCGATGCCTGGCAGTATGCCATCAATGTGGACAGTCCCAGCCGCCAGCGCCTGTACGACATCTACCGGGACGCGGAAATAGACCTTCACCTCTCCGGGTGTGTGGAGCAGCGCAGAGGTTTTGTCATGGCACGTTCTTTCAAAATCGTGGATATGAAAGGGGATGAGAACGAGGAAGCGGTTCACTTCTTTGACCAGTCCTGGTTCAAGCAGCTCATGCGCTATGCACTTGATTCAATCTACTGGGGACATTCGCTCATCGAATTGGGCGACCTTTGCACTGACGGCGACGGCTGCATCTGTTATTCGGATGTGAAGCTTATTCCGCGCAAACATGTCATTCCTGAGTATGGGCGTGTCATTACCGACCTCGGGCAGGACTGGACTACAGGTATAGACTACCGCCAGCCTCCTTTTTCCGACTGGCTCATTGAGGCAGGTAGGCCCGACGACCTCGGGCTGTATCTCAAGGCTGCTTCACAGACTATTCCCAAAAAGAACATGCTGGCCTTTTGGGACACCTTCGGGGAAATATTCGGAATGCCCATGCGTATAGCACGCACCACTTCGCGCGATCAGAAAGAGATTGACCGTCTCGACAAGATGTTGCGTGAAGCCGGAACCGCCCTCTCCATGGTGGCAGGAATGGAAACCGAAATCGAATTTGTGGAAAGCGGCAAGGGGGACGCATTCAATGTCTATGACAAGCGTATCGATCGGGCCAACTCCGAACTGTCAAAGCTTATCATCGGGCAGACGATGACCATCGAGGACGGAAGCAGCCTATCACAGTCGGAAACGCACCTTGAAGTGTTCCAGAACCTCGTGGAAAGCGACTGTGATATGCTTCGGGATATAGTGAACAACCAGCTCATTCCGCGCATGGTGCGCCACGGGTTCCCTGTTAAAGGGCTGCGCTTCGATTGGGACTACTCCATTGACTACACGCCCGAACAGCAGAAAGCTTACGAGGAAATGGTACTGCAACACTACAAGGTAAAGCCTCAGTACTTTGAGGAAAAATACGGTATCCCGTGCGAGGAGAAGGAACCGAAAGAAGAGCCGGACCCGACAGAACCGAAAAAAAAGAAAGACGGCAAACCGGCTGAAACGCTGTCCCGTTTTTTCGACTGAGCCCCGATGATTATTCGGGGCTGCACCAGCGGTATGCCCACCTGTTGGGCAAACAGAAACTATGCCTCTCCATGGAGGACGAGGCAAAACTCATGCGCGACAAGCTCACGGAACGCTTTGACCGCATGATGAAGGTGCTGTTCCGGCAAGAAGGGGCAAACCTTGAAATAGGTATCCTGGCATCCGAAGAAGCGCAGGATTTTATAGAAGCTCATTCTTCTGTCTTGAACGGTTCATTCCGAAAGGTGGAAATGTCCGAGACCATGCGCAAGCGGCTGGAGCGTTCCAACTATGTATTCTCCGGCTTGAAGACCTTCCATGAACTGAATGAAGCCTTTCCCTCCCTGTTGGATGAAAACGGCAATAGAAAGACGTTCGAACGCTTTTTGAATGATGTCCGGAAGATCGACGAAACATACAATTCAAACTATCTACGGGCTGAATTCACCTTTGTACAGGCTTCGGCTGAAATGGCAGCCAAATGGGAACGGTTCATGCAGGACGGCGACCGCTATTATCTACAGTACCGCACGGCCGGGGATGCAAAGGTACGTCCCACCCATGCAGAAATGGCCGGCATCACACTCCCGGCTTCAGACCCGTTCTGGGCAGAATTCTATCCTCCTAACGGATGGGGCTGCCGCTGTTCCGTGGTCCAGGTACGCAAATCCAAGTATCCGCCTACAGACCACGAAGAGGCCATGGCAAGGGGGAAATCAGCTTTGGAAGTTGACAAAAAGGGAATGTTCCGGTTCAATGCAGGCATGGAACAAAAGACGATGCCCGACTATAATCCATACACCATCAAGCGCTGTAAGGATTGCGATATGAACAACGGAAATATGAAACTGGTCTTCGTTCCGGAAAATGAATTGTGCGCCGCATGCAAACTGGTAAGAACATTGGCCAATGCAGATGCCAAACAGATAAAGAAGCAAGCCAAGCCATTGCAGGGAACAGTTATCACGAATAATGAATTCCCATTCCCGGTAAACATATCAAAACGCACGCTTCAAGAATGGACCAACCAGCCATACAAGTTCTACCATGAAAAGAACCTCATGCTTCTGGATATAAAGAATGTATTTGCCAAAGCCAAATACCTGGGAACAGCAGATAACCACAAAGGTATTCCACACCTCATACAATCGCACATTTTCGAGATAGAAGTAAGAGGTGAAAAAGCACTGATAATAGTTCGGGAATACGACTGGCACGAATACACGCTGCACAGTCTTTCAGAAGGAGGTGAATTATACAAACATATAAAAAAGAAAGAATAGCGAAAGACGCAAGCTCCGGGAACTACAATCCCGTTCTGAACATCTAACGCTATTCCTCACTGCAAATATACAAAACAATTTTTAAAAACAACCCGTTATGAACAAAATTATCGAATTTCTCAAACAAAGCAACCGCTACAAACACCTTATTGGCGGTTTGTTGGTAGGCATTTTGGCCTTCACCCCGTGGACAGCGCTCTATGCTGCAGCTGTCGCAGCCTCCTGTCTGGAACTGAAAGACAAACTGAAAGGCGGACTTTGGGACTGGATAGACTGGTCTCTTACCGTCATAGGCGGCATATTGTCGGCCCTATTTTGGTGGATAGTGTAATGCTTTAGCTCATTTTGCCTGTTAAATCAGTAACTTTGTACCCGGTGGAGCTTCCCGATAGTCCGTGTGGTCTATCGCGGGTACAACAATGCGAACGCGAATGGCGGTGTGTCGAATGCGAATGCGAATAACGATGCTTCGAATACGAATGCGAATATCGGCTCGCGTCTGGAAATCTAATTAATCGGCGTACAGCACCGGGGACGTGTCCCCGAAGCGGTGCCGAGGGAAGCAAGCCACAGCAACAGCACCCATTAGGGTGGAAAGCTGAAAAATCACGCGTCGGGTGGAGTTTGGTAGGCTGTTATCAGTTCGAAGAAGTCAGATCCGGGGAAAGGAAGGCCCTTATCTTTCATGTTTATTAACCAATAGCTTATGCGCAGGGAAGGATATATTATCGAGGAAATCATCGAATACTCCAATATGTCGGAGGCATTCGATTCGGTACTTCGCGGAACCGGTCGTAAGAGGTCAAGGCAGGGACGATTCCTGCTTGCCCATAGGGAGAAGATTATCGCCGAACTGACGGCTTCCATTGCGGACGGTTCATTCCGGCTGGGCGGCTACCATGAGAGGGAAATTGAAGAATACGGTAAAAAACGTATTTTGCAGATCCTGTCCATGAAAGACCGCATCGCTGTGTTTGCCATCATGAATGTGGTGGACCGCCACCTGCAAAAACGTTATATCCGGACAACCGGTGCAAGCATCAAAAGGCGCGGTACTCATGATCTGATGAACTGCATACGTACCGATTTGCAAAAAGACCCGGAAGGCACACTTTACGCATACAAGTTTGACATCCGTAGGTTTTACGACAATGCGCGGCAGGACTTTGTTATGTGGTGCTTCCGGAGGGTGTTCAAGGACGAAAGGCTGTTGGTGCTACTGGAGCGGTTTGTTAAGCTGCTGCCGGAAGGTATAAGCTTCGGACTGCGCAGTTCACAAGGGGCAGGAAATCTGCTTCTGTCTGTATTTTTAGACCACTATCTGAAGGATAAGTACGGGGTTCGTTATTACTATCGCTATTGCGATGACGGACTGGTACTCGGTAAAACGAAAGCGGAATTGTGGAAGATTCGTGATGTTATTCACAGGCAAATGGGAAAAATAGACTTGGAAATAAAGCCGAATGAACGGGTATTCCCTGTAGAAGAAGGCATTGATTTCCTTGGCTATGTTATCCGTCCCGACTATGTAAGATTGCGGAAACGTATCAAGCAGAAGTTTGCCCGGAAGATGCACGAGGTAAAATCGAGAAAAAGACGGCGAGAACTGATTGCCAGTTTCTACGGCATGACGAAGCACGCCGACTGTAATAAGTTGTTTAAAAAATTAACAGGCAAAGAAATGAGAAGTTTTAAAGACTTGAATGTCGCTTACAAGCCGGAGGACGGCAAGAAGCGATTTCCCGGTGTGGTGGTAAGCATCCGGGAACTGGTAAACTTACCGATTGTAGTGAAGGACTTTGAGACCGGTATCAAGACCGAGCAGGGAGAAGACCGCTGTATTGTGGCCATCGAAGTGAACGGCGAAGCAAAGAAGTTCTTCACCAACAGCGAGGAAATGAAGAATATTCTCGCACAAGTAAAGGAAATGCCGGATGGTTTCCCGTTTGAAACGACCATCAAGACAGAGACATTCGGCAAAGGTAGAACCAAATACGTGTTTACATGAGAAGAGTTGAAGGAAGTGCCGGTGTATCGCTGATGGAATGCACGAACCCGGTTAAAGACAAATGGCGCATCCGCTGGGATGTGCAGGAAAAAGAGAACGGCTCTGCCTCCTACATGGAAGAGGAGTTCGGACACAAGCCTACTGATGAGGAAATCCGCACATTGGTTATGTCATGGTATAACAGCCAGACTGATGCAGCTATCCTATCCGGATTCGCCTATAATGGCGCCCCTGTATGGCTTTCTACGGAGAACCAATACAACTATAAGGCAGCATACGATTTGGCCGTTCAGACGGGCGGAGAGACCCTTCCGGTTACATTCAAATTCGGTTCGGATGAACAGCCCGAATACCATACCTTTGAAAAGTTGGATAATCTGAAGGACTTCTACATTCAAGCGGTCAGACACATCCAAAACACACTGGCTGAAGGATGGAAAAGGAAAGATGTATTCAACTTGGATTTATATCGGATTGAATGATTGACAATCCCTTCGGGGGAAGGATAAAAAAAAGCCCCCGGCCTGTTAAATAGTCGTCTCACTTACCATTTAAACATAAAGCACCTCTTACCGGCACGACCGGGGGCAGATACCCTCGTTCGCCAGTAAGAGGCTTTTTTATGTAAGCGCTATTCTGCGCAATGATAAGTGAGACAATGCAAATGTACGAAATTTAACTGGATATGAAAGTAATTGAGATACTAAAATTGAACAGAGAGCTTTTAAAAACGTGCCATTACATGGGCATACGACCCGATGACGTGCAATATATAGAACTATATAATGAATATAACAAGTTGCAGACCAATGGTGAAAAAGTGTCTTATATCGTAGCTACGCTTTCCCTACGATATGGCATCAGTGAGCGAAAGGTGTATGACCTGATCAAGCGTTTTAAAACCGACTGCAATTTGTGTGCAGTGTAATCAGGACTTCCTCCCACTAAAGGCAAACTCCCCTACCCTACCTTTGTATCGCAATAAATAACATTCATATCATGGACAAGTATTATCAAATCTTAGGCAAGGTGCTTTCGTCCGGAAAGATGCAAAGCAATAAAAAAGGGAATATCCGCTACCTACTGAATGAACAGCTGACGCTGCTCCCTGCCGACCTTCTTGATATATTCGAGGGGCATACCATAGCGCGGAAGAAGTTAAAAAACGAGTTACAACTGTTTATGAGGGGCGAACGAAACGTGGAAAAATACAGGGAGGCCGGAATCAACTGGTGGGACTACTGCGGCTCTATCCTTGTGAACAGCTACCCAACCTATTTTGAAAAACTGCCGCCACTCATCGAACGCATAAACAGGGAAAAAAGGAACAGCAAAAACTATATATTGTTTCTCGGATCTACAGGAACAGAAAGCAACCAGGCTCCATGCCTTAGTCTTGTTCAGTTCCAGATAGAGCAAGGAGAACTGGTCATGACCGCCTATCAGCGAAGCAGCGATGCGAATTTAGGACTGCCGGCAGATATTTATCATTTGTATCTAATATCAAGACAGATTGAGTTGCCACTAAAATCCATCACCCTGAATCTGGGGAATGTGCATATTTACGAAAACAACATCGACAAAACAGAACAGCTGCTTGCCGGCAATGAAAATGTAAAATTTGAATTGAACGTATGAGAAAGATGTATCTGTCAGCCCCTCTCCCATTTGTCGGGCAAAAGCGTATGTTAGCCAAGGAATTCATGAAAGTGCTGGAGCAATATCCGGATGGAACATTGTTTGTTGACCTGTTCGGTGGCTCCGGATTGTTGTCTCACATTACCAAATCCCTCAAGCCCCACTCTACTGTTATCTATAATGACTTTGATAACTACCGCTTCCGCATGAAGCACATTCCGCAAACGAATCAGCTGCTTGCTGACATTCGCGAAATGGTAGGGAATTCCGTACCACGTCATAAAATCATTAAAGGAGAACTGCGTGAACGAATATTCAGCCGCATCGAGCAGGAAGAGAATAGCACCGGATATGTGGATTTCATTACCCTCTCCTCCTCTATCTTGTTTTCCATGAAATACAAACTGTCTGTTCAGGATATGCGGAAGGAAGCTTTATACAACAATATACGCAAGACCGGCTACCCGGAATGTACGGACTATCTCGAAGGGCTGGAAATCGTATCTTGCGATTACAAGGAAGTATTCAACCGGTATAAAGATATTCCTGGAGTAGTATTTCTTGTTGATCCGCCCTATCTGTCCACTGACGTAGGGACCTATAACATGTACTGGAATATGGCAGACTATCTGGATGTGCTGAATGTACTGAAGGGGCATTCATACGTATATTTCACATCCAACAAATCTTCAATTCTGGAGCTGTGCGAATGGATAGGTAAAAATAGGGATTTAGGTAATCCTTTTGAAAACTGCACAAAGGTGGAATTCAATGCTCACATGAATTACAACTCTTCTTACACAGATATGATGCTTTACAAGAAAGAGGCTGCCTGATTGCGTTTACTTTGCCTGTATTGAACAAAAAAGCCGCAGACGGTAATTTGTACGTCCGCGGCTTTTTCTGTCTAATAAAGACGGCTATTGCAGCCGCTTGATGGCCACACACTGATATACCTCGATACTTTCCACAATATCCTCATGGTTGTGATTGGTATCACTCTCCACCAGATCCAGCTCCAAAAAGGTCTCCCCGCTCAATCCGGCAAGCTGTGCATGAAGCAGTCCGGACAGGTCAAACACCTTCAGCGCATCCTCCTGCAGCTCGCTGCCCTCAGCACTCGAACCTTCCCAGTCCGTCACGATGTGCAGTTTAATCAAAGGTTCTGCCCGGTATTCCACACCGGGAACAATCGCATTCCACTGTATAGGGCAGAATTCCACAAAGACAGCCGGACGCTCCCAGTTTTCTTCCTGTTCGATGAATTCCACATTATGGTTCCACAAGTCTATGTGCTTGATAAGGTCAATGGCCTTCAGCTCCCGGCAAAGCATCCGGTAAAGTTCTTTTCTCATTTTCTTATGATATTATATTCAATGGTAAAATACTCTGTTAGGTTCTCTTCTACAATCTCACGGACGGCTTTTTCCACTTCAGGCGATGTGCCGAGGAAACGGCGTCGGGGAATCCTGATGGTGCTTCCTGCTTTCTTTAAAGCCATGAACATCCAAAAATCGGCTTCTGTATCAAGCCGGACATTTCGTTTGTCTTTTCGAAGTTTGCCGTCTTTTCTTCTACCGAACGCTCCGGTTGCCTCATAATACTTATGCCAGAAGAAACGCTTCATCCGCTTGGTCACCACTATTTCACCGCCATCATTATGAATGGCCGCATAGGGCAGAGAGGTAAAGAAGGTAATGCTGTTTTCCGTTGTCCGACTTCCGATACTTTTCCGAAGCGCCCCGGTATCTGTTAGTATGGCTCTACCTTCATTCCGGATGGGGCTTTTCCGTCGCTGCCATTTCTCACTGAAAAAAGCCTGCCGTTCAAAGTTCTTGTCAAACTCATCACTCATTTCCACCTGAATGTCTTTCAGTATCCGGGCCACTACTTTTTTTACGTTTTCATTCATTCCCAGTCAAAGTTAAATTTCAATTGTACCGTATCGTCCGGCAAATCATTTTTAGGGTCTGCGGACGCTTTAAGCATATTGTAGAATGTACGCTCACTAATAGCATACACAGGATATATGTACCGCCGCCATATTTCACGGTTCGGTACACCGTGACTGGCATAATGGTCATATATCCTGTTTACTTCTACTACACGCTTCTGATAACTGACTCCGTGCCGCTTTCCCATATAGGTTTAATCGTTCATAGACGGTTCTACTTTAGGTTTATAGGGACGGATGTCAAGCGTCATTTTTGCGCTTACCGTTACCCGGCCACTTCCTTCACACTGTCTGCAGACTTCCTCAACGGTTTCGCTTCGCTTCTTTCCAAAGATCCGAGAGGGATATTCTACAACTTTCTTTACTTTACCTGTACCGTAGCAAGCACGGCACAGGGCTACTTTCGGAGATTTCTCCACTTCTTGTATCATAGTTCTATTATTTATGATTCTGTCATTCCCAGAGGGATAGGTTTCCACATTCCGTTTTCGTTTTTGATTTCAGCACGGATAAACTGTTTGCTCACTTCCGGCTGGTAGGCTTCCTCAATGATACGCACACCTTCAATGAAACGGTCATCTCCGGTTTCCATGGCCACTTTGCGAAGCTGCACGATGCGTGAAGCCTTCAGCGTTCCCTTGGCATCACGGGCCAACAGACGAAGCACCATGCTCACCAGTGCCTTGGTCTTTTCATCTTTGGCCAGACCTTCGATGTATTCCTTCACAATGGCTATACCGTCTTCCACCGTGTCACGGTAACCGTCGGTCACATACACACCCAGCGTGATTCGTTTGTCGCCTTCACTGTTAGTAAAGGTATGGCTGCGCTGGTCATCCTTCACCTTGGTCTTGAAAAGGTCTGCCTTCATTTCCAGAATGGTTTTGAAGTTGTCCATCACAGTCTGCTTGCTTGCCTTGATCTGCTCACTGATGCCCAGCAGTACCGGAATGGAGTTTGCTATCTCCTCATCCACCATCTGTTTGTACATTTCGCGGTCATTCTTGGCTTTTTCCTCTGCCGCTTTCTTTGCTTTTTCTCTCTGGAAGGCTTCAAATTCCGCCTTTTCCTCTGCCGTCATTACCACGGTCGTTTGTTTCATTTCTTCCATGATTCTTGTTTTTTGGGGTTATTGGTTTTCATAATCCTGCATTTCAGGTTCGTCTTCCATCAGCATAGCCTCTCCGTTGGCGTATGCCCAGTCAGCCAATTCACTATAAAACTCGGCTGCATCTTGCTTCTCCATATCAGAGGCAAGCAGGTTGATTTCCTTTTTCAGATTCTCTAAAATCTTTGTGTTTCTATTTTCCATATCCTATCAGTTTGCCGGAGCATCAGGGTCAATCTGAATGAGTGATACCATGCTCACGGGGTTAATCGTTTGCTTTTCTTTCCTGGGCTTCAAGCCGCCTTTCCGTTGTATGGACCGAAGCTTTACCGCCAGTTCATCCAGTTCGTCCACCGTAATCTGTCTGAACGCTTTGCCGACTATTCGGGGATTACTGCAGAAGTCATTGATTCGTGCCCAGTCGGATGTATCTATGCCCAGCTTCTGCATCAGGTTCAGACAGAGACTCCGTTTCCGCCGCAGCTCCTCACGCAGCTTCTGTCGCCATTCGTCTTGTCCGCTCAGCTTCTCCAGAGCCGTACAGCAGGCTTCATACTCCTTGGCTGTCATTTCCTTCAGACTGTCCGTCCGGTTCCACGTGTACTGCAGCACAATGCTTTTCTTGAATTCTTCCCGGTCTCCTGTACAGGGAAGCTTGTTGAACAATGTGTAGAACCGGGCGAAATTGGTTACTTCCTGTGCCATGTCATTTACCATTAAGAATCATTTCACATTCCGTTGATTTGGTACTGACACGATAAATTATCTTATCCGGCTTCACTGATTTACCTTTGTATTCAGCCTCAATTTGCTTAGCAAATATCTTTTTGAACTCATCACCCATTTTAGAAAGTATTTCTTTATTGTACTCCCCGCAAAAACCTATGCGTGAGGATTGGATTTCACGAATTGTTCCTCTATATACCGTAGCGGTCAACTTCATCACCACAACACCGGTTTCCATTTTTATTTTTCCCATATCGACTAATTTTATTCAAACAACACTTTAATGCCACACGAACTGGCCACGTCAAGTTCCAGTTTGGCTCCCTTGCTCAGTTCCCAGTCCTTCAGCATATAGATATAGTCACAAGCCAGCAACAGGGCAATGTCGGCCCGCATGTGGGCTCTCCAATGAGCTTCATCCGGCAATCCGTTCCTGAAAGGGTTTACAGGGTCATAGCCTTGTGCCTTCAGTTCCTCCTCGGCACGGCTGAAGGCTTCCTTGCGCTCATCCATGTCATAATGCGCGATAGCTCCGCTGATGTACACCTTCCCGGCACCGGTCGCCTCACCGCGCTGATAAGCCTTGTGCCGTTCCCACCGTTCCGGAACGACCACACTGTAGTTGCACGATTGGCAGCAGCAGCCTTCTTCTTTCACCGGGAACGGATTGTATCCGTAGCCCTCATACTCTTTGCCGCAGATGCAGCACACTTTCTTTTCTTCTTTCTTTTCCATCACTTCAAATCTTTTTAATGTTTACTTTACAACTTGGATTCCATATCAGCACATTACGTGCAAACAAGACATCACCCGTTTCTATTACGACATGACCGGGCATTTTCGCTCTTCTCACTTTTAAGTCGCTTTGGATGTTTCGCTCCAGCCAGTCATCCAATACGGACCGGCTGGAATTTCCGTCCAGCAGTATCTGGAACACTTCAGTTCCGGTGTAGCTTTCAAAAGCCTTCTCGTTATTATCCATAATCATTTTGGTAAATTATTACTTGTTTGAATGATTCCGTCTTCCCATACCACATAATAGCTTCCCGGGTCTCCAATGGCGCGTCCTTGACAATAAGCTTTATAACCGACCACCCGAATCTTCATATCACAGATATATTTCAATCTTACTGCACCGCCACCCATCGGCTGGCTTTTCTTTTCCTGGCTGATCCAGATGAAACATTTCTTCGGAAAGGTTTCCATCAGTTCCACAGCCTGCGGATAATCCCATCCGGCCACCTGAAAGGAATCGATGATGATAAACTTCGGGCTTTTCGGTTTTTTCAGTCTGGCAATCACTTCCTCCAGACTGCCTTCTGTCACCACACGAAATTTACCCTGCACCTCATTCATCTTCAGATAACCCATACGCCGTTGGAAGCTTTGGTTGATTTTCTCTTCGTAACTCATGTACAGCACCGTCCCATAGTTGCACAGTTCCTTTCCAAGTTGCATCACAAAGCTGCTTTTCCCACTGGCACTGGCACCGCTGATGAACCACGAAGCGTTCTCTGCCGGGAACCCGAAAGGTTTGCTCCATTTCTCATCCCACGGCAGAGTAACCCATTTCTTGGCGGCTATTTCCTTCGGACTGTACGCACGCTTCATTATTCCGCTGTCATTTTAAGTTTCTCAATCTCGGTATAGACTCTTCTCAAACCACCGCATGTCTTCCGTACAATCTGGGCTATATCAGCCCCCGCAGGAGCATTTACCTTGGCTACAATACGTGCCTGGTTGTTCAAGAACTGTTCGCGCTCCTTTCCATCATCCGGAGTCACCTTGCTGTACCGGTCACCATAACGGCTCAACATTTCGGTATAGCCCACCTTCTTACATTCTATGGACCGGTTGATTTTCTCTTTCAATCCGTCTGCCCCCATCATATACCAGGCGCAGCAGCGCTCAGTGGCATTCCATAAGGCCTTCAGTTCCAGGAAAGCTTCATACTGCAGGTCGCCTGCTTCATCGAGGATGATAAGCGGGGTTTCCATCGAACGGAGGTAATATACCAGGTCTTCATACACATCAGAATACTTCCCCTTGCTGTCCACACCAAACTCTGCAGCAATCTTGCGTACCAACTTCAATTTTGTCTTTACCTGCGAGCAGTCGATATAAACGGCATTCTTGTGGCTTTGCACATAATAACGTGCCGTGAAAGTCTTGCCGATATTGGGCATGTCGCACAAGATGCCCGACAAACTGGACTGCTGTGAGAACTCCAGCTGGGCAGTTATATATTCAAAGGTCGGGGTCTTGGCTGCTTTCCATTCCATTTCACCACGGAGGTTCACCCCTAATTTGCGGGCAATGCTTATCCAGTTGGCATCGCTCAGGGCTTTGTCTGTCTGTCCGTTCTTGATTGCACTGTACACAGATGTACTGATGGCTAAAGAGGCAGCATGCTTGGCATCACTGGGATAGTTCGCACGGTTGGCGGCTATCGCTGCTAAAATCTTCTGTTTTTGCGCTTCTGTAATCATAATTCTAACGCTGTTTTAATGTTGTTCTAATTCTATTCTTACATGTCACTGATGGCCCTCATTGCCTCGCTTATTCCGGAGTGCCATTCATAATCTGATTCCGGATCTGCCGACAATTCGGCTGGCAAATCATCGGATAGTTCCACCGGGGGAAGTTCCAGTTCCTCTTCCGGGTCATCCGTTGGCTGATCCGGTGTACCGGTTCCCACCTTTCCGATGGCGTGGTCATTGAGGTATTTGCTGAAATGACTCAGAACTTTGTTTTGCTCTGTATAGGCTACCCGGTCTTCTTCGGTCTGTTCTGCCATCACCCGGTTGTAAGTCACTACCGGACGAACCTTGTCAAGGTAGCGGTCGTTCTGGTACAGGAAGACATCCGTAGGCTTGCCCTCTTCATCCGGCAGATAGTAAGCCGTCACCTTGCGGTTGTTTGGTTCCAGCTGCTCCAGCACTTCCGGACCGCTCAGCCACCAGTCCGCATTTGCCACACGTACTGTGGAATTTCTACGAATACTGGTATCTACCTTTTCTCCGATATATCTGCTCAAGGTCAGTTTATCAAGCGGTCGAAGGGTCGGATTGATTTTGGCTACGAGCACATCCCAACGGGTCATTCCGGGATATTTCTTTTGATTGGGGTGAAGCGTATTGTTCCATTCTTCACAATCGCGCCGGTCGTCCGCCACAAGCTCTTCAAACGTATAATACTTTCTGTCTTCCCAGGTGTGGTTGCTGCTGTCACTCACTTTCTTCTGGTCCACCCGCCGTGCACCTTTGTTATGCCAGCGGCCAATGGCTTCATGGTTCTTATGTGCTATGGTTGTCTTGAACGCACCGTTCAGAGCTTCAGCATATTTCTCCTGTGAGTTCTGTGGGGCACAGAAATGCACAAACTTAAATACCTCACCTGCCTTCAGGAATCCTTCTTTATACTTGCTCATCAAGTGCTGCTCCACCTCAATACCGGCTGGAATACCCCATCCGTTGCGTTCGATGAGCCGGAACATATCACGAAAACAGTCCACTACCAAGGCATCATCCTTATCCCGCCCGTAGGCCAGCCCGATACGGCACTGGCTCACCACATCATAAGCATAATAGGCATGCACATACTCGCCGCCTTTCATCCGACGCGGCAAATCCACGTCATCCATCGTTATTTGTGACAGGGAGAACTTACCACCATGGCGGTGCATGTGCGGCATTTGCTCATGATAGAATTCCATACGTCCACGCAAGGCTTTTTCTATCAGCAGCTGGCTTGCCGGGTTGTTCAGTATGTTCCGGATAGTGCTTTCGCTCAGTTCTTTCGGTTCCCCGTTCTTATCCGTAAAGTTTTCCGGATTGAATATCTCTCCTGTTTCCAGATCCCATACTTCCAGTTCACCGCATACAAACGACAGATACATTTCATGCACATCACTGCCGTATGGTTGGTTGGGAAGTACTTTCAAACTCATCACCAGGCGTTCGTCCATGTGAGTTACCTTCCGTTTGTTCTGGTTGCCGAATTTTCCGGTTATCAAACATTCATAACCGTATTGCTTATATTCGTTCACTTTCTTGCGGAAACGAAGGGTACTGGCAGGAAGATCATGACCAAAGTCTTCGCGTAGGGTCTCGATGGTGGTGGCCATCATGTCCCAGTTATATTTTTCACCCATCAGTTTTCGGTAATCATTGCTTCTGTTATAAAGCTTGATACAAGTATTCAACACGGAAGCATTCACCGCATATTTCCGGGCAAGTTCGTCTGTTGCTCTGTTGCTGGAAGAATGAGAAGCCCAATCCAAAAAATAGGCTACTGCAGCCTGATCCAGCACATAGTTTGAGAGTATCCAGTGGCGAAGTGCCTGCTCTGTTCCACCGGGGTTGTCTTCCTTCACCCGTTCCAGACACTCGGTAGGCAGGCTATTGAGGGCGACCAACGCGCAATTTCCAGCAGCACCTCCACCACGACGCACCACCTTGATACGGCCACGGTTCACCCAGTTCCTGTAGCAGGATTCGGTGATATAGCCGCCATCTATGAGCTCACGTGCAGAAATACACTGTATGTTACCGTAATACACCAACATAGCCGCCTCCTATCTCAATGCCGATGCAAACGCTTGGATTTGGTTAATATCGGCAACCATCACATGCTCGTAAGTCTTCACCGTTTCTCCCTTGAATATTACCTGACCGCTACCATCATTACGGTCAAGCTCTATCAAGGCACCGTTCGGACAGTACTGACGCATCACATTGTCATAATCATGGAAAGTTTCTATTTCCGGAATAACAACCATCACAATACCGCCACGATCCATGGCCAACTTACGGATCTTTGCAGAAAGTTCGGAGTTGCCACGACGGTCATCAAACCGGATAGCGTTATAAACAGTCTTCTCTGTCACGTTGAGTGCCTTTGCGATAAAGTCGCGGTCGGCTTTCGTAATGTGAATGTACCTCTTGTTCATATCTCACTTGTTTTAATGATTAATATTGGGGGGAGTCCGGGGAATCGAACCCCGGCACAAGAACCATGCACTCCCGTGTGTCTTTCCACACCGTCACCCGTCTCTTAACGCCTTCCGGGTTGTCACGCTGGGTTTACTGTTGTCCCTCAACCTTTTCACCTTTTTCAATAATCCCAAGAAGTATAGTGAATTTCTCACGTATCTTCTGGTTCACTTCCAGTTCCAACGTATGCGCCAAATTTGAAGCCGCACTGGTGCTGTTCTTGCGGATGCTTCCGGTAAGAAGACTATCAGTCAGACTGTTTATCTTGCTTTCCATGTATAACTTTACATCATCATGGCTACCGGCAGATAAAACCACCTTCAAGGCACGGTAACAGGAAAGTTCACGTTGCGTCTTGTACATATCCTCGGCATACCAGCAGAAGAAATGTTCAAAATCCTCATTCATGTCTTTGGTGTACTTGTCAGCCTGTCTTACCAAATCATCTATATGGGTCTTTACAGAACTGAATACAAAATCCCAGCAACTCATTTTCTTGTTTTCCATAATCTCACTTATTTAAATTCGTTTATAATCGGTTTCAAACTCACGCCGTAACAACTCATCAGGCGGCGGATAAGGTTCTTCACATAAAAATCAGGTGCGGAAAACACAATCCCGGTCTCTTCGGTATATCTGAAGCTGATACCGTCCATCATCAACACGTAAGCCACCTTGTGCTTCACGCTCTGTGTCTGCCATTCTTTTATTTCTTCGTTCATTTTCTTTAATCCTTAAAATTCGCTAATCACATGCCTTTTTCGTATATTTGGCGCGGTGTTCCTTTTTGAACACGCTGCAAATATATAGAATATTTTCGACACTAAAAAGTTTTATGTAGATAATTTACGACTTATGACGAATATTTCCGACAGGATTGCAATCCTAATTAAAGAAAAAGGTATCAGTACAAGGGCACTTGAACAAGCTATTGGGTGCTCGAATGGAGTAATTTCAAGATGCATTAGCAAAGGAACAGATATATCAAGTTTATGGGTGTCGAAAATTATCGAAATACATAATGATATAAACCCTACCTGGTTACTTACTGGGAAAGGTGATATTTACTATAATACATCATCTACAACAACACAAACAACCGAACTATCCTCTCTCCTTGCCTTAATTAGAGAAAAAGAAGAAATCATCAGGGAACAAGATAGAGAAATCGGACGCTTAGAGGAACGAATCCGGCAAATGACAATCGAAAAGGAAAAACATGTATCGGATGCGCCCATTTCCGGTACTGCAAATGTCGGGTAGGCGGATTTACTATTACCATACACCGGTGATGGAAAACGAAGCGTACCCCCTATCATCCCCCATGATGTCCCCCTCCCAAGCAATCCCCCTCCCCTACCATTATATAAGGGCATAAAGGCACTGATATTGGGGAATTTAAAAAGTAAAACGTGAAAAATGATAGGTTTTTAGGGGGGGGCTATCAAATAAAAAACAAGGGGTATTTTTAAAATTGTGGTATTTTAGCATGTCTGTATCGCACACCGCCAAAACCCTATTTTGAATATCCAGTTCTATAAAAGTGAATATCCACTTTGAATATCCACCTGAATATCCAGCGTCAAAAAAGACCGATTTCAAGCACAAAAAAGGGGAGGTATAACCACCTCCCCACACCGGATCATTCTAAAGCCGTTTTTATTGCCTTTTTAGCCGCTTATTATTCGTCTGATACATTTCCACTACGCCCGCAAGAAATGAGCGTAGATTGCTTTATTATAGCCTTTTTGGTGCATACAGTCCCGTTACCAGATAATCCTGCATGAAGCAGATAATTCTTCGTTGCGCCCACCTGTTCTGCCGTCAAAACAGTATAAATGGCCGTTATACTACTAAAATACCAGTCTTTCCGCTTTGTTCCTTCTATTCCGTGTGTCAAATGTATATGTATTACCTTTGCCATAACTAATAATATTTTGTCGCAAATATACCAAATAACTATTATATGGAATAATTTAAGCAGCATTATATCAAATAATCAGGCACAAAAAAAGCAGCCGCAGCTGCCACTCACTCCCCCACCAGAATCAACCATGTAAGCCTTATGTAAACCCAATTAAACCTATCTGCAAATCTGTATGCCTAAAAAGCACATAAATGTAGCTGCAAATTAAACCCACGTAAACGTTTCGTTTTGCAGAGCCATCCACTCATATTTTGCATAACATTTTGTATATCAATAGGTTTGATATTCTTTCCGCTCAATCCTCAATATACGTTTCGTTCTGTGCCCCATAAATATATGAGAAAACAGAAACAAACCCTATACAGAATAAGGCTGTTGAAGATTTTAAAGATAAACTAAGTGAAACAGATAATCAATTAAGTAGTATATATATAGATTTATTTAAAGATATAATTAAGAAAGTTGGTGATTTTGGTGGTGTTAAACCCAATGAATCAGAAATAGAAATTATTTCAAATTTACAGCATAGGGAATTATTAAAAGGAAATACGACTGTTGTTTACAAACATGATGAGAATAATAAACTACCGGAACATTATAATGGATTAGGTTATATGAACCTAATATGTATGATTTTCGAGATAGAAATACTTATTCAAGAATTTAAGCGCGAAAAAGAGAAAAAGCCAGCTGATATAAATTTGTTGTTTATAGAAGAACCGGAAGCTCATACGCATCCTCAAATGCAATATGTATTTATTAAGAATATTAAAAGGTTACTAAAGGATGGTATTCAAAGGGCAGATGGTGAAGCAAGAAGTTTACAATATATAATAAGCACCCATTCTTCACATATTGTTGCGGATAGTGATTTTGACGATATTAAATATCTTAAAAAGGAAGGTGATAATAATGTCATTGCAAAAAATCTGAAAGATTTGAAGAAAGAGTATGATAAAAAAACATCCCAATATCAATTCCTTACCCAATATCTTACTATTAGTCGAGCTGAAATATTTTTTGCAGAAAAGGCTGTATTGATTGAGGGTGATACTGAAAGGATGTTAATTCCAACAATGATGAAGAAAATAGATATTGAGGAAGCTGCAACACACAAGGCAAAAAGTACAGAAGATGATTATTTGCCTTTATTATCTCAAAATATCTCTATTGTTGAAGTCGGGGCTTATTCACAGATATTTGATAAGTTCATAGAGTTCCTAGGAATAAAAACGCTTATTATAACTGACCTTGATGCAATAGGGGCTGACAATAAAAAGTGTGAAGTAGTTAATGCTGTAGCATACTCAAATGAAGCCTTATCGCATTATTTCAATAATCCCACATTAGCAGATCTGAAAACTTTTTCGCTTCAAGATAAATTATTTAATAATATAGGCGGATGTTGGAAAAATCAATCTAATGGTAGATTATGTGTTGTTTATCAAACTAATGAAGCTGATTATAATGCTCGTAGTTTTGAGGACGCATTTATTCATCTTAATAGAAACTTTGTAAAAAACAATAAAGCTGATTTTAGAGGATTGCAAAATAAGGATTATTTTGACAATCCTAATAAGAACGCATATATTTTAGCTCAAGAATGTATTAAAAAGAAAACTCATTTTGCTTTGGATATTTTATACCATAGTGATGAAATGTTAAGTAATTGGCAAATTCCAGCATATATTAAGGAGGGATTATTATGGTTGAAACAAGATTAGGAGTAGAGCAAGTAAAAGATGAGTTCCAACAAATAATGGAGCATATTGCTAATGGTGACAACTTTTTACTAAGTGGTGGAGCTGGTAGTGGTAAAACATATTCTTTAGTTCAAGTAATCAAGAAGGTTATTGAAGATAATCCAACCTCGAAAATAGCCTGTATGACATATACAAATGCGGCAGTTAAAGAGATAGAAGAACGTGTTAATCATAAGAATTTGAATGTTTCCACTATTCATGATTTTTTGTGGGATAATATCAAGCATTTTCAAAAGGAATTAAAAATAGCAATTATTACTTTGTCCAATGATGAGAATGTAAATAAGATAAAAATAGATGGATTAAGTAAGGTGTCAAATGATTATTTTGACAATGGAGAGGAAACTGTTAAAATACAATATAAAGAATATTTAAGGTTAAAAGATGGAATTATATCACATGATGAATTACTTGTGATAGCTGATTATATGTTTGCTAAATATTCTAAACTTTGTGATGTCGTAAAAGATAGGTATAAATTTATTTTTATAGATGAATATCAAGATACTCATAAAGAAGTTATTAGAATTTTGTTAGAGCATTTCCCGAAGAGCAAAAAACATACGATAATAGGCTTTTTTGGAGATACAATGCAGTCTATTTATGATGACGGTATTGGTAATATTAATGAATATAAAGGGGATGAAAAAGGGAAAGTGAGAGAAGTCAAGAAAACTCAAAATAGAAGAAATCCTCAAAAAGTAATAGCATTAGCGAATAGGTTGAGAACGGATGGAATAGTGCAAGTACCTTCAAATGATATTTCAGCCCCTAATATGATTGACGGAAAAGTAAAAGAAGGTGAAATCATATTTATTCATTCAACAAATGGAGACATTTCGCGAGTAGAACAATTCTTAACCGAAAAATACAGCTGGAGTTTTTCTGATACAAAAAGAACAAAAGAACTGAATCTTACCCATAATTTAATTGCTGACAAAGCGGGTTTTAGAACATTGATGGATATTTACGATAAAGACCCTATTATGGGATTAAAAAAGGATATTTTACAGAAGATTAAAGATAACGAAAAGCAAGGGAAACCAGAAATACATATTGATGATAGCGATACGTTTGATATTGTAGTAGACAAATTTCAGTTAAAAAATAGACAGCGGCAATTGAAAAAAGATATATTGTTATCTAACCCTCATAATGTTGAGCTATATAATCAATTGAAAAATAGACCTTTTTCCGAAGTACGGAGAATGTATTTTGATAAAGACCAATTGATAGATGATAAAAAACAAGATGATGATGACGAAAATAAGAAAGGTTCTAAAAGAGATAATCTAATAAGGCATCTATTTAAAATTCAAACGAACATATCTCTATATGTCAATAAACAATATAATGATTTTTTAAGGGTTACGGATTATAACCAAATACATACAATTAAAGATAAAAGAGAATTAAAACAAAATATAGAAAGTCTGATTGAGGTAGGAGATAAAACGATTGAATATGTGATAAATGATGCTCATAGAAAAGGGATTTGCCTGATTGATGAAAAATTAGAAAACTTTTTGATAGAAAAGGAATACATATATAATCAAGTGAAAAACGTCAAATATGCTGAATTCCAAAAGTTGTATGCTTATTTGGAGGGACAAACACCTTTTTCAACTCAGCATAAGACTAAAGGTGCTGAATTTGATAATGTGCTTGTTATATTAGATAATGGAAAATGGAATGATTATAATTTTGAATATTTATTTATGAACCAAACAGAAAAACAGAGAGTTTTAGAACGAACACAAAAAATATTTTATGTATGTTGTACTCGTGCTAAAGAAAATCTTGCTGTTTTTTATCATAATCCTACATCTGTTGTTTTAGCAAAGGCAAAAGAATGGTTTGGAGAAAATAATGTTATATCAATATAAAATGAATTTTTATGAACGAAAGTCAAAATATAGAGTGGAAAGAAAGCTGGCGTGACGAATATCTGAAATGGATATGCGGCTTTGCCAACGCCACAGGAGGCAAGATATATATAGGTATGAATGACAACGGCAAGGTAGTTGGTGTTGCCGATGCCGACAAACTGCTGGAGGACATACCGAACAAAGTGCGTGACGTGCTGGGTATCATCGTGGACGTGAATCTGCTGGAAGAAAACGGGCTGAAATATATCGAGATTGACGTACCGCCTTATTCCAATCCTATCAATTACAAAGGTCAGTACCACTATCGCAGCGGCAGCACGAAACAGGAGTTGAAAGGTGCGGCGTTGAACCGTTTTATCCTGCAACGTACTGGAAGGCATTGGGACGAGTTTCCCATAGAGTGGGCAGGCATAGAGGAACTTTCCCCCAGCGCATTGAACCGTTTCCGGAAGGAAGCGGCGAGAAGCGGGCGTGTGGACGAAGATGTGTTGAAAGATATTACCGAAAATTTGCTGCACGATTTGCGGCTGATTGACACCCAAACCAACCGCCCGACCCGTGCTGCTTTGCTGTTGTTCCACCCCGACCCGGAACGGTTTGTAACCGGGGCTTATATCAAGATAGGTTTCTTTCGGGATGATAAGGGTAACTTGGAGTTTCAGGACGAGGTTCACGGCTCTTTAATGGAACAGGTGGATAAGGCTATGGATTTGATAAAGACCAAATACCTAATCTACCACATTTCATACGAGGGTATTTCCCGGCGTGAAACGCCGCAGTTCCCGGTGGAAGCTGTCAGGGAGTCACTGATGAATGCCATAGCCCATAAAGATTATGCCAGTGCCGTACCGATACAGATTAGCGTGTTCCCCGACCACATCACTTTTTGGAACGCTGGGCAATTGCCGGAGAACTGGACAACCGAGAAACTTTTTGAAAGCCACCCGTCTACTCCCTATAATCCGTTAATTGCCAACGCCTTTTTCAGAAGCGGGGACATTGAAAGTTGGGGACGTGGTTACAAGCGTATTTTGGAAGCGGTCAGCGCATACAAGCTGTTGCCGCCCAAACTTGAAATGTTAAGCGGTCTGATGATTACCTATTATACCGATATACGTTCGCAGCTATTGGCGCAGCGAGTTGATGAAAGGTATATACCTATTATCGAATATGCAGCCCAAAATGGAAGTGTTACCAATTCGGACGTTCAAAGAATACTGAATACCAATAGAACCACCGCTTACCGTTTGTTGCAACAAATGGAAACGTGGTTGGAAATGCAGGGCGTTACTGGCAAAAACACATATTATACAATCAAAGGTTTACCAAACGCTTCACAAACGCTCCAAAAATAAGCTGTTTTTTAGCTTTGATTTTTATATATAGCTTATTATAAGACGTTTGCTAAAATCACAAACGCTTCATAAACGTTTCACAAATGGCTCATCTAAAGAGAGTGATTAACTTCGCTCTCTTTTTTTATGCCCGTTTCCAATTCTGCAACCATTAATTGCAGTAATTTATCCTACCCGGACAAATCGGGACAGCGCAGGACAAATACGGACACTCCTTTCCACCTATCCAAATATAGCATATTTAGTCGCTACCTTTGGGCGGGACTATTCCCGTAACCACTAAAATTCCAATTATTTATGGCAAACAGAATGACCCCGCCCGCAGAGGGGCAGGAAAAAGACGTGCTGCTGGTCTTGGATAAACAGCAGGGCAAGGTGAGTGCCGTTAAGGGTATCGACAAGGACGGCAATTTGCAGACCGTACCGCCGACACAGGGCGGCGGGTTCATGCAGGTGGACAAGAACGGTGATGTGTTCAGCAACTTCATTTCCAATTTCTTCCGCAAGTTTCAGGACACTTCCGGGCTGGAACTGTTCAGCGTAAAGGCTTCCGAAGCGGAACAACAGGCAAGGGCTATCGAGGACAACCACCGCAACCCGACACCGGAGGGTAACAAGCGGGCTGAAATGCTGCGAGTGCCGAAGCCCGACTTCCACGAGTTCAAGCAGGGCTACCGCTTCGACCCGGCAAGAATCGACTGGGAGAACCTGAAGAAAGTCGGTATCATCGCCGACACCCTGAAAAACACGAAAGACTTCGACCGTGTGATGCGTGGCTACAAGTCCCGGAACACCTACACCGTTTCGGGGACGGTGGGCGGCTTCTACCTGAAACCTACCGATGTCAAACTCTCTTTCTATCAGGCAAAGGACGGTACGGTAGTACCCAAGCTGCACGGTGTACAGCAGGACGAGAAACTGTTGCAACGCCCGTATAACGGACACGAGTTCACCAAGCAGGAACAGGGTAACTTGCAGGGTACTGGCAACTTGGGCGGCATCGCACAAATCAAAGACCCGAAAAGCGGCGAACAAATCCCCGTGTTCGTCAGCCGGGACAGGTACACGCACGAACTGGAGTACATGCGGGCAGACAAATGGAAATGCCCTGACACCATTTGTGGCGTAAAAGTCAGCCCGGAACAGAAAGCCGCCTTTGAAGCCGGGCAAGCGGTCAAAATGGATAACCTGCAATTCAAGGACGGTACACGGCGCAGCGCATACCTGCAAGTCAGCGCAGTGGAGCGTGGCTTGGAGTTCCTGCCGAGGTCAGCCGTCCAGTTCTTACAGCAGGGACAGCAGCAGGTAGCCGGGCTAAAGGACGGGCAGGGCGTTGAGTTCAACGGTCATGTGCAGCCCGGCGCACAGGGCAAATCCCCCGACAAGGTGCAGCCGAAAGACGTTACCCCCGCCGCCGAGAGCCGGACACAGGTAGCGGTCAATACAGAGGGCAAGACCAACGAAGCCACCAAGCAGGGCAAAGAACCGCTGAAACAAGGGCAGCAGAAGCCCACCGCCAAGCAGAAAGAGAAGCAGGAGAAAGCGCAGGACAAGAGCCTGAAAGCGGACAAACCCAAGAAGTCCAAAGGAATGAAAATGTAGTACCCACCCTTAAAAAGTAAAGAATTATGATTGCACTGATAGCAGAGAAGCCCAGCGTGGCAAAAGACATCGCCCGCATCATCGGGGCGACCCAGCGTAATGACGGTTATCTTTCCGGCAACGGGTATATGGTGACATGGGCGTTCGGCCACCTAATCCAGCTTGCCATGCCGGAAGCCTACGGCGTGGCGAACTTCCGCAGGGAGAGCCTGCCCATCCTGCCGCCCGATTTCCGGCTAATCCCCCGTCAGGTGAAAGCCGAGAAAGGCTACAAGGCAGACCCCGGCGTGCTGAAACAGTTGAAAGTGATTAAAGAGGTATTCGACCGGTGCGACAAGATTATTGTAGCAACAGATGCCGGGCGTGAGGGCGAATTGATACACCGCTACATCTATAACTATTTAGGCTGTACCAAGCCCTTTGTACGCCTGTGGATAAGCAGCCTTACCGACAGGGCAATCCGTGAGGGGATGGACAACTTGCAGCCGGGCGAGCGTTACGATAACCTCTACCTCTCCGCCAAGTCCCGCAGCGAAGCGGACTGGCTGATAGGGATAAACGCCACCCAAGCGTTGAGCGTGGCAGCCGGACAGGGCGTATTCTCGCTGGGCAGGGTGCAGACACCCACGCTCGTGATGATATGCAGCCGCTATTTGGAGAACAAGAATTTCGTACCCGCCAAATTCTGGCAACTCAAAGCGGCGACCGCCAGCGGGGAAATAAGTTTCACCGCCCAATCTACCGCCAAGTGGGAGCAACAGCCCGAAGCCATAGCCGCCCTGCAACGGGTAAAGGATGCCGGGCAGCTTGCGGTGAAGTCCGTTGAAAGGAAAGAAACCAGCCAAGAACCGCCCCTTTTGTATGACCTTACCACGCTACAAAAGGAAGCGAACACGAAACTGAACTTTTCGGCGGACAAGACCCTTTCCATAGTGCAAAGCCTGTACGAAAAGAAAGTGATGTCATACCCCCGAACCGGGAGCCGCTACATATCGGAGGACGTTTTCGATGAAATGCCGGAACGTGTCGCCATGCTGGGGCAGTACCCCCGCTTTGCCGGGTATGCCGCCGGGCTGGACGGCGCAGCCCTGAACCGCCGCAGCGTGAATGACGGCAAAGTGACCGACCACCACGCCCTGATTGTTACCGAGAACCTGCCCGGCGAACTCTCCAAAGACGAACGGGCGGTTTATGAACTGGTAGCCGGGCGTATGCTGGAAGCCTTTTCGGGCAGGTGCGTGAAAGACGTAACCACCGCCGTGCTGTCTGCCGGAGATACCGACTTCACGGTGAAAGGTGCGGTGATGAAAGAAGCCGGGTGGCGTGCCGTGTTCGGTGAGCGGGAAACGGGTGGGGATGAAGAAGCCGCCAGCCTGCCGCCACTCCAAGAGGGCGAATGTCTGCCACTCTCCGGCGTGGACTTGCTGGAGAAGCAGACCAAGCCGAAACCGCTGCACACGGAAAGCAGCCTGCTTGCCGCAATGGAGAACGCCGGAAAGGAACTGGAGGATGCCGGACTGAAAGCCAGCCTGAAAGATGCCGGGATAGGTACACCCGCCACCCGTGCGGCGATTATCGAAACGCTGTTCACCCGCCAGTACATCGTGCGTGAGAAGAAGAACCTTGTACCAACCGACAAGGGGCTTGCCGTTTACAGGATAGTCAAGGACAAGAAGATTGCCGATGTCGGAATGACGGGCATGTGGGAAACCGCCCTTTCCAAGATAGAAGCGGGAAACATGGATGCCGACACGTTCCGAAAGGGTATCGAGGTGTACGCAGCGCAAATCACGGCGGAACTGCTTTCGGTACAATTATCTGTTGCGGGCAGTGAAACCTGTCCCTGCCCGAAGTGCGGAAGCGGGCGCATCCTGTTCTACCCGAAAGTGGCGAAATGTTCCAACGTGGACTGTACGCTTACCATATTCCGCAACAAGTGCGACAAGCAGCTTTCCGACAAACAGATTGTCGAGCTGGTGACGAAACGCAAGACCGGACTAATCAAGGGCTTCAAGGGCAAGAACGGCAAGGCTTTCGATGCCTCGCTGGTACTGGACGAGCAGTTCAATGTCGCCTTTTCATTCCCCGAAAAGAAAGGAAAACCGAAGAAATAGCCTATCTTTACCGCTGAAATTTCATTGTGATAAGTTTTGCCGCTTATGATAATTGAAATTTTAGTGGTTGCGCCCGGAGGGAAACCGGGCGCATTTTTAATGCTTCTTTACTTGTTACAAACTCCCGTCAAACAGATAGGTAGAACGGATAACCCCGTTGTCCAGCACCCCGCTTTCCGACAGCTTCCACTGCGAGCCGAGCGTTTCACCGATGAAACCGATGCCCTTGCCTACCATGACGGGTACGGTGTAGATAGTCAGGCTATCCAATAGTTCTGCTTTTATCAGCGAGGTAAGCAGTCTGCCGCCACCCACCATTAGCATGTCGGTTTCCTGTTTCAGCTCATAGACCCTTTGCAGCGGTTCTTCGGTCAGGAACTCCACGCCGCAGTCCGGTGTCACGTTGGTGTCGTAGTGTGACACCACAAAAGACCGCCTGCTTTTGTGCGGCCACCCGCCCCAGTGTTCAAAGATGTAGTTGTAGGTGTTCGCCCCCATAAGCAGGCAATCCGCTTCCAAGTATTGCTTGCCAACGATATTTTTTATTTCACGAGGTAGCCAGTCCAGTTCCTTGTCTAAGGTGGCTGTGTGTCCGTCAAGAGATACGGCGATGTGCGCTTTAATTTGTTTCATCCTATCAAGTATTAAACAGTTGATAATCTTTTTCAAACTGTCCGCCAATATCTCAAAAAAGAAGCGTGGTTCTTACACTGCTTCAAAGCGAGGTACTGGCATACCCAAATGAGGAAACAGGCAAGACCACGCTATGACAAAGCATAGCATATCCTGCGCTGAATATCCCCTCATTTTGAAAAGTGCCAGTTTTCGCTTTGGGACGTTCGGCGAACGTATATGTTATATATAAAGACGAAATCACGACCGGAGTTGTTCAATCGCCGTTATTCTCTTATGTTACTTTTGCAAAAGTAGCGAAAATCACCGGAATAACCTTGTAAATAACAGAAATCCTGCCATATTACAATAATACGACAGGATAACGGAAAGTATATACAATCAAATTGTAGTCACTTAATCTGTGCGTTCACGAATTAACTTGTGTATGTCACTTGCCCGGTAGAAATATTTTCCGTCCAGCATGATATAGGGCAATATGCCTTTCTTGCGGTAACGCTGCAAGGTCTTGGTACTCACTTTCAGCATGAAGCATAAATCTTGATTGTCAAGCAATTTTTCACCGTTCAGATAGTTGTGTTCACTTAACAGGCGGTCTATCTTTCTTTCCTGCATATCGAACCTGTCCATGATACGTTCCATCCATGCCACGAAATTTTCTTTATCTATATACATAGTGCTGTCGGATTAAATTAGACCTATCATAAAATAACTTTGGTTTGCCGGGTCTTTAACGATGATGTCCCGTTCACGCATGAAGCGGATATAGCTTTTGGCGGTGCGTTCCTTAACGTCCAAGACCTGCTGTAACTGTTCGCAAAGGTCTATGTAGGTGATATGTGTCTGCCGCCCGAAGATGTCACGGGCAACGCCCACCAACTCCTTTTCCTTGCGTTTCTCCTTTTCTTCACGAGGCTTTTCCCCTTTGTACACGTGCATCCCGGCTTCCTTGTCCCATGCAAAGAGCATCAGGGGTACGTCCAGTGGGCTACCGTCACGCACTTTCAGAGCTTTTACCACCGACAGGGCGGGTTCATCGTCTTTCTCTATCGACAGGATAGTAGCCGCCTTGCGTTGCAGTTCGCTACCCAAATGTCCCCGCAGTTTCAAACCATTCGGGACGAAGTGCAGCACACAAAGAATACACGTGTTATAGATACCAGCCAGCCGATAGAGTTCATCTATCACCGCCACGCTTTCCGCTTCATCGTTGGCACTCTTTACGAGGTCGGCGATGCCGTCAATGACAACTAACTGGATGCCGCCGTACTGGTAGTAGAACTTATCCATGCTCTGCACAATGGCGTGTAAGCGTTCCTTGCGTGACATGCCCGTCAGGCAGAACGCTTTCAGTTCTTCCGGTTTGTCCTGCTGTTTGGCTCTTATCAGCAAGTTTCCCACATTTTTGAATAACTGTACTTCCGATTGTTCGGTATCATATAGCAAGACCGCTTTACGTTTCCCGTTGGTCGTTATCTGTATGCCCAGCGTATCTACTTCCGCATCAGCCGAACAGATGCAGCCAGCCACGATTGCAGCTACATAATTGCTCTTTCCCGTTCCCTCGCCCCCGGTGATGCCGAACAGGTTGCCTTGTGTTCCCAATGGAACATCGCCCGCCGAAATAATCACTTGCGCTTTGGCGGGCGGGTTGTTGAAATCTATCTCGCACGATTTTAGCATAATCAATGTGTCACTATATAGGTTGTCTAAAAATTCTATAAACAGTTTCAGGAAATCTTCACGGGTGTTTCCGGCTTTGAAGTAGTCGGAAATATCCTTTTCCTCTTTCGTTCCCGGCAGTGGCAGGAGCAGACGTTTCACGCCAAATTCTTCCAATAGTTTTTCCTGCTTACGTGCGCTTTCCCTGCCTGTTTTATCCGTATCATAGAGCAATACAATATGCTTGAAGCGGAATGTCAGCCTATAAACCAGCGTGGGTGGGACAGTCACCGTTTCGCTGTTGAAGCAGATAGCGTGAAATCCATGTGCCGCCAAAGAAAGTACGTCTTTCTCGCCGCCCGTGATGAACAGCGTATCACCTTTGGCTGGCAGTTGTTCCAATCCGAAACAGTAGTTTTCGCCGAAACTGCCGCCATAAAGGAAGCGGGGAGTGGAGAACGGGCGGTACAGCTTGATATGCTGTTTGCCCTTGTAACCATACATGGGTTCTGTTACCGATGAAACATAGGCGTATGGTTTCCCCTCTGCCGTTTCGCTGCCGTACTCCCGGAGGGAACAGACCTTGTAATGTTCCAATAGTTCAGGCGTGATACCATATTGTTGCCAATACATCAGTTCTGCAAGCGGAAACTTCTGTTCCCGGAACTGGTAGGGCTTGACGGGTTTTTCGGGTGTTTCTTCGGTTTTGTCTGCCGCATTCCGATTATTTACCATTGTTGGAATGGCTATTGGAGTTCCTGCCGCCAGCCCCAGCCCCAACCCCAAATCCCGGTCGATAATTTCCAGTATCTCCACAAAGTCAGCCGCCCGGTTACAGTCCAATCCTTTTAACTGTCCAACTAAGAAAAAGCAGTCGCCGCTATAATTGTCGTTACCGAAATCTTTCATTTTATACATACCGCTATGGCGGTCAAAGTAGATATTACATGATGCTTTCTTGTCCTGATAGAGCGGGTTAAGAAAATGCCTGCCTATACGCCAGTCACCGGGTAAGTAATGCTTGAAAACGAACAGACCGTTATTTGTCCTGCTTAGTATTTCTTCTTTCCTTAACATATTGCTGGTGATTGGTTATCAGTTCGTTTATACACTCCTTGTCACGCTTAATCAGGCGTTCTTCCAACATTCGTTTGACTTCCTTAATCTTATAGAAGTAATGTCCCTTGATGTCGGAGTAAGAAATCATTCCTGCTGCCCGCAGGCGTTGCAGGGTTCGGTCACTGATTTTCAAGAAAGTACATACTTCGTAACTGTCCACCCAAATTTCATCTTCATCGGTCTTGTTTTCGTCCAAATGATTGAAGATGTAGTTTGCTATGGCGGTAATCTTGTTGTCAAGTTCCTTGTAGGCTTTTGACTCAAATGTTATAATCTCCATATTGCTAACTTATTGATTTGCCGCAAAGTTCGGTAGAAGAAATAACCTAAAAGTCATGGTTGTACCTATCATGGTATTACTTTTTTTGAGGGGAAAATCGGATGAAATAACAAATAATCCCTCTGAAAAACGGTGTTTTCTCAAAGGGATTATTTACAAAAAAGAAGTACCATGTTGGGGTAAACATGGTACTTCTTAATTCTGTAATACAGGGAATTATTTCATATCATCCTCATTCATCCGCTTAACAAGGTAGTCTATCAAGTGGTGCAGATACATTGTCCGGTCTTTTCTCTCTTTCATGGCTATATATGAAGCATAATAATCCCCTAAATCAATATGGAATATCGTACTAAGGAAATTCATCATTTCTTTTATTTCCACGTTGCCATTATTTATGTCACCCGAAGAAACAAGAGAATATCCCAACTCAATAAGATATGCCTTTTTACCAGTAAAGCGGAAAATATATTTATCCAGTTGTTGTAGGTTATGTTCTACCTGATTGGTATTCCCCAGTTTTACCAATCGTTGGTTTAAGTAGATTCGCAACATTTCATTACATAGTATCTTCGCTACCTTATAATCGTATTCGGTTGAAAATAGAGGGTCACGGTCATATTGGAAGCAGTCAAGCAATAATTGAATATCCGCTTTCTTACGGACAAAATACAGGCTATCCATATAAGTGGATTTTGACCTGTAATATTGATAAAAATTCAAATTGTCACGAAAAAAACGGGTTAATTCCTCTAATTCTTGGTTCAAATATTCCTTTATAATTTCATTGTTACCAATGGGGCATTTCATTTCAATATTATAGACCTTACTAAAATATAGATACTTGTCGAGAATATTAGGTTTGATTTCCTTGAAAAAGCGTATTTCTTCTTCATTTGTCGGAAATACATAGTCTGATACAAGCTTTCTTAATTGGCTGTATAGCGGAGTGATGAACTTTACCATGTGCAAAGCATCATCAACAGTAATATCATTGTCATAATTGAGCAATTCTATTTCAGCATTTATCCGGGACAATATTTCTTCCGCTATTGTTCTCATGGCTACCTATTTTTCATTGCCGCTACTTTTTCTAAATCGCCATTCATTAGATAAGGCAAAAACTCCCGTAGCTTATCTACTGACCAGTTCCACCATTTCAAAGCCTGTATCTGTTCTATCATATCAGCACTGAACCGCTTTCGTATCTCTTTAGCAGGGACACCGCCCACAATGGTATAAGGCGGCACATCTTTCGTCACAACCGCCCTTGTGCCAACAATAGCCCCGTCACCGATATGGACACCAGCCATAATTACGGCTTCATACCCTATCCACACGTCATTGCCTATCACGATGTCACCTTTGTTGTCCCAAGCTGAAGCCACATCAGCTTTATTCAATTCCCAATCTTCATAAAACAGCGGGAATGTATAAGTGGACAGGGATTTCAGGGTATGGTTGGCGCAGTTGAACAGAAACTTTGCTCCACAGGCAATCGAACAAAACTTTCCGATTATCAGCCGCTCGTGATTAATCGGATAGTGATACAACACATTGTTTTGCTCAAACAGGCAAGGGTCTGAAACAAAATCGTTGTAAATGGTATAGTCGCCAATTTCAATGGACGGGTCTTTCACTACTGCGTTTAGATATACGGTTTGCGTATCGCCACTACGAGGATATATTTTATTCATCATAATTTTCTGCTTTTAGTATTGTTTGTATTTCAGATAAAAAACGGATTGTACACCAAGCAATATCACGAACAGGTATTCTACTGCCCAATAAGCTGCCAATGGGACATTGCAACGGCTTAGTCCCCATAAACAGAACAGATAGGCAATCGTAGTCGTCACTTGAAAGACGAATACAGTCCGTGTCGCTCCCGTTCCGGTTACGGCATTCAGATAGACATAGCCGGGCAGCGCAAAGAAGTAATCCAATAGCATGACCGCAAAAGGTAGCCATGCAGCTTGTACGATTGTCGGATTTCCCGTGTAAGCCCCAATAATGAATTGGTGGAACAACAAGGCAAGGAGTATCAGCGGAACACCTGCCGCATATCCCAAACGAATAATCCGGTGACAAAGCGGAAAAACATTTCTCTTTTCACCCGCTCCAATCAGGTTACTGACCAAAGAACCGGTAACACCCGATAGAGCATTGACAATGACGGAGAACAAGGCAGAAACGCTTCTTATAATATTCGACACCGCCAATTCCGTTTCCCCTAAACGCTCGATAGCCAAAAAGAACAGAAACCAAATGGCTACACTCATAAAGAATTGAAACATGCTCCACACCGAGATAGAAAAGACTTCTTTCAATACGGTTATATCTATACTCCAATGTAAACCATACAGATGTCTGTTAATGTGTCGAAACACATAGATGGTCAAAACGATTAGCGAACACAATTCAGCAAAAGAAGATGCAATAGCTGCCCCTGATATACCCATGTCGAAACCGAATATCAGAAGCCAGTTCATAGGGATATTTACCAGCACGGCAGTAAAAGCCGCCATGTTCAGGGCTTTTGTCTGCGTGATGCCTACCAAGAATGCACGTAAGGCAAGAAACGGGAAAGAGAAAAACAGTCCCCAAATGCGTCCGTCCAAATAACGGATAACCGCATTATAGACATTATCCGAAATAATCAGATGTTTCAAGAAAATAGGGGAAAGTGTTTGGGACAACAGGCAAAGAACAGCCGCCAGCGACAACAAAAAGGACAAACCTTGAAAGAAAGCCTTCCCTGTTTCCGAATACCGCTGTTCCCCGTTACGGCGGGCAATTATCACTTGCAGTCCCAAACTAAACCCGAAGCCGAGCATATAAATAGCCAAGAACCATATTCCTGCAAGGGCAGATGCACCCAGTTCCACATCACCCACATGCCCCAAGAACAAGGCATCGGTGATGTTTATCAGTTGTTCGATTAGAATGCTCATCATCACGGGAAAAGCGATGAGCCATATATTTTTATAGGTATAATTCATTTGTTCAAACCAATATGATACAATGAGCCATGCCACTTCAAGCAGCATAACAATTTTATAGATTTGTAATAAGGGACAATGACAAAACAATAACAGGCAAACTTAAACGATAAGCCTGTCTATTGCTGAATAGCGTTAATTGAGGGTGCTATTCGTTGAGCGTAGCTATATGCACAACTGCCATTTCATATTGTTGAACAACTATTTATTTTTCTGTTAGTTCTGCAAAGATAGCGTTTTTCCCTGAACTTATATTCTCAAAGTATCAATTTCTTTCTGTACCCCGTCCAAAAAGTGGGAAGCGTGTGCCCCGTCCATTTGCGTATGGTGGAACTGGAAAGAAACGGTTAGTGTCGTTTTCAGCAGGTGGCGTTTGTACTTGCCCCAAATGAGAAACGGATTGTTGAAGATTCCGCTATACATACCTATCGCCCCGTCTATTTCGTATTGCGCCAATGCGGAAGTGCCGATAACCATACTTTCCGTCAGGTCATGGTTCGTGCAGCTTTCGGCGACTTGTCGGGTAAGTTGCAGATAATGTTTGTTGAACAGGTCTAAATCATCATTGAAAGGAATGTCGCACGAACTTACTTCACCCTCTTTGTTGGCGACAATGGTATTTACTGCTGTGCTGCCATATTGCATCAGCTTGTCGCCCACGGGGAGCATATAAAATTCTTTCACACCGCTTGCTGCCTTGCCGATACAATAGCACATCAGCATATTGAATTTCATTCCTGTTTTTCGGCTGATTCTTACAAGACGTGACACATTGAGTGTTTTCAAGAACGTCACCATTGGCATAGGTGCATTCATCCACATTTCAAAGGCGTATGCCCGGCTGGTTTCTTTGGGATTTACTTCTTTCATACTTATGCTATTTTCATTTAATGAATTAGGCAGCAAAAGTAGGGGAAGCATTTGAACCCGGATAGAACAAAAGAGACATTTATACAGGGCTGGTGAACAAATCAGAATAAGGATTTGACACTTTCAATAAAGATGTGGGCGTATATCCGCTGAACTTCTTGAACTCCCGTATAAAGTGTGATTGGTCTGCATAACCACTTGCGTAAGCTATTTGCGCTTGGTTGATTTCGCCCGATTGGTGCTGCATTTGTTCCAGTGCTTTTTGAAAACGAACAATACGAGTGTATTCTTTGGGATTGATACCTACCAATGAATTGAATAGTCGCTCAAATTGCTTTTTACTTAGGCAGGCGATAGAGGATAGTTCGGCTACGGGTGTCGCAGGAGCAATACATATTTGTTTTACTGCCGCAGTAATTCTTTTAGTCTTGTATGTCGCATCAGATAATGTATCTGCAATTTGTGACAACAGCCATTCTTCTATATGATTTATACAACGGTTGTTATCTTCGCAATCGAATATCCGTGCAGCCAGTTCATTCAAATTCGTGCTTTCAATGTCGTAACCTGAAACTTCCTGATTATAAAAGAGTGATGTCGGTACATTCAAGAATGTACTCATGGCATGAGGTTGAAATACGACCACTACCATTTCGATATTTTCATCAGCATACAGATGTGATGAAAAATTAACTTGCCCGCTGATAGTCAACCTGTCTTGTATCCTGTTCAGTTCGGGTATATATAGTGGTGCTTGCTTATGAAAGATGATTTGAGGGCAGCCAATAGGAAAAGTCAGGGTATTCAGTCGTTGGTTACTTTTGAATACCCAATAATACCTAACGTAAGGTTGTAACAACTTACAAGGTTTGTAAAAATTGAACTCCTCTTGAATCATTTTACAAAGATACTTATTTTATTGGTATCATGGTTATTACAAGATGGGATTTCTTTAGTGCAAGGTGCAAGTATATATCTTTATATATAGCTTGCACCTTGCACTAACCGCAGAAGATTTATTTTCAATGATTTGTATAATTCAAAAGAAAGCCGTATCTTTGAACCGTAGTTTTAGGCAGACAACGAACAGCCAAAAGGTGACAGAAAAGCGTTATTCTTGTAACCTAAGTTGTACCCCCTAAGGCTTTGACATGATGATAAAGAATTGAATTTCAAGGATATTGGGGAGTAGGTTCATAACCCTGTCTCTCCGCAGAACCCCGAAGACAAAAAGGGGTCAAAGTATGACAAATCCCGTAAAATCAAGGTTTTACGGGATTTTTTATTTCTCTTCTCGGACACCCGAAAGACACAAAAAAAACCGTTTGAACAGAGTACCGTTACTAAATCGTTACTGAAAACGGACGATTGATTTTAGTAACGATTTTTATGGTAAGTCTTTGATTTGTCGTTTGTTGTCTTCAATGTGTCTGCTCACAACCCAATTATTAATTATCTCTTTGCCGCTAAAAGTTTTCACCCTCGGCAAAGAGGCAAAAAAAGAGGTATTATGAGCAAGAGTACATTCAAGATTCTTTTCTACATTCGGAAGAATCAAGTAAACAAAGAAGGCAAGTCGGGAATCATGCTCCGTTTGACCGTTGGAAAATCCAGTGTAAGATGCTTCCTAAAACCAAAGAGCATCTTACACTGGAATTTCCAACAGAAAGCGACACTGTAACGGCCATCCTCGGTTGCTTTCCGAATCAGTAAATTCTTGACACTCATAATCTCATTTTACAATATGAGTGTTTTCTTTCTCCCAATTTCTTGCCGCCCGTTTCAGAAGCCATTTGCAAATCAAAGCATGAAAAGGACGGATGAAAAAGAAATAGACTTTACCTAACAAATTGTGATACTTGACAACGGTTGTCATCCGAATGGATTGGCACTGCGTCGGAGCATCGGGTATATCACATTGCAACAATACCTGAAACTCCAGATGCTTATCGGACTTTCCGAAAGTGACTTTTCCTTCGTCTTTCTCCTTTATCAAATCTGTAAACCCATCTCCTCCTTGAAGTCCGAAAGGCTTTACCAGCCAGTCACGAAACCTGAGCAGGTATTGAACGGGCTTAGGATAATAAACAAACATCATCCGAAATAAATCTTTGGCAGTCATCCTGCTAGTATTTCGAAGGACTGTCGTATAAGTGTCAGTATAGTCGGCTTCCATTTTGCATACCATTAAATAAATTCAAACCGGAGAGGTCTTTCCACGTAGTTGTTGAACTTAACTTTAGGAATTCCCAATGCCATAGCCGCATGAATCTTCCCCTTAATGCCAAGGAGTTGTTCCAAACCTCCCTTTTTCAATCTGATGGCAGAACAAAGGAAACCTGCGTAGAATTGGCTTACTCCTAAGGTCTCAGCCATCAGAGACATATTCTGATAAGCCAAATCAGCGTTGGTCGCTCCGAAAAAATCCCTTTGGTCGGTACAGATGAGGATTACCGTTCTGGCTTTCCGGAGAATAATGTCATTTCCTTTGTCGTACTCAGCTACAACATTCAGCATGGATGGCAGATTGTCATAATACTGCGGACGAAACCGGCGCAGGAAAGGTTTCAACAGAGGATTTTGCAATATATGAATGATGTGTTTGTAAGTGTCCGCCACGAAACGGCTAAGGATTTGCAACTGCGATGCGGAGTTTATCACCTTGTAACATACATCTTGTGCATTATGGGCTGTAGGTGCATAGCTTCCGGCCTCCATAATTTTCTGCAAACATTCTTTGGGAACGGGCTGACCGGAAAACGTCCGGTTCGACCTCCTTTTCTTGCATAACAGCAGGAACTGTTCACTTGTCGGACAATCTTCCGTTTTGAACGGATGTATCTTCTCCGTCGGATAGGCGGAATGGTGCAAAGCGTGTGTCGGACAAACAGCAGCACACTGTCCGCAACCGATACACCGACCGAGCGAACCTACTTCAACCATCCGGTTTGCACTGTTCCTCACCAATACATGAGAAGGACAGACTGCAACGCATCGGATGCAGTTGATACAATTAGAAGAAATTCGGATATTAAATTGCATAGAGTGCATGATGATTCAAGTATTTTGTAATGTCATTCGATTCATAATTATCTAAATAGAATAATGTCGAAGATCCCCGTGCCGTCTTCGACAACCACATGGCAAACCCTTGACTAATATTTTGTATCCGTTCACAAAGATAGGAAAAATAAGAAGAAAGGATTCCCATTTCACTTATATTAATAAGGTGTAGAAAGCCCCAAGAGAACTATAAAAAGACGGTCTCACAACAATGCGGAACACCCTGAAACAAACAAGAAACCGGCCGACCGTCTCTTTACGGACACAGTCGGCCGGAACAATTATATAAGAACGATGGCGGCACTCCACAAATGCACGCCCTCCCCTATCGCAAATCCTTAACGCACCAAGCGGTTAGTCGCAGAATCCGGAAAAACGACAGTAGGAGTAAACGTCTTGGCTTCTTCAAAATCCATCATGGCGTATGAGATGATAATACAAATGTCTCCTACCTGCACTTTACGGGCAGCCGCGCCGTTCAGGCAAATACACCCCGAACCGCGTTCACCTTTTATAATATAGGTTTCCAAACGCTCACCATTGTTGTTGTTCACAATCTGGACCTTTTCTCCCGCAATCAAATTAGCCGCATCCATCAAGTCCTCATCAATAGTGATACTCCCCATATAATTCAAATTAGCCTCCGTCACACGCACACAGTGCAACTTCGACTTCAGCACTTGGATCATCATACCCTTTTGCTTTTAATCTTATTCTTTATATCTAACGTGATCTATCAAACGAATAGGCTGGCTTCCACAGAAAACGGTGATACACCCTACGATGTCATCCGAATCCGACCAACTGTCCAGTTCCTGCAAAGACCCGCCATCCACTATGGCAAAATATTGCACTTCCAGTCCCACTATGGCATTCAACGAATCCACCACATATTGCCGGGTCTCTTTCAAGGTATGGTTCGTGGCAAAATTCTTGCTTTTAGAAAGAATGCCGAAGATATGGGCCGCTACGGCCTTCTCCCCATCCGTCAATAAGGTGTTACGGCTACTCATGGCCAGACCACTTTTTTCACGGACAACCGGACAAGGCACTATCTCTACCTTCAGATGCAAATCTTCGACCATGGCACGAATCACGGCAATTTGTTGGAAATCCTTCTCCCCGAAATAAGCACGGTCAGGTTCCACGACGGCAAACAATTTGCTCACAATCTGGCACACGCCATTGAAATGTCCGGGACGGAAAGCCCCTTCCATCACCGTATCCACCGGCGGATAGCTGAATTTCCTGCTATCCGGTTCCGGATACATCTCTTCCACAGACGGTGCGAAGACGAAATCAGCCCCCACGCTTTCCAGTAAAGCGCAATCCGCATCCAACGTCCGAGGATATTTCTCTAAATCTTTTTTATCATTAAACTGCGTAGGATTCAAAAACACACTCACTACGGTCACATCATTTTCTGCTACACAACGTCTCACCAAGGAAGCGTGGCCCTCATGCAATGCACCCATCGTAGGCACCAATCCAATCTTTTCACCCTTTGCACGCGCCTCTGTCAAGTTGCGTTGCAAATCTTCAATTGTATGAATTAACTTCATTTGTGGTTGATTTTAAACTGCATTCCCTAAAAAACTCTGCAAAATAACATATAAAATACCACATAGCAAAAACATTAGCCAAATAAATACGTGAAATTAATGAAAGAATTAAGCTCTATTCCCTTGAAAAAGGCAATAATGCCAAACTTTTTTCGTATCTTTGTGCCAAGGAAAAAGTGAACATGACAATGAAGGCAAAGAAAATACTATTCATTACTCAAGAAATGACGCCTTATGTTCCCGATTCGGAACTGGCTGCTATGGGTAGAGAACTTCCTCAGGAAATACAGGAAAAAGGACGAGAAATCAGAACATTTATGCCCAAATGGGGAAATATCAACGAACGTCGCAACCAGCTCCACGAAGTGATTCGTCTTTCCGGCATGAATTTAATCATAGACGATACCGACCATCCGCTCATCATCAAGGTAGCTTCGATTCAGGCCGCCCGGATGCAAGTATATTTCATAGACAACGACGATTACTTCCTGAAACGCCTGATGGCTCTCGACGAAAATGGCAACGAATATGAGGACAACAGCGAACGGGCCATATTCTATGCGCGGGGCGTATTGGAGACTGTAAAGAAACTTCGGTGGGTTCCGGACGTCATCCACTGCCAGGGATGGATGTCGGCTTTGGTTCCCCTCTATGTCAAGACCGCCTATAAAGAAGAGCCTTCATTCCGCGACAGCAAAATCGTATATTCCATGTCTTCCGAGGGCTTGAAACAGTCGATGGGCACGAACTTCGGCAATTGCATAACGTTCAGGGACGTGAACGCATCTGTTCTCGAGGATTTCAGCCCGGAAGTGACATACGACGAATTGAACAAATTAGCCATCAATTATTCCGACGGACTGACCGTACCCGATACGGACAAGTTCCAAGCCTTTGCCGAATACGCACAAAGCAAACAGATTCCGGTGTTGGAAAACGTCAGTGCTGCCGATGCCGATGCTTTTGCCGACTTCTACGACAAAGTATGGAGCCAGGGCAAGAGCGAAGACTAAAAACATTTATCATCCTCCGCAAACATGAAATTCAAAACTTCATTCATCACGTTGATCGGATTATGCAGCGTGGCTTGTGACGACACGACCGATACCATCGGTATTTTCACGGATTCCGATAACATCAACGCTTCCACTTCGGTGTATGAAGCAAGTACACAGTCACTATTGGCTGATTCCGTTTTAAGCAATAGCAACAGTTCCTATCTGGGACGTATGACCGACCCGGAAACGAACATGCAAATCAAAGCCGAATTTCTGGCCCAGTTCAGCACGTTGGAAAACTATGAATTCCCTGCTTACGACCTGATGGTCAAGAACGAGCAAGGAGAAATCGAGGCGGACTCCATTGAAATAAGATTATACTATGAAAAGTATTATGGAGACGAGAATAATCCGATGAAGGTCGATGTATATGAACTGGACACTGCAAACGTCGTGCGCGAGGACACTACGTATTACAGCAATGCCGATTTCAGCCGGTATATCAACCGTCACGCAACGGGTCCCATTACGCGAAAGGTCTTCACGACAAAGGATTTCACGTTGTCGGACGACTATCTGGAAAGCAGCTCATACACTCCGAACATACGTATCGTGCTGCCTAAAGAATACGGTACATTCATCATAAAGAAATACTACGAGAACAAAGACTTTTTCAAGAATTCATATAATTTCATACACCACGTATGCCCCGGCTTTTATTTCAAACTGACGGACGGGGACGGTACGATGGTTAAGATGAGAGTAGGAGCCATGAATCTCTATTTCAGGTATAAAGACGCTGAAAAAGACACGGTTTACGTGGGTATGAGCCGTTTTGCAGCTACTCCCGAAGTCTTGCAGAATACTTACGTGGAAAATGATGGTCTGGCCGAATTGATAGAACATGACACCCAATGCACTTACTTGAAAACTCCCGCCGGAGTGTTTACGGAAATCACACTTCCCGTAAACGAAATCTACCAAGAACACCTCAACGACAGCATCAGTCAGGCTCAATTCTCCTTGTATCGCTATAATGCCGCAAACCAGGAATCGGCCTTCGAGGTTCCCCAGACCCTGTTGTTGGTGCGCAAGCAAGACATGTACACGTTCTTTGAAGAAGGGAAAGTGCCGGACGAGAAAACATCCTACGTCACATCTTTCAACAGCAGTTATAATACTTATACTTTCTCCAACATCAGCAACTTGGTATCATACTGTAAGAGAGAGAGGAACGAAGAGTCTGCCAAAGCCGGCATCACACCGGAGGCTTGGGAACAGCAGCATCAGGACTGGAACAAAGTGGTACTCATTCCTGTTGAAACCAACCGGGACAACAGTAACAATATCGTCAGCGTAACGCATGACATGGGACTGGGAAGCGCAAAGCTGGTGGGCGGCGCGACGGACAAGCTCAAAATCCAGGTGATTTACAGCACATTCAATTGACACAGACCTATTTGTCAGACTTCTGGCAAGATATAAAAAGAACAGGCGGAAAGGTAATAAGCCTTCCGCCTGTTCTTTTTATCTTCTCCCACACCCTCTTTACCCCCACCCTTTTCGGAAAAACAGACACGGGCATGCCCAAAAATCATCCTGCGCCAAACGGCAAACCAATCTCAGCCAAACGATTTTCAAATCTCAGGAGAACGGAATACGAATCTCAGGAGAATGTAACTACACTATAATCCAAATAGTTATAAAAAAACTATATTTTGACAAAAAGGCTCCAGCCTTCCACGTTTGGGATAAACGGAACACCATCCCCGACATACACGGAAAAGGCCAACTTGCCCCTTTTCACAGCAAGTTGGCCTTCATGCCTTTACCCTTCCCCGGATTCGGTATCCCTGGGGAAGCTCACGCAAACACTATTTTTTAGCGGAAGACTTGCGCGTAGAAACTTTCTTAGGTTCGCCTTCCTCGGGAACCAACTTCTTCATACGGGCATTCAAACGTGCAATCTCTTTGTCCTTCACCTCCAATTCTTCTCCCTGGTTCTTAATCAGCGTAAGCAGTGAATTCAACTCTTCGTTGTCTATATCGCGAGGATACATGCCATTCACCCTGTTAATGAAATCACCGAGGATATTCATATAGTTCGTAAAGGCATCGTAGGGAGAATCATAAATTCCGCGATACATGTTCCAGCTACTGGATTTCGTAGTCATAAAACGGAAATTGTTGGTGGCTTGCAGATAATCCCAGTCCTGTTTGATACGGCGGTCGTTACAAATGCGCACGCGGTCGGCCACGCTATACAGCTTGTTGAAGGCCTCGCGCTGCATGCCATTTCCCAACCAGCAACTGATATCGCGCTCCTCATCAACCCACGACATTGGATAAGGTACTTCAAGCGCATCCACCGACTTATGATGGTCTATCACTTCCGACGGGGTCGAGAAAGAGATTCCACGGGCTTTGGCACAAGCCGGCAGAGCCTTGAGGAACTCCAGTATATTGGACGAAAGCGGCTGGAACATACCCAATGCGCACAACTCCATGAAGATATTAATCACTTGCTCCTCTTCCGGTACTGCTGCTATCCAATCCATATAGGTGTCGGCAAACAACGGATATTCGCTCCAAGTGGAATTGCTGAAACGCAAGGATATATCGTCCGACAATTTATAATCCCGCAAAAGAAGTTTCAGGTTCGGGTTTTGCGCACAATGATATACAAAATGCGGGCTCTTCCAGCCTAAGATATGCTTGGCTCCTTCCGTCAATACTCCTTTGAATCCCATAGAAGCCACCGTGCTCCCGATATCGTCGGAATATATCAAGGAAGAATTGCGGAATACTTTAGGAGACTTGCCGAAAAGTTCCTTGATCTTGCGTGACATTCTCAAAGTCTCCTCCCGGAAACTTTCCTCATTGGCCAGGGAAGACAAGCCGTGGGAATAAGGTTCCGCCAAGAACTCCACACATCCCGTTTCGTTCAGTTCCTGCAACAACTCTATCACCGCCGGCGCACAATTCTCCAACAACTCAATGGCGCAACCTGAAATGGAAAAAGCCACTTTGAAGAAACCGGGATTCTCCTTAATCATCTGGAGGAGGGTCTGAAGAGCCGGCAGATAGGAATGCTCGACCGTATTGGTAATACTGCACTCGTTCTCATAGTCATCGTAATAATAATGGTCCGTACCGATATCAAAGAAGCGATAACGTTTCAAATGTATATTTTGATGAATTTCGAAATAAAGGCATATCGTTTTCATGTCTTAGGATTTTAGATTATTTATATTTTTGAATTGTCTCATCATAAAGTTTCCGGATGCGTTGGCCCACTTTTTCCCACGTGATGCCGTCCACTTCTTTCTTTCCTTCCACCTGCAAATATTCATGCAAAGAGGGATACATGCAAAGCGCATACATGGCATCGGCCATGGCATCTATATCCCAATAGTCCACCTTGATGCACTTGGACAGAATCTCGGCGCAACCGGATTGTTTGCTGATAATGGAAGGCACTCCGCTTTGCATCGCCTCGAGCGGGGATATTCCAAACGGCTCCGACACGGAAGGCATCACATACACATCGCTGTCACGGAAACATTCGAACACCTGTTTCCCTTTCATAAAACCGGGAAAATGACAACGGTCGGCTATCCCGTAGGCTGCCGCCATCTCAATCATGGAGTTCATCATATCGCCGCTCCCGGCAAAGCAAAAACGTACGTTGTGTGTACGGTCCAACACTCGCTTGGCCGCTTCGATGAAATATTCAGGCCCTTTCTGCATGGTAATACGCCCCAAGAAAGTCACGACTTTCTCCTTGCGTTCCGAATAAGGTTTCCTCTGGTCCACAATCTCCTGAAGCTCCTGTGCCAACGGATACACGGCATTGTGCATGGCAAAACACTTTGCCGGATCTTGATGATAGTGGTTAATTACCGTCTGACGCGTCAGCTCGCTCACGCACATGATGCAGTCCGCATGGTCCATACCGTTCTTTTCGATACTGTAGACCGTGGGATTCACATTTCCACGACTCCGGTCGAAGTCCGTGGCATGCACATGAATCACCAATGGCTTCCCGCTGACTTGCTTGGCATGGATGCCCGCCGGATAGGTCAGCCAATCGTGCGCATGAATGATGTCGAACTGCTGCTGCCGGGCTACAACTCCTGCCACGATGGAATAATTGTTGATCTCCTCGTGCAGGTTGTCCGGATAGCGGCCGGAAAACTCCATGCAGCCCAAATCATTCACATACATATATGAAAAGTCGGCATAAATATGATCGCGCAAATCATAATACAGTTGCGGGTCCATGTAACTGCCCACCCGGCTGTTTACATAATTCCAATCCACATCACGCCAAACGATAGGCACGCTGTTCATACCTATAATCCTCATAAAGCTTTGGTCTTCATCTCCCCAAGGTTTCGGAATACAAAAAGTGATATCCATATCGGGCTGCAAAGAAAGACCTTTCGTCAGACCATAACTTGCCGTACCGAGTCCTCCAAGAATATGAGGAGGAAACTCCCAACCAAACATTAATACTTTCATATTCAGTTCCTCCTGTCTTTATATATCGTATTTTTCGATTAATTTCACTACACGGAGAATCTCAGCCACATTCATCGCAAAGGATATGGCTCCCCGAGCATGATAAGGCGGATTCCCGTCGAACAGTTCCGGTATGGTACCGACGCAATGCGAAAACATTTCCTCTTCAAAGCCCACCAACACACGTTCCACAAAACTTACACGGCTCTTTTTATACAGACGCAAGCAGGCTTCCATATAAAAGCCAGCCAGCCAAGGCCATGCCGTACCTTGATGATAAGCATAATCACGCTGGACTTGCGGGCCGACGTACATCGGATTATATCCTCCGCTCTTGGGACTCAGTGAACGAAGTCCTTTGGGAGTCAATAACTCCTTTGTACAAATATCAAAAACCGTTTTCTTCTCCGGAAGGCTCAAAGGAGAATAGTCAAGCGCCACAGCAAATATCATATTGGGGCGGACACTCCAATCCTGTTCTTGGTCTTTCTCGTCTACGTAATCGAACAAATATCCGTATTGGTTCAGAAACACATCCTTAAACGCCTGTTCCGCCTTCACAGCCATGGCAGCAAAGTGAGCCTCCTCTTCTTTACGCCCTACCATCTGACATATCTCCTCGCTAAACTTCAATGCATTATACCATAAGGCATTGAACTCCACGATATAGCCGCTTCTCGGTACAATAGGACGGCCGTTTGCTGTAGAATTCATCCAAGTCACGGCTTTACTCTTCCCCTGAGCGTATACCAATCCGTTTTCTCTGACTTTCAAATTGGGATGAGAACTTGTACTCAGATACATCATGATGTCCTTGGCCAAAAGGCCATATTTCTCGACACATTTCTGCAAAGAAACAATCTTACCATATTGTTGGATACACCAAACCGCCCACAAAAGAATATCCGGATGTTCTATTTCATGTATTTTCACGCTCAACGGCTCGCCGGCCATAAATTCCCGAATGCCTTTTTCCACCGTCTTCATGCACATTTCAAACTGCTCCACCTCTTCATTGACCAAAGTCAATCCCGGCAAAGCAATCAGCATATCACGAGCACGGCATTTAAACCATGGATAACCAGCCAGAATATAATTCTCTCCGTCTACATGATAATAGAATTGATGTGCAGAATTAACCAAACAATGATAGAAATTATCCCGTGGAGTACGGATCTTCGCTTCAAAATCTGCTATCTGTTTCAACTGAGTGGTCTTTATCTCAGACAACCCGGCGGAAAAAACCACACTCTCGCCTTTCTTAATCTTCAGTTCAAAATAACCGGGCACATAGAGATCCTCATTAAAGGCATATCCTCTCTCCAATTCTTTCGGATACTCCACTCCACGATACCAATCCGGCTGAAAAACAAAATCGTTTTTCTTGTTCAACTGCATGTAAAGCTCGGGATAACCGTCATACATACAAGTTTTGATACCATTCGACACTTCTTGATAGTCCCGGTTCACCCTTGTGTTTTCATGTGTGTACTCCCTCACACAACGGAATGCCAGAAATGGACGGAGCTTCAAAGTCGTTTCGGAATGGGCGTCCAAAAGCGTATAACGGATGATAATGCGGTTTTCATAATGTTGAAACACCTTTTCTTTCTTCAGAACCACCCCTCCTACACGATAGATTGTAGTAGGCACCTGATCACAATTAAATTCTCGAATGTACTTATGACCATTCGGACTGAAATTGTTCCCTTGATACTTGTGAAGCCCTAAGTTAAACTCAGCCCCGTGTTGCACCACCGTCTCGTCCAACGAAGACAGCAACACATAATTCTCATCGCCCAATTCCGGTATCGGGACGACCAGCAAACCATGATATTTTCTTGTATTACAATCCACGATCGTAGAACAAGAATAAGCACCCGAGCGATTAGACCTCAAAATCTCTTTGGGTAACGCTTCCTCCAAATTGGTCATCAGAGTCTTATCAAAATGAATGTAACTCATAGTCTAGAAATTATATATAAGGTTTTCACTTTACTGTTTATTTTGTCTCTGTTTTTATTTATGCAACCCAAAAATAATAAAAATCCAATTATGCGCGAAATTTTTTGATAACATATTTTTAAGAATTCATAAAAATATGCTGTAGAATATGTTTTTATAATCTTAAGATTTCATGAATCTATCAAGATTTACTAATTTTGTGTCGTAAAACATAATTTGCAGCAGATTTGATTTATGGTCAAAAAGGAAATGGACAACAAAGAGATTCTGGAAAAAATCTCTGATTTATGTAAACCACTCACCCCAGAACAACGCGAATATTTAACAGAAAACCTCACGGTTTATACATTTAGAAAAAACGAAGCGATTTACAGTGAAGGTGAATTCCCGACTCAACTTATGTGTCTTTTATCCGGAAAGGTAAAAATATTCAAGAACGGTGTCAGCGGGCGTAATCAAATCATTCGCGTCATCAAGCCCGTAGAATACTTTGCTTATCGTGCGTATTTTGCCCATCAGGAATTTCTGACTGCTGCAGCCGCATTCGAAGCCTCAACGATAGCCATGATTCCTATGACTACCATCACAAAGTTGGTAAGTAGCAATAATGACTTGGCGTGGTTCTTCATCAAACAATTATCTGTAGATTTGGGTATAGCCGACGAACGTACGGTCAACTTGACTCAAAAACATATACGGGGACGGTTGGCCGAGTCTATTCTGTTTTTGAAGGAGAGTTACGGACTGGAAGAAGATGGTTGCACGCTCAGCATCTATCTATCCCGCGAAGATTTGGCCAGTCTGTCCAACATGACAACCTCCAACGCCATTCGCACATTGACGAATTTCGCTTCAGAGAAAATCATTGCGATAGACGGCCGGAAAATCAAAATTATATCGGAAGACAGATTGGAAAAGATATCTAAAATAGGATAAGTCTCATGGTTGTCGGCTCCGAACCGTTCAACCCGGTATAATGAAATTCACCCATTCCTGATGTATACCTATTTTCATGGGCGTAGAACCATTTTCCCATACTGCCCCATCCAAACTAATCATAGCCTTTCCGTTATCAAAAAAGTCCACTTCCTTAGTTCTATACGACTTCACGGCTTTATGATTCAAAAAGCGCCCACGAAAAAGCATCCATAAAGCTTCCACCATCTGGCTGATTTCCGGATGCGACACGACTGAAACATCCAATAATCCATTGTACGGAACTCCGCTCGGAGTCTGGCCATAGCCTCTGGCACTACTGATACATACCGTCATCACACTTTTGTCGATGTCATCCAAATTCACTTTGAAATGCATCTTGTGTTCCATACGCTGAAACAGCAACAAAAACATAGACGATAGATGAGAAAGGGTCAGCATTCCCCAAAAACGGCGTGTCTTGTGCTTGATATTCATAATGTTCGCCACCAGACCGACGTTCACACAATTCAAAAAGAAACGGGGATGGCTGTCCTCTGTCCGCCTCGGAACACAATACCCTACATCCACCTTACGGATTCTTCGCTTTATCAGCCAATCTATCGTTTGCTTGTAATTATCTTCCTCAAATCCCCAAAAATGTGCAAAATCATTTCCCCATCCGTTAGGAATAACCCCGAAAGCAACGCTACGACGCACCTCCTCTCCTTGCGACAGCACTCCGTTCAACGCACGATTCAACGCTGCATCGCCCCCGACGATAATAATCGTTGTGTAACCATTGGAAGCAAGCATAGCCGCCAAGCGTTCTACGGATTTCGGTCCTTCACTCTGCACGAAGTCATAAAGTACGCCTTTCTCCGTCAAATATGAGCGTATAGCCTCCCACTCTTTATGTATATGACGGACACCGTCTTTCGGACAATATATAATCCCCCATCTTGATGGTTCCATAATTCAATTCGCTAAAAACGCACAAATATACACAAAACTATTTATTCTCTACTTGAATCTTCTTCTAAATCTTCACTGCAACAGCCAATCTTTAATCTGGCCGATTTTCTGTTCCATCGGCCAACCTGCGTCCAACCAGTTTATCTTGATGCCACGACGCTCCATTCCGCGAAACCAAGTCATCTGTCTCTTGGCAAACTGATGGATAGCGGTTTCCAAACCACAGAACATCTCCTCATACGTCAACTCTCCGAGTACATACCGTGTCAGATATTTATATTCCAAACCATAATATATCAGGTCTTCCGCCGGTATCCCTTCGTCTAACAGTCCTTTTATCTCATCAATCATCCCCTCGTCCAAACGTTGCCTCAGACGTTTCGTTATTTTATTACGTCTCAAATCCCGCTCTATGTCCACTCCTATGACCAAGGAACGGATTTCGGGAAAAGCCCTTGCTTCCGTAGGATGCAAACGATAATACTCTTCTATTTCTATCGCGCGTATCGCACGTTTTACGGTATCGACATCCGTCGTATTATGAAGCACCTTATATGAACTCAGTATTTCTGTCAGTTCGGGAAGGCTCTTTTGAGCCAAGTTTGCACGCAAATCCGGATTTTCCGGTACGGGCATCAGATTATATCCTTTCAACACGGACTCGATATATAAGCCTGTACCTCCACATAATATAGGAAGCATACGACGCGCTTTCAACGCTTCATAAACTTTCAAAAAATCCCGCTGATACTCAAACAAATTATATTTCGTACCTGGCTCCACGATATCAATCAAATGGTAAGGAACAAAGTGACCATCGACAACATAATCTTTCAAGTCTTTTCCGGTTCCCAAATCCATACGCCTGTACACCTGCCTGCTGTCTCCGCTAATTATCTCCGTCTTCAGTTCGTAAGCCAAAGCTACAGCCAATACAGTCTTTCCCGATGCCGTAGGCCCTAATATCGTAATAAGATCATATTTCATCGTATCTCCGTTTACCATATTATAATAACAAAAGCAAAGATACGAAAAAAGCCACCCTCCCAAAAGGAAGATGGCTTCAATTTTATCGTAGAAAACGGGATTAACCGTTAACCTTCTTCATGTGAGCGATCAATTCCAATACCTTGTTAGAATAACCGATTTCATTGTCATACCAAGAAACCACCTTAACGAAAGTATCAGTCAAAGCGATACCAGCCTTAGCATCGAAGATAGAAGTACGAGTGTCACCCAAGAAGTCAGAAGAAACCACTGCATCTTCAGTATAACCCAGCACACCCTTCAATTCGCCTTCTGAAGCAGCCTTCATAGCGGCGCAGATTTCATCATACTTAGCCGGCTTTGCCAAGTTTACAGTCAGGTCTACTACAGAAACGTCCAAAGTCGGAACGCGCATAGACATACCGGTCAACTTACCGTTCAATTCAGGAATAACCTTACCTACAGCCTTAGCAGCACCTGTAGAAGACGGGATGATGTTGCCAGAAGCAGCACGACCACCACGCCAATCCTTCATAGAAGGACCGTCAACAGTCTTCTGAGTAGCAGTAGTAGAGTGAACAGTTGTCATCAAACCGTCTGTGATACCCCAGTTGTCATTCAAAACCTTAGCGATAGGAGCCAAACAGTTTGTCGTACAAGAAGCGTTAGAAACGAATTGAGTACCCTTTACGTATTTGTCGAAGTTTACACCGCAAACGAACATCGGAGTAGCGTCCTTAGAAGGAGCAGACATAACTACGTACTTAGCACCTGCATCGATATGAGCCTGAGCCTTTTCCTGAGTCAGGAACAAACCAGTAGACTCAACTACATATTCAGCCTCGATTTCGTTCCACTTCAAATCAGCCGGATTACGTTCTGCAGTTACGCGGATTGCCTTGCCGTTCACAATCAACTTGCTGTTTTCAACATCAGCTTCGATTGTACCCTCGAAAGCACCGTGCATAGTGTCATACTTCAGCATGTAAGCCAAGTAATCTACCGGACACAAGTCATTGATACCTACGATTTGGATGTCGCTTCTGTTCTGAGCAGCACGGAATACGAAACGGCCGATACGACCGAAACCATTAATACCTACTTTAATCATTTTACTTAATCTTTAAAATTAAAGGTTCTAATATAAGTTATTTAACTCTTTTCTACTATTTTGCAGCATGAGCATTTTGAAGTCTGTCCTCCCTCCGCTTGCGCACTGCAAATTTATGAATTTCTTTTGAAATAGAGCATATAAAAGAGGAAAAAATTAAAAGGAACGAAAATACAAGGAAGTCCCTCCCGAGCGCAACACCATATGGTCGCCGTCGAGCCGTACGACCTCAAATGTCACATCTCCGGAAGGTATACCGAAATGTTTCAGTTTATCCACATCCGCCTCTTGAGACTGATTCCCTTTTACCCTGAAATTATACATACGCAAGGTAGCAGCTCCCTCATTATAATCATACCTGCACACGTACGTCCCATAACCGTTTCCGCCCAAATCCCGAATCTCGGACACTCCGAGCTGAAATGCCCAAAAAAGGCGATTACATTCCGATTGCCCGTCCGTAGCCTCATCCTCTATCCACTCTTGTTTCCAATATCCTTCCAAGTCTGGATATTCCGGAGCCTTATCCGTACAAGACAAACAGAACGGAACAAGCAGACAGAAACAAATCCATTTAAAAACCAAACTGTTTATTTTATACATATCCCCTCCTTTCTTATGGTTATCATACCGCCACCGCTATTACCGAGATAATCACCGTGATCCACGGCCGCCGAAACGGAAAAATGCCATCCGGACAATGCCTTGGGCGAATACGTCACTTCATACAGCGAACTGAACTGTTTGCAGATCTTATCCAAAGGATTGACGTATGTTCCCCAATGAAGCGCATACGACATCAGTACGCGATAGGCCCACTCGTCAGACGGTGTCCCGCTGAAAGCCCAATGATTGGCACGCACGCGGTTACTCCGGAACTTAAGGCTACCGTCGCGGTTGTAGATCGGTCCGGGCAACAATGGGTTACCAACACCCAGACCATAATGTTGCCAAGACTGATAAAAGAAATTATTGTAGTAATCGTCACAAGCACTCACTTGCATACCTGGAAAAGCCGCTCCCGGAAAACGTTCGTCTCCGTCATACAAAATAGGACCCGACTGGTCTTTCGTGGCCAATCCCTCCCAAAGCAATGTATTGACCCAACGGTTTCTGGGCAAAGTAATCTCAAATCCTAAGTGCCCGTCTTTCCAACGTCCGTATTGGAGGAACATTTGTGAATGGTCGTCAAAGAAATGTTCATAATATGCACGGAACTTCCAATCGCGCCAATAATAATTCAACGAAAAGTTCCAACTGCCCACATGATTGCCTTCCACATTCACCTGATCTCCCCCGGTAGTGCCGTCTCCCCCGGCTTGGGCCAAGAAAACTTTGGCATAATTCTTCAATCCATGAGGCATCTCGTACACGGTCTCTTTCCACTCACCGTCTTTCAAAGAAAAGGTATGCTGCGTTCCTCCGAATTGAGCCGACATCAGCATGCCGAGCTCTGCTTCCAAAGGAAACCTTTCCTTGTTTCCCACCTTGAACATCAACTCCTTACTGTGATAAAGAATGTCCTCCACGTAAGTCTGGTGGTTTGCCCCCGCAAAATCACGCTGCCAACGGTCGTCCGTAAAACGTCCGTAAGCGATATAGCCTTTAAAAGCAAACCATCCCTTCGTTCCCGGCACCGTATAATAATCCGCAATCTCTGCCCTTATCTGAGGAACAGGTCGCGCATTGTTTCCTTCCACCATTCCGCCGCTGCTCAACAGCGGGTTCTTCCCCAACGGATTGCGTTCCTTGTTCCCGATACTCAAATTAAGAACTCTCCACGAAAAGTCTGCATAAGCCTGTTGCACGATAAATTCGGAAGGACTGTTCACGGCCGCAGCCAAATCCAATCCGGCTCCAATCCGCCAACCATGATTAAAAGATTTACGATAAGTAAGCCCCGCACGCAAATAAGCACTGTTCGGTTTCTGGCTCGACAGACCGTTCCGATTGGCCGTAAACCACAACGGTGCATAATCTCCGGAACTGACATTCGCAGAGGCCTCGACACGATAAGTCAACGTCGTGTCGGATTGTGCCCTACCGGTCAAAGCAGGCAGCGCACACCACAACAAAACCTTTATGCCCAATCTGTTCATTCTGATATGATTTTTTATTTCATTTTAATAAACTCCGACATGAAAAATAGCCCCAACTGCAAAAGTTGAGGCTATTATCAACCATATATCGGTATACGATTGTCATTCCCATTCTATCGTCGAAGGCGGTTTGGAAGAGATATCGTAACATACACGATTCACTCCTTTCACCTTATTTATTATATCATTGCTCACCTTCGCCATGAAATCGTAAGGCAAATGTGCCCAATCGGCTGTCATCGCATCCGTACTGGTCACGGCACGCAGGGCTACAGCGCGTTCATACGTACGCTCGTCCCCCATCACGCCCACGCTTTTCACGGGCAACAGGATTACACCGGCCTGCCAGACTTGGTCGTACAATCCCCAGTCTCTCAACCCTTGGATGAAAATGTCATCGGCATCCTGCAAAACCCGTACCTTCTCCGGCGTAATATCACCCAAGATGCGCACGGCCAGTCCCGGTCCGGGGAACGGATGACGGGTAATCAAATGTTCCGGCATTCCCATCTGACGCCCTACGCGACGTACCTCGTCCTTGAACAACCACTTCAACGGTTCACAAAGTTGCAGGTGCATCTCCTCAGGCAAACCGCCTACGTTATGATGGCTCTTGATGGTCTTTCCCGTAATATTCAGGCTCTCGATACGGTCGGGATAAATCGTTCCCTGCGCCAACCACTTGGCATCGGTTATTTTCCGGGCTTCCGCATCGAACACCTCCACGAAGTCGCGGCCGATAATCTTACGCTTTTGCTCCGGATCGGTCACTCCCTCCAAATCCTTGAAGAACTTCGCACTGGCGTCCACGCCAATCACGTTCAGCCCCAGACACTCGTAGTCGTGCAACACATTCTTGAACTCGTTCTTACGCAACATCCCGTGGTCTACGAAGATACAGGTCAGATTCTTACCGATAGCTTTGTTCAGCAACACAGCGGCCACGGAAGAATCCACACCGCCGCTCAATCCGAGAATCACCCGGTCGTCTCCCAACTGCGCCTTCAACTCGGCCACCGTAGTGTCTACGAACGAAGCCGCACTCCAATCCTGCTTGCTGCCGCAAATGTCCACTACAAAGTTTTTCAGCAACAGCGTTCCCTGTACGGAATGAAACACTTCCGGATGGAACTGCACACCCCATAGCGGTTCTCCCTCTGCCTGATAAGCGGCGTTCACGACTTTGTCGGTAGAAGCTATAACCTTAAAGCCCTCGGGCAATTTCGTAATGGTATCGCCATGGCTCATCCACACTTGGGAATGCTCCTCAAATCCCTTGAACAAAGGATTCTCCTTGTCGAACGAAGCCAAATTGGCACGCCCGTACTCACGCGTTCCGGCCGGTTCCACATTGCCGCCCAAAGTATAACTCATGAACTGCGCGCCATAGCAAATACCCAATATCGGATATTTCCCGCGAATTTCGTCCAAGTCGATTTTAAATGCCTCCTTATCATATACGCTGAAAGGCGAACCGCTTAAAATCACACCGATAACCGACGGATCTTCTTTCGGGAACTTGTTATAAGGCAATATCTCACAGAAAGTATCCAACTCCCGGACACGACGTCCGATAAGCTGTGTAGTCTGTGACCCGAAATCAAGAATGATGATTTTCTGTTGCATAAAAAGATTTTTATCTGATTTTGTGCGCAAAAGTACAACAAATTATCGAGACTGACAACACTCTCCCGTTAAGAAATCCTCCGCCTTCTCCAGAGCGTCTTGTTTCCCCACGTCCAGTATTTTAAGCCCGGGAGAAGGATAAGCATAAATCGGCTCCCGGTCGCACACCGAAAGATAAAAGTCAATCACGGAAAACTTGTCCGGCCACGCATCGAAATAAGGGAACAACCGCGGAGAAAACAGATGCACACCGGCAAAAGCATACTTCCGGCAAGCCTCCACGTCCAGCCCCTTGTAAGGCGACTTCACCTCTCCGGTCTTGACGTTCGTCCACCCTACCAGACGGTTTTCCTCATCGAACAACAGATAACGTTGCGTCTGCCGTTCGCTCACCAGCAATAAAGCCGCCGCTCCTGCCCCGTGCCGATAAAAATCCTGCAAATCCACATTGCTCAATATATCCACGTTGTGTACCAGAAACGGGCGTTCCGCGACACCGCTCTCCAATAAAAGAGGTATGGCCTTCTTGATGCCTCCTCCTGTTTCCAGAAGCTTCCCGCTCTCGTCACTAAAACGAATATCCGCACCGAAAGCATCATGTTCCTCCACAAAGCTTATAATCTGGTCGGCAAAATGGTGCACATTAATCACAATCTCCGTAAATCCGGAAGCCACCAGTTTACGAATCAATATCTCCAACAAGGGTTTTCCTCCCACCGGGACAAGTGCTTTCGGCATCGTGTCCGTCAAAGGCTTCAGGCGGGTTCCCAACCCCGCTGCAAAAATCATGGCTTTCATATTTGCAACCCTCTTCTTATCGACTTATGAATTTCTCCACCGTACCATCGGCTTTCTGACGGATATACAGACCTGTAGGGAATTTTTCTCCATCTTTTTCAAGATACTGTCGTCCATCCACGCTGAACAGCCTTTCCGGCATATTGCCACCTACAACTTCCGGTGCCTTGATGCCGCTCTCGCCACAATCCTCCATCAAACGATCCATCACGCTAATACGTTCTCTCAATAACCCCATGAGTTCGTCCATCTGCGCTTGCAGACTGTTCTTGCATTCCCTTGGATAAAGTGTTTTGTGCAACTCGAAACTCTCCACAAGCGCAGTTCCAAACTTAGCCTCCAAATCGGCAAAACCCTTTTCCACGCACTCCATGAGAATGGGTTTCACTGCCTCCCACTCTTCTTTGTAAATTTCAACAAAATTTTCATCTTCGAACAATTGCCCATAATAGAAAAAAGGCGATGAATGGAACAAGCCCCATTGATCCTTATAAGAGGTTCCCCTAAACATCGCATCAAAATCCCACAATGGCCCCATTTTCAGTTTGGTCGACATTGGAACGGATTCATCGTAATCATCCTTATACAGGTACATGTTACTCCCTGCCACATCGTCATTATAAGTAATGTCCTGCACCAAGAGCCATCGCGCAAATGAACGTAAATCTATATACTCGCCGACATCACCGCCTGAAAACAACACCTTTTCAAAATCATCCATATATTGTCTAATCTGCCCCATGGTCTTATCGTCCAAATCATCCGTATCTGGATATTTAAAAGTATATCCCATACTTGTGATTTGGTGGGCTGTTTTGAAATAAACGTCTTCTTTCCACCAATAAGCATCATTCTCAATCAAGAACCCCGTCTTTTGGATGTCCACCCGTTTGTCACCTCGTTCCACTGCATCGGTTAGATAATACAACCCCATATACCGCCCATTCATCACCAAATTGACAAACGTGTATTCCGGCACCCATTCCATCCCTACCGTCCTGCTCAAGATAAACCCCAAGGCGGTCAAGAGGTTGCTTTCTTCATTTTGCAACCCAGTATTCCATGTGCTAATCTTCAATAAATTCCAATCCTTTTCCTTATAAGCCTCATCACCCCGGCACAACAAATCGAACTTCTTCGACAACTTTATCTTATAAGGCTTCTGCCCAGCGGCTGCCCCAGTAGAGTTACCACGGATTTTGATTCTCATGCCCGATTCGCCCTTGACGTATTCGCCCGACTCATATAAGGTATCTCCTGCCAAGGTCATTGTCAAGCGTCCCAGCACGTAATCGGCAGTGATGCCTGTACCCACGCATCCCACAGGTGGATGTAATACCGTGCAATCAGGAAACTCACCATTTTCCGTTATGACGTCCAACAACGGGATGTCCGGCCACACTTTATCCTTTTCGGCCGCACTAAGACTGACACTAACCACGCTAAACCACGCAACCATGGTAAGCAATCGCATAAATTTGTACTTCATATTCCGCTTTTAATATATGATATTCTCTATTGCCATGCTCTACCTTAGACATACGACAAAGATACGACATTGTACCAATTTATCAAAATGTTCCTTACAATACTATGGAGCCGCACATTCTTTGCACACCTAATCCATTCTCAAAACCAATTTATCGACGCAAGGAGATATTGACAGGCAAGATGTAACAAAAGAATATACAAAAAACGTTCTGCGGTAAACGAAAAATCAATCTCAGCCAAACGAAAAATCGTTCGCCTGAGATTGAAAAATCGTTTGGCGCAGATTTTTCAGCAAGTCTCTACACACTGACACACAGCCGATTAGATATAAATAAAAATATCAACAGTTTCTACTTCGGAAGCAACCGCCACTTCCTCCTCTGCCCAATACCCATTCCGTAAGCGGAAAAATAAGCCAAAAATCCCTAACGGGAGGTTTTGCTAACTTTTCCGGTAGAATTGCTATGCGATTATCCGGATTTTTATCGGATATTTGCAATGTTCAATAAAAGTATTCACAAAACGTAGAATTATGAAACTGATAAAGCCCATTATCGCCGCGCTGTGTCTGGCATTAGGCCTCAACGCATGCGCCAACAACAAAGAAAGTAAAAACCAAAATAAGAAAGGAGCAAATATGGAAATCGTTCATTTAACCAAAACAGAGTTCTTAAACAAGGTATATAACTACGAGGCCAATCCCAATGACTGGAAATATGAAGGTGACAAACCGTGTATCGTAGATTTCTACGCTACGTGGTGTGGCCCGTGCAAGGCTCTTGCCCCGGTGTTGGAAGAGTTGGCTAAGGAATATGACGGCAAAATCTACATCTACAAAGTAGACGTGGACAAGGAAGAGGAACTGGCGGCCACGTTCGGCATACGCAGTATCCCCACCCTGTTGTGGATTCCAAAGGACGGCAAACCGACCGTCACTCAAGGTGCCATGCCCAAAACAGAACTTAAAAAAATGATAGACGAGGTTCTTTTAAACGCAAAACCGTAAAGTCCGGTCTGCCTGACAGCATGACTTGCTATACTGACACTGAAAATGAAGGGATGGAACGAAGAAATCGTCTCCATCCCTTTTTCAGTCCGCGAAATAAACCTATATTTACCCGATGAACTAAAAACCGACGATATGGAATTCCAGTTAAAGACCCGTTTGGACGGAACCATCGCCCTGACTTCCCGCTTTCATGAAGACGCGGGCTTACAACGTAACAAAAGCTTCTACAAATTCATCTGGGTGCGGCACGGAAGCCTGGACATCGAAATAGACCACGTAGTCATGCATCTGAAAGAAAACGAAATCATCTCGCTGTCTCCCTTGCACCACGTGGACATGCTGCGCGCAGAGGGCGATTACCTGTCGTTGCTCTTCAACAGTAACTTCTACTGTATCTACGGACACGACAACGAGGTGTCGTGCAACGGCTTTCTGTTCCACGGTTCGTCGAACGTCATGAGGCTGAAACTTACCCTCACGGAATCGAGACTCCTGGAGCATATCATTGAAACTCTGCGTGAAGAATGCACCGTCCGCGACAACCTGCAAGAGGAAATGCTCCGTATACTGTTGAAACGGTTCATTATCGTATGCACCCGCATGGCACGCCTGCGATTGGAAGTCGACCAAGAGCGGGAAAACGGCTTCGACATCATCCGTCAGTTTTACGTGCTGGTGGACAACCATTTCAAAGAAAAGAAGCAGGTGCAGGACTATGCGGAAATGCTCTACCGTTCTCCCAAGACCCTTTCCAACCTCTTCTCGCTCTACGGACTGAACTCACCGCTGCGCATCATACACGAACGGGTGGATGCCGAAGCCCGCCGCCTGTTGCTCTATACCTCGAAGAGCGCCAAGGAAATCAGCGAAATACTGGGATTTGAAGATTTGGCTACTTTCAGCCGTTTTTTCAAGAAAATGAATCAAAAAAGCATCTCCGACTTCCGAAGAGAAGAGAAAAAGGAAGTATAGCCAACTCAGACAGTTAAATTGCTATTTCGGCAAACGGAAGAAATCCGCATCTTTGCAAAGTCAAATTCTAAACATTACAGACTATGAGAAAATTAAAATCCTTGTTTGTGGCCACTCTTACATGGGCCGCATCTTCCCAAAAGCTGGGCATACACCTGATTCGTGTAGCCATCCTGATTATCTTCGTATGGATCGGCGGTCTGAAATTCTGGAACTACGAAGCGGAAGGTATCGTACCCTTTGTAGCCAACAGCCCTTTCATGAGTTTTTTCTATGCTGAAAATGCACCCGAATATAAGGAATACAAACTGAAAGAAGGCGAATTCGACCCAGCCAAACACCAGTGGCACGAGACCAACCGTACGTATGTTTTTTCCCGCGGGTTAGGCATCCTGATTATGACTATCGGTATCCTTACTTTTCTGGGTATCTTCTCCCCTAAACTCGGATTAGCCGGAGCCGGACTGGCCATCATCATGACGCTGGGCACTTTGTCTTTCCTTGTGACCACTCCCGAGGTATGGGTGCCCGATTTAGGAAGCGGCGAACACGGATTCCCACTGTTGAGCGGAGCCGGACGACTGGTGATAAAGGATACGGCCATACTGGCCGGCGCCATCGTGGTGCTGGCCGACAGTGCCAAAGGAGTATTAAACCAAATAAAAAAGACAGTATGATGAAACAATATGATGACATTATCATAGGATTCGGTAAAGGCGGAAAGACGCTGGCTGCCGAACTGGCTCGACGAGGGCATAAAGTAGCAATGATAGAACGCTCGGACAAAATGTACGGAGGCACCTGTATCAACATCGGATGTATCCCTACAAAAACCTTGGTTCATGCTGCCAAACTGGCTCCGCATGGCGTTTCGTGGACGGACCAAAAGAACTACTACGCCCAAGCCATCAGGCAAAAGGAGGATGTTGTATCCCTATTACGCCAAAAGAATTACGATAACTTGACCCATCATCCGAATGTCACAGTGTATACCGGAACGGGAAGTTTTACCGCCCCGGACAAGGTGGAAGTAAGCCTCTCAGGGCGAGAAAAAGAATCGTTGCAAGCTCCTCGCATCTTCATCAATACGGGAGCGGAAAGCATCATTCCGCCCATAGAAGGAATCAAAGGCAATCCGCACGTTTTCACCAGCACTTCTATCATGGAACTGAAAGAGCTTCCGGAAAAACTGGCTGTTATCGGTGGAGGGTATGTCGGACTGGAATTTGCTTCGATGTATGCCTCTTTCGGTTCGCAAGTGACCGTGCTCGAAGGACATGCCGATTTGATTCCGCGGGAAGACCGGGACGTGGCAGACATCGTAAAAGAAGTACTGGAAAAGAAAGGTATCACCTTCCGGATGAATGCTAAGGTACAGAGTATAGCGGGAAAAGAAATAGCAGTCCGCGATGCTGTCAGCGAAGAACCTTTCCATCTGGAAGCCGATGCCATATTATTGGCTACCGGCCGACGCCCCTTCACGGAAGGGCTGAATCTGGAAGCAGCCGGAGTAGAAACGGACGAGCGCGGGGCCGTCAAAGTGAACGAACGCTTGCAGACCACCAATCCGCACGTATGGGCCATCGGCGATGTGAAAGGCGGATTACAGTTCACCTACATCTCATTGGATGATTACCGCATCATCCGTGAAGACCTTTTCGGGGACTCCGCCCGTTCTACAGCCGACCGCGACCCGGTAGGCTATTCCGTATTCATCGACCCGCCTCTGTCGCGTATCGGCTTAAACGAAGAAGAAGCCCTCCGCAAGGGCTTGAATGTAAAAATCGGAAAGCTGCCCGTAGCAGGTATTCCAAGAGCCCGCACATTGGGCGAAACGGAAGGGCTGTTTAAAGTGGTGATAGACGCTGACACAAACAAGATTGTGGGCTGCACGCTTTTCGGACCGGAATCGAGCGAAGTGCTCAACAGCGTGGCCATAGCGATGAAGGCCGGAATGGATTACACATTCCTGCGCGACTTCATCTTCACTCATCCCAGCATGAGCGAAGCCTTGAACGACTTGATGAATGTATAAAGACAGGAAAATGACGTATGCTGCGCTATAGCTCCGTCGGAGGCAATATCCGTTCTATATTTTGCTCGCGATGACATATCCGTACTTCTATGCCGAACTTCGCATGCAGATGCTCGGCCAGATGTTGGGCGGAATAGACGCTGCGGTGACGGCCGCCCGTACATCCGAAAGCAAACATCAGGTCGGTAAAACCGCGTCGGAGGTAACGCGCCACATGGGCATCCGCCAATTTGTAGACGCTGTCCAAGAACGTCAGAATCTCTCCGTCCTCTTCCAAAAAACGGATAACGGGTTCGTCCAAGCCCGTCAGGGCTTTGTACGGTTCATATCTTCCGGGATTGTGCGTACTGCGGCAATCGAACACATAACCGCCTCCGTTCCCACTAGTGTCTTCGGGAATCCCCTTCTTATAGGAGAAACTGAACACGCGCACGACCAACGGCCCCCGGCCATCGTATCGGGAAACCGAAACCGGCCCGATGTCCGCACGGAGCACATCGGCTGCACGCTCCATTCCCGTATCCTTTCCGCACGGTTCGTCCGGCTGTGCGGAAACTTCTGTCCGGAAAGCGGGCAAATCCACCATCCGGCTCAACACGTCATATAAATAAGGATAAGGACATTCGCCCTCCGAGAGCCACTCGCGCAAGTTCCGTATGGCCGGGGCGATGCTGTCTAAGAAATGCTTCTTCCGCTCGAAGTACCCCCTGAAACCGTATGCCCCCAACACCTGCAACGTGCGGAACAAGACGAACAGCCGCATGCGTTCACGGAACCGTCCTTCGTCCACGTCCGTGTACAGCCGTGCCGCATCGAGGTACGTCGCCATCAGCTCGTGGCGCAGCTCCGGGGCGTAATGCGCCGAAGCCTGCCACAGGAAACTAGCCACGTCATACTCCACCGGCCCGCGCCGCCCGCCTTGGAAGTCGATGAAACGGGGCTGCCCGTCCCTGTCCAACATGACGTTACGCGCCTGGAAATCCCGGTATTGGAACGCGTGCCTGTCCGGGTCTCCCACCAAATCCTTGGCCATCTCCGAAAACGCCTCTTCCAACTTCACCTCGTTAAAGTCCAGTCCCGTAGTCTTCAAGAAGCAATATTTAAAATAGTTCAAATCGAAGAAAACAGCCGTCCTGTCCATGGAAGCCATCGGGTAACACCGCCCGAAATCCAAGCCTTCCGCCCCGACAAACTGGATGCGTGGCAATTCCGCTATCGTCCGCCGCAACAGTTCCTTCTCTTCAGGAGCGTAACGGCCGCCTTTTTCGCGGCCTTCCGACAGCACGTCGAACAGGCTGCGATGCCCCAAATCGGTTTGCAAATAGCACAAACGGCTCGTCGAAACAGCCACAACCCGGGGCATAGGCAACCGTTTCTGCCCGAAATGCCCGGCCAAATAAATGAAAGCCTCGTTCTCCTCCCGTGACGTACCCACCACGCCTATCAGGGAATCCCCTTCGGCATCCCGGAACCGGTAATACGTACGGTTGCTTCCGGCTCCGGGCAACTGCTCCACACTTTGCGGCGCACAGCCCCGCCAGTCTTCGTATAATCGCAACAACTCTTCCATGTCTCTCAGTCTTTATGTCTCCAAATGGCCATCACCTTACGCTGTATGGCACATACGTTCAGCACGCTGACCGCCACGCAGAGCACCACACCCAAGGCGCATGCAGGCCAAAGGCTTGCCTCCTCCATCTGGGGAAACAACAATAGAATCATATCCAGATAATAACCGCGAAGCCACGTCAGCAAGCCAATGGCCAACAACAATACCAGCACGTTCATTCCTACCGTCAGGATCTGATAAGGCAGACCGACCCGCCAAGGGCTGTAACCGATGAGCAGCAGGTTCTCCAGCTTCGTCGTATTCTTCTGCACCAACAGATAAATGCTCAGCATCAGGATGTAGAATGACAAGACGCTGATGAGTAGTCCTACGCTCATCACCACACCCGACACGATTTTCAGGAAATAAGTGGTCTTTCCGGCATCCAGCTTGTCTTCTTCCGTATCATATCCCTTTTGCTGCAAGAAACGCGCGATGGCATCATCTGCCGGGTTGTACACTTCAACGATAAGCCGTGTGGGACCGGCATCCCCGTCCGGGGCATACAGCCTGTTGCTCCACTTCATGAAACTCTCGGGCACCAAGATGGTGTTCAGCCGATTGCTGAAACCGATGACCCGTCCTTTCATCACGCTCTCCCGGCCATTGCCCCGCAAACGTACGTTCAAGTCCAGCATGCTGACCACTCCTTCCGAAAGCTTAGGCAGCGAACGGCTTTGGGCAAAGCCGAAATTGTAAATCGTCAGGTAGCTGCGCGGCAAAATGATGGGCACCACGGGGTCACCATCCGCGAAGTGCCAGTCTTTCAGGTCTGCGTCCACAAAACGGTCGGGCACGGATTCAAAGAACATTTCCGTACTCATGTAAGCCATGCCTTCTACGCCCATGCTCGCACTCACCTTATATCGGCTTGAAGTGAAAGCCCCTACGCTTTTGCAAAACTTCTGCGCCTTGATTTCATCGATGTCCGCCGCAGAAAACGTATTGCTCCGGCCACTGAAAGAGCTGACCATACTGATCCGCTTGGAGACAATCAGATAATCTTTCTTGATGAAACTGTCGCCCTGCGTGAAAACAGGCAGGACGTCATAATAAAATTGTACACTCAACAGGACGATGAGCATACCCAACAAATTGGCAAAGAAGAAACCTGCAAACTGAGGTACGCTGACGTGCCGACGCAATAATTTCCAAACCAAACTCATAACCTGAATGTCTTTTCGTAATCTAATGCGATATGCTTGCCGATACTGGTCACGATGACACCCGCTCCCTGCGAGCGGGCTTCCTCCATCATGATTTCTCCCATCGTCTTTCCGTTCTCTTCGTCCAGATGGCTTATCGGTTCGTCAGCCAACAAGAAATCGAAAGGCTGCACCAAAGCCCGGATCATGGCCACCCGCTGCTGCTGGCCGAAACTCATGCGGCTTATCGGAGCATGCAACTTGTCGCCGATGCCCAACGCGTCGAACCAAGCTTCTATCTGTTTTTTCTTCTTGAATCCCGTCAAATTGTTTTTAATCGCCACGTTCTCGTAAGCCGTCAACTCGGGAAATAAACGGAGTTCCTGAAACAAATGACTCAACGAACGTTTCCGAAGCTCCACCCAATCCTTCACCTTATAATTGCGGATGTTCTTCCCGTCAAAGCTGATGATACCCTGATAGTCGTTACGATAACCGATGATATAACTGCAAAGGGATGATTTGCCGGTACCGGAACCTGCCTCGACCAAATACAAATGCCCCCGCTCGAACGTCACTTCCCGGTGCCAAATCTCGCTCCGGATGTCGTCCCGTAAGGCAAACACCTCCGGCAACGCATTCTTCAATTCTATCTTGTCCATTATTTCAATAAATCCTTCAATAGATTCCGATTCCCACGCGTATGCAACTCCAAGGTCAGACGGCGGGCGTCGGACGACCTCAGCACTACTGCATCGAACAAATCCAATATCTTTCGGCCTTCGTCCACTCCGCTTTCCCGGCACAACGCACCCATCATCGGGTCACGTTTGACCTGTTCCAAATTCACCCATAAGAAGAAACGGCTGTCCTTTATCCGGCTGTTCCATTCCGAGAGGGTCTCTGTCTCCGGACCGCTTACCCAACCCGTCATTTCCTCTTCAGGCGTGACGTAGAGCGTCTCCCCTTCTACCCCGAAATAGGTCTGTACGCCATTGGCTGCCAAATAAAAGCGGTCGCTCCCGAAATCACGGAAAGTCCATGCGCCGCTTCGCGCAGCGCTTTCCTTCCAATATGCGGCTTCTTTCAAAAAGTCCTTCTCTGCCAGATGGGCCGTCACGAGGACATTACCGGGATTTTGCAAGGCAGAAGCCGGAACGGTAACAGCCACGTCCCCCTTGATGCTGCGAATAATCAAGTCTGCATCCACACCCATGTTCAGCCCGATCAGGAACGTACGCGCCACGGGATTCTGCCGCAACATCTCCAACAAAGAGCCGCCGTCCACATTCACGCAAGCCCACGCCAAAGCATCCTCCGGCACCCGTCCGGCAAATTCGCCGTCCAACGGTTTGCCCAAGAAAGCCAACCGCTCATAATACTTATTGATGTCACTGTTCTGCGAACTGATTTCCGCCTCCATAGTCACCCCGTGCGGAGAGAGGTTCAAACCGGCACAGACATACACATCGCTCAGATTCGCATGCTCGGGCAAGCCCTCCAAAAATTCCACACCGCGAAAGTTGGGCAACACGTCCAACCGCGACACGACGCGGAAAGAAGCATCCTTACGGTCCAACTCAGCAAAGAGGGGCGAAGACATCCCGCTTTCCGCCTCTTTCTGCCTGAAACAAGCCAGCATGTCATAGCGCAACGCATCCATGTCGGCTTTCAGTCCCGGCCCCATCATAAGCAACGCACCGTCACCGAAACCCACCATCCAACTGCCGTCCCATACCGTCCAAGAGTAGCCCCGGTAGTCTTCCACAGGCGTGCACCGGCCTTTCTTTGCGGCCTCATCCAACAAACGCCGCAAGTCTGCCTCGTCGCAGACAGCGGCCAACAAGCCTACGTATTCTTTGGAAGAAACAAAGGCATACATTTTCTTCGACCAGTCGATTCCGGTCTGTCCGGGTTCCAGTCCTTCCGGCAACAGTTTCTTCCAATCCTGCATGCCCATGTCGTTTTCTTCCGACAAGCGCACCCAGTCTACGGCTGCCAAAGCCAAGGGACGCGATGGCAAGGTACGGCGGTAATCGTCTGCCGTGAAAAACCTGTAAAGCCCCAGTGAAAGCGCCAAAACCAACACCACGGCTGCGCCCCATATCCATTTCTTTTTCATTTTATCTCAGTATTGTGTTAATCTTGCAAGCTTTTACATGCGGGCATGGTGGATGTGCATCAGATGAACCGCCACCAACGCCGCCGTCTCCGTACGCAGGCGGCTCCGGCCCAAACTTACGGAACGGAAACCGTGAGCCTGCGCCAACCGCACCTCGTCGATGCTAAAATCCCCTTCCGGCCCCACCAATACCAAAGCATCCTGTCCGGCATCCAATTCGTCCAACAGAAAAGGCTTTCCGCCGTCCATGGCCTTGTCTTCGGATGCTTTGGCCACACCGGCCACATCGGCTTCGTCATAACAATGCGCGATGAACTTCTGTCCGGCGAAGGGGCGGGCCACAAAACGCTTGAAATCCTCCATCTCGTTCAATAGCGGTTTACGGGCCTTGTGGCTCTGCTTCATGGCCGACACCAAAATCTTGTCTATGCGTTCCGTCTTGACCACTTTGCGCTCCGAGTAGCGGCAATCCAAAAACGTCAACTCGTCGAAGCCGATCTCGGTAGCCTTCTCCGCCAACCACTCTATCCGATCCATATTCTTGGTAGGCGCCAAGGCCAAATGCAGGTGCCCGCTCCACTCCTTGGGATGCGGAACGGCTTCCAAGACCTTAAAGAGGCAACGTTTTCCGGTGGCCGTCGTAATCTCGGCTTTATAAAACATTCCTTTCCCGTCGGTCAGACGAATCTCATCGCCCGCCTGCAAGCGCAAGACCCGCAAGCAATGCGCGGCCTCATCTGCCGGCAGTTCGGCATCCACCGCGACGTCCGGTGCATAAAAAAAACGGATTTCCTTCATTTTCGTCGTTCTATTTCGTCACGCAACTGCGAGGCCAGTTCATAGTTCTCGTCTTCCACAGCCCTTTTCAACGCCTCTTTCAATGCATCCACGCTCACCGAATTTACCGGGATGGAATACATTCCGTCTCCTACTTCGCGCATATACTGGTGCTCCAGCAACGCCTCGCCGATGGTAATCGGGCAATCGAACGTATAGGCCAGAATCAGGCAATCGGACGCCTTGCAATAACGAATCATGTGAAAAACGCTTTCTTGCCGGTAAAGGACGTGACAATAGGTTACGCCTCCCTCCACAGTGGCTATGCGCACTTCTTCTATGCTCATATTGCATTGCATGAAAGCCGCCCGCATAATGTCGGACATGGAAGAGGGCAAAGCATTCTTTTTATTCCCTTTCATCTTCATCAACAAGAGGTAAGCCTCGCTTCTCTCTATCAAGACCGGCAAGATACGTTCACCGTCCTTTTCCTTCAGGACAGCTATGTATGCAGCACCGTCTTCCGTACATTTGGACACGGTCACCACTTTCAGTTCTTTTATCGCCTCATTCATCTTCCGCATTCATCTTTAACTACATGTTTATACTTAAAAAATATGGCAAACAAGGCTGCTACGACCAAAGCGTAGGCTGCAAATATATACCAACAGGTGTTCCACCCGGCTATGACCTCTTGTCCGGAGGCCGTTTCCGGCAAAGCGTACACAAAACGATTGATGACGGCCTGAGCCGACAACGTTCCTATGGTTGCACCCAAACCATTGGTCATCATCATGAACAATCCCTGCGCACTACTGCGTATGCTGATGTCCGTCTCCTTGTCGACAAACAAGGAACCCGAAACATTGAAAAAGTCGAAAGCCACCCCGTAAACCAGCATGGACAGGACAAACAACCACACGCCCGACCCGGGATTGCCCAAGGCGAAGAACCCGAAACGGAACACCCACGCCAACATCGCTATGAGCATCACCCGCTTGATGCCGAAACGCCCCAAAAAGAACGGTATCAACAAAATACAAAATGTCTCACTGATTTGGGATATGGAAATCAGGATATTGGCATGCTGCACCCCGAACGTATCCGCATATTCGGGAATCCCCCCGAAAGAGAAGATGAAGGGACTGGCAAAACCGTTGGTGATCTGCAAACAGATGCCCAGACACATGGAAAAGATGAAAAACAAGGCCATACGCTTTTGCCGGAACAGCGTAAAGGCACGAAGCCCCAAAGCCTCCACCACGCTCTTGCGTTCCGCCGCATGGCTTACCGGACATGCCGGAAGGGTCAAGGCGTAAGCCGCCAACAACAAGCTCAGAACACCGGAAAAGGCGAACTGTCCCGCATTCTCCTGCATACCGCCCAAATCTACGGCCCACATGGAACAAATGAAACCGACCGTACCGAACACGCGTATCGGCGGGAAGTCTTTCACCGTATCCAGACCGGCTCCCTCCAAGGCGGAATAAGCCACGGAATTGGCCAACGCGATAGTGGGCATAAAGAAAGCCACGCTCAACGAATAAAGAGTGAACAAGGTGGAAAATGAAGCTTCCGCGCCGGCTTCAAACCCATAAAGCGAAGCTCCCAGCATGAAAACGCCCGCCAGAAAATGACAGAGGCTCAACACCTTTTGCCCCTGCATCCAACGGTCTGCAATAATACCTATCAGCGCGGGCATGAACAAAGACACGATGCCCTGAACCGAATAAAACCAACCGATATTCTCGGCCATACCGATTTTCACCAAATAACTTCCCATCGAGGTCAGATAAGCCCCCCACACGGCGTATTCCAGGAAGTTCATCACCGTCAAGCGCATCTTTAATTTCATAGCTCTCACGTTTTATGTATTCCACAGTCTATTATGATATGCAAACTTACACAAAAAAATCCGTTTCCATGCCGGTGCGGACAAAAAAAGCGACACAAATATCCATTAAAAAATCCCAAACCACGGATTACCTCAACCTGCAACGCAACACCACGTGGTTGCCGTCTTCCGACACGGGCGCACCGGGCACTACATCCGGATGCCGACGTACAAGTTCCAGGAACCGCGCAGCGGAAGGCACGATCAGCACTTCTCCCTCACGCCCGACGTACAAGTCCGGAAAGACATCCCGGTACGGCCCCGACATACGCCGTTCCCCGTCCGGGGCAAACACAGCGACGTGCTGACGGGCCTCGTGCAAATAAAACAACACCAAACCGTCACCGCCCCACGCGCCGCCCATCAGCACGTCGTAAAGAAACATGTTCCGCATGTATTCCTCCTGGCCTTTCATGCCTCCGGGCATGGGAGAGGCGAAACGGACGGCGTATGCCGTCCTCACGCTGTCGGCCTGTCCGTCCCACACGTGGACGGCATTCCTTGCGCCGTCGAAGCCGAACACCTTGCCGCCGGCCTTTTGCAAAGGGAAATAGGCCGTCGACATGGCATAGTCCCGACGCACTCCGACCCACTTGCCCCGTGCATGAAATTCGGGGTCGAAAGCATAAAACAAATAAGCCATCTCGCCTTCGGAGTAGGTGGCGTCTTCCGTCGAACCGACAAAGCCTTCCGGACAAGAGGCTATCTTCCAGACCAACCAAGGACTGACATCTTTCTTGCCGACAAACCGTCCCTGTAAATCATACATATACACCTCCCGGGGGCCGCAGAGAATGACCACACGTCCGCGGTCGCGGTCTACCGTAAAATCCGAGGCACGCTCGTATTCGCCGTGCCCGTGCCCCACGATTCCGATGCGACGCAGAAACGTCCCTTGTCCGTCGAAGACGAACACCGCCTTCCGTTGGCCGTCCAGCACATAATAGTTTCCATCCACGACTTCCACCTTACTCACATACCCTAAAAGGCATTCGTCTTTTGTCTCCAACGGGACAACGCCTACCACCTCGAAAACGTCGCCGAATCCTAACGTATCCATCCCCGTCTCCGTCAAATCGAGCACCACGCCCTCCTGCCCGTCTCGCATCCGCGTGCACGACAGGCACAAGCAAACTGCTGTTCCAATCCAAACTTGTTTCATCGACATACACTCTATCATATTTCATCGGATGTAAAGATAAATAAAACCCAAGAAAGGTACAAGATTTCCGCTCGTACAGCACACCTAACCCTCTTAAAATGAATTAGAAAAAAAAGCTTTAAATAACATCATCGGGCATCCTCCACAACCCATAAAATCAATCTGCGCCAAACGATTTTCCGTTCTCAGCCAAACGATTTTTCATTCTGCTGAGATTGATTTTCCATTCTCAGCAGAATGATTCATGTAAATAAAGAAGAGCGAAAAGCACCGGCAAGAGCACGGAACTTATTCTTCCGGTGCGGAAGGCCATTTGAAACGGAACATATACAGCCGCTCCCCCTCTTCGTCAGGCACCACATAGGAATAATAATAAGGAGCCACATAACCGGCCATCCGGAATCCCAGGGGAACGTCTACATCGCCTACCAAAACTCCATCACGGTAGACCTGCAACCCGTCCGTAGCCGAACCGCCGCCTTTCCGGTAAGAACGGAACAACAATCCCGTCTCGTCCACATATTCCACAGCATTATAAAAGCCCCTCGACATACGCTCGGCCAACCTTTCCTTCCAAGGCTGGTCATAACTGTCCCAACGGAGGTAGTTCAAATCCATGTCCCGTCCGGCAAAGCCGAAACAGGCCAACTGGTTATAATCATGGTCGTAACGGTACATTAAAGAATCGGCCTCGAACGACACGTAAAAATCCCCATTGTCCGCAATATCGAAATTCAGTTGAGCAAAAAGCGTTTTGGTGAGAGGCTTGTCGTAATAACTCTCAGGATAGCCGAATGCCAACAATCGCCCGAAGTCATGTTTTCCTAAGTCTATTTCCCGTATATTAGCAGCCTTGTCGAGATAAATCCCCGTATCTTCCAAATAATCATACCCCCACAAATCATGTACTGTACTATAAATCTTATTCCCATGGGAACGGAAGTGCATGTCCGACCCGTGCGCGTAATACAGCGGATCTGAAAAGACGCTTTCGTCCAACTGGTCCTTGTCCTTGCGTCCATTGTAGGAAATGAAGAAATGGTCTTTGAAAAGGAAATCCTTGTCATAGGAATAATACCACCCACTGGAATTACTGAGCAAAATTCCACCTCCGTCAAGCATGCAACATCCGTACACCTGCCCTACTTCCGTTTCATTGCGGGCATGTCCCACCCCCAGTTTCTTATCACGCAACCGTCCCGTGGGTTCATAACGGTATAGCACACAAAGTTTCTTATCCACCACGTACAGATAGTCATCGCAAACTCCGGATTCAATCATATAAGACGTGGGCACCGTATCCAACCACAAGGTATCCACCGACAAGGAAGTCACGGAGATTTCGGCCACAGCATCGGGAGGAAGGCGAAAACTGGGGTTCTTATCTTTGCACCCGTGGCACAAAGCTCCCAAAAGCAAAAAAATCCAAGTTTTTTTCATGATATTCTCTATTTAACGGAACAAACATACGGAAAAATCACGCCGGAAACAAAAAAAAGAATCGTATTTTTTCGGAACCGCTCCCTCTCATACGCTCCGGACTGAAAAGGGGGCACACCCGAACGGATGTACCCCCTTAAAAAAAAGAAGGTTGTCATCTCGACAACCAATCTTTCATTAACCTTAAATCTAATACCATGAAAAACACAGTGCAAATATACGGCTTTTTTCATTCACGCAATAGCTAAGCACAAAAAAATGTATGGTATTTAACTTTATTTTTCATTTGACCCTTGTTTTTCACTCCACATAGAGTACCAACCCCTTCAAATATTCCCCTTCGGGGTGGTAGATATTGACGGGATGGTCGGCCGGTTGATGCAACTGGTGAAGGATACGCACGCGACGTCCGCTCTGCGCAGCGGCGGTAAAAACAGCGGTACGGAAATGGTCCTTGCTTACCACCTGCGAACAACTGAACGTGAACAGGATGCCGCCCGGCTTGATTTTACTGAAAGCCTTGGCGTTCAAACGCGCATAGCCTTTCAGAGCCTGCCGAAGCGCATCCTTATGTTTGGCAAAAGCCGGAGGGTCGAGAATAATCAAATCATACTGGTCTCCCATCGCATCCAAATACTTGAAAGCGTCTTCGGCATACGCCTCGTGGCGGGCATCGCCCGGAAAGTTCAATTCCACGTTGGCGCGGGTCAGGTCTATCGCCTTGGCCGAACTGTCCACGGAATGCACCAACGTGGCTCCGCCACGCATGGCGTACACGCTGAATCCTCCGGTATAACAGAACATATTCAGCACGGCACGCCCGTGGGCATAATGCTCCAGCAGCGAACGATTGTCACGTTGGTCTACGAAGAATCCTGTCTTCTGGCCTTTCAACCAATCTATATGAAACTTCAAGCCGTTCTCTACCGCTACGTTTTCCGTGCTTCCACCCACGATAAAACCGTTTTCCTGCCCCAGTTCCGCCTTGAAAGGCAGAGTGGTTTCGCTCTTATAGTACACGTTTTCCACTGTTCCGCCCGTCACGGCCACAAGTGCCCGTGCTATTTCGTGACGCGCCACGTGCATGCCCACGCTATGAGCCTGCATGACGGCTGTCTTTCCATACACATCCACCACCAGCCCAGGCAAACAGTCTCCTTCGCCATGCACCAAACGATAGGTATCATTTCCCTTTTCATGTCCGGCCACTCCGATAGCGCATCGCAAGTCGTAAGCCACTCGCAGTCGGTCTTCCCAATAGGCTCCGTCCACCGCTTTGTCCTCGAAATCCAGCACCCTGACGGCAATGGAACCGATTTGCCAATGCCCCACGGCTATAAAATCGCCCTCGGACGTCAACACACGTACCACCTCCCCTTCTTCAGGCTCTCCCTCTATATGATGGATGGCTCCGGAAAAAATCCAGGGATGGAAACGCTCCAGACTTTCTTCTTTTCCTTTCTTTAAATATAAATTCTTATACATAGTCTTTACCCTCATTTATTTATGATTCCTGCACTACGGCAAGTTCATAGTCATTATTTTCTTTCAATGTTTCCAGTTCCCGATACAACCGTATGCACGCCCAAGCATCGGTAGCCGCATACAGTTTCTGCCCCTCGGTCAGCACGTCCGCCTCCCAGTTGGTGAGACGCTGCCCTTTACTGATCTTCTGCCCGAAGATATTGGCATACAGCTTCTGCAGGCTCATGTCCTCAATACCAAAAGCACGGACATAATCCTGCAAATCCAGGAAGGCCCGAGGCTCGAACTCGCCACGCTTATGGAGCGAGGCAAAGTCGTCACGCAACGACAAACCGACTTTCAAGACATTTTCGTCCTGTAACAAACGTTTCACACTTTCGGTCACTCCGATATGATTCAAACGAAACAGGAAACAAGTATCATCGGTAGATACCTGCAACAAAGCTACCTTATTCGTGCATCCCTTGCGGAAAGAAGGGCGCGTTTCTGTATCTACTCCCAAAACAGCCGAAGCCAACAAATAATCTACAGCCCGAGACGCTTCCGCCTCCGTCTGAATCACAAAAATACGCCCCTCGAACAGGGCACGCGGCAAAGCCGATATAAGTTTCTTGTCAAACTTACTATACAGTGTTTTCATCTTATTTTGAAAAGGTTAATCTACATCTAATTCCTCATCTTCATCGTCTTCGGGACTGTACCTGACACGATGGAGAGCCCGCATGGCATTCGTCAACGTTTGCCCCCAATACAGCACGAACGCGTTCCGGACTTCCGCCACGGCCTCGTACATGTTTTCCTCCAAACCGATGCGGTAGGTCTCCACAAAGTTCTTCAATGCCTGATAAATATCCGCCAAATCCTCTGAAATTGTTTTTACGGCCGGCTCGTCGCTGAATTTCACTCCCTCGTTGCAAAAATCCAGGTAATCGTCCTTCTCGCCCAATAAGGCAGAAAGTGTCAGACGGACAAATTCGTAATCCTGCTCCGAAACGAAAGCTTCGGGAAGAAAGTCCTCTGCGCCCTCAATATCCTCCAACAAGGCAGCCTTCAAATAGAGTAAAGGCAAGAGTTTTAATACGGTATCCGTGAAATCCCGGCACTTCCTCCCTTCCGATTGTTCCAAATAGGCACAAAATTCGGCTGCCACGGTTACAAATTCCACAGTATTCCGAGAATATACTATCGTTTTCTTATCATTCACATTCATGGTGCTCTCTCATCATTTTCTAAAAACCGCAAAGCTACAAAAATTTGAGCGAAAAAATAGCAAAATTGATGATTTTCATTTACTTTTGTAGTTGTTTTCATACCGACAAGCCAAGATGAGTAAAAAAAATCCGACGATACAAACAACCAAATTAGGAAACAAAGTACAGAAAGGAAAAGGAAAAAAGCCCGAAAAAAAGACAGAAGCGGAAGAACATGTGCTGAATGCGGGAGAAGAACCGGTAGGCCATAAGGAAACCATACGCTTTTTTTTCGGACTGGTACTCTTAATCCTGGCTCTTTTCATGCTGTTGTCTTTCACCTCCCACCTGTTTACCGGCGCGGAGGACCAATGTCTCATAGAACAAGGGGCAATGGAGGGATTCCTGAATTATGCCGGAGCCGTGGGAGCCTACTGCGCCAACTATTGGATAAACCGCTGTTTCGGATTCTCGGCCTTCATCCTTCCCGTTTTTCTGATTATTGCAGCCATGAAACTGACCCGCGCCTATAAGGTCAGGCTTTGGAAATGGTTTCTGAACTGTTCCATACTCATCATCTGGCTTTCTGTTACCTGTTCCTATTTCTTTCAACAAACGTTTGAAGGTCTGAGTGGTTGGAACTTCATCAACCCCGGCGGCGACCACGGCTTATTTATCAGTAACTGGCTCAACCAACGTATCGGCAAGGTGGGCACGTTTATGGTACTGCTCCTGACCGCTGTCGCCTACCTGGCTTACTTGAGCAGCGAAACGATACAATTGGTACGGCGAATCCTGAATCCGGTGGACTACATCAAGTCGAAACTCCCGGCAAAAGCAGCAGACGGGGAAACCGAACCGGCTGAAGATTCTGCCGCCCCGGAAACCGCCGACGACACTGCCGACTGCATAAAAGAGGAGGAAGAGTATCCCGTTCAAACCACCATAAATTTCGACATGGACGCCTCGCTTAAGGAAGAGAAAGAGGACGAAACGAACGAAGAAGAAGAAACGGATGATCCGGACAAACAGTCCGATTCCCCAAAAGCAACTCCCGAACTGGACATCGTGGAAACAGAAAAAGAGGAACTTGCCGACGCGAGCGGCATGGGAGCCTTGGAACCTTACGACCCGAAGCTGGATTTGGAAAATTACCATTACCCTACGCTCGAACTGTTGGACAAACGTAACGATGAGGACGCGCCCATCGACATGGAAGAGCAAAACAAGAACAAAGACCAAATCATTGAAGTGCTCCAGAATTTCGGCGTAGGCATATCTTCCATAAAAGCTACGGTGGGACCGACCATCACGTTGTACGAAATCACTCCGGCAAAAGGAGTACGCATCTCACGTATCAAAAATCTGGAGGATGACATCGCATTGAGCCTGAGCGCACTGGGCATCCGTATCATCGCTCCCATACCGGGCAAAGGGACTATCGGTATAGAAGTGCCGAATGCACGGCCCCGCATGGTGTCGATGGAAAGTATTCTGAACAGCCGGAAGTTCCGTGAGTCAGACTACGAACTGCCCATCGCATTAGGTAAAACCATCACGAACGAGGTTTTTATGGTGGATTTGGCCAAAATGCCTCACCTTTTGGTGGCCGGTGCCACCGGACAGGGTAAATCTGTCGGACTGAATGCCATCATTACGTCCTTATTATATAAGAAGCATCCGGCGGAACTGAAGTTCGTCATGGTAGACCCGAAAAAGGTGGAGTTCAGCATCTACTCCCCCATCGAAAACCATTTCCTGGCGAAGATTGCCGACGGGGACGACGAGCCTATCATTACGGACGTACAAAAGGTGGTGGCCACGCTGAAAAGCCTCTGCTGTGAAATGGACACGCGCTACGACTTGCTGAAAAAAGCCCGTGCCCGTAATATCAAAGAGTATAACGCCAAATTCAAGAACCGCCAACTCAATCCTGAAAACGGGCATCGTTTCATGCCTTACATCGTAGTCGTCATCGACGAGTTCGGAGATCTGATTATGACGGCCGGAAAAGAAATAGAACTGCCTATCGCCCGCATCGCACAATTGGCCCGGGCCGTGGGAATTCACATGATCATCGCTACCCAGCGCCCGACCACCAACATCATTACGGGTACCATCAAGGCAAACTTCCCGGCACGAATGGCCTTTAAAGTAAGTGCTATGATCGACTCCCGTACGATTCTGGATCGCCCGGGAGCTAACCAACTTATCGGACGAGGCGACATGCTTTTCCTGAGCGGTAGCGAACCGGTACGGGTACAATGTGCTTTCGTCGATACACCGGAAGTGGAGCGAATCACGACCTATATCGCCAAACAACAGAGTTACCTCGGCCCGTTCGAACTACCCAAAGTGGAAATGGAAGGGGAAGAAAGTAACGCAGGTGCTGTAGACATGACCCATCTTGACCCACTATTCGAAGAGGCCGCACGCCTTATCGTGGCTACTCAACAAGGTTCCACCTCTATGATACAACGTAAATTCGCTATCGGATACAACCGTGCGGGACGTCTGATGGACCAACTGGAAAAAGCAGGTATCGTAGGAGCGGCACAAGGCAGCAAGCCCCGGGAAGTGCTGTGTATAGACGATACCGACTTGGAGATGAGACTGAACAATTTAAGATAACCTGATAAAGAAACTGAAAAGATGAAAAAGATATTATGGACTGCGGCTTTGTGCCTTTCCCTTATCCCGGCAAAGGCGCAGCAAACACCCGATGCACGAAAGATACTGGACGAAACAGCCTCCCTGTTTACGAGCAAAGGTGGTGTCAAAGCTACTTTTAAAGCTGACAATTTCACCGAAGGCAACGTACAAGGAAGCGCCACGGGCACGATGTGCATTCAAGGCAATAAATTCCAAATGACCACACCGGATATGATTACCTGGTACAACGGCGAAACGCAATGGAGTTACATGAAAGCGAATGATGAAGTCAATGTAAGTGTACCGACTCCGGAAGAACAGCAAAGCATGAATCCCTACACGTTCGTCAACTTGTACAAAGAAGGATATCATTATCAACTCAAGGAAACGACCTTACGCGGAAAAAGCTGTTATGAAATCACGCTGACCGCCCGCAACAAACAGAAAAGTCCGCACACGATCATCCTGGATATCAACAAGGATAACCATAGTCTGATGTGCATCCGTATGCAACAACGTAAAAAAGGACAGTGGACACGTATCTCCATCCAACAGTTGCATACCGGACAATCGTTCGCAGCAACAGACTTCGAATTCAACCCGAAAGATTATCCGCAGGCTGAAATCATAGACCTGAGATAAGTCTGCTTATACATTAATTATATATACATACAAACCCCAAAAGATTATGGAACATATTCGTTGCTTAATTATCGGTTCCGGCCCTGCCGGATATACAGCGGCCATCTATGCAGGCCGTGCCAACCTTAACCCCGTATTGTACGAGGGCATACAGCCCGGCGGCCAGTTGACCACCACGACAGAAGTTGAAAATTTCCCGGGTTATCCCGAGGGTATAGCTGGTCCGGACCTGATGGAAGACTTACGCAAACAGGCCGAACGCTTCGGAACGGACATCCGTAATGCCATTGCCATTAAAGCGGATCTAAGCGAACGCCCCTATAAAATCACATTCGATAACGACAGTACTGTAGAAACCGATGCTCTTATCATTGCCACCGGAGCCACGGCCAAATACTTGGGACTGGAAGATGAAAAGAAATATGCCGGTATGGGTGTCAGTGCCTGTGCCACCTGCGACGGGTTCTTTTACCGTAAAAAAACTGTAGCCGTAGTGGGCGGCGGAGATACGGCTTGCGAGGAAGCCACCTATTTGGCCGGACTGGCAGCCAAGGTTTACCTGCTCGTGCGCAAACCTTTCCTCCGCGCTTCCAAGATCATGCAGGAACGCGTACTGGAAAATCCTAAAATAGAGGTACTATTCGAACACAACGCAGAAGGCTTGTTCGGCGAAAACGGAGTGGAAGGCGTACACGTGGTAAAACGCAAAGGAGAAGCCGACGAGCAACATTACGACATTGCTATAGACGGATTTTTCTTGGCCATCGGACACAAACCCAACTCGGACATCTTCAAACCGTGGGTGAAAACCGATGAAACCGGCTATATCCTTACTGAGGGCGACTCTCCACGCACCGGTGTACCCGGTGTTTTTGCGGCCGGAGACGTTGCCGATCCTCATTATCGCCAGGCCATCACAGCCGCAGGCAGCGGATGTAAAGCGGCCATCGAGGCAGAACGTTATCTGGCAGAACACAAGTTATAAAAGGCAATACATATAAGTAGAAACAGTGCATTCTTCCATTTTTATACGGAGAAAACTGTTGAAAAGTTTGGCGGAATGCACTGTTATTCGTAACTTTGCAGCCGATTTAGTCCAGAGAGGCTCAAAAAAGTGAAGCCACAACGGCATCCGCCTCATGGAAAAACCCGTTTAATCCATTAAAATGTACGCAATTGTAGAAATTAACGGTCAGCAGTTCAAAGCTGAAGAAGGCAAAAAGCTGTTTGTACACCACATTCAGAACGCCGAGGCTAACCAAGCTGTTGAATTTGAGAAAGTGTTGTTGGTAGACAACAATGGTAACGTAACCGTAGGCGCTCCCACCGTAGAAGGTGCAAAGGTGGTTTGCGAAGTTGTTTCTCCGCTGGTAAAGGGCGACAAGGTATTAGTGTTCCACAAGAAGAGAAGAAAAGGTTATCGTAAACTGAATGGCCATCGCCAACAGTTCACCGAAGTAACCATTAAACAAGTTATTGCTTAATCCTTAAAAGTTAGAAGAAAATGGCACATAAAAAAGGTGTGGGTAGTTCTAAGAACGGCCGTGAATCAGCATCACAGAGATTAGGCGTAAAGATTTTCGGTGGACAGAAATGTGTAGCCGGTAACATCATTGTTCGCCAGCGTGGCACAGTTCACTATCCCGGTACAAACGTAGGTATGGGTAAGGATCATACTCTTTACGCATTAGTAGACGGTGTAGTAACTTTCAAGAAAGGTTCCTACAAAGGTCGCCAAGACAGAAGCGTTGTTTCTGTAGAAGCTAAAGCTGAAGCATAATAACGAGTTTATTACAAACAGCATAAATAAAAGCCATTCCCAAAGGAATGGCTTTTATTTTATCCTTTGTAGAAAAGTCAGTCTCAACCGACCGACCTTGTCACCAGTACTTTGTCAATACGCGCTCCGTCCATGTCCATGATTTCAAATACGAAACTATTCCATTCCAACTTCTCTCCACTACGAGGAATACGCTGCAAGCGGTCGAGTATCAGACCGGCCAACGTATGATATCCGGAAGCTTCATATAAATCACCGCAGTCGAAATAACACAACAGGTCGTATAAAGAACATTGGCCGTCTACCAGCCAACCTCCGTTGTCTGCACGTTTGATGATTTCCGGTTCATCTTCTTCATTATCCATACTTCCCACAAGTCCTTCAAATATATCCTTCAAAGTAACCATTCCCACAAAGTCACCGAACTCATCGCAAATCAATGCGCGGCTGATTTTTCTCACCTTCATTTGTTCCAGAACTTTATAGATGCTCATTCCCTCGTGAAAATATACTGCCTCCCGTGCCAAATCACCGACTTTGAAGTCTTCGTCACTTAACTTCATCACCAAATCTTTTAGCCAAATCATTCCCTTCACATGATCCAAATCACCGTCTGCCACCGGATAAGATTCATATAAATCCCGTTTCAGCACCTCCTGTATCTCCCGGGCCGACATTGCAGTATCCAACCACACCACATCGCTTTTATGCGTCATGATAGAACCTATCTTCAAATCTCCCAACATGAAAACGCGCTGCATGATGTTCTGTTCCACGGGTTCTACAGCCCCTTCTTCCGCCCCCTCCTTAATGATAGATTTGATTTCTTCTTCGGTCACTTTTCCGTCATCTCCCTTTATTCCCAACAGATTAAAGATAAGTTCCGTACTCTTGGAAAGCAACCAAACGAAAGGAGAAGCTATCATCGCCAACACATTCATAGGTCGTGCCATCAACTTGGCCACGGCTTCCGCCACACTCAAACCGATACGTTTCGGCACCAGTTCACCGAAAATAATCGTAAGATAGGTCACCACCACCACAATCGTACCTTGCGCCAATACGGCAGCATAAGCAGAAGAGACACCACATGAAAGCATAAAATCCGTCAAGTCCGTAGCTATCTTATTACCGGAATAAATACCGGTCAAAATGCCAATCAGCGTAATACCAATCTGTACGGTAGACAAAAATCTGTCGGGATTACCAGACAGGTCCAAAGCTTTCTGTGCCGCCTTGCTCCCCTTCTTCGCATCCGTGGACAGACGGGACTTCCGCGCTGAAATCATGGCCACTTCCGACATCGAAAATACTCCGTTCAACAAAATCAATCCGATAATAATTAAAATCTCACTCATCTTACTTTTTCCGTCTATAATCTATAATTATTTATTTCCTTCATCAGTCTCCATAGAAATGGAATTCGGCGTTCTTAGAATGTCATGGCTATTACTTGAATAAACAAGATAAGAAAAACCATCGCAATGGGATAGACCGTAGCGTATGCCACACCGGGAATGTTGCTGTCCACCATAGAGTCTGCTGCAGCCAATCCCGGTGTACTCGTCATCCCTCCGGTAATCGTTCCTAAGAGATCCAACACCGAAACCTTAAAAATCAAACGTCCGACCACGACAGATACCAGCATAGGCACTATCGTAATAGCTGCTCCCACACCGAACAGTAGCCAACCGCTACTCTGGAATGTCTCGACTAAAGTTTTACCGGCAGAAGTACCTACCTCAGCCAAAAACAAAAGCAATCCCAACTGCCTAAGCAAATGATTGGAAGGCCCTGACATGGACCATAATATAGGACCGGTTTTTCCTATCGCACTCAACACCAAAGCCACGATAAGCACTCCTCCCGTCAACCCGGGAGAAAAAGACATTCCGTCGCCGAACGATATATTCAGCTTACCGAACAATACGCCCAATACGATTCCCATGGCAATAGGGAAAAAATCAGTATCGGACAGCAACTTGGCATTATTACCCAACATACAAGCCAAACCGTTCAATCCGTCTTTTTCGCCCACCACCATCAGTTTGTCTCCGAACTTCAAGGCCAAATCGGGTGAAGGGGCAAGATCTATACCGCTCCGCCTCACCCGCGTCACGGTACAGCCGAAGTTCTGATGCAAGTTTAAGTCTCCCAACTGCTTGTTAATCATATTTTTATTGGTCAACAGCAAAGACTGGATATCCTGACTCTCTACCAACGGCAATTCGCCCTCCTTACGCTCTCCCAGCAATACGCCTAATTGAGAAAGTGCATCCTCGCTCCCCACAGCCTGCACCCAGTCTTCGGCATGCAAAGATGTATGTCCCATCGGAATAAGAATCTCCCCTCCGGATTTGACCCGCGACACCACAGCACCCGTCATCCGTCCCACATTCAACTGTGCCAAAGTACGTCCGAAGACCTGAGGGTTCGTCACTTTGAATATGCAAGTCTGCAACTCCGGATACTTGCTACGCCGTTCGGCTTCCAGCCTACGGGCTTCCAGCCTACGGGCTTCCTGCTCAAGATCCACACGCAACATCTTCGGCAACAACTTGACAAAAAGTATCACCCCGATGACTCCGAACGGATAGGCAATACCGTATGCAATAGAAGCCAAAGGCGAGTTCGTACTGTCAATGGCCACGGCAAGTCCCGGTGTACTGGTCAACGCACCGGCTATCAACCCTACCACACTGGGAGTATCGATACCAAAAGCATATTTCAATCCTACGGCCGTCAACGAAGCCGAAGCCACTATCAACATAGTAATCAGAATCAACGTCTTGCCCTTCGTGCGAAAAGAATCAAAGAAACCGGGACCCGCCTGGATACCTATGGTAAAGATGAACAACACCAATCCGAAGTTGCCCAATTCCTTAGGAATAGAAACCCCGAAATGCCCGAAGAGCAAAGCAATGAAAATAACAGCCGACACATCAAGGGAAACTCCGCGAATTTTAATACGCCCCAGCATAAACCCCAAGGCCACAATGAGAAACAAGGCAAAATAAGAAGAATTCAATAGTTCTGTCCACATAGATTAATTGTAATGGATGTGTTTTGCAAAGATAGGGATAAAAACGAAAGTCCCCCAAAAGTTCCATTAAAAACTTTCAGAGGACTTCATTTTTATATGACCGCCACCCGAAGGTGACTTTCATCCATTACTCATTCATCGTCAGTGCAGCCCGGCTATTTCCAGCCTCTTCCACGGCTTTCACCGTCACTGCTACGTAATCGGAAGATGTCTTGAACTTAGGCATGTCCGGAGCTACGACCGTAATCACCATGTCATCTTCTCCATTCTCACCTACAAAGACATGATTGGTCGGATTGACACCGTAGTAATATACGCCCTTCTTGGCATCGAATTTGGATTCACCCGGCTTCAAGGCATTACCGAAGCTGAGTCTCAACACACCGTCCTTCACAGTGCAACGCACGGCTCTTGCTATCACGGAATCCTTGGCTTCCACGCTGAAACCATAGTTCTCTCCCTTTACAAAACGTACACGTGCCGGCACATTTACCCGAGCCTCGTTGAACGCTACCGTAGCCACTTCACTTGCATTTACGGCTGCCACCATCATCATGGCGCTAACCATTGTCATTAACTTCTTCATAATTTCAATCTTTTTACCTTTAATATATACTTGGCCTTCATGGCCTCTCCTAAAAACAATACAAAGATACGGAGGTTTCCTACCGAATACAAGCAAAAAGACCTCTTTTAACACGTATGGAGAAATAATATTGACTTATATCAAGAAATCCCGTTCATTCGTTTGTCTTTTATGGCAAAACAGTTACAATATGTTAGCAAACGGGAATGCAAGGCCATTACTACCGTATCACTTTTCTCGTCCTACGGCCGTTCTTTTCGCCATTTGACAAAGAAATAAGGAGTTTTTCGGGCTTTTTTTGCGCTCCCTACCTTTTTTTTAATTAATTTTGCAACTCACAGGAAAGTAGGATTATAAAATAAATAGTAGTATGCTTACATTAAAACTCATCAACGAACGGACCGAATGGGTCATCAAAGGTCTGGAGAAAAAACATTTCTCAGGAGCCAAGGAAGCTATCGAAAACGTGTTGGCTACCGACAAAAAACGCCGCGAAGCGCAAACACAATTAGACATCAATTTGTCGGAAAGCAAAAAACTGGCCGCACAAATCGGTGCGTTGATGAAACAAGGAAAGAAAGAAGAAGCCGAATCCATCAAAACAGAAGTAGCCCGACTGAAAGATACGAACAAAGCCCTTCAAGAAGCCATGGACCGGGCACAACAAGAACTCACCACCCTACTCTGCGCTATCCCTAATATCCCATACGACATCGTACCGGAAGGCAACGGTGCGGAGGACAATGTGGTAGTGAAAATGGGCGGCATGGAAACGGATTTGCCGAAAGACGCTCTCCCACATTGGGAACTGGCCAAGAAGTACAATCTGATAGACTTCGACCTCGGCGTGAAAATCACGGGGGCGGGTTTCCCCGTCTATCGCGGAAAAGGCGCACGGCTTCAACGTGCCCTCATCAACTTTTTCCTCGACGAGGCACGCAAATCAGGCTACGAAGAAATCATGCCTCCTACGGTAGTCAACGAAGCCTCCGGTTACGGTACCGGACAGTTGCCCGACAAGGAAGGACAGATGTACCACTGCAATCTGGATGATTTTTATCTTATCCCCACGGCCGAAGTACCTGTGACGAACATCTACCGCGACGTCATTTTAGACGAAAAGGATCTGCCCGTCAAGAATTGCGCCTATACGCAATGTTTCCGTCGTGAAGCCGGTTCCTACGGTAAGGATGTGCGTGGCCTGAACCGCTTGCACGAGTTTTCGAAAGTGGAACTGGTACGCATTGACAAACCTGAACATTCGGAACAGTCCCACCAGGAAATGCTGGCACACGTAGAAGGCTTGCTCCAGAAACTGGAACTTCCTTATCGTATCCTTCGGCTTTGCGGAGGCGACATGAGCTTTACTTCTTCCATTTGCTACGACTTCGAAGTATATTCCGAAGCACAAAAACGTTGGCTGGAGGTCAGCTCGGTGTCTAACTTCGACACTTACCAGGCCAATCGCCTGAAATGCCGTTACCGCCGCACGGAGGACAAGAAGACGGAACTGTGTCATACGCTGAACGGTTCGGCCCTTGCCCTGCCGCGCATCGTAGCCGCCATCATGGAGAACAACCAGACGCCCGAAGGCATCCGCATGCCGAAATGCCTCGTGCCTTATTGCGGTTTTGAAATGCTGGACGACAAACCGTGCTGAGCCATACCTATTATTATAAATCCAAACGAATAGAGCAATGAACAGAATCGTATCCAAAAGCCGCTTTTCCGAAAAGGTCTTCAAGTTTGAAATCGAAGCCCCGCTGATAGCCAAAGCCCGGAAGGCCGGTCATTTCGTAATTGTCCGCGTTGGAGAAAAGGGGGAACGTATGCCTCTGACCATAGCCGGTGCCGATCCGGTCAAAGGCACTATCACACTGGTAGTACAAGAGGTGGGACTTTCTTCCACCCGTCTGTGCCACCTGAATGAGGGGGACTATATCACCGACGTGGTCGGTCCGTTGGGCAAAGCCACGCATATCGAAAAATTCGGTACGGTGGTATGTGCAGGAGGAGGAGTAGGCGTAGCCCCCATGCTTCCCATCATCGAAGCCCTGAAGGCAGCGGGCAACCGCGTGATTTCCGTGTTGGCCGGACGAAGCAAAGAGCTGATTATCCTGGAAGACGAAGTACGCAAAAGTTCGGACGAGGTCATCATCATGACCGACGACGGCAGTTATGGCCGCAAAGGACTGGTAACCGAAGGCATAGAAAGCGTCATCCAGCGTGAAAAGGTGGACAAATGTTTCGCCATCGGCCCGGCGGTCATGATGAAATTCTGCTGCCTGCTCACTAAGAAATACGGTATCCCGACTGATGTGTCCCTGAATACCATCATGGTAGACGGCACGGGCATGTGTGGTGCCTGCCGCATCTCCGTGGGCGGAAAGACACGCTTTGTCTGTGTGGACGGCCCCGAATTCGACGGTCATCAGGTCGATTTCGACGAGATGCTCAAGCGGATGGGCGCCTTTAAAAAGGAAGAGACGGAAGAGATGCAACGGTTTGCACAAGCATCCGGAAGCATGCCCGAAAATACGGACAGCCAAGCTGAAAAAGCCTGTGCGGCCGATGCTTCCCGAATGGATACCACGACTCCGCTCTGCGAACTGACCGACCGTAATGCACCGTGGCGGCAAGAAATCCGGAAGGCCATGAAGCCGAAAGAACGCACGGCCATCCCGCGTGTTGTCATGCCGGAACTCGATCCCGTGTACCGCGCCACCACGCGCACGGAAGAAGTGAATATCGGCCTCAATGCCGAACAGGCCATGACCGAGGCCCGACGCTGTCTGGACTGCGCCAACCCGACCTGTATGCAAGGATGCCCGGTAAGCATCAACATCCCGTCGTTCATCAAGAACATCGAACGGGGCGAATTCCTCAATGCCGCCCGCGTGTTGAAGAGCACTTCCGCGCTCCCGGCTGTCTGCGGACGTGTTTGTCCGCAAGAGAAACAATGCGAAAGCCAGTGCATCCACCTGAAGATGAACGAACCGGCCGTAGCCATCGGCTATCTGGAACGCTTTGCTGCCGACTTCGAACGCGAGAGCGGCATGATGTCCGTCCCCGAATGTGCTCCGGCAAACGGCATCAAAGTGGCCGTCATCGGCTCCGGACCCGCCGGACTTTCATTCGCCGGCGACATGGCCAAATACGGGTATGACGTGACGGTGTTCGAAGCCTTGCATGAAATCGGCGGCGTATTGAAATACGGCATTCCGGAGTTCCGCTTGCCCAACAAGATTGTGGACGTGGAGATTCAGAACCTGGAGAAAATCGGCGTGAAGTTCGAAAAAGACTGTCTCGTGGGCAAAACCATCAGCGTACAGGAATTGGAGGACGAGGGCTTCAAAGGCATCTTCGTAGGTTCCGGCGCAGGACTGCCTAACTTCATGGGTATTCCGGGCGAGAACAGTATCAACATCATGTCGAGCAACGAGTATCTGACGCGCGTCAACCTCATGGACGCCTCTAATCCGGATACGGACACCCCCATTCATTTGGCCAAGAATGTCATGGTAGTGGGCGGTGGCAACACGGCCATGGACTCCTGCCGCACGGCCAAACGCCTGGGTGCAGAACGGGTGATGATTGTCTATCGCCGTTCGGAAGCCGAGATGCCGGCCCGCCTCGAAGAGGTGAAGCACGCCAAGGAAGAGGGTATCGAGTTCCTCACCCTGCACAACCCGTTGGAATACATAGCCGACGAAAAGGGCGCGGTGAAGCAGGTGGTCTTGCAAAAGATGCAACTGGGCGAACCGGATGCCAGCGGTCGCCGCAGTCCGGAACCGATACTGGGCGCCACGGAAACGCTGGACATCGACATGGCCATCGTAGCCGTGGGCGTATCCCCCAACCCGATTGTCCCCACTTCCATCCAAGGTTTGGAGTTGGGTCGCAAGAATACCATCGTGGTGAACGAGGGCATGCAGACCAACATTCCCTGCATCTTTGCCGGAGGAGATATCGTGCGCGGCGGTGCCACCGTCATCCTCGCCATGGGCGACGGACGGAAGGCAGCCAGCAGTATGCATGAGTATTTGCAGAAATAACCTGCATCATATCACAAACATCAGCCCGTATGAACCGCACGGTTCGTACGGGCTGATTCGTTAGCGCACCGTGTACAACACCCTCCTTCCCCAGTTTGGCATTACAAACCCAGTTCCCACCTCAACCATTCCTCCATCACCGGATCCGGAATGACGACCTGACGTTTTTCCATCTCGATAAGTTCTTTCTTCAATAATGCCCGTTTTACGATGCTCACATTGGCCGACGAGCCCAATTTGTACTTCTGCAAAACGGCACGCGTAGTGAATTCCCTGTGCACACCCTCCAGTACGGCCCGCAAAAAATTCATCTGATATGCAGTGAGGCTCTCTGTCTGCTTTTCGAACAGCGGCGTATTCTGGTCGATGATATCCTGATATGCTCCCTCGAAATCCTGTTCCGTGGCCGTCTCGTCTGTATGAATCCACACCAACCACGCCAACTGCTGCACATACGAAGAATGGTTGTCTACGGCCCGGCATATCTTCCCGGCCAACTCGGCGGAAATATGTTTGCCCGTAGCCTCAAAGCGTCCGCAAATGTAATCGACCCAATCCTCCGTCCCGATCTTGGGCAAATATACCGTATCACCGAACTTGTAAAAAGGAAGGCTCTTTTTCTCAAAAAGTTCATTCATAAGATGCTTCTTGCTGCCGAACAGGCAATACGACACCGATTTCTGTAATTGCCAAACCGAACGCAAGCGTTTCTGAAAAGCCTTTGAATCTTTAAACTCGGCTATCTGTTGGAACTCGTCAATGCACACGACTACATCGATACCTTTTTTTTGCGCAATCTTTTCCGGAAGTTGCAGGATATCGTCCACATCGTCTGCCTTGGGATTGAGTTCCAACGAGATGGAAAAATCCGTCATAGGCTCCGTGCCCAACGAAATCTTGGGGCTGATCCGCGAAAGGAACAACCGAGCATTTTCCATCCACTCCTCCAGTTTGGAAGAAGTCTGTTTGAGCACAGCCGACGCGAAAGCATCGTAAAATTCCCGTTCGCTACGACAAGAAAAAATATCCAGATAGACTACTTTCAACGTATCGGACTGAGCCAAACGGCACACTTTACGGACCAAAGATGTCTTCCCCCAACGGCGCGGAGAAATCAACACCGTATTCACACCGTGCCGGAAGTTGGACAACAAACGGGCTGTTTCTTTCTTGCGGTCGGTAAAATTGTCACCCGAAGTGGCCACACCAAAAACAAATGGCTTATTTTCCATAATCATCCTCTGTTTAACCCATCGCGAAGATAGTGATTTTCCCGTTTAGTAACAACTTTATTACTAATAACCTTATTACAAATTGCGCAACTAGCTGCCTCAACCTCCTTTTTTCTGCCCGCGCGGCACAAGCAACGACTTTATTTTCGTAACTTTGCGCCCGAAAAAAAACGTATACATGAACGCAGTCTACACCATCTTGCTGCTCATCAGCAGCAACATTTTCATGACGCTGGCCTGGTACGGCCACCTGAAGTTGCAGCAAACGGGCGTATCGTCCCATTGGCCGCTTATCGGCGTCATCCTTTTCTCGTGGATGATAGCTTTCGCAGAATACTGTTGCCAAGTACCGGCCAACCGGCTTGGCTTCGAAGGCAACGGCGGCCCTTTCAACCTGATGCAGCTTAAAGTGATTCAGGAAGTCATTTCGCTCATCGTCTTTACGGTCATCGCCACCGTGATGTTCCAAGGACAGACCCTGCACTGGAACCATCTGGCCGCCTTCTTCTGCCTCGTGCTGGCCGTATATTTCGTATTCCTTTAACCACAAGCTCCCATAAAAGCATGCAACCCACGGAAGCACAACTCCTGGAACGCCGTATCTGGCGGCATTTCAGCAAAGGACTGACCCAATACCATTTGCTGGACGACGGCGACCACATCCTGCTCGGCCTGTCCGGCGGCAAAGACTCGCTCGCCCTGCTCGACTTCATGTCGCGCCGCGCCCGCATCCACCGCCCGAAGCTCACGCTCACGGCCCTGCACGTGCGCATGGCCAACATCGACTACGAAAGCGACACGGCTTACTTGGAGGACTTCGCCGCCGTGCGCGGCGTGCGCCTCATCGTGCGCGAGACCTCGTTCGACCCGAGTACCGACACGCGCAAAAGCCCCTGCTTCCTCTGTTCGTGGAACCGCCGGAAGATGCTCTTCACCGTGGCGCAGGAACTGGGTTGCCACAAAATTGCGTTGGGCCACCATCAGGACGACATCCTGCACACGCTGCTGCTCAACCTTTCTTTCCAAGGCCAGTTCGGCACGATGCCCGCCCGGTTGCAAATGCGCAAGTTTCCCATGACGATCATCCGTCCGCTGTGCATGGTGCACGAGCGCGACCTCGCAGCCTGGGCGGCACTGCAAGGCTACCGCAAACAAAAGAAGCTCTGCCCCTACGAGACAGACTCCCACCGTTCGGACATCAAGCAAATATTCGGACAGTTGGAACAACTCAACCCCGAAGCCCGTTACTCCCTATGGAACGCATTGGAGCAGGAAGGCAAACTCTTAGAATAAGACACTGAAAAACAACACGATAAACAGCCGTCCCCGATTATCCGGAGACGGCTGTTTCAATCTCAGCCGAACGATTTTCAAATCTCAGCCAAACGATTTTCAAATCTAAGGCGAACGATTTTCCACCTCGTTTTCCACCTCATTCCACCTTGCGTTTTCCGCAAAATGCACTATCACAAAACAAGACAAAGCCTCCACGTCAACGCTGCTCCACCATTCGGATGGTACCGTCCGCATTGTGGTAGAGCCGGTCCACACAAATGGAACGCAGCCACGGGTCTCCAGAGAGCGCGCTGTTATGGTAAAAGGCGAACCACTGGCCTTTGTACTGCACGATGGAGCCATGGTTGGTGACACCCGTTTCCGGACGGGTGGGCTGCATGTAAATGCCAATATGTTTCCACGGCCCGAGCGGATGGTCGCTGATGGCATAATGCATGCGGTTCCATCCTGCCACACCCTCCTGTCCCGGTTCGTGGTTGTCGGAATAGGACAGATAATATTTGCCATTGTATTTGTGAATCCACGTAGCCTCGTGGAAATCCACCAACCCTTCCATGGTCCGCATCGCGCCGTCCAGTTCCATCATGTTATCCTTCAGCCGTCCGCCCTTGCACGTGCCGCCCCCGCCGTTGTAAATATAAGCCTGTCCGTCGTCGTCCACAAACACGCAAGGGTCGATGAGGGGATCCATTCCTTCGATGTATCCCTGCACGGTGAAGTTGGCAGCCGGTTCCTTGCTCGTGGCCACCCCGATTTTCCAACTTCCGTTCCAATCGGTCTCGCTGGGATGGGGAAAATAGAAATAGTACGTACCGTCCTTATAAGCACAGTCCGGCGCCCACATGAAGCCGCCCTCCTTGCGTCCCCAAGGCACCTGCGAGGCGCGGAGGATTTCTCCATGGTCTGTCCAATGTACCATATCATCAGTGGAAAACACATGATACTGGTCCATCAGGTCGCAACCGCGAGCCGGTGCGATGTCATGGGAGGCATACACATACAAGCGTCCGTCGGCCCAGACATGGGCTGAGGGGTCGGCTGTGTATATATGGCGGATAAACGGATTCGGTGCCAGGCTGTCTATCGTCTCTTTTCCTTTCCCGGCTTCACTTGTAACGGCGGAATGGCGTTGCGCCACGCACGCCGTCAACAAAAGGGCACATACGCCCCATATACTCTTTTTCATACATTCATCTTTGATTACAGTAAAACTTTATTTCTCAAAAAGCTACCGGACTTCACAAGTGTCCGTCTCACTTGCGCCGCTCTACCATGCGGATGGTGCCGTCGGGATTGTAATACAAACGGTCCACGCAGACGGAACGCAGCGCGGGATTGCCGGACAAGGCTATCGAATGGTAGAAAGCAAACCATTCGCCCTTGTATTCCACGATGGAACCATGGTTGGTGAAACAGTCCGAACCACCCATGTAAATGCCCATGTACTTCCACGGCCCGAGCGGGTGATCGCTCACGGCATAGCGCATACGGTTGTACCCCTCCACGCCTTCTTGTCCGGGATTGTGATTGTCGGAATACGAAAGATAATACTTCCCGTTGTATTTGTGCACCCATGTAGCCTCGTGGAAATCCACCAGCCCCTCCATGGACTGCATCGTGCCGTCTATCTCCATCATGTTGTCCTTCAGCCGACCGCCCTTGCACGTGCCGCCCCCGCCTTGGTACAGGTAGGCCTGCCCGTCGTCGTCCACAAACACGCAGGGGTCGATAATCGGATCCAAACCCTCGATGTAGCCCTGCACGGTGAAGTTGGCAGCCGGTTCCTTGCTCGTGGCCACCCCGATTTTCCAACTGTCATTGGTGTACGTTCCGCTGGGATGGGGAAAATAGAAATAATACGTGCCGTCCTTGTAGGCACAGTCCGGTGCCCACATGAAGCCGCCCTCCTTGCGTCCCCAAGGCACTTGCGAGGCGCGGAGAATCTCGCCGTGGTCGGTCCAGTGCACCATGTCGTCGGTGGAAAACACATGATACTGGTCCATCAGGTCGCAACCGCGCGGCGGATCGATGTCATGGGAGGCATAGACATACAAACGTCCGTCGGCCCAGACGTGGGCTGAAGGGTCGGCCGTATAGAGATGCCGGATGAAAGGATTGGGAGCGAGGCTGTCGATTTGCACAGTCTCCTTTTGTTCCCGGTCTTTGCTGCTGTCCGATGCGGAACGGGAGGCGGTACAGCCTGCCCACAGCAAAGCGCATACTGCATAAACGCATTTCTTCATAAATGTGGTTTGTTAGGTTGTTAAAACAAAAATCTTATCCTGCTTTTACCCCAAGCAAGGATGCCCGTTACGGATTTTTCAAAACAAAATTATCGAAACAAGGCCGCCCTGCCAAGGTTCCGCACCGATTTATGGCATACCCTGCCGTAAATTGACGCATTATTGCTATTTTTGCAAACAAACGTACACTTCCGCGCACTACGACATGAAAGACTTTGCCGCCATAGACTTTGAAACCGCCAACGGGCAACGCTCCAGCATTTGCAGCGTAGGCCTCGTGGTAGTCCGCGACGGGGAAATAACCATCCGGCATTACCGTCTGGTACGCCCCTATCCCAATTACTATAATTACTGGAACACGCAGGTTCACGGGATGTCCTTTCAGGATACGGCCCATGCCGCCCCTTTCCCGGAGGTGTGGCGCGAAATCATACCCTTGATTGAAGGTTTGCCCTTAGTGGCCCACAACCGTCCGTTTGACGAAGGATGCCTGAAAGCCGCCTTCCAAGCCTACGGCATGGAGTACCCCGGTTACCCGTTCCATTGCACCCTCCGCGCTTCCCGTCTTGCATTCGGCCGGGACTTGCCCAACCATCAACTGCAAACAGTAGCCCTCCGCTGCGGATACGACCTGACACAGCACCATCATGCCTTGACCGATGCGGAAGCATGCGCCAGGATTGCCCTGAAAATCCTGTGACGGCCGCCCCAGCTGTTGCACAAAAAAGACCGTCCCTGCACAGAAAGCATCCGTACAGGGACAGTCCCGGAAAATGAAAAACAGTTATATCTTATTACGATTCCGGCCGGAGCACTTCCACCGGCTTCTCGTTCATGCAACGGCGCACCTGTCCGTAAACGATGAGCGACACCACCACGCATATACCGCACACGATGACCGTCATCAGTCCCACGCCCGGCGTTTCGCCATAGTGGAAATATTCCATCCATTTGTGCATGAGCAACGCCGCCGGGAAGTAGGCCAACACGCCGCCCGCCACGACATAAAGCAAATAAGACCGGAGTTGAGGCCGGAAAACATCCCGGAAACCCGCGCCCATCACCCGGCGGATGGCCATGCTCCGCCGACGCAAGCGCAAGGAGTAGAGCAGCATGGAGAACACACCGGAGAACGTTATCAGTACGCTGAACACCGTCAAAGCACTCAGAAGATTGGCGTAATACGTTTCCTCTTTGTAATTTCCCGATATGTATTCGTCCAATGACGACAGCATGATTTTCTCTTCCGGCACGTCAAAACGTCGCAACACGCGACGGACGGCGGCTTCGGCATCTTCGCGCTTACCCTCTTCATACTTGATATATACGGCATCATGCTCAAAGAAGTCACATTGATGATTCTCCGGAACACCTACCAACATCATCTCTTCTTCTCCTTTATGGAAATCCGACAAACGGATGTCCACTTCGCCCACAATATTCAATGCCTGATGCTCGTAATGCGTATTATAGTCTGTTTTTAACAGGATGCACTGCTCATTACCCGTCATTTTACCGGTGTACAACCGTGCCTTGCGCACATCCTTCACGTTGAACGCCTGCATGGCAGAGCCATTGAACAGAACTTGCAGTTTACCGGCCTGCTCGGCCTTTTGGGAGAACGTAGCACCATTCTTGGACTTGATTCCGAAAAACTCCATGGCACGGAAAGGAATCTCCGCATATCTCACACCCTTATCCCCACTTTCATAACTTTCTTTTCCTTCAGCCAGTTCTTCTTCCGTCCACACCGAAATATAGTGCAACGACACCGGGTTGAAAATATCACCGGGCATGGCTATTGCATCCGTAATACCCGAACTGGATTCTTTACGGAACTCTTGGGGCAAACTTTTAAATATAGACATATAGTTATACACCTCATCCTGTCCCCGCAAAGTCAGCCACCCGGTGTACAACCGCAAGATGTTGTTGCGCTCGAAGCCCAAATCGGAATGAATCATCCCGGAAATCTGGCGTTGCATCCCCAACGAAAGGAAAAGCAGCAACGCACTCGCGAAACATTGCACCACGAGCATCCACGCGTGTGTCCGCTGTCCCTGAGACTGACCGCAGAAAGACAAGCGATAAGTATTCTGCATCTTCCACACCGGATATCCCATCCCTACGAGGCAAAGCAACATCACGAATCCCGACACCACCGCAAGGCAACGACCTATCTGCCCTGCATCGCCCAACACATAACCCTCATACCTCAACCACTCTTCGCCCATCGCTGCCAACAACAGCCCGAGGAACACCACCGGTAACACCTCAGTAAGCATCCATTTGGCATTCTGCGCATCTGAGGCCCCCAAACTCCGCCGCAAAGCATACTCACGGATTCGTCCTAAAAATATAGACGTGTAAACCGCCAACAGATTCACTACGGCACTCAACACCAATAGCAAAGACACCGCCACAAACGCCAATTGGTAAAAGTAAGCCCGGACAAAACCGGAACCGTCTCCCATCTTGTGAAACATACGTAAAGGGGTCAGCACCAGTTTTCCCATGGGATAACTATCTTTTATATCCACGCGTGAAAGTTCGCTTTCCGTCCGTTCCGGACGGGATGTGCGTACCATAATCCTGAAATTTTCATGGACCGCACTATTCCTCTCATAATCCTCCACCCACAACGGGCTGATAAAGTCATAATGCAAATTGCTCTTTCCCCGGCAGTCCTCCACCACGGCTCCCACTGTATAAAGCAACTGCCGCCACTTCTGTATGTGGCATACACTCTCGCCACACACATCTATACGCCCGAACAACTTGCGGGCCATAGTTTCGGTCAAGACAATCCGGTTATCCGCAGCCGCCACTTCTTCAAGCGAACCGGAAAGAACACGGCATCCCAACAAGGCTACCATCTCCGTAGATGCAGACAGCTCTTGCGCATAAAAAACCGTTTCGGGACGATCCGGCAGGTAAACACGTTCCCGCCCTCCTTGGTAACGGTACATGCCAACCATAGCTTCCTCCCCCAACACACTGCTTACCCTGTCACCCCAACGATACAACAGGGATTCGGTATGCTCCAAAGAATCTTCCCGTTCCACCACATACAAATCCTTATACCCCGGCCGGAAACTGTCATAATGCGTCTCCGTCCACAGCCAGTTCACGCTGAACGTCAGGCACACGATGCTCACCGCCAAACCGACCACGGAGACCACGGCCTGCCACCCTTGGTGGCGCAGGCCGCGAAGAGCCTGCTTGAAATTCTGAATCCATAAACCCATGACAATCTCCGCCTCTAAAGGTTCTGCAATCCAGCTTCTTCCTCGCCCAGCACATGCCCGTCGAACAGATGGATGATGCGGTCGGCATACCCTGCATCATGCTGCGAATGGGTCACCATGACGATGGTCGTCCCCTCGCGGTGTAGTTCGCTAAGCAAGCCCATCACCTCCTTGCCGTTCTTGGAATCCAAGTTTCCCGTCGGCTCGTCGGCCAGAATCAACTTCGGACGGGTCACGATGGCACGGGCAATGGCTGTGCGCTGCTGCTGTCCTCCGGAAATCTGGCGCGGATAATGGCGTGAACGGTGCATGATGTCCATACGGGCCATGGCCTCCTCTACCCTGCGCTGGCGTTCCTGCTTCGGCACACCCATGTAGAGCAACGGCAAGGCGATGTTCTCCTGCACCGTCAGCTCGTCGATGAGGTTGAAACTCTGGAACACGAATCCTAACATGCCTTTGCGCAATTCGTTCCGTTTCGATTCGCTACAGGAGGACACATCTTTCCCGTCGAGCAGATATTGCCCTGAAGACGGGCTGTCCAACAAGCCGAGAATGTGGAGCAACGTAGACTTGCCGCAGCCCGAAGGCCCCATGACGGCCACAAACTCACCCTGCCCTATCTCGATATTCACTTTGTCCAAAGCCCAAGTTTCCACTTCGTCTGTCTTGAACACTTTCGTCAATTCATTCACTTGAATCATCGTTTCCATACATTATTCTCATTTATAAGTTAATATTCATGTTTAGGATTCCGGCCGGAGCACTTCCACCGGCTTGTCGTTCATGCAACGGCGCACCTGTCCGTAGACGATGAGCGACACCACCACGCATATACCGCATACGATAGCCGCCATCAGTCCCACGCCCGGCGTTTCACCGTAGTGGAAATACTCCATCCATTTGTGCATGAGCAATGCCGCAGGGAAGTAGGCCAACACGCCGCCCGCCACGACATAAAGCAAATAAGACCGGAGCTGGGGTCGGAAAACATCCCGAAAACCCGCGCCCATCACCCGGCGGATGGCCATACTCCGCCGCCGCAGGCGCAAGGAATAGAGTAGCATGGAGAACACACCGGAGAACGTTATCAGTACGCTGAACACCGTCAAAGCACTCAGAAGATTGGCGTAATACGTTTCCTCTTTGTAGTGTCCCGATATGTATTCATCCAAAGACGACAGCACAATCCGCTCTTCCGGTACACCGAACTTTTCCAACACACGGCGGATGGCGGCTTCGGCATCGGCCCGATGTCCGGGAGCATATCTGACATATACCGCATCATGCTCCACGAAAAAGCAATCATGGTCTTCCGGCACGCCCACCAACATCAGCGGTTCTTCTCCCTGATGGAAATCATTCAGACGGATGTCCACCACATCTTGCACCTGTAACCACTTGCCCGCATAATGAACCGGCCTATTCCAATCCGTCATGCTATTGGCGTTCTCCGGTGTCCCTCCGGTATAGAGTCTTGCTCCACGCCGGAAGGCATCCCCAAAGAGTTCCATGGATGCGCGGTTGAACAGCACTTGCAACGCCCCGTCCTGTTCGGCTGATGCCGCCAGTTTCTTCCCGTGCTCCGTACGGATACGGAAGAAGTCCATGGCGCGATAAGGAAACTCCACATACACGGCGCGCCTGATTTCTTCTCCCGGATTTGTCACGCCGTACGGGGAAATCTTGTCTTTCATACTCATCCACTGTTCTTCGGGCATGATTTCTATCTTGTGATACGTCACCCGGCTGAAAATGTCCATGTCCATCGCAATGGCATCGACAATACCCGCACCGGCTTCCTTACGGAACTCTCCCGGCAAATCTTCAAAGATGCCCCGGTAATTGTAAGTCGCATCCATCCCCGGCATGACCTTCCACCCGGTGTAAAGCCTGAGGATGTTTTGACGGTCGAAACCCAAATCGGAATTTATCATCCCGGACAACTGGCGTCGCATCCCCAAAGACAGGAAAAGCAGGAACGCGCAGGCAAAACACTGCACGACCAACAACCAAGCATGGGAACGCCCGGAAAGAGACTGCCCCGCAAAGGAACGACGATAGACCCGACGCATCTTGCGCACCGGATAAACCATGCCGACCAAACAAAACACCAGTACCGACACCGACACGATGGCGAAAACCTTATACACGTAGACCGGGCTTCCTGCCAACAATCCATCGTAACGCAGCCACTCCATCCCCATGGCGGCAACCAAGATGCCCATCACCACGACAGGCGTCGCCTCCGTCAGCATCCAGCATGCGTTCCTCCCGTCCGAAGCCCCAAGGCTGCGGCGCAAAGCATACTCACGCGTCCGTCCCAAAAAGATTGAGGTGTACACCACGATGAAATTCGCCCACGCGCCCAACACCAACAGCAAGGAAATCACCACAAAAGCCAAGGGGTAGAAATAAGCTTGAAGAAAAGTCCCGCCTTCTTCCATCTTGTGGAACAACCGCAAAGGAGTCAACACGAACTTTGTCCCGGCATTCCATTCCTCGGGCAGGCTCACACGCTCCATTTGCCGTTTGGTCTTCCCCGCATCCGGCGTACGGAAAATGACATGCAACCACTGGTTCCGCTTGTTATTTATTTGTTCCTGGCTCAAACGCAAAGGCACGATGAAATCATAATAGATGTTGCTCTCCTTTTCGCAATCTTCCACGACTGCCGCCACGGTATACGAAGAGTTCGACCGCTCCCGGAAAATCATCTCGCCTGCCACATCGGTTCTTCCAAACAATCTCTTCGCCATGCTTTCCGTGATGACGTACTGGTAATCACCGGCCTTAACCCGATCCAACGACCCGGAAAGTACTTTCACGCCCAACACATCGAACATCGCGGCATCCATAGTCACTCCTTGCGCCAAGAAGACATCCTCCGGACGGTCGGGCAGGCTGTACGCATCCTTTCCGTCCCTCAAGGAATAAATTCCCACTTGTACTTCGTCCCCCAAAATGCTGTCAGCTTCCACGATTTGGGAATAAGAGAAGTAATGCGACTGGAAACTTTGTTCATCCGTGCGTTCCAATACATACAAATCCTTATAGTCTGGCCGGAAACTGTCATAATGCGTCTCCGTCCACAGCCAGTTCACGCTGAACGTCAGGCACACGATGCTCACCGCCAAACCGGCCACGGAGACCACAGCCTGCCACCCTTGGTGGCGCAGGCCGCGAAGGGCCTGTTTGAAATTCTGAATCCATAAACCCATGGCAACCTCCGCTTCCTAAAGATTCTGCAATCCGGATTCTTCACCACCCGACACACGCCCATCGAACAATCTGTCCGACATCCGGCGCAAGCAATGGCTTCCGAACACTTTCGTCAATTCATTCACTTGAATCATCGTTTCCATACATTATTCTCATTTATAAGTTAATATTCATGTTTAGGATTCCGGCCGGAGCACTTCCACCGGCTTGTCGTTCATGCAACGGCGCACCTGTCCGTAGACGATGAGCGACACCACCACACACATGCCGCACACGATGACCGCCATCAGTCCCACGCCCGGCGTTTCGCCGTAGTGGAAATATTCCATCCATTTGTGCATGAGCAATGCCGCCGGGAAGTAGGCCAACACGCCACCCACCACGACATAAAGCAAATAAGACCGGAGCTGAGACCGGAAAGCATCCCGGAAACCCGCGCCCATCACCCGGCGGATGGCCATACTCCGCCGCCGCAGGCGCAAGGAGTAGAGCAGCATGGAGAACACGCCGGAGAACGTAACCAACACGCTGAACACCGTCAAGGCCGAAAGCAGACCGGCGTAATAAGTCTCTTCCTTGTAGCTGTCTGCCATATATCGCTCCAACGGCATCAGGTGAATCTTATCCTCGGGCACGTCGAACCTCCGCAACACGCGGCGTATGGCAGCCTCTGCGTCCTCTCGCCGTCCCGGCGCGTGTTTGACATACACCGCATCGTGTTCCACGAAACGGCATTCGTGGCGGTCGGGAATACCGACCCACATCAATGGCCGTTCTTCTTCGTGGAAATCGCTCAGGCGCACATCCATGACACCTTTCACTTCCAACTTTCCGGCAATATGGTTAGTCCACTTAGTATACATCATTATATTATGCCCAGTATCATCGGAGCCGACATAAAGATTCACCTTCCGGAAGTCTCCCGCCCGGAACTTCCTGCAAGCCGCCTCGTTGAACATGACCGGCTCCACACCGTCCTGTTCCGGCTGTTCTTCCAACCGCTCACCTCTCGCAACGTGCAGGTGGAAAAAGTCGAAAGCCGCATAAGGAACCTCCATATAATCTATTTCGTTTTCGGGTGTCAACCTGTCGTCCTTCTTCCCGTTCCATTCTTCTTCGGTCAGCAGGTTGATGCGCCTCCGCGAAAAACGGTTGAAAATATCCGCAGGCAAGGCTATGGCATCCGTGATACCGGCAGCCGCCTCCTTCCGGAACTCCTGCGGCAAGTCGTAAAACATGGATTTGAAATCAAAAGACTCTTCTTCGCCGGGCCAGTATTTCCGCCCGGTGTGCAAACGCAATATGTCCTCCCGTTCAAAGCCGAGGTCTTGGTTCATCATTCCCGACAACTGGCGTTGCATGCCCAAAGAGATGAACAGCAAGAAAGCCGACGCGAAACATTGCACCACCAACAGCCAAGCGTGGGAACGGCCTGCGGAAACCTCTCCGCCCAACGTAAGCCGATAGGCCCGGCGCACCTTGTGTACGGGATAACCCGTCCCGGCCACCACCAACACGAACACAGTACACACGACTTGGGCGAAACAGACATACACATGCGAAAGATTGCCGGGCACTTGGCCCTCGTGCGCCAACCACTCCAAGGCCACGCAGCCCAACAAAATGCCCGACAAGGCAACGGGCATGATCTCCGTCAGCATCCAAACGGCATTCTGCCACGCCGATGCTCCCAAACTGCGGCGCAAGGCGTATTCGCGCACCCGTCCCAGAAAAACGGAAGTGTACACCGCCAAGAGGTTGACTACGGCACTCCACAGCAACAAGACGGAAATCAGCGTGAACGCCAAAGGGTAAAAATAAGCGTGCAGGAAAGATTCGCCGTAACCCGTCTTATGCGCCGTGCGCAAGGGAATAAGCCGGAACTTCCAGTGACTTTTATCCGACGGCAAGTAAATCCGGCTGAACGCTTTCTCCACAGCCGACGGGTCGTCCGTACGAATGCAGGCACTGTAAAGTTGGCTGCCATCCCATCCCCATTCCCATTCCTGCACATTTGGCGGCAACAACATCTCATAGCCCCAATACGAATCGCCTTCGTTGTCGGCCACCACCGCCCCCACGGTCAGCCAATCGGGCAACCTCCAAGCGGAAGCCTCAAAAGTCTGTCCCACGACATCCGTCTTACCGAAAATCTTCCGGGCCAGGCTCTCCGTCAACACCACATGCCCGGGAGTAGCCAATGCTTTTTCAGGGTCGCCGGACAACACCGTAAGCCCCAAGGCACGCACCATCCCGGGAAACGAAAGCAAACCACTGGCATAAAAATACGCTTCTTCCCGCCCATCGGGATAAATCTGAGCGTTCACCGTCATTCCGGCGAAACCGACTTCCGCCTTCCCTTCCAACAGGCTGTCCAACTGCATAGCCACCGGCAAAACCACGTAAGGCCATGTATAAGTATTAGAATACGACAAACTGGCCGTATCATCATGCTGCACCAAATACAAGTCCTTGTAATCCGGACGAAAGTAATCGTAGTTCGTTTCCGTCCACAGCCAGTTCAGGCTGAACGTCAGGCACACGATGCCCACGGCCAAACCCGTGGCAGAGATTCCGGCCTGCCAACCGTGACTGCGCAGATTGCGCAAGGCCTGCTTCAGGTTCTGAACCCACAAACTTATTGTTCCCATAGCTTCAAACTATTTCCTTGGTTTCATTCGTCCCATGCCAATTCCTCCACGTCGCCATAACGGCTGTAACCGGACGTAATGACACGGTCGCCGGGCCGGAGGCCTTCCAACACTTCATATTGCTTGGGGTTCTGCCGCCCCAAACGGATGAATGTGCGCACGGCACGGTTCTCGCCCGGCACCACCTTATAAATCCACTGTCCGCCCGTCACGGAATAGAAATCGCCACGAGGGATGGTCAGCACCCGTTCCGGGTTACCCAATTCTATCTGTACGCGCAGAGCCTGCCCGAGGCGCAAGGACGGAGGTACCTCGCCCGTAAAAGCCAAATCCACAGTAAACATACGGTCCTTGACTTCCGGTACGACACGCCGCACCGACATGGCATACGGCTTGCCTTTGTAAGTGCCTTTGGCAGGAAGTCCGCTTACGATACGGTCGATGTAATACTCCCCGGGAGTGACCCGCACCTTATAGCGATCAAGCACCTTGACTTCCCCGATTTCCCCTCCGGCCTGCACCTGTTGGCCGGGCACGACCGTGAGGTTGCTCAACTGCCCCGTGAGGGGGGCGCGCACCACGAGCCACTCTTGCTTGGCCTTCACCCGCTCGAATTTCCGGATTTCCTGTTCCCGGTCGTTGCGGATGAGCGAACGGCGCACGATGGTAGCCGCCGAGTCATGCTGCAAGCTCTCCTGTTCCAGTTCCGCCGCACGGGTCTTGTACTCGTACTCCTGCCGCGCCACCTCCAGTTCCGCCTTGCTCTTGATGCCCATGCGGAACTCCTCTTGGCTCAGGGCATAGCTGTCCGAAATGCGTTGCAGCTCATAACGGTTCTGCAACACCTGCTTGCGCAGGAGCAAAGTCTTCTGCTCCATCTCGATTTCCTGCTCACGGTAGGACATGAGTTGCTTGTGCAGGGCATTCTCCTGCACCTCCATCTCGTCCAACAGCTCGGGATTGGACAGCACCAGCAACGTGTCACCCTGCCGCACCCGTGCGCCCTCTTCGGCCACGATGCGCTCCACGTAGCCGCTTATCCGGCTGTTCACGCGCAAGGAGAGCATGGGCTGCACCACCCCCTCCTGCTCCACGTATTCCAGAAAGTCGGCCTGCACGGCTTCGGCCAGTCCCAACGTATCGGCCGACACGCGCTGTTTCTCGGGCGAGAACAACAAGGCCACCGTATAGGCTGCCAAGGAGAGGAACACGACGCCTCCCAACACATAATATTTGTGGCGCACGAACCACGGTTTTTTCTTGAGTTGTATGTCCATATATAATAAGGTATAAGCGTTACACGAATGGGGTCAGTCTTTCACCAGTTGCCCGTAATCCACCTGCAACGGACGGCCTTCGAAGAAATCGTAGAGCGTCAGGCTGCGCAGGGTGTAGTAGAGGCTCCAGTAAGTGTGCAGGGCGTTCAGGTAATTCCGGCGCGCGGCATCCTTCTCCTCGATAGAGGCGTTGAGGTCGAGCACACTGGATTTTCCCAACACGTACAGGCGGCGTGCCACTTCGCTGCGGCGCAAGGCCGTGCTGTCCGTCCGGGCCGCCACACGCACACGTAGCCCTTGCAGGTTGAACTGCCCTACCAACTTGCGGATATTCTGGTCGAAGTCCGTGCGGCTCTGCTCCACTTGCGTCTCCACCAAGTCCTGTTGCGAACGGGCCACGCGCACTTGTCCGCGCCCCTTTCCCCAGTCCAGGATGGGCAAGGTGATACCGATGCTCACCGCCTGTTGGTCGAGCGGATGGCGGTAGGTGGAAGAGAAATTCTCTGCCGTCTGCGTCAGACCGAAACGGAGATACAGGTCGGCTTTCAGGCCGGCGTTGGCCTTGGCCTGCGCCACGTTGCTTTCCGCCTCCAACTTGCGCCGCTTCATGTAGAGGATGTCGGGACTGTGGAGATGCGCCCACTGCAAGGCCGCCCCCTCCTCTACCATCACGTCGGGCACTTCCGTGACCATCCGTATCGCGGGCAAGGTGTCGCCTTCATGCAAACCCAGATAGGAACGCAAGTCCAAGGCGCATTCGTCCATCTCGATACGGGCATTCAGCCGGTTGGTCTCCTCGTTCAGGCGGTTGATTTCGAGTTGGAGCATCTCGTTCTCGGTGGTCGTACCAATCTGGTAACGCCCCTGTGCGAAACGGTAGAGCGTGTCGGCATGGGCGAAATTCTGGCACGCCGTGGCATAGTTGCTCTGTGCCATGGCCAACGCGAAGAACTTGTCCACGGCCCGTGCGGCTACCAACTCCATCGTCTCCAGATAAGACCGTTGCGCCTCCTCGTAGCGCACCGGTTCGATGCGCCGCCTCCACTTCAGGTTGTTGTACCCGAAAAGCGACTGGCTGTAGCCGATGTTGACCGGCACGCTCTTCCATGAAAAAGTGCGGTCACTCAGCAAATCCGTACGCAAGAGGGAGGATTCCAGGGACAACGTGCCGCCCGTCCAACTGACATTCTGCTGCACGCGCAGGGACAGGTCGGTGTTCAACAGGTTTTGCTCGACGAAACGCACCGACCCGTCTTCCATCGTGATTTGGTTGATGGAACGGTCGAGGTTCGGCCCGGAAGTCAATGTGAGCGAAGGCAAGTAATCAGCCCGGAACGAGCGATAGTCCCAATAGGCCGAGCGGAATGTATGGCGCGCAGCCAACGCGTCGGGCGAAGACTGACAGGCCTGGAGCACCACGTCGTCCAGTCCCCAGCCGCCCGTGGGCGGAAGAGGCTGTGCCGCCACCCCCATGCCCCAGCACGCCACGCATGCCACGCATCCTATCCGCATTCTGATGTCCATAAGTCTTTTTATCATTCGTTTACAACTAATCATATCCAATTTGCGTGCCAAAAACACAAACAACTGTATTCCAGACGCGTACCCCATCCACACCGGAAAACAAGTTGTGCGGATTTGCACTTTTTATGTGCGAAAATGCACATCCGCACACATTTTTGCGTAACTTTGCCTCGCATCAAATACCATATTCTATGCCTGCATTAGGAAAAATACTCATCATAGACGACAACGAAGACGTGCTCTTCGCCCTCCATCTCCTGCTTGAACCCTACGCGGAGAAAGTCAAGGTCATGCGTTCGCCCGACCGTATCGTACATTTCATTACCGACTTCCGGCCGGACATCGTACTGCTGGACATGAACTTCACCCGCGACACCGTGAGCGGACAGGAGGGCATGGACTGCCTGCAGGAAATCCTGAAACTGGACCGCCATGCCGTGGTGGTCATGATGACGGCCTACGCCGACACGGACAAAGCCGTGCAGGCCATCAAGGCCGGGGCTACGGACTTCGTGTCGAAACCTTGGGAAAACGACAAGCTGCTGGCCACGCTCCACGCCGCCATGAAGTTGCGCCGCTCACAGACGGAGGTGGGACGGCTCGAGGAGCGCGTGGAAGCCCTCAGTGCCGAACGGGAAACGCCTCAACCCCTGCTCATCGGCGAGTCGGAGGGCATGAGGAACATCGTCTCCACCATCGGACGTTTGCGCGAGGCCGACGTGAACGTGCTTCTGTTGGGTGAGAACGGCACGGGGAAGGACGTAGTGGCCCGCTATCTTCTCGCCCATTCGTCGCGCGCGGCAGAACCGTTCGTGACCATCGACGTGGGTGCCGTGCCGGAAACCTTGTTCGAGAGCGAACTGTTCGGATACGAGAAAGGGGCCTTCACCGATGCCCGCAAAGAAAAGAAAGGACGGCTGGAACTGGCCCATGGGGGTACGCTCTTCCTCGATGAAGTGGGCAACCTCTCCCCCGCCGCCCAAAGCAAGCTGCTCACGGCCTTGGAGAAAAGGCGCATCGTGAGGCTCGGCGGCACGCGCGAGATTCCGATAGACGTGCGCCTGATATGCGCCACCAACGCCGACTTGCACGCGCAGGTGACGGAGGGTACGTTCCGGCAAGACCTGTTCTACCGCATCAACACGGTGGAAATCCACATCCCGCCCCTGCGCGAACGCGGCGAGGACATCCAACTGCTGGCCGACCATTTCCTGCGGACGTACGCACGGAAATACAAGAAAGACATCCGGCAAATCGCACGCGACGCAAGGGGAAAGCTGCAACGGTATGCCTGGCCGGGAAACGTACGCGAACTGCAACATGCCATCGAACGCGCCGTCGTGCTCTGCAACGCCGACACCCTCCATGCCGACGACTTCCTGTTGCACGCCCCGGCATCGCCCGTGGCCGACGGCGAGACCCTCAACTTGGAAGCACTGGAACGCAACGCCGTGGAGAAAGCCGTCCGCCTGTGCGAAGGCAACATGAGCCGCGCCGCCCAGATGTTAGGCATCACGCGTTACTCGCTCTATCGCAAACTCGAAAAATTAGGCTTATGAAAATACCCCCTTCCTGGCAGACAGCCGCCTGCGGCGCAGGCCTGTTCCTGACGGCCTCCGCCGCCTGCTTCTGCGGCGCGAAGCAACTGTGGCTCACCGCTGCCGTGTGCGTCGCGGCTTTCGTCGGCCTGTATGCTTCCCTCCACCACCGGCAGACACGCCAAATCCGGCTGTTGCGCTCTTTCATACGGGGCATCCGCCACAGCGGGTTGAAAGAGATTCCCCGTTTCGTTCCGGAGGAATCCGCTCGTGCACTCGGCCTGGAACGGGAAATCGAACACACGCTCGCCGCATACCGGCAACAACTGTTCGACGAGGCCACCCGCCAGAAATATTACCAACTCCTGCTCGACCACGTGGACACCGGCATCGTCTCGTGCGACGGCGAAGGGCACGTGGAATGGATGAACCGGGCGGCCACGGCACAAGTAGGTACATGCCGGCGCGTGCCGGAGGAATGGTTGCGGCGGTCCGGACCGGAGGCGCGCGTAGTACCGGTGGAACGCCACGGGCAGACGAAAGACCTCCTGCTCTCGTCCACACGCTTCACTTTGGATAACCGCCCACGGATACTCTTCACGCTCAAAGACATACACCACGTGTTGGAAGAACAGCAACTGGAATCGTGGAAGACGCTCACCCGGGTACTGACCCACGAAATCATGAACTCCCTCACTCCTATCCTGTCGCTGAGCGAGACGCTCACCCGGCAGGCTCCCACGGCAGAACCTTCCGCCAAACAGTACGGCCAGATGCAGCAAGCCTTAGAGGCCATCTACCGCCGCAGCAAAGGTCTGCTCCACTTCACGGAGAACTACCGCAAACTGACCCGTGTACCCCCTCCGCAATACGCAGCCATCCGTGTGGACGAGCTTTTCGACGACCTGAAGAAGTTGTTCGAGGGCATGTATCTCACCTTCGACCAACCTTATCCCGGTTTCACGTTCCAAGCCGACCGCTCCCAAATCGAACAGGTCTTGATTAACCTGATTACCAACGCACGCGACGCATCCCCCAACCCCGAAAGCGAAATAAAAATACACTTGCGCCGGAACACGGCCGAAGACGAAGTGCAAATCAGCGTGCAGGACTACGGACAAGGCATCCCCGTGGAAGCACAGGAGCGCATCTTCGTCCCGTTCTACACCACCAAGCCAAACGGTTCGGGCATCGGACTGGCCTTGTGCAAGCAAATCGTCAACCAGCACCACGGCTACATCACCCTGCATTCCACTGTGGAGAAAGGCAGTCTGTTCACCCTCTGCCTGCCGCGCAACGGCCTGCGTACGCCCCAAACTTAAAACGCACAGGACGAAAGCTTGTATACAATTTTTTTACCGTCGTCACTTCATTCTATTATTCACTATAAATCAACGACATACGACATCAAAATCAATCTCCTGAGAACGGAAAATCGTTTGGCGCAGAATGAAAAATCATTCGGCTGAGATTGATTTTCCGTTCTGCGGCAAACGAAACGAAGCTTTCAGCAGGGGAAAAATGTAACGCTTTCGGAAGAAAGCGAAGTTCCTTCACATCCATTCAAAAGACAGGGCAAACCGCTCCTACCACGTTAAATATTATTAGAAAAGGATACAGGATAAAGAATAAATCCCTACCTTTGAATCAATAAGGTATAACCATCAGTTTGAACATGAAGAAATATATATTGCCGGCATTTTGTTCCCTTTTGCTTTCCTTGCCTTCGCAAGCGCAGAAGAACGGGCAGGCCATACCAGCCCCGACGGCTGAATATTATATGAATCATTACCAGTTTGACGAGGCGGAAGAACTCCTCAATCAGGACATTAAGAAGCTGAAACGCAAACGGCAACCGACCGACGTGGAAGAAGGAAAATTGCAGGAAATAGCCCGGTTCCGCTCCATGATGAGAGCTACGGAACGGGTGACGGTCATAGACAGTCTGGTCGTAGACAAGAATACGTTCCTGAACCACATCAAACTCAGTCCGGAAAGCGGGGAAATCAGTCCGTATAGCACATTTTTCCACCGTACGGATGAAAACGGTTGTACGGTCTATCTGTCCGAATTGGGCAATAAGATATATTTCGCTCAGCCGGATGAGAACAAATACCTGAGATTGTTTACCAGCGACCTTGTGGGAGGCCAATGGACAGCTCCTCATAAATTGGACGAGTTGGACGGGGATGATGCGCAGAACTATCCGTTCATGCTTTCCGACGGCATCACGCTTTACTATGCCGCCCAAGGAGAGGAAAGCATCGGAGGATATGACATATTCGTGACACGCTATGACATGGATGAAAAGAAATTCCTCTATCCGGAAAATCTCGGCATGCCTTTCAATTCCCCCGCCAACGACTACATGCTGGCCATTGACGAGTTCAACCAACTGGGATGGTTCGTGTCCGACCGGAACCAACCGGAGAACAAGGTGTGTATCTACATCTTCATCCCGAACGACATCCGCAAGGTGTATGATGCCAATATATACGAGGAGGATGAACTATGCCGTCTGGCCCTTATCCACAGTATCGCAGAGACATGGGGGGACAAGGAAGCCGTGGCGCAGGCACGACAAAGGCTACAAGCCGCACTGAGCGCGCCCAAGGTGGTCAAGAAGCAGAAGGACTTCGAGTTTGTCATTGACAACCGCAACACTTACACCTTGTTGAACGATTTCAAATCGCCGGAAGCACGTAACAAAATGGCCGCATGGCAAAAGAACCGTATCCAACTGGACAAAAGTCGACAGCAACTGCAAAACCTGCGCGACCGGTATGCCACCGGCAACGATGCGCAACGTCAAACGCTGAGCCAACAAATCCTTCAGCTTGAAGCACAATGTGAGAAGGCCGAAGCCACATTGCATGCGGAAGCCAAAACCATCCGCAATCTGGAGATACAATCCCGCAAGAAATAATCATGTTTATCTTTTAAATCATAACGCTTATGAACAAGTATTTTGCACCATCAGAACTTATCATCAACGAGGACGGAAGCATTTTCCATCTCCACGTAAAACCGGAACAACTGGCAGATAAAGTCATCCTCGTGGGCGACCCGGGGCGCGTCCCCACCGTGGCATCCCATTTCGACACTCAGGAGTGTGACATTTCCAGCCGCGAGTTCCGAACAATTACGGGGACATATAAGGGAAAACGGATTACAGTAGTGTCTACCGGTATCGGTTGCGACAACATCGATATTGTCATGAACGAACTGGATGCCTTGGCCAACATCGACTTCAACAGCCGCAGGGAGAAAGAAAAGCTCCGCAGCCTGGAACTGGTGCGCATCGGTACATGCGGCGGGCTTCAGCCTTATACGCCTGTCGGCACATTCATTTGTTCCGTAAAATCAGTCGGTTTCGACGGTTTGCTGAACTTCTATGAAGGGCGCAATGCTGTATGCGACCTACCGTTGGAACGCGCGTTGCTTAATCATTTGGGATGGAGCGGAAACCTGTGCGCCCCTGCCCCTTACGTCATCGATGCCCATCCGGAACTGATAGAACGCATAGCTGCCGACGATATGGTACGGGGTATCACCGTAGCCTGCGGTGGATTCTTCGGCCCGCAAGGCCGTCAGCTTCGCATTCCTTTGGCGGACCCCCGTCAGAATGAGAAGATTGAAAGCTTTTCTTACAACGGGCTTCAAATCACCAATTTCGAAATGGAGAGTTCCGCATTGGCCGGATTGGCTCGTCTGATGGGGCACAAGGCCACGACATGTTGCATGGTGATAGCCAACCGGGTAGCCGGAGAAGCTGACCCCAGTTACAAAAACAAAATCGATGATCTGATTCAGTTGGTTATCGACCGGATTTAAACTCTCATACAGGTATGAACATCGATTTCAAACCCTCTGCGGAATCAGACAAAAGCGAACGCTACCGTCTGTTTCTCCAACATTACGCCGCGCTTATCGAAGGAGAACGGGACGAAATAAGTGTAATGGCCAACACGGTGGCTGCACTGAAAGAAGCGTTCGGGTTCTTCTGGGTAGGATTTTATCTGGTGAAATCCGAACAGGAACTCACACTCGGGCCGTTCCAAGGAAGCATTGCCTGCTACCGTATCCGGAAAGGACGTGGTGTCTGCGGTACGGCATGGGAGAAGGCATGCCCTCTGATAGTGCCCGATGTGGATCTTTTTCCCGGACATATCGCATGCAGTAGCGAATCCCGTTCTGAAATCGTGATTCCAATCATATATAATAAGGTAATAAAAGGAGTATTGGACATAGACAGTGATAAAGCGGACAGTTTTGACGAAACCGACCGTAAGGGATTGGAAGAAATGGTCAACCTGATGGCTGCCACACTGTACCGATGACCTATTAAACATTCATATCCCTCTCCGTCCGTCTGCACTACAGACGCGACGGGGAGTTTCCGAAATAACAAACAGCTCTCATGAACACGCAAGATACAATCTGTGCCATTGCCACTGCACAAGGAGGTGCCATTGGCGTAATCCGCATCTCAGGAAAAGATGCCATCGCCATAACAGACCGTATTTTTACTCCCGTAGGTAAACATCCCCTCCCCCTTTCCGAACGCAAGGCTTACACCATGGCTTTCGGACACATCCGGCAAGACGATGGGGAGATCATTGATGAAGTACTGATCGGTTTGTTCAAGTCACCTCATTCTTACACGGGCGAAGACTGTGTGGAAATCTCATGCCATGGTTCGTCTTTCATCTTGCAACAGGTCATGCAACTGCTCATCCGGAAGGGATGCAGGGCGGCCGGCCCGGGTGAGTTCACCCAACGTGCCTTCTTGAATGGAAAGATGGATTTGAGTCAGGCGGAGGCCGTGGCAGACCTGATAGCCTCTTCGTCCGCTGCCACCCACCGGATGGCTATGAACCAGATGAGGGGCGGTTTCAGCCGCGAACTGTCCGCCTTGCGCGAACGCCTGCTTCACCTCACTTCTTTGATGGAACTGGAATTGGATTTCAGTGACCATGAGGAATTGGAGTTTGCCGACCGCAGCGAATTGGAGACCATTGCCGGGGATATAGAAAAGGTCATCAGTGGATTGGTCCACTCATTCAGTGTGGGAAACGTCCTTAAAAATGGAATACCCGTAGCTATCGTCGGTGAAACCAATGCAGGCAAGTCCACGCTCTTGAACACGCTGCTTAACGAAGAAAAGGCGATTGTAAGCGACATACACGGCACTACACGCGATGTGATTGAAGACACGGTAAACCTCAGCGGTATCACGTTCAGATTTATCGACACCGCTGGCATACGCGACACCCATGATACGATAGAAAACATGGGGATTGCACGCAGCTTCCACAAGATGGAACAAGCGGAAATTGTCCTATGGGTCGTAGACAATACTTGTGCGGAAGCCCAAATCCGACAGCTTTCGCCCCGTATCCTCCCTCTCTGCTCCAACAAACAGCTCATCATCTTGTTGAACAAATCAGACCAAGTATCGGCTGTTCCAACAAAGCTATCCGGCTTGCCAGAAAACACCGTCACGCTATCTATTTCTGCCAAAGAAAAAACAGGTATCCAAGAACTGCAAAATCTCCTTGTAAAGACTGCCTCCGTACCCGAACTAACTTCTTCCGACCTCATCGTCACGAATGTGAGACACTACGAGGCATTATCACTGGCTCTCGAAGATATCCACCGCGTACAAAACGGACTCCAAACTCATCTTTCCGGTGATTTCATCAGCCAGGATTTACGTGAATGCCTTTTCCATCTGGCCGAAATTGTGGGTGGTGAAATTACCGCAGATGAGGTATTGGGGAATATCTTTATGAAATTCTGCATCGGCAAATAAGTGGTGATTACCAACGATTAGCATATATCATCAACGATTATTAAAGCGTTCATTTTGAGCGCCTTTCTTTTTAGCCTTATAAGCGATGGTTATCGTTTATAGGGCTTTTTCAGCTCATTTTTGTACCGCATTTGTTGCTCGCTTGTTACTCTCCGATTTTAGGTCGGAAAGGTCGTGGACACACTGGTACGTCATGGTACGTGGTGGTGCGCGATGAAACAGATTTGGCGAAATAAACGGATAAATAATGAGTAGTAAAATCGACATTCAGAAAAGATGTAAGTGGTGCAATGCTGTTTTCACAGCACATAAGACTACCACAGAGTATTGTTCACACCGATGTGCCAATCTTGCCTATAAAGACAGGGTTAGGAAACAGCGCATTGAAAGTCTGCAACACGAATTAGGGAAAAGCATAAAGACACCTCCTAATTTGAACAAGGAGTATCTTACTCCGTCAGAAGTAGCCGTGTTATTAAATATCGGGCGTACTTCTATATATCGCTATATCCGTAATGGAACTATCAAAGTAATCCGATTTGAAAGGAAAACGCTTGTTCGCAGAGCTGATATAGAAAACATGACAGACTATCTTTCGCCCGAAAACGAGAAGACACCAACAAAAGAGAAAGCCCCTATCACCAACTTCTACACCACCGCAGAAGTCAAAGAAAAATACCATGTAAACGAGTCATGGATATTTGTGGTAGCCAAGAAGAACAACATTCCCCGGACTTTCAATCGTGGCAAGACCTACTGGAGCAAGAAACATATAGACGCTTACTTCGCCAAGAAAGCCCCGAATCCTGACATTACCGAATGGTATACTACGCAGGAAATGCAGGAGAAGTTCGGCATGACCTTATCCGCCATCTACTGTTTCGTTTCCAAGAATGCCATTCCGAAGAAGAAAGAGGGTATCATGGTGTACTATTCCAAGAAACATGTGGATATAGCAAAAGGTATAGCTGCACCCGAAGAGCCGCAATATTATACGGTAGCCGAAGCGATGGAGAAGTTCAACCTTACCCGTGACCAGCTCTATCACTATGCGAAGTACCATAATATTCCGAAGGTGAAGAAAGGCAAATACACACTTATCTCCAAGCCTGAATTGGATAAACTACTTGCAGCCCCAAAGATTGAATAAGTTATTTTTCGGTGAGTGTACCCACCATTGAATCACCTTATTCCTTTGCGCCAAACAAATGTAAAACTCTAAATATTAAACAGTATGTCACACACGTGTACAAAAGTAACAGTCCGTCAGAGAGCGATTCGGAATAATCGCATCTCCTTGTATCTGGATTATTATCCGGCAGTCCGTAACCCCGAAACGATGCAGATGAGCCGCAGGGAATACCTCGGCATCTACATCTATGCCCACCCGAAAAACGAAATGGAACGTGAGTTCAACAATGATATGTTGAACAAGGCAGAGGCTATCCGTTGTATCAGAGTGCAATCGCTCATCAATGAAGAGTTTGGCTTCTTGGATAAGACCAAACAGAAAGCCGACTTCCTTACCTACTTCAAGAAGATGTGCCGGAATAAAGACCAGAAATGGCAATTTGTCTATCAGCATTTCTACAACTTCGTTAAAGGGCAATGTACCTTTGGCGATGTAAATGTAGATCTATGCAAGAAGTTCCGTGAGTACCTGTTGAACGCCAAACAACTCAAACACAGCAACCGCTCCATATCCCTCAATTCGGCATCCGGCTACTACTCCACTTTCAGAGGATTATTGAAGATTGCCTATCGGGACAAATGGTTTCGTGAGAACATCAATGATTATCTTGATAAGATTGAGCCACAAGATGTAAAGAAAGAATATCTGACGTTGGACGAAGTAAAACAACTCGCTGCCACACCTTGCGACATTCCCGTTCTGAAAGCCGCTTCTTTATTCGCTTGTCTAACAGGCTTACGCATCAGCGACATTCTCAACCTACAATGGGAAGACTTCACTATTGCTCCCGACCAAGGCTATTGCCTGCGTATCAGAACACAGAAAACCCAAACGGAAGCGACACTCCCCATCAGTTATGAAGCCTACGAACTATGTGGTACACCCGGAACAGGCAAAGTATTCAAGGAGTTGAAACGGAGTATGATTAATTATCCGCTGAAAAGCTGGCTCAAAAAAGCAGGAATAACTAAGCCGATAACCTTTCACTGCTTAAGGCATTGCAAATTCTCTTTCTTGCTAAAATTCAATAACTTATAAAGTATTTCAGCTTAACAGGTAACGATTTAGAAACGAGCAAAGTTCCCATTTTTGTTACATCTTGCATATGTCAAAAGAACGCTTTATCTGAGTACAAAAGTACAAATTTATTCGATACAATTCTACTATATGCCTATATTTGTGTTTGCGCTCTGAAATCATTGTGTTACAGAGACCATATGCTGTATTTCCGTATGGCAGGCGTTTGTATTTAACGTCCGCCATGCGGAAATAGTCGGAGTTTATTCTTAGACCAATGATATCAAGTCTTCCTGCGGATGCAGCAAGGCTTTCTTTAGTTCGCCAACTTCTATTTGTGGTGACTTTTCCATTACTTTATGTCGTTTATGCGTTTTACCAAAGTTATTGGTTTATGTCCTTAGAACGAATAAAACGTTCGTCTTGTTGCACAAGTTCGAAATAAGGGATATCACGAATTCCATTTACGCGCTGACCGATTTTGCAGATACTCTCGAAGATTTTGGCCTTATTGATGAAGTCCATATATCTGTCGGAATTTGAATCGCTGGCACCGAAGATGCTTGAAATTTCAGCCTTGCTTATTGAATTTACATGGTGGATAACCCAGCTCAGGATAAACTGCGAATAGTCCTCGCGACTAGTTCTGAAGTCACTGATGTTCTGCGTAGAAAGTATCATTCCAACGCCGAACATACGACCTTCACTGATTATGCTACGGAACGAATTGAAATCCTTCTTTAAAAATTGATGGGCTTCGTCCACCAATATCATGGCGCGGAGCTCGCGGAATCCATCTGTTTGCTGGCTACCTCCCAACTGTCGCATCTCAGCATAGAACAGGTCAAGTATCAGTGATACGATGACCTTCTTTGTATCGTCAGGATAGAGAGTGAGGTCTATGACTCTGACGCCGTTGAGCCATTCAAACATCGACACGCATTGTGTCTGGTTAGGCGTAAAAATAGTGTAGTCGCTCAATTTGTCGAAGAGAGCATAGGCCTTGTCGTTAGCATCGTATTTCTCAAAGTACTTCTCAATGACCTCGGTCATTGTTGGCACGGTCTTTTCCCATGTTGAAGAATCGCGGGTTATACCTGCGTCGGCGTATGTCTCGATAATCACCTGTTTGATATTACTCTGCTGTTTCAGTCCTAATCCATAAGCTTTCGCGAACGAGTCGGCAATTCGATCTGCGGTGATGGCTGGCAAGTTCATTCCTTCAACCTCATCATTTATCACCAATTTGAGGGGATTGAAAGGATAATTGAATTTATAGCTTACTCCGCCTACAGTTTCAAGGAAGTCCTTGTCTTTGTAATCGCCTTTGTAGTCAAAGACGAGAAGACCAACAGGGTGGCCTCCCACATTGTGCACGTCCTCCTTGGTAAACTGCGCTATCACGGAACGTGCAAACTGAGTTTTGCCAGTTCCCATCGTACCGATGATTCCCATATTGGGATGCGTAACCATTTTAGTGTTATTAGGTTCGAATACGATTTCTTGCCCACCTCCCTTAGCTTTGCCCACAACGATACGAATAGGCTGAGCCACATTCACATGTTCAACAGCTACGGTATTTTCTCCCTGCACTTGAGTTGATATTGTTGCGGGTATTTTTTCCACGTTTGATGCTTCTTGGTTGTCTTCAGAATCCTCGTCGATGTTTTCAAATAAAGATTTCTCTGTCTCTTGCTTCTCTGGAATCGCAATATAGTCAGAAGCGGACACTACATCCATGGCAGCTTCTTCTATCATAATGGCATCATCTGTCAGGAATGAGAGAGATGTCTTGGTAGGGTCTGCTACAAAACCAAAGCACTCACTTTCAGAGAAATAAATTTCACATACAGGCACGCTCTCTATAAGCTTCGTTCTCATACAATGAGCCGCCGAACTGTGATACGAAACAACGGCCGCCACTCCCATCTCCTTTACGGGTAGTATTTCCTGCACTCGCCATTTCAAGTTGAGCAGGGCATATCGGCACGCTTCAATCTTCTCGTAAGATTTGGCAGAAATCAATTTATTGGCAAACAGTTTCTCTGCATTTGTCAGAAACTGTGAAGCAAAGAATGTTCGGTAAATCTTTGTTTCAAAGTCGTTTCTCATGAAAAGATGTTCCTTGAACTGTAGCCAAGTATGGCAGACCTGCTTAGTTCCCTTGCCAGTCATGGAAGACGATTCTGACACTTTCACCTCCACGGGGTAGAAATACAGAATCGGAGCGTCTTGGGTGGTTGCATCGAGGCCAATCATGAGGAGATCGTCGGACATCACCCCTTTTGCTCCAAGCGTTTTCTTGGAAAAAATTCCCTCCATCTTTAGTCCAATCTCGCCAGTAACGCGTAGTATCTCGTCAAGAGATACAGGTATCCAAATTATATCCACATTTCGTTGCAGAAATCGCTGCATCACGATGCTCGTTGCCACAAGACTCATCTTTTCCCTTACCTTTACCTCTGTCTGGTTCACAAGACGAAGCATCCAACTGCCATTGAGACAATTGAAATAGTTTTTCATCGTCTCATTGAAGTGCGAGAAAGTTTCTTGCGAAAGGGCATAGTTCTCATACGATTTCTTTAAGATATTCTCATACAGCCCGATGTGCTTCGTTACTGTAATACTATCATACTTGGCATTGATACTATACTGATCAGTATAATGAACCACATAGAGGTCTTGCTGATAGAAGAAATTTATATCCACCTCTGGGTTAAGGAAAGTGACCCAGTTGGCGTTTTCATAGATAGATTCCAGTAGATGTGACTGCTTGAAGGCAAACCTTTTCGTAACGGCCAATGACGTGTTATAGGCATTGAGACCATCATTGCGTTCGTTTCCATACAAGTTGTTGTATGCCTCGGCCATCGGGTATACATACCCGTCGGCTGTTTTAACGTCCTTTGTGCCAAAGCCGATGAAGTAATTGCCGTCCTTCTTCAGCGTTGAAGGGATAGAAATCAAACCATTGAAGGCCAACTCTGTGCGAGTTTCCTTTGTCGGGAAATTGACGTATTCGGAACCTGTAGCCATCTGATAGAACGCGATGTGACAGTAACCTATCTCATTACCGCAAGCATTAAGGTCGTGCTTGTAGAAGGACACTCGCGTAAACAGTTGGTGTATCAAATCCAGACTTGTGTAAACGCCTTTTGATTCCAAACAAGCCCCCCTCTCCCGTGAAGGATAGGTTGTCCGCAATTCTCTGTCAATCGTATCATTAGAGTCAAGACGGTTCAGTTTTTCGAAGAAGGTTTCCGCATTAAGATCTTCTACATATTCGTGAAGTTCTATGCGCTGCACGCCCACCTCATATTGTGACTTGATAAACTCAACAATGCCCTTAATCAGGTTGGCATCGTCGGCAAGGCCAATGCACGAAATCACTATAGGACTCTCCTTATCCTGAAATAGACAAGAAAAGTTCTTGACAAAATCCACCATCTTGCTGCTCACCATCTTTGTGGTGATGTCGTTGGCCCGTTCTTGTGGTTTACTCTCGGCATTCTCAAAGACGAGCCAATTTCGTATCTCCTGCAACTGGCTGTTGCCGTAAGGGCGCATGGGTCTGCCCCCATATGTGAGATAGGGGATGAGGTAGAATGGAGTAAGTAGTTTCTTGGCAAACGAAGCGTCCCCACCTTCCGACTGTTCTTGATACTCCAATGCGTAAGCCACCATCATCGGGTGGAAAGGAGACATATAGAATTTATCTCCATCATACAGCGTACCGAGACGAGTGAGATTATGGCTTTCGCGGCTCATGCTCTCACCCACTGGGATTTTTCTGATAGCCTCAACAATCACCGAGCAATAATTTCGGTACAATGACTTTAGTTCTTCGTCTATGGGGCAGAGTGAAGGAACGCTGTCTTTCTGCACAAAGTATTTGAAAATAGCCTTTAGTGCATCGCTAACTTCCGGTGAAATAGTCAACTGCAGCGGATTACAATCAAACTTCTGCGTCAGTTCGTTGAACTGCAGTTCGATTGCCACGCATTCGTTCTCCAAGAAAACCTGCTCCCATTCCAGAAATCCACGCCAGAATCCGTGAACTCCGCGCTCAATGTTGCCGTCGGTCACTTTCTTAAACGGCACACCATCACGCTCAATACCTCGAATCACCGTTTTGGGTGGATAAGCATCAGGACCAAGCGGTGGCACAGGTTTGGCCGCATTGAGTTTCAGTGTGACCTTTTGTTTTCGTCCACTGATATACACTATAAATGCCAACGTATCCTCATCGTCTTCAATCTCGGCTGGAATCATCAAACTCTCCTCCTCCGACCACACCCACTCTGGAGGTGTTGGAAGTTCAACCTTCAATGATCCTTTGCCAAACATCAACTCAGTAGCCTCATCGGGTACTTTTACCAGAATCTCTCCTTTCTTGTTCAAACTAAAGCATTGCTTTATATCACAGAAGAAACTGCTGTCGCATGGTAACCGTAATATGTAGAAATCGTGGTGGTTGTCGTTAAGCCCCACTTTAAATGAGACCGTCGTGTCACCGACAGGAACCTTTATCTTATTCCCCGAAACCTTGTAAGGTTTGGGGACTGGGCCTATCACCTTGTTAAACGAAATGACTACCTCTTGCTCGAGCGCATCTGTTCGGTCGCACACCACAATATAGTTTTTAGTCGATTTAGCTGGCTTTCCTGTGTAGTTCCACACTAGAGACAGTCTTTCGCTAGCATTTGAAAGCACTATATCCTGCAACTGCAAACTATCCGTTGCTGCCCGTCGATCTTCGCTATCAAGGAACTCTTGCAAGTCAATGTTGCCCCAGGTTTCACTCTGCCTTGCAACTTTTTTGGCAAGCTTCTCGTCAAGGAATTTCTCAAGTTCCTTTACCTTATCGTCATCATCATTGTTCATAATGGCATGTACGCGACTATACAAAGCCTTGTTGTGCTCTGCCCGTTGTGCAATAACCTCATCTCTAGGACTGAATGTTGGATTGTAGATGGTCTTGTCCTCAAACATCTCCAAATTCCCAAACATCCCTTTTACAGACTCAGCACCCAGTACCGTCATCATAGACTCAAAGTCAAACAGGTTAGCCGTTCCGTCCGAAATAAGTTCAGACACACTCTCCAAGTGCTTGTACAAATAAATCTGCTCAAACTTCTTGGAAATTTTCTCATCTACATCTGCTTTTATGCGTTCAACGATTTGACTTGGGCAAAGAGGGCCTCCTTGTCCTTCAATATTCATACTTGCAGTTACAAGCGACGATAGTACACTCTTTGACAAGATGTAAAGAACTCCATAATTCTCATACGGACCAGGTTGCCCCACGGAATTGCGCAAAGTGGTCAAGTAGTCTTCCTTTGCTGTACTTTCATCACCAAGAATTAACTTCGGAGAATTATCATCAATTGTAAGGGCATACGTATTGTAGCTTTCCTCTTCTATCTCTGCCCCTTCAAAGATGCCCTTAACAATAATTGGTGTAGATTTTGTTTTCAGGGCATCAAGTAAGCCTTTACGATGATTGTCGTTTTCAATTATCATAAAATAACGACTTCCTTTAAGAGGTCGATTCTGACGCAACCAATATATAATAAGGTTGCTAACAACGTAGTTATAAAATGACTTTGACATATTGTGCTTCACCGGAATCACTCTTCCTGTCTAAAAGGTTCAACTTCAATAGATAAGATTCAATAGCAAGACGTGTTCCTCTATTGAAAAATATACCATAGCGATTAAAGCCCTTATACATTTCTTCCAACTTCACTCTCTGGCCTTTAGTTATCATAGCAACGAGGAATACCAACATTTCATTATCAAGTGTCAAAACGTAATTGCCACGACGCAGTTGCAGAAAACGCATACTTAACAGGTCTACAATCTTTTTGCGCATACGAGAAATGTAACTTGGAGATTGGAGACCACAGCATAAGCGCTCTAACTTTTTAAAGAATTCCTCATACGAATTAACTGTAACGTCTATTTCCTCAATGGAACTACTTTCACTGCTACGTTTACTGAAAACTTCTCTTTTATCCTTCTGGTACAGACGTAACAACTCTTCGCAATCTGCCTTATTTTCCTCAAATGGAGTTTCGCTTAACCTAGTCAGTACTTCCGGGTAAAAGCCTACAAATTTCTCATCTTTTCGTTCCAATACACAATTTATAATATCTAAAGCTTGTGAGCGTCCATAAATTCTGTCCATGAACGTTTTGGGTAGAATGTTCTTCCAACTCAATACCGCATCATGAGTGGTAGAAATCCGTTCTGATTTCAAGATGAAATAGTACGGTTTCTGTTCTTTATACCTATAAGAAAGTTTAGGTAGTGTTTGCAGAACCGTATAGCATACATAGAAATGTAACAACAGGTGTATATATCTGACAATAGCAGTTGTGTCTTGCTCCATTATCCATTTAAAATCATCCTTAAAAGATTTACGAATATCTGGTAGCACATAATACACCTCTTCTTGGATCTTGGTTCCACCAAAGCCAGAGGTGCATTCAACTAAAGCATCTTTCAGCAGCTTGGAAAACAGATTATTACTCTCAAGATTAGGTATGGCAAAATCTAAATCAGCCATAGATGCTAAAAGATTTCCAAGCTTTGTTTGTCCCGACCTATACTTCCTCTTGTTCTTAGTAGAAATCATATCATCGTCAGGAACCAATGGAATATACTTTAAGAAAGCAGTGTCAGTTACATTAAGTGATCCATTAACTTGCATAATATCACGAAACATACGAATAAATTCATCTGCTTGTGATACCTTCATTCTGCATTTTTCAACAAGATATGACCTAACCTTTGATTCGGCTGCAGCGAAATCTTCAATTGCTTGAACTTGGTCTTTTTCAAGCAACCTAAAGAAAGCCCCAGTAGCACCCGACAAGCCGGCCCCTTTGTCTACACCATCTTGACTTGGATTTGACGTGAATGGCAAGAGTTTTATACCTTCTTGCCATCTATCCACCATCTTACCCTTACTATCGTGATAATGCTCCTTATATTTACTTATGTCTATTCTCATTGTAGTTGCACGCTAATCATGGTTTTCTGAAGAGTCAAATCCTCCGAGCCAACTTTAACAACTGTCATTTTTTTAGCACAGTCGCTTAATGATGCAAGTTTCCTAAGGAAATGACTGAATTCAATATTCTTTTCGTTTTCGTATGTCACAGCCAGTTTGCCATTGCGCAAATCATACAAGTATGAGTATAGCGAATAGTCCATCATAAGACCTACTTCCTCTTTATTCGGAATATCCCATCTGAGCTTAAATCTCGGATAAAATTCCCATGGCTTCTCAACAAAGAAACTGTAATTCGGTTCTAATGGTTCCATTTGAAGTTGAGCAAACAGTTTATATCTTCCTCCTTGTATATGCAAAGGAACAACATTTGCTTTTTGAGAATATGAACCATTGTGACGAGATATTGTTTCCGACACAAGGTTATATACCTCCTGTATTTCATCAAAATCATTGCTAAACACACCCTTTAATGTTTTAAGAAAGGAATTATATGTTGCGCTCTCAGAATGATAGCACAATACATGCTGTAATCTGAATAGGAATTTGGTGGTACGCTCAACATCTCTCCCATTGTTCTCGTAGAATTTATTTACTCGTTCCAAGAGTACATTGGGAAGCTTGTCCCCCGAAGAGGTCACTGGCAGGAATCCGTCCGGTATGCGATTTGAGGTAAATAGCAGCGACAAATCCTTATCATGAATCGTATTACTATACTTCATCGGGTCTAGGTGAGATACCGCTTCAAGTATCGTATTCGCACCTCCTGCATATAGCAAAGTTGGCAATAGACTCTCATAAAAAGAGACATTTTCCTTATATTTACTTATTTCCATCGGAACTAAGATGGAATAAATAAAGTCAAGATACTCTCTCGGAGTTATTGCTAGTTTAAAACGTATTATTGCTTCAATAACAGTTAGCACAATTGTTCTCCTAACCTCTGGAAACATCAGCAGTTGGTAATTGAGCAATATTGGATTCTTTGGGCTAATGTTATTCTTTAGATCTTCCGTGTAAGCTGCATAAAATGGGTTTTCCTTACCCGAGGCGGTAGGGGAAACCAATTTATCTAATATTGATGATAAGAAACGAGATGCAATAGCTGTATACCCTTCTTTGTCGGGGTAAAGTTCAAACAACTGCTTGTTTGTAAACTCAACAATCTTAACTCTTTCTGTATTTAAAGGTGGTATCGTGTCGTCATCGTCAAAAAGAGGATCAGCTGCTTTTGCAATTTCTCCATAGATAGCACGAATGTCAGGCTCGTCAATGAAAGCATTGAGTTTTCCAAGATTTATTGCCAGGATTTTCTTTTTCTGCGTACCATAAAGATTTTCATCAGAGAAATCTCTCAGAGCCTCCTTTAGTGTTTCTATCGCAGTCTTATTTGGTGAACTGCTTGCTGTTGCATCATTGTAAAAAGATTCTGCACCCCATCCATTGCCTCCAAGTGATTTTACCTTACTAAGAAGGTGAGACTTTCCATCACCAGCACTACCAACTAGAAGGATAATACCTCCTCCGGCTTGGTCTATCTCAATCATCCTATCAAGCAACTCACTAGATATAGGACGCTCCGTATGAAGATAATTATCTATTTCACTAAATCCGTTACCTGTTTGTACAGATTCAATGGAACTCTGGCTTAATTTGAAGAGTATATGACAAAGCTTAGACTCATTCATGTTAGTATGATGTTATTCCCAAAGTTTGGGATTTGTTAACGATTTGAGTTTGTAACCCATAAATTCCAGTATATCTTCCCGGTGGGATGGAAATCTGTCGATAAAGTCCATTAGGGTCTGCATCGTTTTGCAAAGTCTAATGCCATCCTTTGAGTAATAACCATTTCTATAGCGTGCCTCAAATTCTTCAAATGGAATCTGGTTCGGGACATCCAACTTCTTCGTTTTCTGTTCCCAGAATGATTGGTTGCGATAGCAGTATTCCCAAAATGACATGTAGCGATAGAATTGTGGTTGATTACACCAGCGGGCTATTTGGACGTAGATGTTAGACAAATCATGGTTTTCGTAATCTGCATGGCGCATCACATAGCCAAAGCACCCATACTGCATGAGAATGCGTATGCGGTCAAACAACGTCTTTAAATCCGAATAGAGTTTATCGTCGTCTCCCGCCTTCATCATATACCCACAGAATAGGTAGAACTTTGTTGATTTCTTTGGATTGTAGTGTTTCCAGATTTTAAGCGCCTTGACGATTTTGTCTCGATCTTTCCAGTTGTCAAACGCAAAGATGAAATCGCCATGATACTTGCATTTGGACAGCATCTCGGCAATCATTGGACCATCTTCACTTTCAGCAAGGATGCGTTCGTCCAATCCCTGTCGGAATTGGAAAGGGCGTTTTGATGCTATTAAATTCTCAAGCATCGGCTTCCATATATCTTTTTCGGAGGCAAGGAAGTTGTCATCCCAAAGGTATATGTAAGGGCGCACCAACTTACCTTTCTCATCTCTTTCCTGGTCAAGAAACCATTCCAGTTCTGAATAGCGATAAACCTCATTTTCTAGTTTGTTCACACAGAACGGACAATGGCGCACACATCCGCGCGTTAGGAAACCTATTGAGTAATATTTGTAGTCGTTAAAATATGAAGGCTTGCGCCCCTCGGCAATTTTCTTCTCGACATATTCGTCATAAAGATGATAATATGGCATCTGACGGCGCATGTCTATGCCCTTACTGCGAGGCCCGCCACGCTTGTTCGTCAATTGGTTCAGAAAACAATCCTGCTCTAGACGATTCATGTCGCGCGTTCTTGCACTTTTGAAGTCTTTGACATCTTTTTTTATGGCGTAGTCGCCAGTTCCGCCAATGTGAAACTTTCGTTCAAGCCTTGTGCCCTTCACCCTTTCGTAAAAAGGAGGATCAGGAGTAAAAGAGAAGACCTTGGACATATAAATGGCGTAATAGCCAGAAATATCCTCTTCCTTATCTGTTATTAGATGAAACTTAATGTCGTTGTCGTGAAGAAATCCCGCAAGTTTCAACAGAACAAGATTAGGGTGGCGCGTACCTCCATTAAGTAGATCCGCGTCAACAAGTCCTATTGTTATTTTTGCTTTTGACTTCATTCTGTTCTCATTATTATTGTGCTGTTTCTGCAACTAAATCTTTCAAACTCACAGACAGGGCCTTGGCAATTTCAGACAAAACTTCCAAAGAGGGCTGTTGTCTATTACAACAGTACGCATTAATTGTACTAAAGCTTTTTCCTATGCGCTCAGCCAATTCCGTCTGTGAAACATCCTTTTCTGCAAGGATCACTTTTATTCTATTTAGTTTTTCCATTATTCAGCGTATTTGGACACAAAGATACAAAATTTTGCTCTAAATATCGCACAATATGCTATACTAATTAAGTTGCAGGGCTAAAAATCATTTTTAAAGTACGATTCTATAGCAAAATATGTCTTTCCCTCTTCTACAGGGTGTTTAGAGCTATATACCCATCTCAAAATAAGATTCTGCACCATACACTCACTTTTTAGGTTTATCCGTTTGAATTGGCTTGGATTTGATGGACTTTGCTTTGTCTTCCTGCTCCTTTGCAGCCTGTTCTTTGAGTCTGGCTTGCTCAGCAAGGGCGGATCGTCTTCTCACAGCTTCCTCGTAGGATTCCACATCTTTGCGCATCTGGCGGATTTTGTCGTTGTCCCTGTTGAGCTCAAAGATGTTTTCCAGTTCTGATATGCCATTCGGGGTAATCTCTCCTTTCATCTTGATATAGCGGTACTTCAGGTCGTTATCGATACGGTCATAATCCGGATGCTTGGCGAAATACAGTGCCACAGCCAAGACGACTATCATGGCGAACATTCCGCAAAAGCCCCAAAAGGCAAAGGGAGATTCAATGCTGAAACTGTGGTGTTTCTCGTAATAGACACCATCCTTGATATGCTCATTGGTGGCTCGCAACAAAGATTTCATATCTTCGGATTCCTGTGCCTGCTTCGTTTCCAGATCGGCCAACATCCTGATAATTCTATTGTAACAATCGTTCTGTTGATTCCGGCTCTGCTGATATTCGTTGTTCACTGCAAACAATAAATCCATAGCCTTGTCCGTAATAGAGCCTTGTTTCAGTAAATCGGCGGTATCGCCCCGAATGGCAGATACACTTTCTGCAAGGCGGCTGAACGATGTTTTAATGCCGTTCAATTCCTGTTTGAATTCCTGTATTGCAGCATCATTTACACTGATACCTACTTCGGAATCACCGTCTGCCGATTGTGGCATGGATAGACCGTTTACCTTGTTTTCTATTCTCTCCAAGCACCCGTAGATGCTTTCCATTAATTCTTCCTGTTTCATGATTCTGTTGATTTTAATGTTTTACGTTCCGATAAATTTGTTATAGTCCCAAGCCTTTTCTCTTTTTCTTCTTGCGCCTGCGCAATAGTTCATCGTATGGGATTTGTTCTTCCGATGATGACTCGCCAAAAGAAGAAAGCAATCCTAAGCCGTTACTTTCAATAATGTTATTATTGGGCAGATTATAAGTTGGCTGCTCTTGTCTTTGCTTTTTGGAATCAAGACTATATTCGGTTTCAGATGTATTCCAACTTAATTGAGCATTAAGTTTTGCGAAACTGAAATCCCTGCTGATTTGCGAAGCCTTGAATGTCAGACCGTCTTTGGTAAAGCGGATTCCCTGTATGTCATTTACTGACTTTATTTCTCGGCTTCTTTTTACAAATTCAAGTTTGACACCCTGTTCCGCCAGACGTTCATTGAACTGTTTCCATGTTTTTGAATGTCGCAACGCATTCTTCACGGCGTTGTGAATCTCATATTTTACCTGCTCGGTAGAGCGCAATTTCTCTACGTTTGTTTTGCTCTTATCCTCGGCGTATGTCAATCCGTATTTGTCTTTCAGCTTTTTTGTCGCTATCTCATTACGCTTGTAATCGCTTTGCGAAGAGATTACTTTACCGTCATATCCGATACGATTATAGACTAAATGGCAATGCGGATTGTCAGTATTATTGTGCCTTACCAATATGAATTGGGTGTTCTTGATACCCATCAAATCCATGTACTCCATCGCTATTTCAGCCATAAACTCATTGGTCAGTTTAGGTTTGTCTTCCGGTTTGAAGCTCAAAGCAATGTGTCCGACAGGCTGTTTAATTTTAGGATTAAGCATACGCTGATAGTTGAAACTGTCCGTTATTTCACGAGTATTACCCAACAATACGCCATCGGAGGCAATGATTTCAGCATTGTCTTTGCCCATTACATAGCGGATACATCCACCGAATGATTTTCCTTTCTTTATCTTTCCAATCATTATTGTTCCCTTTTTAAGTTTTATAATCGTGCATTATCGCTTTCAGTTTTTCAAGCAGTTCCGTTACCATATTTGTGGTACGGTACAACCCAATCTGATGCGACAGTTTTGTAAGCTGGTTCAGGTTGTTTGCCATGCCGACAAGGTTGCGCATGGTAGTGATTTCTTCCGTGGAATGCTTTGCCACAATCTGCGTATTGAACGCGGTATCCCTGATATACTCGGCAAGCGTCCGATTGGTCTGTCTGCTGCGAAGACACAGACGGTCGTAATCGGGCTTTGAGAATTTTACCGTAACGGACTTGGAGAGTTTGCGGAAGCTGCTTGCTTTCGGTCTCCCTTTGGGCTTGATTTTATCTTTGTTACTCATATTACTTGGTTTATTGTGATTGGTCATTTTACTGTGATGATGTATCTTACAATTTGCGACCGTTGGGAACGGATTGCCTCCACGACTTTGGGAGTGGAGCGAGGTTTTCGGGATGCCCGAAAGATAACCTCGCTCCCTACCACAAACAGAAGTCCTACGCATCAGCGTATTCAAGAATGTCTGACAGCAGTCATGCAGAGTGCAGATACATTTTTCATCTGACGCACGTTATAATTTACGCCACTGCTCGAAGTCTTCCGAATAGATTTCAAGATGTTGCCGGGCGATGTTTTCAAGCAGTCCCGACACGCTCATTTTGCGGTTTCCGAGCTTGCGCACGAACTCGTCCAGCCTGTCGCGCACTTCGCAACTGACAAATACAGGTTTGCGGTCTTCGATTTTCGGCACTTGCAGAAAGGTGCTGCGATACTCGTCCAACGACAACCTACGTTGTCGGTTGCTTACCCTGCGTTGTGGAACAGGAGGCGTTTCATGTTGTCCTGTTCTTTCGGGTTGCCCATCAGCCTCAAGCGAATTTTCGATTTCAAGGCTGTCACCCTCGGGAAGAATCTGCGACATTGCCGTACCCGTCATAGTCTCCCATCTTTCCTTTCCAAAATTTTTCGTTGTTCCCATAAATTGTGGATTTTAATTGGTTAATACAGTGGTCTCAGTATGCACATTGACCTGTTATCGTCTGCAAAGGAAGTGTGTATAGTTCACTGAATCAAGCAAATGGAGACAGCGTGGCAATTATGGTTGATTATGCGTTTTGCTCATTGAAGTGGCAGTGCTGACTGCAATATTTTGCTTATGTCATTTCGTTGAGAACGGTTCATATTCTGGAATAAGCATTCGTAGTCAGTTCATATTGTCCACTGATTATGCAACATGATGACAAGTGATGTAACAGACCGTCAGCCGTCTGTAAATCCTTTGCGATGTGACGATTACTATATTACTTTGCACCGGAAACAGTAAAACAAGGCGGTGTCCTAAGCCAATTATGCCACAGGCATCCATTTGTTTGAAACGCATGAGGTAAGAAGCGAAGCCACCTTACTTTTGCAGAACCGACGAAAAATAGTATGAACAATATAAACAGTGACAATTATGGAAATAATCAGTTTTGAAAAACAAGCCTTTGAGGAGGTTGCTGCCAAGTTGGATTACTTCGTGCAGCGGATAGACAGCTTTTGCAGGCTGCATGGAGAAAAGGAAAAGAACGGCTGGATGGATAATCATGCCGTCTGCCGGAAATTGCGCATCAGTCCGAGAACCCTGCAGACCCTCCGCGACAATGGAACGCTTGCCTTTACCAAAATCGGCAACCGGACTTACTATCGCCCCGATGATGTGGAGCGTGTCATTTCTGCCGTGGAAGACAGACGCAAAGGGGCGCAATGGAAAGGCAGCGGCATTTGACAAATAAATGTTTAACCAATAATAGAACCGTATGAGCAATGAAATCAGAGAAAAGGATCACGAGTGGGTAAAGAACGTACACTCGAATTTCGACAGGCTTTTGGCCTCGCTCGAAAAGTTGCTAAGCAAGCAACAGCCATCGGTATTCAACGATGAACTGCTGACAGACAAGGAAGTGGCGCACTTGTTGAAAGTAAGCCGCCGAACCCTCCAAGACTACCGCAACAACGGCATCCTGCCATACACGCAGGTTGGCGGAAAGATTCTCTACCGCACATCCGACATAGAGCGTACCTTGATGAAGGGGTATAAAGAAGCGTATCGGCTGAAATAGACGGGCTTCCCCAATATTAGAAGTTGCTTTTAGCTGAATAACCTATATCTGTAGTATAGATTTACGCATTAAAAGCAACTTTATCAGATATAGCCTCATTGATACATATCTTATGATTATAGCCTAAATCATCTATAATTGCATTTTATAGCCTTTATAGGCTATTATTCTTTGCAGTAACAGATAAAATGATTACTTTTGCATTTGAATAAAAAAGAAAGAACTATGTATGCAACTATTTCCGCTGACATAGTGGCTTCCACTTCATTATCAGCACCTGAGACAATAGAATTGAAGCAGAGAATCGAAAAGTTGTTTGTCTTGCTTCAAGACCGATACCCTGATTTTTGGGGTCGTCAGATTAAAGGTGACTATATCGAGTGTGTTATGCAAAATGTCAGCAACGCCTTTCGTGTAGCCCTTATAATCAAATCGTATGTAAAATCTTTCGCAGTAGCAGACAAGAACCGCACAAAAGAATTTCAGGCATACGGTCTCCGCATGGCCGTGGGTCTTGGAGAAATGCGTATTGTAAACATTGAGGAAGGCATATTGGATGGAGAAGCCATTTACCTGTCGGGGCGTGCCATTGAAGAAATGGGAACTGTAAACAAAGGTACGATGATTATCAAAAGCACCCTACAACACTTGGCCTCACCACTACACGCCATCGCATTGTTGACCGATGCCCTAATGAACAACATGACACAGCGACAAAGTGAAATAATTTATTATAAGCTGTTTGGATTGAAGGAAAAGGATATTGCGGAAAAGGTCGGTATCAAACAATCCAGTGTAAACAAAGCCGCCACTACAGCGAAATGGTATTGCATTGAGGAAGCCCTGAAGTATTTTGAACAGATAAATTTTGAAGAATATGAATAGCTGGTTGTTTTTAAGTCTGTTATTGGCCCACGTCATTGCCGATTTCTATTTGCAAAGTGATGAATATTGCAGGCAGAAGGAGGATAAAAAGCTCAAAAGTTGGTTTCTATATGTACATTCACTAATAGTAGGTGCATTGTCGTGGATATTAGTACCGACTTGTAGTTTCGGATTTTTTGCGCTTGGCATTGCGATTTCGCATTTAGTTATTGATATTGCCAAAATATTTAGCCACAAAGGACTATGGAGTTTTCTTCTTGACCAGGCTGCGCATTTGGCAGTGTTGGTTACTGTGGCTTTTTGTTTTAACGCCCCTGAATTACCTATTCAATTAGTGGATTGCAGTGAGACCTTTTCTATACCCTTGTTCTTGTTAGCCATATTGTTGAGTATCAAGCCTGCCAACATTCTGATAAAATTGGTTTTGGAGAAATATCAAATAGGTGAAACACAATCCTGTGAGAACATCAAAAATGCAGGGGCTTTGATTGGAGGTCTGGAGCGTATTCTGACAATCATTTTCGTAATCATAGGACAATATGAGGCTATCGGCTTTATCATTGCGGCAAAATCCATCTTGCGATTCAAAGATACGGACACAGCCAAGACTGAGTATGTCCTTGCCGGAACATTCCTAAGTTTCGGAATTGCACTGCTTTGCGGACTAATGGTCTTAAAATGACATGGATAACTTTCAAGAAAAATATGATATTCTTGTCAAGAAATATAATACGTTGCTGAATGAAAACGAAAAGTTGAAATCCATTCTTCAGCAGCATGGCATTGCGTACCCCACCGAAAAGATTAATAACACCGAAACGGCTTTTTCATCCATTACATTTCCTCCTGTTAATCTTTCTCTTGATGATAAGATTACGTTGTTTCGCAGTTTTTTCAAAGGCCGTGAAGATATATTTGCACGGCGATGGTTTAGTAAAACTACCGAAAAGGGAGGCTACCAGCCAGTCTGTATCAACGAATGGCGCAGTGGTGTATGTGATAAAAAACGGTACAAATGTGCAGAATGCCCGAACAGACATTTCGCACCTCTGACCGACCAAGATGTTTATCGTCATTTAGAAGGAAAAGATGAAAACGGATGTGACGTAATAGGTCTATATGTCATTGCTCTGGATGATAAAAGTTACTTCTTGTGTGCTGATTTTGATGACAAAAACTGTACTCACGGATACAAGAATGACGTATTGGCTTTCATTTCTGTCTGCAAGGATTGGGGAGTCTCATACAGTATAGAACGCTCGCGTTCCGGTAATGGTGCGCATATATGGATTTTCTTTGAAGAACCAATTTACGCCAGTAAAATAAGGAAATTCGGAAACTCCATTCTGACAGAAGCAATGAAACGAAATGGACGAATCACGTTTGACTCCTACGACCGTTTCTTCCCGAACCAAGACAGGCTGCCTGAAGGTGGATTTGGTAATCTTATAGCCTTACCCCTACAAGGAAAAGCAAGAAAAGCTGGTAACAGTGTTTTTGTCGATGAAGAGTTTCTCCAGTTCAAGGATCAGTGGGCTTATTTGCACAGTGTCAAGAAGGTAAGTGAAAATGTAATAGATGCCTTGTTGGCCAAATACCATCAGGAAGATTTTGGTGCATTGGCCACGTCATCAGAAACAAAACCTTGGGAAACTCCAACACCACAAAATATAACTGAAAAAGATTTTCTCGCAAAAGTAACCATCAATAAATCGGATAAGATATATATTCCACTGAATTCCATTTCCAATACAGTGGTAAATCATCTCAAACGAATTGCAGCATTCAAGAATCCGGAGTTTTACAGTAAACAGGCAATGCGCATTTCCACCCGTAATATTCCCCGAATCATTTGCCGTGCCGATTTTACCGATGAATACATCGCTATGCCTCGTGGTTGTGAAGATGCTATCACGACCATGTTATCATCTCGCAGAGTTGATTATGAAATAATCGACAACACAAATCACGGAAGTCCTATTTCCGTAACATTCAGAGGCAAGGAACGTAACGAGCAATTAGATGCCATCAATGCGCTGATGCCTTATTCCAATGGTGTGCTGTCAGCAACCACGGCGTTCGGAAAAACCGTAACTGCCGCAGCACTGATTTCTCGCCGGAAAGTGAACACGCTTATCTTAGTCCATTCCAAAGCATTGCTTTTGCAATGGCACGAACGTCTTTCTGAATTTCTTGATATTGATTTTTCAAAACCTGACACTCCAAAGAAACGAGGCAGAAGAAAGGCATTTTCCCCAATTGGTTGCTTGGATTCCACTTCAAACTCATTGCATGGAGTGATTGATATAGCCCTTATGCAATCGTGCTTTGAAAATGGCGATGTCAAGTCATTTGTCAAAAGATATGGGATGGTTATCGTGGACGAATGCCACCATGTATCTTCCGTAACATTCGAGAGTGTGCTTAAAGTAGTTACGGCACATTATGTCTACGGACTCACTGCCACACCGATTCGCAAAGATGGTTTGCAACCTATCATATTCATGCAGTGCGGACCGATACGTTTCTCATCAGATGCCAAAGCACAAATAGAAAAACAATCATTCCAACGTTACCTGCTGCCGAGGTTTACTTCATACCGTCCAATTTCTGATGAAAAACAATCATTTACGTCATTATCTCAATCGTTAGCAGAATCCGATGTGCGGAATACACTTATCGTAGATGATATACTTCATGCCGTTGCTGCTGGTCGCACACCGATTGTACTGACAAGCAGGACATCTCATGTCAAAACACTTGCCCAAAAATTGGAGCCACATATTGCAAATGTTGTTCAATTAACGGGTGAAGGAACTGCTAAAAATAAGCGAGAAACTTTACAAAAGCTTCAGGATATTCCACATGATGCTTCTCTTGCAATAGTGGCTACAGGAAAATATGTCGGAGAAGGATTTGATTATCCAAGGCTTGACACTCTTTTTCTCGCCCTTCCTATTTCATGGAAAGGCTTAGTGGCACAGTATGCAGGCCGTTTGCATCGGGAGAACGAAGGTAAAACAGATGTACGCATTTATGATTACATTGATATTCACGAATCTGTTTGCGAAAGCATGTATCGAAAGCGTCTGAAAGGATACGCAGCCATTGGTTATAGGATACTTTCAACAGATAGTCCGACATTGTTTGATAATATCGGGAATCTGCAACAATCTCCTCATGAGGGGCAAATTTTCAATGGATACACATTCCGCGCACCTTTCACAAAGGAATTGAAACGCTCAAAGCATTCTGTTGTCATATCCTCGCCTAAACTCTATCATATAGAACGAAATGATTTCGTCAAGATTCTAAAAGATATTCAGGCAAATGGTATTGAAGTTGCGATTATCACATCGACAGTAAGCGAGCAAACCGACTACCTCAAAGGTCAAGGATTCTCTGTAAGGATTTCGCCCAAATTGTCGCTATGCTCATGTGTTATTGACAAATCGACCATTTGGTATGGAAGTGTCAATATTCTCGGCTATCAATCAGAGGAAGACAGCATTATAACCGTTACAGATAGTAAACTGGCAAATGAACTATTGGAAGTCGTTCTAAATAGTACGCAATAGCCACAGAGAGGAAAACGCAATAGAATCGCAAAACAAATAATTGATTTTTCTGGAGGGAGCGCAGTTTGCCGTCTGCCCATTTCATTGTGTCGCTAAAAAATATCCGTCCCAAGAAAAACAAGAACAGCATATAGACATGTGGTTGGTTTTAACCCATCTATATGCTGTTTTCGTTTAGCTTTTTATCCGACTTTTCCGTCGGTCGCTTGTTTCCGCTGCCGTCAGCGTCCATTGTACAGACGTGAAAGGGAAAAGGTTTTCGGGCTGAATACTCTCCGAAGGAGGAAGATTCTGTCCGAAACGGCACTGCCGCCCGACCTTTTCGCTTTCAGTAAAGTCTGTACTAACTTAATGGACAGGCAAGGAGACAGGCGACTGACGGTGAATATCTAATCTGAATTTGCACTGTTCAGTTTGCGTTTTGCAATCAGTTTATCCATATCCTTCGAAATCTTATCATCGGTTATACATGCATATCCCTGTGTTGTCCGGATATTTGTATGCCCCATCATTTTGGCGATGCTCTCCATCGGAACACCGGCAGAAGCCATCAGGGTTCCGAACGTGTGGCGACTTTGATGGTATGAGAGATTATGCTTGAACTGGTGTACAAATCCCAATTCATGGATTTCAAACCATATCATACTACGTATCGCAAAGGAAATATTGGCCGGCTGTCATCCGTTGTGTTATAGAGGGATATTATTTGTTCAGCTATAGGATGTAAAGGTATGAATGCCTCAATATCAGTCTTCTTACGGTAGGTTCTGATATACTTGCGGCCTTCCGCTGTCGTTCCTATATGATGTGGATAAAGCCTTTGTACATCCACGTATGCCAATCCACAAAAACAGGAGAAAACAAAGGTTCGTCTTGCAAGTTCTTGTAGCGGATCAGACTTCGGGTGACTCATTATATCTTGAAGCTGATTTTTGGTAATATACATCAACTTGGTTTGTGGCTTCTTTTCGTACTTTATATCATCCAATGGATTGAATCGAAGAATCCCTTTATCCACAGCAAGATAAACCAGTCTTTTCAACCAACATAGACAGTGGTTACGATAAGAAGGCTTATGCGGATAGTTCATTTTCAGATACAGAATATAATTGTTTCCGAACTCTTCTGTAATGTCAGTAAAGAGCATATCTTTCTTGCCCAACGAGTTTATATATTCACGTAAATAGTACTGATACATTTTGGACTGCCGGTAAGTGGATGTAGAATCAATCTGCACTGATCGGATTTTCAAATTCTCTCTTTCCACCTCACCTGCTTGCAATATGTATTGCGGAACATTGAACTCTCCCGTCATGGAGATCTTTATCTGTTCAGCACTGATTATCCCATTAACTTTTAACAAGTTGTCGTATGTGTCGTCTATACGTTTCCTGTATTCATTAAGCATTCCGTTTATCCGGCTGTTTTTTACCTCGCCTTTTGCACTGTTCCATTCTTCGGGCTGGCAATACAATCCTGTCGCCAAAGTGACAGCCTTTCCGTCTATGGTGATACGGCACATGATAGAGGTCGTTCCGTCAGACTTTATCTTGCTGCGGTTGATATAATACAGTTGTTTATAGGTACTTCTCATGATTCTGTCTTTTTCCGTTATTATAAAACCAATGTCATATCACTTGTCGCCTGAATGAAAATATCCATATCTTCAAACAGTTTCTTGGGTGTTACTCTCGCATATAGCTGGGTGGTGGCCAAATTGGTATGTCCCAACATCTTGCTGATGGTTTCTATTGGTACTCCCGCTTCCAAAGTAATAAGGCTTCCGAATGTGTGCCGCCCCATGTGATAGACCAAATCGCTTTTGATTCCTGCCAAATCCCGAAGCCCTTTCATGTGTCTTCTCATGTTGGGATGATGAATCATCGGAAACAACTCTTTCCTTTCATCGGAATGGTATTTTTCAATCAAACCGATAGCTTCCGGTAATAATTTTACATGGGCAAGATATTCGTTCTTCTTTCTCAGATATTTCAGCCATAATGCCCCATCGTCATCCATATAGATGTTGTCCCTTGTTATTGATACCGCATCCGCATATGGAACTCCCGTATAGCAAGCGAACAGGAACAAATCCCTTGCTATATTGTGTGTTACCCTTTCTTCCGGTATCTGCACATCACGTATTTTCTCAAAATCTTCCCTGCTCAGTGCACGTGGAGGTTTCCTGTTTTCTTTCGGCAGCTTGAAGTTGGCGAAATAGCGTTTCTCGGCATGACCCTCCTTAAAAGCGATACGACAGATTTTCTTGAGGATTGCCAGATAATGCCTTGCCGTATCAACTGCAAGACCTTTATCTTTCAGGACATATTCTTGAAATTCCCAGGCTACTTGTTCATTCAACTGTCCGAACGCCACATCTTCAGTCTTAAAACGCTTTTTAATGTATTCGCCCAAATACCTGCGAGTATAGACATAGGTGGACATGGAGGTTTTAGCCACATCAATACCGATTCTTGACCGCATATCTTTTATATGCATATCCAGTCTTTTCAGTAAAGTCATCTGGGTTTCAACACTTCCTTGAAACAATTCCTTAACCGCCATTGCATCAAATTCGATTTTGCGTTCCAAAAGAGAGTCAAATGCGGCATTTACACCTAGTAACAGCCTGTCAATCTTGGCATTTAGCTCTACGGCTTCCTTACTCTTTCCGTTCAAACGGCTTTCACGAGGATTCCACAGTTCGGGAGTGCAGGAGATTTTACAGCTGAACTGCGCCATCGTGTTGTTTACTGTGATTCGACCCATTATCGGGGCTTTGCCCGACTTGTCCAATCCGCTCTTTTTAAGGTAGAGCAACACCTTGAATTTTTCTACTTTCATACGCTTATATTTTATGTGCAAATTTACTCGCTTTATAAGCGTTCTTTGATATGCAAAACGATGACAATCAGTGCAATATTTCGCTGTTACAAATTATTTGTTCTGCTCATCGTTACCTGTTTCCTTTCGGTAACAAAGCGGCTAACGGTTTGGTAACTGAATACCTGCAATAATCTGCACTTTCTTGCTTCTCATCCATTTGGCAAAATATAGAAAATCCGCTAATTACTAACCGAATACGTTTAATCGTTACACTGTTTCATTTACTTGCTTTTACTTGTTTATTCCACTGCTTTCGTCACTCGTATGCGGTCATACAAATATCCTTAGGTACAGATATTTACACAGTCTCAAAGATGCTAACGCATAAGAACGTGTCCACGACTCAGATATATGCCGGTGCGCCCAGAATGGTCGCTTAATAAATAC
>NZ_JH376606.1 GCF_000233955.1 Paraprevotella clara YIT 11840
GGACAAAGTGATAGTACCCAACACGAGCCTGGGAGCAAGCCTGTTGGACGAGAACCACCAGGATTTCACCATCTTCTATGAAGCCCTCAAACGGACAGCCCTGCTCGATTCCCTGTCACGTTACCGTGACGACGACTACGAAATATGGAAAAACAACTATAAAGAGTTCACACAAAGCATGCACATCGGCAACGAAGACTACGTGGGCAAACGACCGGACCACCGGTACAGCGGATTTACCCTTTTCATCGTACCGGACAAGGCTCTGTACGAAAAATATCCCGACCGTTTCAACGAAAGCATGACCATGGACCAGAAGATCGATGCACTGTACGACCTGGCCGCAGAAAAGTACGCAGACAACACTTCCGCCAGCATCTTCGGACTGGATAAGACAGATCCCGCTACCGGTAAAACATACAAAGAACTGTATTGGAACAAAAATTCCCTGAAGAACAGGCATAACCCGTTGAACATGTTCCTCTCCTACCATATCCTTGACCGCCTGTTCACCAGCACGGCCAAGCTCATCAACTGTTGGCAAATCAATACAGCCTATGCAGACCCGACAGAATGGGTGGGCACGATGCTCGACTTCTCTGCCGTCAAACTGGAAAAGGTGTACCGTACGATTGACCCCGCAGTGGAATATGAACGGGATTTCTATATCAACCACAGCGAAGCGTGTACCTACAACAACTATGAACGTATCAGAGGGGCACATCTGACAACTCCTGAAAATGCCGACAATTTCTCATTAAACGTAGCGTATTATTACGTGGACGATGTTCTGGCTTATGACCCAATTATGCGTAACAAGGTAATGAACACACGTTTGCGCATTGACTTCATGACCCTGTGGCCGGAACTTACCAACAACAACATCCGCCTATGCGGTAATCCTACGCAAGCCTACAACAGTGGCGACAACAGCGAAGACGGCACCGAAGCCGGAGGCTACAATTATTACCTTCCGCCTGGCTACCTGAAGAACGTGTCTATCAGCGACAATACCACATTCTTTATATCACGCCCCATCGTATATTGGTCCAACATGGGGGGAGACGTTTTAGGCATATTAGGAACAAGCTATGACGTAACGTTCCGGCTACCGAATGTACCTCCCGGCACTTATGAACTCCGTCTGGGGTACTGTGCTTTAGTGGACCGCGGCATCGGCCAAGTCTACGTAGACGGCATTCCACAGGGAATCCCCATGGACATGCGTTACAGTGCGGGCGACTCAAGAGTTGGCGGACTTTACAATGGAGGAAAAGGTTGGAGAAACAAAGAAGAAAACTCCAGCGGTATTTACACCACAGAAGAACTGGAAGAAAATGCCCGTGTAATGAAGAACAACGGCTACTATAGCGGCCCCAAAAGCGTATTCTATGGAAATGACGGAAATGACGCACCGAGATACAGCGCAAACACTTGTACCATTTACTATAACCAAGACAACTTGATGCGTCGTAAAATATGCAATGTGGAAGTCAAGCCCAACACCCACCATACCATACGCTTACGTTCCGTACTCACCAGTAGCGAAAGCGGAAACTTCACGCTTGATTACATGGAGTTAGTCCCGATAGACATTTGCGGAGCCGGAGGTCTCGGAGAAGACCTTTATTGACGCCCCCTACGAAGCCGTTGCCGCCCGCCACAAGGGTACACCGACCTGCCTACCCTCCATTATTGACAATGGAGGATAGGTATTTTTTTCTGTTTTTTAGGAAGGAATCTCATTTTTAACAGAAAGGAATGAATATATTATATATTTCTTTAGTATCTTTACACTCCGAAAATAAATAAAATTAACCTAATAAAACTATTTGATCCATGAAGTACTTATCCAAAATTACCCCATGTATCTGCGCCATCCTCTTTTTAATAGGACAGGGTGGAATTCTCACAAGTTGTAACGATGACCTTGCAGCCGACAGTTACTACACTTTCACCGGTGAAATGATGAGTGATTTTTTGGCGAACCGTGAAGATTTCAGCCAGTTCAAACGTATCGTAGAGCGAGCCGGAAGAATGGACTTGCTGGCCAGCCGGGGAGCACGTACACTATTCCCCCCCGTAAACTCCGGAGTGGAAGCTTTCCTAAAAGAAAGAGGATACGCCTCTGTCGAAGACATTCCGGCCTCTTTTTGCGACACGTTGGTAAAAGCCTGTCTTATAGAACGAACGTTGTACACCTACAATCTCTCTGAGACACATCAGGAAAGCAACCAGTTGGATTTGCCCCTGATTATGGTGACAAACGGAGACACTGTAGATGCCAACCAAATGGTATTGACCGTCATCAACCGGCGTGCCGCCATCATCAACGAATTGAAAAACGACTCTGTGGAAAACGGAGTAGTACATCCTGTAGACAAAGTTTTAGTACCCAACACCAGTCTGGGAGCCAGCCTTTTGGATGAGAACCACGAAGATTTCACCATCTTCTATGAAGCCCTCAAGAGAACAGCCCTGCTTGATTCCTTGTCGCGTTACCGCGATGACGGCTACGAAGAGTGGAAGAACAATTATGCCGCCTTCACGCCAAGCATGCGTATCGGAAACGAGAATTATGTGGGCAAACGTCCCGATCATCGGTATAGTGGTTTCACGCTTCTCATCGTACCCGACAAAGTACTTTACGAGAAATACAGCGACCGCTTCAACGAGAGCATGACCATGGATGAAAAGATCGACGCCCTGTATGACTTAGCTGCAGAAAAATATAGCGACAATACTTCCGCCAGCATCTTCGGACTGGACAAAGTGGATCCTAACGAAGGAAAGACATACAAAGAACTTTATTGGAACAAGTCTTCTTTGAAGAGCCAATACAATCCCTTGCACATGTTCCTGTCTTACCATATCCTCGACCGATTGTTCACCAGTACGGCCAAGCTGGTAAACTGTTGGGGAGTCAATACAGCTTATCTCGACCCGACGGAATGGGTCGGAACCATGCTGGACTTCTCTACAATGAAATTGGAACGGGTTTACCGTACAATCGATCCTGCGGTAGAATACGAACGTGATTACTATATCAATCATAGTCATGCCAGCGCATACAACAACGATGAACGTATCCGCGGTGCTCATCTGACGACTCCTGAAAACGCCGACAACTTCTCGTTGAATGTAGCTTATTTCTACGTAGACGATGTGTTGGCCTACGACCAGACCATGCGTACCAAAGTCATGAACACCCGTATGCGAATCGACTTTATGACGTTGTGGCCGGAACTGACCAACAACAACATCCGTCTGTGCGGTAATCCTACGCAAGCATACAATGCCGGAGATAACAGCGAAGACGGAACCGAAGCCGGAGGTTACAATTATTATCTCCCGCCTGGTTACTTAAAGAATGCCACATTCAGCGAAAACACCACATTCTTCATACAGCGCCCCATCGTATATTGGTCGAGTTTGCATGGAGACGTATTAGGTGTTTTAGGTACGAGTTACGACGTGACCTTCCGACTGCCGAACGTACCTCCCGGTACCTACGAGTTGCGTTTAGGTTATTGTGCCTTGGCCGACCGCGGAATCGGACAGGTTTATGTGGACGGCGTACCTCAAGGTATCCCTATAGATATGCGATACGGCCCCAGCGACGCAAGAGTCGGCGGTCTTTACAACGGCTTCAAAGGCTGGAGAAACAAAGAAGAAAACTCCAGCGGTATCTATACTTCTGAGGAATTGGAAGAAAACGCACGTGTCATGAAGAATAACGGATACTACAGCGGACCCAAGGGTGCGTTCTACAATAACGACGGAACCGACGCACCAAGATACAGTGCAAGTGTCTGTGTAACTCATTATAACCAGAACGATTTGATGCGTCGTAAAATCTGTAACGTGGAAGTAAAAGCAAACACCCATCATACCATACGTTTGCGTTCCGTGCTTTCAAGCAGTGAAAGCGGAAACTTCGTCCTCGATTATATGGAACTGGTTCCGATAGATATATGTGGAGCCGGAGGACTTGGTGAAGACCTCTATTAGCAAACCAGAAATCCAAGCCCGCAGGCATTTGTCAAAAGCGGACCTACTGAAAAGGCACCCAATAGTATTTCTGTAGACAAACAAGCAATATGCCGTGCGCCCTTACGACTTTCCATCGTAAGCGCACGGCTTTTATGTTATTAAAAAGTTTATTCTCCCTAACCACATAGCCATTTTATTTTTGCATTTATTATCCATGTTTTAGATAATATTATCCTATCAGTCCCAAAAGCGTTTTTATACTTTTGCATATAGTAAGATGTTAAAACTATATGTATCTAATTTTAATATTTCAAGATTATGGAAAACAAATTCAAATCTTGGCTGTCTGTTTGCACCATCTTGTTATTGGTCATGCAAATGAGTCTGTCCACCAGTTGCAATGATGACCTCTCAGCCGAAAGCTACTACACCTTCACCGGAGAAATGATGAGCGACTTTTTGAAGAACCATGAAG
>NZ_JH376607.1 GCF_000233955.1 Paraprevotella clara YIT 11840
ATAAAATATTTTGTGTAAATGTAAAATACGGAACTCATACTGAATCCCGTATTTTACATTTACACAAAATTGTAGACAGTGCCCTTTTTATTCAATACAATCAAGACTTATTTCATCACTTTTTTCACTGTGCCGCCTTGCTTGATTATATAGATACCTTTTTGCAAACCATTCAGACTGCTTCCTACCTTTACACCTCCCAAAGTATATACTTCAACCGGAGCGTTGGAAGCATCTGCACCCACACCTGTAACAGAAGAACCGTCAGATTCTACATACAACATGGGTAACACGCCATTTGCACTCGCTTCAGCATAAGCTGCAAAATTATTGTATTCCGTATCATACTGAACCCATTTACCCGTAGCCACACAAGTAATGGTAGCCTCACCGTTTTCTGCCAAATCTACAGCCCACACATGACCACTTTCGGGAACATCTGCACTTACGTTGAAAGTTGCATACTTCTCAGTAGAATACAAGTAACGCCCGTTGTTATCCATAATGGTATAACCGCCATCCGTCGCCGTAAATGTGAAAGCATTTGTTTCATTCCCCGTCAAAACAGCATCAGCCTCTCTTCCCTCCGAAGTGTAAATATAGCCATAAGTTTGTGATGCTTCTATTGCTGTGGCCAACTTCATGGCATCCCCGCCATTGTACACCCAAGCATAACGCTTACCGCTTTCAATCTTTGTAGCCTTGATGAAAGATACAGCCTCAGGTTCAGGCTCGGGTTCTTGACCTTCCAATTCGTATTCCGTCACCGACTTCAAACCACACACAGAGAAATAAGCCTCCAAAGCACCATAAAGCTTCACAGATTTGAACAAGTTACCCGGATTGTCCACCAGATTCAAGGCCGAACGCACATCCCCCGACAATTGCACAGGCACGCAGTTGGCAACATCCGTTTCATCGGCACTTGCCGCAATCAACATATTGGAAGCCACAGCACCTTCAACGGAACCAATCACAGCTTTATCCAAACTACCATCCGCAGAACCTACGATATAACCTTCAACCCATGCTTTAGCACCAGAATTATTTAAAATGAACACATCGCCGACAGTGAAAGGAACTTCCTTCGTACCTTCGCCCGACACCACCAATGAACTTCCGGACAAAGCTATCTCCACGTTCTCTTTCAAGCCACCACCCGAAATGGTCAACTTACCCTCATAATCACCTACCGCCGTGGGAGCAAACACCACATTGAAACTGGCATTAGTCGCTTCGTCTTTGGCTATGCTTGTCACCGGACATGTAAAACCATCACCAGATACAGATACGGTTAAATCATCCGTCAAATCCGTACCCTTGATTTCCACGACTTCGGTAGCGGTAAGGTCAACGCCCACTACGCCAAAGGCAACTACAGAAGGAGCCGCCACGTGCGGGTCTTGCGTCTGGCCTGCAGCCAATTTGGTCACTTCAATATCATCCAAGAAGAAACGCCCTTTGGAAGCCACGGAAGAAGCAATCGTTATCTTCGATGTGCTCGTCCCCTTGATTTGCACGGAAAACTCTTTCAAGTTGGGCGCATAAGGTTTGGCCGAATTCGTCAAACCTTCAACCTCCACCGGCTCTTGGTCATCCACTGTAACCTTCAATGTAGTGGCAGCCCCGCTCCAAGCGCAAGCCTTAAATTTCAAAGTATAAGTGGCCGTAGCATCGGACAAATCCACAGACGGGGTAGTTATACTGCCTGCTTTGCTACTGGTACCGAACTTGGCATTCCCTTCGCCTGCATAACCATTCACGCACGTCCATCCCGGAACATTCGTATAGTCATCCATCTTACCATCCATTTTGATGTCCGGATTATCCGGGTCTTTAACTCCCGTACACTTGCTGAAATCCTCGCTCAACAAGATGTCCTGCGCCATCGCTCCGCCCGCCATCATCAACAGGGCAGCCAACAGCAAACTTTTTAATGAAGTAAAACTAGTCATACGCTTATGTTTTTAATAAGTTAATAAATAAGTATGAACAAATATATGCAATATATTCCGTAACGGATAAATCCTTCCGCTAAAAAGAGTGAAAAAGGGAATAAAAAAACAAGGAAAAACACAAAGTGTAACACAAATGACGTATCACGAGCAAAAAACAAGAAAAAGGGAGATTCACATCAGCAAATCTCCCTCCCTTTTTACCTTAAAAACCAACTATACCTAACTGGAATTACCAGTCGGCCTCTCTCTCAAATCCATTTTGCGGAAAACCGTTTGGTTCCCCAAACAAACGGCCTCCGCCCTTCCCCACACTCTGCCTGCCCCCGTTACGAGCATTCATTTTTCTCACCGGAACAAAGATTTTCATCAACTGTTTGGCAGACATCGTTTTAGAAAAGACTTCATAGTACTTTTTATCCACTTCAAGCGTGTTGTACGCATCTACAATTTGCTGTGCCTTGCGGTCAAACTCCGCTTTTATGCGCTCTGCTGCTTCCTCCTCCGTCAACTCGGATTCTTTTTTCCCTCCCAAGTCTGCCGGAAATGGAGGCGTCTTACGATGTGACATCAAATCCTGCTGGTAATTTTTATAAGTAACCAGAAACTCCGAACGTGCATCTCCTTTCAGCTCCAATTCATCAGCTAATCTTTCTGCACGTTTTTCCATCATCTGTTCCCGTCGCATGTCACCCTTACGGTCTTTCCCGTCCTGCGCCATTGCTATCTCCGAACAAAGCAGACAGATCACACAAAATCCCCATAAAATAATCTTTTTCATTGTACCTTTATATAATAGTTGATTACTCTTCCTATTTATAAAGACACTTTCAAATCAGAAAGGTTTAATACATTATCTCACCGTAATGTGAAAACAGCCCTGTTTCACTTCATATTTCACATAACAAAGCTCTTGCTCCCGCAAATCACGCAACACTTCCGACAAAACCCATTTCAGCGAATCGTTTCTTACGGAACGACGTTCCGGCCCTTCGGGATGGCTAACCGTATTATAGCGATTATAACAAATGTCAAACGTTGTCCCGAAACGATGACAACTCTCTTCGGAAGCGTTGCAATTAAAACGTCTCAATCTCCGCACATCGTTCTCCGTACGCAGAACGGAAGTTACAATTAACGTATGCAACGGAATATCTTTGATAGCTAAAGAGTCCAAAAAGTTCCGGCTGATTTTTTGCAGAAGGTCACTGGCCCGAGGCACCAAATAAGGAATGGAATAAGACATCTGCTTGTCCATCGTATAATAAGGATTGCTGCCTACATAAACCAGTTCATCCTTTCTCAGTTCCGCTTCTTCCCGATCCTCCACCGGAGAAACGCCCCATTTTCGAGCCGCTACAATATGTACATCCTGCAAGTCAGGAAACGTACGTCCGAACCCGGGTACACTATAGATTTTACTCTTCAACGGCCGACCGTCCGCCTCCTTGAAAACCGGCATGGAATAAGGAGTATGCAACCCCGTTTTCCTGACGACCTCCATAGACTCCGTTTTCGAAGCAGAAACGACAGTCAGCACTGAAGAATCAAGCGGAACAGACGAAACACCAGCCGTTTCACCCACCACTGCCGGATTGGCACAGCGCACTACGCCCAACACACAGACGGTCAAGCCCGCCATTCCCAAAAATATTTCTCTCTTGAGTTTTCTCAACGTTTTCTTTATTTTGCAGCACAAAGATACGGAAAACGTGGCGAATTCAAAACTTAATGCTTAAATTTGCGGCAAAATTAAGCGAATGATAGAAAAGCATATCGTACTGGAAGACGTGGATCCTGTTGTTTTCTACGGGGTAAACAACACCAACATACAAATGATCAAGGCGCTCTATCCCAAATTGCGCATCGTGGCTCGCGGCAATATCATCAAAGTAATGGGCGACGAAGAGGAGATGTGTGCTTTTGAAGAAAACATCATGGCCATCGAACAGCACTGTGTCAAATACAACAGCCTGAAAGAGGAAGACATATTGGCCATCATCAAAGGCAAAAAGACCCCGAAAGAAAGTGCAGAAGGTGTCATTGTATACAGCGTCAACGGCAAACCTATCACCGCCCGTAGCGAGAACCAGCAAAAATTGGTCAAAGCATACGAAAACAACGATATGATTTTTGCCATCGGACCTGCCGGTTCGGGCAAGACCTACACCAGTATCGCATTAGCGGTAAGGGCTTTAAAGAACAAGGAAATACGCAAAATCATCTTAAGCCGTCCCGCCGTGGAAGCCGGTGAAAAACTGGGTTTCCTGCCGGGTGACATGAAGGACAAGATAGACCCTTACCTGCAACCGCTTTATGATGCCTTGCAGGACATGATTCCTACCATGAAGTTACAGGAAATGATGGAACAAAACGTCATCCAGATTGCTCCCTTGGCTTTCATGCGTGGCCGCACCCTCAATGACGCGGTGGTCATATTGGACGAAGCACAGAACACGACCACGGCACAAATCAAAATGTTCCTGACGCGTATGGGAATGAACACCAAGATGATTGTTACCGGAGACATGACGCAAATAGACCTTCCGTCATCCCAACGTTCAGGACTGGTCGAAGCCACTTCCATACTGAAAGGCGTGGAAGGTATCGCTTTTATAGAGATGAACAAAAAAGACATCGTGCGCCACAAACTGGTGACCCGTATCGTGGAAGCTTACGAAAAGCATGACAAGAAGGCTGCCGCCGCACGTAAGCGCAATACAGCCAAACCGGTATCCGAGGAATCATTCGTCATCACAGACTTGACAAGCTTAGGCGACAACTGACCACAAACAGAATTTCAACTTCAAAAAGAAAACAGATATGAAAGCTTTAACTCACACTGATTTTAACTTCCCGGGACAAAAAAGCGTATATCACGGAAAAGTACGCGACGTGTACAACATCAACGACGAACTGATGGTCATGGTGGCCACCGACCGTATTTCGGCATTCGACGTGATCCTGCCCAAAGGAATCCCCTTCAAAGGGCAAGTGCTGAACCAGATTGCAGCCACTTTCCTCGATGCCACGAGCGACATCGTACCCAACTGGAAGCTGGCCACTCCGGACCCGATGGTGACCGTGGGACTGAAATGCGAAGGCTTCCGCGTGGAAATGATTATCCGAGGGTATTTGACCGGCTCCGCATGGCGTGAGTATCAAAACGGTTGCCGCGAACTCTGCGGCGTGAAGTTGCCCGAAGGCATGAAAGAAAACCAGAAGTTCCCCACCCCGATCATCACTCCTACCACGAAAGCCGATGCCGGACACGATGAAAACATATCCAAGGAAGAAATCATCGCCCAAGGACTCGTGAGCAAGGAAGACTACGAACTGATGGAAAAATATACTTACGCCCTCTTCGCCCGTGGCACGGAAATGGCTGCGGAAAAGGGACTGATATTGGTGGATACCAAGTATGAGTTCGGCAAGAAAGACGGTAAAGTCTATCTCATCGACGAAATCCATACGCCCGACTCCAGCCGTTACTTCTACGCAGACGGGTATCAGGAGAAGTTTGAAAAAGGCGAACCCCAGAAGCAACTTTCCAAGGAATTCGTACGCCAATGGCTCATCGACCACAACTTCATGGGCAAGGAAGGCCAGCAAGTGCCGGAGATGACGGACGAATACGTAAACAGCGTGTCCGACCGCTATATCGAGCTGTACGAGCATATCGTGGGACAGAAGTTCAACAAGGCCGACAACCATGACGATTTGGCCGCACGTATCGAAAAGAACGTCACCGAATACTTGAACCAGAAATAAGAACCGGGGCGTGTACGAACAAGAAAAGATAAAGCCCTACAAGGACGAAGGCCATAAGCGTGAACAAGTGGAACGCATGTTCGACCGCATCGCCCATTCCTACGACCGGCTGAACCATTTCCTTTCATGGGGTATCGACAAGAGTTGGCGGCGCACGGCCGTCGACTCTTTGTCGCCCTTTCACCCCTGCCGAATCTTAGATGTCGCTACGGGGACAGGCGATTTTGCCATTTTGTCTGCCCGGAGGCTTTCTCCGCAATCCATTACGGGAGTAGACATTTCCGAAGGCATGATGCAGATAGGACGGCAAAAAGTGAAAGCGTTGCATTTGGATGGAATCATCCGCTTCCAGCATGAGGACTGTGAAGCGTTGTCTTTTGCCGACGACACGTTCGATGCCGTGACCGTAGCCTATGGCGTACGCAATTTCGAACATCTGGACCAAGGACTACGGGAAATGTGCAGGGTGCTGAAACCGAGCGGACATCTGTTAATCATTGAGCTGAGTTCTCCCCACCGTTTCCCCATGAAACAACTTTTCTCTGTTTACGCTAAAATCGTCATGCCGCTGATTGGCCGGCTGATTTCCAAGGATCATAGTGCCTACTCTTACCTACCGGCCACGATGGCCGCTTTCCCGCAGGGAGAGGTCATGCAGGGCATACTCCGGAAAGCCGGTTTCGGCGACGTGCGTTTCAAACGTTTTACTTTCGGCATCAGCACGATGTATCTTGCCACCAAATAAGCATTCACATCATGGATAAATACGGTTTAGTCGGCTATCCTTTAGGACATTCGTTCTCGCGTGACTTTTTCAATGAAAAATTCAAGAACGAAGGGATTGACGCCGAATATGTCAATTTTGAGATTCCCTCTATCGAACGCTTTCCGGAAATCATTACGGAAAACACAAATCTGTGCGGACTCAACGTAACCATCCCTTACAAAGAAAAAATCATTCCATACATGGACGAGTTGAGCGAGGAAGCCCGCCATATCGGCGCCGTCAACGTCGTACGAATCGGGATGCGGAAAGGAAAACCGTATCTGAAGGGTTTCAACTCGGATGTCATCGGATTCACCCGCTCGATAGAACCGTTATTGGAACCGATACACCGGAAAGCCTTAATATTAGGTACTGGAGGGGCTTCTAAAGCTGTCCGCTACGGACTTCACCGCTTGGGCATCGAAACCCGCTTTGTCAGCCGTAACCCGAAAGAGGATTCGCTGACATACCCACAACTCACACCGGAAATCATGGACGAATATAAAGTGATTGTAAACTGTACTCCAGTGGGGATGTATCCTCATACGGAAGAGTGTCCGGCACTCCCTTATACGGCTATCGGACGCAATCACCTGTTGTACGATTTGGTTTACAATCCGGAAGAAACCCTCTTTCTCAGAAAAGGACGGAAACAAGGGACTATCACCAAAAACGGTTTGGAGATGCTGATTCTCCAAGCATACGCCGGATGGGAATTCTGGCATAGCGAAGACTGACGATATGCACAAGGAAAAGAACAAGTTCAAACGGATTCTCTGGATCGTGCTCACCTTATTAGTACTCACACTGACGGGGAGCACGTTATACCTGCAATGGTATGCGTTGGAGGCCGGTGGCAACGAACGGGGAAAGAATCTCGAAACGTCATACGCTTTCATGTATGAGCACTACCCTTTCCTTTCGCACTGGGTAGACAGCCTGCAACGGGCAAACGCCTTGCGGGACACGTTTATCCTTTCCGAGGACGGGGCAAGGCTGCACGCCCTTTACCTTTATGCAGACACCCTGACGGCTCATACAGCCGTAGCCGTGCACGGTTATACCGACAATGCCGTGCGCATGCTGCACATCGCTTACTTATACAATCACGACCTGCATTACAACGTATTGCTCCCCGACCTCCGCTTTGCCGGACAGAGCGAAGGCGACCACATTCAAATGGGATGGAAAGACCGTCTCGACGTGTTACGCTGGATGGAAGTGGCCAACGAACTGTTTGCTCCGAAAGGTTCCCAGACTCGCATGGTGGTACACGGCATCTCCATGGGAGCGGCTACGACCGTATGCGTGAGCGGCGAACCCCAACCGCCTTTCGTGAACTGCTTTGTGGAAGACTGCGGTTATACTAGCGTGTGGGATGAATACGCAGGAGAACTGAAAAACCAGTTCGGCCTGCCCGCTTTTCCCTTGCTCCATCTGGCCAGTTGGGCTACACGCCTGCGTTACGGTTGGGATTTCCGGGAAGCCTCGCCACTGGAACAAGTAAAAAAATGCCGGCTTCCCATGTTGTTCATTCACGGTACGGAAGACACGTTCGTACCGACTTGGATGGGCGACAGCCTGTATGCCGCCAAAACGGGCATCAAAGAGATATGGCACGTAGAAGGCGCAACACATGCCGATTCTTATCTAAAATATGCTAAAGAATATACAGAAATCGTCAAAAGTTTCGTCGAACGATATAATATTCCAAAAGATATGAATAACTTGCCAAGCCAGTAAACAAAGTGTGTCATGAAGAAAGCTTTTTGTCTGTTCCTCTTATTCTTTGTATGCCGGAGCGCACGACTCCTGTATGCCGACACGTATACGGTGGACAACCTGCCTATGGTTTATTTGCAGGACAAGACCAAGCACGTGGTCAATCCCGATGGAATCCTTTCCGCACAGACCGTACAGCAAATGGACAGCCTGCTATATCGGTTGGAAACGGAGAAGGGCGTACAGTCCGTGGTAGCCGTAGTGGAACGTATCGAAGGAGGAGAATGCTATGATTTCGCCATTACACTGGGTAACAAACTCGGGGTGGGCAACCGGCAAAACACGGGTCTCATCATCTTGCTTTCCACACAAGACCGCTGTTACCAGATATTGACCGGAGAAGGGTTGGAGGGCACGCTGCCCGATGCCATCTGCCGCCGGATAGAAAACCGGCGAATGGTGCCTTACCTGAAAACAGGAGACTGGGATACCGCCATGCTGCAAACAGTGTCTGCCGTCTGTAGTGTAATCCATGGCGACGACAGTCTGCTCCACGACGGGTCGGGACAACCGACCGGCACAAAGGGATATGGCTTGATGTGGCTCGCCTTGGCCATTGTCACGGGCGGGTTCCTGATTTCCATTTATTCCAACCGCAAACGGAACACATGTCCCCGATGCGGACATAGCCCCATGCACCGCACGAATTCCCAAGTCCGGGTTGACCGGTTCCAAGGCATAGAACATCACACAGTCTATTACCGCTGCCCGAAATGCGGGCAAACCGTATCCCGTTCCCATGACGAACCGTTCGACAACGGCACCGGCTTTGGCGGTTTCCCTCCCGTGGCAGGACCGTTCCATCGCGGGTTCGGAGGCGGAGGTTTCGGAGGCGGTTTCAGCGGCGGAAGCTTCGGGGGAGGCAGTTTCGGAGGCGGAGGAGCCGGTGGCAAGTTCTGACCGACACACAGATTTCGAATCAAACACCTATTTATATATAAGGAAGACAATGAAAACAAAGAAATGGATGACCGCCGCCATAGCCATGGTGTGCATGGTTCTTTTGAACAGTTGTTCATACAACAAGATGGTAGAGAAAGACGAAGCTGTGTCTACAGCCTGGAGTAACGTGGAAACGCAATACCAACGCCGGGCCGACCTGATTCCGAACCTGGTGAGTACCGTAAAAGGCTATGCCACGCACGAAAGCAGTACGTTGGAAGCCGTGGTAGCCGCCCGTAGCAAAGCCACGCAAATCACCGTGGACCCGGCGAACCTGACCGCAGAAAAGTTGGCCGAATATCAGAAAGCCCAAGGTGCCGTAAGTTCCGCCCTCGGAAAGCTGTTGGCCGTGACGGAAAACTATCCGCAACTCCGTGCCAACGAGAATTTCTCGGAACTGCAAGCCCAGTTGGAAGGTACGGAAAACCGCATCACCGAAGCCCGTAAACGTTACAACGAGGCCGTACAAGACTACAACGTCCTGATACGCAAGTTTCCCAACAACTTATTCGCCGGGATGTTCGGATTTAGCAAAAAAGAAAAGTTCGAGGCATCCTCCGGTGCATCGGAAGCCCCGAAAGTAGAGTTTTAATGACAGACAATCATTCAAAAACATATAGTGATATGAGTAACCAACGTTACATGATGCGCGGCGTGTCGGCAGCCAAAGAGGACGTACACAACGCCATCAAGAACATCGATAAGGGTATCTTCCCGCAGGCATTCTGCAAGATTATCCCCGACATTCTGGGCGGCGACCCGGAATACTGCAACATCATGCACGCCGACGGAGCCGGCACGAAATCTTCGTTGGCCTACGCGTACTGGAAAGAAACGGGCGACTTGTCCGTATGGAAAGGCATTGCGCAAGACGCGCTCATCATGAACACGGACGATTTGCTTTGTGTGGGTGCCGTAGACAACATTTTGGTGTCGTCCACCATCGGACGCAACAAAATGCTCATCCCGGGCGAAGTCATCAGTGCCATCATCAACGGTACGGACGAACTGCTGTCCGAGATGCGCAAGATGGGCATCGGCATCTATGCCACGGGCGGCGAGACAGCCGACGTGGGCGACTTGGTGCGCACCATCATCGTGGACTCCACCGTGACATGCCGCATGAAACGTAGCGATGTCATCGACAACGCCAATATCCGTCCGGGAGATGTCATCGTGGGACTGAGCAGTTGCGGACAGGCCACCTACGAGAAGGAATACAACGGCGGTATGGGCAGCAACGGGCTGACCAGTGCACGCCACGACGTGTTTGCCAAGTATTTGGCCGAAAAATATCCCGAAACCTACGACAAGTCCGTTCCGGAAGAGTTGGTCTACAGCGGCAGTTACCGGCTGACCGACCCGGTGGAGGGTGCCCCGGTCAATGCCGGCAAGCTCGTCTTGTCCCCCACCCGTACATACGCCCCGGTGGTGAAGAAGATGCTGGACGAGATGCGTGCGGACATCCACGGCATGGTACACTGCACAGGCGGTGCGCAGACTAAGGTGCTCCACTTCGTAGGTGAGAGTTACAGGGTGGTCAAAGACAACATGTTCCCCGTGCCTCCTTTGTTCAAGGCGATTGCCAAGGAAAGCGGTACGGACTGGAGTGAAATGTACAAGGTGTTCAATATGGGGCATCGCCTCGAAGTCTACCTTGCTCCCGAGCACGCCGAACAAGTCATCGCCATCGCCAAGAGTTTCAACATCGACGCGCAAATCGTCGGACACATCGAAGAAGGACCGCGTTCGCTGACCATCAAGAGTGAATTCGGCGAATTCAACTACTAAGGAAAGGGAGCTTCATTTCCTTTTCCCTCCTGCCTTATCCGGACAAGTCCCCCGCTTGCCCGGATTTTTTTGTTCAATGCGTAAAAAATAAGATTCATTCCGTACGAAATACCGTTTACGCATTGAACGACATGTTTTTATCCCTTAATTTTGAACCATTGCGAGAACAGAGGAAAAACGCACACCTGAAAGGAACAGTTCGATAAAACATAAAAACCAACCATTATGAGAACAACTACTTTATTCACCCTTGCCACATGCCTGGCATTTACAGGCATACGCCCCATCGCGGGACAAGAACTTACGCCTCTGGATAGAACCCCGCCTACCCTGAAGAGCATGTATTATGATGTGAACGGGGACGGAAAGATGGAATATCTCGGCACAGAAAACAACAAGGAACGCTTCACTGCATGGTTTGCCTTGGACGGCACGGTGGTAGAGCGCGTGGCAAATGATGTGCTCACCATCAAGAATATCCTCGAACTGAACGGAGATGGCAAACCGGACTTCATCGCTTCCAACGGCAACGACACGAAGATGTACCTGAGCCAACCCGACGGAAGCTACAAAGCCACAAGCAGCCCATTCTTAGGCGACCAACCCACCCAAGCAGACCTCAACCGGGACGGACGCACGGACTTGGTATTCTTTAAACTGATACAAAGTTGGCCTACCCTTTACGCCCCGTATGTCTTGTTGCAGACGGTGGACGGACTCCAAGAAAAACCTCTCCCCCTCGTCACGGACGCCGCCGAGTTGGAAGGCATGGACTACAGTAGCGGAGGAAGCGGCATGTTCCGCGTGGACAACACCATATTCAGCGGCGCGTGGATTCCCGAACGCGGCACGTCATACGCCCAAGAAAGCGACCACATGCAAGCTTTGGATTTGAACTCCGACGGCTACCCCGACCTCTTCTCACCCAACGGCACGGGATTCATCTCACTGCCGGACGGACGTTACTACACAGCTTCCATGGGCACGTCGGTCACGGCCTGCGAAGTGAACGGCGATGGCCTGACGGATTACGTGCTCTTCGATGCAAACACGGGCGACGTGAACCTGATGCGCAGTACACCCACAGGGTATGAAACGGAACGCCTCACCAACAACTCCAACCTCACGGATGTGCAGGTTTGCGACTTGGACGGCGACGGCCACCAAGACCTTCTACTCACCATCGACAAGACCAAACAGACCACCTACGCCTTCATCATCTTCCTGCGCAACCAAGGCGACGGCACATTCAAAAAGTCGGAACAAGGAATGGAGGGAGAATACACCTTTCACGAGGTGGTATATCTCGACGGAAAACCGGGACTGACGGCGGTGAAAACGTTCATAAACTCCCAAGGGTACCAACAATATGACTTCTACTTATTCCAATGGGACGCGAACTTCAACCTGAACGAGACCATGCTCCTTCCGGAAGGCTACATGCTATCCAATCCGGAGAATCCGTTCGTCGCCGACTTGAACGGCGATGGGAAACTCGATTTCCTCGTTACCCCTAACACGATAGAGCATTACCTCTGCACGCCGGAAAACGCAAAACCCGCCACGGCGGGCACCCCGGAAGCCCCGACTTACGCCGTGGATGCGGCCACAGGCTTACTTCGGGTGGAATGGAAAGCCCCTTCGCAAGAACCGGGCCTTACGTATGAAGTGCGGGTGGGCACAGCACCGGGACGCGGCGACATCCTGCAAGCGCAATCCAATGCCGACGGCAGCCGCCGCTCTTTCTCGGACGGCAACGCCGGCACTGCCACCTACATGATGCTCAATGCCGGGACATGGCCGGAAGGGACTTACCACATCGCCGTGCAGGCCATCGCCCCGAACGGCATCGGCAGCGCGTGGAGCGAAGAGACCTCGTTCAAGAATCATCTGGTCAGCCCGGCCTTCACGGCTTCGGTCAACGAACTGAGTACGGCGGACACCTTGCATATCGTGCCGATTTACGCCCGTGAAGGCGCGAACTACCAATATAACCTGCAACCCGATGGACGCATCGTCTGCCAAAACACAGACGGGTCGGCCGACATCGTGTTCGAAAGTTACGGACAGAAAACCGTCACCCTCTCGCTCGACGGGCACACGTTCACGCAGGGTGTACGGGTACTCCCGTTCCATACGGAAACCGGCGAAGACGGCTACAGCGGCAGCGTGTTCGACCTCAACCAAGACGGATGGGCGGAAGGATTCACCCAAAGGTTCTACACCAACACGCAAGGCACATTTAAGGAACTGATGAAGTCGTTTAACACCGACTTGAACATCAGCCACGGCGGCTACGTGGTCGACTTCAACCGGGACGGCCTGCCCGACATCTACGGCAACTACCTGAAAGTGAACAACCAACAAAAAAGATTCCTGCTGAACGACGGCAACATGGATTTCCACGCATACGAAGGGGAGATTTGCCTCAACACGCCCAGCAATCCGATAGGAGAACACGATTACCTTACGCCCATCGGCGATATGGACAACGACGGACGGGTGGATTTTGCGAGCGGAACCCTGATGTACAAGAACACCGCAAACGGCACGTGGGAAGAGAAACGGTTGTTCGAAGGAGAGGAATATATCGAGCCTGTCGCCGTGGCCGACTTCAACCGCGACGGTTATCTGGACATCGTGGCTGCATACCGTTGGGACCGGGGCACACCCATCTATCGCCAACGGCTCTACCTGAACCAAGGCGGATGGAAGTTCGAGGCACGCGAGCTGCCCGCACAAAACAGTTCGTTAACACTTGTCGGCATCGCCGACGTGAACGGGGACGGGCGTCCCGACCTGATTTATACTGATTATCGCAAAAACATATATTATGCCTACCTCTGTGATGCGGAACTTAATTTTACGGAACGCATCACCCTGCCGGGGGAACCATCCGTGGACCTGAACCACGACGGCCTGCCCGAATATGTGTCGGTTGCAACCCGTGACAGCCTCATCTTCCAAGACAAAGACGGGAAGCTGGCCTACATGGAGAATATCGAAAACTCTGATTTGTTACTCAAACTCATCCCCGGCAATATCAGTTCGGCATCGCCTGCCGCCTCTTATCTTGACGTGGACGGCGACGGCACGCCCGACTACGATGCCAACCTCCGCATCCGTTCCTCGTTCAAGAACACCGCGCCCACCGTGCCGCAAAACGTCTACGCCAGCCAAACGACGGACGGACTGACGATATATTGGGACGGGGCTACGGACAAGGAAACACCCTCGCACAGCCTGCGCTACAACCTGAGCGTGAAGAAGAAAGGCGCATCGGGCGAAGGGGCTTATGTTATCTCACCCCTGAACCTGACCGACAACAAGGCACAGACGGGCGAACCGGGCTATGTGCATTACCGCACGGCCACGCGCTTCACCATCCCCACCACGGCCCTGGAAGCCGGACAGACGTATGAAATACAAGTGCAGGCGGTGGACGCGTGGAACGCCCACTCGGACTTCTCGCCCGTCTACGAGTACACGGCGCAGGCCGTATCGCTCCTGAGCCTACCGGGCAAAGGACGCGTGAGCTGGCCCGTCCCGTTCGAGACCACCATCTTGGGCAGTCCGCAAATCGACACCGACGGAGGCGTGATAGACGGGAACACCATCAAATGGAGCACATCCGGACTGAAGACCGTCACCCTGACCGTGGACGACATCGTGAGCCGCGCGCAAATCGAAATCCTCGACCTGCCGGGCATGGCCATCGACCTGCCACAGCAAGTCCTGGCCGGCACTCCCGTACAGGCCACCCTGCCGGAACACCTGCTCTCGTCCGAGGTCGCCTTTGAAATCCTGCGCGACGAAGGCGTAGCATTCATCCACGAAGAGGGACAGGCCGAAGCCACGTTCATCTTCCCGGAAAGGGACGGTTCCTACGACCTGAACGTGAAAGCGGCCGATGACGTGTTCGGCGAAATATACCAGAACACCCGGGTGGAAGTGACAGGCAGCGGCTTTGTGCCCGCCATCGGACAAATAGGCACCGACGAGGCTACCGGATGCAACCGTATCAGTTGGAGCATCCCCACGGAACTGCCTGCGCCCCTGCAACCGGGGACGGTACGCATCTACCGCGAGACGGCCGTGAGCGACCGTTACGAACTGTTGGGCGAAGTCCCGCTGACGGAGGGAAGCTATGTGGACGAGACCTCTACTCCGGCCTTGCTCTCGCAGCGTTACTTTATCACGATGGCCACGAACTACGGCAGCGAGAGCCGGAGCAGCGCGGTGCATGCCAACGCCCACCTGATGGTGAACCGCTCCATGGGGCACGACATCAACCTGAGCTGGACCCCATACGAAGGACGCGACGTGATGCAATACGTGATATTGAGCGGCCCGTCGCCCGACCGACTCACCGAACTGGCCGCCGTGTCCGGCCATACCCTGAGCTACACCCACGCGCGGACTTCGGACGAAGCCACATATTACGCCTTGGCCGTACGCTTCGACGTGCCACAGAAACGGGCTTCGGCGGATGATGCCCGCAACCGGTCCAACGTGGTTTGCTCTGCCGACGCCTTTGACGTCACCATGGGCCAGAGCGTGGTCATCACTTCGCAAGAGGCTGAATTGAAATTAGACCAAGAACAACCGCAACTGCACCTGCAAGCGGTCGTATTGCCGATGAGCACCACGCTCAAACGCGTACAATGGAACATCGTGGAGGGTGAAACGTTGGCCACCGTCGCACAAGACGGCACCGTAAGCCTGAAAGACAATGCCACGGGCGGCCAAGTGACGGTGGAAGCCGCAGCCACAGACGGTTCCGGCATCCGCGAGACCGTAACCCTCACCGTAGCCCCCTACACCGACATCACTCCGGTGGAGGCAGAAGAGGTACGCATCTACGCGACTGGCGGCATCATCCGCATCGAAGGCATACGCTCCGCCACGACCTTGCGCCTTTACAACCTGCAAGGCACGTTGCTCCACCAGAGCGAAGCCTCGGGCGACACGCAAATTTCCACTTCCGGCCTCCGGGGCGTCTACATCCTGCAAGCCGGACGCAAGACACAAAAACTGATGTTACGATAAACCCATGTTTCGGAAGAGAGGGGGCAGTCCGGTCTGCGGGCGTTTGCCCCCTCTCGTTTTTTATCCTCCGACCCAAGGCGTTGACAAAAAGCCTCATTCCATGTCCAAAAGCTACCATAAAGTCAGTTTTTTCTTGTTTTTCGCAAGGCTATTTTTGAAGAAAAGCACAAACGGGAGCCGTTTTCGTTAATACAAATTAAAGTTTTATAGGGATTTTAACGACAAAATACCCTTATCGGGGCTTCACCTTCAAGAGAATAATTTTTCAATCTCAAGAAGAAACACTTTTTTTCTCCGCATGTCGTGCCGACTTTCTCCGCAAAACGTCCCGGAAACGAACTGAAATCCTCCATCCGAACACCTGAAAACCGCACCGGAAAATCTATTTGGACACTCCCGACGGACAAAATCCGGCTGTCATTCCGTACACTTCCACCCTCCTCACGCTTACTCCGTCCCAAAAGCCATGCGCGGAAAACGCCGTTTGTCCGACAGGAAGAAAGCCGGAAAGCTTCTCCACATTACATTTTGTCCGACGTGGACTTCGCGAGAATCCCGCATTTCTCCCCTACCGCCACGACACGGACAAAAAACGCAGCCATGCACATCCGGAATTGTCAAATTGACAAAGTGGCACATTCCCTTCCACACCTTCACAAAAAGAGAAACATCCCCTTGGTTTTCAATTCTTTTTTGTAACTTTGCCTTGATTACTGTCAAAAGCGAGAAATATGGCAAGATTCATCAATCCCTTTACCGATGTCGGTTTTAAGCGCATCTTCGGGCAAGCCATCCACAAAGAATTGTTGATAGACTTCCTGAACGACTTGTTAGTAGGAGAAAAGCGGATAACGGACATCACATTCTTGGACAAAGAGCTGTTGCCGGACTTTTCCGGCGACCGGGGCGTCATTTATGACATATATTGTACGAATGAAGACGGTGAACAGTTCATCGTGGAAATGCAAAACCGTGAACAGACCTTTTTCCGCGAACGGGCTTTGTACTACCTCTCGCAGGCCATCGCCCGGCAAGGGGAACGGGGTGCCGAATGGAAATTCAACCTGAAAGCCGTGTATGGCATCTTCTTCATGAATTTCCACCTGTCCCACTCGCCCGGCAAATTCCGCACGGACATCGTCTTGTCCGACCGGGATACGAACGAAGTGTTCTCCGACAAGCTCCGTTTCATTTTCCTGCAGCTCCCCTGCTTCACCAAGGAAGAAGATGAATGCCAAACTGATTTTGAACGTTGGATTTATGTACTGAAAAATATGGAAACATTTCAAAGACTCCCATTCAAAGCCCGTAAATCGGTGTTTGAAAAACTGGAACAAATCGTAGACATCGCTTCGCTCAGCAAAGAGGATCGCATGAAATATGACGAAAGCATCAAGGTGTACCGCGACCACCTTGCCGTGCTCGACTTCGCCAAGCAAGAAGGATTGGAACTGGGGATGCGGCAAGGAAGAGCAGAAGGAATGGCTAAAGGAATAGCAGAAGGAATTGAACAAGGAATGGCCAAAGGCATCGAACAAGGTAAAAACGAAGGGGAAATGAATGAACGCCTTAAGAATGCACGACGCATGAAAACCAAAGGATATCCCATCGACGATATTGCCGACATCACCGGCTTGAGCACGGAAGAAATCAATTCGTTATAAAATCCTTTTCGGCTTCGTTCTCCTATTATATTGTCGCGGCCTTTTACGTCCTTTCATTTTTTCTCCGTATCTTTGCAGCCGGAAACTTGATATTATGGCAGAAAACAATTCTATATTAGACAAATTGGAGGGGCTGGTAAGCCGCTACGAGGAGGTGGGCACTTTGATTACCGACCCGAATGTAATCAGCGACCAAAAACGCTACGTAAAGCTGACTAAAGAATATAAGGACTTGGGTGATATCATGAAAGCCCGCAAAGAATATATGGACAGCCTGCAAACGTTGCAAGACGCCAAGGAGATGTTGGCCACCGAAGACGACCCGGAAATGAAGGAGATGGCGCGCGAAGAAATGGCGGCCACTGAAAAACATATCCCCGAAATGGAGGAACGCATCAAGTTGCTCCTCGTCCCAGCCGACCCGGAAGACGACAAAAACGTCATTATGGAAATACGGGGAGGAACGGGAGGAGACGAAGCCGCACTGTTCGCAGGCGACTTGTTCCGCATGTACACCAAATATTGCGAAATGAAAGGCTGGAAGATAGCTATCTCCAGTTTTACGGAAGGAGCTGCGGGCGGCTTTAAAGAAATCATCTTCAGCGTAACGGGAGAAAAGGTATACGGCACGCTGAAATACGAATCGGGCGTACATCGCGTACAACGCGTACCGGCTACGGAAACACAAGGCCGCGTACATACCTCGGCCGCAACGGTGGCCGTACTGCCCGAAGCCCAAGAATTCGACGTGGAAATCAACGAAGGCGAAATCAAATGGGACACTTTCCGCTCCAGCGGCGCAGGCGGACAGAACGTGAACAAGGTGGAATCCGGCGTACGTGCACGTTATCTGTGGAAAAACCCCAATACGGGAGAGACCGAGGAAATCCTGATAGAATGTACTGAAACGCGTGACCAACCCAAGAACAAGGAAAGAGCTTTGGCACGCCTGCGCACGTTCATCTACGACAAAGAACACCAGAAATATATCGACGACATTGCCAACCGCAGGAAGACAATGGTGTCCACCGGTGACCGTTCGGCCAAAATCCGTACGTACAACTATCCGCAAAGCCGTATCACCGACCACCGCATCGGCTATAACATGCAGAACCTGCCTTCGTTCATGGACGGCAACATACAAGACTGCATCGACCAACTGACCGTGGCGGAAAATGCCGAACGGATGAAAGAAAGCGAACTCTAAACGGTAAAGAACATGAAAAAGTTTTTCACCCGGCAGATTATCATAAAAAGCGTCGAGCAATGCTTGAAACGTTTTCCGGTCACGGTTGGCTTTACAGTATCGCTCGCTGTTTTCTTATTAGTAGTATGCTGGGGGAAAGACGAATTGTTCACGGAACGTCAGACTTTCACCATTAATTATTATCTGACTGTAGGAAGTTTGCTCTCTCTCTCCCTTCGCTTATGGGGAGAGGAAGTGAAACGTAAACGTATCGTATACATCGCCAACGCGCTACTCCATTTGCTCCTATTAGCGGACGCCGGATACTTGTACCTATTGCCGGAAGACTTTCCTTTCTTGGAAACAGGGCTTGCCCACGGTTCCGCCCTGACGGCTTTGGGGTTAAGTATCTTCACACTTCCTTTTTTCCGTGAAAAAGACGATATCGCCTCATGGAATTTCACCCTGCAACTGGTATCTCATGCCGTTACCTCATGGATAATCGGCGGTATCATGTGCGGCGGCCTCTGCCTGCTGACAGCATCCTTCTCCGGTTTATTCGGCCTGGAAGTAAATGGTAACTTCTATACCACATGGCTCATTGTGTTTTGCCTGACCTTACCCTCATTGCTGTTTTTAGGGCAAATCCCGGCCGGAGAAGCCAAACACGACCGTACCGGTCATACTTCTGCATTCCTCAGCAAAGTGATCCGCTATCTGTTCCTTCCGTTATTGGGATGTTACTTATTGGTACTTTATGTCTACGCATTGAAGATTCTCGTCCAATGGCAATTGCCGGACGGATGGGTTTCCTGGTTAGTCATCGCACTGACTGCGGGTTGCATCGGAGTAGAATTCTGTATGTACCCTTCTCTCCGCCAAGGACTTTCACGTTTCGAGCAACGTGTGGCGCGTGGGTTGCCCATCGCCATCCTGCCCCTGTTAGTACTGATGACTATCGGCATTGCCAGACGATTCAACGATTACGGCATCACGCTCAACCGCCTGTACCTTCTGACTCTGAACATCTGGTTTTACATAGTCTGTATCGGCTTATTCGTTCTACGGGCACGGCGCATTCAATGGATTGCCGTGTCGTTTGCCGGCATCTTTCTGCTCACATCCGTACTTCCGGTAAATTATGCCCGACTCACCCACCGTTACATGTTCCAAGCCTTATCAATCCAAATCCAAACATCATATAAAGGGGGACTCCCCATGGACGAAGAGCAATATCTGGACTGGCTGGCATCGCTTCCGCGGGAAACAGCGCGGCTTACTAACAGCCGTCTCAAAATACTGGATTATACTTTCAAAGACAAAGAAATTCATCGTCTTGTCGCTCCCGACATCAATTATTGGGGAGCGGAGAAATGTATTAAAGAAAACTCCGAAGTGCATTTCAGTCAAAAGAAAAATGGTACGGAAATCATTGCAAAAGGGACATACCTCCATTTTGAGGCGTCATCGCCATCTTCTGTCAAAATGGAATTAAACACCGGATATTCGGAACTGGTCGCATATCATAAGAGCGAAGACTCCATCCCTTGCAAATATTGGAAAGAAGAAGTCATGCCCATAGAACTTACCAACGGGCATCAAGTGATAGACACGATATACGTCCAGCCGTCCGACATCCGGAAATGGAGTGCCATGGATACGATTCCTCCACAAAAGTTCATCGGCAGGCAAAAAGACAATCTTTTTATCCTCACCGACTTCTCCCTATCCGGATATGCAGGAGACAAGAACCTGAACTTTACTTATTCCGGTTATTATTTTATTCAAAAGAAAACGAACTAAAAAACATATACGACATGAACAAACAAGAGCTTTTTGAGAACATCAAACGGAAAGAATCTTTCCTGTGTGTGGGATTGGACACTGACATTCAGAAAATCCCCTCGCACCTGCTAAAGGAAGAAGACCCCGTTTTCGCCTTCAACAAAGCCATCATCGACGCTACCGCACCTTATTGTATCGCTTACAAGCCGAATCTGGCATTTTATGAAAGCATGGGCGTAAAAGGCTGGCTCGCATTTGAAAAGACGATCCAATACCTGAACAAGAACTACCCCGACCAGTTCATCATCGCGGATGCCAAACGGGGAGATATCGGTAATACCTCGGCGATGTACGCCCGTACTTTCTTCGAGGAAATGCAACTCGATGCCCTGACAGTAGCTCCCTATATGGGCGAAGACAGCGTAACCCCGTTCTTAGGTTATGAAAACAAATGGGTCATCCTTCTGGCTCTGACCAGTAACAAAGGCTCGCATGACTTCCAGTTGACCACCGACACAGAGGGCGAACGTCTGTTTGAAAAGGTCCTGCGGAAAAGTCAGGAATGGGGCAACGACCAGAACATGATGTATGTAGTGGGTGCCACCCAAGGACACATGTTTGAAGACATCCGCAAAATCGTCCCCAACCACTTCCTGCTCGTACCGGGCATCGGTGCACAAGGAGGCTCATTGGAAGAAGTCTGCCAATATGGCATGAACAGCACTTGCGGCTTGATAGTCAACAGCAGCCGGGCCATCATTTATGCCGATTCCACAGAAAGCTTCGCTGTCGTAGCCGGTGAAAAGGCACGTGAAGTGCAACAACAAATGGCAGTGCAATTAAAAAAGCTATAAGCACTGAGCAACCATGTTTTATATTTGACAGCCGTCTGGGAATCCAAATCCGGACGGCTGACTTTTATAAGTCTCCATCCATATTTACACACCCTTTCCTACACGTCTTGGCTACGGGAAAAGGTAGCTTAAATCAGGCTTGCCGTTTATTTTATTATCTCAAAATATAGTGTAATTCGATTTTTTTTGCGAAATTTGCAAAATTAGTAATGACAATAACTAAAGACCATGGAATTTACCGCTAAGCAGATAGCAGAATTCATACAGGGTTCAGTTGAGGGAAATGAAAACGCATCGGTACATACTTTTGCCAAAATAGAGGAAGGTGTACCAGGAGCTATATCGTTTCTGTCCAATCCTAAATACACTCATTATCTCTATGACACACAGTCCAGTATTGTATTAGTGGACCGGAATCTTGAATTAGAAAAAGAAACCCAAGCCACGCTGATTCGTGTGGACAATGCCTACGAGGCCGTAGCCAAATTATTGGCTTTGTATGAGATGAGCAAGCCCAAGAAAAAAGGCATTGATTCATTGGCATATATCGCACCTACGGCTCAAATCGACGAAGACTGTTACATCGCCCCTTTTGCTTATATCGGTGAAAACGTGCATATCGGTAAAGGTACACAAATATATCCCCATACCACCGTGTACGATAATGCTTCGGTTGGCGAAGACTGTGTACTGTATTCCAATGTTTCGGTATATCACGATTGTAAAATCGGCAATCGGGTCATTTTGCATGCAGGCTGCGTAATCGGTGCGGACGGCTTCGGTTTTGCACCGACCGAGAACGGCTATGACAAAATTCCGCAAATCGGTATCGTAACCATAGAAGACGACGTGGAAATCGGTGCCAATACTTGTGTGGATCGTTCTACGATGGGATCTACGTTCGTACGCCGAGGAGTCAAGTTGGATAATCTGGTCCAAATTGCCCATAACGTAGAAGTCGGGGAAAACACGGTGATGTCCGCTCAGGTAGGCGTAGCCGGTTCTACTAAAATCGGGAAATGGTGTATGTTCGGCGGGCAAGTGGGTATTGCAGGACATGCGGTCATCGGTGATGAAGTCAGGTCCGGTGCTCAAGCCGGTATTGCCGGAAGCATACGCAAGGGGCACATTACCGTACAAGGTTCTCCTGCCATCGAAGCTAAAAATTTTGCACGTTCAAGTGTAGTGTACAAAAAACTACCTGAGATATATGCGGATGTGAACCATTTGAAAAAAGAAATAGAAGATTTAAAAGAAATACTGAATAAGAAGAAATAAAGAGCTATGCTGAAACAGAAAACATTGCAAGGAAGTTTTTCTTTGTGCGGCAAAGGATTGCATACAGGTCTGAATCTGACCGTTACATTCAATCCTGCTCCCGAAAACCACGGATATAAAATACAACGAATCGACCTGGACGGGCGTCCCATTATTGACGCCGTAGCCGAAAATGTGGTAGAAACCACACGCGGCACCGTCTTGGGACGAGGAGAAGCCCGTTGCAGTACAGTAGAACATGCCTTAGCTGCTTTATACGCCATGGGAGTGGACAACTGCCTTTTGCAAGTCAACGGCCCTGAAGTTCCTATTCTGGACGGAAGCGCGGAAATTTACGTGGAGAACATCAAACGTGTAGGCATAGCCGAACAGAACGCAGTCAAAGACTATTATATCATCCGTAAAAAGTTGGAAGTCAAAGATGAGGAAACCGGTTCTTGCATTACAATCCTACCGGATGAGCAGTTCAGCATCACGGCGATGATTTCATTCAATTCCAAAGTTCTTTCCAGCCAATTTGCCACTTTGGACAACATGGAGAATTTCGAATCTGAAATCGCCCCGAGCCGTACTTTCGTTTTTGTTCGTGAAGTAGAACAACTGATGGCCGCCGGTCTTATCAAAGGCGGAGACTTGGACAACGCTATCGTGATTTATGAGAATGAGATGTCTCAAGAAAAGTTGGACAAATTGGCCGACAGTATCGGAGTTCCCCATCACGATGCCACAGAAAAAGGATATTTGAACCATAAACCTCTGGTATGGGAAAATGAACCGGCACGCCACAAACTGCTCGATATTATCGGCGACATGGCACTGATCGGCAAGCCCATCAAAGGGCGTATCATCGCTACCCGTCCCGGACATACTATCAATAATAAGTTTGCCCGCCTGATCCGCAAAGAAATTCGGGCACACGAAATACAGGCTCCAGGCTACGACTGTAACGAACCGCCGGTAATGGATGTCAATCGTATCCGCGAGCTTCTCCCCCACCGTTATCCCATGCAACTTGTGGATAAGGTCATAGAACTCGGGCCTACGACCATCGTAGCCGTTAAAAACGTAACAAGTAACGAACCGTTTTTTACCGGACATTTCCCACAGGAACCGGTCATGCCCGGTGTGCTGCAAATCGAAGCCATGGCTCAAGCAGGCGGTCTTTTAGTGTTGAATTCCGTAGATGAACCGGAACGTTGGAGCACCTACTTCTTACGCATAGACCAAGTGAAATTCCGCCAAAAAGTGGTTCCGGGAGATACCCTCCTTTTCAAAGTAGAACTGTTAGCACCGGTACGTCATGGCATCTCGTCCATGCGCGGTTATGTGTTTGTGGGAGAAAGCATCGTGACCGAAGCCACATTTACTGCACAAATCGTAAAAAACAAGTAAGATAGAATTTATGAGCAAAATAAGTCCTTTGGCTTTCATAGATCCGGAAGCTAAAATCGGTGAGAACTGCGAAATCGGCCCGTTTTGTTTCATTGACAAAAACGTGGAAATAGGCGACAATAACGTGTTGATGAACAGTGTAAGCGTACTATACGGAGCACGTATCGGCAACGGCAATGTCATTTTTCCGGGGGCTGTTATCAGTGCCGTGCCTCAAGATTTGAAATTCCGGGGAGAAGACACCACAGCCGAAGTCGGCGATAACAACAAAATCCGTGAGAACGTAACAATCAACCGTGGTACGGCGGCAAAAGGCAAAACCTGCGTAGGCAGTGGTAATTTGCTGATGGAAAGCGTACATGTAGCCCATGATGCTTTTGTTGGAAACGATTGTATCATCGGCAACGGTACCAAATTGGCCGGTGAAATCATCATCGACGACCACGCCATCATCAGTGCCAACGTTCTGATGCACCAATTCTGTCGCGTAGGGGGATATACGATGGTAGGCGGAGGGACACGTTTCAGCCAAGACATTCCACCTTATACTATATGTGCACGCGAGCCGGTTGCCTATTGCGGTCTGAATCTTGTCGGATTACGACGGAGAGGCTTCAGCAACGAACTGATAGAAAACATACATAATGCTTACCGTATTATTTACCAGGGAGGCGTACCTTTGAACGAAGCCTTACAGAAAGTACGGGAAGAAGTGCCTGCCAGTCCGGAAATAAACTATATCATCGAGTTCATTGAAAACTCCAAAAGAGGATTTGTCCACTAAATATCATAAAAAGCCATGGTATACCGTTTTACCATTATCTCTAATGAAGTAGAAGATTTTATCAGAGAAATCAAAATAGATGCCGAGGCCACCTTTTACGACCTGCATCAGGCCATATTGTCTTCGTGCCACTATGCAGACAATGTGCCTACTTCTTTTTTCATCTGTAACCAAGAGTGGGAACAAGAACAGGAGATTCTGTTGGAAGACATGGGCACAAGCCGATCGGACGAAGACTTGTATTTGATGAAAAAGACACGGCTCAACGAACTGTTGGAAGACGAAAAACAACGCATGGTCTATGTTTTCGACCCATTGGACAACCGCATGTTTTTCATTGAACTGACTGAAATCAGTTTCGGAAAGACGCAGGAACAGCCGGTATGCAGCCGAAGCCATGGCGAAGCTCCGCAACAATCCATGGATTTGGAAGAGTTTCTGAATAAGGAGACCACCAAACCCTCGGAAGATTTAAACGAAGATTTCTACGGAAGCGAGAGCTTCGACACGGAAGAATTCGACCCGGAAGGATTCGAAATCAGCGAAGGCAACCCTTATCATTGATTCATGAAGCCCCGACTTGTCGTATTGATAGGACCTACGGGAGTGGGAAAAACAGAGCTCAGCCTTTCGTTGGCTGAGTTTCTTCATACTCCTATTATCAACGCGGATTCACGGCAACTATTCCGTGACCTGCCTATCGGAACCGCTGCACCCACCGAAGCTCAACAACAGCGTGTCAGACATTATTTCGTCGGCACACTTGGGCTAACGGACTATTACAGTGCAGCACAATACGAAACAGACGTACTTCGTTTATTGGACGACCTCCACTCCCAACATCCATACGCCTTACTGACGGGCGGAAGCATGATGTACATCGACGCGGTTTGCAAGGGTATCGACGACATTCCTGCCGTAGACGAAGAAACCCGCCGCCTTATGTTGGAAAGATACGAAGAAGTGGGACTGGAACAGCTTTGCAAAGAACTGAAACTGCTCGACCCGGAATACTACAACCTCGTAGACCACAAAAATCCCAAACGCGTCATCCACGCATTGGAGATATGCTACATGACGGGAAAACCTTATTCAAGCTTCCGCACCAGCCAACCCAAGGCACGTCCGTTTGACATCCTTAAAATCGGATTAAGACGGGAACGGGAAGAACTATACGAGCGTATCAACCAGCGCGTGAACCAAATGATAACAGACGGACTGGTGGAAGAGGCACGAAAAGTCATCGCCTACAGGCATACCAATGCCCTCAATACCGTAGGATATAAGGAAATATTCAAATACATAGACGGTTCCTGGACTTTGGAAACGGCTGTGGAGAAAATCAAACAAAACACCCGTATTTATTCACGTAAGCAAATGACATGGTTTCGCCGCGACGAAAGCATTCATTGGTTTCATCCGGATGAAACGGAAGCTATAAAAAAACTCATAGAAAAAGAGATTATGCCATAAACTTTTTCTAAATTTGCTCCTATTAAACATCATTCAACCTACATAAGTCAAATCACATGAGTCGCATTCTTCAAAAGACAAGCCATTGGTTGAAAAAGGCCGGAAGGGGATTCACCAACCTCTATCGAGGCCCTTGGTACAAGAAAACCGTAGTATGGATTATCACTTGCGTCCTATCGGTTATTTTACTTCTTATTGCCGTTGACCTCAACTTTCTCTATCTGTTCGGGAAATCACCCGGATTCAAGGACATTGAACATCCGGTCACCAGCGAAGCTTCCGAGATATACAGTGCCGACAGTGTACTTATCGGTCGTTTTTTCAGCGAAAACCGTACGCCGGTCGAGTACGAGGATATCTCTCCCATTATCATCCAGACCCTCATCGATACTGAAGACGAACGTTTTTACCGCCACCATGGCATAGATTTTCAAGGACTTTTTGCAGCGATAAAAGACATCGCAAGCGGACGTGCCCGTGGTGCCAGTACCATCACCCAACAACTGGCCAAAAACCTGTTCCGAGTGCGTACACAATACTCTACCGGACTGCTCGGCAAAATTCCTGGGGTGAAAATCCTGGTCATGAAAGCCAAAGAATGGATTGTAGCCGTTAAGTTGGAAATGATATTCAGTAAAGAAGAAATACTCACCATGTATTTCAACACCGTGGACTTCGGCAGTAATTCATTCGGCATCAAGACAGCATGCCGCACCTACTTCAACACGACTCCCGACCAGTTGACCTACGAACAAGCTGCCACATTGGTAGGCTTGCTGAAAGCGACATCCAGCTACAACCCGAAGCTCAATCCCAAGAACAGTACCAAACGGCGCAACGTGGTGCTAACGAACCTATACGACCACGGTCATCTGGTCATTCACGGTCACAAGGCCACTCGTGCACAACTCGATTCTCTCATGGCACTTCCCATGATTGTAAATCCACGAAAGGAAGAAAGCAGCTACGACGGTATCGCCCCCTACTTCCGTGCTGTCTTGCCGGAGTACATCGACATGCTGTGCGAGAAAGGAGCGATAGCCGGAGTAGACGAAGAAAACAAACCGGACCTCTATGCCGACGGGCTGAAGATATACACCACGCTGGATACCCGTATGCAAAAATATGCGGAAGAGGCTGCCATCCAACAAATGGAAATCCTCCAGCAACGTTTCAAGCAACATTGGGGCAACACAAACCCGTGGCAAGACGAAAGACACCAGGAAATTCCGAACTTTATCGAGGACTTAGCTAAAAAAACGACAGCATACAAATATCTCGAAACCCGTTTCCCCGACCAGCCGGACTCCATCACTTACTATCTGAATCTGCCCCACAAGGTCAAGGTGTTCAGTTACGACGGTCTGAAAGAAGAAGAGATGAGCACCATGGACTCCATCCGTTATATGGTCAAATTCCTGCATTGCGGTTTCGTAGCCATAGAACCGGACAGCCGCCATGTCAAGGCATGGGTGGGCGACATAGACTTCGGCTCGTGGAAATACGACAAAGTCACCGCCATGCGCCAACCCGGTTCAACCTTCAAACTCTTTGTCTATGCAGAAGCGATGAACCAAGGACTGACCCCCTGCGACACCCGTATCGACGAATGGCAACAGTACCCGGACACCGTAGACGGCAAACCTACCAAATGGACTCCCCATAATGCCAACGGCACCTTCTCGGGAGCCGAAATGCCTTTGAAATCAGCTTTCGCACAGAGTATCAATAGTGTGGCAGTCAAGTTAGGCTATGAACTGGGCATCCACAACGTGGCACAGACCGCACATGCCATGGGGATCGAATCGCCGCTGCACGAAACTCCGTCGCTGAGCTTAGGTTCCTCCGATGTCAATCTGTTGGAACTGGTCAACGGCTACTGCACGGTCATTGACGACGGCAAGATGAATCCGCCCATCCTGATTACTAAAATTCTCGACCGCGACGGCAATATCATCTATGCGGCAGAACCGGAAGAGCAGCAGGCTATTCCATACCGTTCCGCATTCTTCATGCAGCGGCTTTTGCGAGGAGGCCTGACTGAGCCGGGCGGAACCACGGCAGCCCTGTGGAGCTACATCCATCCTGTACTGAAATACACCGACTTCGGAGGCAAAACCGGTACATCCAACAACCATTCCGATGCCTGGTTCGTGGGCGTAACGCCCAAGTTAGTCGCCGGAGGATGGGTCGGAGGAGAATACCGGAGCATACACTTCCGCACCGGAGCCTTAGGACAAGGCAGCCGGACGGCCTTACCCATATTCGGCAACTTCATCCAGAAAGTCCTGTTGGACGACCGCTTCGCCCAATACCGTGCCAAATTCCCGAAAAAACCGCTCGAAGACATCGACCCCACCACATACACATGCGAAAGCTATTATGCGCCACAAGAACCGGATTCGCTTACGGCATCCGCAGATTCATTGGGTATAGCCCTTCCGGGAGACTCTTTGCAACGCGGTAACGCCTCACCGGAAAAACAGCCCGAGGCGAAAACAGAAACAACGGCAAGCGAGGGAAGCGGTAACCATCCGCAAGCCTCACACACGGCACCTTGACACCATAGCCCCAAAGATTTGAAAGAAGACATTGAAATAGACCTTCAGAACCCGGAGTTCCAAAGCACGCTGAAACTCATACAGTTTACCCGTAACTCGGTTTTCCTCACAGGCAAAGCCGGTACGGGTAAATCCACCTTACTGAAGTATATCTGCAGCCACACACGGAAGAAGCACGTGGTATTGGCACCGACCGGCATAGCAGCCATCAATGCCGGAGGCAGCACCCTGCACAGCTTTTTCAAGCTCCCTTTCCACCCGCTCCTGCCCGACGACCCTCGGTTCAGCTTCCGCAAACTGAAAGAGTTCCTGAAATACAATTCCGCCCATCAAAAGCTGGTGCGTGAAACAGAACTGATCATTATCGATGAAATCTCAATGGTACGGGCGGACATCATCGACTTCATCGACCGCATCCTGCGCCTCTACAGCCGCAACCTGCGCGAACCGTTCGGCGGAAAGCAGTTATTGCTTGTCGGAGATATATTCCAACTGGAACCGGTTGTCAAAGCGGACGAACGAGAAATCCTGAACCGTTACTACCCTACGCCTTATTTCTTCTCGGCCAAAGTATTCCAGGAGATGCGCCTCGTCTCCATAGAACTGAAGAAAGTGTACCGCCAGCAAGATGCCGCCTTCATCGCCGTGCTCGACCATATCCGTACCAACCAGGCCGGAAGTGCCGACCTGCAACTGCTCAACAGCCGTTGGAACCGGACGAACGATGACAAGTTGAGCCATGGACTGAATATTACCCTGGCCACCCGAAGGGACAACGTAGATTTCATCAACCGCCGGAAACTATCCGAAATAGACACCGAGAGCACACTCTTTAAAGGCGAAATACAAGGCGAGTTCCCGGAAAGTTCGCTCCCCACGCTGATGGAACTGGAACTTAAACCCGGCGCACAAGTCATTTTCGTCAAAAACGACCAAGACAAACGTTGGGTAAACGGAACTCTGGGTACCGTTTCGGCCATAGACGAAAAGAACGGCCATATCTACGTCGTCACGGAAGACGGAACCGAAATGGAAGTCACCCGCGAAGTGTGGAGCAACGTGCGCTACACCTACAACGAGCAAGAAAAAAAGATAGAAGAGGAAGAACTCGGCATCTTCCGGCAGTTCCCCCTGCGATTGGCTTGGGCCATCACCATCCATAAAAGCCAGGGGCTGACTTTCCGTAAAGTGACCATCGACTTCACCGGTGGCGTCTTCGCCGGAGGACAGGTATATGTAGCCTTGAGCCGCTGCACTTCATTGGAAGGTATATGTCTGAAGAAGGAAATATCCCGTTCGGATATTTTCGTCAAGCCAGAAATCATCCGGTTCGCCCAACAATTCAATGACGAAAAGGCTATCGAGCAAGCCATGAAGAAAGCCAAAGCCGACATCGAATACCAAGCCGCCGTACAGGCATTCGACCGCGATGACTTCCGTGAAAGCCTCGACCACTTCTTCATAGCCATACACAGCAGATACGACATCGAAAAACCGGTCATCAAACGGTTCATTTGCAGCAAACTCAATATCATCAGCCGACTTAAACGCGAGAACGAAGAGTTGAAACGACAAATGGCAGCCCAACGCAAACAGATGCAGCAGTACGCCCATGAATATTACGAACTGGGCAACGCTTCCATTCTTCAGGCCCATAACCTGCGTGCCGCCCTGGCCAATTACGATAAGGCCTTGTCGCTCGACCCTTCATACGTAGACGCATGGATACGCAAAGGCGTCACGCTGCAAGACCATGGAGAATACGAAGATGCCCTCCAATGCTTCAACCGCGCCGCCGAACTCAGCACGGCCAACTTCAAAGTGCACTACAACCGGGGAAAGAACCACCTGCTTTGCGGACGTACCGAACTGGCCGTCGCCGATTTCGACAAAGCCGTATCCCTTAAGCCCGAACACGCCAAAGCTCACGAACTGTTTGGCGATGCCCTGTCGCGCTGCGGCAAGGAAGAAGAGGCCGCTATCCACTGGGCTATCGCGGAAACGCTTCGGGAAAAGCACAAGGGGCGTTAATCTTAGTTAATAAGCAATCGGTTTGCGCACACAAATAAAGCTATTTTCGTACATTTGACCGTTTATTAACCTATTCATATCCAACATGAGAAAAAACCTAAAGACAGTGTTAGGCATTTGCCTTGTGTGTGCCGGTACATTCGCAAGCACCACAACCCTCCAAGCCAAAAAGAAAGTAGCTTACCTTTTTACCTATTTCACAGGTAACGCTCCCGAACAGGAACAAATCTGTTATGCCATCAGCACGGACGGGTTCAGCTATACTCCGTTGAATGACGGCAAGCCCGTCATTTCCTCCGACACGATTTCTTTAAAGAAGGGGGTACGCGATCCTCATATCTTAAGAGGCGAAGACGGCTACTTCTACATGGTAGTCACCGACATGCGTTCCAGTCAAGGATGGACCTCCAACCGGGGCATCGTACTGATGCGCAGCAAAGACATGGTCAACTGGACGCACCACACGGTAAACTTCCCTGAAAAATATGCCAACACGATGTTCGCCAACGTCATCCGCGTATGGGCGCCGCAAACCATCTACGACAAGAAGGCAAAAAAATACATGGTGTACTTTTCTATCCTGACCGACGACGGACAGTGCCCCTACGACAAGGTCTTTTGGGCATACGCCAATGAAGATTTCAGCGACCTTGAAGGAGAGCCCAAAGTCCTGTTCGACTACAAGAAACCTTCCATCGACACGGATATCGTGCAAGACGACAATGGAACTTATCACATCTTTTTCAAAACCGAAGGCGAACAGAAAAAAGGCATACGCCAATATCTGGCCAAAGACTTGCACAATCCGGCAGAATGGGAACTGTTGCCCGGTACGTTTGAAGATACCGACAAAGCGGTGGAAGGTTCCGGCGTGTTCCAACGGATAGAAGGAGACTGGGTTCTGATGTACGACTGCTACATGAACGGGCACTACCAGTTCTGCACCAGCAAAGACCTGATGAAGTTCAAACGCGTGCAGGATACAGCCACTCAGGGAGCGTTCACTCCGCGCCACGGCACGGTCATCGCCATCACCCAAAAAGAGCTGAAACGGCTGCAAAAGGCGTTTCCCAACACGAAGTAACCGGAAGGCGGCCCAAACCATCCGCCCCATTGAAACTAACCCATAAATTATAAAACCTATAGTAAATAATGAAAACGCAACTATTAACCTTTGCATTGGCTCTCGCGTTGGGACAGACAGCTATTGCCGAAAACACGACCCAGAAAATAGAACAAGTAACATCTTCCGTCACCCTTAGCGAAGATGTGGATTACATCGTGACGGGTACAACCCCGTTCGCCACGCCGGGCAGTATCAATATCACCAATACGGAACATGCCGTCGTGATTCTGGAAAACCTGCGTCCAAGCGAGGCTCTCAGTTACCTTTCCTTCATTAAGATTAATGGGGAGCCGGCGGTCAACGATGAGAACTGTCAAGTGAAAATGTATGCCCATGGCGCCATCATCTTTCCTTACAGCAAAGACATCAAACCGCTGACGGTCTATTCCGAGCCCAACTTCGGAGGGGAATCCGTCAATGATTTCGGACTGGAAAATTCCAACGGCTACATGAATACCCTTTCGACCGCCAAGCTCAACAATCGAATCAGGAGCTTCAAACTGAAGAGAGGCTACATGGTGACTTTTTCCAACAATCCCGGCGGAAAAGGTTACAGCCGCTGTTTCGTCGCCGATAAGGAAGACTTGGAGTTTGCCGAGCTACCTATGGAGCTCGACCACAGGATTTCTTCCTATCGCGTGTTCAAGTGGCATAATTTCCAGAAAAAAGGTATCGCCAGCGATGCAAGTGAAGAAATCGTCAACGCCCTCAAAGTAACATGGTGCTATGACTGGGGACAGGGCAATGCAAGCCGCGAGCCGGACTGCGAATGGGTTCCCCATCACATCTATGAAGACTGGCCTTCTGTCTCAACCTGCGGAAAGGTGACCCAATCCTGCCACATGCAGACCAACAACGAACCGGGCAACAGTGCCGACGACCATCCGCAAAGCGTGGAGACCGTGCTCAACAACTGGGAAAACCTTATGGCTACCGGCATGCGCCTGTGTTCCCCTTCATCCCACGACGGAAGCCTCTCATGGTTAGAACAGTTCATGACAGAAATCGACAAACGCGGTTGGCGTTGCGATATTCTCGACATGCACTGCTATTGGCCTGAATGGAACTTGAACAACCAACTGAAGGGTTATTATGACAAATACAAACGCCCCATTTGGGTGTCGGAATTCGTTTGGGGAGCTTCATGGAACAACAATGGTATCTTCGCCACAGACCGTTCGTTTTCCATCGAGAACCAACAGAAGAACTACGACGTAATGAGCAAGGTGCTTACCAACTGGAACAGTTTCGACTATGTGGAACGTTATGCCTATTGGAACAGCGAAGCCGATTGCTCCAAACTTTACAAGTATGGAAAAGACGGCAACCCTTCCGAAATTTCCATTCTTGGTAAATGGTATGGCGAAATGAACTCGGGTATGGGTTACAGAAAATCCTACGAGTTCGTGCCCAAGGTGGTGTACAGCACGCCCTCAGGACTGACTTTGGAATATACCGAACGCACACGTAAGTTGGCTCTCAATTGGGAGTATAAGAACAACATGGGCTTCACCGATTCCACATTGTTGGAAATGCGCTTGGACGATGGCGAATGGCAAACCTTGCAGAAATACGAAGCTCCGGACAAGAATTCCTATGCGTACAACGAAGTCTTCCCCGAAGATTTCAAACGGGGAACTTACACGTACCGGGTGCGCAACTTCGACATGGACGGGAACGTGCGTTCTACGGACGAAGTACAGCTCTCGTTGGTGGCAGCCAAGGGAGAACCGGGCTTCCAGTACGGCACCCTGGAAATCAGCGATACACAGGAGTTCAATACGGAATTCGATGCCATCGGTGAAGATGAAAAACCGGCCGTTTTTGCAGGCTTGCTTTCCTATAACGATTCAAAGGTCGTACCAGTCAATACAGTGGTCAGCGTGCTGAGCGACAAATTCTCCTTCTGGGCCTTCCCTTGGAACGAAGGGGACTACGAACAAACCATCACGGAACCGGAAACCACAGACTTCATGGTACTGCGCAAGGGTGCCCACCAAATCGGTGACATCACGATGGAAGTGGGAGAAAGTGCAAGCAAAATCAAGAACGACACCACGTGGATCAGTTTTGCCACCCCGTTCCCCGAAGGTGTAACTCCGGTAGTCATTGCCAACGTGCTGTCGCGCTACAAGGCATATCCCTACGTAGTCAAGGTTTGGGACATCACGAACAAAGGCTTCGCTGTCAAACTGGCCCGACAAGCCGCTGTGGACGAAACGACCAGCACTTTTGCCGGACAAGACATCTTCTACGTGGCAGCCACTCCGGGAACCGCCAAGATGGAAGACGGCAAGATTCTGACTGTGGGTCGCAATACAGAAGACAAGGTGGACGGCCGACGTGCCCGCGAAGTCAATCTCGTGGACGAGACGGGCAATGCCATAGGATTGTTCAGCCCCATCATGCTGTTTGGTCCCCAGACCAACAACTATGATTGTGCCTCCGTATACAGAATCAGCAGCTACACGACGGACGAAAGCAATACGGACATCAAAGACGTGCCCGCCACCACAGGAGTGAAAATCATCCGCCAAAAGGACAAGACCAACGAAACTATCAAGGAAATAGACAACGCCACCAACAATGGCGATATCATGGGCTGGATAGCCGTAAGTTCTCCCAAAGAAGGTGAATCAGGTATCAAAGGTACAATCGGATCCGCCCCGTTCAAAGTTTTCGTACGTGACGGCCATGTTATCGTAGACGGTACGGACAATTACCGGATTTACGCCATCAGCGGCCAACAGGTTCCCCGTACGGCACGCCTTTCAAGAGGTATTTATGTGGTAAAAGCCGGAAGCCACTCCGTCAAGGTAATGGTTCCATAACCTCTCACAAGGGCTTCCGCAAGGCATCAGACGGCCTTGCCACAGTATCAACAGTTCGCCCCCGAACGGCATATCCTGCCATTCGGGGGCGAATCGTTTTCATAGATTTATATTGACATACAGCGACACACCCATATCTTTCAAAAGAAAACGCAACAGGCTATGAAACAAGTATTTATAGGTATGAAGAAATTGGCGTTCCGTTCTGCGCCAAACAAAAAATCAATCTCAGGCGAACGATTTTCCGTTCTGCGGCAAACGATTTTCAAATCTCAGCCCGACGAAAAAGCCTTTCCAAAATCCTTAAATCTTGAACGAAGCCTTCCCCCTCCTCTGCGTCTTGCCCATAAAAAAAGGGGCACCTTCTCACGAAGACACCCCCTCACATTTAACCTAAATTTAAAACATAGAAAATTGTATCATCATAACGGACGGATTACGTAAGTAAAGCTGTAATCCTGATAAGGCATGCGGTACTGTTCGAGCGGAATAGCTCCCCAACTGTTCACGCAAGCCAATCCGCGCTGACGCGCTGCCAACTTGACCACGCTGAAATCACGGGGTGTCAAGTCGCCGGAATGGCTCTGGTGGGCGTTCTTGTCCCAACCGTCATCCAAATCCGAAGCCAAATAGTTCAACGTGCTGCATTCCATCGGGGCGAAAGAATAGAACTCCAATCCCTTGCCGTTCTCATCCTTCACCTGCCAATAGCGTACCTCAGTCTTGTTTCCGCTTTCCTGCGGACGTACATAGCCCCAATACTGGTCGGCCACCTTCGCGTCGTACACCCCTAAACGGTCTCCGTTGTTACGGTCGATGTAGTTCTCGCCTGGTCCCTTTCCGTAATAGGTCAGCATATTATAGGCTTTCGGCATAACCAACTGCATACCGTAGCGCATCAGTTCCGGCTTGTGCTTGGCATCCTTATTGACCGTCATAGCCTCATTGACCACCAGTTCACCTGCCGGAGTCAACGTATAAGTCATCGTCAACGTAGCCTCTACCGACGGCATGTCATATACCACTTCGACGCCCTTCTCGGCCTTGCCTTCATTTTCCACCACCTTGAACGACTTCATCTTCATCTCAGGATTCTTCCAAGCATGCAACTTGCGTTGTGTGCCTGCCCCGTAGTCGTTGTCGGTCGGCGCACGCCAGAAATCGGGAGTAATGGCATAGCCCTCTTCCAACATCGGTTTCCCGTCCACGCCAAGGTAGTCAATCCAACCGTTCCAATGGTTGAAAGTGACAGAAGTGTTTCCTGCCGACAATGTGACCCATGCCACCTTTTCTTCTTTTTCCACTTTCCGGGTGTCATATTTGCCGGAAGTGACAGCCAATACGCTTTCCATCGTGGGGAAAGTATAAGGATTCACCACGAACTGTTCGCGTGCCACGGCATAGCCAGCATCGAGCATCGGTTCGGCTTTCTTCAGCACGAAGTCGAGGTTCAGCACCACTTCGCCTTTCACGTCCGCAGGCAAACTGTAACCATCCAGTTTCACCACACGTTTCTGCTGTGCGGGAATGTCGAGCGCATTCCGCCCGTTGGCCAATATTTTTCCTTCCGACTCCAACGTCCACTGCAATTCCACGTCGTCAAGCGACTTGAAGAAGTTCTCATTGTAAACTTCCACCTCGCCGACCTTCAAATCCTTGGCCGTAGCCCAGATGTTCTGATAGTAGTAACGCACTTCGTTGGCATGAGGATTCGGTTTGCGGTCGGGATTGATGATACCGTTGCAGTTGAAATTATGATCGCTGGTGGGATAACGGCCAAAGTCGCCTCCGTAAGCATATATCGTCTTGCCCTGTTTGTTCTTCACGCGCAGCCCCTGGTCCACAAAGTCCCAGATGAAACCGCCTTGGTACTTCGGATACTTGCGTACCATGTCCCAATATTCCTTGAATCCTCCCATGGAGTTGCCCATGGCATGAGCATACTCGCACTGGATGAGCGGACGCGGGTTGTCGCCCTGCGAGTACTTGTCGCAGCCGCCGTAATCGTAATACATCGGGCAGAAGATATCCGTCTTGCCGTTCTGTCCGGCCTGTTCATACTGGCACGGACGGCTCGGGTCGTACGCCTTCACCAAGTCATACGCCTTCTCGAAGTTAGGCCCGTAACCGGCTTCGTTACCCACGCTCCAGAAGATGATGGAAGGATGGTTCTTGTAAATCTTGATATTGCTTTCGTTGCGCTCCAAGTGTGCCTTCTCATAAGTCGGCTCCTTGGCCAACGTCTTGTCGCCGTAGCCCATTCCGTGGCTTTCGATATTGGCTTCAGCCACCATGTAGATGCCGTATATGTCGCAAAGTTCATACCAACGCGGGTCGTTGGGATAATGACAGGTACGCACAGCATTGATGTTCAGCTCTTTCATCACGCGGATGTCTTCCAGCATGCGGTCCATCGACACCACATACCCCGTCACCGGGTCGAGTTCGTGACGGTTGGCTCCCTTGAACAACACCGGCTGTCCGTTTACCAACACCTGGGCGTTCTTGATTTCCACCTTGCGGAATCCCACGCGCTGCGGCACAACCTCGGCCACCTGCTTGCCGTCCATCAAGGTAGTATATAAAGTATAGAGGTTCGGCGTCTCGGCAGTCCACTTCAAAGGATTTTTGATATCGAAGTTTATTTTTACTTCACCGTTTCCTCCGACTTTAGCCGTCTGTGCAGCCACTTCTTTTCCTTCCTTGTCTTTCAGGGAGAACATCACGGTCTCACCCTTGGCTCCCACGGCGTTCAGTTTCACCTCCAACGTTCCGTCCTGATAATTGTTCACCAAATCGGGCGTAATGAACAAGTCGGCGATGTGGGCCTGAGGACGTGCATAGAGATATACTTCACGGGCTATTCCCGTAAAACGCCAGAAATCCTGGTCTTCAAGGTACGAACCGTCGCACCAACGCATCACCTGCATGGCAATCAGGTTCTCCTTGCCCGGCGTGAGATACTTCGTCAGGTCGAATTCCGCCGACACCTTGCTGTCTTCGCTGTATCCCACGAATTTGCCGTTCACCCATACCATCAGGTTGGACGTAGCCGAACCCACGTGCAGGTAAATCCGCTCACCTTTCCAATCGGCAGGCACGGTCACCATCTTACGGTACGACCCCGTATAATTGTTACGCTCTTCCACGAAAGGCGGTTCGGGTCTGAATTGTGTTCTCCATGGATAACCATTGTTGCTGTAAATGGCATCTCCGTAACCATTCAACTCCAGGATGCCGGGCACGGGAAAGTCCGTCCATTGCGAATCGTCGTACTTCAGGGAATAGAAGTCGCGAGGGGCCTTGTCGTGGTCCTTGGAAAAATTGAATTTCCACTTGCCTTCCAATGACAGATAACGTTCCGACCGGGCTTTCTGGTCTGCCTTTGCCAGATTCTCTGTCTCGTATGCGAAAAACGCCGCACGCGGAGCCATGGTGTTTACTTCGTTCACCTCGGGGTCCAACCACCAAGGTTTGTCTTTTTGCGCCTCAGCCGAAAGAACGGCCAGACAAGCACAAGAAAACATCAATTGTCTAAACATGGTACATTTGTTTTATTGCGTCATAGACGCGGTTAGTTAATCATTTAGAAACTGCATACAAAGATACGTTTTTTGTTCTTTTTTCTCTCTAAAATGCAAAGTTTTTTGCTAAAATATTACGTGTTCGCACAAGATTTATTAACTTTGAAGGGGAAAACCTAATCCTTTGTGGAAAAAATAACTTAAATATCATGAATACCGACTTTTCACAACCGTTCAATCCCGAAGCCTACGCCCCGTCCGGCAAGGCGGACATACGGTTCCGACGTTACGTGGAGAAAGGGATGCCATGGTTCTATGGCATCGTCTTTCCTGTCATTCTCGGCTTTTGCCTGTACACTTATGAGAAAGAAACGCTTTTCCGGATACAAGAGCTCAACCTCTTCTTGCCGGACAGTACTTTCTATCATACGCTCTCGGCATATCCGGGCGGCACATTGCAATGGGCAGCCTGTTTCCTCACGCAGTTTTTTTATTACCCGGCTGCCGGGACAGCCCTTCTCATAGCCGTTTGGGTCTGCATTTGCTTCGTCATGCGCTCGGCCTTCCGGCTTTCCCCTTCATGGAGTTTTCTTCCCGCCTTGGTTCCGGCCGCCCTGTTGGCCGGCATAGTGGAGATGGGCTATTTCATTTATTATATCAAATTACAAGGTTATTTCTTCACGGGCTCCCTTGGCATATTGGCGGCCCTGTCGGCCGTATGGATTTTCAGCCGTACAGCCAACCGGAACCCATATTGGGGCTACGCGTGGATGACCGTATGGCTTCTCGCCGGTTATCCTTTATTCGGAGCATACGCATTGGCCGGCACGGGCTACATGGTAGTGCTCTGTTGGCGTATGCCGGGTACGCTATATAAGAACCGCGTCACCCCTACGGTATGGGGACTGTTGCTGCTCGTCGGAGTCCCCCTTGCGGCATGGCATTTTTATAGCCAAACAGCCATCAGCGAAATCTACACGGCTGCCCTGCCGAGTTTCGATGCAGGCGGAGAAGTATTCGCAGACTATCGTACACCTTATTATATATTGTTTTTCCTGCCACTGGCGGGTGCCGTCCTCTATGATTACGTGCCGGCCATCAAGAAATATCCCCTCATCCTTCTGGCTCACTTGCTCGTATGGGCGGCCACTGCATGGGGATTGAAAAAGGCGTGGTATGTGGATGAGAATTTCCGCAAGGAACTGCTGATGGCACGTGCCATAGAGGAAGAAGACTGGGAACAGATTCCGGCCATTTTCCTGAGCGGGACGGCAGAGCCAACCCGCCTGATGGTCATGAACAAGAACCTGGCTTTGTTCCGCCTCGGACGGGCCGGTGACGAAATGTTCCAATACAGGGAAGGAGGCGCACGCCCCAACGCGCCGTTCCTCGTACGGTTGGCCCACGTAGGCGGTAAAGCCTTGTATTACCATTACGGACAGGAAAACTATTGCTATCGTTGGTGCATGGAAGACGGTGTGACTTTCGGATGGCGGACGGAATACCTGAAATACATGGCCAAAACTTCTATCGCGGGCGGCGACTACAAAGTGGCACGCAAATACATCGACATGCTCAAACGCACTCTTTTCCACAAAGAGTGGGCCGAGAAATACGAGACTTACCTCGACCATCCGGAACAAATACGGAAAAGCAAAGAGTTTGCGCCGATTATCCGGCTACTGCCCAGGGAAGACAAACTGAACTCGGACCTGAACGTCATCGAAATGTTCCTGCTGCGAACCTTTGCTTACGGCGAGAGCGACGACCCACTCTATCAGGAACAGACCTTGATAGCGGCCTTACAGATGAAGGACATCGACATTTTCTGGCCTCGCTTCTTCCAATATGCCACCCTGCATAACGGGAAGCCCATGCCGCGCCACTACCAGGAAGCTGCCTACTTGTACGGCCATCTGGAAAACAAGGTAGACATCAGCCACATGCCTTTCGACCAGGAAGTGAAAGACAGTTACCAGCGTTTTATGGAGTTCACCCAACAATGCGCCGGTATGACGGAGGCACAAATGGCGGAGGCTTTCCGGCCGCAGTTCGGCAACACCTTCTATTATTTCTATTTTTTAGTCAACGGATTACAAACCTACTAACCATGAAAATTGCTCACGTTCTGAAGACCCTGACCGGCGGATGGCTGGCCGCCCTTTGTTTTGCTTGCAGCCCCCAAATGCCTGATGCCTATACAGAAAGTCAGGACGCACCGGACATTTATCCCGACTATACAGACGTGACGGTACCGCCGAACATAGCCCCGTTGCGTTTCATCGTGGACGAGAAGGCTGACGCTTATGCAGCCCGCATCAAATATCCCGGAGGAGAATGGACCACGGACGAACGGGAAGTGACTCCCTCCGTCTCGCAGTGGCGCGACATGCTGGCCTCGGCCAAAGGTGGTGCGCTCGACGTGGAAGTCTTTGTGGAACACGACGGACAATGGATGCGCCGCCGGCCATTTAAAATCCATGTAGCCGAAGAGGACATAGACCCTTACCTCTCCTACCGCCTCATCAGTCCTTCGTATGTCACCTACCGGGACTTGACCCTCAACCAACGCGATTTGACCAGCTTCGATGAAAGCGTCATTTACGGTAATATGATGAACACCGATGTGGAACATGCACAATGTATCAACTGCCATTCCTACCAGAACTACAATCCCCGGCGTATGCAGTTCCACGTGAGGGAAGACCGTGCCGGAACGGTCATTGCATACGACGGTACATTGGTCAAAGCCAACCTGAAAACGGATTCGCTCATCTCGGGCGGAGTATATCCCGCCTGGCACCCGACGGAAAAGCTCATCGCTTACTCGGTCAACCAGACCGGGCAGACGTTCCACACACGTGACTTACAGAAAGTGGAAGTACAAGACATGCTCAGCGACCTGATACTTTACGACGTGGAGAAAAACGAAGTGACGCGCATCCCGGGCGATACCGACGAATTGGAAGTATTCCCGTGGTGGAGCCCGGACGGCAAATACCTTTATTATGCCTCAGCCCGTTTCGTACGCAAGGACACGATAGAGAACTTAGACAACGAAACCATCCTGCGCTATAAGGAAATCAAATACAATCTTTTCCGGAGAAGCTTCGACCCGGCCAGCCGCCGGATAGGTCCGCCCGAATTGGTATTCGACGCGGCCGCACGCGGAAAGAGTGCCACGTTGCCGCGCATATCGCCCGACGGACACTACCTGATGTTTACGCTCGGGGAGTTCGGCGTGTTCCACATCTGGCACAAAGACGCGGACCTCTACCTGATGGACTTACGTACACGCCAAGTACGTCCCATGACGGAAATCAACTCTGACGATGTGGAAAGCTACCACTCGTGGAGCAGTAACGGACGGTGGGTGGTCTTCAGTAGCCGACGTTACGACGGAAACTACACACGGCCTTTCATTGCCTACATCGACAAAAACGGCAAAGGGCGCAAACCTTTCGAGTTGCCGCAGGAGGTGCCCGACATGCACCGGCGCTTCATGCGAAGCTACAACATCCCTGAATTCATGAACGGACCGGTCGAGATAACCCCGCAGGCGTTCGCCTCGCTTATCAGGGACACCGAAGCCCGACCGGCACGACAAAAGAACTAAACACGATAAAAAACCTATCAAAAAGTAATGAGAAACAAAACGATTAAAAGCCTGCTGCTCCCGGCGCTATGCTTCATAGCGGCAAACGGACAGGCACAAGGCACATTGGAAGACTACCGGAGGGCATATTCCCTCTACGAAAAGTTCAATGCCACACAGGTGTATAACGACCCGACAGACATACGATGGGACGGAAAAACTACATTCCACTACTCTGTCTATACGCCGGAAGGGACAGACTATTACGTAGGCAAAGTAACGGGAGACGTGAAAACGGCTGACGTAAAAGCAATTCACATGAAGGCCTTGGCAGAACTGCTTTCCCGCGAGACCGGAAAGGACATCCCACGAAACACGCTAAGACTGTCACGCTTGAGTGTGGACGAGAACCAACCCACGTCCGTATCCTTCGAATTCGACGGTTACAAATGGAAAGTCGAAGAAGCTTGCACCGCCGGACTACGGTTAGGCAGCAAAGAAACCCTGCCTGCCTCCAAAAGACCATGGAAAAAACCGCGTCACTGGATGGAAGTGGACGATGAGAAAGGGGCGGCTCCCGTAGCGTCACCCGACGGGAAACGGCAAGCTTATATCAAGAACGACAATGTGTACGTCAGCGATCGGGACGGCCGCCACGAACGGGCGTTGAGCAACGACGGGACGGCCGGCAATTACTATTCTAGTTGGCTCAAATGGAGCCCGGACGGCAAGTACGTATGTGCCAACAAGATACGTCCGGCCCAGAAACGGTATGTATATTACGTGGAAAGCTCGCCCAAAAGCCAGCTTCAGCCCATCCTTCACCAACAGGAATACGCCAAGCCGGGCGATGAATTGCGCTTCAAGGTGCCTTGCATATTCAACGTGGAAACAGGGCAGGCCGTCATTCCGTCTACCGAAGTCTTCGACCGCCAGTACGACTTATACGGTCCGGAATGGAAAGAAGACGGGAAAGCGGTGACTTTTGAATATAACGAACGCGGCCATAAGACCTACCGCGTGCTGGAACTCGATGCGGAAACCGGAAAGGTACGCACACTCGTGGAGGAAAGCAGCCCCACCTTTGTCAACTACAGCCGTATGTTCCGCCATGTCCTGAAAGGCGGGAAAGAAATGATATGGATGAGCGAACGGGACAACTGGAACCACCTCTACATGATCGACATGGAGAAAGGCAAGGTGTCCCGGCAAATCACAAAGGGCGACTGGGTGGTGCGCCGCGTACTCAAAGTGGACGAAGACAACCAAGTGATTTACTTTACGGCCAGTGGTGTAAATCCCAAAGAAGACCCTTACCATGTACATTACTATAAAATAAACATGGACGGCAAGCAAATGACCTGCCTCACGCCAGAAGAAGGAAACCACTCGGCCGTCTTCAATGAAGATTACACCCTGTGGATTGACAAATATTCCACAGCAGAACAGGCTCCCGTCACCGTCCTGCGCACGACACAAGGCGAGAAAGCGGAGGGACGGACATTGGCACAAGCGGATTTAAGCAAAATCAAATCGGCCGGATGGACTGCCCCTGAAATCTTCACCGCTCCCGGACGGGACGGCGTGACACCTATGTGGGGCATCATCCAACGTCCGACCAATTTCGACCCGCAAAAGAAATATCCGGTCATCGAATACATCTATTCCGGCCCCGGAGATGCTTACACGCCCAAAAGCTTCCTTCCCTACAACGGATATACGACGGCACTGGCCGAATTGGGATTCATCGTTGTGCAGCTCGACGCCATGGGGACATCCTATCGCGGAAAGAAGTTTGAAGAGGTGTGCTATAAGAACCTGAAAGATGCCGGTTTCCCCGACCGTATCCAGTGGATCAAGGCGGCAGCGGAAAAGTACCCCTATATGGACAGTACCCGTGTGGGGATATACGGTTGCTCTGCCGGAGGACAGGAAGCTTTGGCCGCCGTACTTTTCCACCCGGAATTCTACAAGGCATCCTACTCCAGTTGCGGTTGCCACGACAACCGGATGGACAAAATCTGGTGGAACGAACAATGGATGGGCTATCCGGTGGACAGCAGCTACATCGCTTGCTCCAACGTGGAAAACGCCCACCGGCTGACACGCCCGCTGATGCTCGTGGTAGGAGAAATGGACGACAACGTGGATCCGGCCTCCACCATGCAAGTGGTCGATGCTCTCATCAAAGCCAACAAGGATTTCGAGTTGGTGGTCCTGCCGGGCGTAAGGCACAGCATGGGTGAAAGCTACGGGGAACACAAGCGTTTCGATTTCTTCGTAAAAGAGCTCATGGGAGTGGAACCACCGAAATGGGAAGAATTGAAACGAAAATAGAAAGAACTTTCATACGCAGACAGCCCGCCGGAATCCGGCGGGCTGTCTGCGTATGAAAGCCATACTTAGCCTCATTTTATGGCTATTGGAAATCTATCTCTCCGTAAGAGAGCGTACAGTGGGTATTTACTGCTTGATAACCAAAGGAGTATATGGAATTTGTTTTCTGGATTTTGTATGCAGTGTTTGATTTTTGTTCACTTTTGTTTGCTTAGTTCCTTGGTAAATCCTAACTTTGTGTGAGCGATCGCTCTCTTACGGAGAGACAAACCCAATTACCAACCATTTAAATTCAAACTTTATGAAGAAACATTTGTTATGGACATGCTGCCTCTTGGCAGTAGGATTCGCTTCCTGTAGCGATGACGACGAAAAAAAGACTGACCCCACTCCTCCGGGAGACCAAGCCACGACAACTCCGGACGTAAGTCAGGATCTGGGCATACAATTCCCGGTGACCTCCATCAACGGAAGTTGGGAAGTATTCAATTACACTGACGGCAAACTAACAAGCGGTACGTTATCCAACCCGAACGGTACTTTCACCATCAGCCACAATCCGCTCACCATCAAGGTTGAAATGCAATACGGAGACAGCGGCGATGAAAGTTCCGTGGAAACCTACACCAATATCAAGGTAAACGACAAGGGATTTGCCACGTCGGCCACTTACCAATCCACGGACGTGTACGATGGCGAGACCGAAAAGACAAACGGACAGGCCACCATGGCATACGACGCGGATGGGCATATCACTGAAAAACAAGTGAACTCAACAGGCCCTGGATACACGGAGAACTATAAAATCACTTACACTTGGAACAACGGCAACCTGCTCAGCGTACAAGTTGAAGACCGCTATTCAGACAATGAAGAATCAGGAGTTCTGACGACCATTTACAAATACACGTATGGAGAAGGACAACCGAACCCCGGTATTTATTTTGATGGAATGTGGTACATGACTTACGACTTCATGTGGTATGCCGGACTGTTCGGAAAGACCACCAAGGACATCCCCACCTCCGTAAAATATACTGAAATAGAAGACGGGCAAGTCTACTATGAATATGAAAAAACGCTTGTCCCGCATTACAATGAAAACGGCTCATTGGCTTCTCTGGAGTATTGGAATGCAGCCGGGTATGTAGAACGGACCTATACATTCGGATATAACGGACAAGCCGTGGAAGCCTACGTGGACCCGGCCCAAAAGAGCCTGGAAACAAGACGGGCACACCGTATCCACCGGAAAGCAAAACCTATCCGGTATTAACCCGCATACCGTCGGACGGATTTTCCGCCCGACTTTATATCCAAAAAGTTGCGCCCCGGGAGTTTCCCGTGAAGGCGCAACTTTTTTAATATCTACAAAAATATACGGACTCAGCGCAAAACCACCGTCAGTTTGTTTGCCTCCGGCGTGTCCGAACTGTTGCCATACATGATTTCGTACTCACCGGGAACCACGCGCATTGTGTTCGTGGACGTGTCGAAGAACTCGAAAGCATCGGGAGACAGTTCGATGGTAACCGTACGGCTCTCGCCTGACTTCAGTTCCACACGACGGAAACCTCGAAGGCTCTTCAACG
>NZ_JH376608.1:0-1439 GCF_000233955.1 Paraprevotella clara YIT 11840
GACATCAACATTCCCAACTTGGTCACAAGTATTGAAGATCAGACTTTCTACTGTTGCACAAGCCTAACGGACATCAACATTCCCAACTCGGTCAAAAGTATTGGATCGGAAACTTTCTACCGTTGCACAAGCCTAACGGACATCAACATTCCCAACTCGGTCACAAGTATTGAATACGGTACTTTCAACTATTGCACAAGCCTGACGGACATCAACATCCCCAACTCGGTCAAAAGTATTGGAAGTTGGGCTTTCAACGGTTGCACAAGCCTGACGGACATCAACATTCCCGACGCGGTCACAAGTATTGGAAGTAAGGCTTTCAGCGGTTGCACAAGCCTGACGAACATCAACATTCCCAACTCGGTCACAAATATTGGAAGTAAGGCTTTCTACGATTGCGACAATTTAAGATCCGTATATATGAACGCTTCCACTCCTCCGTCTATCGGTGATCAGGCATTCCACAAAAGCAGCAAAGACCTAACCATTTATATACCGAGAGGGTCATATTCGGCTTATTGGATTTCCTATTGGGGCAACTACAACCTCGTGGAATACGACCCGACTGACATTCAAGGCGTTACCACTTCTGCCCACAATGGTGCGGAAAAATATTTCTCCATTGACGGCCGCCCCCTTCCCGGTCCATGCAAAGGAGTGAATATCATACAAGACACTGACGGGAAGACGCGGAAAGCGTGGATTCCGTAACAAGGAAAAGGATAAAGATTGAATTCGGGCTGAAAGACTGGTGGACACTGATTACAATCATCAAAGCCATCATCGAAGCCTTCTGATTTCAAAGCCTGCCGCCACCACGCGGCAGGCTTCTTTTTTTCCTAATGGTTTCCTCCTGACATATTCCGTGAGACCGAAACATGAAACGGCATTTCTGACCAGCAAGTGTTAAAAGAACATAGCCTCAGCCTCTGCATTCCCTCCCCCAAGAGTTTTCAGAAAAATGGTTTCATCTTTCAGGCTGAACGATAACACACTGTGTCCCAACACATAAAACAACTGAAGGATGGGACACCCATCTTTCAGCCTTCCGTCAGGATGAGAACGGTAAACCAACCGGCTGAAAGCGGAAAATCATTTGGCGTAGAACGAAAAATCGCTTGCCTGAGATTGAAAAATCGTTTGGCGCAGAAAAAAACGCCCTTTTCAGGAAGGCCTTTTCCCGTCCTCCATAAGGAAGGGGAAAGCTTCGGCTGAAAGATGGCCGATGCATCCTTCAGGACACAATATGCTTGTTTTAAAAGACTTACGATACAACCTGAAAGATGAAAGATCTTTTTGCAAAATCCCTGGGAAGGAAAGAAAGCCGTCTGCACGTCATCTCGGAATCAACCGCCACGCATAAAAAAAGCTTCCCTCTCCATGAGGAAAGCTTCGTGTTGGACTACCAGGATTCGAACCTGGAAAAACAGGACCAG
>NZ_JH376608.1:1467-37242 GCF_000233955.1 Paraprevotella clara YIT 11840
GACCAGAATCTGTTGTGTTACCATTACACCATAGTCCAATCTTCCGCAAAAATCAGGTGCCACCGACACCCTTTCCGTTGGGCTACCAGGATTCGAACCTGGAAAAACAGGACCAGAATCTGTTGTGTTACCATTACACCATAGCCCATTGTCCTTTTTGCGACTGCAAATTTAGCGACTTATTTTCGAACCCACAAATTTTTATTCCCTTTTTTCGTAGGGAAGCCGCCGTGTCCATAAAAATCTTCCTCTACGATGGTCTCTCTCTGTTTCCGGACGAACCGCCAGGCACAAACCGGATTATATTATCTAAAAAAGATAAAAAGCAAAGGGTTTTGAGCCTAAAAATTGGAATGATAACATATTATATACTATCTTTGCCCGACAAATTATGTATGAATTAACGCATGAACGAAACGCAACAATTAGTAAATGCCATCACGGAAGGCATACAGGACAAGAAAGGAAAGAACATCGTCGTAGCCGACTTGACGAACATAGGTGACACCATCTGCCAATATTTCATCATCTGCCAAGGAAATTCGCCCTCACAGGTGCAGGCGATAGCGGAATCCATCGGGGAATCCGCACGGCTTAAGGCGCACGCCAAACCTGTAGCCGTGGACGGGTTGAGAAACGCCGAGTGGGTGGCAATGGATTACACGGACATCATCGTACATGTTTTCTTGCCGCAAACACGCGACTTTTACGACATCGAACACTTATGGGCAGACGCACAACTGACTTCTCTTCCCGACATTGACTAAACTCACCTTAAAAACATTATGAACGAAAAAGAAAACAAAAATAAAATGCCGCGGTTCAACATGAACTGGATTTACGGCATTATCATTGTGATATTGGTGTATCTCTTCTTTACGGGTACGGGTGGAAGTTCCTCTAAAACGGTGGACTACACGCAGTTCGAACAATACGTAAAAAGCGGTTATGCCTCTAAAATCATTGCGCAAAAAGACAAGGGGGTATTGGAAATGTATGTGTCGAAAGAACATTTGAAAGATGTGTTCGGCACGGACGACTTCAAGAAAATAGGAACGGTTCCGATGGTCACCGTGGAATATGCCTCCAACGAAAAACTGATGGACCTCGTGGATGAAGCCCGGGCGAACAACAATTTCAAGGGAAACTTGCGCTTCGAACAGAGCAACGACTTCATGAGCAATATCTTCTGGAACTTCTTCCCCTTGCTCTTCATTATCGCCATCTGGGTATTCATCATGAGACGGATGGGCGGCGGAAGCCCTACGGGCGGAAGCGTGTTCAACGTCGGTAAAAGCAAAGCCAAACTGATTGAGAAAGGAGAAGCCACGAGAGTGACTTTCAAAGACGTGGCCGGACAGGCCGGTGCCAAAATGGAGGTGGAGGAAATCGTGGAGTTCCTCAAAAATCCGAAGAAGTTCACCGACCTCGGAGGTAAAATACCCAAAGGTGCTTTGCTGGTAGGTCCTCCGGGAACGGGTAAGACGTTATTGGCCAAGGCTGTAGCCGGAGAGGCTAACGTCCCGTTTTTCTCTCTTTCCGGTTCCGATTTCGTAGAAATGTTCGTAGGCGTGGGAGCCAGCCGTGTGCGTGACCTGTTCCGCCAGGCTAAGGAAAAGGCTCCGTGTATCATCTTCATCGACGAAATCGACGCCGTGGGACGTGCACGCGGCAAGAACCCGGCCATGGGAGGCAATGACGAACGGGAAAACACATTGAACCAGTTGCTGACCGAGATGGACGGTTTCGGCACCAACAGCGGTGTCATCATTCTGGCAGCCACCAACCGGGTGGACATTCTGGACAAAGCCTTGTTGCGTGCCGGACGTTTCGACCGGCAGATACACGTGGACTTGCCGGACCTGAATGAACGGAAAGCCGTATTCAAAGTCCATCTCCGTCCGGTGAAAACGGACAGCACGGTAGACATTGACTTGTTGGCCCGTCAAACGCCCGGTTTCTCCGGTGCCGATATCGCCAACGTATGCAACGAAGCAGCCCTGATTGCAGCCCGGCATGGTAAAAAGGCCGTAGGCAAAGAAGATTTCCTCAGTGCTGTAGACCGCATTATCGGAGGACTGGAGAAACAGACCAAAGTCATGACGGTGGAAGAAAAACAGACCATAGCCTTGCACGAAGCGGGACATGCCACCATTTCCTGGTTCCTGCAATATGCCAACCCGCTGATTAAAGTGACCATCGTGCCGCGCGGACGTGCACTGGGAGCCGCCTGGTATCTGCCCGAAGAACGACAGATTACGACCAAAGAGCAGATGCTTGACGAAATGTGTGCTACATTGGGTGGCCGGGCCGCCGAAGAATTATTCACGGGACACATATCTTCCGGAGCGTTGAACGACCTGGAACGCGTGACCAAACAGGCTTACAGCATGATTGCCTATCTGGGTATGAGTGAACGATTGCCGAACCTCTGTTATTACAACAACGACGAATACAACTTTACGAAGCCTTATTCCGACCAGACCGCACAACTGATTGACGAGGAAGTGAAGCACATGATTGCCGAACAATACGAACGGGCCAAATCTTTGTTACGCGAACATCAGGACGGGCATGCGGAATTGGCAAAAGTGTTGGTGGAGCGCGAAGTGATTTTCGCCGAAGACGTGGAGAAGATTTTCGGCAAACGGCCGTGGACCAGCCGTACGGAAGAGTTGCTTAGCATGAACGAAGAACTCCCGGGAGACGAGATGGCCCAGGAGTCTGACGAGCAAAAAGAAGAACAGGGTGCGCTAGCCTCGGACGAGCAACCGACGGAAGCGTCGGCCGAACATCCTACGGAAGCCACGGCACAAGCATCCGATCACGAGGCCGAGAAACCGCAAGACACACAAGCCCCTAAAGAAAAATGACCGATAAAATAAAGAATTTATGTCTCCGTACAGCCACCGGTATCGCTTTCGTAACGGTACTGGTGGGTGGTATTTTATGGAGTAACGTCACATTCACCCTGCTCTTTGCCGTGATAACGGGTCTGAGCGTATGGGAGTTTTGCCAAGTGGTGAACCGACGGGCCGATGTACAAACCAATGCGGTGATTTGTACGGTGGCCGGGATTTACCTTTTTTTAGCCGTTTCGGGCTTTTGCAGCAATCTTACTCCTTCCGGGGTATTCATCCCGTATCTGTTGTCAGTGGTGTACCTGTTGGTCAGTGAACTTTACCTGAAAAGCGAACATGCACTGAACAACTGGGCCTATACCATGATGAGCCAGATGTACGTGGCCCTGCCGTTTGCGTCGCTCAATATCCTGGCTTACCAACCCGAAGCGTCTTACAGCATCGGTGTGGCCTATGCGGGCATGCTTCCGTTGTCCGTATTCGTATTCCTTTGGGCCAGCGACTCCGGAGCTTACTGTTTCGGTTCGCTTTTCGGTCGTCACAAACTGTTCCCGCGCATCTCTCCGAACAAGTCGTGGGAGGGTTCCGTCGGAGGAGGATTGGTCGCCGTGGCCGCTTCACAGATTTTTGCCTGTTTCGAACCGTCGCTCGACAGATGGGAATGGTTGGGACTGGCGCTCACGGTAGTAATATTCGGTACGTGGGGCGACCTTGTGGAAAGCCTTCTGAAACGGCAGTTGCAAATCAAAGACAGCGGCAATATCCTGCCGGGACATGGAGGGATGCTCGACCGTTTTGACAGTTCGTTACTGGCCATTCCGGCTTCTGTCATCTACCTCTACACCCTTACCTTATTATAATAAGGAGAAAAAGACAACCCGGCCATGACGGGGCCATACCTGATACAAGAAACGGGAACCATTCGCTCAAAGCAACGGTTCCCGCTCTTTCATTATCCATACAGGTCTGTCTTAACGACAGCTATCGGAAGTGGCTCTCCGTCCCACGCCACGCTTCAACAGACGAAGCATGAGACTTGCCGCCTTCGCGGGCGCACCGGTATCTCCTAACTTGACAGCCATCTCTTCATAGCCCTGCAACATGGCCGTGCGTCCGTTTCCGCCGGGCAGAATCCGAGAAAGTTCCTCCCGTATATTCCCCACGCTCATCCCGTCGGCCACCAACTCCCTGACCACTTCTCGCCCGGCGACCAGATTGACCAGCGAAATATAACGGACTTTCAGGATATGCCGACGTAAGAAAGAAACCAGTTTGCCACAGGCCGTATAATAACACACCACTTGGGGCACCCGGAAAAGGGCTGTCTCCAACGTGGCCGTCCCGGACGTGACCAAAGCTGCGCAGGCGTGGTGCAATATACGATAGGTCTGGCCGTACAGGATTTTCACACGGCTGCCCCGTAACACTTTTCCATAAAATTCAGGGTCTATATTAGGAGCTGCCGCCAACACCAACTCATACTGCCCCTCATAAACGGAAGCTGCTTCTACCATCATGGGCAAGTTGTCTTTGATTTCCTGTTTACGGCTCCCGGCCAACAAAGCCAAGACGGGCTTGCCCTCCAGGCCGTTGTCTTCCGCAAAACGTCCGAAGTCTTTTTCGTTTTCCCTTTTGTAAGCCTCCACTTCGTCCAATGTAGGGTTACCCACATAGTGAATAGGATAATGATGCTTCCCCTCAAAGAAATCCACTTCAAACGGAAGGATGGAAAAAAGCTCGTCCACATCGCGTTTGATATTCTTGATACGATACTCCTTCCATGCCCATATCTTGGGAGAGATATAGTAATATACCGGTATGGGACTATGCGCATGCACGAATTCCGCCACAGACAAGTTGAAACCGGGATAATCCACCAGAATCAACACATCGGGATTCCATTCCAACACGTCCCGTTTGCACGCCTTCATGTTGTGCAGTATCGTACGCAGATGGAGCAACACGGGAATAAACCCCATATAGGCCAATTCTTTATAATGCCGAACCAAAGTCCCGCCTTGCGCCTTCATCAGGTCTCCTCCCAAAAAGCGGAAATCCGCTTCGGCATCCCGGGCTTTCAGTTCTTTCATCAGATGAGACGCATGCAAATCCCCACTGGCCTCACCGACAATCAGATAATATTTCATAAAACTTCCAAGTCTTTGAGTCCGTCCATGGCCTGATAAGCCGTCACGTCCACCGTGACGGGAGTTACCGCCACATAGCCGTGCGCCAAAGCCCACGCATCCGTATCCGTACACTCCGGTTCCTTGTTGGTATACTCGCCGGTGAGCCAAAAATATTTTCCACCCCGAGGATGGTCGGCTGCATACAACTCGTTGGACCACATCCCACGGGCCATCCTGCATATCTTCGTCCCACGGTAACCCTGTCCCGACGGTCGGGGAAAGTTTACATTCAGACATACCCCTGCTGGCAATCCCGTTTTCAACACACGCTCCACAATGCCTCGCACGTATGGGACGGTAGGAGAAAAATCAGCATCCGCATCGAAATCGCACAAGGAAAAACCGATAGACGGGATGCCTTTCATGCAGCCTTCCAACACCACACCCATCGTCCCCGAATAATGTACGTTGACAGAAGAATTGTCCCCATGGTTGATGCCACTGACCACCACATCCGGCTTACGGCCGGTTTCCATTTCAAGTGCCAGTTTCACACAGTCTACCGGTGTCCCGCTACACGCACAGACTTTTATGCCCGGACGCACAGCCACGACGCGATAACGTAAAGGGTCGTGTGACGTAATCGCACACGCGGAACCGGAACGGGCACTGTCCGGCGCCATTACAAGAATATCTCCCAAGGGAGACAACATATCTATTAATTCGTTCAATCCTTTTGCCTGTACTCCATCATCGTTCGAGAGTAGGATAAGCGGCCTCATGTCGTTCATTTTCACCTATATTTGTTTCCACAAAAGTACGAAAAAAGGTTTAAAAGCTCAGTGCTTTCACCGAAAAACATTATCTTTGCGGCATGATGTTCCTCGCAGTTATTAACAATATAGTCGAGTTTTCAACAATTTAACGTTTCTATCTGCATTCTCTAAAGCGCAGTAGTCAGGAATACGTTACTTTTGTGCAAACCAAATATTAGGATATGGGAAAGATTATTGCTTTAGCAAATCAGAAAGGAGGGGTCGGAAAGACCACGACTTCGATGAATCTGGCCGCCTCTTTAGCGACATTGGAAAAAAAGGTCTTGCTTGTCGATGCGGATCCTCAGGCCAATGCGTCTTCCGGTTTGGGAGTAGACGTATCTGAAATAGACTGCTCTATCTATGAATGTATCATCGATCACGCAGATCCGCGCGATGCCATTTATACTACGGATATCGAGGGATTGGACATCATTCCTTCTCACATCGATTTGGTCGGTGCGGAAATAGAAATGCTGAACCTTCCCAACCGGGAAAAAGTGCTGACGGGTATCCTTTCCCCCATGAAGAGCGAATACGATTACATTTTGATAGATTGTTCCCCTTCATTAGGCCTCATCACCGTAAACGCATTGACGGCAGCCGATGCCGTAATCATCCCGGTCCAGTGTGAATATTTCGCATTGGAAGGTATCAGCAAACTTCTCAATACGATCAAGATTATCAAATCCAAGCTCAATCCGTCTTTGGAAATCGAAGGTTTCTTGCTGACCATGTATGACAGCCGCCTGCGTCTGGCCAACCAGATTTATGATGAGGTAAAAAAGCATTTCCAGGAATTAGTCTTCAAAACCGTCATCCAACGGAACGTCAAACTCAGCGAAGCCCCAAGCCACGGTCTTCCGGTTATCCTTTACGACACGGACTCCACAGGTTCCAAGAACCATTTGGCTTTGGCGAAAGAAATTATTGAAAAAGACAAATAACAGAAAAAAGAATGGCTGTACACAAGAAATACCCTGCTTTAGGACGAGGACTGGACGCCCTGATTTCCACCAAGGAAGTTCACACGGACGGTTCCTCTACCATCAATGAAATCGAACTGGACAAGATTTCTCCGAATCCCAACCAGCCGAGAAGGGATTTTGACCCTGAAAGTCTGCGCGAGTTGGCCGACTCCATTGCGGAAATCGGCATCGTACAACCCATCACACTCCGCAAGATGGAAGACGACACGTTTCAGATTATCGCCGGAGAACGGCGCTGGAGAGCTTCCAAACAAGCCGGCCTGCACACCATCCCGGCATACATACGTACGGCAGATGACGAGAATGTCATGGAAATGGCCTTGATAGAGAACATCCAACGCGAAGACCTGAATTCGGTGGAGATCGCACTGGCCTACCAACATCTTATCGAACAATACAACCTGACGCAAGAGAAATTGAGTGAACGCATCGGTAAAAACCGCTCTACCATCACGAACTACCTGCGTCTGCTCCGTTTGCCCGCTCCTATTCAGATGGCTTTGCAAAACAAAGACATCGACATGGGACACGCACGCGCTTTACTTGCTTTGGATAACCCTACACTGCAAATCAAACTATTCCAGCAAATCATTCAGGAGAACCTTTCCGTCCGGAAGGTAGAAGAAATGGTCAAAGCTCTCACGGAGGGCGAAAGCGTAAAAAGCGGAGGTAAAAAAATCACACCGAAGGGAGCACGTCTTCCCGAAGAATACAACGTTTTGAAACAAAGTCTATCTAAATTCTTTCAAGCCAAAGTACAACTCACTTGCTCGGATAAAGGCAAGGGTAAAATCAGCATTCCGTTTGCGAATGAAGAAGAATTGGAACGTATTATCGAACTGTTTGACCGTTTAAAAAGTTGAAGTGTATTAAACTCTTATATCGTCATTCACTCATCCTGCTCGGCATCTTGTTCATGCACGGCGGGATGTCTTCAGTTTGGGGACAAACGTCTCCGGCAGCAGACAGTATACCTGCCGTACACGATTCCGTGCCCACCGCAGTACCCTTGCTTGCCGACACGTTGGCCGTTACGGCCAAAGACAGCATTCCACCCGTTATCACCGAAACGCCCCCCACGCCCGGCGACAGTTTGCCGTCCGCAGGAACGTTGACGGACACCACAGCAACCGCATTGGATTCCACTGCCATCGGCCTGAAAAGCGATTCATTGCTCCGCCACACGCCCTCTTTTATGGAAAAGCGTTTCATTCCCAATCCACAGCGTGCCCTATGGTTATCCCTGATTATTCCGGGAGCCGGACAGATTTACAACCGCAAACTGTGGAAGATACCTATTGTCTACGGCGGTTTTTTAGGTTGCCTCTATGCCCTGACGTGGAACAACCAGATGTATGGCGACTATTCACAAGCCTATCTGGATATTATGGATGACGACCCCAACACGAAGAGTTACGAAAATATGCTCCCGTTGAATTACAGCATTGCAGGCCGGGAAGACCAATACAAAGAAATATTCAAGAACAAAAAGAACTATTACCGCAAGTACCGGGACATGAGTATATTCGCCATGATAGCCGTATATCTGCTGTCGGTAGTAGACGCATACGTGGACGCGGAACTCTCGTCTTTCGACATTTCCAAAGATTTGGGTTTGCGAATCGAACCGGCCGTCTTTAATTTTGGAGGGCGGGGACGGGAGGCTTCGGTAGGCGTCCAATGTAATTTAAACTTTTAAACCATGATGAAGAAAATCGGATTATTCTGTATAGCAGCTTTATTGGCTACAGGGATGAAAGCACAAAACGACATCACCGTACACGACGACCAGACGGGAAAAGACGAAGTGATCGGCCTCCCGGAAGGTATGACCTATGAAATAGACAGCCTGTTGCAAGAATGGAACACCAAGAACTATCTGGGAGTGGATGAGAAATGCGAAAGTTCGGACGAGAATCCGCAATACAGCAAGGAGGAATACATCTCGCGACTCAACCGCCTGCCCAACGTCATAGAAATGCCCTATAACGAGGTGGTACGGAAATTCATCGACCAATATTGTACACGGCTGAGACGCTCCGTATCTTACATGCTGGCAGCCAATAATTTCTATGTACCCATATTCGAGGAAGCATTGGAAAGTTACCAGTTACCCTTGGAACTGAAATACCTGCCGGTCATCGAGTCCGCCCTCAACCCCGGAGCCACCTCCCGGGTCGGTGCAGCCGGATTGTGGCAATTCATGATTTCTACCGGTAAAGTGTACGGCCTCGATGTCAATAGTCTGATAGACGAACGTCGTGACCCCATCAAATCCTCGTATGCAGCCGCACATTACCTGCAAGACCTTTATCAGATTTTCGGCGACTGGACTTTGGTCATTGCTGCCTACAACTGCGGGCCGGCCAACGTAAACAAGGCCATCCGACGCGCAGGGGGAAGCAGGGATTATTGGCAAATCTATCCTTATCTTCCGCAGGAAACAAGAGGTTACGTACCGGCTTTTATTGCCGCCAATTACGTCATGAACTATTATTGCGAACATAATATATGCCCGATGACCACCACGTTGCCTCCCAGCACGGACACCATCATCGTTGACCGCGACGTGCATTTCGACCAAATCGTAGCTGTATGCAACGTCAAGGCGGAAGAAGTCAAAGCCCTTAATCCGCAATACCGTACGGGACTTATTCCGGGCGCCAAAAAAAGCTGCATTCTCCGTCTGCCTACCCACGGTATCAGCGCGTTCATTGCGGCCGGAGATTCCGTTTACACCTATAAGTCGGACGAACTGTTCACCAACCGTAGCGAAGTGGCTGTAAGCCAATCTGCAAAAAAATCATCTGCTACACGTTCACGCAGCAGCAAGAGCAGCCGCAGCAAATCGAGAACCCATACCATACGTTCGGGAGAGACTCTCTCGACGATTGCGAAACGTTACGGAACGACCGTATCCAAACTCAAACGCCTCAACGGTATAAAAGGTACAAGCATACGAGCCGGGAAAAAACTGAAAGTCAGATAAAACAGTCGCAAAAGACAAAAGGAGGTGACCATGGAAGATTCTGCCAAAAAACAACTTGACGAAGAGAAAATGGTAAATGATGCTTTTCAGCATCTGATAAATACTTATTTGGCGTCACGCCACCGCAAAAAGGTGGAAATCATTACCAAGGCTTTTAATTTTGCCAAACAAGCCCACAAAGGAGTGCGCCGCCTTTCCGGCGAACCTTACATCATGCATCCGCTGGCCGTAGCCCAAATCGTATGCAGCGAAATCGGCTTGGGTTCTACCTCCATCTGTGCCGCCTTGCTCCACGACGTGGTAGAAGACACTGACTACACCGTGGAAGACGTCTCCAACATTTTCGGTCCTAAAATCGCTCAAATCGTAGACGGGCTTACGAAAATATCGGGAGGCATCTTCGGCGACAAGGCGTCTGCCCAGGCCGAGTCTTTCAAGAAACTGTTGCTGACCATGAGCGACGACATCCGGGTGATTCTCATCAAGATTTCCGACCGGTTGCATAATATGCGTACGTTAGGCTCGCAGCCCCCCAACAAACAATATAAGATAGCAGGGGAAACTCTTTATATTTATGCGCCGCTGGCCAACCGTCTCGGACTGAACAAAATCAAAGAAGAACTGGAAGACCTGAGTTTCCGGTACGAGCATCCTGAGGAATACCAGCAAATTATCGACAAACTGGCACAAACCCGCGCCCATCGTGAAACCCTCTTTGAAGATTTCACGCGCCCCATCCGCGAGGCATTGGATAAAATGGGGCTTACCTATACCATCAAAGCACGCATCAAAACACCTTATTCCATTTGGTGCAAGATGCAAAACAAGCATATCGAGTTCGAAGAAGTCTACGATATCCTGGCCGTAAGAATCATCTTCGAACCGCAAAGGGCAGAAGACGAAATCAGCGAATGTTTCCGCATCTACGTGTGTGCCAGCCGTATATACAAGCCGCATCCCGAACGGTTGCGCGATTGGCTGACTCACCCGAAAGCCAATGGCTACCAAGCTCTGCATGTCACGCTCATGAGTAAGACGGGCCAATGGATAGAAGTGCAAATCCGCTCCACAAGAATGGACGAGATGGCAGAGCAAGGATTTGCCGCTCATTGGAAATATAAAGAAGGCAGCAAAACGACAGCAGACAGCGAAGACGAACTGGAAAAATGGCTCCACACCATCAAAGAAATCCTGGACGACCCACAGCCGAACGCCTTGGACTTCCTCGATGCCATCAAGTTGAACCTCTACGCCTCGGAAATCTTCGTAGTTACGCCCAAAGGGGAGTTCAAGACGATGCCGGCCGACTGCACGGCACTCGATTTTGCATTCAGTATCCACACGTTTCTCGGCAGCCATTGCATCGGTGCGAAGGTGAATCATAAATTGGTACCGCTCAGCCACAAATTACAAAGCGGCGACCAAGTGGAAATCCTGACCTCGAAAACCCAACGGGTACAGAAAGAGTGGATCAACTTCGCCACCACAGCCAAGGCCAAAAACAAGATACAAGCCATCCTGCGCCGCGAAGAACGCGAGCTGCAAAAGCAAGGAGAAGAGATACTTAACGAATTCTTCGAAAAAGCAGAGGTTGAACCCAACAGCATGAACATCGACAAACTATGCGACTTGCACCGCATCAAGTTCCGCGAAGAACTCTTCCAGGCCATAGGCAGCAAAAACGTCGTGTTGGGCACGGCCGACTTGAATGTGCTTCATGAGAAACAAGGGAACAAGGGCAACAGTTGGACACATTTCATCCCCTTCCTGAAGAAGAAGTCTCCTTCTTCAAAAACAAAAGAGAAACCGACCACGGAACAACCCATCTCCATAGATCGGAAAAAAACAGTGGTTCTGAACGAAGAAAACATTCAGAATTTCATCATTGCGGAATGTTGCCACCCCATCCCGGGCGACGATGTGTTGGGATATATCGACAGCGACAAGCACATTTACATTCACAAACGCCAATGCCCAGTGGCCGCCAAACTCAAGACCAGCGACGGCAATCATATTCTCGCGGTTACGTGGGACGTACATAAAACGCTGTTCTTCCCCGCCACCATCAAAGCCAGCGGCATCGACAATGTAGGAATCCTGCACGAAATGACGGGCATACTGTCCAACCAGTTCAACATCAACATCCACAAACTGTCCGTCACGACGAAAGACGGCATATTCGATTGCGAAATACAATTGGGAGTGCACGACGTGGAAGACGTCAAAAAAATCTGCAACAAACTGAAGAACATGATCGGCGTGGAAGAAGTGACCCGGATAGACTGAGACAATCCCGGCCACACACTACAGAAAGGAATCAGACCAAACCGTCTAATTCCTTTTTTATTTGCATCAACTCCTCGCGGACGGCTTGCAGGCGGCCGACAATCTCCATATTCCGCTCCACTTCTCCCTTGCTGTTCCGCAAAGCCTTGCGGGCGGCCGCCAGCTTCATGCCTTTCACCTTGACCAAATGGTGAATCAGGCGTACTTGTTCGATGTCCTCCTGCGAGTACTGCCGGATGTTCCGTCCCGATTTTTTAGGGGTTATCGTGGGGAATTCTTTCTCCCAGTAGCGCAGCAAAGTCTCGGATACCCCCAGCATTTCCGCCACTTCTCCAATGGAATAATAAAGTTTCAACTCCTTATTCGGATTCAGTGCCATAATTCAACTCTTTTTCCGTTCGTTTCCAGTCATTTCCTTGCAAAAGTAGGCAAAACGGCCTATCTTTGCAAAACTTTTTGGAAAATAGTAACGCATAAAATAAAAATCAAATGACTGCAAACGAAATCCGCGACTCGTTCGTCAAGTTCTTCGAGTCCAAGGGGCACCTCATTGTCCCGTCCGCGCCGATGGTCATCAAAGACGACCCGACGCTGATGTTTACCAATGCGGGCATGAACCAGTTCAAAGACATCATCCTGGGCAACCGTCCCGCCACGAGCAAACGTTGCACCGATTCGCAGAAATGCCTCCGTGTCAGCGGCAAGCACAACGATTTGGAAGAAGTAGGCCATGACACTTACCACCATACCATGTTCGAAATGCTCGGCAACTGGAGCTTCGGCGACTACTTCAAGAAAGAAGCCATCGAATGGGCTTGGGAATATCTGGTAGACGTGTTGAAGATCGACAAGTCCAACCTATATGCCACCGTCTTCGAAGGTTCACCCGAAGAAGGACTTGAACGCGACAACGAAGCGGCTTCTTATTGGGAGAAGTTCCTCCCGGCCGACCACATCATCAACGGCAACAAGCACGACAACTTTTGGGAAATGGGTGCCACGGGCCCCTGCGGCCCGTGCTCCGAAATCCATATCGACCTGCGTCCGGAAGAAGAAAAAGCGAAAGTGCCCGGCCGCGAACTGGTGAACAAGGACAACCCGTTGGTCATCGAAATATGGAACCTCGTGTTCATGCAATACAACCGTAAGGCCGACCAGACCTTGGAACCCCTTCCGGCCAAAGTCATCGACACGGGTATGGGATTCGAACGTCTGTGCGCTGTGATGCAAGGCAAACGTTCCAATTACGACACCGACGTGTTCCAGCCTATCATCAAGGTAATCGGCGACTTGTCGGATTGCCGATACGGTGAAGACGCGAAGAAGGATGTAGCCATGCGCGTAGTGGCCGACCACTTGCGTACCATAGCTTTCTCCATCGCCGACGGCCAGTTGCCGGGCAATGCCAAAGCCGGTTACGTCATCCGCCGTATCCTGCGCCGCGCCGTACGCTATGCCTATACGTTCTTAGGCCAGAAAGAAGCTTTCATGTACAAGCTCCTGCCCGTACTCGTACAGGAAATGGGAAAATCCTACCCGGAGTTGGAAGCCCAAAAGGTGCTCATCTCCAAAGTGATGAAAGAGGAAGAAGACTCCTTCCTGCGCACCTTGGAAACCGGTATCCGCCTGCTCGACCGCGTGATGGCCGAGACGCGTGCCGCCGGGAAGACCGTCATAGACGGCGTGGAAGCCTTCACGCTGTTCGACACCTATGGTTTCCCACTCGACCTGACGGAACTCATCTGTCGTGAAAACGGCATGGCCGTGGACGAAGAGACATTCCATACGGAGATGCAGAAGCAGAAAGAACGCGCACGCAACGCCGCCGCCGTGGAAACGGGCGACTGGGTGGTCGTAAAAGAAGGAGAAACCGAGTTCAAAGGCTGGGACTATACTGAGCACGAATGCCACATCCTCCGCTACCGCAAAGTAACGCAAAAGAAACAGACGTTCTATCAAATCGTACTCGACTACACGCCGTTCTATGCCGAAATGGGCGGACAAGTGGGTGACCGCGGTGTGCTTTGTTCGGAACACGAGACCATAGAAATCGTAGACACTAAACGGGAAAACAACCTCCCGGTACATATCGCCAAGACTTTGCCTGAGCACCCCGAGGCCGACTTCATGGCCTGCGTAGACACCGATTTGCGCGCTGCCAGCGAAGCCAACCACACTTGTACGCACCTGCTCGACCAGGCCCTGCGCACGGTGTTGGGCGAACACGTGGAACAGAAAGGTTCATTGGTCACTCCGGAATACCTGCGCTTCGACTTCTCTCACTTCCAGAAAGTGACCGACGAGCAACTGCGCGAAGTGGAACGTATCGTCAATGCCAAAATCCGCGAAGACCTGCCCCTGCAAGACCATCGTGACATGCCGATAGAAAAGGCCAAGGAACTGGGGGCCATCGCGCTCTTCGGAGAGAAATACGGTGACCGGGTACGCGTCGTGCAATTCGGCGACAGCGTGGAATTCTGTGGCGGTTGCCATGCCAAATCCACCGGACGTATCGGTATGATGAAAATCCTGAGCGAGAGTTCGGTAGCTGCCGGTATCCGTCGTATTGAGGCCATCACGGGAGAAAAAGTAGAAAACATGCTTTATACCCTGCAAGACCTGACAAACGAACTGAGGACCATGTTCAACAATGCCCCGGACGTGAAAGCTGCCATCCTCAAATCCATTGAGGAAAACGCAACCCTGAAGAAGCAGATTGAAGAAAGCATGAAAGAAAAAGCCGCACAGGCCAAGGCACGTATTGTCTCGCAGGCCGCCATCGTAAACGGCGTAACGCTGTACCGTGGCATTCTCCCCATGCCTGCCGATCTCGTAAAAGACATGGCTTTCCAGCTTCGGAACGGTGCGGAAGACGCATTGGTCATCATCGGTAGCCTACACGAAGGCAAACCCATGCTGACGGCTGCGGCTTCGGACAATATGGTGAAGGCACACGGCATGAACGTAGGCAAAATCATCCGCGAAGCAGCCAAGTTGATTCAGGGCGGTGGCGGCGGACAGCCCCACTTTGCCACAGCCGGCGGCAAGAATGCCGACGGACTGAGTGCAGCCGTAGACAAATTCGTCGAACTGGCGGCATTGTAAACCGCGCCACTGTCCGGCATCGAATAGCAAGTGGGGAGGAGCATGGCTCTTCCCCACTTTTTTTCATCCCTCGCTCCGGCTTACGGGAGGATGTTGAATATCCAAGACAGTCCGTTCTTTCTCCCCTTACCCACGAGAGTTTTTATAAAAAACTGTCATACAATAACATACCATTCTCCGTACATTCCCAAATCAATCGGCTGAGAACGAAAAACGAATCTCAGCCGATTGATTTTTCGTTCTCAGCCAATTGATTTTTCATTTGCCTCATGATGGAAAATCCGTCGGAGGAGTCCATCAGAAATCCGGACAGAAGCGTTCTATCCCATCTCACTTTCCATTTGATTCGGCGGCCAGTTCACCAGATACAAAGTTTCCGTGGCCCGGGTAAAGGCCGTGTACAGCCAACGGACATAATCGGGCGTAAGCATGTCTTCCGTCACGTAACCCTGATCTACGAAGACCCGTTGCCACTGTCCGCCCTGCGCCTTATGGCAAGTCACGGCATAGGCATATTTCACTTGCAAGGCATTGAAATACGGGTCGGTTTTCAACTTCTTCAACCGTTCACGCCTCACCGTAATGTCCATATAATCCGCTTCTACGGCAAAGAACAAGGCATCGGATTGGGTTTTCGTCAAGGCCGGCGCTTCGCTCTGTAACGTATCCAGCAATACCGTCGCCTCCAACTCCACATCGTCATAATCGGGAAAGCGCAGCCACACATCGGCAAAGCGAAACCCGTACATTTCACGCGTACGCCGCACTTTCCGCACGACCGCCACGTCACCGTTGGCCAAAAAATCAAAGGGACAGTCCTTCTGTCCCGCAGTCCAGAAATAATTGTTCTTGGCCACTAATAATTGGTCGCCTCCCGTAAGCTCTTCTTCCCGCCCCAGGATACGCCCCCTTATGCCGTTATTATAAATGTTGGCCCGTTTGTTCGACCGGGTCACCACGATGGTCTGGTCCAGTCCGCACCGGCTGTAGGCTTCTTCCAAAGCTTCTATCAATTCATCTCCGGGTACACGACGGATGTCGGGAAAACCTTGGATGCGCACTTGGGGCAGGCCGGTGTACTCATCCGCTGTAATCCAATGTCTCAGGCGTGTGGCATTCCACAATATGCCGCTCTCGTCATGCTGCCGGACCACTTGCGTCAGTTCGCCTTCCCATACATGCAAGCCATATCCTTCCAATGCGCGTCGCGAGAGGGCCGGACTGAGTTCTTCCCCCACGGGAGGCAACTGTGCCGTGTCGCCCACCAACATCAAACGGCATCCCTCGCCCGAATACACGAACTGTATCAAGTCGTCCAACAAGCAACCGGAACCGAAATGCCCCACTCCGCCGGTACTCCCCGAAATCATGGAAGCCTCGTCCACAATAAATAAGGTATGTTTTTGCAGGTTGACATTCTGTAAGAAATTGTCCGTCTCATTGGAAAAAGTCTTCTGACGGTATATGCGCTTATGAATGGTAAAAGCCGGATGCCCCGCGTGCAGGGCAAAGACTTTGGACGCCCGACCCGTAGGCGCCATCAGGACGGTTTTCTGCTTCAAATCGTCCAAAGCCCTGACCAATGCACTTAGGACGGAAGTCTTGCCCGTACCGGCATATCCGCGCCACAAACAAAGCCCGTCTTTGTCCCCCGACAAAAGGAAATCTGCCGTCATGGCTATCATCTCCCGTTGCCCGTTTGTAACTTCAAAAGGGCATTTTCCCTCTATAAACCGCTCTAAATCCTTATTTATCATAAAACCGAGATAAAAAGTTCGTCGAAAAGTCGAATATTAAATTTATTTATCTTACTTTTGCGATGCGAATGTAACAAATAAAATTATAAATGTATCATGAAAAAAGCAATTAATGTCATCCTGGGCTTATGCGCAGTGGTTTTGCTTTATCTCTGCTACGAGAGCATCATGCAACCCATCCAGTTCAACAAGGAGAAGGACATACGGGAAGCAGCAGTTAAGGCACGTTTGATTCAAATCAAAGATGCGGAAGAACAGTACCGCCAGCAACATCAAGGCGAGTTCTGCGACACGCTCGACGTGCTGATCAACTTCATTAAAACGGCACGAATTCCTCACGTGACCAAGGTAGGAGAACTGAGTGACAAACAAATGGAAAGCGGGCTGACCGAATCCAAGGCTGCCGCCATTGTGAACAGCGGAGATGCCGCTGCCATCGCAGCCAACGGTTTGCAGAATTTCCGTCGCGACACGACATGGACTCCCATGGCCGAAGCCATTGTGGGTACAGACGGTAACGCAGATTCACTCAAATTCATCCCGTATAGTGACGGGCAGACTTTTGAATTGGAGAAAACCATTCACGTAGGCCGCTCCGGTGTGACTCAAAATGTGATGGAATGCCGTGCTCCTTATTCTGCTTACCTGAAAGGCCTGAGCGAACGCGAGATTTACAACCTGACAGACGCGGCTGAGAAACAAGGCCGTTATGCCGGACTGAAAATTGGTGACCTCATGACCCCGAACAACAATGCAGGAAACTGGGAATAATCAAAGTCAAACTTATAATCTGTCCATCCGCCTGCACGCGGATGGATTTTCTTTTTATAGCTACAACCCGACAAGAACGGAACCGGTAGCTATAGAAGACTATATTTATCATGAAGAAGAGAGCGTCGCGGAAACCTTGAAGAAGGCCATTGCGCAATCCGCCATAGTCCGAAAAAGGAATAACCCCGTGGTTTATGGCTTGGTGACAGGACTTTCCATGCAAGTGCCTTTAGAGTGTTTCCGGAAAGAGGAAGCCCATGCGCTCTATCGCCTGACGTACGCTCAGGAAAAAACAGGCAAAACTTATTATAATATCCTGCCTCATCTGGAAATCGCCCAGATATTTACAGTAGACCATGAAGTGGAGCGCATACTCAACCAATACTTCCCCGGTATACGGTTTTACCACAGCCATACCATGATATTGGAAAAGCTGTGGCTTTTGGCCCAACAGGACAAACGGCAATTATACGCTTATTTCGACGAAAAAGAAGTTTTCGTATTCGGCTATCGGGCACAACAATTATGTTATGCCAATACCTTTCCGGCCGACGTGGCGGACAATGCGGTCTATTTTATCCTTTCCGTATGGAAAGACCTGAAAATGGATGTACGTCAGGAGGAATGCATACTATTGGGTAACGGCAATATAAAGGATGACACAGCCCAACTCCTTGCCCGATACTTGCAGAACGTCAGAAACACGAACGCGGCCGATATTTACCGCCGTTCCACACTGGCACGGAATCAGCAGCTCCCGTTCGACCTGCTGGCTTTATGGGTCCATGTGATATAATATAAATCATCGTTATGAGAGTCATCACCGGTATATACAAGGGCAGGTATTTCGATGTCCCCCGCAGTTTCAAGGCACGTCCCACAACGGATTTTGCCAAAGAAAACCTGTTCAACGTACTCAACGGCTATCTGGATTTCGACGAAGAGCCGGAGGCTTTGGACCTCTTTGCCGGCACCGGCAGCATTACCATAGAACTGCTTTCAAGAGGGTGCGGAAAGGTGGTCTCCGTGGAGCGTGATGCCCAGCATTTCCGCTTCATCAGCCAGATTGTCGACACGCTGAAAGCCCCCAACTGCTACCTGCTACGTACCGACGTATTCCGTTATTTAGACCGGTGCAATGAACAGTTCGACTTTATCTTTGCAGATCCTCCGTATGCCTTGAAGAATCTGGAAGACCTTCCCGACCTCGTATTCCGGCACAACCTGCTGAAACCCGACGGCCTGTTCGTGCTGGAGCATGGCAAAACCAATGACTTCAGCGCCCATCCTTCTTTCAAAGAACATCGCGCATACGGAAGCGTGAACTTTTCTTTCTTCAAAGCAAAGGAGACAGCAAACGAATAGAGGATTCGGCCACACGGCACCAAATGGAGCGCGTCTCCCACGTCTCCAGATTCAACATCCGACAATGGCTCTGGTCTTCCTGAAACACTTTTTTCATGTGCAATGCCGCCTCTTTGTCGTACACAAAGGCATTTACTTCGAAATTGCGCTCAAAGCTTCTGAAATCTATGTTGGTCGACCCGCAGGACATCAACGTATCATCGCACACCAACGTCTTGGAGTGCAGGAAACCCTTCTGATAAAGGTACACCCTCACTCCGGCGCGAATCACGTCGTGAAGGAACGAACGCGAGGCCCACGTCAGAAATCGCTTATCCGTGCGCTCCGGTATCATCAAACGCACGTCCACTCCCGCCAGGGCAGCCGTTTGCAATGCAAACAACATACGCTCCGTAGGCATGAAATAAGGGCTTTGCAAGTAACAATACTGACGTGCACGCAGGAGCGCCAGAATCATTCCCTGCATGATATCCGGCCACGGTGCCGTAGGTATGGAGGTCACAATCTGTATCAAGGCATTCCGGCTCACGTAGGGTTCGCGGTCGCAGGCCATGATCTTACGGCACTCCTCTTCCCGAGGATAATAGACTTGGTCTGTAATCGTCTGCCCGGCCGCCACATACCAATCCGAAAGGAAAGCACGCTGCAAACCGCCTACAGCATTCCCCATGATGCGCACGTGCGTGTCGCGCCATACAGGCTGGTTTTTATCCACCTGATAAAAATAACGCTCCGCCAGATTCATGCCGCCCACATAGCCTATAATACCGTCGATGACCACAATCTTCCGATGATTCCGGAAATCCACCTTACTGGTAAACTTCGGAAAACGTACCGGAAGGAAAGCCGCCACCTGTATACCCTCCGCTTCCATCTGCTTGAAAAAGCGATTCTTCACGTTCCAACATCCCACGTCGTCGTACACCAACCGGACGCTCACCCCCTCACGGGCTTTGACTGCCAGAGCCTCGCGTACTAGTCGTCCCACCTTGTCGTCTTCTATGATATAAAACTCCACATGGATATGATGCCGAGCCGAGGCAATGTCGCGCAGGAGGTTATCGAGCATCTCCTCTCCGGAAATGAAGAAACGTATTTTATTGTCGGGATAAGGAAATGAGCCGCTTTGCCGACGAAACAGCTTGATCAAAGGCTTATGCTCTGCCGGAAGTTCCGGAAAACCTCCCTGATAGAAACGCACGGCCGAACGACGTGCAAGCTGACTGGCACACGCCCGGCTTACAAAATGTTCCCGTTTACGGTTTCTGCCGAAAAAGAAATAAATGACCAGCCCCACGACGGGTAAGGAAAACAACACCATCAGCCATGCCACAGTCTTCACCGGCTGACGATTTTCCAAAATCACCACCAGCATCTGGCTCAAAACTATAAACAAGTAAAAAGCACCAAGTACACTATAAATTACCACATCGAACACGTCTCAATCCGGTTTCTTTATAACAAACATACAAAAAAGTATTGAATTTCGGTTAAACATACGAAGAAAAAGTGACTTGGCTTGAAATCTCGTCACAAAAAGAAAAGCTAAAGTCCCATCGAAATGAGACCTTAGCCTTATTCATAAGCATTCCGTTTCCGACTCAAAAACGCGGACCACCGAAGCCGCCGGGTCCCCTTCTCGGTCCGCCCGGTCCGCCGTGCCTGTCCTGTCCGCCGCCCATGGCGTTGCGTCCGCCCATCAGATTGAGCTTGTAGATGAAATGCACCAACACATAACTGTTGATGGCATTGGTCCATGTGTCCGTACGCTGTGTGGCAGAAAGCGAGCGGCTGATATTGCTGCGTTCACGCAAGATGTCGTACCATTGCAGCGATACCGTGGCGGCATTCCCTTTCAGGAAGCTTTGCGAAAGCTGCGCGTTCCAAATCAACTCATCGGTATTCATGGACGCGTCGTCGTAACCACGGCGACTGCTTTGCCCGATATTCGTGGCCAAACTCATGTTCCACGGCATGTTGACTTGCACATTGCCCCCGTACGAAAAGCTGTAAGTGTCAAGATTGGCATTCTCCTGCAAATCATTACGTGCATGTTGGTAGTTGATGTTACCGTTCACGCCCACTTCAAACAAATCATTACGGAAATTGAAATTCACCCGTTCGCCAACATTGGAACTCTTCGTCGTGCTCTTTTGGCTAAGGTTCACGATTTGGTCGGAAGTCACGTTGTCGTTGATTTGCGAACCGGAACTGATGTACCCTACATCATTGGCATAACGGAAAGTTGTAAATGTGAAAAAGTTGAAGTACTTCTTCTCCCCCATCGCGGTGTTGAACATAAGCCCCGTCCAGGCATTCCAATTGCCGTTGATATTCATCGGCATGGTGGTACGCCGTCCCGAAGCCTCATCGTAAAGCACAGCCGTACTGATGCTGTTGTTGGTCATGCTCATGTTCGCATGCACCATCCATCCACGCTGCAAGTCGGGTATGTAATTGTTGTAGAACAGTTCCATGCGGTTGGTCCACGAAGGCTTCAGCCCAGGGTTACCTTTCGAGATGTTCAGCGGGTCGGAGTCGTCTGTCACGTCGAGCAAGTTCGTCATTGAGGGTTGTGAAGAACGCCCGTTATAACGCAAGCGCAACTGCCCCGTCTCGGAAAACTTGTAGCGGAAGTCTATGCGCGGTGCCCAGTTCAGCACGTTGCGCACCACGGTAGTGTCGAGGCTTCCTTTGGTATAATCCATGTAGGTCTTCTGCGGCTGCACGGAAATACCCGCGCTGAAACGCACCTTTTCCTTCCGGTAACGGAACATCACCGTAGCATCTTGATTGTGCTCCTTGTAAGTGGCATATTGGCTATTCTGGTAGTTCCGCGCCAAATCCAACCAATCCACGCCCGGGATATATTCCAAAGGATACGTCTCCAATTCCTCCTGCGTGATGACTCCTTTGGATACCAAACTGTCCAAAGAATACATGGAGCGGTCGGAATCGGAATAACGGTACTGGTAACGGTAGCTGAACTGCAAATGCGCCCCGGCAAACAAGGGTTCACTGTAGCTCAAATCCGCACTTCCGTTGTAACTCTTCGAGGGATTGACGTTATATTGGTGCATATAGGAACGGTCGTACCCTCCGCCCGGCTTGCGCTGAAGGAAATAGTTCACGTCCGAGATGTTGAACGACTTGTTGTCCGAATCGGAATAACCGCCCCGCATCCGCAAGGTAAGGTTGCGCCCCTTGCTGTTCAGCCGACGGTTCACCATCAACATCCCGTCCACGGAATAGCTTTGGCCGTCGCTATGGCTCCAACGCCGGTTGTCGTTCACCACGATGCTGTCCGACACATAATCGCGATATTGCGAAAGCGGGTCGGTCATGCCCCGTGTATAAGGGTTGTCGTTGAACGTCACACTGCTGCTCTGCCCGTCGCTGTAATTCTGCGAGAAAGAAAAGTTCGGACGGAACATGATGCGCGTCATCGTGTCCGGTGACCATTCGAGCCTGAAATTTGAATTCACGTTCGTATTGCCCGACTTGGAACGGTTCATCCTGTTGGAAAACGAACTGTTCGCCCCCGACGTAAGGAAAGATTCCGAATTGGTCGTGCTCAACTGGTCGGTACTGCTATGGCGGTAGCGCACGTTTCCGCCCACTTTCAACCGTCCGGCCTCGTTTTCCTTTTTACCGTTCTCCCAGACAAAGTCCATACCGGCATCCTTGTTGGCCACGAGACCGCCGTTGCCGCCCCAACCTCCATGGAACCCGCCGGAGAACCCACGGTCGTTCACATTGTTGGCACCTCCAAGCAACGTCAACCGCAACCTGTCGGTAAAGCGGTTCACCATGAAACGACCCGTATAGCGGTCTTCCGTACCGTATCCGAGATCTACATCCGCCAACCAGCTTTTCTTCATTTCAGGTTTCACCGAGAGGTCGATCACCGTTTCTTCTTCCCCGTCGTCGATACCCGTCATGCGCGTGTAGTCGCTCTTGCGGTCGTATGCCTTGATTTTTTCTACCATGTTGGTGGGCAAGTTCTTCATCGCCACCTTGGTGTCGTTATCGAAGAATTCCTTGCCGTCTATCATGATTTTCTTCACTTCCTTTCCGTTGATGGTGATGGTTCCGTCCTCTGAAACTTCCGCTCCCGGCAATTTCTTTACCAATTCTTCCAAGGCGGAACCTTCGGGCACACGATAGGCACCTGCATTATAGACGAAAGTGTCAGCTTTCATTTCCACCTGAGCCTGCCGGGCTGTCACCTCGACTGCATCCAACAAAGCCGCATTGGTCTGCAACTTGATCGTCCCTATAGCCATCGAAGGCTTCGAAGCCACCAACACCACATCCTTATAATAAGGCTTAAAACCGACCGACGTCACCCGGAATATATACTTTCCCGGTTTCACGCCCGGAATGGAAAACTTCCCTTCCAAATTGGAACTGGCACCTGTGACCAACGTGCTGTCCGTCGTTTTCAACAATACGGCCGAGGCCGAAAACGCAGGTTCGTTGGTATCTTCTTCAATCACCGTTCCGCTGACCGTCACCTTCTGCGCCCACGAGCACACGCTCCACACACACAGCATAAAAGCCAGCACGTTTCTCTTTTTCATTTTATATCTTCATTAATTTTTAAACGCCATACGGAAATTGGACGGACAACCCTCCCTTCGGTTTAATTCCCGGACGGCTTTTTAACAAAAAAAAATGTATTTATTACCTAACCACCTGCAAAATTAAATAATCCACAAGAAATAAAAGGCAAAATGGAACATTATCTTCCAAAAAACCTATCTTTGCAATCGAATTATCATGAACAAGCGCTATGCAAAAGCAGAAAATCATTATTTCACAAAATCTGAGGGAGAGTTTGGAACAAGCTATAATCCAACAACCTCATGACAAGTTATTTGTCCTGACGGATGAAACCACATACAAAAAGTGTTGGCCGGTTATCTCCGGTTTCCCGTCCATGCAACAGTCGGAACATATCGTCATCGGTGCCACAGACGAACATAAAAGCATAGAGACCCTTATTTCAGTGTGGACAGAATTAAGCCAAAAAGGCGGCACACGCCATTCCCTGTTGGTCAATTTAGGCGGTGGAATGGTAACCGATCTTGGAGGATTTGCTGCCTCCACCTTTAAAAGAGGCATTCCGTACATCAATATCCCTACCACTTTGCTGGCCATGGTGGATGCCGCTGTCGGCGGAAAAACAGGCATCAACTTCAACGGTTTGAAAAATGAAATAGGAGCTTTCACACCGGCCGCAAGCGTATTGTTGGATACAGAGTTTCTGAGAACACTGGACTATAAGAACATCTGTTCCGGATATGCGGAAATGCTGAAACACGGCCTTATCAGCACAGAAAAGCATTGGGCAGAATTGGTTTCATTCGACTTGGACGACATCGACTATCTCCGACTGCAAGAGATGGTAGCCCAAAGCGTAGCCATCAAGGAAAACATCGTCGCACAGGATCCGTATGAACAGGGTATCCGCAAGGCGCTGAACTTAGGACATACAGCCGGACATGCACTCGAAAGCCTGGCCTTGGCAGAAGAGCGTACCGTACTGCACGGTTACGCAGTAGCCTGGGGATTGGTATGCGAACTTTACCTGAGTTGCCTGAGAGAGGATTTCCCTAAAGACAAGCTACGCCAGACTACGGACTTTATCAAAAGGTACTACGGCGTGTTCCCTTTCGACTGCAAGGCATACGAAACGCTATACCAATTCATGACCCACGACAAAAAAAACACATCGGGAGAGGTCAACTTCACACTATTGGGCGGCATAGGAGATATCCGTATCAACCGTACAGCCGGAAAGGACGAAATCTTCAACATGTTGGACTTCTACCGTGAAACCATGGGTTGCTGACACATTTAATTTTTAATATAAACATGATGAAAAAAACATTAACCATTCTCGCCATTGCCGGTTTGCTGGGCATTCCGGCACATCTTTCGGCTCAAAGAGCCAAGACAGGCAATCCCGTACTCCCGGAATTTCATGCCGATCCTGAAATCCTGTACGCGAAACAGACTAAAAAGTATTACATCTATTCCACTACCGACGGAACTCCGGGATGGGGCGGATACTATTTCACGGTTTTCAGTTCCAAAGATTTGACCGACTGGCGCCACGAAGGTATCATGCTCGACTTGGGTACCGACCAAGTGAAGTGGTCCGACGGTAACGCCTGGGCACCGTGTATCATCGAAAAGAAAATAGACGGAAAATACAAATATTTCTTCTATTTCAGCGGCAACACACCCAACGGGAAAGCCATCGGAGTAGCTACCGCAGACCACCCTTGCGGACCGTTCACCGATGCCGGACATCCTATCGTAGACCGTCGGCCGGAAGGTCAGAAACACGGGCAGCAGATAGACGTGGATGTGTTTGAAGATCCCGTAAGCGGAAAAAGCTATCTTTATTGGGGCAACGGCTACATGGCCGGCGCAGAACTGAACGAAGACATGATGAGCATCAAACCGGAAACGGAAACACTCATGACCCCACAAGGCGGTACGCTGCAAGATTATGCCTTCCGCGAGGCTCCTTACGTGTTCTACCGCAAAGGCACTTACTATTTCTTGTGGAGCGTGGACGATACGGGTTCCCCCAACTACCACGTAGCCTACGGTACGGCCAAGTCTCCGCTCGGACCAATCGAGGTAGCCCAAAATCCGGTTATCCTCATCCAACGTCCCGAACAGGAAATCTATGGCCCGGCACATAACGCCGTCCTACAGATTCCCGGTAAAGACGAATGGTACATTGTGTATCACCGCATCAATAAGAATTACATCAAACACCAGCCGGGCGTACACCGCGAAGTATGTATCGACAAAATGGAATTCAATGAAGACGGTACCATCAAACCGGTCATTCCTACACACGAAGGAATCAAACGGGTGAAATGACCTGAATATCGGTAAACAATTCCGCATGAAGCGCGGATTGCCACACATAAGCAGCCGGATAACGGTTGCGCACGTCAGGGCAGGATAAAGACTGTATAACGCCGGCTTTATCCTGCCCTGTGACGTAAAACCATGTATGACGGGCACGGACCATGACTTCACCGGTCATAGCAATGCGACGTTGCCCGGTAACAGGATGAGTACTAAGCGCATAAGGAGCCAAAGTATGAAGCAGTTTCTCCTGCCCAGGAAAGACGGAAGAGGTATGCCCATCTGCTCCAATACCTAACAACACAAAATCAAACACGGGTATGCGCCCGTCCAATGGTAACTGCGACAACACCATCGAAGAATAGCGCAATACTTCTCTTTCCGCATCCTCTTGCTCTCCGCGTATCCGGAAAACCTGTTCCGAGGTTAATGGAACCTTATCCAACAAATGTATCTTAGCCAACCGGTAATTGCTGTCTTTATTCTCAGAAGAAACACAACGTTCATCCACCCAATACACTCGAAAACGATTCCAAGGCGTCAATTCAGCGAACTCCTCTACCCACACATCAAACAAGATAGCCGGTGTACTGCCTCCTGAGAAAGCGACATTGACCGTACCTCCTTCACCTCCTGCCCCAGAAGGTTGCCTAATGACGGCCAGCATATTCCGAAGCAACATTCTTGCCGCTTCACGGGCATTATCCGCTACATGTATGTTCATAGCTCACAATATAAATGAGTATTCGTCAAATTCTTACACGGATTGGTCCACGACGCTCCTTGACGAGCCACCAGGCTATCTGCCTCCAACGGCCCCCACGAGCCTGCCGGATAACCGTAAAGCGGGCATTCCGGCACATCCTGCCAATATTTCAGTATCGGATCGAAAAAACGCCATCCGCTTTCTACGGCATCGCTACGGATAAACAACGTAGGGTCGCCCGCAATACAATCCTCTATTAAGCGTGCATAAGCATCCTCCGTAGGCAGGCGACCTAATTCGGCATAACTGAAGTCCATATCCATCGGGAGTACCTCGAAGCCTTCACCCGGTTTTTTCATGCCGAGACGCAATACAATCCCTTCATTGGGTTGTATACGTATCACCAAACGATTGGGTAGCGGACAAGTACCTCCTTCGCAACGGAACAAGGAATAAGGTGCCGATTTGAAGTGTATCACAATCTCACTCACTTTTGTAGGCATCTGTTTACCCGTGCGGATATAAAAAGGTACGCCGCCCCAACGCCAGTTGTTCAGTTCCAACCGCATAGCCAAATAAGTTTCCGTTCGAGACAAGGCAGGCACTTGCTCTTCCTCTCTATATCCTTTACGCCCCTCTGAAGCCATATATTGCCCACGCACCACCGAATGACGGATGTCTTCTCCAGTCAATGGTGTCAAGGACTGGTAGACTTTCACCACCTCATTCCGGAATCCCGAAGCATCAAAAGCAGCAGGCGGCTCCATGGCTGTCACAGCCAACAACTGTGCCAAATGGTTCTGCACCATGTCGCGTAAGGTCCCTACTCCGTCATAGAAACCTCCCCGCGTCCCGATTCCCATATTCTCCACGGCCGTAATCTCTACGTAATCTATATAATTTCGATTCCATAAAGGCTCGAAGACACTGTTGGCAAAACGGAGAGCCAGTATATTCTGTACCGTCTCTTTCCCCAAAAAATGATCGATACGATAGATCTGTTCCTCCCGAAAGGCATCCAAATAAATACGGTTCAGTTCCAACGCCGACGACAAGTCATAACCGAAAGGTTTCTCCACGACGATACGCCTGAAACCATCGCCTTCCCGATTCAATCCCTCTGCCTTCAAATGGCGGGGAATCACGCCGTAAAGCAACGGTGGAGTAGCCAAGTAATACAAATAATTATGAGGATTATCTATTGTCCGGTCTATCTCCTCCAAGCGTGTCTTCAACTCCGCATAAGCTTCCGGCTCCGAAGGATCGGCTGAAAGATAATGCAAGCAGGACAAAAATGCTTGGATTGCTTTTTCGTCCACCTCGTCCGGCCGTACGAAAGAAAGCAACCCCTCACGTATAGATGTACGGAAACGGTCGTCATCATAAGACGTACGCGCCATCCCCAACACAGCAAAACGGCGGGGCAACCGTCCCGCTTTATATAATAGGTAAAGTGCCGGCATCAGTTTACGCCTTGTCAGGTCGCCCGACGCACCGAATATCACAAGAGTCAAAGCATCCGGTTTGTTCATATTCCCTCCTTATTTTATTGTAATGAAACCCATTCTTCATGATAAAACTTTCCCCTTTCACCATCCGTCCGCTCAAAAGTATGCGCACCGAAATAATCACGTTGTGCCTGAATCAAATTGGCAGGCAAAAAGTCCGTAGTCAAAGAATGGAAATAATTGAGCGCAGAGGCAAATGCCGGTACAGCCACCCCTTCACATACAGCCGTAGCCACCACTCTACGCCATGCAGGCAAAGCCTCCCTGACTTGCGTGGAGAAGGCTGGGAACAACATCAGATTCCCTCGTCCTCCCCCTGCCTCGTAAGCCCGGGCAAGTTCGTCCAAAAAAGCAGACCGAATAATACAGCCTCCCCGCCACATTCGGGCTATCATGGCCAAATCCAGATTCCACCCAAACTGTTCGGAAGCTCTCGACAGCAAATCAAACCCTTGAGCATAAGCCACTAACTTGGAGGCAAACAAAGTCTGTTCTACTTCATCAGCCGAGAATGAAGCATACGGTTCTTTCTCCAATCGGGAAGCATATACACGTGCCGCCTCCACACGCAGTTCCTTCTGTGTAGAGATATTACGTTGGAAAACAGCTTCCGCTATCAATCCGAACGATTCTCCCAGTTCGAGCGCGTTCTTCACCGACCATTGTCCCGTACCTTTCTGCCCTGCCACATCCAGAATACGATCCACCAAATACCCACCGTCAGCTTCTTTATAAGCCAATATGTCGGACGTTATTTCCACTAAATAACTTTTTAAACGGCCTTCGTTCCAGCGACCGAACAAACGACTCATCCGTTCATTGTCCATTCCACCGGCCCGTTTCAACAGGAAATAGGTTTCGGCAATCAGTTGCATGTCGCCGTACTCTATGCCGTTATGTACCATTTTAACAAAATGTCCGGCTCCGTCCGGCCCCATCCAGTCACAACAAGGGGTTCCGTCGGCTGCCTTTGCAGCCATATCCTGTAAAAGAGGGCGAATCAACGGCCAAGCCTCTTTCGCTCCGCCCGGCATGATGGAAGCCCCCCGAAGGGCACCCTCTGCCCCGCCGGAAACTCCAGCTCCAACAAACAGCAATCCACGAGCGCGGCAAGCAGCTACCCGTCGCCCAGTATCCATATAATCCGAATTACCTCCGTCTATCAGAACATCCCCCTCTGCCAGAAAAGGACTCACTTGGTCGATAAGTTCATCTACTGCATCACCCGCCCGCACCATCATCATAATAATTCTCGGTCGGTTCAAAGATGCCACAAACTCTGACAAGTCCGAAAAACCCAAAATTTGCTTTCCGGCGGCACGTCCTTCTACAAAACGCTCCGCAACACCTTCTTCCACGCCAGGCACAGTCCGGTTCCACACCGAGACCCTACGCCCGTTTCTTTCCATATTCAGCGCAAGGTTTTCTCCCATAACGCCCAGCCCAATCAAGCCTACATCCGACAACTGCTCCATAAGTTCTATCTTTTTATCGTTTATTCTTTTCCAAAGGTCAGAAAAGAAGCAGGTAAATCCAAATGTTTACGGAAATAATTCGTCTAACTTAACAACTTTATGGTTTTCATAAAATGCCAGTGCAAACTTTTTATTGTGTTATACATTTTCAATCATCTAATAAACAACGAATTGCGAATCTTCAGCCAGATAAAAATGCAAACTCAAATATTAGGTGCATTTGGCTTTATTTACTAAATTTGCTTCAAACATTAAAGCCATGAAGAGCAAGCTAACTGTTTTATACTTTTCCATTTGGCTGGGAAGCACTTTTTGGAGTGTCTCCGGCCAATTTATAGATGCGGAAACAGCTCCTAAATGGTATTTTGCCCTTTTTGGAGGGACATTTTTATGTTGGATGTACGGAATGAGCCACTTCAGAAGTATACCGACTACTAAAAAGCCCCATTTCACCGATATTTTCCTCTCCATTTCGCTTTGTGCCACAGCATTGGCTTTCCATGGCCTATTGCAATGGAGCGGACTTTGGACGCCACAGCCCATGTTTCCGGTATGCGGCAATTTCGACAACCCGGCCGGCATAGCTTCCGCACTGGCTTTTTCACTACCCTTCAGCCTCCACTATACCCAATCTCCCTGCACCCCCTTTCGTTACACCGCCCTCGCAAGTACCCTCTTCATTGCATGTGCCATCATCGCTTCCGAATCACGGGCAGGAATCCTTTCCATGGGATGTATTTTCCTTTTATATTTCCCGATGAAATGGCCTAAAATCGGCAAAGCCCTGACTTTCGGACTTGTGATGCTGTTCACCGCCTCTTCTGTGTTCCTTTATCATTATAAAAAAGATTCGGCGGACGGAAGGTTGCTTATCTGGCAGTGTACTTGGAATATGATAAAAGAGCGCCCGCTATACGGATACGGTTACGGCGGTTTTCAAGCAAACTATATGGACGAACAGGCACAGTTTTTCCGTACTCACCCCAACAGCCGTTATGCACAGTTGGCAGACGATGTGAAATCTCCTTTCAACGAGTATCTCGGGGTTTTGACCGAATTCGGATTTATCGGCGGTACGGCCATGCTTCTCTGTGCCGTCGTGCTTTTCCGTATGTGGCGGAAACATCCTGGGGGAAGTTCGCGACCGACTCTGCTCTGCCTGACAGCCATTGCCGTCTTTTCCCTGTTCTCTTACCCATTCCGCTATCCGCACACGTGGATACTGTGTATGGGTTCCGCCTTTGTTTTGGTACTTAACGGACACCCGGCATTACGACAGACAACGGGATGTCTTCCTTTCGTGGCAGCCCTCCTTCTCACAACGCTCTCTGTTTTCGCATTCAAACGTATGCGGGCAGAAATTCTATGGTGTGATACCGCTAACCGCTCCCTCTGCGGCATGACAAAAAAGATGTTGCCCGTCTACAAGGGACTTTACGATAAATTGGGAAACGAACCGCTGTTTTTATATAATTATGCCGCCGAACTGAACGTAGCCGGCCAGTATGAGGAGAGCCTGCGTATATGTAAGGTAAGCTCGGTACGGATGTCCGATTACTACACCCGGCTTCTTCTGGCAGACAACTGCAAACAGTTAAAACGCTATAAAGAAGCTGAACGCCATTTGCAGCAGGCCTCATACATGTGCCCCAACCGTTTCACTCCCCTTTATGAGCTTTACACCATATATGAAGCCCAAGGAGACACGGCATCTATGCACCGCACGGCAGAAGCCATCCTTCGGAAACCCATCAAAGTGGACTCCCCGGAAGTGCGACAAATCATCGCAAAAATGAAACGATTCAAACAGATTAATTAACTATTAAAAAAAACACTCATGAAAAAAGCATTTTTCATAACGATTATGTCAGCATTGCTGATTTGCAGTTGCCAAAAAGAGAACGAAGAGGTGTACAGTTGCAACAAACATTTGAACGAATGGGCGCACGAAAACTTGCAATCCATTCGTTCTATGGACCGTGACGCTTGGCTGAATTTGGATGAAGAGTACAAACGTCCAGCTTTCAACGCCCTCACTCCCGAACAAAAGTTACTCTTCTGGAAAGACAAACTGAAAGAAGTCATGACTTCTTTCGAATGGAGCGAACCGGAAAGACAACATCTCATGAAAATGTACCGATATTTGGAAGAACATCCGGACATTTATGAACCGGATTTTTTTGCAGATTCTATCCGAGAGGAAAACTTCGATAAGTTTATTGCAACTTGGACTGTTGATGCTATGATTGATTATGAATGGACTGAAGAGCTGCTCTATGGTATTTTATATACAGGAAACCGAATGACAGATAAAGAGGGTCATTTTCAGATTGTACATAAGAAAAGGGTTATGAGTAGAAAAGAAAGTGCCCCTGATGAGAACTGTAATTGTAATAAAGAAACAGAATATAAGAACTGTAGAGGGGAGGCGTGTACAGGAACGGAACGTGGATGCGGCCCCGCAAGTGCAAAACCGTGCGATGGAAAAAAACATTAAACAAAAGGCCGTTTATATATCGGCCTACATATTTTGCCTGATATGTCCCCCACTGATATTAAGTGGGGGCCTAGGCCATGGTATTACTCTTTGGAGAGATTGGTGGATATATCTACCGCTGTTTCTAATTGGGATTTTTGCATCATTTGGAAACAAGAAAATACGGAATCTGGCATTTGTGTTTCAAATGCCAATAACTATTAACGGTATATTTACTACCGTTTTTTCCCCTCTCCTTTATTTGGAACATACTTATTATGTGGTAATCACCACTGGCCTCTACTGTGCATTCTTTATTATATGGCATTCCTATTCTCTGACCATAGTTTCTGCATGGCAAATACTTGGAACCATATATCTCGGTATGTTGTTTATACAGGTCGCTCTGATGTTATACTTAGGAATGTACTGGAATGACTTTATAAATTCAATAGCAGGAAGTTTCTCTACAGACATTGTATATTCGATTGGGTTGTTGTTCACAACATTGTTTTGCCACATTAAAACTTATATATTGAAATGGGTGATACTATTTAACGGCCTCTGCATATACATATTTGTAGGTGGGTTCTATATAGATCCCTATGTATTTAACAAATTACAATATGGTACATTTACTGGAGAAACAAAAGAGAAGGCAGTCCTCATCCTGCCAGAGACGGACAAAGAAAAAGGATCCGAAACGAATATTCCCCAGGGATATCAGGTATGCATGATTGCTCATAGCCTTAACCCTTGGACAACCAAAATGTTTGAAGGTATTGCCTTACAATTCCATAACCATCCCGTCAGGTTTTTCATCTTGGGAGTGACCGACACGCCGACCGAAGCCGAGGTTCTCTCACGGGAACATAAGACCATGCATGTGACCGTACCCTTATACTTCATTAGCAGGGAAAAACTGAAGAAATCTCCGCTTAAAGCTAACGCATACGGAGACTATATTTGTATACTCAAGAATGACACATTAATATATAAAGGAGAAGCAGACCCGACAACCCGGGCAATCCGCTTCTTATCAAATGAATTACAACCATGAAGATTTATTTCAAAACATCCGCCATCATCATTTTATCCTTGCTCTTCACCAACTGCCGCAAGGAGTCTACCTCTTACCTGCAAAGAGCTTATGAAGAAGCTGTCAAACTCCATCAGGAAGGTAACCTGAACGATGCAGTCTTTTATTATCAGTTGACCGCCTTGAACTGCCAATACCACCCCGAAGACAGCCTGACTTATTGGTGGAAAGCCATGTGTGGACAAGGAGAAGTTTGGAGACAAAAGAACTTCTTGGACCGTGCCCAGACTGATTTTGAAACTGTCTTGCAAAATGCCCCTAAATACCGGCTTGACACGGCTGAATACATTGCAAGCCGCAAATTGACCCTTATCGCCTTGGAACGACAACACTATGACAAGGCTTATTCTTACGCCATGCGTGCCTGGAAAACGGCTGCAAAAAAGCAATTTCCCGAGACGATGACGGACGGACAGGAAAACGAAAGGATATTGGCAGGGTTCGCTTGTGCTTTGAATAACGGACAAGCCGTTTCGGATACGGTATTCGGACAAATGGAAAAACTGGCAGCAAGTCCGTCATTGGAACTACGGACTACTGCCCTTAAACTGCTTTCATTATATGAAATGCAGGGTTCCGGCAAGCGCAGCCATCTATCCCAGTATATTGAAAATGAAAACGAATACTGGAACCGTCGGTTTCAAAGTTTTACCGATGCCTCGGAAAGTGAGAAGAAACAACTAATTGCAGAAAGGGATGCCATTGCCGCTGAACAAAAAAATACGTTATTCATATCCCTGACCATCTTTACCTTGTTACTTGGAGGCAGTCTCTACGCCATGGCAGACCATCGTCGCAAGCATGAACTTGACCGTATCCGGCTCATCTTGAATCAAAAGGAACAAACCATCCACTTTTTGGAAACGAAACAAGAAAACTCTGAAAAGCTACTCTCACAGCTAAAAGAAAAAGAAAAAAGAATGGTTGAACTGGAACGACGTGCACAAAAACTGAACGAAATGCAGAGGTTATTAGGAGACAGAAAAGAAGATACGAAAAAAGTGACTCGACAATTAGAAGATTTAAACACTCTTAAAGACCAAATACAACAAAAAGAAAAAGAATGGGAAACTACCGAACAGCAACTTAGGAATCGTCTTTTATACCACATGGAAATCGGACGCAACCTACCCACAGCCGACAATCCGAACAAACCTACTCCCAAAGAATACACAAACTTAATCGCTACGGAGGAAAAGAAAATTTTATTCTTGAAAGAAATAGATTATTGTTTCAATAACTTTGCAAGCGGACTCAAAAAAATTACACCCAATTTAACTATGCATGATGTGGTTCATTGCTGCCTCTTCCGCTTAGGTATCCGTACGTCAGACATCGCTGCAATGTGCAGCCTGACTAATAGTACCATATCGTGTCGACGGAAACGCCTTGAAGCCAAAATGGAGGCTAAAACCTAAGTTTCAATACACGATGCAAATTATTTTTTGGATGAGAATTTTATAAATAACAAATATTCAGATATATATAAAATTTCCAATACCCTAAAATGCAAACTAAAATATTTGGATTTTACTCGACAACGTGCCTAACTTTGCCATGTAAGAATCAAAATTATGTCGAACATATCAAACAAAGTCCAATGGATTAAACGGAAACAAGGAGGATACGGCAATGAGATGTTACCGGCTTCAAAAGAGGAAAAGTAACAACGCTAATTTCAATTTCCTAAAAATTACCATCATGAAAAAAGTAAAAGTTTTCATTGCCATGATTGCCGTGGCACTGGGTGGACTTATCATTTGGAGTTGTACCCAAGACGAAATGGAAAACGGACAAGGCACCTACCGTTATTCAGCAGAAGAAATCGTCACGCTACGTGCTATGGCAGAAAAGTATGGAGTGCCGGAAGTTGTATTTGAAACAGAGTCGGGAATCCCACTTCCGACATTGGAAGAAATGGAAGAAACTTTTAAAAACTTCGGGCTGATAAAAGCTTCATTAACGGCTCAGTTGGAAGTAATAGACTCAACCTCCCACTCAATGGTCTTCAAAACAAAAAAAATCCCATTCAAACGATTATCTTCCATATCCGAAAGCATGAAGACAGAACGCGAAATCACATATGGAACTTTAATATGGAACATATCCTGGCAACAAAGTGTTTATAATGGAAGTTACCAATGTCCAGTCGTTAGTGCAACGGGAACAATAGAATTTTCTCCTGAAATGCAACGTCTTGGATATTTTACAAGCAACAATAGAAATTTTTGTTCTATACGTGGGACAGAGTTATACATAACATTTGAATGCCAAATAAACTACAGTCGTTCTCATTTTAACTTTGCATACTCAGACTGGGTGCATTCTGGATTTAGGCCATATCGGTAACAATACACATGAGGTTGCCTCAGAATCAGGCAACCTCATCAAACCAATTAGCTGTATATGAAACAAATTATCTTTATTTCCATTTTTATCTTTTGGAATTATCTTTGCTTTGGCGCAACTACATTCAATACAGATTCTTTACAACGTAGAATGTCACTCTTCGGAACGATGCTGCCGCAAGAAAAGGTATACGTGCAC
>NZ_JH376609.1 GCF_000233955.1 Paraprevotella clara YIT 11840
CGAATGGAAAGAGATGGCGGGAATTGAAGCCTTTTCATTACGGTTTCTGCCCGAAAAGTCACAGACTATAGAAGGACAGGTGAATCATACCTATTCATTATATAAAGACAATGATTTCGGAGAAAAAGCATGGATAACCTCATTAATGAGAAAAGATGCACATGACAACCAAAAAGAAGAAGTTAAACCCATTGATTTCTATACCACAGAAATATGCGCCTCTAAATTCAAAGGTAAAACACTACAGGACTTGTACGCTCCATCCATCTCAAAAATGAAGAAGGAAGTACATGTCATAGCTTCTTTCCTCCAAGGAGAAAGCACGCTTGAACTAATGCAGAAAACCCAACAAAGTACATTCTACATGGTTACCCCAAAATTTTATGAAGATTGCGTATTAAACCTCATGGCTTCTGATGCCAAAGACCCAGTAAGGGATGCCATAAAAAAACAGAGAAAGGGATTCATGGATGAAACAGAATATCCCGATTTTTACGTAAAGCTCAACCATTTCTATCCCAATTTCCCTAAACCGTACACATTTTACCAAGACAAAGAATATGAAACGAACTATCCTGACAGTCTATACACCGTTTCTGGCGTATTCAACGGGCGTAAACTTCCCACTGTAACCATTCGCAACAAACGAAATGGATTACGACGATTCAACAACAGCAAACCCACCATCATCATAGATGCTTATAAAGCTTTCAACCTCATAACCGACCATGGATTGAACGGAGGAAAACATGATTGGAGAACTTTCTCACAACAAATCGCTTTTAGTTTTGCGAATGACATGGGACAAGACAGACGGTACTCTATCAAAGAATGGTTTGACGGAATCCCATTAAAAATGAATCCAAATGAAAATACCAGGAATGACCAAGACTTCAACAGCCAAGAAGACTACGCCATTGTCAGTTCCAATAAATCGGGAATTCTCCTTTCTGATAAATATGAAGAACCGGAGCATGACGAAAAAAGTCCAACCCCAATAGGATCCAATTTCAGTATTTCCAAACAAAAGCTCAAGAAATACCGCCTGCTCCGTTACCTTGACAAAATCTATATCTACACCGATTATGCCCCTCGCGAACAAGGCAGTTGGAAGTATGCACAAGACAACCAGCCCGAAGTCATCATAGACTACCGCCTCTTCCCCAACGACGGATACCAAAGGACTTATCGGGACCGGCATTACGTCCTGCGAGGCTATGCCGTCTGCGAGGATTTCTACAGCCCCGATTACAGCCGGAAACCTCTGCCCGAAACCAAGGACTACCGACGTACACTACTCTGGATTCCGGAAGTCAAGTTCGATGAGAAAGGAGAAGCTACCGTACGGCTCTTCAACAACAGCAAACAGACCGTCATTTCCGTAGAAGCGGAAGGCATCACTGGGAAAGGAAGACCTATCGTATGGAAGTCTGACGTTTGTACAATGAGCAAAAGGAACAAAGATTACCTTTATAAAACTATAACGATTAAATAAAGACCATATGAAAAAAGATTTCAACCGTATTATATACTACTTTATGGGGATAATCATCCTTACCGCATATTCTTTAGAGGGAACCAACCTACACTCGGATTTCACTACCACATTAGTATCCTATATCATACTTATCTCTGCGTTATCCCAATTTTATGAATGGGGGTACGGCAAGAAGAATTACAAAAAGGAAGAAACTCCTAATAGCATAAAGTATATTGAACGTTCCGAACGCGTTACAGGTGTACTATTTTTGATATTATTCATATATAATGTGTTTTTCACTCAATGATACGAATAGAATATCTAAATAACAAATGGAATACTCCTTTAATCTTTTAAACACATGAATACTCAAATCAAACTTATCCTACGCGCCCTATTGCCATTACTGTTCATTGGAGCGAACAGAATAGGCCAGCACATAGCCCGCCCTCATTTCATCCCGGACGATGCCGCAGTAAGGGTAGAAGTATTGTTCCCCGCATTTTTGCTCTTCTTCTTCCCTATCATCCTGCTCATACACGGATGTATTTGTTATATAAACCAACGTCATAAGTTTAACCTGAAACGTCTGGCTTACGCTTTGGCCATCCTGTTCATTCTAATGTCCATTCCAACCCTTTTCCTTTCGGACAACCCATTATCTGCTAAAATATGGGAAGCATCGGAAAACCTTTTTGGCGCGGTAATACTTTGGCTGTACCTTTATGGGATGAACGCCACGAGACAGGTTAACGTCCCGGAATGGAATAGCAAATCCGGCGTGGCATGGTTCTGCATCAGCTTATGCCTCATCGTAGGAATTCTCATTTCGTCTTGCCTGTTTCATTATGGAGTCATAGGAAGCATGCCATTCAGATTGTACAGCCCGCTCATCCTGTCATACGGATGGTTCGGACTTATATGGCTTTTGCAAAACAAATGGATAAAAGCCGGGCTTTTAATTCTGGCCGTTTTCTCTTTCGTCTACATGTTCAACATGTCCACTATTCCATAACATTAAAATCAACTGCAATGAAAAACCTTCTTCTTTGCTGCCTTGCTGCAACCTTAGCCGTCTCCTCCTGCCAGAAAACGAGCATCAGGCAGACGCTGGAAAAAGCCGGTGAAAACCGCCGGGAACTGGAAACCGTATTGGAACATTACAAAAATGAGCCGCTCAAAGAGAAAGCCGCACGCTTCCTTCTGGAAAACATGGACGGGCATTTCGCCCACACCGGTGAAGCCGTCGACGTGTACGACAATTACATGGACAGTGTGTTCCGCCATTGCAACGGAGACCGTGTGTTCTGGATCATGAAATACGATACTATCTTGCAACGAACAGGCCTGGATTTGGAATTAAGCCAAGACGAACGCCTGTACGATGCCCAATCCGTCACGGCAGACTTCCTGACCGAACATATCGACAGTGCATTCACCGTATGGCAACAGAACTGGAACAAACAATACAGTTTCGAAATGTTCTGCCGCTATGTGCTGCCTTACCGTATCGGGAATGAAAAGACAAGTCTTTGGAGGAAGACATTCACCGTGCCTTCATGGGTGCGCGAAGCATACGCCCCCAACCAAGACAACTCCACCTATGCCTATGGCATGGCCAACGACATTCTGGGAGGCATGCGTTCCGTCATTTACTATCCTCCGCAATTCCTTCCCGACCTTCCCCTCACGGCACTCGAACATGTCAAGTCGGCTTCCTGCAAGGAATATGCACACCTGTGCGTGGCCGTACTGAGGGCGCATGGCCTGCCTGCCACCATCGACTTCACACCACAGTGGGGCAACCGCGGATTGGGGCATGAATGGTGCGTGTTCTTTCCCGACAACCATTCTTTCATCCCTTTCAATCCGGGGGAACGGCTCGGCGACCACTTCATGAAACGGAAGGAAGACCGGCTGACCAAAGTGTTCCGCCAAACCTACGAGAAACAGCCGGAATCGCTCTATATGCAGAATAAGGGGGAAGAGGAGATTCCCGACCTTTTCGACACACCTTATATCATGGATGTGACAAGGGAATACACGGCCACTTCCGATGTGGAAGTGGAGTTGTACGACGACGTTGAAAGCGGCAGGTTCGTCTACCTGTCCGTCTTCGACAACCAAGACTGGAGCATCGTGCATTGGGGTACGCGCCACGGACGGAAAGCCACCTTCCGGGACATGGCACGAAACGTAGTGTACATGCCCGTACATTATTCCGAAGAAAACGGCACGGTTCCGGCCGGAGACGCTTTCCTTTTAGACCCGCGAGGAAATATCCATAAAATGACAGCCGACACCACACAACGCACGACGGTGGAAGTGAAACGCAAATTCCGCGACGTACGTTCCAACCAATTCCTTCAGGGCGTAATCGGCGGGAAGTTCCAAGTGGCCAACCAGGAAGACTTCAGCGATTCGCTGACCATACATGTCATCCCGCACCTGAAGGACAACAAATTCCATGTCGTCCATCCCCGTTACATCGGCGAATACAGATATTTCCGTTACCTGTCGCCGGACTGGTCGAGGGGCAACATGGCCGAACTTTATACGTTCAATGCCGCCGGCGACACGCTGAAGCATAAACGGCTGATGGGCAACTTCCACGTACGTCCCTGGTGTGGGCCGGAAAACCTGTTCGACGGTAATGTCCTTTCCTTCTACGACTCCCACGACGTGTACGGCGTATGGTACGGATGGGAACTGGAACAGCCGGAAAACGTGGCACGTATCGTATTCCTGCCGCGTAACGATGACAACTTCATCCGCGAAGGCGAAGAATACGAATTGTTCTATTGGAACCACGGGACATGGATGTCATTAGGGCGCAAGACGGGGAATTTCGAGGCGGTATTGAAATACGACAACGTCCCGGCCCAGGCCTTGTTCCGCCTGCACAACCGTACCAAAGGCTCGGAAGAAAGAATCTTCACTTACGAAGACGGAAAGCAAATCTGGTGGTAACCCTTTGGGTATCTACACAGGGATTTTACAAAAAGATCCTTCATCTTTCAGGCTTCATGGTAATCCGTTCATAATATTGACGTTACAGACTGAAGGATGTTTCAGGCATCCTTCAGCCAAGCCTCATTTCGTTCGGCACAGAACGGAAAATCGTTCGCCTGAGATTGAAAAATCATTCGGCTGAGATTCGTTTTTCGTTCTCAGCCGAATGATTTTTCATTTGCCTCATGATGAAAATCCGCTTTCTGCAATGAAAGGAAACTGAAAGATGGCCTCCCTATTCTTCATCCCATAACAAACTATACGACAAAGCGTTGACATGTCGCCTGAAAGATGAAGGCTCTTTTCTGAAAAACCTTGGGAGGGAAAGCATGCGGGACGTGGAAGCTATAAACACATAAAAAAAGCATCCATAATCCTTGGATTACCGATGCCTTTATATTTTGTCGGGATGACTGGATTCGAACCAGCGACCACTCGCCCCCCAGACGAGTACTCTAACCGGACTGAGCTACATCCCGTTTGCGGGTGCAAAAGTAGAAATTGTTTTTGAATTCTCCAAATAAATTTCTACTTTTGTGCTGGTATAACCCACATTTTAGGCAAAACATGCAAATCAGACTTACCGCGCCGCTACACCTGCGGCATAAAACCATACTGCCGGCCAGCAAAAGCATCAGCAACCGGGCCCTCATCATCCATGCACTGGCCGGAGGAAAAGACTTGCCGAGAAATGTGTCGGACTGCGACGACACATTCGTTATGGTAAGGGCACTGACGCAAACCGACGACCCCATCGACATCATGGCGGCCGGTACGGCCATGCGTTTCCTTTCGGCTTACTGGTCTGTGAACGAGGGAACACATACCCTGACCGGTACAGCCCGGATGAAACAACGCCCCATCGGCATCTTGGTAAATGCCTTGCGGACACTGGGCGCACAAATAGAATATGTGGAAACGGAAGGTTATCCCCCCCTGCGTATTTCCGGCGGACTGCATGAGGGAGGCCGGCTCAGCCTGCCGGGAGACATGAGTTCCCAATACATTTCCGCTTTGCTGATGATCGGTCCGGTCCTAAGAAAGGGGTTGGAACTGGAACTGACCGGACAGGTCATTTCACGCCCCTACATCGACCTGACCCTGAAACTGATGAAAGACTTCGGTGCACAAGCGGAATGGACAGACGAACGACACATCAAGGTGGAACCGCAACCTTACCGTCCGACACCCTATTATATAGAAAACGACTGGAGCGCGGCATCCTACTGGTATGAAATGATGGCTCTGACGCCCGACAAAGACGCGGAAATCGTCCTGACCGGCCTGTTCGCAGACAGTGCCCAAGGAGATTCTGCCGTACACGACCTGTTCGAACCGATAGGCGTGCACACGGAATTCTTCTGCGACGACGACGGAATACCATGTGTCAGACTGACCAAACAACCCATCGCCACGGAACGCCTGGAGTATGATTTCGTCAACCAACCGGACTTGGCACAGACATTTGTAGTCACGTGTGCCATGTTGGGGCTCCCGTTCCGTTTCACGGGTCTGCAAAGCCTGAAAATCAAGGAAACCGACCGCATCTCCGCACTTATCCGCGAACTGGACAAACTGGGGTATCCCTTGCATGAAGCCTGCGGATCAGAACTATCTTGGGACGGGCAACGCACTGAAGTCCGGCCACATCCGGCCATCGACACCTACGAAGACCATCGCATGGCCATGGCGTTTGCACCTTGCTGTTTCGTCGTTCCCGAAATATATATCAATCATCCGCAAGTGGTCAGCAAATCTTATCCCCATTATTGGGACCACTTGAAAGAAGCGGGATTTGAAATTACGGCCTTATGATTATCATTTACATTCTTATAGCCCTTGCCGCCGCGGCCGTCATTGCTTTCGTGGCCGGCAGTTTGCGCAACCGCTCACTGAAAAAGAAACTGGCACAAGGCGAAATCAGCGAAATGCCGACCGTGGTACAACCGCCACAGGAATGTTGCGGACAGCACGAAGTATGCGAAAAAGAAAGCCTGCTGGCTGCCGTAAGCAAACAAATAGAGTATTACAACGATGAAGAACTCGACCGTTTCCGGGGAAAGGACGCTTCCGCGTATAGCGAGACGGAAACGGACGAGTTCAGAGATGTCCTCTACACGATGCGCGACGACGAAGTGGCCGGATGGGTACGCAGCCTGCAACTGCGCGGCGTTCCCCTACCCGACGCATTGAAAGACGAAGTATTCCTTATTATCGGAGAAAGGAGATTCGACCACGCATGAGCATCCTGTCTTACACTTTCTTCCAGAATGCCCTGTTGGGCAGTCTGTTGGCCAGTATCCTTTGCGGGCTGATAGGCACTTATATCGTTGCACGGAGGTTGGTCTTCATCAGCGGCGGCATCACCCATGCCTCGTTCGGCGGTATAGGTATCGGAGTTTACCTCGGATTTTCTCCCATACTCTCTGCAGCCGTGTTTTCCGTATTGTCCGCCTGCGGCATACAATGGTTCAGCCACCGCCGCGACATGCGCGAAGATTCGGCCATCGCCATTTTCTGGACTTTAGGCATGAGCATCGGCATCATTTGCAGTTTCTTGGCACCGGGCTTCACCCCGGAGCTGTCCTCCTATCTGTTCGGCAACATATTGACCGTGACACCCTTGGACCTTTATTTGTTAGGCACATTGGCACTCATCGCCATTGTGGCTTTCACATGTTTCCTTCGTCCGCTCGTTTCCATTGCTTTCGATGCCGAATTCGCCCGTTCGCAACACCTTCCAGTCATCACGGTGGAATATCTGATGATGGCCTTCATCGCACTGACTATTGTTGCCTGCCTGCGTATGGTGGGCATCGTGTTGGTCATCTCCCTACTGACCATCCCTCAAGTGACGGCCAATATTTTCACGCATAGTTTCAAACGTATGGCACTGCTCTCCATCGTGACAGGTTACAGCGGCTGTCTGGGCGGCCTTTACCTGTCGTACCATTACAATATACCGTCGGGCGCCTCCATCATTTTCGTCTCCATACTCATCTATTTGGTGTGCAAAGGAATTTCATGGTCGATTATTCGATGGAGAAGGCAATAAAATACATGTTTTTCAGTTATCTAACTGTGTAAAGAACGCATTGGGAAAAAGGATTCTACATATCATCACCTCCGGACTCGTCCTCCTGTCCGTCCTGACGGCGTGTTCCACGAAAAAGAACACGTCGGGCACTCGTTTTTACCATGCCATGACGGCACGGTTCAATACGTACTTTAACGGGTCGGAGGCCTTCAAAGAAGGAGTCCTCGAACAACAAAAAGGACATAAGGACAATTACACGACCTTATTGCCCATGTATGCCGTGCGAAATAAATCTACGGCAGCCATGGGAAAGTCCAACTTCGAGACCGCCATCGAAAAATGCGAGAAAGCCATCAAGCTGCACTCCATAAAGGCGCGACCGAAATCGAACGTCAACAAGCGGAAAACGGCCAAGGAAAAAGCGTATATGGCCCGTAAGGAGTTCAACCCATTCTTGCGGCACGCCTGGCTGCTCATGGGGAAAGCCCAATTCCAGCAGGGCAATTTCATCGAAGCGGCCTCCACGTTCAATTATATCAGCGGGCTGTATGCCGGACAACCTGAAATCGTGTCCGTGGCCCGGGCCTATCTGGCCCGTTGCTACGTAGAACTGGAATGGCCTTACGATGCCGAGGATGTCTTTCATAAAATACAACGTGACAGTATCGGAAGTGAAGGAAAACGGGAATTCAACGCTTCATACGCCGATTACCTCATCTTCGTGAAACAATATAAAGAGGCTATTCCTTATTTGCAAAAAGCCGTCAAGAAGGAAAAAAGCAAACTGCAACGTGCACGCCTGAACTTCCTGCTGGGACAGTTGTACCACGAAACGGGAAACAAAGCAGAAGCCTACAAGGCCTTGCGGCGTGTCATACGTGCCAATCCTCCATACGAATTGTCTTTCAACGCCCGTATCCTGCAAACCGAGGCCATGGCCAGCGGAAACCACAATAAAATGGTGAAGAAATTGCGACGCATGGCCAAGAACAAGAAAAACAAGGACTATCAGGACCAGATTTATTATGCCATCGGCAATATCTATCTGGCCAACCGGGATACCGCCCGGTGTATCGGGGCATACGAAACCGGTGCCAAAGAAAGTACACAGAACGGCATTGCCAAAGCCATGGTATTGTTGCGCCTGGGTGAGATTTATTGGGACAAGGAGGATTATATCAACGCACAACGCTGTTACGCCGAACTGGTCGGCATATTGGACAAAGAAAACGAAGCTTACAAAGAGGCGGAACGCCGCTCAGGCATCCTGACCGAACTGGAACCTCATTTGTCGGCCATCAAACTGCAAGACAGCCTGCAATGGTTGGCCAAGTTGCCCGAAAACGAACGTAACGAGGCCATCGACAAAGTCATCGAGGCCTTGAAGAAGCAAGAGAAAGAAGAAGCACGCAAGGCCATGCAGGCCGAAATGGCTGCCAATATGCCCAAAACTCCGACAGTCACACCCACCCTGCCTACGGGAAACCGCGGGGCGCAGGCGGGAGCTTCCGGACAAACCGGCACGTGGTATTTCTATAACCCGTCGGTCGTAGCCCAAGGCAAACGTCAGTTCCAACGTACGTGGGGCAAACGCCCGTTGGAAGACAACTGGCGGAGAAGCCATAAGAACGAGGACCGCACGGAAGATTTCGGAGAATATGACTACAGCGAAGAGAGCGACAGCCTGATGGCGGCACAAGCCGACAGCATCGCCTTGGCCGACAGCATTGCCGAAGCCCAGGAGCGTATGGCCGACTCATTGGCCAGCGACCCGCACAACCGGGAATATTACCTGCAACAAATCCCGTTCACGGAAGAGCAGTTGCAAGCCTCCAACGACATCCTGCGTGATGCGCTTTATCAAGCCGGCATCCTGGAAATGGAGAGACTGGAAAATTTCGGTTTGGCACGGCGTACCCTGTTGCGTCTTATCGAAACGTTCCCGGACGTAGCCGACAAAGACAACGTGTACTACCATCTATTCCTTATCAACGGCCGACTGAATGACATGGCCGAAGCCGAACAGTATAAACAGCGGCTCATCGAGGAGTTCCCAGACAGCCGGTATGCCATCATGCTGGCCAACCCCAAATACGAGCTTTACGCAAGGCAGGGCAAGCACATAGAGGATTCTCTGTATGCCGCCACATACGAAGCTTACGGCAAGAACGAATATGAGGAAGTGTTCCGCAATTATTCCATTTCGACTTCGGATTTCCCGGAGGGGGCACACCGCGCTAAATTCATGTTCATACAAGCCATGAGCCAACTGTACGGCGGAGAACGGGACAGCTTCTTGGTCACGTTGAAACAAGTCATCGAGAAATATCCGAAAGACGAAGTAACGGAAATTGCACAAAGCATCGTGAAAGGCATTCAGGAAGGCCGGTCGCTGACCGACGGGAAATACGCGGCAAGCGACATCTGGAGCCGGCGTTCGCTGACGGCTCTGCAAGACTCCACAGCCGAAGCGCAGCAATTAAGCGACGAACGCCTCAGCAACTTCGTATTCCTGTTGGCCTATCCGGAAAACAGTCTGGACGAGGACCAACTGTTATATGAGATGGCCCTGTATAATTTCACCAGTTTTATGGTACGCAATTTCGACATCGACATCGTGAAGGCCGACGGACTGGCACAAATGCGCGTCAGCGGTTTCCTCAACTATGACGAGGCACACGCTTACGCCCAAAAGCTGTATGCCGATCCGCACATGAGTGTCGTGCTTAAAAACATACGTTCTGTCATCATCTCCGAAAGCAACCTGAAGCTGCTGGGCACGGTCTTCAGTTTCGACGATTACAAGAAGTTCTACGATGAGAAGTTCGCACCGCTGCAAGTGCCGGAGGACCTGAGACTGGACGAACCTACTTCCATCGAAATCCGTACGCCGGACGACGAACCGCCTGCCGGAGACGAAGAATACGAAGAAGAGGAGGAAGACACGGACAGCGGTATTATTTTCTAACATACGAAACCATTACAATGATGAACAACGGTTTATTACTTTGGGTAGACGATGAAATAGAATTGCTGAAAGCGCATATTCTTTTTCTCGAAAAGAAAGGATACGAGGTAGAAACCGTATCCAACGGGCAGGATGCACTGGACAAGTGCAGCGAAACGACCTACGACCTGATTCTGCTGGACGAGAACATGCCCGGCCTGAGCGGGCTGGAAACCTTGTCGCGCATCAAGGAAATCACACCGGTCACGCCGGTGGTCATGGTGACGAAGAGCGAAGAGGAGAATATCATGGACCAGGCCATCGGTTCCAAAATTGCCGACTATCTCATCAAGCCCGTCAACCCCACGCAAATCCTCCTGACCCTGAAAAAGAACATCCATAAGAAAGAAATCGTCACGGAGGTGGCTCAAAACGCCTATCAACAAAACTTCGGCAAGATTGGCATGCAAATCAATGACTCATTGACGTTCGAGGACTGGAAAGAGGTGTACAAACGATTGGTATACTGGGAACTGGAGCTGTCCGAGACCGACAGCAACATGGACGAAATGCTGGGCATGCAGAAAACGGAAGCCAACCTGGCTTTTGCCAAATTCATACGCAAACACTACGAAGAGTGGATCACCCACCCCGAAGACCGCCCGCTGATGAGTCCGGATATCTTCAAAACCAAAATATTCCCCCTGCTGAACCAAGGGGAAAAGGTGTTTCTCATCGTTCTGGACAACTTCCGTTACGACCAATGGCGGACACTCAGTACGGAACTGGCGGATGCGTTCCTCATCGACGAAGATATTTATTGCAGCATCTTGCCCACGGCCACACAATATGCGCGCAACGCCATCTTTTCCGGTCTGATGCCGGACAAAATCGCCCAAATGTACCCGGACCTCTGGGTGGACGAAGACGAAGAAGAGGGCAAGAACCTGAACGAAGGGCCTCTCATCCAGACCCAATTGGACCGTTACCGCCGTAAGAATACATTCAGTTACCATAAAATCAATGATTCGACTACGGCCGATAAACTTATCGGCCAGTTCAAACAGTTGGAAAAATATGACTTGAACGTCATTGTGCTCAACTTTATCGACATGCTTTCCCATGCTCGTACGGAATCGAAAATGGTGCGTGAACTGGCTTCCAACGAGGCAGCCTATCGTAGCATCACCCAAAGCTGGTTCCGGCATTCTGCCGTGAAAGACCTATTCAAAGCCCTGGCCGCAAGCGACTACAAAATCATCGTCACGACCGACCACGGCAGTATCCGCGTGAAGTCACCGGTCAAAGTCATCGGGGACAAGAACACGAACACGAACTTGCGCTACAAACTGGGGAAGAATCTGAAATACAACCCCAAAGAAGTCTTTGAAATCAAAGACCCACGTAAAGTCCTGCTCCCGGCTCCCAACCTGAGTACGGCCTACATCTTTGCTTCGGGCGACAATTTCTTTGCCTATCCCAATAATTACAATTATTATGTGTCTTACTATCGCGACACATTCCAACACGGCGGCATCTCTATGGAGGAAATGCTCATACCGCTGATAACCCTGCAAAGCAAGAAACGAAATTAAAAACAAAAAGCTATATGGAGATTAGAATAGACTCTTTAGACCACATCCACGAGGCTGCCCGGGAATTCATCGCAGCCATGGGCGACAACACCGTCTTTGCCATGTACGGCAAGATGGGAGCCGGTAAGACCACCTTCACCAAAGCCGTATGCGAATGCCTCGGCGTGGAGGACGTCATCAACTCGCCCACCTTCGCCATCGTCAATGAATACCGTTCGGACAGCGGCGAACTGATTTACCATTTCGACTTCTACCGTATCAAAAAACTGGAAGAAGTATACGACATGGGCTACGAAGACTATTTTTACAGCGGTGCGCTTTGCTTCATCGAATGGCCGGAACTGGTGGAAGAACTTCTTCCGGGTAATACGGTGAAAGTAACCATCGAAGAAAACGAAGACGGTTCACGCACAGTGAGCTTCTAAAAGTTTGAAAAGTTCATAATAAAGGAAAAAATAATAGATATTTTCCTTTGAGTTATCAAAAAGAATGCCTATATTTGCAACATAGCAGAAAAGAACAAGAAACAGTAGTTCAATATTCTGTGAATGTTCTTTCATAAACCTTAATTATGCAAAAATATACTTTCTCATATCAATATGGGAAATGCCCCTGATGTAATAGGGCGTGGAAGTGATTCCGCGCCCTATTTTTATGCCTTCTTCAACCAAAGACATGACGCGCACTTGGAAAACAGGTATACCCATAACAAAACATCTCACCTTACCAAACCAAGAAGCAATCCTCTAATTTACAACTGAATACGAAACAAGAAAAAATCTCCGCAGAACGGAAAATCGTTCGGCTGAGATTGATTTTTCAATCGGCTGAGAAACGTTTTCAGTTCTGCGGAGGTTGATTTTCCAAATGGAGCAACGGTAGTTTTGTCTTACATTTTTTACAGAATCGAACCGCTGCCGTCATAAACTTATAAATCAGGATTAATCCTCCTCGCCGAAAGATTCCCCGTATTCCAACTCGCCCTGGACCACCCACAGGATATCTTCAGCCGCAAAGTCGCCCATCTTGTCTTTACGGGCCTGACTGATGACGTAATCCACTATTTTGTCCTGGTCGATTTCTATATAGCCGTCCTTGTCGGGCGCCGCATCCAGAATACCGCTATTGGCATAGTACTCCACGATGACATCCAAAAAGTAATAAAGCTCTTCGTCCGTAAACTTGTCTTTTACTTCTTGCGGCAAGTAATGTTTGATGAACTCCACCGTGCGTGCATCGTCCTCAGCATCTTGCAGGAGTTCCTGTTCCAAACTGTCCATAACTTATATCTTTAAAGGATGGCCTTCAGCTTTTCCTCGAAAGTACTCTTCGGAGCTGCACCGACTTGTTTGTCCACCACTTCACCGTTTTTAATGAAGATCACAGTAGGCACGTTGCGCACACCGAAACGCATGGCCAAGCCGTCGTTTTCCTCCACATCGCACTTGCCGATGACTGCTTGTTCCTTATATTCTTCTGCCAATGCCTCGATATCCGGTCCGATTTTCTTGCACGGGCCACACCATGTCGCCCAGAAATCTACCACCACAGGCTTACCTGAAGCCAACAACTCTTCAAAATTTGAATCTGTAATTGCTAATGCCATTGTATTATTCCTTTTAATCGTTTGTTATTACTGACAAATATACTAATTTATTTTATATGACAGGACGGGTTTGCTTTGAATATAAGAAATTAAATCCTTTTTAACTGACACTTTCGCCAACTTGGATTGCATCGTCAGGTTCATCTGTCCCAACGGGTCGAGAATGTGGAAATAAAGGTCGGTATTGCCGGGACACTCCTTCACGATGTCGGAAAGCGAAAGCACGATGTCCTCATCCAACGCATCCAGAGCCACGGATATCGTAATCCTTTCCACCAGAGTGTCTTTCACATCTGCCAGAAAATCAATGCGCCCGATACGGAAATCCAGTTTGGAAGGATCCCATTGCCGGGGCTGGCATTTAGCCGTAATATAGAGCGTATTCCCCACATCCATATATGAGCCCCATGTAGGCCAATCCTGTCCGAACAAAGCCAGCTCGTATGCTCCCGTGAAATCCTCCATCGTCACGATGCCATACGGCTTACCTGTCTTGGAGATACCCTTCCGTACGGCCGTGACCATGCCGCCCAGCGTGAGGTCCATATTGACAAACTGTTCCAAATCTTTCAAATCCGCCATGTGCACGTTGCACACATTTTGAAGTATGACGGCATAATCGTCCAACGGATGGGCGGACAGATAAATGCCGACCAAGTCGCGCTCCTTGTTCAAACGCTCCAACGAACTCCACGGTTCGGCCTGCGGCACTTCCGGCGTGGCGATTTCCACCATGTCCATATCCCCGAAAAGTGAATTCTGCACGGCATCCTTGTCGGTCTGGTAGCGCGAGCCGTAACGTGCCAACTGGTCGATAAAGCTTTCCCCTTTGGCATTCACGCCGAAATACTGTTCGCGGGTGATGCCGTCGAAACAATCGAAAGCCCCCGAAAGCACCAGGCTTTCCAGGTTATTCCGTTTCACGGCTCCGCTCGGCACACGTTGAATGAAGTCGAAAATGTTCTTATAAGGCCCGTGGGCTTCCCTTTCTTTCACGATGGCGTCCACAGCCGAATCGCCCAAGCCTTTGACGGCACCCAAGCCGAAACGGATGTTTCCGTCTACGTCCACACTGAACTTCCGGCGGCTGATGTTGACGTCCGGTCCCAAGGTATTGATACCGATACTTTTGCACTCGCTCATCAGCTTTGTGATGTCGGTAATGTTCGCCAAACTTCGACTCATTACGGCCGCCATATACTGGGCGGGGAAATTGGCTTTCAGGTAGGCCGTCTGATAGGCAACCCAAGAGTAGCACGTGGCATGGCTCTTATTGAACGCATACGAGGCAAACTTCTTCCAGTCCGCCCAAATCTTTTCCAGCACTTTCGGGTCGTGGCCATTCTTCTTTCCGCCCTCGATGAACTTGGGATACATGTGATTCAGCTTTTCTATCAGCTTCTTACCCATAGCCTTACGCAATGTATCGCTCTCGCCTCGCGTAAAATCGGCCAACTGACGGGACAGCAACATCACCTGCTCCTGATACACCGTGATACCGTATGTGTCTTTCAGATACTTCTCCATACACGGTATGTCGTATTCCACCGGTTTACGTCCTTGTTTACGGTCGATAAAGTCGGGTATATAGTCCATCGGTCCCGGACGGTAAAGCGCATTCATGGCAATAAGGTCCTCGAATGTGGAAGGCTGCAATTCGCGCAAATACTTCTGCATGCCGGGGGATTCGAACTGGAACGTCCCGATGGTGCGTCCGTCGCAATACAGACGATAGGTGGCCGGGTCCGTAATGTCCAATGCGTCCACGTCTATTTCCATCCCGAGACTGTCGTAGATGTTGGCCTGGCATTCCTTGATGATGGAAAGGGTCTTCAGCCCCAAAAAGTCCATCTTGATCAATCCCGTGTCTTCAATCACGGAACCTTCGTACTGCGTACAGCGGAGCTTCTCTCCCGTTTCCTTGTCCTCGGCTGTGCTGACCGGCACCCAATCGGACACGTCGTCACGACAGATGATTACACCGCAGGCATGCACGCCCGTGTTCCGCACATTACCCTCCAGCATCCGGGCATAACGGATGGTGTCGCGCAACAAAGGATTCGGCGATGCCTCGGCCTGTTGCAACTCCGGAATACACGAGATGGCATTCGGGAGATTCATTTTACGCGACTTGCCGTTTTCGTCGTCCGGCAACTTGTCCGGTATGAGCTTACACAATCCGTTGGAAATGTCCAACGGCAGCTTTTCCACCCGAGCCACATCCTTTATGGCCAGTTTCGTAGCCATCGTACCATAAGTAATAATATGCGCCACTTTCTCTTCACCGTATTTCTGCGTCACCCAACTCAAGACCTTTCCGCGTCCGTCATCGTCGAAATCCACGTCGATATCGGGCAATGAAATACGGTCGGGGTTCAGGAAACGTTCAAACAGCAAATCGTATTCAATGGGATCTATCTTCGTGATACCCAAACAATAAGCCACCGCAGAACCGGCAGCCGACCCACGTCCCGGCCCCACGGACACGTTCAACTCGTGACGTGCAGCATTGATATAATCTTGCACGATGAGGAAGTAACCGGGGAAACCCATCGTCTTCATCACGTGCAACTCGAAGTTGATACGTTCCCGTACATGTTCCGGCAGCGGGTCGCCATAAAGCTTGGCCGCCCCGATATAGGTCAGTTCAGCCAGATAATCGGCTTCCAACTTCAAACGGTAAAGCTTGTCACAGCCACCCAGTTTCTTCACTTTCTGTTCGGCGTCCTCGCGGCTGAGCACCACGTTGCCGTTTTCGTCGCGGGTAAACTCTTCAAACAAGTCCTCATCGGTATATTTCTTCCGATAGCCTTCTTCGGTTCCAAATTCTTCCGGAATGGCAAAGTTCGGCATAATCGGCGCATGGTCGATGCTGTAAAACTCCACTTGGTCGCAAATGTCGCAAGTGTTGGCCAATGCCTCCGGCACGTCTGCAAACACTTCGTTCATTTCCGCCCGCGTCTTGAACCATTCCTGTTTGGAATAAAGCATACGTTTCGGGTCGTCCAAATCACGGTTGGTGCTCAAGCAGATCAAACGGTCGTGTGCTTCGGCATCCTCCTGTTCCACAAAATGGCAGTCGTTCGTACAGACCAACTTCACGTCATATTTACGGGCCAGTTCTATTAATTGCGCATTGGCTCGTTGCTGCAACGGGAAAGTCTCACGGTTGGCCCGTTGGTTCGGATCTTTCACCTCATGGCGCTGAAGTTCCAGATAATAGTTGTCTCCAAACACGCGTTTGTACCACTGCACCGCTTCTTCAGCCCCTTCAAGGTCGCCCGACAGTATTTTCCGGGGAACTTCACCGGCTATACAAGCCGAACAGACAATCAAACCTTCACTGTGTGCCTCCAATTCAAAGCGGTCCGTACGCGGACGCACATAAAAACCGTCTGTCCACGACTTGGAGACCAATTTGACCAAGTTATGATACCCCATTTCGTTTTTAGCCAACACGATTAAATGATACCGCCGGCCGTCCTTCTCTTTTTCCATCTGATCCAGACGACGAGGCGCCACATACATTTCACAACCGAATATCGGTTTGAACAAACGTTTCCGAGCCGCCACCAACTCCACGCGAGCCGTGGCCAACTGGTCGGCAATCGGAGGAAACTCCGGTTGCGCCTCCGGCACGAAATTCGCCTCAGCCGGTATCGGCTCGTCATTCGCTTCTGCCCGCCTTCTCAGTTCATCGGCTTCTTTCTGCTTCTTTTTCTGCCCGTCCACCCATTCTTTCAGGGCCGCATCCTCACCGTTCTCCAACAAAGCGATACGCTTCTTCCACATTTTGATGTCCGCATTCGTACCGCTGTTCTTTTTGGTCGTATAATTAAAAAACTCCTTGATGGCCATCATGTTACCATGATCGGTGATGGCCATTCCGCGCATACCGTCTTTCATCGCCTTGTCAACCAAGCGCGACACGCTGGCCTGACCGTCGAGGATGGAATATTGAGTATGCACATGAAGATGTACGAAATCCTGCATAATAGTTACAATTTGGTAAAACAGAAATTACGGGCTAAAGTTACGCCACATTGAGGAAACCAACAAAATAAACCTTCGTTTTTTAACATAAAAGACTTTTTAGGGGTCGGCCTTTGAAAAAGAAAGTAGGGAATTTTGCATTTTAACGGAATATAGCTACCTTTGTCCGCTAATACAAGGGGAAAACTCCATGGGACGCAAATTGAATAAATTAAAAAAAATCAGAATACATCGGGAAGGAACGCACACGCTCATCGCGGGTGCAGGGGTGTTGTTGCTGTTCAACGCCTGCCTTTACTATGCTTTTGAATGCAAGCTCCCGTTCTATATTTCTGCAACCGTATGCACGGTCATCTACCTTATCGTAGTCAATTTCTTCCGATGCCCGGTCAGACGTTTCGAAGGGGACACGGAAAACGTTGTCGTAGCTCCGGCCGACGGTAAAATCGTCGTGATAGAAGAGGTGGACGAAAATGAATATTTCCATGACCGCCGACTGATGGTTTCCATATTCATGAGCTTGACCAACGTACATGCCAACTGGATTCCGGTGGACGGAACCGTAAGGCTGGTGGAACACCATGACGGAAACTTTCATAAGGCTTGGCTGCCGAAGGCCAGCATTGAGAATGAACGTTCCACTATCGTCATCGAAACACCGGACGGGGTCTTCATCATGGCCCGGCAGATTGCCGGTGCCATGGCTCGACGCATCGTGACATACGCCCGCGAAGACGAAGACTGTTATATCGACGAACACATGGGATTCATCAAGTTCGGTTCCAGAGTAGACCTTTTCCTTCCGGTCGGGACCAAAGTCAACGTCAAATTGGGGCAAAAGACGGTGGGTAACGAAACTATCATCGCCAAATTATAATAAAATGTTATATGGCAAATATCATCATACGACAGATTCCCAACAGCATTACTTGCTGCAACCTGATTTCCGGCTGTATGGCTACGGGTGCAGCTTTCTACGGTAATTACAGTTGGGCGTTTCTGCTCATTGTCATAGGAGCCGTATTCGATTTCTTCGACGGGATGTCGGCTCGCGTGCTGAAAGTATCCTCCCCCATAGGAAAGGAATTGGATTCGTTGGCAGATGTAGTGACCTTTGGAGTAGCCCCTTCGGCCATGATATTCCATCTGTTCCATCGGGTGGTCTACCCCGACTTCATGGAACCGCTACGCGACGTGATGCCCTATACGGCTTTCCTTATGGCGGCTTTTTCGGCTTTGCGATTAGCCAAATTCAATATAGACACGCGGCAAACATCGTCTTTCATCGGCGTACCTACCCCGGCCAACACCTTGTTTTGGGCTTCGCTGATTGTGGGCAATTACGGTTTTTTGGTTTCAGAAAAGTTCAATGCTTTCTTCCTTTTCATGTTCATGTTGCTATCCTGTTTCCTTTTGGTAGCGGAGATTCCCATGTTCGCCCTCAAATTCAAGAACCTTTCCTGGCAAGACAATAAAATTAAGTTTATTTTTATCTTGACTTGTATTCCCATGATTATCTTTCTGGGGTTCAGTTGTTTTGCAGCCATCATCGCATGGTATGTCATTCTTTCCGTCCTGACTTCGCGACAGAAAACACACTGATTTTGGCATGGTTCTTGTTTATAAGTCCGGCAACAAAGCATAAAAAATTATATTTATGACAGGTCCTTTCGGATGTTTATTCGGTTTACTTTTTGCCTTTTTGGCCTTCCTACTCATTATGGTTCTTAATATAGCCAGAAGAGTACGGAACATCATGTCTTCATTTTCTCCCAAGAACCATAAACAACAGTCTTCATCCGGTAATCCCCACGGACAAACCACGTCGCAAAATCATTCTCAATCCTCGTCCCACGGTTCGCACAAAATATTCGACGACAACGAAGGGGAATATGTGGACTACGAGGAAATCAAATAAAAGGAACCTAACGTTTCCCCTTAAAGAAATCTTTCAGCAAAGCCATGGACTCGTCCGCCATCACACCACTCACCACTTCCGTTCGCGGATGTATGGCTTGCGGTGCAAACATCCTGTATCCTCTTTTTTCATCCGTTGCCCCGTAGACCAGGCGTTTCACTTGTGCCCATCCGATGGCCCCCGCACACATCACACACGGTTCCAGGGTTACGTAAAGCGTACATTCGTTCAAATACTTTCCGCCTAAAGCATTGGCAGCCGCCGTAATCACCTGCATCTCGGCATGGGCCGTCACATCCGTCAACGTTTCCGTCAGATTATGTGCACGTGCCAGAATACGGTCGCCGCAAACGACTACGGCTCCTACCGGTATTTCATCCTCTTCATAAGCACGCCGCGCCTCTTCCAGCGCTTTTTTCATGTAAAAAGCATCAGTTGCCATATCTTCACAATTTAGTACATGCAAAAGTAAGATTTCTGCAAGGATTCACCAATATTTTTAATAAATTTGCAACACGGGAATCCAACAAATCGATATGGCCGCGCACAATGAACTGGGAAAAGAGGGAGAACTACTGGCTGCAAATCATCTGCAATCAGAAGGTTATGTCATCCGACACCGGAACTGGAGGTGCGGACACAAGGAATTGGACATCGTGGCCGAAAAAGACGGCACGCTGGTCTTCGTGGAAGTAAAAACCAGAAAAGACGTTTTATTCGGACTCCCCGAAGACGCCGTCACAAACGGGAAAATACGACGCATTGTCAGTTCGGCCGATGCCTACTTGCGCAAATACGCCATCGACCTTCCGGTACGCTTCGACCTTATCACCATCGTAACGGGAGAAAACGGGCTTCCCCGGCTAAGGCATATAGAGGACGCCTTTTACCCGCCGCTATACTGACCTGCAACACGATTAGAATATTTTGAATATGACGCATTCACTTTACATATTGGACGATTCGCCATGGTTTGAATGGATACGACTCCACTCGACAGACTCCACCATCGATTTCCTGAAACACTATCGTCCTGTGTCTCCGAAAGACATGATTCTGGTCACGGCAGACTTCCAGACTGCCGGACGCGGACAAGCCGGCAACTCTTGGGAGTCGGAAGCCGGTAAGAATCTTTTGTTCGGCCTGCTCTTCCATCCCCGCGAAGTGGAAGCCAACCGACAGTTCATCCTGTCCCAGGCCGTGGCACTGTCTATCTGCGAAACGTTGTCCGACTACGCCGAAGACATCCGCATCAAATGGCCGAACGACATCTACTGGAAGGACCGGAAAATCTGCGGCATGCTCATCGAAAACACCTTGGTAGGACGATGTATCGAGAATTGCATCATAGGAGCCGGCATCAATATAAACCAACAAACGTTCTGTAGCGATGCCCCCAATCCGGTCTCGCTCCGGCAAATCACGGGAAAAGAACAAGAACCGGTATTCATCTTAGCCGACACCATCAAACGCTTCAAGGACTATTATCGGAAAATCCAACAAGGCCAAACGGAGGACATCGTCCGTAACTACCGGGAACGGCTTTACCGGCACAACGGTTTTCATCTTTACCAAGACGCGGACGGCGTTTTCGAAGCTGAAATCCACGACGTGGAACCCACCGGGCATCTGGTCCTGGCAGACAGGGACGGCGTTACACGAAGATATGCCTTCAAGGAAGTAAGCCACCTGATACCGTCGGACACAGCCCTGTCCGCCCCATTCGTACTTTAACCCACCAAAATACTTTATTATGGCTAAATTCAAAAGAATACTCCTCAAACTGAGCGGCGAGAGCCTCATGGGAGAACAACGTTACGGCATCGACGAAAAGCGTCTGGCCGAATATGCGGAACAAATCAAAGAAGTGCACGACATGGGCGTGCAAATCGGCATCGTCATCGGCGGCGGCAACATATTCCGCGGCCTGAGTGGTGCAGGAAAGGGATTCGACCGTGTCAAAGGCGACCAAATGGGCATGTGCGCCACGGTCATCAATTCGCTCGGACTGAGCAGCGCTCTGGGAGCCATCGGTGTAAAAAGCCGCGTGCTGACCGCCATCCGCATGGAGCCTATCGGCGAGTTTTACAGCAAATGGAAAGCCATCGAGTGCATGGAAGCCGGAGAAGTGGTTATCATGAGCGCCGGTACGGGCAACCCTTATTTCACGACCGACACGGGTTCCTCGTTGCGCGGCATTGAAATCGAAGCCGACGTGATGCTTAAAGGGACGCGTGTGGACGGCGTGTACACGGCCGACCCGGAAAAAGACCCCACGGCCACGAAGTTCAGTGAAATCACATACGATGAAATCTACCACAAAGGCCTGAAAGTAATGGACCTCACCGCAACTACGATGTGCAAGGAAAACCATCTGCCCATCTACGTTTTCAACATGGACGTGTACGGCAACCTGAAAAAAGTAATGGAAGGAGAAAACATCGGGACTTTGGTACACAACTGATTCCATATCCGCCTCGGAACGACCGACAAATAAAACGCAATGCCCGTCATGTCGCACACATGACGGGCATTTTATATTCCAATAACGGCAATCAGTGGGATACAGAATCCGAGAACACGTTAATCACCACCACGCCGGCAATAATCAAAGCCAGCCCCAACACGGCCGGCCAGTCAAGATGCTGTTTGAACACCGTGAAACCGATGACGGCTATCAGCACGATTCCCACGCCCGACCAAATGGCGTATGCAATGCCCACCGGAATGTGTTTCAGCACCAAACTAAGACAATAAAAAGCCGCCGCATACCCGGCTACCGTCACCACCGAAGGCCAAAACTTCGTGAACTGCTCGCTTTGTTTCAGAAAAGAAGTCGCCACTGTTTCAAAAACAATAGCCATCAACAATACCAAATAACTCTTCAGCATATCCCTCTCTTTTTAGAATGAAACTACAAAGATAGGTTTTTAAAAGAAAAAGAGCAAATAAGATGAAAACGAGTACCGTGCCAGAAGACTTTCCGATAATTCCTCCTCCGTTTTATTGCAGATGAATAAAAAATCCGCTACTTTTGTTTTTTAAAGTATCATAGTATCAATATATCATCTTAACAAAAGAACAGATTATGGCAGATTCAAAGACTATCCTTGACGAAGCGCAGGAGAAAATGGACATGGCGGTAATGTATCTGGACGAAGCCTTGGCGCACATCCGTGCGGGAAAGGCTGACATCCGTTTGCTCGACGGCATCCGTGTGGATTCCTACGGTTCCATGGTACCTATCAATAATGTGGCAGCCGTCAACACGCCCGATGCCCGCAGCATCGCCATCAAGCCGTGGGACAAAAACATGTTCCGCGTCATTGAAAAAGCGATTATAGATTCCGAATTGGGCATCATGCCGGAAAACAACGGTGAAATTATCCGTATCGGTATCCCGCCCTTGACCGAGGAACGCCGCAAACAACTGGCCAAACAATGTAAGGCCGAATGCGAAACGGCAAAGGTCAGCGTACGCAATGCACGCCGCGACGCCATCGACGCCCTGAAAAAAGCCGTGAAAGACGGTATGGCCGAAGACGAACAAAAGAACTCGGAAGCCAAACTGCAAAAGGTGCACGACAAGTATATCAAACAAATCGATGACTTGTACGCGGCCAAAGACAAAGAAATCATGACCGTCTGATGCGAGGGCTCGTCATCCGTAATACAGGAAGCTGGTACGTCGTCCGCACGGACGACGGCCAGTTTGTCGATTCTAAAATCAAAGGTAACTTCCGCCTGAAAGGCATACGCAGCACCAACCCGGTGGCCGTAGGCGATTTTGTGCAGATTACCGTTAATGCGGAGGGGACGGCTTTCATCACAGAGATAGAAGACCGTAAGAACTACATCATTCGGAAAGCTTCCAACCTGTCCAAACAAAGCCACATCATCGCAGCCAACGTAGACCAGGCTTTTTTAATCGTGACCGTCAGCCATCCGGAGACTTCCACCACCTTCATCGACCGTTTCCTGGCTTCGGCCGAAGCGTACCGCGTCCCGGTATCGCTCGTTTTCAACAAGACCGACTGTTACGATGCCGACGACCTCCGCTACATGGAAGGCATGATGCACCTGTACACCACCATCGGTTATCCCTGCCATGCCTGTTCTGCATTGCAGTCCCTCGGTATCGACGCGCTGCGCGACAGCCTGAAAGGCCGGACCACTTTGCTCTCGGGCCATTCCGGCGTAGGAAAGTCCACTTTGCTGAACACGTTGATACCCGACTTGAACGTACGGACGGCAGAAATATCCGCCGCACACGACACGGGCATGCACACCACGACATTCAGCGAAATGTTCAGTCTGCCCGGCGGCGGTTATGTCATCGACACCCCGGGCATCAAAGGATTCGGCACGTTCGACTTCGAAAAAGAAGAAATGGCACACTACTTCCGCGAAATTTTCCGGATTTCGGCAGACTGCAAATACAACAACTGCACGCACACCCATGAACCGGGTTGCGCCGTGCGCCGCGCCGTAGAGGAACATCTCATCAGCGAAAGCCGCTATGCCTCTTACCTGAACATGCTGGAAGACCGGCATGAAAGCAAATACCGGCAAGGTTATTAACATTTCAACTACTCTCCATGGAAATCATTACCATCATCATCCTGTTTCTGTTCTGCACCCTTCTGTTGGCCGCAGAACTGTTCATCCTGCCGGGCACAGGCGTGGCCGGCATCGCCGCAATCTGTTGTCTGGTGGGTGCCAATTACTTCACCTTCGTCTGGTTCGGGCTTACCACAGGACTTTGGTTATCCGCCGCGTCGCTCGTGGCCTGCATCCTCGTAGGCTATTGGATGCTACGCTCCAAGACACTGGAAAAATATTCGTTGCACAAATCCATCGACTCTACCGCCGCCACACAGGACCAACTTTCCATACAACCCGGCGACGAAGGAGTAGCCGTCACCCGCCTGGCCCTCATCGGCAATGCAGACATCGGAGGCCGGTTAGTGGAAGTCAAATCTGCCGACGGTTTTCTGGACGAAGGTACTCCCGTAATAGTAGTTCGCGTAGAGGAAGCCCAAATCACAGTCAAAAAGAAATAAACATATTATTCACCCTTTAATTTTCTGATATCATGTTATTAGATCCAGTTGTTTTTCCGGTATTCATTGCCATTGTCGCCATCGTTATCCTGGCGATATTTTTCCATTTCGTACCGTTCTTCCTTTGGCTTTCCGCCAAAGTCTCCGGCGTACACATTTCGCTCATCCAGCTATTCCTGATGCGCATCCGTAACGTGCCGCCCGGCGTCATCGTGCCAAGCCTCATCGAAGCCCATAAGGCCGGCCTGAAGAACATCACCCGCGACAATCTGGAAGCCCACTACATGACGGGCGGACATGTGCAACGCGTGGTACATGCCTTGGTTTCGGCATCGAAAGCCAACATCGACCTACCTTTTGAAAAGGCCACGGCCATAGACCTGGCCGGCCGCGACGTGTTCGAGGCCGTGCAGACTTCCGTCAATCCGAAGGTAATCGACACGCCACCCGTAGCCGCCGTAGCCAAAAACGGTATCCAGTTGATAGCGAAGGCCCGTGTCACCGTACGCGCCAACATCCACCAGCTTGTGGGAGGTGCAGGCGAGGACACCATCCTGGCCCGTGTAGGCGAAGGTATCGTTTCTTCCATCGGATCAGCCGAAAACCACGAGCAAGTTCTGGAAAATCCGGACTCTATCTCCAAATTGGTACTCAAAAAGGGTCTGGATGCCGGTACGGCTTTTGAAATCCTGTCCATCGACATTGCCGACATCGACGTAGGTAAAAACATCGGTGCCACCCTGCAAATCGACCAAGCCAACGCCGACAAAAACATCGCACAGGCCAAGGCCGAGGAACGCCGTGCCATGGCTATCGCCGCCGAACAGGAAATGAAAGCCAAGGCGCAGGAAGCACGTGCCGAAGTCATTCAGGCCGAAGCCGAAGTGCCCAAAGCTTTGGCACAAGCCTTGCGCGACGGTCACATGGGTTTCATGGACTACTACAAACTGGAAAATCTGAAAGGCGACACAGCCATGCGTGAGAACATCGGCAATCTGACGAAAGACGGAATGAAAGATATTCTGAAGTAAACCGGGCATCATTTTCCCGATCACCCCATAAACCTCTTTCTTCTCCCCTAAAAAGGAGGAAAGAGGTTTATTCTTTACCCACGTTCAAACGGCAGGCTCGCCCGGGCAGGCCAAAAGTAAGGAAATCACATAACAACACTCCGAAATACACCGCTCACATTTTCAAGACGTTATGATGGCTAAAAAAATCTCCTGAGATTGGAAAATCAATCTCAGGAGAACTTTTTTTCGTTTGGCTGAGAATGAATTTTCAATCTCCGCCAAACGATTTGGCGGATTGCGGTGTATATTCTTTTCATGGCATTCCTTTTAATACAATCTCACTTCAGTATTAACCTTAATGCAGCATAACCTTCCGCACATAAACCTTTCCTTGTATTTCAACACGAACCAAGTATAATCCGACTGGCAGTTTATTACAATAGTGGATACCATCCCGTACGCAGCCACTTTCAACAACCCGGCCATCCATACCTATCACTCTAAATCTTGCCTCTTCAGGAGCATAAATACAAATGCAATGTTCCGCAGGATGGGCCGACACTGACAGGTTCGGGGATAAAACCGTTCCGGTAATTCCATCTTCCTCATCATCTTCCCATTCGGCCGATGCTTCTTTGTCTTCTTCCTCCATCACCGTATTTACATTAGACCAGATTTCTATTTCGGATATATTGCAAGCAGCCGACCAATTATATACAGCCAGGTACCTGTACTTTCCCACAGGCCCTACGGTATAGCAACCTTCCGCACCGTCCTCGGTCAGCCAGGTATTCTCTAAAACGGGAATCCCGTCATAAATGTTTCCATTAGTACGCAAGACATCCTTCGCCTCCGATTGGTTCCATTCTCCTTTGAATCCCCCTTCAGCGGTATTACCTAAAACCTTCATTTGTTCTCTCGTATCTTGCGTCACACCGTCATTATAACAAGAAAGCCGGTTTATCTCCAAACCGCCCTCCCCGAAATCGTACACCAAAAAATACTGGTGCCTCAGTCCTATTGGTGTATCCTTAATACCATCGGAGGCCGCTATCAAAGCCGCCTCCGATTCATTGGTCTTGTCATTCCCATTCGCATCATATACATTCACTGCCACAGCCTTCTCATTTATATCCACCAGTTTCAGTTCTGACTTCTCCAAAGGCACAATACGAAGTTCTTTTAAATCTAATGTATGCCCCTTTCCTTGCATATACACTCTTAATACGGCAGCCCCACACCTGACGGTCACGGTTCCCAACAACTTTTCCGTCCAACCATTGGAAGGCTGTAGTTCCTTTCCCTTTTTTTCTCCTCCGTCAACGGCTACAAACAGTTTTGTTCCGGCTGACGAACTCCGGTAAGTGGCGTACACATTATACCGTTTTTCCACATTTGCGTCCATATTGTCATCCGGTGCCGGGAATACCATGGTATAACTCATCCATTCTCCGTGTTCCATGTCCGTCACATAAACCTCGTCCCCCTCTTTTCCTATTTCTACCGTGCCATCCGTCCGGTAAACCGACGACCGCTCCTTTCCGACATTATGATACGTGTGCATCTCTCCATCTCCTGTATAAAAATCATAGTCGACAGCTTTTATCACACACGGAATCGTAGGCATCCCCGACACCCGAACTCCGTCCTTCCATGTCCCGGCGTCGCCGACCATCCAATCCGTACGTTTCTTCGTCAACGTCCCCCAACCGGCCCATTCATAATACCAATTAGGTGCTACGCCCCAGTTTTCATGCCCATAATCCGCCATCATCTTGTCATAAGCCCGCTGTAGCCAAACATAATCGCTTTCAGGCACTCCTGCCCTAACCCGGTAATGTTCCAACGCTTGCGTCTTCCATCCACCCGGTCCAAACACTTTACCCCGATCGGCAGATGCCATGCTTTTGGCTTCCCAACGCTTGGAACGGCTTACTGCTTGGTAGAATTTACCGTTCTCAAAAGTGCACTCCTCCTCATTGGCCGTGTAAGCCGTAGGTTTCCATGGTTGCATTTGGTCGGGAAAAGACATTATCCCCGAAAGGTTGTATCGGATGTTGAATTCAATTCCTTTTAGAATCCTGTTATCCAACCAACCATATAAAGAGTCACCTTGATTCCAGGCCATTTCCGCGATTGCAGTATAATTCCCGATACCTCCCATCGTATGCCCTTGGTCACGACAAGACTCCTGACACTGTCCGTTACGATAAATATAATAACGCAGTGCCTCATCGGAATGGTATTCTTCTCCGGAGGCGGGCCATGTCACATTATAATCCCGTTTAAACTCATCCTCGCTAATCAGACTACCCTGTACCGGAGATCCGGCCTGATAAGGCAAATCGTCCTTACGTCCGGGCAAGCAAGCCAGATAACGATAACCTCTGTCATACATCGTATCATTATCCAAATAAATCCCCATAGCCATCAAGCCACGGGCTGCGAACAATCCTTGATTGCCGAAACGTCCCGGGTCGAACTTATAAATATTCCAATAAAAAGACACTCCATTCTTATTGTCATCCGATGACTTATAGGAATCTGCCGAGACTTTAGTACTGTAAAACGGATAAACCAGCATTTTCTTGAAGGCTTCTTGATCTTCCGGACGCCATCCTTCATAAGCACGCAACAACTCGGCCGCCTCTATCAACATGTATATCTTGCCGTTGTCGAGAGGTGCCGTCCCACGGCTACTGGCATTCACCAAACGATTATACCGGTTCAACCTTTTCACGGCATCATCTGCATAAGCCTTGTTACCCGTAATATGGTAAAGCAATGCCATATCATGTGCCCGGCGTCCGTCGGCTCCAATGGTTCCATTGAATTTGCCCTCTTTAATTTGTGTGATATCTGCATAATTACCATCACCGATTTGTGAGTAGCCGTCTTTCAACATGTGCTGAAACGTGGTATAAAACGGCTCCTGCCGGGCCTCTACCATCGCTTTCATCCTATCCAGGTCTGCCTGTGTGTAAGTGATACCCGGATGGACAAAAGTCCTTTTCTGTGCCTGGCCTTGCAAAAAGACGAGCATCCCTAAAGCAAATGCCACTTTCCTCCATACTTTCCCCTTCTTCATTATTCCCAACTTGTTTATCATGGCTTCCATATATTACATTACCATTTACCCTTATATGATTGTATACGAACGAAGCGGCATATACGCGTAAGCCCGTCTGCGTTTTAACACTATTTATGACGATACACCCGTTATAACGCTTCTCCCTTATACTTTTTGTATTGCCGCGTCTCCTCCCGATTAATTTCCCGCAAATGTATGGCCGCACCTCCACGGGGTCTCAAACGGAATTTCAATACCTGCGAAGCATTGACCCGTTTGTATACGCATTTTACATGGGTCCGGGTTTTTACCTCTTCTCCGCCATCCGTATATATTTGAGCCAGATATGTCTTCCCCTCTTCCAAGAAAGAAAGGGGAACATCTTCCTCCGCCCCGTCATTATTGGTCAAAAGCCCTACAAACCATTCCTTCTCCTTACGCCGGGCCATGACTATCCCCTTACCCGGATGTCCGGAAAGTACCTTGGAATCATCAAATATCGTAGGCAGGTTCTCAAACCATTCTATTTCCGGTTCTCCTTGATAAGCCGAAGGTTTATCGTACCAGAAAAGGGTCTGCAACGGACTGTAAAATACCAGCGAAGCTGCCAACTGATGGGCATGTGTATTCTTCAAACGCTCGTCATAATAACAGATGGTGTAGTCTGCCGCCCCGTTTATCATACGCGTAAAAGGCAGAATGGTGTTGTGCGTTGCATCCGGAAACTCCTCGTTTCCTAAAATACCCTCCTGTGTCAGTAAATTAGGATAGGTACGACTGAAACCAGAAGGCCGGAACTCATCGTGGATGTTCATCAAAAGATGGTTCTCCGCAGCCAAACGTACCAAATCATGCAACCATGTAGCCCATCGGTGACTTGCATACTGTACAAAACCCGACTTTACCCCTACTATCCCCCATTCATGCAAGATAGGAAATAATTCACGCGCTTGTTTCATCAATGCATGCTGGTTGACATACAACCAGACTCCTACTCCTTTTCCTTTCGCATACTCAACGATACGCGGCATATCCAATGTCTTCACGACCTTTGTGGCATCTCCGTCATGCGATCCACAAGGCATATACCATTTCCAATCGAAAAGCATATAGGGTATGTGATGATTGGCGCAAAAATCCACTGTTTCTATGGCTCCTTCCGTAGTCATTGTCACTTCACGCATGATCTTTCCCGGCTTCACCCATTGCGCCGCATCGACAATCTGACATGCAGGATTCAAATTCTGTATGATATCATTATGTTCCAACAAATCTCCCGGACGGTCAGCCGCCATGATGACTTTCCACGGTGTGGCACAATAGGTCACCACATCCACAGGACTATACATGACAGAAACCAACGTATTAGCCTTCTTTTCCGAAGCCACAAATTTAGTCAGACACCAATCATCCACATCCGCATCAACCAAAGCTACCCACTTTCCTCCCGGCAATTCCACGGTCAAAGCCCGTTCCACCGAATGTTTGATGCTGCTTATGGGCAGATATTCAAACTTAGCTTGCGCCCATTGCTCAGTCCAGGCCATAGAGAATGAAGGAAAAGTATATTCCGTTAAATCTGCCGTTACCTTATGAAAAATAGCTTTGGGATGTTCCGGAAGAAAGTAACGGAAAGCAATACCTTCATCGTATGCCCGTACCTCCATATTCAGTCGGTAATCCGAACCATCCTTTTTGGAAAGGTACATCGTGGCCGATCTATAATGGTCACGTACCACGCTACGCTCTCCGTACAGTGGATTCCAGATTTCATCGTGAAGAGGATGATATGTCACAGAATCAACGTCCATATTATCCATCCAACATCCAGGCTGTTCTAAATCACGCACTCCAAGTGACATTTCCCAGACACGATTGTCCATATCAAGTCCTGCACGAGACGTTTCTATCACAGGAGCTCCCCGATAATCCACACGATAACACAATTCATTCGTCCCCGAAGCCGTTCGACGTACCTCAAAAGAAACATAATGAGACCCATCGGGAGAAAACAGCTCCATTTTCGGTTCACTCTCAGCCCATAATGCCGATACGCCCCCAAACATGAGCACCAACACTTTTACTTTTTTCATTAGTTTCATTTTAATCTTATTAATATCTTCCATGTAAATTATCCAATTATCCACTTCTCCACCCTTGACTATACGCCACCTCTGGCAAGAAGACAATATTACTCTTATAATTAAATACGTTTCAGTGATGTTTATTACGCATTCAAACATCCATAATATAGCACAAAATATATTAAATCACAGTATTGACAACATAGCAGGCATTATTGGGCATTTTCTCAAATCTCATCCGATAATACCGTGAAAAAACAGAGCGTAACAAATATACGTTCAAGCTATCTGCTACACTCTCCAATATAAGAATAAGGAAAAAACCTCCTCCCGCTACTTAGCTTCTTGTCCCCGCCGCTTCATCTCGCGATCCGACCATTTCTGCAGGCGTTTGTATTCCTTTTTGGTCAACCGCATGAAAGAACCATGCTGCGGTGCCTCCACCCCTTCTATGGTGACAGGGGAATGGAAATTCTGCATACGTTCGTCGGCCTGACAGATACGATACTGCCGGGGTTTCGTGGAATATTGGATATAGGCCACCCGCCAAGTGCTGTCTCCTATCAGTTGGAAAGCCGAGCATCCTTCGCATTTCCGATTGCCCTCGAAACGCACATAGTCCGTTTCGCTCTTAATCCGGTAAGGTCCCGTCAGTTTGTCGGCCACGGCAGCAAAGATTCCCGGCGTTCCGCCTTCCTTTTTAATCAGCATGTGATACTTGCCGTCGGCCGGGATATAGTTGATGTCCGCGTCAATCGTAGCATAGCCCCAGTCGAACATCAAGCGGGGCTTGGTCAGTGTCGTAAACGAATGGTCGGCATAAGAATAATACATGCGGTCATACTTTTCTTCCTCTGGGTTCCACAAAGAATAGTAAATCATATATCCGCCTTTCGTCCCGTCCGGCCATACGTAGGCAGGATCCCAAAAAATCTGCGGAGCCCAAACCCGTTTTATCCCGGTATAGTCACGATACACATCCGGAGAATCCGGATCGGAAAAGACGGAGGGGCCCTTACGAAAATCGAAAGCCACGGATTCCCAGTGTATCAAGTCATCACTGCGAAGCAGGTCTATGCCATGGTTGAACCAGGAACGGCTTTTACGGTTGCTCATATCCGTCGTCACCATCACGTACCCTTTGCCGTCGTACGTCCTGCAAATATAAGCATCGCGCGCCCCTCCCTCTATGGGGGAAAGCTTCTCTACATCGTACACGGGATCACCTCCTAACAGGTCTTCGTAATGCAAGCCGTCCCGACTCAAGGCGTATGCCGTCCATTCTCCACGGCCGCTCATGTGACAGTATAAATAACCGTAATCTCCCTTTTGAAGATTTTGCGCTGCAAGCGGGGCGCATGCCATCCAGACCGCACAACCCCATGCCCACCATTTGTTTCTCATGTTTCTTTCTGTTTTTGAAGATTAAAAAAACCGCTGCACAGAATCACTTCTCCGCAGCGGCAAAAAACGGTGACACTATAAACCTATATACCATAAAAACGCCACCGTTATTCTTTTATCTGTATGAAAGATTATTTCTTACAGACGTTCCAAGGTTTGATTTGCTTGAAGAAATCGTTGCCTTTGTTGTCCACCAGGATAAATGCAGGGAAGTCTTCCACTTCAATTTTCCAGATGGCTTCCATCCCCAACTCAGGGTATTCCACGCACTCGATGCTCTTGATGTTGTTCTGCGCAAGGATGGCCGCCGGACCACCAATAGAACCGAGGTAGAAGCCGCCGTGCTTCTTGCAGGCATCGGTCACTACCTGACTGCGGTTTCCCTTAGCCAACATGATCATGGAACCGCCGTGGCTCTGGAACAAGTCTACATACGGGTCCATACGGTTGGCCGTAGTCGGCCCCATGGAACCGCAAGCCATACCCGACGGGGTCTTGGCCGGACCGGCATAATAAATAGGATGGTCCTTGATGTATTGCGGCAAGTCTTCGCCACGGTCGAGACGCTCTTTCAGCTTGGCATGGGCGATGTCGCGGCCTACGATAATCGTACCGTTCAAAGACAAGCGGGTAGCCACCGGATACTGATCCAACTGTGCCAGAATCTCTTTCATCGGACGGTTCAAATCCACACGTACCACATCGCCCTCGCCGGCCTGACGCAACTCTTCCGGAATCAGTTCGCCCGGATTGCTGTCGAGTTTTTCAATCCAGATACCGTCCTTGTCAATTTTACATTTGATATTACGGTCGGCCGAGCAAGACACACCTAAACCCACCGGACAAGACGCACCGTGGCGTGGCAAACGGATGATACGCACATCGTGTGCGAGGTACTTGCCGCCGAACTGTGCACCGAGACCGACCTTATGCGCCTCTTCCAAAACTTGCTTTTCGAGTTCCACGTCGCGGAATGCGCGCCCCGTGGCATCACCCGTAGTCGGCAGGTTGTCATAATAATGAGTAGAAGCCAGCTTCACGGTGAGCAGGTTCTTTTCGGCCGATGTGCCGCCGATAACGAATGCGATATGATAAGGAGGACAAGCAGCCGTACCGAGGCTCTTCATCTTCTCAATCATGAACGGTACCAAAGTAGCCGGATTGAGGATGGCTTTCGTCTCCTGATACAAATAAGTCTTATTGGCAGACCCACCGCCTTTGGTCACGCACAAGAAACGGTACTCCATTCCTTCGGTGGCTTCGATGTCGATTTGTGCCGGGAGGTTGCACTTGGTATTCACCTCTTCGTACATGCTCAACGGGGCATTCTGGCTATAACGCAGGTTTTCTTCGGTATAAGTCTTATAAACACCTTTCGACAAAGCCTCTTCGTCGCAATAACCGGTCCACACCTGTTGGCCTTTTTCGCCATGGATGATGGCCGTACCCGTATCCTGACAGAACGGAAGAACGCCCTTGCATGCCACTTCCGCATTGCGCAGGAACGTCAACGCCACATACTTGTCATTGTCGCTGGCCTCAGGGTCGTGCAAAATCTTCGCCACTTGTTCATTATGAGAACGACGCAACATGAACGACACATCGCGGAACGCCGCGTTTGCCATCGCCGTCAATCCCTCGGGAGCCACCTTCAACACGGGGTGCCCTTCAAACTCGCCGACCGACACATAGTCTTTGGTCAGCAAATAATATTCAGTATCGTCCTTACCCATCTGGAACATCGGAGCGTACTTGAACTCAGGTGCATTTGCCATAATCGTTTTTGTTTTAAATTGAGATATTTCTTGTTTCGTACTTGCAAAGATAGTGAAAGGCGAGCGCAGAGACAAGCGAAAATGGAGTTTTCATGCTTGGCTATACCCTGTTTTTCCCGACCCTACGCCCCTTCTTCGTCGTATTTCTCAAAAAGGAAATCATTGTAGGGGTATTTCTGCACGTGAAGTTCGCGTACTTTGTCGTACAACACTTTCTTCAATTCCTCCAAATTGGTCTTCTCACGGGCTGAAATGAAAATACAGTTGTCGTTGCGACGAGCCATCCATGTCTTCATCAGGTCGTCCAGCGACACGTTTTCTTTCGTGGCCGGCGTCAGGTCGTCTTCCTCTTTTTCCACCCAGTCGTAAGCGTCTATCTTGTTGAACACAATCATGCACGGCTTGTCGCTGCATCCCAAGTCGCCCAACGTCTTCTCCACCACCTGAATCTGGTCTTCGAAGTCTGGGTGGGCGATGTCTACCACATGCAACAGCAAGTCGGCCTCGCGCACCTCGTCCAACGTGCTTTTGAAAGAATCCACCAAGTCGGTCGGCAATTTACGGATAAAACCGACCGTATCGGACAGCAGGAAGGGCAGATTGTCGATGATAACCTTACGCACCGTCGTGTCCAACGTAGCGAACAGCTTGTTCTCGGCAAACACGTCACTCTTCGAGAGCAGGTTCATCAGCGTGCTTTTCCCCACGTTGGTGTAGCCCACCAACGCCACCCGGATCATACGTCCGCGATTGCTCCGCTGCGTCGTCTTCTGGCGGTCGATTTCGGCCAGACGTTGCTTCAGAAGCGACATCCGGTTCAGGATGATACGGCGGTCCATCTCCAACTGTGTCTCACCCGGACCGCGCAACCCCACGGAACCCTTCCCGCCGCCAGAGCCGGAACCGCCTCCCTGACGCTCCAAATGCGTCCACAAGCGTTGCAGACGGGGCAGCATGTAACGGTACTGGGCCAACTCCACTTGCGTCTTGGCATTCGCCGTCTGGGCACGCATGGCGAAGATGTCGAGTATCAACGACGTACGGTCGAGTATCTTGACTTTCAATTCCTTTTCTATATTACGTAATTGCTTGGCAGAAAGTTCGTCATCGAAAATCACCATACCGATTTCTCGTTCCGCTTCTTCTTCCGCCTCTATGTATGCACGGATTTCTTCCAACTTCCCCTTGCCCACATACGTCACGGAGTTCGGGCCGTTCACTTTCTGCGTGAACCGCTTCACCGTCACGGCACCGGCCGTATGGGCCAAGAACTCCAGTTCGTCCAAATATTCGTTCGTCTTGCGTTCGTTCTGCGTTTGCGTAATCAAACCGACCAGGACCGCCGTTTCGGCCTGTGCGTCGGAAATCACAAATTCTTTCATTCAAAAAACTTTCTTTATTCGGTGACAAAAATACATAAAACCCCGTTGGAAAACAAATAGAAAGGGGAGGAATTTAAAAAAGCAAAAGAGGCTGCGCAAACGCAGCCTCTTTTCTATTCATTTAAACCTAAAATACCTGCGCGGACATTCCTCCCCCGCAGAAAAAACGGCCTTATTTCACTTGGATAACCAGATACTTACTTACGCTCCAGAATGTTTCGGGCGCGGTAATATGTAACACATATTGTCCCTTGTTGTCTTTCTCCAACTTATAAGAACCAGCCGGATGGTTGGTCAGCAGTTTGGCGCTCTTGGAATACAACTTGATTTCCTTGTCGTAACGGATATCCACTTTCGTAAAATAATCCTTATTGAAATCATTGCCTTTCAGCACATCACCTTTCTGCAAGATTTTCTGTTCTTTCAATTCCGATTTCGTACCAAATACATACCATGCCGTATGGAGCTGCTTGTCCTGCTCGGTCACGGTCTGGTTTTTTGCCTTGTTTTCTTCCGTCAACGTATTCACGTTCTCATTCAAAGACGTAATGGCCTCACCTTGTTGGGCTATCACAATATCCTTTTCAGCCAATTGTGCTTCTAACTCCTGCACCCTTTGCTTCTGGGCTTCAAGCTGGGCGGACAAGTCGTCCACCATCTTTTTCAGTTTATCCCCCCCGATGGTACTCGTACGAAGCTTCTCTTTCAACTGACTGATTTTGTCCCGGTTTTGCGCCATGGCATCCTGAATGTACTGCATGTTCTCCCGAATGGCTTGTTTGGAAGTTTCCGATTCCATATTCCCGTCGTTCACGGTGATACGTCCCTCCGCCTCATTAATGCGCCGGAAGCCCTCCTGAATCTCGTTCACCGTTCCCATGATTTCATTCAATTCGGTATCTTTGTCGTTGATGACTTGCATCAGCGAATCCCGTTCCTCGGCAAAAGCCTGGTCTTTCTTATTCGCCCCGTTGTTACATGCGGTCAAAGCCGCTGCACACATCACACATAAAAAAATCTTTTTCATACGTTTCTATTTTTATTCGTTCATATTCTTTTTCTTACTCTCTTTCTCTTCGCATCCGGCCAGCACGATGACGAACTCTCCGCGCGGTTCCGTTTCTGTGAAATGAACCAACACCTCTTCCAACGTTCCCCGCACGCTTTCCTCATGCACCTTGGAAATCTCACGGCACACGGCAACTTGGCGCTCCGGCCCGAAAGTTTCAACGAACTGCGTCAACGTCTTGACCAAACGGTGAGGCGATTCATAAAAAACAAGGGTCCTGGATTCTGAAGACAAGGCCGCCAAACGGGTGGCCCGGCCTTTCTTAACCGGAAGAAAACCTTCAAAGCAAAAACGGTCGCAAGGAAGCCCCGAAGCGACCAAAGCCGGTACAAAAGCCGTGGCGCCCGGCAGACAAATCACTTCCACACCGGCCTTTACGGCTTCACGCGCCACCAAAAAACCGGGATCGGAAATACCCGGAGTGCCGGCATCGGATACGACTGCCACCGTCTCTCCGGCATTTAAACGACTGACCACACTGGAAACCGTCTGATGCTCATTAAACTTATGATAAGACAACATTGCATTCTTTATCTCAAAATGCTTCAGCAGAATACCCGTCGTACGCGTGTCCTCCGCCAGTATCAAATCGGCTTCCTTCAATATGCGCAAAGCACGATATGTAATATCTTCCAAGTTCCCCACCGGAGTAGGTACCAAATATAAGATTCCCATCAGTCTATTGTCAATATGGACAAAAGTAAGAATAAAACATTATCCGCTACACTACACACGTCAATATTTAACAGATGTTTGCGAATTTGCCTTTTTTTTTATCCTATTATCCACCCTTAATTCTTATTTTTGCAGAGAATTATAATCAAAAACATCCGCACATGAGTCCGATAACCGAACGAAACGGGGAAATGATGCGCAGAGGACGGATTGAAGTCATCTGCGGTTCCATGTTCTCCGGCAAGACCGAAGAACTGATCCGAAGATTGAAACGAGCCGAATTCGCCCGCCAAAGCGTAGAAATATTCAAACCGTCCATCGACACGCGCTATGCCGAACAAGACGTGGTGTCGCACGAAGGAAACTCCATTCCCTCCACCCCCGTAGATTCTTCTGCCAGTATCCTGCTGCTTGGTTCGGACACGGACGTAGTGGGCATAGACGAAGCGCAATTCTTCGACGAGAATCTGATTGACGTATGCAACGAATTGGCCAATCGCGGCACACGCGTAATCGTGGCCGGACTGGACTTGGACTTCAAAGGCGTGCCTTTCGGCCCCATGCCGGGATTATGCGCCGTGGCGGACGAAGTGACCAAGGTGCATGCCATTTGTGTGCGTTGCGGTGCGCTGGCCTACGTGTCCCACCGTACGGTCGACGACGAGAAACGAGTGCTTTTAGGGGAACAAACAGCATACGAGCCGCTCTGCCGTGCCTGTTACCAAAAAGCGATAGAAAAAGATAATCTAAAACATCAAGTCTAACTCCTGCTTCATTATGTTTGAAAAAGAAATAACGTTCGACCGGTTTATCCGAGGATTGATGGTTGTAGCCGGGTTGGGACTGGCCATATACATCATCAATCTGCTCAGCGCAGTACTCCTGCCTTTTTTCATCGCCTGGTTCCTGGCCTATATGATATATCCCACAGTGAAGTTTTTCCAGTACAAACTTCATCTCCATAACCGAATCTTGTGTATCGCCATTACCTTATTATTAATATTGGCAGCCATAGCCGGTTTCTTTTGGCTCATCATCCCTCCGGCCATCGCCGAATTTGTGAGATTCCGTGATTTAATAGCCGACTTCATCAAAGAGACAGGAAATTCCACCATAGCCCGCAATATCGAAATTTTCTTCCAACAGAATATCGACCAAAATGCTTTCATACGGTTGCTGCACGAGAACAACGTGATGGAAGCGTTGAAAGTGGCCGTCAACCAACTATGGAGCCTGGTTTCGCAAACATTCGACATCATCATTGCACTACTCGGTTTTTGCATGGTGCTCCTCTATCTTTTTTTCATCTTGTTGGATTACGAAAAATTATCTGAAGGTTGGATCAAGTTAGTCCCTAAGCGTAGCAGGCGTTTTGCAGCGGCATTGGTGGATGATGTACAACACGGGATGAATTCATACTTCCGCGGTCAAGCCCTTGTCGCCTTTTTAGTAGGAGTCTTGTTCAGCATCGGGTTTCTCATCATTGACTTTCCTTTAGCCATAGGTTTGGGAATGTTTATCGGTTTTCTGAATCTCGTACCTTACATGCAAGGATTCGGCTTCATCCCCACAGTTTTGCTCGCCCTATTAAAAGCCAACGACACAGGGGAAAATTTCTGGCTCATTTTACTTTCAGCTTGTATCGTCTTTATCGTCGTACAAAGCATACAAGATGCCTTTCTCGTCCCTAAAATCATGGGCAAGCTCATGGGATTGAATCCGGCTGTCATCCTGTTGTCGCTATCCGTGTGGGGTTCTTTATTAGGTTTAATCGGCCTCATCATCGCACTTCCCTTGACAACCCTCCTGCTTTCCTATTACCGTCGCTTCATAGAGCGGGACGAACGCAAAGTCATACTGGCAGAAGAAAGGCGACGTAAACGTCCTTTATCTTCTCAATCCTTTTCAAGCGAATCCTCCGATGCTTTCCCTCCCATCCCCACAACATCTAACCGCAACGGTGAGTCCACACCAAAGGAAGAACACATGCATGCTTCTGAAAGTGGAAAAAGCTCTTCCGTAGAGGGTGAAAAGGATTAAAAGACATCATCTCTACGAAAAAAAGCCCCCATTATGAAAAAAAACGGGCAAATCGTTTGCTATTCTCAGAAAAAGCCGTACCTTTGCACTCGCAATCAGGAATGATGCATAATAGAGGTCGATTCGTTAGCTCAGCAGGTAGAGCACAACACTTTTAATGTTGGGGTCTTGGGTTCGAGCCCCAAACGAATCACTGAAAGAAAGACAGTTTTCATTTTTCAGAAAACTGTCTTTTTGTTTATAGATACTACATTTAGCCTTTTTATGTAGACGCCAATTATAAATCTATTAAAATCGGATTCACCTGCTATTTCTTGCGGGCTGCCACTGCCAAAATGACACCTAAAGCCACTCCCAACAAAGCCGCGAAAAGCACGCGCACCTCTCCCGGCAAGAGGAAAGTTACCGTATGTGCAGGAAACCAGAACAAGGGTATCGTCTTCTTGAACACGAACTCCCATTGTACACGCCAATTCAATCCCTGCATAATCTCGCCCATAGGGATGGGACTGAACAGGCCACGCAGGGTACCACCGGTCATCAGGATATGCGTGTCGGTGATTTTGTGGAACGTCATGAACACGGGCGCAAAAATACTGTTCATGGTAACGGAGATGGCAAAAGCCAGTAACACTTTGCCCCAGCTAAATGCACCTTCCATAATGGCAGCGGGATTATCCACACCCAAATAGGCGGCAAAAGCAGGCACTCCGGTAGAAAACACCACAAAAGCCATATTGATACCCATTCCTAAAAAGCCCCATACCACAGCACGGGGCAAGACGCCGAACCCCTTACGGAAATAATGCCCCGAACTGATACGTAGACCCAACAGCTCACCCATAGTGGACAGTATGGAGAATTTGACAAAGCTCATCACCATACCATGCGCAGCATTAAACGACTGATACCCTTCATAAAGCGTGCGGGACAAGAAAAAAGGTACAAAGAATGCGGCCACCACCAAAGCAAAATATAAATCAGCGCGTTTCATGATATTCTAATTTTGTATTAATAAATTCTCCGGAATCGTATCTTTCTACGATTCCGGCATTCCTCTTAAAACTATTTCAACTCCACCAACTCATATTGCTGACTGCCCAACCCGATTTGCTCGGCATAGTCCAACGTATGCATGCCGTGCCGGGAGTCTATGCGTTCAATCAGGTGTATCTTTCCATGGTCTTCCGAAGCACGTACCTGGTCCACACAAGCCCGGTCGAGTGCCACGGGGTCGAGCGAAGCCAGGATTCCGATGTCCCCCATCTTCGGATCTTCGGGCGTGGCCACGCAATCGCAATCCACCGAAAGTTTATTGGCCACGCTGATATACAAGATACGGTCGCCGCAATGGTCGGCCACAGCTTTGGCCGCTTCGGCCATCGACTCTAAGAAATCGTCCTGCGGAGGCAATTTGCCCCACACTTCTTTCACGCTCTTCGTTTTTCCGGCGGAATGAATGTAAGCCTTCCCCGAAGAAGAAGCGATACCGATGGAGATATTCTTGATAGCCCCACCGAAACCGCCCATCGGGTGACCTTTGAAATGGGACAACACTACGGTAAAGTCATATTCCGGATACGCCTTTCCCACAAAATCTTCTTTCAAATGCTTTCCCCCTTTCACGGGCAACGAAACTTCTCCGTCCGCATCCATGATGACTACCGGGGCTATGGCCGTAAAGCCGTGGTCTTTGGCCGCTTTCAGATGCTTTTCCGTATCGGAACGTCCGCCGCCGTAGGCCGTATTGCACTCCACGATAGTGCCGTCCACCTTCTGCACCAACCCTTTTATCAATGCCGGATCGAGGTAATTGTTATTTCCGGGTTCGCCGGTGGAAAGCTTCACCGCCACTTTTCCGGTAGCCTTCCGCCCGAGCGCTTCATACACTTTCATCAGGCTCTCCGGACTGATTTCTTTTATCATATACACTTTGGCCGGTACTTTTTCCGACCGTGTCTCACAAGCAGTCCCCTGTCCCTTCACACTGGAAGCCCACAGGGAAAGACCTGCCCACGCGCAAACCGCGAATAAAAACAAACGTTTCATGACCCTATATTTTAAAAAACTCATTTTACACTCCATTCCACCACTTCTCCAATCATCGGACACAAGACTTCCAGCGAGCTGTCCTCAGCCAGCTTACGGACGTTCTCCAACGGTTCGTCCCAACGGTGGCGTGCCAACGCGTATTTGGAATGGTGCACCGTGAGCACCCGTCGGGCACCCAAAGCTTCAGCTTCCGCATGCTGGTATTTGGGCAACGTGTGGATATAACGCCAGTCTACGTTGTACTGCCCGTTCTCCAACACGGCCAGATCTATCCCCGGAAAACGTTTCCCGATGTCGGCATAGTGCGCTCCGTAGCCGCCGTCCCCACCGATGTACACCTTACGCCCCGCCGCTTCTACCAGAAAAGACGCCCACAGGGTACGGTTCGACCGCAAACCACGGCCGGAGAAATGACGGGCAGGCAAGCAATGTACCGTCACACCGCCGCCCAACGTAGCCGTCTCGTTCCAATCCAACTCCACCAACCGTTCCGGTTCGTAGCCCCAGTACTCGAAATGTTCGCCCACACCCAAAGGACACACCACCTTACGGACACGCCCCTTCAGGCGCGTCACCGTCCCGTAATCCAAATGGTCCCAATGGTCATGCGTAATCACCAGGCAATCTATATCCGGCATATCTTCCGGACGATAGATATCCGTCCCCGGAAAAGGCTTATTCAGGAAAGATACCGGAGCGGCACCGCAAAACACGGGGTCTACCAAAATACGCTTGCCGCCCAGTTGAAACAAATAGGAAGAATGCCCGAACCATACCAAAAGCTCCCTATCCGGGTCGAGTGCACGCAAATCCGTCTTCACCGACGGAACCGGATGTTCCGGACGCAATCCTTCCGGCGACTTTTTGAAAACGAAATCCAGCATGGCCCCCCATTTCCCCTTTTCCGAAGTCATCAGGACGGTAGGTTCCATGTTACGGAACTCCCCGTCCCTGAAATTCGGCGACCGCTTGATACGTTCCAACCGTTCGCCACGCGGCAAACGCCCGAACGACGGCGTCTGAAGGAAAAGGACCACAGCCACAATTGCCACAGCTATGACACACAATATGACGAGCAATATCTTTATCATTTTCTTCCGATACATGTCTTTTTTAAACTTTATCTCCTAATGTCCCGGCAAAGATAAGCGTTCGCCCGGAAATATCCTATACCTTTTTTACTTGATTTACAACCGGAATTACTTCCCGGCCTTCCGAATGCGGATTCCGGTCCTCATCCTTTCATCATCCTGACATACAGCCACCCCGGTATATGACGATACACCCAAGCAGCCAGTCTCCAGCGTCGGGTGACATATACGACCTTACGCCGCCGGTCGATACCTCGTGCGATTTGCCGACAAGCCTTGTCCACCGGAGCGACCCAAAACAGCCCCTCCCCCTTGGCCATGGCCGTATCTACAAAACCGGGACGGATGTCTGTCACCTCTATCGGCAGCCGCCGCACGGCCACACGCTGACGCAACCCTTCCAAATAATTCATCTGGAAAGATTTTGTGGCATTATAGGCCGGTGCCGCCCCACTGCCGCGCAGGCCGCCCACCGAGGTGACAGTTGCCAGATGCCCCTGTCCCCGGTTTTCAAAATACCGTATGGCCCAGTCCGCCACGCAAGTCCACCCCGTCACGTTCGTATCCAACGTGCAACGCTCTACGGCATAATCCAGCTCCGGATTCAAGTCTCCCGTCCCGGAAGCAAGCACCAGAATATCCACTCCTCCCAAGCGGGACGCCAAACGCTCCAATGCCACCGGAAGCGCCTCCGTGTCCGTCACATCACACACCTCTGCTTCAAACACATCCGGACGCGACGCACACAAGTCTTTCAAACGGCCCGACCGACGCCCCATCACTCCGATTTTCACCTCTCCGCGTTCCGCATACAAACGAGCCAATCCCTCACCGATACCGGACGTGGCTCCCACAATCAAAATTCTCTTCATGGTCGTTTACATTTTATTTCCACTTTCGATTTTCGGGCAAAGTTAAAAGGGAGCCGCCGGATTTTCCTTGAAGTATTTCAAGAAATTCCGGACTTCAACAATTTTTTCCGGATGGCACTCACCGTTTCGGGCGTCACCCCGATAAACGAAGCGATTTCTTTCAGCGGACGCTGTTCTTTCAGTTCGGGATAACGCCTCATCAAGTCCATATAACGCTCTTCGGGCGTACAACAATAACTGTCCATCAAACGGCGGTAGGTCATGACGAACAGTTGCTCAGCCACGATGCGCCCCAAACGCTGATGTTCAGGAGACATTTCCCAGTAACGCCTCAGCTTTTCGTAAGGCAAGACGTAAAGCGTGCTTCTCACGATAGCCTGCACGTCCGCCAACGCCGGACGGCTACAAAGGCACGAGGTGTATTCGGCCACGAAACTGTCGCGGAAGCTATACCCGACGATATGCTCCCCACCTTTCGTGTCCGTCCGCACGAAACGGAACATGCCGTCTTCCACATAGGCCACACGCCCCGACCGTCCGCCTTGCCGCACAAAATAATCCTGCTTTTCCAATATCCGCCGCTCCCCTTGTTCCAAAAAGAACCGTTTCATGGCCGAGAGGTCCAGCTCTTCCATATAATAATCATTTATCGCATCCATGCCGCAAAATTAATATTTTCCGCGTATACCCGCACATTTATTTCCCCAACCTATCAATTTATCAGATTGTCAATATCCCCCCACACAAGACGACACTTCCGGCAAATTCAAATTGGTTTTGAAAGAAGGGGACAAGTGAAGGATGCCGGAGTGCCCTTCGTTGTCCTTTTCTGTCTCTTGTTTTTGCCGCACACTGGAAAATCATTGTGCTGTGATTGATTTTCCGGTTTGCGGTAATTGTTTTTGGTTTCTTTGCTTGTCTTTCTATGCCTCTCCCCTCCATACAGGGAGATATGTGGAAAAATCCATTCGCATCCTTCATACTTATTGGCTTACAGGTTGTTAAGGTGAACTTTCTTCATCTATAGGGTTCACCGGGTATTCACCAGAGAGGGGTATGAAGATGTCGGTTGTGGATGATTGTCGCTGAAAGAAGGCTGAAGGATGGATGAGTACATCCTTCACCATAACCTGTTGTATTCCAGAAGCTTGAAAAGCTTCCTGAAGGATGAAACATGTTTTTGAAAACTTGCTGTGTATGTCCATTTGGAGGGATGTTTCAGGTCTGTGCCAACCCGTATTACCATGCCGCAGGCGTAAATTTCCCGTTAACGGGGTTAGTAAATATTAGTAAAAAAAGCACAGCGGTTGACATTGTCCTTTGGAAATTTTGTAATTACTTTGCCTCCGAATCCCATGCAGGTAGTCGGTATAAAATAGCGTAAAGCCGCGAAATCTGCAAAGGGTATAATTTTAAAAATCAAGTGTTATGAAGAAGAAGTTCCTCGCGCCCTTGACGGGCGCAGTGGCGTTGGTTGCAAACAAGGACGTTACAATATATTTGAAGAATGACAATGAATGTTTTATTGCAATCTTGAAAAAAGCTTTTAACTTTAGAAATTATTAGAGTTAAGTTGTGTTTGTTTTTATATTTTACATATCAAGTAGATTCTTATGAGAAAAAACAATCTGATGAAATTGGGATTTTTTGTCAATATCCTTTTTTTCTTGTTATCCTGCGGGGGAAAGCAACAGGGCGGTATTCCTGTTCATTCGGTAGACGTACTGCAAAGAGACAGTGTAAACCATTTCTTTTCCGGTTATGAATATGTCATGTTGGAAACCAATGAAAATTGTTTGTTGGGTGAGGTAAAAGGTATGAAAGTCTATGACTCGGTGATAGGCATAAGGGAGCGTGAAAGAATACTTCTGTTCGGACATGACGGAAAGTTTATTTCTAAAATAGATAAAAAGGGACGTGGAGCAGGAGAGTACCTGTCTGTGGAGGACTTTTGCGTCAGGGATTCTTTGGTATATGTGCTCTCAGGTGCTTATAAATCTATCTTAGTATACGGCATGAGCGGTACTTTTGTACGTAAAATAGAACTAGGTGATTGGTATGGGCATTTTGAGGTTCTGGATGACGAATTGATGTTCCTTTCCTCTGAATATAACAATGAAAAACGATATAACTTTGTGGTGTTCAATTATGTCAAACAGGAGGATGCGGCTGTCTTTTCCCCTTTCGAGACAAATGAAGGCGTTGCATTCGGGGACTTTCTTCCATTTTGTGGAACCTATGACAATGGCCGGTATGCGATCCTTCCTTTTGATTGTACCTATACGGTATATCAGTTGGACAAGTCCGGCTTTACGTCTCATTGCCGATTTGAGTTCAATACAGAAGATCGGCTTGAAGAAGGTATGCCATTATTCGATTTATACCAGAGGACTAGTGGCAGGGATGTAGTGCGTTATTTGGGGCTTTATGAAGAATGTAACGGTTCCATATATGTGACATTTGAACTTTTTACGACCAAGGGAGGTATAGGTACTTTTGTATATAAGGTCGGATCGGACAAAAAGTCCTACCTCATGCGGTTGCAAGAAAAGCACATCCCTACATATCCCTACGTATCAAGTCCTTATGGGGTATATAAAGGCTCATTCTATTCCATTGTAGAACCTTCCACTATAATGTATATAGAAAATCAGTATGGTCTGTCCTTATTTCGTGACAAAGGGCTGACGGAAGAAAGCAACCCCGTGGTATTCTTTCATAAATTGAAATGAAATATGAGGCATACCGATGTTTTATGTTGCCGATGTTCCTTGCTTCGTATCGTGGCGGGGAAGCATGTTCTTCTTGCGGGTTGAAGGCAATGTACTTGCGGGACGGGCGGATTCATGATTGGGAGCCGTATGGCAAGAGTGTGTCTCCTTGTTTTATCTTCATGCCATTGCAAAAATAGCGTGAAGCCGCGAAACTTGCAAAGGGTATAATTTTAAAAATCAAGTGTTATGAAGAAGAAATTCTTCGCGCCCTTGACGAGTGCAGTGGTGTTGGGCTCGCCGGTCTACGCCGGGTATTGCACTTATGATACGTACCATGGAGTGAGTGAGAGTGGTTTGTTATTGGAAATCCAAGGTAAGAACAGGATATACTTATTATGATTGCGGTTCCTGTGACAGGGTATATGATGAGCAAGGAAAAGGAAGTACATCCAAATGCCTTCCTAAGTAAAAGTGTTTAATAAATTAATTCATGGAGGAGAAGGTTTGATAAGGACTTGCTTCTTCTGTTTCCTAATTAAAAATAAGAATAAATGTTGAGCGATAAGTTTAAAAGTAACAAAGGAGTGGTATTTTCTCTTGTTATTTTATTATTAGTTTGTTGTAAGGGGCGGGAGAACGTGAAGCTTGTGGAAGGATTCCCGTCGGAATATGATTTAAAAGCGACAGGAATAGATTCCCTTAATCGTTATCCCGGTACTTATGCCATTTCTATGGTGAGAGATAAATTTATCGGGATGAGAAAGGCAGACCATTTCTTTTTCGCGTTGAACAATGATTTCTCTTTGATATCCGAAATCGCAGCCAAGGGACATGGCAATGGAGAGTTCATGGCCCCTCTTTATTGTGGCCAGCATGTGGAGGAAAGTGGGAAAGAATATGTGTACATATTGGAACGTCCAAAGCGTAAATTATATAAGGTCGCATTGGATGAGTCAGAACAGAATGAATGTATATTTGAGATCCCTATGTCATGGAACATAGAACCGTCTTTTCTTTTTCTCCACGGGAAAGATAGTTGTCTGGGAGTGAACAATTTGTATAGTTGCAATTTCTTTGTGGCAGATTTGTCCCAAGATGAAGCGGAGGAACAGGACGCTGTATATGAATTTTCGGGAACGGAGGAGGATATTTTCAACGTGGCACAAAGCACGGCTTCTTATTCAGCCGAGAATTCCCGCGTAGCTATGGCGTATTTCAATCTTCCGGAGATAGATATCCGTGCTTCGGATGGACGTTTGATACAATCTGTTTTTTATGAAGATGTGATGAAACCGTCAGAAATAAACCCGTATGAACCACGTATGTTTTTTGCTTATGTCACTTCCACCTCTCGTCATATTTATGCTTTATATATTGGAGATGAAGAAGAACAGGATGCAGGTAAAAGCCTGATTTTGGTTTTTGATTGGGACGGCAATCCTGTTTGCCGTTTGAGGATTGATGCAAGCGTATGTTTTGCGATTGATACGAAAAACCATCGGATAGTTTCCATTAATGAAGCCGACACCCATTTTGTAGCTTCGGAGTATAGGTTGCCTGACATATTGCAGTAGTATGAAGTTGGTTGTATATACGGATACAGCGACTTGTTCTTCGTGTGCCTTGCGAAAGATGCACTTGTGGAATGGGTATTGACTGATTTAGCACTTTATAAAGGGGCCATTCAATGCTGTTTCATATTTCGTCCCTTGCCTAAAGACATGAATGGCGGAAGAGGACGCAGGGCAGCCTACTGGAAAGCCCTTATTCTAAAAAGGATTTTTTAACGCGAGCGGATTGCATATATTTCCTCAATACCTTAACTTTGAATATCGACTTTAAAACCTTTTCGCCATGAAAAAGATGATATTGGGATGTTTTTTGTATGGGACGGCCATAGGATTATATGCACAAGCCCCACAAGGAGACTTCAAAGGCTCAATACAAATAGGGCAAACGACAATGCCTATCGTGTTCCACTTCGGACAGCAGAACGGCCAACCGACAACCACCATGGACAGTCCTGCACAAGGAGTTTTCGGTTTCCCAGTACAATCGTCTGAATGTATTTCCGACGGAGAATTAACCCTGAAAATCCCACAAATACAGTTCCGCTATGTAGGCAAAGTACGCAGCGACTCCCTGATAGAGGGGACGGTGACGCAAGCCGGGCAGTCCCTTCCGCTGAATTTGGTACGCACGGCCCGGAAAGCCGGTGTGTCGTCTGAACCGGAAAGGCCCGGCACCCCAAAACCGCCCTTCCCCTACCGGGAAGAAGAGGTAAGCGTCACAACAAAAGACGGCATAAAATTATCGGGTTCACTGACTTTGCCCGAAGGGGAAGGGCCATTCCCTGCCGTGCTCCTTATTTCCGGCAGCGGGCCGCAAGATCGGAATGAAGAGGCATGGAAGTACAAACCGTTTCTCATGATAGCCGACTGCCTGACCCGGCAAGGCATCGCCGTACTCCGCATGGATGACCGCGGGACCGGCAAGTCCGGAGGCCGCTATGCCGACGCCACCTTGCAACTCGCTGCCACGGATGCGGAATGTGCCTTGGATTATCTTCTCCGACGGAAAGACATCCGACGCGGTAAGACCGGACTGGCCGGACACAGCATGGGCGGCACCATCGCTTTCCGTATAACCGCGCAACGTCCGCAAGACGTGGCTTTCGTACTTTCATTGGCCGGAGCCGCCATTCCGGGAAAAGACCTGATGATGCACCAATGTGAGAAGATCATCCTTTCGCAACTCCCTGCCACCACAAGCGACAGCCTGCGCACCCTGTACGAGGAACTGTACGGCACCATGGCGCTCCCCCTTCCGCTCGACTCCATACGCCACAGGAGCACTCCTCTCATGGTCTCCATTTGGCAGCATCTCGGCATAAACGAAGACACCTACCGGGAAAACCTCACGGACAGCATCCGCCGACGCAAGGCCCGCCAACTCACCGGACAAGCCATAAGTCCGGAAATAGCCAGTATCATACAATATGACCCGAGCCATGACTTAAGCCGGGTGCAATGCCCCGTATGGGCCGTCAATGGAGCAAAAGACCTGCAAGTATTGCCCGAAGAGAACCTGAAAGCCATCAAAACGCTCGCAAAAGGAAGCCCGCAAGTCGTCACGCACATTTATCCCGGCCTGAACCACCTGTTCATGGAAGCCCCCACCGGGCATCCCTCGGAATACGGACTTCTAAAAGGGAATTTCAGTCAGGAAGTGCTGCAAGACATGGCGGAATGGATCAGGAAAACCGTAGGGGCACCGGCTGATTAAACATCTACCTCCCGTCCAAGGGACGGAGTATGTACGTCTTGCCGGATTCTGTCCTGAAAGTTATTTCCGCCCCCTCTTTCACATTCCCTCGCACAAGGCCTTCCACTTGCACGCGGCATCCCGGCCACGGATTCCGTACGCGGCATATCCCGCCACGTTCGCTGTACACTTCCACCGGCTGCACCTCACCGTCACGCAACGAGGCACTGACCAAGAATGCTCCCCTCGCACGCAACGTACGGAACGAAGCGTCGGAGGCTTTGTCCCAGTTAGGAAACAGGCGAATCTGCCCGTCGTAACTTTGCATCAGGCATTCATTAATGACAGCCGGTAAGGCAAAGTTCTCAAACCAGACTCCCATCCCTCCCATGTACATATAATCTGTCAGGTCGTTATAACGCCCGCCGATCTGCAATACGGCATCCGTCACCGTTCCGCCAGGCAGGGTGGCATAACGGACTTGCCGCTTGAAAGCTTCCAGGTCGAGGATACCGAGACGGGACTTTTGCAGGTTCAAGAATACAATGTCATTGCCTCCTTCGTTCTGATGCGCCCGGCATGTATTCAGCAACCACTGCCGGATGCTATCGGGAGCACTGAGTCCGTATTCCTCTCCGGGAAACACATGAGTAAGGTTAGCAGGCACGTTATACACGATTTCGTCCCGTTCGCCGGGCACAGACACATATATCCGCCCGTATTTCTCCGATTCGTACATAGGATAATCCGGCATACGTCCCAACACGTGCCGCACATCGCGTACCAGATTCCGTTCTTCCTTACGCAAATCCAATATCTCCACTGCCTCCAGATAAGCCTTAAAGACGAATTTGGCCAGCGCAAGGTCTATCTGCGTGTCGTAGTTGAACTTAAAGCCGGGTTGCAAGCCGTACAGTTCCGGCGGCACGGAAGGAAATATATGGTAACGGTCGTCGCCCCACTCTTCCCCATGCGCCTCCTTGCGGGTCATGTAATCCGTAAGGAACAGTACGGCATCCCTTATCGGAACAAAGGCACGCCTGCGCAAAAAATCGGTGTCGCCGGAATACAGGTAATGCCACCACAGCCCCTGCACCATCCACGGCGTCTCGAAAACCTCCCATCCCCAGTCCGGCACCGGATAGGGATGCAGGTTCATTTCCACGGGATAAGCCGAATGAGGGAAAAACGCCCCACGCATCCCGTAATACTCTTTTGCCCATTTGCGGCTGACAGGCAAGAGATGGTCTACCAAATCCGCATAGACCAGATTCTTGTCCAAATGGTTGGAAGAGAATGTCACCCAAAAGGGCTGTTGCGTATTATAGTTCAAATGATAGTCTCCATGCCAGGCCGTCCCGATATTCCCGTAACTCCAATTGGCGAAAATACCGGGACAAGTCGCTCCCGGACGAAGCGCGCAATTAAAGAAATAAAGGTTACGATACCAGATTTCTTCTAAATCCTTATCGGCCAACGAAACGGAAGAACATCCCCAATAACGCTTCCACACGTCCCGGTTCCGCTCTTCACTTTTCCGGGCCTCTTCCACCGAAGGCTCCAAATCCCGCACCATCCGGCCTTGTACTTCTGTAGCCATCCCCTCGCGCAAGGCCACCCTGACGCAAAACGGCTCCCAGGAGGAAGACACATAACGCTCCATATCCGCCAGATTTTCTTTGATGCCCAAAGTCGTCGTACGCTGTCCCCTCTCCAACCTTTGGCTGGCATAAACCTGCAAAGCGAAAGCCTTGTCTTTCTCCGGACGGGGCTGTACGGTGGAATAAGGCAGCTCCTGATAGAAACCCAAACGGTTCTCACCGGATTCCCACACACGGTAACGGGGAATGTCGCCGGGGGTGGACGGGTCGGGAATCACACGAAGCCGGTTGAAACAAGAAGCCGCCGGACGGCCTTGCCCGTCGGTCAGGACAAGCCAAGCCTCATCCTTCTCCATATCAGTATATACCAAAAGCTCATGCCTCTCTCCTCCAACCGACAAAGAAATATGACATACACCATCGGATATATCCAAGGAATAACCCAAAAGTTCTACCTCGCGGCGGTCGAATCCCAACAGAAGCGTACCGCAAGGGAAAGGACGGGGATAAGGACTACGGTAATTGTCGGCCGTCAACGAAAGATAGTCCGAAAATTCTTTATCATGGTGGATAGACGGAAGCGAATCCGGCAGAAGGGAAGCTTTCCGGAACACTTCAGCAAACGTCCCGATCTTGTCTTGATGGTTTTCCGTGACGCGGATATCCCATACATTGTTATGCCCGAAGTGCAGACAAACGGCATCAGGCCGGGTGGTCACCACCACTCCCATGCCTCCGTTTCCCAACAATGCCCCTTCGAAGAAGCCGGGCGCAGGCTTGTCCATCACAATAGGGTAACGGGCAGCCGTCTGCATCCCCACACTATCTTCCGCCTGCAACGGCATCCCTTGAAGCATGCACAAGCAGCCCCATATCCATGCAATACCTCTACGCATAAGTAAGTTTTGTTTCTTTTGATTCAACAGATGTACTTTTTATCTATTCTGTTGCAAAAGTAAAAAGAACCCGAGGCGGATTCAAGTAGGTTTTCGTTAAGAATTAAAAGGTTTGCTGCAAACGTCACTTCACGGTTTGCGTCCGCAAATACCTCTTGAACTGTTCCTCCGAACCATTGAATACGTCGATGTCCACATCACCCTGGATACCACGGACCCGGCCGTCGGGCGAGAGCTGCCAATAGAGCAAATGCACGTATGGCTTGTATTCCCCGTAACGGGCCACCCATACGGGATAGGCTTTCAACTCTTCCGGCGCGAACGGCATATAACGATTGACAAAATCCTGGCTCACATATATAATAGGTGTGGTGCCGCTCCGGCGACCTACCTCTTTCAACCATACCAGCATTTCACGGAACAGCACGTCACGGCCTCCCATCGCCGCAATCCGCCTGTCGGACAGCTCCACGTCGAGCATCGGCGGAAGATCGCCTTTCTGCAAGCGGGACTTCTTCAGGAAATAGTCTGCCTGGCGCATCGCCGGACGGGTGGAAAAGAAGTGATAGGCTCCGACCGGAAATCCATACCGGCGCGCGGCACGTACATCCCGCGTATAATAAGGATTGAACACCGTCAGCCCCTCCGTGGATTTGATGTACACGAAAGAGACCGGATAATCCACCGCTCCCAACGCATTCCGGTCTGCCGTATGCCCCAAACGTGTAATGCGTAGGTTCCTCCAGTCTATACCGTACACCCGCCGCTTGTGCACATGCTGATATTTGGAAATGTCGATGCCGTATATCCGTTCCGAATGGTACAGCATTTGTTCGCCCCGGAACCGTCCCTTCGCCCACACTCCGCACTTGACCACCTCGTGAGGAGCTACTGAAAAGCCGAAGCCGTCACGCCGCCCGTCCTTCCATTTCCCTACATAGTACCCTCCGTCGTTCGCCGTGAACTCTCCCTCGCCATGCTCTTCCATCCGTCGGTTGAAGAGACCTTCATACGTCCCCTCTTTTGCCCGAAGTCGTCCGCGCCGCAAAGAATCCCCGCGCCAATATCCGCTGTACGTGCGCCCCAAGGAGTCGGTATACTCCCCGTATCCTTTCCGGATGCCCGCATGCCAACTGCCACGGTACACCCCGCCATCGGGATAACGCATCACGCCCTCACCTTCCGGAAGCCCACCGGCCAACTGTCCGTAGAACAGCGTATCCCGACGCGTATAAGTACCGTAGACCGGTCCTGTTTCCGACACGTCTTTTTCTCCGGTAAAGTTAAAACGGAACCCTGTGCGCCAACCGGAAACCCAGGCTTTCAAATCTTCCCATACACACTCCGGCCAAGACGCATGGGACAAACTCAAAGCATACAACCCGGCAGCCGGATAAAAACGGCCACCGACCCACATGCCGTTCAGATTCCTCCAAGGCCCGAACACAGGAGCACCCTCTGCCCCCTGAATTAAAGGAATTTCCGGACAACTGTCTTCCATCCGGATGCTCACCGGCGAAGCTTCAGCTTCTTGCCTACGGGACGCCGCACCCGGCCATCCCCAATGCCCCCACCATGTATAATACGGCGAAAAGATATGGAACCAACCATAGGGAAACGGATTCAACCGAAAACGGCGGCAACCGTCGGGTAACTTACCGCCTGCCACCTGCCACACGGACGGACCTCCCGGCCTTTGCGCCAACCGTCGGCAAACGACCGTCCAGCCACCCGCTGCACGGCCTGTTTCCGCATGGATGCGCAACGTCCGCTCCTCACGCAAATACGCATCTTCTCCCCCTGCGGCCAGCAACCTGTCCAAAGCTTGCTTGCAACGTGCCAGTTCTCCACACTGCGCCTTCACCCATTCGTTATGAGCCATGACTTCATGAAATCCTTCGTCCACCACCGAATGCGTCCGGCCATAATACTCCATTTCCTCCAACATCCTCCGAAAACCGGCCAAACGCACAGACAACAGTCGCGACTCTTTCTGCAAGGCAGGAAGCAAGGTCTCACGATTCAGCCGTTCCGGTCTCGTCACGGAATCGGCAGCCGTCAGCAAACGGCCGGAATAAGAAATGAAAAAGGCATTGGCCCGAAATTCACGCTGTGCAGTTTCGCGCTCTGTAGAAAGCCCTCCCAAGGTGGAATCGGTACGTAAGACATTAAAATACAAGGTGTCGCCTCCTGGTACTTCCAATTCATACCAAGACACCGTGACAGCCTCTGCCACGCCCTCACGGCATGCCCTCTCCGAAGTCGGCCCAAAAAGCAGGCATCCACACAAAATGATTCCTACCGTCGCCGCCCACGCTGTTTTGCAAAATTTGCTCACGCCCGGCAGAGACAAGCAAGCTTGCCTCTGCTCTCGCTTAATCGCAAATTTCTTTTTATCCCACTTCCACCTCATACATTTCCCGCACGAAAAAGCCTCATTGCTTTTCTGTCTAATTAAAAACAAAAATACAAAAAGCATTTAAAAGATGTTGCGGTTTTAAAAGAATATAAGTATTTTCGCAGCGATAAATCATTTATTAATTTAACTAACGCTCTATTGTATCATGAAAATCAACTCTCTGCTTGCAGGTGTAGCGCTCATGGCAACTTCGTACACGGTTTGCGCACAAGACAATACCGTGACCGTACAGACTAAGAAAATCGGAGCCGACATCCAGCCGACCATGTACGGTGTGTTCTTCGAAGACATCAACTTCGGAGCCGACGGCGGTTTGTATGCCGAACTCGTCAAAAACCGTTCTTTTGAATTTGCCCCCGACCATTACATGGGTTGGAAGATGTTTGGCAACGTTACGTTGCAGAACGACGGTCCCTTCGATAAGAATCCGCATTACGTCCGTTTAGGTTACGCCGGACATGGCGATATGTGGACGGGCATACAGAACGAAGGCTTCTTCGGCATCGGTCTGAAGAAAGATGCGGAATACCGTTTCTCCGTATGGGCACGCGTGCCGGACGGCAAGCCGGTGACGCTGATGGTCCAGTTCATCGACCAGAACACGATGGATGACGCACAGCAGTTTGTCAGTCAGGACTTGGTTATCGACTCGAAAGAATGGAAAAAATACACGATGGTCATGAAATCCAACCGTACCATCGCCAAGGCCAACCTGCGCATCTTCCTTTCCAATCCGCAACATCGCTCAGGTACGGGTACCGTAGACTTGGAACATGTATCTCTCTTCCCGGTCGACACTTGGATGGGACATGAGAACGGCATGCGCAAGGATTTGGCACAAGCTTTATACGACATGCGTCCGGGCGTGTTCCGTTTCCCCGGCGGCTGTATCGTAGAAGGTTCCAATCTGGAAACGCGCTACCAGTGGAAGCATACCGTGGGGCCGGTGGAAAATCGACCGCTCAACAAGAACCGTTGGGAGTCGACCTTTACCAACCGTTACTATCCGGACTATTTCCAAAGCTATGGTCTGGGATTCTATGAATACTTCCTGCTGAGCGAGGAAATCGGCGCGGCTCCGCTTCCCGTATTGAATGTAGGTATGGCTTGCCAGTACCAGAATTGGGACAATGAGAAAGCCCACGCGGCCTGCAATGCCGAGGATTTGAAGCCTTACATCGACGATGCCCTCGACCTGATCGAGTTCGCCAACGGTTCGACCGACACAAAATGGGGAAAGTTGCGCGCCGATATGGGCCATCCGGAACCGTTTAACATGAAATACTTAGGCATCGGAAACGAGCAGTGGGATAAGTTCTATTTCGACCGCCTGAAATTCTTTGTGGAGACTGTCCGCAAAGCCCATCCGGAAATCCTCATCATCGGTTCGTCCGGTCCCGACTCGGAAGGCAAAATGTTCGACCTCGGTTGGGAAGACATGAAGAAACAGAAAGTAGACCTTGTGGACGAACATTTCTACCGTCCGGTAGACTGGTTCAAAAACAGCATGAACCGCTATGACGACTACGACCGTAACGGCCCGAAAGTGTTCGCTGGCGAATATGCCTGCCACGACCACGGCAACCGCATGAAATGGAACCACGCAGGCGCTTCTATCTACGAAGCCGCTTTCATGACCACATTGGAACGCAACGCCGACATCGTGCACATGGCTACATACGCTCCGCTTTTCGCCCACGTGGAAGGCTGGCAATGGCGTCCCGACCTGATTTGGTTCGACAACCTCCGCAGCGTGAAGTCCGTAAGCTACTACGTACAGCAGATGTATGCCAAGAACATGGGTACGAATGTCGTACCGGCTACGCTCGCCACTCCCACTCCCAAAGGTGAGGACGGCCTGTTCACCAGTGCCGTGTTCGACAAGAACACCGGTGAATATATCGTGAAGGTCATCAACACGACGGACAAGGCGCAAACCGTGGACATCAAGTTCGACGGCTTGAAGAAGATAGAAGGCAATGCCACAACCGTTACCTTGGATTGCAGTGACTACACCTTAGACAACACATTGGATCATCCGAACGCCATCATTCCGCAGGACGGATGGGCAGCAGTAGAAGGCAACGTCATCAAAACTACCGTTCAAGGTAAAAACTTCGTGATTTTCAAGGTGAAGAAATAAAACCTCGGGCACGAATCTCTATAAACGTATTTTGCGGGTACTCCCTTTACCATGAAGGAAGTACCCGCAAACTTTTTGTCAAAGAACAAGGACGGTACGGAAAACTCGATGCCGAGAAAGGTGCGACCGTGAACACCTTGTACGGAGAAGTGCAAACCGCCCGTTAACTTTCAAGCCGATATGGGGCAGCGCGAAAATTGGAGAATGCGCCGGATCCATATCGGCTTTTGAAAAAAACATATCATTCCTTTCCTCTTTTTACCTGCATATTAAGATTCTTTGCGTATCTTTGTACAAACGAAGAAAGGATGAACGTCATTGATTTGATTCAGAACCATAAAGGAACGGCTTTTTCTTTCGAAGTACTGCCTCCGTTGAAAGGAGCAGGCATAGACCGGTTGTTCCATACCATAGATACGCTCAGGGAGTTCAACCCAGCGTATATCAACATTACCAACCACCGCAGCGAGTATGTGTACAAGGACTTAGGGGGGGGCATCATGCAACGCCTCCGCATCCGCCGCCGTCCCGGCACCATAGCCGTAGCGGCAGCCATCCAAAGGCATTACGACATACATGTCGTGCCCCACATCCTATGTAGCGGATATACCCGTGAGGATACGGAGTACATGTTGCTCGACCTGCAATTCCTGGGCATCAGCGACTTGTTGGTGCTGCGCGGTGACAAAGCCAAGGAAGACCCGGCCTTCCGTCCCACGGGCGACGGTTATTCGCATGCCACGGAACTCATCGAGCACATCAACCGTTTCAATGAAGGTTTCTTTGTCGACGGTTCACCTATCAAGTCTCCCGGCACGTCATTTTCATACGGCGTAGCCTGCTACCCGGAAAAACATGAGGAAGCACCCAATCCGGAAGCCGACTTGGCCGTGCTCAAGCAGAAAGCCGACATGGGTGCCGCATACGCCGTCACCCAGTTGTTCTACGACAATGCGAAGTATTTCGACTTCGTGGACCGTGCACGCCGGGCCGGCATCACCATCCCCATCATCCCGGGTATCAAGCCGTTTGCCAAACTGTCGCAACTCAACGTAGTACCTAAAACGTTCCATTGCGACCTGCCCCAAGCTCTGGCTTTGGAAATAGGAAAATGCAAAACGGACGAAGAAGCCAAACAAGTAGGGATAGAGTGGACGGTGGAACAATGCCGCGAGCTGATCGGTCACGGTGTGCCGAGCATCCATTTCTATACCGTTTCGGCCGTGGACAGTATCCGCGAAATCGCACGTCAAATCTACTAAAGCCATGTTCAGCCAGGTTGTAGGACAAACAGACATCAAAGAACGCCTCCTTCAGGAAGCGCAAGCCGGACGTGTGCCGCATGCCTTGCTCCTGAGCGGACCTTCGGGATGCGGAAAACTGGCTTTAGCCGTGTCGTATGCCCAATACCTGCTATGCCACCGTCCGGGGACGCACGATGCCTGCGGAGAATGCCCGTCATGCCGGACTTTCACGCATTTCGTACACCCAGACCTCCATTTCGTCTTCCCCATCATCAAATACAAGACGGCGGAAAGTTCCGTATGCGACGTGTATATAGACGCATGGCGCAAACGGCTGCAAGCCGGGCTTTATTTCGACTTGAACGACTGGTTGGGCGACATGAAGGCTGAAAACCAACAAGCACTCATCTATGCGGCCGAAGCCGCCCAGATACAGCGGAAACTGGCACTTAAATCCACCTTGGGCGGACGTAAGGCCATGATTGTTTGGATGCCGGAGAAAATGAATGCGGAATGCGCCAACAAGTTGCTCAAACTCATCGAAGAACCGCCTGAACAAACGAATTTCCTTTTGGTGAGCGACGAGCCGGAGAAAATCCTGCCCACCATCCTGAGCCGTACCCAACAAATCGAGGTAAAGGGCATCGACCACGAAAGTTTGGTGGAAGCCCTCCGCAAAACCCATCCCACGGAGGACGTGGAAGCTCTCGCACGCAATGCCAGAGGCAGCTACACCGCAGCACTGAAAAGCCTGGATGCCAGCCGGGACAATCTGCTTTTTTTCGATCTGTTCGTCATGCTGATGCGGTTGAGCTACCAACGCAAGATCAAGGATATGCGGAAATGGAGCGAACAGATTGCCGGCATGGGGCGGGAAAGACAAAAGAACTTCCTGACGTACTGCCAACGGTTGGTGCGCGAAAACTTCATCTATAACTTCCGCAGGCCGGAACTGAACTACCTGACGGCACAGGAAGGGGATTTCGCCAAAAACTTCGCACGTTTCGTCAACGAGCGGAACGTCATCAAAATCATGGACGAACTGAGCGACGCACAACGGGACATCGAGCAAAATGTCAACCCACGAATCGTATTTTTCGACTTTGCCCTGAAGATGATTGTGCTGCTCATACAATAATATATATCAAAAACCGACAACGAATGGAGGAAAAATTCAAACTGAACGGGCCGTGCCGGGGACTTTGCGCCAAAGGTTGCGGACGACAAAATAAACAACTGAATACGTACGATTACCTGGCAGACATCCCGGGTAACGCAGAAGCCACCGACCTCGTGGAGGTGCAGTTCAAGAACACGCGCAAGGGATATTACCACAACAGCAACCGTCTGCCGTTGGAAAAAGGCGACATCGTGGCCGTGGAAGCCACTCCGGGACACGACATCGGTGTGGTCACCCTCACCGGACGCCTCGTCCCCCTTCAAATCAAGAAGGCCAACCTGAAATCGGAACAGGAAATCAAACGGGTGTACCGCAAAGCCAAACCGGTTGACATGGAAAAGTACGAAGAGGCCAAAAGCCGTGAGCACGACACCATGATACGTTCGCGCCAGATAGCCAAGGAATTGGGACTGCAAATGAAAATCGGCGATGTGGAATACCAAGGCGACGGGAACAAAGCCATTTTCTACTATATCGCGGACGGGCGCGTGGACTTCCGCCAGCTCATCAAGGTATTGGCCGAGACTTTCCACGTACGTATCGAGATGAAACAAATCGGTGCACGGCAGGAGGCCGGGCGCATCGGCGGTATCGGCCCGTGCGGACGGGAATTGTGTTGTGCCACGTGGATGAAGAACTTCGTTTCCGTCTCCACCGGAGCAGCCCGCTATCAGGACATTTCCCTGAACCCGCAGAAGCTGGCCGGACAATGTGCCAAACTGAAATGTTGCATGAACTATGAGGTGGACACTTACGTGGAAGCCGGAAAACGTTTGCCGAGCAAGGAAATCACTTTGCAAACCCAAGATGCCGAATATTATTTCTTCAAAGCCGACATCCTGGCCGGATTAGTCACCTATTCCACCGACAAGCATTTGGCTGCCAACTTAGTCACCCTCACTACCGCAAGAGTCTTCGAAATCATCAACATGAACCGCCGGGGCGAGAAGCCTCAACGTTTGGAAAGCGGGGAAGCAGCAGAACCGACCAAACCGGCTGACCTCGTTGAACAGGAGAGCCTGACACGGTTCGACAAGAGACGGAAAAACAAAGGCAAACGCAAAGACAACGGTAATCCTCGCGGCTCACAATCTTCCAAAGAGACACAAGGCGCGGAACGTCGGGAAGAGAATGCCGGCAAAGACCGCCGTAACCGAAACCGCGGACGGGACAACAAAGAATACAAAGGCGAACAGGGCGGCAACCGCGAGAACCGCCCCGGCAAGGATAAACGCAAACGGGACAGGGACAATCGCTCGGAAAAAGCTGTTAAGCCCGCCCCAAACACACCGGCCGAAAAGACGGAATAGTCATGACCATTCTTCGCACTCCAACGTTCATTGCAGCCGTAAGTATCCTTTTGTCGCTTACGGGCTGCAATGAGCATGTAATCTATCATTCATACCGCCACGTTCCCGAACAAGGATGGAACAGCCGGGATACCTTCACATTCGACATCGACACCGTGCGGACAGCAGCGACCTATCAGTTCGCATTGGGATTGCGTTCGACCGATTCATATCCGTACACCGTTATCTGGCTGGCAGTGGAACGGGAGTTTTCTCATCCGGACACTCTGCATCGTGACACGGTGAAATGCCAGTTGATGGATTCTGTCACCCATCGTATGGGCAAAGGCATCTATATGTACCAATACGACGTGCCGCTTCCTCCCATGACATTGCACCGCGGACAAACCGGACAAGTCCGTATCATACATCTCATGCAACGGGAAGTCCTTCCGGGCATACACGATGTGGGAGTCCTCATCAGCCGCTAAAGCCTTAATCCCTCTTGGCCAGATTGCGTCCGGCATCTATACGCAGGAATACGAACAACAAGATGGTGAAGCCCCACAAGGATGAACCTCCGTAACTGAAGAACGGCAACGGAATACCGATAACCGGCGTAAGTCCCAACACCATTCCCACGTTGATAAACACATGGAACAGGAAAACACTCATCACACAATAGCCATAGATACGCCCAAAGGCAAAGGGTTGGCGCTCGGCCAAGTGAATCAAGCGGAGAATGAGCACCAGGAACAACACCAATACTCCGGCCGCACCCCAGAACCCTTCTTCTTCCCCGACCGTACAGAAAATGAAATCGGTATCCTGTTCCGGCACATACTTCAGCTTGGTTTGCGTTCCGTTCAGGAAGCCTTTTCCTCGTAATCCTCCGGATCCGATGGCAATCTTGGCCTGATTGACATTGTAACCGGCACCCGAAGGATCGTCCTCCAAGCCCAAAAGCACGTTGATACGTACCCTTTGGTGGGGTTCCATCACACTGTTCAGCACGTAATCGGCCGAATAAAAGAAAGCCATGGAACCCAAGGCAAACAAGGCAATATAAAAGTAACGCGTGACACGCTCGCTCAAAGCCACATAGCATAAATACAAGATCATGGCCACGCATACCGTAATCAAAATCCAGGTGATGTCGAAGGGAATGACAAAGCCGGAAAAGCCAAGAGCCAATGCTATCATGCCCACACCATAAAACAGGATATTCCGTTCCACCGACACCTTGTCACAATAGACATGCACCATACCGATCGTAAAAAGAATCACCATCATCAACACCAGAAATTCTCCGGCGCTGGTGGGGATATGCCCTAACATGACGTGCTCGAAACGTACGCCCACCACAAAGTAAGCCACAGCCGACACCCCGGTAAAAAGCACGGCACCGGGCATCCCCTCCCGATAAAGCATCAGGAAAAAGGCCAGATAGACCAAAGCCGAACCGGTCTCCCGCTGCAAAATAATCAGGACGATAGGCACGACAATAATGGCCAACGTCACCAAAAAGTCTTTCCACCGCGAAATATTATATCCGTAAGCAGACATGAATTTGGCCAAAGCCAATGCCGTGGCACATTTGGCAAACTCGGCAGACTGCAAACTGAAAGGTCCTATCTTTATCCACGAATGGGAGCCCTTGATGTCTCGTGCCAAGAAAGGTGTGACAAACAGCAAGACAAGCAACAGGGCATAAATGACGTATGCAAAGGTATCGTACAACTTCCCGTCGAGCATCAAAAGGATAAAGCCCAATGCCAACGAAGTGCCTATCCAGATAATCTGCATCCCCGAACGGGAATCGAATGAAAAGATGTTCCCCTCCATGTCAAAATCGTAGCTGGCTCCGCAAATGCTGATCCAACCGAACGCCAGCAAGGCCATATATATAAGGATGGTCCACCAATCCAATGAACGCCACACGCCTTTTTCCTTTTCATCTATCCGCCGTACCATAACCGATATGTCTTTGTTGATACATCTCCGCCAATTTCTCGCTTTCGGGCGAGAGCTTGCCGTTCAAATACTGTTCCATCATCAATGCCCCGAGAGGCACACCGTAGTCTGCCCCCCAACCGCCGTTCTCCACATACACGGCAATGGCTATCTTAGGGTCGTTCATCGGGGCGAATCCCATAAACACGGAATGGTCGTGTCCACGGTTCTGTGCCGTACCCGTCTTGCCGCAGACTTCTATACCGGGAATGTTGGCTTTACGGCAAGTCCCGGCCAATACGGCCCTCCGCATCCCCTGCACCACCGTTTCGTAATGCCGGGCTTCCACCTTCGTGTACCTCCGCCGGGTGTAAAGCGTGTCTATCTGCTCGTCTTGTATTTGTTTCACCACGTGCGGCGTGATAAAGTATCCCCTGTTGGCTATTGTCGCACCGAGATTGGCGATTTGCAAAGGTGTGGCGTTCACTTCGCCCTGTCCGATGGAAATACTGATTACGGTCAACCCGTTCCATGAACCGCGATAGGCCTTGTCGTAAAAAGGAGCATTCGGAATCAATCCCCGTTTCTCTCCCGGCAGGTCGATACCGAGCTTATACCCGAACCCCATCGACACCATATAGTCTTTCCACACCGTCATGGCCTCCTGCACATTCTTGTATTTCGTCCGGTTGCCGAACATGTAATAGAGTCCCCAACAAAAATAAGCATTGCAGGAAGTTCCTATGGCCGGAACCAACTTGGCCGGTGCCGCATGTCCGTGGCATCCCACTTTCAGTCCGCGATAAATAAACCCGTGATAACAAGGGTAAGCCGTCTCGGGAGTGATGATGCCTTCCTGAAGGAAAGTCAACGCCTGCGTGGTCTTGAATGTGGAGCCGGGAGGATACTGCCCCATGATGGAACGGTTCAGCAAGGGTTTCAGCGGATTACGGCTCAAAGCCAAATGGTTCTTTCCACGCTGCCGGCCCACCATCATACGGGGATCGTAAGTAGGCGAAGACACCATGCACAACACCTCGCCGGTAGAAGGTTCTATGGCCACGATACTGCCCAGCTTGCCTTCCATCAGACGCTCGCCGAGCGCCTGCAATTCCAGATCGAGTCCCAAAGTCAGGTTTTTGCCGGGCACGGTTTTGGTATCCAGCTTTCCGTCCATGTATCGCCCTTTGATACGCCCCCGGGCATCACGCAAAAGTATTTGTATCCCCTTTTCGCCCCTCAACTGCTTCTCGTAGGCACGTTCCACACCTTGCTTGCCGATGAAATCACCATTCTGATAATACTCATCTTCCTCCACATCCGCAGGCGACACCTCACCGATGTCCCCCAAGACCAATGCGGCATACGGGGACTGGTATTGACGGATGGAGCGACGCTGCACATAAAAACCGGGAAAACGGAACAGCTTTTCCTGAAACACACAGAACTCCTCGGAAGACAACTGGCTCATGAAAAGCTGCTGGGTGTAACGCGAATAACCGGGATTGCGGTGCCGGTCCTTGATTTCGTCCATCCGCTTGATATAATATTCCTTGGTTATTCCGAGGCTCGCACACAAATCCAACGTGTCCACCCCCTGCTGCTCGTTCATGACCACCATGATGTCATACGAAGGTTGGTTGTAGACCAACAACTTCCCGTTGCGGTCGGTGATGACTCCCCGCGAAGGATATTGGATTTTCTTTAGGAAAGCATTGGAGTCGGCATTCTTCTTGTAATCATCACTCATGATTTGCAATGTGAAAAGCCGGACAATATAAATGAGGACGATGCCCGTAGCCACCGCCCCTATTACATATTTACGCTTTTCCCTATTATAATCAGCCATCCCTTCTGTCCGAAACTTCCAACTATTTATTACCGCGCATCCTCTCCAATACCAATATCAGTACAATGGAAAGCGCGCTGCTGCCCAAGTAAGTATAAAGCATGTCCAAAGCACTGAAGAAAGAAAAGATTTCAAGCATCATCACGGACGCCTGCTGCAACAGCACAAGCAACGTCACATACCAAATGTAATTCCATCCTCCCAACGTCCGGTAGCCCGGCACCATGTCTTCCAGACAGTCTTTGGGCGTAAACAACCGCAAAAGTGGCGGAGCGCACAAGGCCGTCAAAGTCATGGATGCAGCCCCCAGACCCGGCGTTTCGGAAAAGAAATCGGCTCCGAGCCCGACTGCAAATCCCCACAACAGCCACGCATAACGCGAGGTGTTCAACGGTTGGAGACAAAGGATATACACATATATGACAGGAGTAGCATAACCGAAAAAGTGGATATGGTTGAATACCAATCCCTGAAAAACCAGCAAAATGAATGCCCACAACAATCTACTGAAAAAACTCTGCATCATACATCGGCCTTATTTTTCTGATTCTATCTTTTGCTGCAAACTGTCTATCTCCACCCGATTGGGCGTCGTAAGCACACACACGTCCCTTAACCGGGCAAAGTCCGTACTCAAATTCACCTGTAACTTATAAGAAAGCCCGTCTTCCGAATTTTCCACCTTCGTCACCTTGCCGACAAACAGCCCCGCCGGAAAAACCGCAGAGAAACCGCTGGTCTCTACCGTCATGCCTTCTTTCAGGCGGGCATGGCGGGGTATATCGCCCAAAGAGGCATACAAAGGATGCCGGCCGTCCCAACGCAAATAACCGAAATAATCGGTTCCCCGCAAACAACAACTGATATTCGACTTGCTGTTCAACAGCGGCATGACAATCGCATAATGGGGCGAAGTCAGATAGACTATCCCCACAATGCCCGTACCGCATACGACTCCCATCTCGGGTTTCACGCCATCCAGCTCCCCTTTGTTGATGGTCAGGTAATTATTATGCCTGTTCACACTGTTGCTTACCACCTCGGCAGGCACCATGCCGAAACCGTCCAACAGTTCCCTCTGACGCATTTCCGTATAGGTGGAATCGTGTTCCGCACGGTCCAACAACTCCGTCAGTGCCCTGACCCGCTGCTCCAACACCAGATTCTTCCGCATCAGGTCTTTATTCCGTTCACCCAAAGCGATATAGGACAGGAAATCCGACTCCCACTCCAACACGCGTCCGGAAACGGTATTGGCAGAAGTGAACCATACACTTCCCTGATAAAGATTGAAACGAAAGAGCAACAAAAGACTACCTCCTTCCAACAGGATGAAAAGGAGCCAATAGCTATATTTCTTCAGAAAATCGAATAAGCCCTGCACGGGTTACATCAAAAAAGAAAAGTTGTTCACGTTCTTCAATGCTATACCGGTGCCTTTGGCCACACTGTGCAGCGGATCTTCGGCGATGTGGAACGGAATGTTGATCTTGTCGGTCAACCGTTTGTCCAAACCACGCAACAAAGCTCCTCCACCCGTCAGGTAAATACCGTTGTGCACGATGTCGGCATACAATTCCGGCGGCGTATTCTCCAACGCGCTCAAGACAGCCGTCTCGATACGGGCGATACTCTTCTCCATGCAGTGCGCCACCTCCTGATAACACACCGGGACCTCCATCGGCAGGGCCGTAATACGGTTCGGTCCGTACACGATATAATCCTCCGGAGCGTCCTCGCCCAATTCCGTCAACGCTGCTCCCACGTGAATCTTGATACGTTCGGCCATGCGCTCGCTCACCCTCACATTATGCTGGCGGCTCATGTATTCCTGGATGTCGGCCGTAAGGTCGTCCCCCGCGATGCGGATGGAATTATTCGACACGATACCGCCCAAGGAGATTACGGCGATTTCGGTGGAACCTCCGCCGATGTCCACTATCATGTTACCTTGGGGAGCCTCCACGTCGATTCCTATGCCGATGGCGGCCGCCATCGGTTCATAAATCAGATACACGTCCCGTCCCCCGGCATGTTCCGCCGAATCCCGTACGGCACGCAGCTCCACTTCCGTAGAACCGGAAGGAACACCTATCACCATGCGCAAGGAAGGAGAAAACAGACGGCTGCCCGTATGCACCATCTTGATGAGCCCGCGCATCAACTGTTCGCAGGCATAAAAGTCAGCGATGACTCCTTCGCGCAAAGGCCGTACCGTGCGGATATTGTCATGCGTCTTTTCATACATCAACTTGGCCTTCTCTCCCACGGCGATCATTTTGTCCGTACGCCGGTCTAATGCCACCACGGAAGGCTCGTCCACCACAATCTTACCGTCGCTGGTGATAATGGTATTGGCCGTCCCCAAGTCCATTGCTATTTCCTGAGTAAAAGAAAAGAATCCCATCAGCCCTTCACTTCATTTTAATATTTCCAAATCCGTTACCTTCAAACGCCATCCCTTACTTTCCGTTCTCGAAATAAGCATGTATGGCCGTATCGTAATGGCTGCTCACGCCGAACGCACGAGTGGCAAACCAGCGGCGGTCTTCCACATCGGTCTGCGCCCCTTTCCGGTTCAGCAAATCCAACAGCGGCCCATATTCAGCCTTGCTCGGCACGATCACCACATCCTTGAAGTTCTTGGCACCGGCACGAATCAACGAAATGCCGCCTATGTCTATCTTTTCGATAATGTCCGCCTCGCATGCACCGCTCGCCACGGTATCCTCGAACGGATAAAGGTCTACGATGACCAGGTCGATTTCAGGTATTTCATATTGTTGCATCTGTGCCTGGTCTTCAGCCAGCCCACGACGCCCGAGAATGCCGCCGAAAATTTTAGGATGCAACGTCTTCACGCGCCCACCTAAAATAGAAGGATAAGTCGTCACTTCCTCCACGGCCTGGCAAGGATAACCCAACTCCTCGATAAACTTCTGCGTACCTCCCGTAGAGAGGAACTTCACACCTTCGTCATGCAACTTCTTCAACAAAGCGTCCAGCCCGTCCTTATGAAAGACCGACACCAATGCGGTTTTGATTCTTTTCGTTTCAGCCATAGTCTTAATACTTATATACGTTTAAGGTACAAAGATACGAATTTTATACTGATTCACGGTGTCTTATCCTTAAAAAAATAGGTAGTTACCACTTCCTTTATAGACTACCTGAAAAATCCATAATGATATCATTCAAATTGAAATTCTACCTTTCTGCCATGTATTCATAGATTTTACCCAAACCGCCAAACGCGCCGCCCCGTTAGCCCCCGTCCGAATCACTTGCTCTCTGTCCACTCGACAACTCACCTCTCGCCATTATCCTTATTTGCGACCAAAAGTTTCTACAGTCAAGCCATATTAAAAACTTATATCTGTCAGAAATCCCATATACCTAATAAACAACAAAATACCCCAAGGTTTTTAGTATAAAACCCCGGGGCTATCAACCAAGAAACAAAGCATTGCTATCTTCTATCTCTTAATAATAAATTTATCACTGAATACAACAACACCATTCTCCACTATGCTCAGAATATAATACCCCTCCGACAAATCTGAAACAGGGATTACCGCAGTTCCCAAGGACAAATCTATGTTTTTAGACAAGACCCTATTTTGCAATGAATATACGTTAACCGTTACATTATGGGTTGGGCACATCAAAATTTCAGTTTCATTATCCTTATCCACCTCAGTAATTGCTAAAGAATGACCGACAACATTCTCAACAAGCGCATATCTTGAATTTGAAAATGTATATGGCACGTTTACATTTATGTTATGGATTATCCTCGAATTTGGCGTACTAATACGTGCATTTATGTCAAACGGTTTAACAAAGTAAGGCATATCCCTATCCTCCACTTCAAGAATATATCGGTTTTGTGATTCTTTCGTAAAAGTGTAAGAGGTTATATTGCTAAGTTCATGATAAGGAATGCTCCATATTATTTCACATCCCTCCGGAACCCCAACACCCGTAATATCTAAAGTGATAACCCCTTTGGCAACACCCGGAACCCTAACCACTCGACTTATCTCTATTTCAGGTAATAACGACTCGGCTACAGCCACTGCGCTTCCAGCATCAAGTAAGCCATAACCAGTTTCGTCATTCCATGCCCCATGAGGATATCCCCCCGAATAAATATATCCATTCAACTTTTGACAAGTAGAATCTATTATTGCACTCAAACATCCGACATCCAACAACGGATTGACAGAAAGCATCAGAGCCGCTACCCCAGAAACATGTGGACAAGCCATAGAAGTCCCACTTTTGTTTCCTACTGTATTATTCAGAACCGTCGACAATATATTAACACCCGGAGCAACTAAATCCAAACGCTCACCATAACCAGACGTCGAAGCCCTTTCGTGATTTTCACCAATAGAACCTACACAAATGATCCTTTCATCAGAACTGCCGGGATAATCAATCGTATTATAATTCCCACTTGCGAATGTTACAATCGTCCCCAATCCGTCACGCCCTTGCGTCAATGCAACTTCTATGGCATCCTCTAACAAAGCACTCTTCAAGCGATCATGCAATCTACCTCCCTGATCCCCCCAAGAATTATTTATCACGGAAGCACCATTCTGCCAGGCCCAAGTCAATCCATTTGCCAATTCCTCTGAAGCTGTAGCTGTAGCCGTCAAAGGATGACTTACAGGCATAAGCCTAGCATCTGGTGCTACCCCTGCAACAAATTGCCCATTTATACCTGCAGCTATAATCCCTGCTACATGTGTACCATGGTCACCATAGACTACAGCATTTCCACCAGAAATCACATCATAACCATCAAGTAGATTTTCTTGAAACTCTATGTGACTGGCTTCTATTCCTTTATCAAGAACAGCCACCACCGTTGTAAAATGTCCTTTTGTCAAGCCCCAAGCTTCTGTCACATTAATGGCTTCCAGTCCCCATTGTTTTCCCCACATAGGTTCATCATCCCCACCTGAAGTTTGAAAATTAAAAATAAATCCAGGATCCACTTCCTCTACCCTACCTGTCTCAAAACATTTGTTTGCCATTTCTATAGAATTGCCAGCAGAACAGATTGAAGTAGATAGTACATACCACGAAGGCATTAATGCCACTTGACGTTCCACCTTGCAACCATTCTTTACAGCAAAATCTTTCAAAAAAGCGGTATCTTTTTCCGTTTGTATTTTTACATAAAACAGATTGGATACAGGGGTTTGGGATGGGGCTATTACCGGCTCCACAGAAAGAATCTCTGTAGCCCCGCTTTTTAACCCGACTTCATCCAACTGTTTCTGTCCTATAATACAAAAGTTCTTGCCTGACATTCCTTCCTCCGATTTTAGGATACCCGTTTCGCGTAAAACATGATCAGAAGAAAAAAATATGGTGTATCTTACCGTATCTATAGAAATCGGTATTCTTTCACCTTTATAATAATAAAAAGTCTGGGCTTCCAGTGAAACCATAAAAGCTATTTGCACTAAGAATAAGACTAATCTTCTCATTGTATCTGTTTTTTATAGTTCATATCTTCTTTTAATAATCCTCATAAACGGACTCCACCTCCATACCGACCCGCACGTTTTCGGGTACCTTATCCAACACTGAAGCATAACACACATCCGTTATTTCCTCTGTAAGTCCGTAAAAACACATTTTGGCCTCATAGGCATATTCCGTACGACTTAATGGCTCTAAGCGGGTTTTCACCCCACAAAATTCACCACTCCCATATTCGTGCCAAAGAATAATAGATTGGGTAGAGAAATCAAAATCCTGCAATTCGGGGTATTTGGAAATTTCTATTTCATCCACATAGTCCAGCAATTCATCACGCGTTCGCACCAACTTGCATTCCCCATACCCTAAAACAGTAGAGTTTCCCTCCATCCTAATATCCTCTTTTAACCCCAACCCCTCTTCCAACAATACGGAGTAAGAGAATACTGAATTGCTATACATTTTATCATATTTTTTACAAATTACATGTCGATACAAAGTATCTTCTCCGGAATACAGGCATCGCAAGGTATACTCATACCCTCCGGCTTTACATATCAACGTATCAACCTCTACGACGTAAGCGGCAGAAGGTATTTCAGCGATTCCTATCACGTATGTGAAATGTTCCAAATCTAATTCCCCCACTCTTACTCCCATACCTGGCGGACATAAATCTGTCCAATCATCAGGTTCGTTGATGCAAATAAGTTCCCCTCCAACAAGACGCTGAAAAACAGGTAAAAAAAAGGATGAGTCCCGGCTCGACATTTCATAAGCCGCGCGAAATGGCAGTATTTCTTCTTCAATGGGATTTTTTGTATTTTCATTTCCACAAGCAAATAAAAACAAAGCCATTCCCCATATAAAAAAACGATACTTTTTCATGACTTCACGATTTAAAAGGTTACACATATTACTATCAACGCAAATTTAAGAAAAAAAAGCGAATAAAAAATTACTAATAAGAAAAATATTCCGAAAATGAAATAAAACTAGAATGACACAGCCTGACCATCATACAGGGAAAAACGAAAACAGGAAACTACAATAAAATGATTAAGGGACAGTAGAAATCAGGTAACAGTTTAGATGTTCCTGCCGGACTGCCAGCATACCCCGTAAACTCCCCCACACAGTTTTTTGCAAAAAGAGCCTTCATCTTTCAGAGCACACAACAAGCAACTATCATACAGCGCATTACGTCCTGAAGGATGTTTCAGGCATCTTTCAGTGCCCTTTCATGGCGGAGAGCGGTAAAAAGTTCTCAGCCAAACGTTTTTTCAATCTCAGTCGAACTATTTTTCAATCTCAGCCAAACGTTTTTCCGTTCTCAGCCAAACGAAATGAAGTCAAGCTGAAAGATGCCTGAAACATCCTTCAGGACGTAACATATACGTAATGAAAGACTTACCATAGCACCTGAAAGATGAAGGCTCTTTTTGCAAAAATTCCGGGAGAAGGACATGCAATAAGGAATGACACCTTTACGGTCGGGATTATACGGGCATCACCGTTATATCATAAATGACTATACAACTTATTATCATTCTTAAAGTAAAATTCATTATGGCCTCATTCAAATTGAAATTCCGCCCTTCCGTCACGCAAGGGCAAGAAGGGACCTTGTATTTCCAAGTGATTCATCGCAGGGTGGTGAAAATGATTTATACCGATTTCCATATACGACAGGACGAATGGAATGATACCACCTCCTTTATCCGAATCACCGGCACGCCGGAAAGGCAGGCTTTCCTGCAACTGACGGCTTCCAAAGTGCAGTGGAACACCAAACAACTTACGGCCATCATCACGGACAAGGAAACAGCAAGGGTGGAATACAGCACGGAAGACATCGTATCGGCCTACAAGCGGTTACCGCCCTGCCAGACATGGTTCGGTTTCATCCGCGACATGGCCGCAAAAAAGGAAAAGACAGGCCGGCAGGGAACGGCCAAGACTTATCGTGACGCATTGAACAGCTTTATCCGGTTCCGCCAAGGAGAAGACATGGCACCCGATGCTTTGGATAAGGAAACGATTGCCCAATATGAGGCATGGTTGAGAAGTTGCGGACTCAAGCGCAATTCATCCTCATGCTACCTGCGCAGCCTCCGTACCCTTTACCGCAAAGCTGTTGAAATGGGTCTGACTACGGATAAAGGTATCTTCCGCCACGTGTTCACCGGCTTTGCCAAAACCGCCAAACGAGCCATCCCGTTAGAGTCTGTCCGAACCATCAGGCTCCTCCCCCTGCCCTGCCACTCGCCCCTCGCCTTTGCCCGGGATATGTTCATCCTGAGCATTTACCTGCAAGGAATGGCATTCGTAGACCTTGCCTATCTACGAAAGTCCGACATCCGTAACGGCGTATTGCAATACAATCGCAAAAAGACGCGGCAAAGTCTAAGCATCGGTTGGGAACCTTCCATGCAGGCTATCGTCGAGGAATATGCCCATTTGACGGTTGGCAGCCCGTACCTGTTGCCCATCATCACTCGAACCGACGGCACGGAGCGTCGGCAATATGAAAAAGCAGAACATAACATCAATCGGAATCTAAAGAAAATAGGCCGGATGGCAGGCTTGTGTATTCCGCTTACGACCTACGTGGCCCGCCACACCTGGGCCAGCACTATGCGAGACATGGGTTATGACCTTTCGATTGTAAGCACGGGCTTGGGACACGAGAACCTGAAAACCACGCAAATCTACCTTTCTTCGATCGACACCATGGCCGTAACGAAAGCCAACAAGAAGATGATTGACAAGATATTAAAATAAACCCAACCGACATAAAAAGTTTGATTCCCATGGAGGTTGTATAATATGAAGCGGCCACTTGGCGGCAAAGTTAGTAAAAAGAACTGAATCCGTAGCGCTTTACGCAAATATTTTTTGAAAAACATGTATTCAAGCCCTCATTTGTTAGACAAATCACGATGATAAACTATAAAACAGTATTGATTTTAAACGATTTGCCGCCAAGTGGCCGCTTCATATTATGCAACAGCACAAAAGCGGTCGCCTGAAAAGGGAGAATAAACCATTCTAAAACAAAGGATATGGAAACAGATTTTATGAAGCAGACCACGCTTCGTTCATCTCTTTCTATAAAAACGGCAGGTATTTGTTGCTGAGGTTCCTCCAGAATACTACCGTTACACCTGAAACAAGGTATCCCATAACTCTTATGCGTCCGGCATGAGGGGAAAATAAGGATTGCACTTCAAAGTTCGAGAATGACAATACCGGAACATACCGACACGGAAACAGACCGTAGCGTGAAGCCGCATCGTCACGACAAACTAAATAAGGTGGATTTCCAATGGTTTGTCGTCCGCACCCTTCCCCATCAGGAAAGGAAACTGGCCGATTTGCTTTCGGCTCATCTGTCACACACTCATAATATCCTTGAGGTATATTGCCCTACTCATACCACAGTAAATTTAGAAGACAAAGTCAGGAAGCCACAGACACCCTTGTTTGCCGGTTATGTATTTGTCCTCTCTACCCAAGAAGCTTTGGTCGATTTCATCGACAAGCAGTACCCGGATGGCACTATCCTATATGAACGCAGAACGGCATCCGGACGTAAGGCTTGCTTCCTGACCATACCCGAAGGACAGATGCGTTTCTTCAAGGATTTCAACGAAAATTATGCGGAACACGTCATCGTCCTGGAACGTCCTTATAATAATTACGCTTTTAACCCGAAAACCGGCGAGCCGAACGAGATTGTCAAGGTCTTGGACGGCCCGTTGAAAGGCCGCGAAGGATATTTGACCCGTTTCCACAGAGAACGGAGACTGGTTTTCAACATGAAAGCCATTGACTCAAACCGTCATTTCGCCGTTTCCATTCCTAACGTCTGGAACTTTCAAGTCGTACGTCTGCACAATACCGAAGGCGACCGTCAAACCATCGGTACCCGTAAAGCAAGGGCTGTCGATTGGCTCATCGGTATGTTGGAAAGCTGCGGATATGACGGAAAAACGCTTCCGATGCTATACGAAATAGTAGAATCACTGGCAGTAAAGCCATCGTTCGCCGAACTTCGCAAAGACCTCATCCGGAAAGGCCATGAAGCATTAAGTCAAAGAATGGCCCGTATGAGCGCCCAAGATGCCGAACTTATCCTGAACCTTGTCCGTTACGAGCATGACAATCCCGGTTATGTAAGAAATCATTGGGACAAGCACGTCATCCGTCCGTTTCTCACCCCTACTTCGGGCGTGGAATTTGAGGACGGCAAAGACGAAGCGGTATTGCCACACGCACATTTCACGGAAATCATCCGAAAGACGGACATTACGGAACAAGCCTACCGCCCCAGCAAGGGCGAGGAAGAATCTATGACCACCACTTATTACAGCCATATCGGTATCATGCCCGACACGCTCCATGGCGGTTACATCCTCTTTGCCAACTGGGACATATTCTTGGGCCAATATTTCCTGACCACAGGTAAGGCCAACGAGCGTTTGGTAGAAGGAACGAGCCGAAACGGCAAAAGCGCGAAAGACGGTAATGCTCAGGAAGAAAAGCTCATTGAGTCGTTCCGGAACTTCTCCCCCACGCTCTACCGTGTCCTGACCGATAAGGATTCGGCAGTAAAAGCCTTCCCCCGCCTCAAGATAGGGGAAGAAACCCTGAACGTATTGGCCATTATGGCCACGGACATCGACAGTGCCAAAAAACGACTGGCCACCACTTGCATCGAAATCTGTAAAGAAATCAACGCGACCACACATCTGGCCGTCTGGCGCAGGTATTTGCAGACTGTGTGGTTGCATCAATAGGACATAAAGAAAACTTTTCCGGTAAAACATTTGCATAACTTTTCATTTTCAGTAACTTTGTACTTATCCAAATACAAAAAATGAGGGTTCGACTATGCAGTATACAAGGAGACTATATCCGATAGGAATACAGACATTCTCAGAAATAAGAAATAAGGCATTCCTGTATATCGACAAAACGGAATATATCCACCGTTTGGTGCATGCCGATTCGAAATACATCTTTTTGAGTCGCCCGCGCCGCTTTGGCAAATCCCTATTGACCAGCACCTTGGAAGCTTATTTCCAAGGGTGGAAAGATTTGTTCAAAGGTTTGACCATGGAGCTATTGGAAACGGAATGGACGGAATACCCCGTGTTGCGTTTCGACATGAGCCTCGGCAAGCACATGGAAAAGGAACAACTGGAACGTTATTTGTCCTCACAGTTGGAACAGATGGAGCATAAATACGGCATCCTTACGGAAAGCCCGGATGCCAACATACGTCTTACGAACCTGATCCGCCGCGCCTACGAACAGACAGGTCGTCAAGTAGTGGTGCTCATCGACGAATACGATGCGCCCTTGC
>NZ_JH376610.1 GCF_000233955.1 Paraprevotella clara YIT 11840
ATGCTTTTTTGATTTCATCTTGAGTAGCTGTTTTACTAACCTCTAAAGTTTTATAGTAATCTATCATACGTTATAATTTTGAATCAATGCAAAAGTACGAAATAATTACCAATTGACAAATAAAAAAAGCTCTCTAATTGCTTAGAGAGCTCTTTTCACAATGCATATAAATACTACTACTAACTCCAAAAGAAATGATAACTTTAGTCTTTGAAAAAGTATTACAATAAAAGTAATATAGTTTTTTTCATAAGTTTTTGTTTTATAATACTTTTTTCAATATCCTATTTCACTTATTGTACTGAAAATACTGTGCCAAACTATTTTTTAATGTTATTTTATTTTGTAAGTACTTAAATATCAGATTTGTATAGGTACTTTTTGAGTTAGTAATCTTGTGTTGTAAAATGTGAAAGTTGTGTAATTACACGTTTCAATTCGTGTAATTACACAACTTTGTTTATAAGTTTATCATACCTATACTTACATTGTTTAAGTAATCAAGAGTGTTAGGGCCTTCGTGAAATAGCAAATCTAACACTGATAGATTCTTGATAAAACCGTGTTTATCTGAAAATATCTGGTGATAGGGCTCCATAGTTACATTAACCTCTTTCTTAGCACTACTTAAGTAGCGATAATCTTTTACTGCTTCGGGCTGCGCTTCGTAAGTACTCGTTTTATCAAAGTTGATATTCACTAATAAGCAGGCCAAAATGGTTTCTATGGTGTCTATATTTACATCTAATAGGTAGGTGTAAGGCTTCTCAAAGATACGCACTAAATCGTCTTCGTAATACTCAAAATAAGGCGAAGTGCGATAGGCGGTTTCTAAACTCTTCCAATGTAGGCGTTGCCAAGGGAAATGGTTTTCTACCTTCACATCTTTGAAT
>NZ_JH376611.1 GCF_000233955.1 Paraprevotella clara YIT 11840
CCCCCCGAAATGTTATTTAACAAAATGGAGCTTATATTAAGCTTTTGGGCTTTGTTAAAGACCAAAATGGCAATAAGAAACATAACGAAACTGTATTTTCCAATGAGGGATGCATATATAGGAAACAATTTATTGTGTACGGCAACTATATAGCACCCTCCGATTATTATGAATGAGAAAGAATAGATAAAGCATTTTACAACTCTCCTTTTTAGGAAACCAATAGATATAGGATTCCTTTTCAATAAGCTTGCTGTAAAAAATAATAATATAAACATCGCCCATTTTCCGATAGATGCACTTGTATATACAGTATGATATAAAGATATGGTCACGGTTAGCATGCACACCAATGCCGTGAGGCATTTATCAGATACAGTTTGAATAAATTTGTTGAAAAATGGAGCAAAAAGAAGCATCATGATGAACGCTTGTATAAACCAGTATTCATTTGAAATGGGAATAAATATGGATTTCAAGAGTAGTGGCAAACTGAATCCGCTACAAATGATTCCAATTACAAAATAATAGAAAGATACACATAGCCATAAACGTATAATGCGAATCAAACGGAATTCTTTTCCTGATATGAAATATGCTGAAATCAATACGAATGTATCAACACCTACTATCCCCCATGAGCCTAATGTTGCGGCAATAATCTTGTTTATGGAGAAGTCTGATAAGGGTAATGTTCCATTAAAACTATGCATATACAAATGGAACATTACTATGAAAAACATTGCAAATATTCTCAGTAACTCAAAGTTCGATGACCTAAGATTTTTCATATTATTAATCAAAATGAATTTTTAGTAACTTTATTAATGCCTCATGCAGAAAGGGGAATAGGAAATAAACCAGTTTGCGTTTGAAGTTTACAGGCATTCTTTTGAGATTCTGAAGCCTAGCTGTATTAGAAATATACGTCAGGATATTCCTTTTCTCGGCATCGGTAAGTTCTATGGATTTCTTGCATCTGCACCATGCTTCTATACCAAAATTTATTCTCCAAATATATGAAGCATATACAAGGTCTTCTTTTCCCGACAAGGCCAATCCTTCTTCAATATTTTTTGTTACCTTAAAAAATGACATCAACTTTTTTCTGTCCCATGGTTTTGTGATGATGCTCCCTTCATGTACATAATAGGCATAAAGTGCTTCCTTGGTAGTTACCATTTTTTTTGCCGCCAATAGAAGCCTATACATGATTGCTGCATCCTCAAATAGCAAGTCTGGAAATCTTATCTCTTTGAATAATTCAATTTTATATAGCTTGTCCCATGCGGCAGGCTTGATGTCTGAGGTCACAGCCAACAAGTGAAATGTGGCTTCTTCGCCTGAATATAGACAGACATCGTGCTGCTTTTTATTTGCCGGGGCTGTTTCAAAGGTGAACTTGTCATTATAGAATCTTGTCCTGCCGCATCCTGCCACGTCTGCATTGTATTCTAATGCCAGTGCAAGCAATCTTACATAAATTTCAGGATGTACAAAATCGTCAGAGTCAACGAAAGCCACATAGTCACCGGTCGCTTCCGCCAAGCCTGCGTTACGTGCCATACCCATTCCTTTGTTCGCCTGATGAATTACTTTGATTCGTTTGTCTGACGTTGCATATTCGTTGGCTATTGCAAGGCTGTCATCGGTCGAACCGTCATCAACTATTATGATTTCTACATTCTTGTAGTTTTGGTAAATTAAGGAATTGATGCACCTTCGTAAAAAGGAACGAGCATTATAAACTGGCACTATGACAGATATTTTAAGTTGTTTCATTAATTCATTTTTTTATTATGAGTTTTATCCGGTTTAGCATGTGTTGATAAGAATCCGTGTTATGCCAAAACACATAGAATATCAATATGGTTTGAATACATGCCACACAACCTTTTATGGCGTAATTCATAATTGTTTCTTCTATGAATACATGAAATACCCAACTTACGCTACTTAATGAAATGATATGGAATGAAAATACGAATAGCAGGTATTTTGTGTAATCCGTAATACTCTTCTTCATTACGTTGCGGTATATCAATATCGGGAATGTGTACAGGTACACACAGCATTGCGCGACAAGCATGCCGACAAATATTCCTGCAAGTCCAAATTTGAATAACAGGATGACGGATATGATTATATTTGTCAACGATTCGGCAATAGGTACATATCGGTCTTCATACTGAATGCCGGACGCAGCTTTAAATACACCGAATACTCTGCGTTGGTTTGTGAAGATCATATTGAGAACCAACAGGATGACAATGGTGTGGTTCAAGACAAACTCATCTCCGAAGATTGTTTTAATGAAAGGGTTGATCAGGACAAATAGCATGTTGACGGCTATTGCGGAAAATAACGTGTTGATGCCATTGAGTTCTTCAAAAATCGACAGTCTTTTACTACTGTCTTCTGTGGCCAATAAATTCCCTACGCTGCCCGTTGTGCCGTCGAATGCCTGCTGTAACACAGAGTTAATGGCGCTAATGACATAATAGTAATTGGAATAAATGCCGACTAATGCCAATCCTAAAAATTTAGATATTAGTATATTGCTTGTTCCATTAACAACAAAAGTACCAATCTTGTGGAAAAGAAGCCCCTTGATTTTTTGTATGATGTCTTTGAGTAGGTCTTTTGCAATTTTGGGATACTTCTTAGCCGACAAATATGCGTAGTGTTTGCTTACGTATATGTTTATGCTGATGTTTTCCAATAGTCTTAATCCTAATTTTACTGAAAGATACAAATAGTAATCTTTTGTCCAATATAATATGCCGACTTGAACGATGTTGCAGCATACAACGAAAAAGGTGTTAATGATTGCTACGATATAATTCTTCTGGTCTGCATAAAGGATAGAACGTTTGTAAGCAAATGTGTATGTCGCGATTACGTCTGCGAGCATTAAATAATATACGATATGGATATTTACTGGAAGCGATGAGGCTGTTACGAAAAAGTCCAACTTTACTGACAGGATCATTCCTACGGTAAGCATAACCAAAGCAATGCCCCTATAGCAATTCTTGTAGAATTGCATAATAGACCCTACCATTTCCTTGTTGTCATTTGCCAATGGTCGGTACAAATGATAAATAATGGCAGTTCCTATGCCCAATTCTGCTATGCTCAGCATGTTCAATACACTGCCGAATAATCCGTTCACACCTTGGTACTCTATGCCTAAGATGCTTATGAGGAATTTTCTGTTTGCCAGTCCAAACAATATATTGGCAGAATAGTATATTACACATGCCAACATACTGTAAGTGGAGTTTCTCGTTCGACTATTACGCATAAGGATTAATCGATATATTTCCAATAATCTTCTTTTATGTCTGTCGGTTCCGGATTCTCATTCCGCCATTTTTTAGGAGCAACTACAATCTTGTCTTTATTGTCGCATAGATGTTGGGCCCACCAACTGAATGAACTGTTGGAAATTACAAAGTTGCGGCAAGCTGTCATTATATATAGTTTCTCACTTGGATTTAATCCATTCCTTTCGAATATTACTTCTCCTTTAAATGCCAGGTTCTTCCGACACCATTCATTGTCGTCCGAACAAACATAGACCAACGTGTCACTCAATATATTTTGTATGTATTCAACTCCTTTCCTAAAATAATCGGTAGAACAAACATTATACCTTGCAGCGAGATTGGGGTCATTTACAAAGTTTCCTCTTCTCACAGTAACACAGATGGATTCCTTACGTTTTAATCTTTCATACAATAATTGGTCCTTGGGAAGTAAGGACTCCTTGGGAGTGAATTCTTTTCTTATAATATCATCTATTTTAGAAAAATATTTAGGCGATTCATACCATCCTTTGATATAGTTGAATTTCCCTTTCTTGGGTCTATAATGCATGATATGGCAATTGCTATCATAATAACATATGCCAAATAATGCCAATATAGGGCATATTAGTCGTTCTATATAATATTTGGTTCTCAGATGGTTTATGGGCTTAAGATGCCATGCAATTCTTATCAGGTAATAAATGGTTTTAGGAATCTCGGTTCCATTCGCTTTTCTGTATGGGATGACATTATATCTAGCTAATGATTCTTCAGATAAATCCGCGTGGTCTAAAAACACATCTCTATAATCAATGACAAGTTCGTCACCAGTTATGTATTGTAGATAACGCGCATGAGCATATTGAAACAGTTGGTTTCCTAATCGTCCGTGTATATGTAAATATATCATATAAAAAATAAGTTGATAAGTGGGTAACTGTCTTGCTGGGGGTGAATGGGGCCTTTTTTTGATATGTAAGCTTTCAAATTAGGGCATGCTCCATATATTCCTACACAGGAGTTTTTCCAAAAACATCCTTCATCCTTCAGGATGCATGTTAACGAGTTCATTATTTTGAAGTTATAGCCTGAAGGATGTTTCAGGCATCTTTCAGTCACGTTTTATTTCCTTTGGAAGAGAACGGAAAATCAATCTGCGGAGAATGAAAAATCGTTTGGCTTAGATTGAAAAATCGTTTGGCGCAGAACGTTTGACGGCTTTCTGACATGAAAGGGAACTGAAAGATGAAATTTCACCGTTCATTTCCTAATATGTTGTATGATAGATGTTTACTATACATCCTGAAGGATGTTTTTGGAAATCCCTTGGGAGTATTTTAGTTAGTGATCATCCAATCCTTCAGGGTATGCCGTTCCATGTCAAAGTTGATTCCGACCTTCACCACTGGCAGGCTGCACAAGGCGAAACGTTCGGGATAGTTCTTCAGGTCGATTTGCTGCATGGCGGCTTCAGCGGATTGGTTCAGCTTTAGTTCCACGACGTAGAGCGTGGTAGCCGTGCGCATCACCATGTCCACCCGTCCTCCCGGGGTACGTACTTCCACATCCACGTACGCGCCAAGGAGGCTGAAGATGATATAGAGCATCTGTTGGTAATGGCCTTCGTAGTCCGTGCGGTCGCAATAAGGGACGGTGGAAAGGAAGGTCTGCAGCAGGCACAGCATCCCGTCCATATCACCGCGCACCAAGGCTCGGGCTAAATTGACCACCGTGGTATTGGTCGTCTGCGTGTCACGTGTCACATAATAAGGTATGAGACTGCGCATCAAACCTATCCTTACTTCCGCATTCGGGATGTCCAAGGTATAGATTTGGAACATCTCATCGTACCCCTTGATGGTGACATAGCCGCTTTGGTACAACAAAGGAGTGATGCTTTCCATCCGTTCGGTCGGTGCGTCAAAATCAGCCGCCACAGCTTCGTTACCCCCTATTTTGGAGGGTAATACACCGAATTTATTCAGCATTTCAATTAAGTAAGTGGGCGTGCCGC
>NZ_JH376613.1 GCF_000233955.1 Paraprevotella clara YIT 11840
AACAACCACAATGTTGCAAGCACAACAAAAACCAACTTTTTTCATTTCTACTAATTCATGTTTACTAATTCATGCGACATGAGTGCGAACCAGAAAGCAAGCTAACCTCTGTTAAAACAAGGTCTTATCGTTCTTTACCCTTAAGAATGTCCCAAAAGATTTTGTTTATCTCTTTGTTCCTTATAGGATCACCGACCAAAACAACATTCATATTCTCATCAAGCAAAAATGTATGAAATAGCACATCACTTGGTATATGCTGATTTTGGTGTTCAAATATATTTGCACTATCCAAATAAACCTGAGTCGAAAATTTTAAATTTCCTGCAGCGCACATAAAAGATCCAATATCCTTTTTTGAGGGCGAGAAAATAAACCTGAAACCAACACTATTGGTACTTTCTTTTATTTCATAGATAAAATCATTCCAATGCACTAAGTTTGTCAACCTACAAGAAGAACAATCTACAGAATCTGAATATACAACCCAATAAAATTGTTTTGGAAAAGTATCTACCCTATTCTTATAGGAAATAAGACGCATGGAATCACACGATAAAGTTACAGGCTTCGATTTCATCTGCATGATATTGGCATAAACGTCCTTATCTCTATTACAAGAAGAGACTATACTGCACAATAATAGCAATGCTAAAGCGAACTTAAAATTCCACATACGAATTAAAATTACCGTTTCAATCTATAAAATGCCACAACGCGATAACCATTCTCCAAATGCTGTACAACATCTGCAGGCAATGTTGTCTTGTCCTCAAACCTGTCAAGACAGTAGTCTTCCAAATACCCTACAACATACCCATCGGCCATACACAATGGAATAATGATATCCGTAGGAGACAATCCTTTGTCTATATCCTTGTTCCCACCAATACGCTCTTTCATGTCATAATATAGAACAGTCCTAAGATGCCGATTCTCCAAAAACATAACCAACTTAGATTCATATATTAATGGGCAGGTGTACATAAAGACATGCTTATCTTCAATCAGTTGTTCTGCATCATAACGTGCCTCCAAAGGAGGCGCATATTTGCCGAAGTTAAAGAGATAAGAATGTACCAACTCACCTTTTGGCGTAAACACATGGGTTGTATCAGACATATCATCCGTATAATAAATGTTGTCACCCACTTTTTGAAAAAGGGAATAGCCGGAATAATTGTCTTGGTCTTTCTCGTCAAAGTAAGAAAACACCTTTTTGATGTTAAAATGAGAATCTGTCACGCAAAGTTTCACATTTGACTTTCCGGGCTTTAACGAAAACAAAAATGAACCATTTTCCAAAGCTTTAAAATCCTCTCCCCAAAAAGGAGTTTCCACCTTTTGGACGAATTCGCCACCATGGGTAAATGAAATCATCTTCTCACTGGCATCATCATATAGATAAACATAATGCTTGTCCACATCAAAAGAATTTACCCTCACATATTCCGAACTCGACCGCCCACGCTCACCATACTGCGTGATAAAATTCCCCTCCTTGTCGAACGACATCAGTTTAGATAGCCTTTCATCAAGTATGTATATAGTGTCACCGTATATCTTGAGCTTATTAAGATTCCTAAATGTATTTTGTGGTTCTTGTAGTTTTACGAACAGAACGGTGTCAATAAACGAAGAACTTATCCCAGACACTTCTTCCAAAGGCACATCAACTTTTGTCTGTGGAACACAAGGGATAATATCAGTTTTGTTCTCCTTGCACGCAATAAAGAAGAACAAAAAAAATATATAATAATGGATATATTTCATACCTCTTACTTTTAAAGTTGGAATAGCAAACATTTAATTGCCCTAAAAAATGAACACATAAAAAATGCATATCTTTTAGGGCAAACGCAGACTACTAATTTGTGCAATAGTACAAGTTACGTATTACTCTATTCTTATCAGCAAATACTGATGAAATCACTTATAACAACCACATAAATTAGGTGAACATGGATGAAAATTCTTGCTCTCGCAAATCTTAACTGTTACGCCACATTTTTCACATTTAAAAGTATCGCCCGGCCCCGTATCGGAAGGAGATGTCTCATTCTGCGACAACGCTTCTACATTTGCAAGAAACAAATCACTTTCCAGTTGTTTACTTTGTTCATACGCACCATAAGCGTGATAACCACCATAAATTGTCACTCCAAGAACCACTGTCGCAACAATTGCAATCCATGTTTTTCTCATAATCATATATTTTTAAAGTTTTCAAATCAAATGCAATATTAAGGAATTAATACGAATATATCAAGCAAACGAATAAAAAATTTCTATCTTTCAATGCACGTCGCAGCATTTTCAAAGCATGCCGCCTGAATCCGGCACAAATACCGAAGACCTTGACATTGCGGCAAAGCACACCGGCCGACAACAGCGAACAAAACGTCAGAAAAAGAAATAAGACGCCGACAAAAAGACAGCGCCCACCTCATTCTCCACCGCTGCAAAAAACGGATTCTTCCTGCAACGGGAAGCCAAACGTTAACAAAAAAGCATACATCAAGAACGTTTTTTGCTTCCATGCGGCATTTCCGCGATTCGCTTTCAGCACAACGAAAAATCATTCGGCTGAAAGCGATTTTCCAATGTCCGCAGAACTTGCGGGCAACCCGTACCAAAAGACGGAAAAACGACTTCTTACCGTGGAGAAGAGATGCCGAAAACCCTGTTTTTTCACGTAGATGAAAGCCCGACGGCCTCAAAAAAGAAAAACAAAACGACAGCGGAAACGCCCCACGGAAATACACATAAAAAAAGCCATGCGGAAAGACATGGCACATCCTCTATCGAAAAGAAAGCTTCCAAACCAAAAGGCAGCATTCCGTCAGATTCCCGATACACGAGAATCCATTATTTGCGACCGCTCCCGTCCCGGCTTGCAAATACGCCATTCTCGTCAGCCAGAAAATGACTATTTGTCATTTTGGAAGCTATGCCACAAATTGCCCTCGGGCACGGGTGCCTCCACGTCTATCTCTTGCTTGGATACGGGGTGGACGAAACGCACACGGCGGGCATGCAGGCAAATGCTCCCGTCGGGGTTGCTGCGCGGCGAGCCGTACTTCAGGTCTCCCTTAATCGGGCAACCCATCTTGGCCAACTGGCAACGGATTTGATGGTGACGGCCGGTTTTGAGGTCTACTTCCAAAAGGAAATAACGTTCCGAACGGCCGATAAGCCTATAATCGAGGATGGCTTTCTTTGCCTCGGACTTTTCCTTGTCATAAGCATACGACTTGTTCTGCTTTTCGTTGCGCACCAGCCAATGCACCAATTCCCCTTCTTCCGTGGGCGGACAATTCCCCACAATGGCCCAATACGTCTTGTGCACTTCTTTCGTACGGAACATTTCGTTGAGCCGGGCCAAAGCCTTACTGGTACGGGCAAAGACCACCAGTCCGCTCACGGGGCGGTCCAAACGATGCACCACGCCGAGGAACACGTTCCCCGGCTTGTGGTACTTCTGTTTGATATATTCCTTCACCATCTCCGCCAAAGGCTTGTCGCCGGTCTTGTCGCCCTGTACAATCTCCGAACTGCTTTTGTTGACGATGATGAGGTGGTTGTCTTCGTAGACTACGTCCATACGGATTACATGTTCATGCCACCGTCAATCTGGATAACCTGTCCCGACACGTAAGAAGACAGGTCGGAAGCCAAGAAAAGCGCCACGTTAGCCACGTCTTCCGGCGTACCGCCACGACGCAAAGGTATCTTCTTGCACCATTCCGCACGCACGTCGTCCGACAATGCTGCCGTCATGGCCGTTTCGATAAAGCCCGGTGCTATGGCGTTGGCACGGATACCTTTGGCTCCCATCTCCTGGGCTATGGACTTGGCCAAAGCTATCATACCGGCCTTGGAAGCCGAATAGTTACACTGTCCGGCATTGCCGTGTACACCCACCACGGAAGCCATGTTGATGATGGAACCGCCCTTTTGGCGCATCATAATAGGTGTACAAGCGTGGATGAAGTTGAAAGCCGACTTCAGATTGACGGCAATCACTGCGTCCCACTGCGCCTCCGTCATACGCAACATCAAGCCGTCTTTAGTGATACCGGCATTGTTTACCAGAATATCTATCGAGCCGAAATCCTCTTTCACCTGCTTCACCACTTCTTCCGTCTGTGCAAAATCAGCCGCATTGGAAGCGTAGCCTTTGGCCTTCACGCCGAAAGCGGCGATTTCTGCCTCGGTAGCCTGCCCGTTTTCATCAATTACCAAATCCGTAAAAGCCACGTTCGCGCCTTCGGCGGCAAACTTCAGGGCAATGGCCTTACCGATGCCGCGGGCGGCACCCGTCACCAAAGCCGTCTTTCCTGTCAATAATCCCATAATCTTTTTTATTATTTAATGGTTAAATATATTATCTGTCAACGTTCACCCCGCAATGCGCGGTGTATCAATGTCTTCACCATACGGCGCGTTTCCGCCTTGTTCAATCCCTCTCCCAAGCGGCCGTAGATGTAAGGCACCTCCAACCCTTTCACACAATAGTGCATCACGTCGGCCACCAATGCCACATTCTCTATGGAAAACTCACCCGAAGCGACTCCTTCTTTCAACACCCCGATGAAAAACTCCGTTTCTTTTTGGTCGAAATGTTTCCTCACCTTCTCCACCATCCAGATATTACGGAAGAATTCGGCACGCAAATTACCGTTGCGCAACACGACCTCTTTAATGGAATGCAAATGGACATAAATGATTTCCACCAGTTTTTCCTCCAAGTCCATCCTTTTGTTGGCCACTTCCGACAACTGGGCCGAAAGATGCTCCAACTCCGTTTCTATCACGGCAAAATAAATGTCTTCCTTATTCTTGAAATAGGTGTAAAGCGTACGGCGTCCTTTGCCCGAGGCTACGGCAATATCGTTCATCGTCGTATTCTCCAGCCCTTGCTTGGCAAACAGCCCGCGCGCCACATCCACCAATCGTGTCCTTGTCTTCGAAACAGTCATAACTGTTACAAATGTAAGCGAAATCCGGCAAGCAGGCAATATTTCCCCCTTAATTTTCGTTTCTGTCCTGCAAAAAAGCCTGCCCTTTTTACCCGAAACGGGTAAGCCCGGCTCAAATTAACATGGAAATTATTGCCGCCATACCGGCTTTTTCCGTAATTTTGCAGACGGCAGATTGGGCTTTCCCACCGACTGCAGAAACAATAAAAACAGGACAGGATGAAGAAAGTGAAAATTACGGTCCTCCGCAAAATGTTCAACGAGGACTTGGTCAAGGAATACGGCGCGGTAGGACTACGGCCCTGCCCGATGCTCCGCGAAGGACAGGTGTTTTATGCAGACTATGCCAAACCCGACGGATTTTGCGACGAGGCTTGGAAAGCGATTTACCAATATGTATTTGCGTTGGCCCACGGCGCAACGAAAGAACCGTTCTACTACGGAGATTGGATAAGCAAACCGGGCATAGCCATCTGTAGTTGTAACGACGGTCTCCGGCCGGTCATCTTCAAACTGGAGGCCACCGACGAAGAAAGCCAAATAGACTATATCCCTGTACAGGACCAATGACGGCCTGCCACCGCTGCAAGACAAAGGACACGGAACGCTCCACCGGCAACGAGACGGTCACATTCGCATTTTCACGAAAATAATCCGCAATTTGTTTGGCTGTTCGGGGGAAATGCGCTATCTTTGCACTCGAAATCAAGAAACACATCGCGGAGTGGAGCAGTTGGTAGCTCGCCAGGCTCATAACCTGGAGGTCGTTCGTTCGAGTCGGGCCTCCGCAACTCAATACAAACGCAATTAACTTCAGGAAAGTTAGTTGCGTTTTGTGCTTTAAAACCATTAACCTGATTAAAGTCATGAAAAAAGTATTCTATTCCCTATTGAAAAGCCTGGTGCTCACAGTTACGCTATCCCATTCCTTGCCTTCGCACGGACAAGAGGAAACTCTCCGGATTCCCATGACTACGGAGGATGCGAAAAGCAAATATTCCACAATAAGCATGCAACGCACCAGTGTGCACGACCCTTCTATCGTTTATGATGAGGGGAGCAGGCTGTATTACGTCTTCGGTTCACACATGGCTACTGCCAAAACCCGTGATTTGCAAAACTGGACCGGGGTGTCCTTTCCTTGGGGCACGGTGGATACGGACGGGACAATCACGTCCAACGTAGCTCCGGCGGACGCTTTCCATACTCACCAAACGCGGAAAATCACCATTCACGGCGAAACGGTGGATTTCGGTAATTTCGATGCCGCAGCTTGGAACTGCGCCCTTCCCGGTACCGGTACCAATGGAGAAGAAATACCATGGACCGTAGACGGCAACATGTGGGCTCCGGACATTATTTACAATCCCGTGTCAGGAAAGTGGTGCCAATACCTCAGCTTGAACGGTCCGCAATGGAATTCTTGTATCATCCTGCTCACGGCCGACCGCATAGAAGGGCCTTACGTCTATCAAGGTCCTGTAATATTCAGCGGATTCCGCAACGACACGGACGAGCGCATTTCTTTCCACAAAACCGACTTGGAATTAGTCGTCGGGAAGCAATCGAGCCTCCCCGCACGGTATAAACAAGAAAAATGGGGAGATTATTGGCCGCACGCCATAGACCCTTGCGTGTTCTACGATGAAGACGGGACGTTATGGATGTCGTACGGCTCCTGGTCGGGTGGCATCTATATCCTGCAATTAGATCCGAATACCGGTCTGCGGGACTACAACGTCACTTATACGGGGAACTTCGATACGAAAGGGGCCAACGTGACATCCGACCCGTACTTCGGAAAGAAAATCGCAGGCGGTCGTTATGCATCGGGCGAAGGTTCCTATATCGAACATATCGGCGACCACTATTACTTGTTCATGAGCTATGGCGGGCTTGAACCTAACGGCGGATACGAGATGCGCGTATTCCGTTCGTCTCGTCCGGACGGCCCGTACAAGGACATGAACGGGACCGATGCCATCTTCACAAGTTGGAAACTTAATTACGGTCCCAATGCAGACAATCGCGGTGAAAAGCTATTGGGAGCCTACAACCATTGGGGATTTATGAATGTCGGCGAACGTGCACAAGGACATAATTCCGTGCTTGCCGCAGAGGACGGACTCATTTACTTGGTTTACCATACCAAATTCAATGACGGGACGGCGGGACATCAGGTTCGTGTGCACCAACTGTTCCTGAACCGTTCCGGCTGGCCCGTAGCCGCTCCGTTCGAGTTCCACGGAGAAACGACAGGCGACCGTCAGATTGCCTCTTCCCAACGGTTCGATTCTAAAGAGATAGCAGGCCGTTATCACGTCCTCACCCATCCCTACGGGCAAAACCATGCCGCCTACGAAGAGGCCGCCCCCACAGAAATCCTGCTCCGTGAAGACGGGAAGGTAGAAGGGGCATACAGCGGAACTTGGAAGATATATGACGGCAATTCATACATCACCTTGAACCTGAACGGTACAGTTTACGAAGGAGTCATGACGGAGCAACAAATGGAACCGACCACCATCAAAGCCATCTGTTTCACTGCATGTGGCGACAACGGAACAAATGTATGGGGATATCGGATGAAGGACGAATATGCCTTGGCTTATACACTCAATACGACTGCCATTCCGGTCAAGAACAATCAATACATCTCGCGCAACATAGACTTGTATGGACTGGAGAAGGAAATCAATGTCAACGCCAAATGGGAGTCCGACACTCCGGACGTGGTTTCCCATACCGGACGATACAACCCGGCCGGCCTGACGGAAGATGTTCCCGTGCAATTATCCTGCGAACTGTCCTGCGGTGCCTACTTCTGGACCGACACGTTCCACGTCACGGCCCGTAAGGAATCCCTGCCCGACGGCGACTGGCTTGGCGGCATAAAAGCATATTATGATTTCGACCAGGAGCCTTTTGTCAATGCCTACGACTACACACAAACGGCAAGACGCTTGTCGCAAGGCGGCAACAACAAACCGTCGTTAGAAAAGGACAGCCTGCGTAACGGCAACATCCTGCACCAGTATTTCGGTGCAAGCGGCTATTGCAGCTACACACAAATGCCCAATCCGCTAAGGAATGAGCGTTTGGAAGGTATGACCGTATCTTTATGGGTGAAACGTACCGACGACATTCCGTGGGATGCAATATGGTCTTTCTATAATCCTGCGGCCAACACCCGGTTGTACCTTACAGGCAATTCGTACGTAGGCTTTAACAATGGCAAAGACTGGTTCGACATCAACCATCCTGGTAGTATTATCTCCGAGCGAATTCCTATCGGTAAATGGAGCCTGGTCACGCTCACTGTTTCACGTACAGAAGGCTGTTGCATATATGTCAACGGAAGCAAGATACGTGACGTTGAATATGTCGGGTACTGTAATGGCTCCGATATTACGGACGCAAAGGACTTCGATTATAATAAGGTCATGGATTTCATCCAGTCCTGCCCTAATTTCTATTTGGGCTACGGTTCTTTCTGGGGTTCCGTAGACGTGAGGATGGACGACCTTATTCTATACAATCGGGCATTGGAAACAACGGATGTCAGAGCGTTGAACACGATGAGCAACAGGGTGACCGATTTCTCCACCGGAGAAGGCGGTTCGTCTGTTGAACCGATCCGTCACCACGGGAATAGGACCATGAAATCAGTATATGATTTGTCCGGACGCCCTGTAAAAGAGATGAAAAAAGGCATCTACATCATCGAAGGCCGGAAGGTCATGTGTCCATAGAGCCAAGGATGGCATGCAACTATTTCACACTCCGAGATAGCATTTGCCATAAAGCCTGTAAGCCCCGTAATCGTAATGGAGAAAAGCCTGTTCCAAAGGACGCAGGCGAATGTTCTCCGTACGATAACGGGGAAAATATTCCTGCAACAATGCCGCACTGACCATAAAAGCATCCTGATGAACCATATCATCCAAAGTCACAAAACGGGTCAGGTTCACGCTTAAATCCAACAACAACATGTCATACAAAGCCTGTGTAGCAGGAATTCCCATCCGCTTGCTGTCGGCCAACAAACGGCGGGTCACCCATAGAGCGTCCAACGTCTTGATATTCCCCCGAGAAGTAAAAGTGATACCTTGTTCGTTCTGCCGATACAAATAGACAACATCCTTTATGGTAGCTACAGCCTTGCAACGCGGATAGAGGAGATAAATACAAATTGTATCCTCAAACCAATAGCCCAATGGAAAAACCACGTCCTCAAACAACCAAGACTTATAGACTTTCCCCACCGGGAATCCATACAATATGCTCCAATCCCGGGTAAAACTCTCCGAATGCCGGAAAGTAAAAGTCGTACGTTCTCCCATAAAGCGGCTATACCCGCCTTCCACGATATCTGCATCCGTACACAGTGCCGAACACATCAAAGATTCAACGGCACCTTCTGGCAGTTTATCATCCGCATCCACGAACATAATATAAGATGCACGAATATGTTTCAAAGCTGCGTTCCTTGCTCCCGAGAATCCTTTATTCTCTTGCTGGATTATGCATATCTCCGGACAGTCTGCATAGCGTTGCAAGACGGAAAAGGTTTGATCGGTAGAGCCGTCATTCACTACTGTAACGAGAATGCGGAAGGATGTACGCTGCGCCAATATGGAATCTATACATTCTGCTATATATGATTCTACATTATAAGCCGGTACAATAATCTGTAAATCGTATTGAAACGGTCGTTCCAATTTATTTTGAGACAAAGAGGATTGGCCCACATCCGGATGAAGTGTATACAAACGGTCACATGCCCTTTCTATATATTCTCTCTCTGTCCTGGCGGAAGGAGAGTGATAAAAGGGATAGAGCAACCGATAGTATAAGGACTGCATTCCCAGTTTCCTCATACAACGGAATAAAAATACATTTATCTCTTTAATCATATTTACAAGGATATTCAATATGTTGTTTATCTGCAAGTAATCTTAAAATTATTTTTTAGTAAGATGTTGCTTTCTTCCATTTCTGTTTCATTTCTCACTGTTTATATTTTGTGGACATCTGGCTTGCAAGGAATTCATTTTTTAATCACTCCCTTACCAAGGGACAAAAACAAAAAAAAGAGGATATCCCGTCTTGACCGGAATAT
>NZ_JH376614.1 GCF_000233955.1 Paraprevotella clara YIT 11840
TCGTATCGCCCACGAAGTAGCAGGTATTGTCGAGATGGAGATATACCTTTTCCTGTGGCAGCCCGATGCCGAAGCCCTGTACTTTATGGTAGATGGAATCGGTGTCTGAGCTTGCTAGTATGTAGACGCTTGTGGCCAGGCTTATGGCAAGTAAAATGAAAATACCCTTTTTCATACCTCTGTTTTTTATTATTACGCTTAAGGCTTTTTAAAATCACAATGTATTCTGTTATTTTTTATAAACGATAGGTATTCCTTTCCCAGTGATGCCTTCCGCCTCCACGGAAATGACGGTCTGTTTACCGTTGTTGAAGAGCCGTACGGTAGCTTCTCCTTTCTCATCGAACTTGACTTCCGGTATCCATAGCAGTGTGCGCCGGTAGTCCTTGGTTTCAGGCAGAGGTTTCCGGCTGTAATCGGGGCTGTAGAAATCCTCGCAGACAGCGTAGCCTTGCAAGCGGTATCGGCGGTCGCGGCATGCCGGGAAATATTGGCCGTCGGGGTAAAGGCGGTAGTCGATGATGACTTCGGGTTGGTTATCCTGTTTGTATTTCCAACTGCCTTGTTCCCGGGGTACGTAATCGGTATAGATATAGAATTTGTCCAACCAACTCAGTAGACGGTATTTCCTGAGTGTCTGATAGCCTCCGATGTTGGGCTTTGGAAGTTCCACTTTGACGGGAGAGATGGCATGTTCAAGAGGTGCTTTTACTAAACGGTACCAGTTTTTTGTTTTTTGAGTTTTTCCGTCATATCTTTTCTCGTAGTAGTATTGCCTGTGCATATTCATGTCTCCCACGAATAATGATGCCAATAGCCTGCACATGGTGTCCTCCCTTATGTGGTAAAATGGCCGGTCGGCCAGTCCATAGTCTGCCATCAGGTTGTAAGCCTCGTATGCATCGATTACGACAGCCGGTTTGGTGGGGTCGTAATGGCGTAGCCCGCCCCTTTTGGCCTGCACGGTGACGGCAGGCATATATCTGTTGGTGAAAGATGTGCGGACGACGCTGTCTTCTCCTTCAAAATGTGGCATGTCTTTTTGGGGGACATCCTGATAATAATTGTATGGTTTGGCAAAGTGTGGGTGGAAAAGATCCAATTTCACGTAATAGTCCGGCCAAGCTTCCTCGTCGGTAAAGTCCTTTCGTCGGCTTCTGGTGATGTAGTCAGTTCCTTTATCCTGTTTTGCGGCACTGAGGAAGAGCATGTATTCCCCGTAGATTTTTGGTGTTTGCATGTAAAAGGTTCCGTTTCTTGTCGGCTGTTTGAGTTCAATCGTTTTTCCGTTTTGTACAAACATGGCCCATACATTCACTTCCCTTTTGAGGTTGCTGGCTTTTTTGAAATCCACATTCCATTTTTCAGCATGGTTGACACATCCGGCGATAGTCTGGAACTTTTCCGGCAGCCAGTTAGGAGTGAACGGTTCCACGTCGGCCATCTTTCTCCATTCGTATCTTCTCCAGCCCTGTACCATCATGAGCAGGTCGAGTGCCTGGCGATGAATGCTGTCGTCGCTTTCGAAATAAAATCCCGGGTTTTCCACGAATCCTCTGACTTCGCTGGCGAGCAGCATTTCCGTGAGCATGGTGCCGTTGTCGTATATGGGTTCTTCCGTAGCCCGGTCACGTATGGAGAGCGACACGCTTCGTCCTTGTTTGTTCGTGTCCGTAAGTTTCAGGCACAAAGTGATGGAGTCGAAAGGCTCATACTGTTTTTCCATTCCGGAGATGTTTATTTGTGGCTTGTCATAGTCGTGGAGGTTCACGAAGAATAGCCGGTCCGCATAGATTCTTCCCTCGTCGTCGAATATTGTAAGTTGGTTTACTCCGGTGGAAAGTGTCCGGAGCGGGATTTTTACGATATCATATTCTCCTTTTATATTTTTCCTTAACGGGAGATAGAACTTGGAGACTCCTTGGTGCATGACGTGCAGTGCGATTTCCCGTTCTATTCCTACGGCTTGTATGAAGGCTTCCGCAGTGGAGTCGGTTTGTGTGACAGACAGGGCGCAGCCGTTTTTTTCTACTTCCGGTAACTTTTCGGAGAATTTCACCTCCTTTAATGTGAATGTGGCCTTGTATTTTCCTTCGGGAGATATGTCTTTCAGGATGAATGAGGCCCTTCCTCTCTTGTCGGTTTGGCATTCGCTGACTTTCTCCCCGTCTTGGTCTATGATGGTGATGTCAATGTGTTCCAAATGTTTGCCTTCTTCGTCATTCAGTTCCAAGGCAACCCGCCCGGTTGTATTTTGCACAAGGTGTCCTCCCTCCGGATAAAAGCGTAGGACAGCGGTCGGTTTCAGTTTCCGTGCTTTGTAATATCTTCTCATGGGTCTTAGGGTCATTTCTTTGGTGTAACGTCCTTCTTCTTTGGGTTTGTTATAGACGGGGAACACCCGGGAATACAGCTTTTCATAATCCCTTATATAATCATCTTTCATTTTGCGGCTATAAAAGCCATGGCTTTTACGTGAAATGTGAGGGTATTCACATTGCCCGAAGTTGAGCATCCATCGGGTATAGGCACGTAGTTCATAGTAGCCTGCATAAAGTGAATCTTTGAGAATGAACATTCCGGATGCTGTGCCGCTTGTCATTTCGAGTTGTTGTCGTTCTACGGAGTACCCGTCAGGAGTAAGCAATTCCACATATAGTATTTTGCTTAAATCCGTGAGTGTTCCTTTGTCGCTTCGTGTGACATATCCTTTATACCAAATTGTATCTCCTAAGAAATAGCAGGTATTATCGAGGTGGAGGTACACCTTTTCCTGTGGCAATCCGATGCCGAATCCTTGTACTTTACAGTAAAGGGAATCGGTGTCTGAGTTTGCCAGTACGTAGACGCTTGTGACCAGGCTTATGGCGAGTAAGATGAAAATGTCCTTTTTCATACTTTTGTTTTTTTATTATTACGCTTAACATCCCTTTAAAATCACAATGTATTCTGTTATTTTTTATAAACGATAGGTCTTCCTTTCCCGGTGATGCCTTCCGCTTCCACGGAAATGACGGTCTGTTTGCTGTTGTTGAAGAGCCGTACGGTAGCTTCTCCTTTCTCATCGAACTTGACTTCCGGTATCCAGAGTAGTGTTCGCCGGTAGTCCTTAGTGTCAGGCAGAGGTTTCCGGCTGTAATCGGGGCTGTAGAAATCCTCGCAGACGGCATAGCCTCGCAGGACGTAATGCCGGTCCCGATAAGTCCTTTGGTATCCGTCGTTGGGGAAGAGGCGGTAGTCTATGATGACTTCGGGCTGGTTGTCTTGTGCATACTTCCAACTGCCTTGTTCGCGAGGGGCATAATCGGTGTAGATATAGATTTTGTCAAGGTAGCGGAGCAGGCGGTATTTCTTCATGATTTCTTTTGAGTTGCTGTAGTCCGGTGCAGTAGGAACTTCTATCTGCACATCCCATTTGTGCTTTTTGAGTGCTTTCCGGTAGTCTGTCCCTTGGTTGATTTTCAGGTTCAACGGTTTGCCATCGTACTGTTCTTGGATGAAATACCGCCTGTCAAGTCCCATGTCGCCGACCGTGGCAAAAGCCAGTTGGCGTGAAAAGGTGCGCCAGTCATGTTTTCCTCCGTTCAGGCCGTAGTCTGAGATGAGATTGAATGCTTCATAAGCATCCATTACGACAGCCGGTTTGTCCAAATCCAATTTCCTCAGCCCGTTTCTTTTGTTGCTTATGTTTACGACCGGGAGGCGGCGGTTGAAAAAAGTGCTGCTGTCTTGTGGGGTATAACCGGAGTCTGTTTTGTTGAAGATAAGGTCTTGATAGAACCCATAAGGTTGGGTGAATTTTGGATAGAACGGGTCTAACTTGACATAATAGTTGGGATATTGTTCTTCATCGTCATATCCTTTTTTATATTGTTCCGTAAAACCGGCTGCTTTTCCGCCGTTTGTCGTTCCGGTGAGGTCTACGATGCATGCTTCATAAAATTTAGGGGTAATCATGTGGAAATGCCCATTGGTCGTTTTCTGCATTAAGTTGAGCGATTGGTTTCCTTGTGCAAAAGAAGCAAATATGTTCACCTCCTTGTCCAACTTCTTGATTAGCGACCCGTATAAATCCTGCAAGTCCTTATTTCTGTATTTCCAATTACATTTTTCCGTGGTATAGAATTCGACGGGGACGGTAAGGTCTTTGTTTTCTTGCATGAGAGGGGTAATCCATGCATCTTCTCCCGGTTCGTTGTCAGGATATAAATTGTAAGTCAGGTTTACGCTACCGGTAAGGTTTTGTTGTCTTTCGGGCAAATGCTGTAAAGCAAAGGTTTCAATTCCCGCCATCTCTTTCCATTCG
>NZ_JH376615.1 GCF_000233955.1 Paraprevotella clara YIT 11840
CTTCATGGTTCTTCAAAAAGTCGCTCATCATTTCCCCCGTGAAAGTGTAATAACTGTCAGCAGGGAGTTCGTCGTTACAACTCGGGAATAAAGTCGTTAGCATGAACGAGAGCAACACCGTACCCATAGATAAGATTGGTCTGATTTTATTTTTCATAACCTTAAATTTTAATATGCTAAAAATAAAAATTAGATTAATATAGTCCTAAATTTCTTTATACAAAGGTATAGAAATAAACATCTCTAAAGTAGGATTATGTTATTCAGAAATTGGATAATAAATGCAAGAATTGGGAAGGGGAATCAGAGGGACTTCTTTCCCATACGCTCCTCTCTAAGAGTTTTGCAAAACAGTCTTTCATTTTTCAGGGTGTATGATAAATGTTTGTTATATAGTGTGTTGTGGACTGAATGAGGCTTTAGGTATCTTTCAGCTTTCTTTCATTGCAGAAAGCGGTGAAAAGTTCTGCGCCAAACGTTTTTTCAATCTCAGCCGAATGATTTTCCGTTCTGCGCCAAACTAAATGAAACATGGCTAGAAGGTACCTGAAACATCTTTCAGCTCGTAAATGTTAGATTATGAGTGTCTTACTACGAATCCTGAAAGATGAAGGAACTTTTTGGTAAATTCCTGTGTAGGGGGGATGTATATAGCCTGTAAGGGGGGATATGTTCCATTGATGACTTGCTGTTTCCCAAAATGGAGTTAAGGGCTGTGCCCGGACCAAACGGAAGCCGCACACTTGCGATAATGAATCTCAAAGGTGTGCGGCGTTTCGTTGTTTGAAAATTTTTACAATTTGATGGTTTGTGCTTTTCCGTTGTAACGTACGGAGCGACTGAATTGGGGCGGCTCTTTGTCACCCGAAGGGGATTGGCGGTTCACTACGAGGATACGGAAGTTGCGTTTCTTTAGCATGCCTTTGTAGTCGCCTTTGCGTTCCCCGATGGTCAATGTGCGTGCAGCATCGTCCCAATGGAAGCGTATTTGGCTGAAAGCCCCTTTCTCGTAATTGTAGTTGTCGCCTTCGTCTTCATAGAGCGTGAAGTCGGCATCGGCTCCCGGATAGACACGGATTTCCAAATTGTCCCACTTCTTTTCTGACGTATATTGCACGGCGGGTCCGAAAGGCAGGATGGAACCGGCTTTCACGTACACCGGCATGATGTCGATGGGGCAGGGCATGGAGACCGTTTGTCCGCCACTGTGCATTTCGTTGGTCCAGAAGTTATACCATTTTGCGCCTTGCGGCAGGTAGACTTCCACGTTCTTTACGGCTTTGGCCACATCCGGTACGGACGTGAATCCTTTGTGTGCGCCTTTGTCGTAATACGTATAGAGAGAGTCGGTGACGGGCATGACTAGCAGGTTACGGCCGAACATGTATTCGTTGTCTACGCGGATGGCCTTCTTATCGCGGGGGAAGTCCATGACGAACGGGCGCATGATGCTGCCGCTGGCTTGGGTTGCTTCGCCACAGAGGCTATATATATAAGGTAAGAGGCGATAGCGCAGTTCTATGAATTTTTTCTGTGCGTCGTAGGCCCAGTAACCTTCTTCTCCGAACTTATAAATCTCGCTTTCCATGGGAGAGGAACAGTGGTTGCGCATGATAGGCATGAAGCAGCCCCATTGCATCCAACGCACTTGCAGTTCTTGCATGGCAACGTCTTTCCAATTGTTATTGTATTCCCACCCGAAGAAGCCACCGATGTCTGTGTTCCAATAAGGTATGCCGCAGAGCGAGTAGTTCAGCCCGCCTGCAATCTGCTTGCGCATGACGTCCCATTGCGAAGAGATGTCGCCGCTCCAACAGAAAGAACCGTAGCGTTGTTGCCCGAAATAGGAAGAACGCGTCATGAGGAACAAGCGTTTGCTGTCCGATACGGCACGTTGGTGCTCATACACGCCTTGGTTACTCAAGAGGGGAAATGCGTTGTGCACGCTGCGGAAAGTGCCGTCTGCCGTGGGTAGGCTGAATTCCCTTTCGCCCATGTCGAAACGGTCCGGTTCTGTAGAATCAGTCCACCAGGCATCTATGCCCAGGTCATAAAGGTTTTTCAGGTAACGCCAATAGAGGTCGCGTGCCTTGGGGTTGAATGGGTCGTAAGGGTGCACGCCGGCATTGCGTGGCCAAGTCTCGAATTTCAGCAATGCGTTCATCGCATCCAATTCCTTGTATTGGTCTGTCCAAGGTCCGAAACTGGCCCATACGGAAATCATCAGGTGGGCATTGTTTTTGTGCACGTATTCCACCATTTCTTTCGGAGTCTTGATGCGTGGTTCCGGGTATTTGGCATTAGGGTCTTCACCATTCGGCAAGTATTTCATCCATGCTTCGTCGCCCATTTTGTTGATGTAACGCGGATTCATGAACTTCATGGCATTCCAGTTGGAGTCGCATCCCCAATATTGCCAGTCTTGCACGATGCCGTCCAATGGTACGCCGAGTTCACGGTGTTTGTCCAACACTTCGCAGAGTTCATCCGGGCTTTTGTAGCGTTCACGGCATTGCCAGTACCCCATAGTCCAAAGCGGAAGCATGGTGGCTTGGCCGGTGAGATCGCGTATGCCGGCAATGACACCGTCTTGTGTACCGTCTTTATAAATAAAGTAATAGTCGCTCATGTAGCCCACCTCGCTGTTGAAACTTGTTTCTTGAGGGGTGTCGGAGAACACAGTGGGAGACGGGTTGTCCCAATAGATGCCGTAACCTTTTTCTGAAGTGATGTAAGGGATGCACACTCGGGTGTTTTCGTTACGCAACGTCAATTCCTGGTCGCGTTGGTTCAGTTTGCCGGTTTGTTGCTGCCCAAGGCCATATAAAGTTTCATCGGGGCTCATCATGAACCGTTGGCTGACGCGGTAACTGTCATACGGCCCGTCTTTGCACGGAATGAAGTTTGTGCCGAATTCTTTTTCCTGCACTAATAAATTGCCTTGGACATCCTTGAAAGTGATTTTTCCCGAATTCTTGTCCATGACGACTTCCATATTCCCCGTCTTTATGGACAGATTGCCTTCTTGTTCCGTGTAGGACAGGTTTACGTCTTCCGGGGTTTTGATGACGGGATAACTTTTTTTGTCCGGGAGGTGACGGGAAGGATACTTGATGACACGTACGATGTCGTCGGAGTAAAAACGTATTTCTTCCGTAACGTTTTGGGTGCGGATAAAATTCTTGGCTCCGTCCTGAGTCCGTTCTACGTCTTGGGCATGCAAGCCAGTCACGCAAGCTATGCCGCAAATTACTAATAAGGTTTTTCTCATGTTTGGTAAACTTTTAAGTTTAATGTTGACGGGGCAAAGTTATGCCGAAACAAGCAGAACTTGGTACCAACTATGTTGAAACATGTGGTAATTATGTTGATTCTTGCTCTTTTTCTATGTATTCTGAGGGTTTGCAGCCGAATTCTTCCTGAAAGCACTTGCTCATATAACTGGCTGAACTGAATCCCACTTGTTCCGCTATTTCCGCCATGTTCATTCCGCCTTTTCTGATGAGATCGGCAGCCCGTCTCAGACGTATGCTCCGGATAAACAGGCTGGGCGATTTGTCTATTAAAGTATTTAACTTTTTATACAATCCGCTACGTTCCATACATAAGTCCTTGCTAAGTTGTTCCACTGTATACCCTGGAGTGTTTAGATGGGCTTCTACCAACTCTACAGCTTTATTTAAGAAATCACTATCTGTGGAATTGATGGGTGGCTCTTCTTTTTCTTGGGGGGGGCAAGCACGTGTAGTGGCTATTGAAACTTGCTGTTCATAGTTATCGCATCGTTCAATAAGGTGTTGGATACGTAGAAGTAGAATGTCTTCTTTGTGGCGACGTAGGATACGGCGTTTGGTTTGGCGTACATATAAGCGTATTCCGGTAACTGCCAGAAATAGGAGCAGGAAAATGTAGGTCGCGTATGCCCAACGACTAAGCCACCACGGGGCGTGAATTATGAATGTAATCTCTGTGACAGGACCGTTCCAAATACGGGATTGTGTGGATGCCATAACTTCCAGACGGTAGTTTCCTGGAGGAAGAAGGGAAAATGCCAAATGCAAGTTGCCTTTGTGGTCTATAATACCGCCGTTTGATTGTGGGTGGACTACATGCCATGTGGAATCTCCACTGTGGATGAGACGGTAACGATAATATGTGTGAGTGGGCCAGGCATAGTTCAGGGAGGAGAAGTCGAAGCCGATGTGGTTCTGCCGGTAATTGAACTCGAAATGCTTGACGTAGGGAGGGGCTTGCGGAAGAAGAGAAATAGAGTTTATGGAATCAGAGGGGGTGATGTGTATTGGTTCTCCGTACAAAGACAAACCGATAAGGAGAGGGGAAAAGTCCTTATGGGGAATTTCCACGCTGTCAGGATGGAATAACGTCCAACCGTCCACACCTCCCATTAGTATACGACCATCCGGTAAGGTTTGTACTTCTTGGTTACGGTATTCTCCTTTGAGCGTGCCGTCTTCGTAACGGTAGTTGGTAAACCATGCCGAATCTACTTTTTCGTTGATAGACATACGGGAAATACCGTCGCTGGTGGAAACCCATATTTGCCCGTGTGCATCTTCTGTAATGGCATGGATGAAATTGTTTGGCAATCCGTCTTCTGTATAGAAGGTACGGAAGCCAGTTTGACAGGGGAGGAATAGGCGTAACCCGTCTGGGGTGCCGGCCCATGTGCGTCCTTTCCGGTCGGTATATACGTCATTATAAGATTGTCCTTGGAATATAGTCGGATGTTTGTAGGGGATTCCGTTTTCTCCTTTGGTATGGGGAGCGAGAGGTAATTCTTCAAATGTGGGGGTGGAAATGAATTTGAAGCGCTCGGGGTGCGTATAGAGTATGCCTCGGTTTCCTGTACCTAACCAAATACCTTGTTGACGGTCTTGGTAGATGGTATTGAGGTCGGTTTGTAATTGTTTACCGTCGGTTGTGCGCAAGCTGGATTGGAAACGGGCTTTGCCCTTCGGTAGGCTTATCGACCAAATGCCATTCAGGCTGCTGATATAAGCTATGTCGTGGGAGGGGACAATTAGCGTATGCAAGGGACTGTGGGTTTCTAATAATAGTCTCCAGGTACGTGATTGGGGGGAAAAGACAAATAAGCCGGACTTCTTGCCGCTCCGGACCTGGTAAAAATTTCCATCAGGTCCTTTGACAACGAGTGAAGTGCGGCTGTAATTTGTACGTTCGTTCTCAGGATAAGCCGCTTTACGATAAAGCGGTTTACCTTGGTTTTGTGAATAACATATTACTTCGCCGAAGCTGAAAAACAAGTAAATTCGATCGTTTGAAACCTCAACGTCTTGCAGTTCTCCGGCATCTTTCGGGAGAAGGAGATAACGTTTCTTTTTAGCTTCCCAGATGCCTTTGGGCGTGACCAGCCACAGGTCTTTTTCAGAGTCTACGAATAAGTCGGTCACTTTTTCCCGTATACCTGTTTCGAGGAATACTGTCTCGGGATTTTTGAGGTATTGTTCATGTCGTAGGTCAAGACACCATACTTTGCCGTATTCTTTGACCCAAAGCCTGTCGTGATGGCCTACATATACATGGTAATGCCCGTGATAATCCTTGATGGCATATACATCGGAGTCGTTCCGGTGGATGTAATGGAATCGCATGCCATCATATAGGTTGATATTGCCTAAAGTGGTGAAAACCATTCGTCCGTCCGGTAATTGCAGGATATGTTGCACTTGATTGTCGCTTAGGCCGTCTGAGGCATCCAGGCGGCTGAAGGTATAAGGCATTGCCATCATGGACAGATGCACGGACAAGCAGACGAGTAAGATGGAATAATGGAATATATGTTTCATGATTTTCAGATATTGATTTTCACTACGCCACCGTAGGATGTCAGATGTTTGAAACCGTCTTCCAACGGGATGGTACCGGCATACACTTGGGCACAAATCAGTACTCCGCCGTGGGCGAAGACAGCTACACGCCGGTAGTCTTTCTTACGCAGTTCGTTCAGAAAGGCTGCTACACGGGCGTAAAGGTCGCGGAACGATTCCCCGCCTGTGGTCGGTTGGTTCAGGAAATCGTCGTACCAAAGTTGTAACCGTTCGTCGATGATGTCGTCGAAACGTTGCATCTCCCAGTCGCCCATATTCATTTCTTTCAGCCGTCCGTCCCGTTCAGCATCGGGATAACCGCAGAATGCGGCCAATTTGGCCGCGCGGCTGAGCGGACTGGTGTACACGTGGTCGAAAGTGAGGCCGCCCAACCGCAGCCGGGTGGCAGTGGCTTCGCGCCGGAATGTGGCACGGAGGGGAACGTCCGTAAAACCGTAGCAAGTGCCGCGTGGGACATCTACTGAGGTATGTCGGGCTAAATAGATTTCCATGACGGGATTATATAAAATGGTAAAGTATGACAATAGATAAATAGAAACTCAACTCACAGAGCAAAACCAAGGCACCGCAACAGTCGCCCGTATAACCTTGCAACCGGCGTTTCATCCAGCCGGTGAGCAAAAGTTCCGTTACCGGAGGAACCAGAAAAGCCCAAAGAGGGAAAGCGGTCGGGCCGGACAGGAGCCACGCTACGCATGGGACAAGGGCGAGCAGACAACGGAATACGTGGCCTGCGGCTGCTTGCTTATTCCAGACTGAGTAAACGACACCCGTTTTGGCTTGTTCCGCCGTCCGGGCGTAGGGCAGTTGCAGGATGATGAAACTGCTGCATGCTTTGGCATACACGTCGGCTGTGAAGATAATGGCCGGAGCCACATAAAGCGGCAGGGCTGAGATCAGACTGATTAGCAGTCCGATGTAGAAGACCAGTCCCAGGACACCATACGTACCAATATGGGAATCCTTCATGATGGCCAATGTACGTTCGCGCGTGGTTCCTCCGCCGAATCCGTCGCAGAAGTCGGCCAATCCGTCTTCATGCAAGGCACCGGTAAGCCACAGGCGTGTGCCTATCGCCGCCAAAGCTGCTGTTGCGATCGGTAGAATCCCTGAAACAAGCCAGAAAACGAGGGCGGCCGTACCTCCCGTGAGCCAGCCTGCGAACGGCCAGTAGTCCACCACGTGTTTGAAACACTCGGCGTCCACTTGCCGGATGCGCCAGAAAGGCAGGCGCGTGAAGAACATCAGTGAGGCCCATAGTCGGTCTGTCATAGCGGGATGCGGGATTAAAAATATTTGGTAATATGAGCGTTTTCGAAGTTGTTCATTTCGTTGAGCATGCGGACGGCGGATTGCAAGAGCGGATAAGCGCACAAGGCGCCTGTACCTTCACCGAGGCGCAGTCCTATTTGGAGCAGTCCGCGGGCATGCAAGGCTTCGAGCATCCGCCGGTGTCCGGCCTCGTCGCCTTCGTGGCAGAACACGGCATAGTGGCGTATGGCCGGATAAAGCCGTGAGGCCATCAGCATGCAGGCCGTCATGATGAAACCGTCTACCAGAATCACCATGCCCAGTTCGGCGGCACGCAGCATCGCACCGATAGCCGCCGTCATTTCGAAGCCGCTGAACCAACGGAGCACTTCCGTGGCGTATCGGGTCGAACGGACATCGGCATCTTGCAGGTCGGGATGGTGGTCGCGGAAACGCTGTACCGCGCTTTGCAGGATCTCGTATTTGTGACGGATACCGGTATTGTTCAGTCCGGCTCCTGCCCCCACGCACATTTCCAACGGCGTGCCGGTCAGTAAGTGCATCCAAATGGAAGAAGGAGAGGTGTTGCCAATTCCCATTTCGCCTATGCTGACGACGTTGCAGCCCCGTTTGTGGCATTCTGTCACCATGCGGGCACCGGTTTCTATACATTGGTCCGTTTCCTCTTCCGTCATGGCCGCTTCGTGAAGGAAGTTCCGTGTACCGCGTGCTACTTTACAGTCGATGATACCGGGATAGGAATGCAAATCGTAGTCCACCCCCATATCTATCAGGAACAGTTCGAAACCGTGCTGGCGGCAGAACAGGTTCACCCCGCCTCCTCCCCGGCTGAAATTAATCATCTGTTGCCAGGTGATTTCGCGAGGGGATATGCTGACTCCTTCGCGTTCGATTCCATGGTCGGCACCGAACAAAAGGTGACACGGATGACGCAATTCCGGTGAGAGCGTGTGTTGTATCAGACCGATTTGCAGGGCCAATTCTTCCAACCGTCCCATCGACCCCTTCGGCTTGTTCAGGTTGTCTATTTTGTTTTGCAGGACAGGACGTAAAGCCTCGTCCGGAGTCGTAATTCGGAATGTTTTCATGTTCATTTGATTTTCATAGGAATGCCGCTCACCATCAGATAGACCTCATCGGCCTGGGACGCTACGAATTGGTTAGTCCAGCCCAACAAGTCGGTAAAGCGGCGTTGCACTTCGTTAGTCGATACGCCGCCCATCCCGATTTCGTTGGTTACGAATATAAAAGTCGCCTTTTGCGAAGTGAATCGCAGGAATTCTTCTTTCACGGTTTGCAGCGTCTCCTCTACTTGCCGGATTCCGGCTTGAGCCTGTCGGCTTTCCACGGTGTCGGAGGGATTCGGGACAGGAGAGCTCTGTTGCGGCGTATAGTCGAAAAAGAAATTCGTGGTCCATAGCGTGACACAATCCACCAGTACCGTCCGTCCCGTCAGGTCGTGACGGCTCAGGTATTTTTCTTCCTCGATGTTGGTCCATTGCGCTCCTCGCCGTTCACGGTGGATGCGTACGCGTTGGCGGAACTCCTCGTCCCAGATACGTGCCGTGGCCATGTAAACAGGTTGTTCGGACAGTCGCAGTGCCAATTGTTCGGCATACACGCTTTTACCGGAGCGTTCTCCCCCTGTAATCAGAATAATTCTTTTCATGTTCGCAAAGATAGCCATTTATTTTCCTTTTCATGTCCGTGTTTGTTATAAATCGTTTCCTTGTTTAAAAAAAGCCCAACCGTATGTCCGGATCTGTACAATGGAAAGTTGGACATACGATTGGACTTTAGGTTTTCAGGGGTTTTTATTTGATGTTTTCCCGGATACGTGTCAGGTAGCGGTTCAGTCCTTCTTCGTCGCGCTCGTCGATGATGTGGATGAGGTTTTTCAACTCTTCACGAATGCGCTCCACATGACTTTTGGTACGCGGGTTGAAAAGGATTTCCCGAAGGAGGCAGTCGTCTTCGCTCAGCACGCCCTGAGCTATTTTCAGATGGCGTTTGAATGTCGTGCCCGGTGCATCCTGATGTTTCATCACCGCAGCAAAGGTGAAAGTCGACACGAAAGGAATACTGAGCGAGTAGGCCATGGTCTCGTCGTGTTCCTCGAACGAATATTCGCAGACATGTAATCCGAGTCGACTGTATAAGTCACGGAAAAAAATGCGCCCCATATAGTCGCCTTCGTTGATGACGATGGCGTTCTCGTGGTTCAGGCTCCCCAGATTGGCAAACGTGGGACCGAACATCGGGTGTGTGCTGACATAACGCATACCTGCACCTTCATAAAACTCCTTGAATCCCGTTTTGACGGACGAGATATCGCTCAGGATACAGTCTTGAGGCAGGTGGGGAATCACTTGCCGGAAGACATCCAGTGTATATTTCAGCGTCACGGCATTGATGACCAGTTCGGGGCGGAATGCGTCTATTTCGTCCATCGAGGTGAAGCGTTGCGTATTGTACATGAACCGCAGTCGTTTGGCGTCGATGTCATATACTGCCGTCTCATGGTCGAAACTCAGCAAGTCCACGAAGAATGAGCCCATTTTTCCGGCTCCTAAGATGAGTATTCTCATGATGTTTGTTCTTTCTGTCCGTGCTTACTTATTAATGATGTCCATTTGTTGACGCACGCTTTCCTCGTGGATGGCTTCATAGATTTTTTTCACGAACTCGGCATCCATGCCGCATAACACTCCTTGCGCTCCTCGTTTGTCGAGAATCTCGGAGTAGCGTCCGGTTTGCACGACAGCCATGTCATGCTCCTTTTTGTAAGTCGCGATTTCACGGCTCACACGCATCCTGCGGGTCAGCAAGTTCATCAACTCGTTGTCCAGCTCGTCTATCTGTTTGCGCAGGGCCGACAGGCTTTCTGTCATTTCCACGTTCTCGCGTATCACCAGACGGTCGAGTATGAAGTCGAGCACATCGGGCATGACTTGTTGTTTGGCGTCGCTCCATGCACAATCCGGGTTACAGTGGCTCTCTACTATCAATCCGCTGAATCCCATGTCCATGGCCTGTTGGCAGAGCGGGGCAATCAGGTCGCGGCGTCCGCCGATGTGGCTCGGGTCGCAGATGACGGGCAAGTTGGGGAAACGGCGATGCAGTTCGATGGGGATGTGCCACATGGGAGCGTTGCGGTAGATTTTCTGGTCGATGCTGGAGAATCCGCGGTGGATGGCTCCCAGGCGTGTGATGCCCGCTCCGTTGATGCGCTCCAAAGCACCGATCCAGAGTTCGATGTCGGGATTCACCGGGTTTTTGACTAGAACTGGGATGTCCACACCTTTCAGAGAGTCGGCCAGTTCCTGCATGGCGAAAGGATTGGCCGTAGTGCGTGCTCCGACCCAAAGCAAATCCACTCCGGCTTTGAGAGACGCTTCCACATGCTTGGGCATAGCCACTTCGGTGGATACCAGCATGCCGGTTTCTTCCTTGACGCGTTGCAGCCAGGGTAATGCGGCCTCGCCCATACCTTCGAATCCTCCCGGCTTGGTACGCGGTTTCCACACACCGGCACGGAATATCTTGAATCCTTTTTCGGCCAGTTGCCGGGCGGTGGTCATGACTTGTTCCTCGGTTTCGGCACTACAGGGGCCGGCGATGACGAGTGGTCGCTTGTTTTCGTTTATTCCCGGAAGGTTCAGGGAAGTTAATCGTAAATCGTCCATATCGTTATATTTTTAATTCTATGCTTGTTGGTGTTTAAAATACTTTTCGGATGCGTTCCAGTGCTTCGGCTATTTTTTCTTTTTTGGCGCAAAGCGAAATCCGGATATATCGGCTGCCGTTACTGCCGAAGATAAATCCCGGCGTAATGAAGACCCGTGCTTCGTGCAGAATCTTCTCCGTAAGTTGTTCCACGTTGTCGCAACTTTCCGGGATGCGTCCCCAAAGGAACATGCCCACTTGCGTCGGGTCGAAAGTGCAGCCCAGCGTGTACATGATTTCTTCGGCCAGTGCCCGTCGTTCGGCATACACATGTATGTTGGCCTCTTCGTGCCATTGGGCGTCGTTCCGGTAAGCGGCGGCGGCGGCGAGCTGCATCGGGCGGAAGGTTCCCGAGTCGATATTGCTTTTCACTTTGAGAATCCATTTCACGAATTCCGCGTTTGTGGCCAACATGCCCACACGCCAACCCGGCATGTTGTGGCTCTTGCTCATAGAGTTGAACTCGATGCAACAGCGTTTGGCACCGGGGACTTGCAAGATACTGAGGCGTTCGTGGTTCAGGATGAAGCTGTATGGGTTGTCGTTCACAATGACAAGGTTGTGGCGCAAGGCGAAATCTACCAATTTTTCGTACGTCTCGCGTCGGGCGTTGGCACCCGTCGGCATGTTGGGATAGTTGGTCCACATGATTTTCACGCCCGTCAGGTCCATTTCTTCCAAGGCTTTGAAGTCGGGTTGCCAGCCGTTTTCGGGCAGCAAGTCATAATAGGTGATTCGTTGGCCGAGGATTTTGCTGAGTGACGTATAAGTAGGATATCCCGGATTGGGCACCAGTACGCGGTCGCCCGGATTGGCCAAGGCTAGCGTGACGTGGAGGATGCCTTCCTTGGAGCCGATAAGCGGCTGTATTTCGCAGGCCGGATCCAAGTCCACGTCGTACCACCGTTTGTAGAACTCTGCCATCGCCCGGCGCAGTTCGGGAATACCCGTCGTGGGTTGGTAGCCGTGTGCATCGGCATGCCGTGCTTCTTCGCACAGCGTTTCTATGGTTTGAGGTGAGGGCGGCATGTCCGGGCTTCCGATAGCCAGGCTGATGATGTCCTTGCCTTCGGCGTTCATGCGTGCCACCTCTTTGAGTTTTACTGAAAAATAGTATTCCTGTACGGAACTCAGCCGTTCGGCCGGCTGTATGCGGAAATTATATAGTTTGTCTTCCATCTTGATATTCTCCTAATATTTTGAGTTCTTTGGTCAGTGGGGTAATGGCATCGATGCTTTGTGAATAGCGGGTATAATCATCGAAGCCCAAGTCTACGTAAAACATATATTGCCACTCTTTTCCCACGAGGGGGAGGGATTGTATTTTGGTCAGGTTCAATTTATAGAAAGAGAGAATGGACAGCACCTGCGAGAGCGAGCCTTCTTCGTGGGGAAGGGTGAATACCAGACTGGCTTTGTTGGTCTGACGGATATCGCGCAGCAGGTTGGCGCGTTGCGGTTGGCTGAATACCAGAAAACGGGTGAAATTGTGTTTGTTGGTCTCGATGCCTTCTTCCAATACTTTCATGCCGTACAGCGGGGCTGCGAATTTGGAACAGATGGCGGCTTGTCCGCGCAGTTGTTCCCGGCTGATGATTTCCGCCGAGCCGGCCGTGTCCTCACCTTCCACGACTTTCAGACGGGGATGCCGGGCCAGAAATTCGCGGCATTGCATCAGGGCTACCGGATGGGAATGTACCTCGGTGATGTCCTCCAGATTGTCGTCGGGGAGGCAGAGCAGGCTGTGGGAAATGCGCAGCTTATGCTCACCCACGATGGTAAGTCCGCTGTCGCAAAGTAATTCGTAATTGTGCAACAGGCTGCCCGCAATGGTATTTTCGATGGCAGCCATGCCGAGTATCGTACTGTCGTCCTTTACCGTGGCAAAGACTTCTTCAAACGTGGAGCAGCAGATAAGCTCGATGTCCTCGTTGTGGAAGAAGTAATGGGCTGCCATGTCGTGGTACGACCCTTTGATACCTTGGATTGCAATTCGTTTCATTGTTCTTGTTTTGTCGTTTTCACAAAAAAGTCCCGCTTCGGTGGGAAGCGGGACCTCATGTTTTATTGGGTTAGTATAATTTTCTGTTTGGTACACATACGAACTCCCGCTTCACTTTATGGCTAAAGTAAAAGTAAAAGAAGAAATAAAAATATGTGTTGAATAATTCTTTCATCTTCGTATTTCTGAATTTGTTGCAAAATTAGGGATTTTTTCATTCCCGGCAAATGTTTTCACCGCTTTTTTCCTCTTAAACGGGAAAAATGTGAAAGAATACCTGATTTTGATTACATTTAGAAACCGTAAGGGTTGCGGTTTTTGTATTGTTCGTTCATCTCTTGTTCTATGTTGCTGAACTGTCCTTCGAGGGCTTTGGCAGCTTCCGGCGAGGTCTCCAACGCTTTTTTCAGGTCGTCGGCCGCTCCGGCTTTGTCGTTGAGCATCAGTTTGATGCGTCCGCGTTCTTTGTATCCTTCGCTGAAGTCCGGCATGAGTTCTACGGCTTCGTCCAGTGTGGACAGTGCCCGGTCGAGCTGACGGTTGGCGGCGTATGCCGTGCTGAGCCCCACGTATGCTTCGCCCATCAGCGGGTTTTGCGTCTTTACCTTATTATAATAGGTGATGGCCGTGGGGGCATCCCCTTGTTGCAGCCGCAGTGCGGCCTTCAACATCACGGCTTCTTCGGATGCCGGTTGTGCCTTCTCGTCCTTGAGTAAGTGGTCGATGTCGGCCTCGGCCTCTGTCAGGCTACCCATGTCGCGGAGAATTTCAGCCCGCAACAGGTAAGCTTCCGTCAAATGTCCGTCCTGCACGATGGCCTGTGTCAATAGGGCCACGGCGTTCAGCTCGTCGTGCAAGGCATGTTTGGCTTGGGCCGAGCGGTAGAGCGCTCCGGCATGGCCGTTGTCGATTTGCAGGGCAGCCCGGCAGTCTTCGTCCATGCGCGTATAATCCTGCATCATTTCATCGGCACGGGCCATGGCCAACCGTACACCGATATGGTCCGGCAGTTCTTCGGCCAGTTTTGCCAAAATGCTCCGGGCTTCTTCAGCTTGTTTGTCGGAGAGCAAAGCTTCGGCCAGGTAACTCGCGGTTTCGGTATCGTTCCGGAGGGCGAGTGCTTCCCGGAAACAGCGTATGGCGTATTTGACCTCTCCCATTTTACGGGCGCGTACACCGTCATATTTCAGTACGTCGAATTCCCGTTCGCGGCGTTTTTCGGCTTTTTCTTCCGGAGATTCTTCCCGGCCGCCGAACAATGTTTTTAGAAATCCCATTTTATTCTTATTCTTTTATGCGCACAAATATAGTGAAAGGCGAGCGCAGAGACAAATGAAAACGCAGTTTTCTAATTTGGCTCTGCCGAGCCGCATCTTATTTTCATGGTCGTAAATATACTAAAATTGCTTAAAATAACGTACATTTGTACGATAAATCATGTTTAAGCGTTTATACTTTACTAAGTTTGCTTTTGGAAAAATAAATGGAATATGTGTGGAATTGTCGGATATATAGGTAAGAGAGAGGCTTACCCCATTTTGATAAAAGGACTTAAACGTCTGGAGTACCGTGGTTACGATAGCGCCGGTGTGGCTTTGATCAGCAATTCGGGTGATTTGAATGTGTATAAGGCGAAAGGCAAGGTCAGCGATTTGGAACGCTCGACGGAAGCAAAAGACGTGAGCGGGCATATCGGTATCGCCCATACGCGTTGGGCCACGCATGGTGAGCCGTGCGCCGAAAACGCCCATCCCCATTACTCGGCATCGGGCAATCTGGCGTTGATTCATAACGGTATCATCGAGAATTACGCCACGTTGAAGGAACGTTTGCAACAACGTGGCGTGAAGTTCCGCAGCCAGACGGACTCCGAGGTGTTGGTGCAACTCATCGAATATATCCAGGTGAGCAATGACCTGGACTTGTTGGGTGCCGTACAAGTGGCCCTACATGAGGTCATCGGTGCCTACGCCATCGCGATATTGGACAAAAGGCATCCCGAACAAATCATTGCCGCACGCAAGAGCAGTCCGTTGGTGGTGGGCATCGGGCGCGACAATGAGTTTTATCTGGCCTCGGATGCCACCCCTATTGTGGAATACACCGACAAGGTGGTGTATCTGGAAGACGGAGACATCGCCGTCATCCGTCCCGGAGACGAGCTGAAAGTGGTGGATATGGACAACACGCGCATGCACCCTACGGTGAAAACGGTGGACATCAACCTCGGCCAATTGGAAAAGGGAGGCTATCCGTATTTTATGCTCAAGGAGATTTTCGAACAGCCGGATTGCCTGCTTGATTGCATGCGCGGGCGTATCAATATAGATGCCGACAACGTGACGCTTTCGGCGGTCATCGACCATAAGGACAAGCTGTTGAGCGCGAGCCGTTTCATCATCGTGGCGTGCGGTACGTCGTGGCACGCGGGGCTTATCGGCCAACAGCTTATCGAGAATTATTGTCGTATTCCCGTGTACGTGGAATATGCGTCGGAGTTCCGCTACCGCAATCCTGTCATTTTGCCTACCGACGTAGTGATTGCCATATCGCAGTCCGGCGAGACGGCCGATACGTTGGCCGCCATCGAACTGGCACGCAAGCAAGGGGCTTTCGTGTTCGGTATCTGTAATTCCGTGGGGGCCTCCATCCCCCGGGCCACGCATACCGGGGCTTACATCCATGTGGGGCCGGAAATCGGCGTGGCTTCTACAAAGGCGTTCACGGGGCAGGTGACGGTGTTGGCCATGCTGACACTGGCTTTGGCCAAGGCACGCGGAACGATTTCCCAGGATGAATATGTCAAGATGGTGCGGGAACTGGTGGCCATACCCGAGAAAATGAAAGAGGCGTTGCAAGCAAACGAGCAGATTGCCCAAATGGCCAAGATTTTCACCTATGCACACAACTGCCTCTACCTGGGCCGCGGCTACTGTTATCCCGTAGCACTCGAGGGAGCCTTGAAGTTGAAGGAAATTTCCTATATCCATGCCGAAGGGTATCCGGCGGCAGAGATGAAGCACGGCCCCATTGCGCTCATTGATTCGGAGATGCCGGTGTTTGTCATCGCCACACGTAACGGGATGTACGAAAAGCTCATCAGCAATATCCAGGAGGTAAAAGCCCGTCAGGGACGTGTCATTGCGCTCGTGACGAAAGGCGACACGAAGATACGGGAGTTGGCCGACGAGGTGATCGAGTTGCCCGAGACGATGGAATGCTTCGACCCCTTGGTGGTGTCCGTTCCTTTGCAGTTGTTGGCTTATCACATCGCCGTGTGCAAAGGTAAGGATGTGGACCAGCCTCGCAATCTGGCCAAGTCGGTGACGGTGGAGTAATCGTATTCCGGCTTTTCCCGTTTCCGAGCCTTTTCGGGAGAAACTTATATACAAAAATCAATCTGCGCCAAACGTTTTTTCAATCTCCTTTGATTGATTTACCGTTTGGCGCAGAACGTTTCATCATTCTCCGCAGATTGATTTTGAGGATTCAAGTGCTTGAAAATCAGGTTGGTTTTTGTTTTTCTGAATCTTTACGTTTTTTCCGCCTTGGGCAGGCGTTTACGGCTTGTTCTTCGCGCGGAAAGCCATGTTTTTCCGATATAAATCCCTTTATGCCCGTCGGTGAACTGTGTTGGGCGCGTACACATCGTTAATTTTTGTTCTTCTGTTTGCAAAAACGACAGACTTTTACGAACTTTAATGTGAAACCGGATGGCATTTCCCCGTGGTAGAAGGCAAGGAAATGCGGAAGCGGTTCTTTAAAAATAATCACAACCTAAAAAACTTAATTTACAGTTTGAAACATGAAGAGGAAAAGCTTATTGTCAATGTTGTGGCTATGCCTGTGGACTTTTGCGGGCAGCGGGCAGGCTAAAAGTGTGTCCACACGCATTAATTTGGGGGAGACTCCATGGAAATTTACGAAAGTGGTGCGTCAGGAAATCAATTTGGCGAAGGATGCGCAGGTATTTCTTGACGGAAAGGCCGTTTCTGTGGTTCACGACGGCGACGTCCACTCGGAATGGAAGCCGGCGAATGCCCCGGAAGGAGGTTTTTGGACTGTGGACTTGGGTAAAGCCGTCCGCCTGTCTTCCGTGAAATTGTGGTTCGACACAGACCGGACGAGATTTGCGGAAGTCAAGTTGGAAGTATCTGCCGACGGCAGCAACTGGCAAACCCTTTCGGAAGGCAAAAAGCTCTGTGTGCTTCATAAAGAGGGCGACTTCACGACTGTGGGGCATACCGGAACGGTGGGGTACACCGAGACGGTGACGGCTACTTATCTGGATTTGTCGTTCAAGGCCACGGCCCGCTATGTGCGTTTCTCCGGACTGAAGTGCAAGGCCGAACAGGGGCAGGACGTGCCTGTGACGTTGAGCGAGGTGGAAGTGAATCCCGAAACAGAGCAGGATCAAGGGCAGGCCGAGGCCATGGCTTCGCTTTCATTCGACGATACCGGATGGCAGACGGTAGGGATTCCCCATTGCTACAATGAGCAGGACACCTACCTGAATGCCAGCACGGGTGAACGTTGCTGGCGCGGAGAAGCGTGGTACCGTAAGAAAATAACCATAGACGGCAAAGACCGCGGCCGGATGTTCTTCTTGGAGTTCCAGGGAGTGAACATCGGGGCGGCGGTGTATGTGAACGGTACGCCGATAAGAAGCAATACGAAGGTGGAGCAGCCGGAAGCGGTGACCCATGTGGGAAGCGCGCTTCCTTTTGTGGTGGACATCACGCCTTACCTGCGTTATGGAGAAGAGAACCAGATAGCGGTAAGGGTGTCCAATGCCGAGGGTACGTTTTTCACTTGGCCCGGTTTCGGGACCAACGAAGGCTTCGGTCAGGCCATGGGAGGTATCGTCTGCCCCGTCTACCTGCACAAGAAGAACAAGGTGCACATTCCTTTCGATTCTTATTCTCCTATGGGCAAGTGGGGAACTTATTTCGGGACGGTGTCGGCTACCAAAGACAAAGCCGAAGTGCGTTTTCAGGTGAACGTGGAGAATGCGGGCACGGAGGCGTGCGACGTGGAACTGCGCACGTATTTGAAGGATGCGAAGGGCAAGACGGCCTTGGCTTTCAAGGACACCCGCCGTGCCGCAGGCGGCCAGACCGTTTTGTTCGACCGTACGGGAGTGGTGGAGCATCCCCATTTGTGGTATCCGATAGGGACTTCCGGTACACCTTATTTATATACGGTGGAGAATGAAGTTTACGTGGACGGACGACTGGTGGACAGGCAAAGCCGTCCGTGGGGCATCCGGCAAATCACGTGGGACGAGGATTTTTGCTATGTCAACGGTGAGAAATGTTTTTTGCGCGGCTTCGGTTACCGGAACAATTACCCGGGATTGGGGGCTGCCGTTCCTACGGCTTTCTGGTGGAACGATGTAGCCCGGATAGCCCGGTGCGGCGGTAATACGCTGCGTGTGGGGCACCAACCGCCTTTCCCTGAAGTGTTCGAGGCTTGCGACCGCTACGGCATCTTGTTGGTCGTCAACAGCGGCGACAATGAATGGGCGTTGAAGGACGAACCGGCCATTACCTATAAAAGGGAGTACGACCGCGATGTGATGGTGACTTATCGTAACAATCCGTGCGTGGTCATCTGGGAGTCGAATAATGGTTTGGCGTATGATGGGGAGAAATACCTGCCGTCTTATACGTTGGAGCAGGTGAAGAAATGGGATTACATCCAGCCGCGCCTCGTGCAGAACCGCGACGGTTATCCTCCGGAGTGGGACAAGGACGAACCGGTCGTGATAGGCTACACGAACCGTTATGAGAAGGTGGAAGGGAGCCCTTCGTGGAACACGGAAGTCTACGGGACGAACTGGTCGGGCTTGCCCAGTTGGTGCATCGCCCGTTTCGACTACGATAATGAAAAAGAGTTCTCGATGGACTATGTGGAGAACTATTTCGACAACATGGACAAACGCGCATGCGGATGGATCAACTGGATGTTGGCCGAGACGTACGGGGAGGGGTATACCATTTACCTCAACGGCATGCGCAACCAAAAGAGTCTCGGTTCGTGCGCCATGGACGGCAACCGCTTCCCGAAATTGCTGTACCGGATTTTCGAGAAAGCCGTTTGGGTGCCTTTCGACGAGCGTCCCGGTGTGGCCTTGCAGAGCCATTGGAACTTTCGGGGATTGCAGGACGTGGATGCGTGGAGCAACTGTCCTTATGTGGAACTCTTCGTCAACGGGGTATCCCGTGGGATTGTGGAACCGGAGGCACGGACGCGCCGCTGCACGTGGAAAGGCATCCTATGGGAGCCGGGTACGGTCAAGGCCGTGGGGCTGGACGAACGGAAACGTCCCGTTTGCGAGGATGAGATCGCCTCTGCCGGCGAGCCGTACGCTTTGGAAGTGGAAATCGAAGAACCGGCTCCCAAACCGGACGGGGAAAGATTTGAATTGAAAGCCAATGCTTCGGATGCTTTCGTCGCTACGGTGCGCGTGGTGGACAAGGAAGGGCGTTGGTGTCCTTTTGCCGACAACCAGTTGAGGTTTGAAGTGGAAGGCGAAGGGGTGTATAAAGGTTCTTACAATTTTTATGTCACGGAAGGAAAACCTTTGGAATACCATGCTCCGGGCGATACGGAGTTGCAGGCCGAAGGCGGTTTGATGCGCGTGGCGGTGCGAACGACATTTAATCCTGGAAAAATTACGGTTAAAGTCTCTTCAGACGGGTTGCGCTCCGGAGAAGCTTCCGTCCGGTCGAAGAAAATTTAAGCATAGCGCGTTCGGAAAGATGTAGCCTTCCGCTCCTGTTTGAAGGAGCAGAAGGCTTTTTTATGTTTAAATTGTGCAGGACAATGGAATATATTCTATATATTTGGGCAAAGAATGCAAGGTGTGAAATTTTTAAATGGAAAATATATGGCGAAAAGCGTAAAAGAGTATATCGAAGAAAATGAAGCCCGTTTTTTGGAAGAGTGGTTCAGTCTGATTCGCATTCCGAGTGTGAGTGCCGACCCGGCACGTAAGACAGATATGGTGGCTTGTGCCGAACGTTGGAAACATTTGCTGTTGGAGGCCGGAGCGGATGAAGCCCGGGTAATGCCTTCTTCCGGAAACCCTTTGGTGTATGCGGAAAAGCGTGTGGGCTTTGATGCGCCTACGGTTTTGATATACGGCCATTACGATGTGATGCCTGCCGAACCGTTGGATTTATGGAAAAGCGACCCTTTTGAGCCGGAAGTGCGTGACGGACATGTATTTGCCCGGGGAGCGGATGACGATAAAGGGCAGTCTATGATTCAACTGAAGGCTTTTGAATATATGGTGCGGGAAGGGCGTTTACGCCATAACGTCAAATTCATATTGGAAGGGGAGGAGGAAATCGGGTCTCCCAGCCTGAATGCTTTCCTGCAGGAACATCGTGAGCTGTTGGCCTGTGATGTGATTCTAGTGAGCGACACCAGCATGCTCGCGCCCGACCTTCCTTCGCTTACGACGGGACTGCGAGGATTGGCTTATTGGGAAATCGAGGTGACGGGGCCGAATCGTGATTTGCATTCCGGCCATTTCGGTGGGGCGGTAGCTAATCCTATTAATGTATTGTGCAGTTTGTTGGCTCGTATGACTGACGAAGACGGGCGTATCACAATACCGGGTTTTTATGATGAAGTGGAAGAACTGTCGGAGGAAGAACGTCGGATGCTGTCTGAAATTCCGTTTGATGAGGAACGTTATAAACAAGCTATCGGTGTACGTGCTTTGAAAGGAGAGAAAGGATACAGTACGATTGAGCGGAATAGTTGCCGTCCGTCGTTCGATGTGTGTGGCATTTGGGGCGGTTATACGGGAGAAGGTTCTAAGACCGTGTTGCCGTCTAAAGCCTATGCCAAAGTGTCCTGCCGTTTGGTTCCCCATCAGCAGCATGAGAAGATTTCCCGAATGTTTGTCGATTATATCGAATCCATAGCTCCGGACTACGTGCAGGTGAAAGTGACTCCTATGCACGGTGGCGAAGGCTATGTTTGTCCGATAACCTTGCCGGCTTACAAAGCTGCGGAAGAAGGTTTCACCAAGGCGTTTGGGCGAAAGCCGTTGGCTGTGCGCCGTGGTGGCAGTATCCCTATCATAAGTGATTTTGAAAAGATTTTGGGAACAAAGACTGTTTTGATGGGATTCGGTTTGGAGAGTAACGCTATTCATTCGCCTAATGAGAATTTTCCGTTGGATATGTTTCGGAAAGGTATCGAGGCTGTGGTGGAATTCCATGAATCCGTGACGCTTTGAACACGTGAGACGTAAGTCTGGACGATTCCATATATGGGTATGCGGGGGAAAGGACGCGATTCAAACGTCGGAATATAAATATAATAAGGTGTAAATTAATTCGGTTGATTTTTTTTCGATTTTTATTGGTGAAACACTTGGCTATTACGGTAAAAGTGTCTACCTTTGCACTCGCTTTCGGGAAGCAAGGCCT
>NZ_JH376616.1 GCF_000233955.1 Paraprevotella clara YIT 11840
GCAAGGGCGCATCGTATTCGTCGATGAGCACCACCACTTGACGACCCGTCTGTTCGTAGGCGCGGCGGATGATGCCTTGAAAGCGTTGGTTCACATTTTCCTCACCTTCGCCACGGCCATATACGTTTTCATATTCTATCAGTTTCAAGTTCAACTCGCTTTCCAAACGTTCCTTGTCCACGTGCTTCGCCGTACTCATGTCAAAACGCAAAACGGGATATTCCGTCCATTCCGTCTCCAACCGCTCCACAGCCAAGTCCTTAAACAACTCTTTACGCCCTTCAAAATAGGCTTCCAAAGTACTTGTCAGCAGCGACTTTCCGAATCGACGGGGACGACTCAGGAATATGTAATTTGAGGCAGAATGCACCATACGGTAGACGTATTCCGTCTTGTCTATATACATATAATTTCCCACCCGAATTTTCTCAAACGTCTGTATCCCTATCGGGTAAAGTCTTCCTTGCCTTTCCATGACTATCACTCCTTTATTGCTTCATTACAAAAATAGGTAAAAAGAAGCATTTTCGCCTTGGCTTTAGTTTTTGTTAACGTCATATTTTGAAAGATATTCAGTCCGCCGGTCATGCCAAATGCCGTATTCTCTATTCGTCAATACCGGCATTTTGAATGAAAGTCGGTCGTTCCCCTCCTCCACTTTCGGTAAATCATGGATAAAATGTTCCGATTGTGCTTGGCTGAACGTGGCCATCACTACCGGAAAGGGGAAGCCGGAAAGCCGCATCGGGACTATTTTTGCCTCGGTACAAAGGCGGGACAACTGGCAGGCCGAACGTTCGAATGCCACCCAATGCGTGCCCGTACCATAAAGATGCATCAAGAAAGCATTGCTTTCTTCGCGGCGAAGGATTTCCTTCCATTGTCCTTGCAGTAATGCCAACAGACGGACTCCGGAGGGCTGAGAAGAAGAACACCGGTTTTCCATTTTATGAATCTGGATTTTTTACGCGAATTACAACAATCGGATGTATTCGGGACTTACTTCCACTCCTGCCGATAACAGTCCGGGAAGGTCGATGAACAGGCGTTTCACACGGCTGCCGCGAATAGACAGGAGATGCCCTTCATATCCGTTGAGAGGGCCGCCCACAATGAGGACTTGGCGTCCTATCATCGAAGGGCTTATCTCTCCCGGAAGATAGTAACGGGGACGGAAAGTAGACTCCACTGCACGGATGAAACATTCCATCTCGGCCGTGCGCACAGTCATCGGGGTACAGTATCCGCCACGTACATAGCGGAACTGTAATGTGGGGTCCCTTTCTACTACGGAACGGAGTTCGGAATAACGTTCTCGGACAAACAACAGGTCGCGAAGAAAGGGAACGTCCTTACGTACGCGTTGCCCACGAACCAACGTGACCACCTCGTGCATCGGGGTGAATACGCGCAGCCCCATTTCCGCAAGTTGGCGGTAAGCGGGATGTCTGGCGTTGGAACGTTTCAGATCCCTTAACACGAACCAACATTCCGCTTCGTCATCCGGGAACGGTAAAGAAGCCTCCATAGAATAAAGGATAAAGCATCTAGTCCTGATTGTCCTTAAAATCTATTAGAAACCAATCAGTTACACTTGATTTATAAAAAAGTCGGGACTTTTCCCGCAACGCATTTGAATTCATTTTTCCGGTCGCTCTCTTAGGAAGAGATAAACCTGTGGATGAATAACGCAGTTAATAAATGAGTTATGGCATTCAAGTGTTCGCATAAAAGCTGTTTTTAAAGATTTTGGATTACGGAAACATTGTCACATGCAGCAGGACAAATTTATCCGGAATGAGAAAAATATTTTAAAAACAGCACGTTGGATGAAATATTTTTTATACTTTTGCCGAACAGTTTATCTCTTCCTAAGAGAGCGACCGCTTCTTGCCTGAAAATCACCCTAAGGAGATGCGAAAATCAATCTAAGCCAAACGAAAAATCAATCGCCTGAGAATGAAAAATCATTTGGCGCACAAAAATTCAGCCGGTTTTGAATCCTTAAAATGCCACCTTTTCGTATCTTTGTCTCCACGAAAATAAGATACGGCTCGGCATAGCCAAACTTGAAAAACTTTGTTTTTCGTTTGTCTCTGCACTCGCCTTTCACTATCTTTGTAGCGTAATGTCTAAAAAACAAGAATATGTACGAGATACAGACCAATGCCAAAGGTTCGCGTCAGATGTTTGTCACTGATGAGAATCTCAAAACGATTGAAAAATACGGGCTTTTCCAACAGTTGGTGGACAGTAGCGGCATCATTGACGAGATGGTGTTGGAGAAACTGCGCCTGAACGTTCGTGCCCTGATAGAGGCGGAACCGGACAAGGCAGACCTTGTCGATTTGTGCCAAGGCGTGCTTTTCCATGACAACATGAAGGCATTCGGATTGAACCAGTTAGTCAAATTATACGTAAACTGGCAGGAAACGCATCAGGAGATAGAACAGGCAAACGTATTGGCAGAATAAAGGAAAAGGAGACCTTGATGAAAGATTTCCGTTTGACTGACTGGCTCCCCACGACCAAAAAAGAAATGGAGTTGCGGGGATGGGATTATGTGGACGTTATCCTGTTCTCCGGAGATGCCTACGTGGATCATCCTTCGTTCGGTGCGGCTGTCATCGGGCGCGTTTTGGAAGCCGAAGGCTACCGGGTGGCGATTGTTCCCCAACCGGACTGGCACGGTGATTTCCGCGATTTCAAGAAACTGGGACGACCGCGGCTGTGGTTCGGTGTGGCTCCTGGTTGCATGGATTCGATGGTGAACAAATACACGGCCAACCGCCGCCTGCGGAGCGAGGACGCATATTCGCCGGACGGGCGGCACGACCTTCGTCCGGAATATCCCACGATAGTGTACAGCCAAATCCTGAAACGACTTTATCCCGACGTGCCGGTCATACTGGGGGGAATAGAAGCCTCTCTGCGCCGTCTGACGCATTATGATTACTGGCAGGAGCGGTTCCGCCCGTCCATCTTATGCGACAGCGGAGCCGACATGATTATATATGGCATGGGAGAAAAGGCGGTGGTGGAGATTTCAAACCACCTACAGATGGCCATAGAGGACGGAAATGCCCATCTGGATTATGCGGAGGATGGCACGGCCCGCGTCGGCCTGAAGGCCTTCCGCGACGTGATTACGCATGGGCATTGCGTTCCCCAAACGGTATCTATATATAATAAGGAGGATATTCCCGGCGGAATTGTTGCCGACGACCTCATCCTGCACGCCCATGAGACCTGTCTGAAAGACATGAAGGCGCAGGCCGAAAATTTCCGGCATATTGAGGAAGAAAGTAACAAATACCACGCGCAGCGTATCATCCAGCCCATCGGCGGACGGTACGTGGTGGTCAATCCGCCCTATCCGCCGATGACGCAGGATGAAATCGACCATTCGTTCGACTTGCCCTACACCCGTCTGCCCCATCCCAAATACAAGGGGAAGCGCATCCCGGCGTACGAGATGATCAAGTTTTCGGTAAACCTGCATCGGGGATGTTTCGGAGGATGTGCGTTCTGCACCATTTCCGCCCATCAGGGCAAGTTCATCGTCAACCGCAGCAAGGAAAGTATTCTCAAAGAAGTCAGGCAAATCACGGAAATGCCCGATTTCAAGGGTAATCTTTCCGACTTGGGCGGCCCTTCGGCCAACATGTACGGCATGAAGGGGAAAAACCTGAAGGCGTGCGAGAGGTGCAAGCGTCCGTCGTGCATTCATCCGGAAATATGCCCTAACCTGAATACCGACCACACGGCTTTGCTGGACATTTACCATGCCGTAGACGCTTTGCCGGGCATCAAGCGGAGCTATATCGGCAGCGGGGTGCGTTACGACTTGCTTTTGCATGATGCAAAGGACGCGCGTATCAACCAAGTGAATGCCGAATACACCCGTGAACTGATTACGCGCCACGTAAGCGGCCGGCTGAAGGTTGCTCCGGAGCACACGTCGGATCGTGTGCTTGAGCTGATGCGTAAACCCTCTTTCCGGCAATTCGGGGAGTTTAAGGACATTTTCGATCGTATTAACCGGGAGTCCGGCCTCCGCCAACAAATCATCCCTTACTTTATCAGCAGCCATCCGGGATGTACGGAAGAAGACATGGCGGAGTTAGCTGTACTGACGAAAAGGATGGATTTCCAACTGGAACAGGTGCAAGACTTTACGCCTACGCCCATGACCGTGAGCACCGAGGCTTGGGCCACAGGTTATCATCCTTATACACTCGAACCGGTGTATAGCGCGAAATCGCCTCGTGAAAAACTGGCACAACGGATGTTCTTCTTCTGGTATAAGCCGGAAGAACAGCAAAAAATAAAAGCGGAACTGCGGCGTATCGGAAGAACGGACTTGGCAGACAAGCTTTTCGACCGTACACGTCCGATGGAATGGAATAAAAAAGGTAATGCACATTATGACTTGGAAGGCAGACGACACCGCCCCGAAGACCGGTCCGGTCACAGTCGTCGAACGTTTTCAAAAGGGGAAAATCGCGAGCAAGCGAGCGCAGACCGAGCTTGCTCGAAGTCAGCCGAGCGGGAGCGATTTCTTCAAAATCCCCGAAGAGAAGCAGGAGACGGACGGAACAGGGCTATGCGAAGACGGAATAGCGGAAAGTCGTGACTTTTTTGCGGTTATCGACGGTTCTACCAGTAAAGGGACACTCCGTATGGACGGAAAAAGTTCCGGAAGAATGGCCATGGAAGTGCTTCGTGCATCCATACCCTGTCTTCCAAAAGATGCCGATGCAGCCACGGCGGCAGCTTGCCTCACTTCTGCCATCCGTCATTATTATGAAGTGCACGGGTTATACGAAGAGGCCGCACGCCATGCGGAGAGCCGTATGACGGCCAGTGCGGTGGTTTACTCCGTTCACAGGCATGAAGTTTGGATGATAGGAGATTGTTTGTGCCGTTTCAACGGGATGACTTATACGAATCCTAAACCTACGGACAGCATCCTCGCAGGAATACGCGCCGATGTGCTCCGGCATTTGCTCCGAAAAGGCCATTCCATCGCAGACTTGTGCACTCGCGATGTAGGGCGTGAGTGGATTTGGACGCACTTGAAAGACCAGTGTGCTTTCCAGAATGCCGATGATGCCGGGCCTTTTGGATACGCTGTCCTCGACGGCTTCCCGGTTGACCTGTCCCAGATTCGCGTCTTGCCTCTCCCGTCGGACACCCAAGAATTGATTTTGGCATCGGACGGCTATCCGGTGTTGGCCGATACGTTGGAGGAAACCGAACGGTTATTGGCATGCTCTTTGGCCGAAGACCCGTTACGCATCGGAGAACACCCGTCCACCAAAGGAGTGGCCGCCGGAAACGAGTCTTTTGACGACCGTACCTATTTACGTATAAAATTATAGCGATTCTTACCCATAGCAAATATGTCTCATATCTCCACGAACTCACCGCATGCATGGATTCTGGCCGCACGCCCCAAGACCTTGACGGGAGCGGCCGTACCGGTCATGATCGGGATTTCGGCAGCTTGGGCTGACGGATTCTTCCGTCCGGTTCCGGCCTTATTGTGCTTCCTTTTTGCATTCCTCATGCAAATCGACGCCAATTTCATCAATGATTATTACGATTTCCGGAAAGGGTTGGACGACGAGAAGCGTCTCGGTCCGAAACGCGCCTGTGCCGAAGGTTGGATTACATTGCCTGCCATGCGCCGGGGAATCGTTTGTACCACGCTCCTCTCCTGCCTCACCGGCTTGCCGTTGGTGTGGTACGGCGGATGGACGATGGTGCTCGTCGGGGTATGCTGTGTGGTGTTCTGTTTCCTTTATACCACCTGCATGGCTCGTCTCGGGTTGGGCGACCTGCTCGTACTGGTGTTTTTCGGTCTCGTTCCGGTGGGTGCCACGTACTATCTGCAGAGCGGTACGGTAGTTCCCGAGGTATGGACGTTGTCTTTGGCCTGCGGTCTGGTGATAGACTGCCTGCTCGTAGTGAACAACTATCGTGACCGTGACAACGACAAAGCCGGTGGAAAAATCACTTTAGTCGTACGAATAGGCGAAAAAGCCGCAGAAAATCTTTATCTTTGGCTCGGCATTGCGGCTGTGGGGCTTTGCCAGACGATGTGGCTCTCGGGAAAACCTGTGGCCGCCCTCCTTCCGGTGTGTTATCTCATACCGCATGCCCTCACTTGGAGACGCATGACGGGACTCAAGCGAGGCCGGGAACTGAACGGCGTATTAGGCGAAACGGCACGCAACATCTTCCTGTTCGGGGCATTTCTTTCCATCGGATTATTCATTTAACTCCATAAAAACAAAAAACAACTTATGGCAACAGTAGACGACAAGAAAATCATTTTTTCCATGGTCGGCGTGAGTAAGACCATCCGCCAGACCAACAAACAAGTGTTGAAGAACATCTACCTGAGTTTCTTCTATGGGGCTAAAATCGGCATTATCGGTTTGAACGGTTCCGGAAAATCCACCTTGATGAAAATTATCGCAGGACTGGACAAGGATTTCCAAGGCGAAGTGGTATTCTCGCCGGGGTACAGCGTGGGATATCTGCCTCAGGAACCGCAGTTGGATCCGTCCAAAACCGTGAAGGAAGTGGTCATGGAGGGTGTGCAGCCTATCGTGGACGCCCTGACGGAATATGAAGAAATCAACCAGAAATTCGGTCTTCCGGAATATTACGAGGATGAAGATAAGATGAATGCCTTGTTTGCCCGTCAGGGGGAATTACAGGACATCATCGACGCTACGGATGCCTGGAATCTGGACAGCAAATTGGAACGTGCCATGGATGCTTTGCGCTGTCCACCGGCCGACCAGTCGGTGGAAAACCTTTCGGGAGGAGAACGCCGACGCGTGGCACTTTGCCGCCTCTTGTTGCAGAAACCGGACGTGTTGTTGCTCGACGAGCCGACCAACCATTTGGATGCCGAAAGCATCGACTGGCTGGAGCAGCATTTAAACCAATACGAAGGCACGGTAATTGCCGTGACGCACGACCGTTATTTCTTGGACGACGTGGCCGGATGGATTCTGGAACTTGACCGCGGCGAGGGCATTCCCTGGAAAGGTAATTATTCTTCTTGGTTGGAACAGAAGACCAAACGCATGGAACAGGAGGAGAAGACAGCCAGCAAGCGGCGGAAGACTTTGGAACGCGAATTGGAATGGGTGCGTATGGCACCGAAGGCACGGCAGGCCAAGGGTAAAGCCCGTCTGAATTCATACGACAAATTGCTTAACGAGGATCAGAAGGAGAAAGAGGAAAAGTTGGAAATCTTCATTCCGAACGGTCCGCGTTTGGGTAACAAGGTTATCGAAGCGCAACACGTGCAGAAGGCTTTTGGCGATAAGATATTGTTCAATGACCTGAATTTCATGCTTCCGCCCAACGGTATCGTGGGCGTCATCGGTCCCAACGGCGCGGGTAAGACCACGCTTTTCCGTTTGATTATGGGGTTGGAACATGCAGACGGCGGTACGTTCGAAGTCGGTGAAACCGTCAAATTAGCCTACGTAGACCAGACGCATAAGGACATTTCTCCGGAAAAGAGCGTGTATGAAGTCATGAGCGGCGGTAACGAATTGATGCGTATGGGAAACCGCGACATCAATGTCCGTGCATACCTGAGCCGGTTCAATTTCTCCGGAGCCGACCAAGAAAAGAAATGCGGCGTACTCTCCGGAGGTGAGCGCAACCGTTTGCATTTGGCCATGGCCCTGAAAGAAGAGGGTAACGTGTTGCTGCTCGACGAACCGACGAACGACATCGACGTGAACACGCTCCGGGCTTTGGAAGAAGGTCTGGAGGAATTTGCCGGTTGTGCTGTGGTTATCAGCCATGACCGTTGGTTCCTCGACCGTATCTGTACGCACATTCTTGCTTTCGAAGGCGATGGCAATGTATTATTCTTCGAGGGCAGCTACTCGGAGTACGAAAGCAACAAGATGAAACGTCTCGGACTGGAAGAACCGAAACGCATCCGTTACCGGAAACTGATGGAGGATTAAGCCATGCCGGCAAAGGACAACGACTGGAAATCGAGATTGGGGATGGTGTATTCCACCAACCCTGATTTCGCATTCGATAGCGGCGAGGAAAAGGAGGCTGACACGCCTCCCAAAAACCGACAGAAACTGAGAGTGGGTATCGAACGCAAGAATCGCGGTGGAAAAGTGGTCACCGTGGTGAAAGGCTTCGTCGGTGCAGAGGCCGCCTTGAAAGAACTGGGGCGGATGCTGAAGACGAAGTGCGGCGTAGGCGGTGCCGTGAAAGACGGTGAAATCATCATTCAGGGGGAATGGAAGCAGCGTATAGTGGAACTGCTTTGTGCCGATGGTTATACGGACGTGAAATGACTTTATAAAAATAGCCGGAGAACTCATTTCCTCCGGCTATTTTTTTATTGATTATGGCTTTGATTAATATCTATCTCCATATTCCAACTTTGCTTTCTCGGTGTACTTTTGAATGAAATCTGTTTTAGAATTTGTATAATCATCTCTATTAAATTCATATTTCTTCCATAATTTCAATTTCATTCTCTCGTACTCGATAGCAATATTGGCATGCTCAATAAGATAATCTCTAAAATATAACTCATCATTATCCCCAATATATCTTAGGTGTAGGTGAAACACCCTCTCGGCAAACCCTTCTTCTGTATATCCCTTGTTAAAAGAAAGTCTATCAGAAGTTTCAGACATACAAGTATAACCGCTTTTTACAATCACTTCTTTATAGTCAAATAAGCAATAATCTTTTGAAATCTCTACGAGAATATCAATAATTGGTTTTGCATAAATAGAATTAATAGCTGTACTTCCCATATGGCTTATTCTCTCTATTTTAGGAACTCTGTTTTTCAAAAAGCTCTCTTCATCAGTGTACCATTCTTTCCAATAGGGCTGATGCTCTGTCAAATAGATGGGAAATAGCTTCCATAATTCTTCTAAACTCATTTCAGATAATTTCTTCTCCATTTTTTCTTCCCGTTAAATTCCGATTTGTCGCTTATAATACTCTCCGGCAATGAAAATCCAAATACTATTTTTTATCGCTTTATTCTGCCGACATGATTTTAAAGCGGGCAAACCGCAACAGCAGTTGCTTGGTGCCCGTATTTTGAAACTCCACGGTGGCTTTGGTGTTCTCTCCGCTGCCTTCGACAGCTTTCACCACTCCCATACCAAAACGTTCATGCTCAATCCGCATGCCTGCCCGTAGCTCACTGTTATCTCCGGTTGATGACGGTGGCGACGGAACAACGGGATGCCCTGTGTCGTCGTGCTTTGCATCTCGTATAGGAACTTGTCGGTTTACGCTTCCCAAAGGTTTCAAACCGGAAATTTTTGCTACTATCGGAGAACTTGTCCCGACACCTTCTCCGTAAGCGCGGTGATGACGTTCCCGATAAGATGTACCGTAATCATCTTCGTCTTCATATTTGCATAATTTGCTCACGCTCGACAGACTCGAGCGGAGCTCGGTCTGCACTCGCTCACTCGCAAAATTCCTTCGCCTTGTCTGTCCGAACGAAAAACCATCTTGAGCATCCATTTCCACATATCGTGGGTCTATGTCTTGTAGAAAACGACTCGGGTTACTGAATTCCGTTTTACCGAAACGATAGCGGCTGCGGGCAAAACTTAGATAACAATAACGTTCTGCACGGGTAATAGCCACATAAAAAAGACGACGTTCTTCTTCCAATGCGCGTTGGCTGTTTCCCACCATCGGACTTGGGAATAGATTTTCTTCCATTCCAACGATAAATACCACCGGAAACTCCAACCCTTTGGCTGAGTGAATCGTCATCAATGTCACTTTGTGTTGTTCGTCACTTTCGTCTTCGTCCAAATCGCTCAATAACGATACTTCTTGCAGGAAATCGCTGAGTCCGGTACTTTGCCCTTCCTCCAAACGTCTGGAGACGAATTCCTGTACGCCATTCAACAGTTCCTGCACATTCTCCTGACGACTCATTCCTTCCGGACTCATATCTTGAAAAATCTCTCTCATTATACCGCTTTCACGGATGATTTCCTGTGTGAGAAAGGCGGCATCCATCAGCTCTGTTTTCTCGATGAAACCGGAGATAATATCCGTGAACGACTTCAATTTACCCATCGTACCCTTGTTTACGGGCAAGGAATGCTCTTCGGGACGAGACACCACTTCCCACAAACTGACTCCGTCTGTGGAAGCTGCGGATACAATCTTATCCACCGTGGTCTGGCCAATCCCTCGTGCCGGATAATTGACGACCCGTTTGAAAGCCTCTTCGTCGTGGGGATTTACGGTCAAACGGCAATAGGCTATCACATCTTTTATCTCCTTTCGTTGGTAGAACGAAAGTCCTCCGTAAATCCGATAAGGCATACCCCGTTTGCGCAAAGCCTCTTCAAAAGTGCGGCTCTGTGCGTTGGTACGGTAAAGAATGGCAAAATCATCATATTCCATTTTTTCTTTTCTCCGCAACGCTGCGATTTGGTTTACCACGATTTCGGCTTCTTCGATATCGCTATAAGCGGAATACACATGAAGGGGCGAACCTTTCTCCTTGTCGCTGAAAACATCCTTCGGTATCTGTCGGTCGTTATGGCTTATCAAACTGTTGGCAGCCGAAACGATTGTCTTTGTAGAACGGTAGTTCTGTTCCAGTTTAAACAACTTCGCATTGTTATATTTCTGCGTGAAATTAAGGATATTATCAATATTTGCTCCACGAAAGCTATAAATGCTTTGTGCATCGTCTCCCACTACGCACACCTGTTGTTGCTTGTGGGTCAATTCCCATATGATACAGTGTTGGGCATAATTCGTGTCCTGATACTCATCCACCAAAACGAAATCGAATTTGTCCGCATATCGCTCGCAGACCTCGGGATGTTCTTTAAGCAATATATAAGTATAGAGCAATAAATCGTCGAAGTCCATCACGTCGGCTTGCTGAAGACGGGACATGTAGCGAAGATAGATTTCTCCCGTCATCGGTATCTTGGCCGCCTGATCCGCCATTCGTACAGCATTGTCGGACAGATAGGCTTCCGGCAGTATCAAGCGGTTTTTGGCGTTGGAAATATGGGCTGCTATGCTTGCCGGTTTATAGGTTTTGTCGTCAAGCCCCATTTCACGGATAACGGTCTTTATCAGATTTCGTGAGTCGGCCTGGTCGTAGATGGTAAAATGGGAAGAAAACCCGATTTTATCGGCTTCCTTCCGCAAGATACGGGAAAAGACGGAGTGAAACGTTCCCATCCATAATCCGGATGCAAGCTCATGGCCTACCAACCGAGCAATACGCTCTTTCATTTCCCGCGCAGCCTTATTGGTGAAAGTCAGTGCCAGAATGTTCCATGGTTTCCATCCTCGCTCCAGTAAATAGGCTATTTTATAGGTTAATACCCGTGTCTTGCCCGACCCTGCTCCGGCTATCACCAACGAAGGGCCTTTGTCGTAACAGACGGCCCGGCGCTGTTCTTCGTTGAGTTCTTCCTCTATCCTTTTCAAAAAATCTTTTATCATGTTTTTTTCTAATACTTACATCAAAATAGATATTTTCGCCAGAAAGCCTAAGGATGACGCCCCTTTAAGCCTTGAAAACTTTCCGCCCATCCTCTTTAGGCTCCGTTCCATACATAGCATAAGGCATTGTAGAGTTGCACGGCCAACATGGAGATGAGAATCCATACATCATAACGTTGGATTCCCCAATACAGTACAGACAAGCATTCCTGCCAGCCTCGTAAATGAAAGCTCAGGACAGCGTATAATAACGAGGTCAGGACAAAACCCAAAGACATAGTTTGCAAGATGCCGGACACGAAAGGAGATGGATAAAGATGTCCTGTCACACTGAGCAATATGGCATATGGTCCGAATAACAAAAGTAGCATTCCCGCTAGGTACAATAACAGGAATGTACCAGCCATAAGGCAAGCCTTACGTTGTCGATAAGTCAGAGATAGCACACCTTTACTGACAGAATCCTCTATAATTTCAGACAAGCCGGAACGCTCTATCGCTCCAAGTACCAAAACGACGGGAAAGACTACGGTCATGAACGGAGAACGGTAACAATCTTGAATATGAAGATAATACCATCGTATTCCCTCGCTGGAAAACAGATTACCCAAAGGAAATCCCGCCGCACTTCCCAACCATGCCAATAAAGGCAAAAGCAGATGTGCAATCAACAAAACGAACAACAGTGCGGAAGCCACACTATGCCCTTTCCGGTATATCATGAATCTATTCCTCATCCGGTTCCAAATGTTCTAAGTCTATAATATGTAATTGTAATGCTTTCACAACCAGGCGGGTGGCATTGATTCCGCCCTTTTCGTTGGTGTCGAATAAGCGTGAAATCAAGTCATTTTGTCTTTTCTCCAAACTCTTTACGCCGAAAGGCATTCCGCGCAAGTTGGTTATCATTTCTTTCGTATAACCCAATGCCAGATGGCGAAGGAAACGTTCGTCATATTCATCGATTTCATAATGGATGAGTGCATCTTTATGTAAACGTTCCGATTCCACAGATTTCATAAAGCGGCTTACGATCTTTTCCAGAATAGGCTCGTTGAAAACAAAATTACGGCCATCCATCACTTGGCGCACATCGTTACGCGTAAGCAGTTCACCTGTTTTCAGGATAATGCCGTTTGCTCCGGCTTTCAATACATCGGCCCACAAGCGTTCGTTCAGTATTTCTCCCGTAAAAATCAGGATACGTAATTCCGGATAGGTCAACCGGACTTGTCTGCAAATGTCCACTCCGATGGTCGTGGAGCCGCCCAGTCCCAAGTCTAATAACAGCAAATCCGGAACTTCTTTCTTAATCAGACACCAAAACTCGCCTTCATTCATTGCTGTTCCGATGATTTCGGCTTCCGGGAGTTCCGTGCGGATGATTTCTTCAGTTCCTTTTAACTCCAGTTTAACGTCTTCGACAATAATGATTTTAAAAGAATCCATTCCCATTTCATCTATATTTAGGTACAGTAAACCATATACTGCATCCGGAAGAATGCACATCAGTCTCGATATTGATACGGCAACCGCAAAAATTATTTAGTTTATCATGTTCTCGAACAATTTCCTTGCACAACAGATAGGGATAATGCTTGACGTCCGGTTGGAATAATATTACAGCTTCTTCCGGTTCATAAATCCGAACGGAGGCCTGCAACGTAAAACGGATAAAACCACCGTCTTCCGATGCACGAAGCGTCAAGCAACCATCTTTTTCACGTTCTGCTAACCGAGCTGCCCATTCTTTCGTCAAGGTCTCCAACATGAAGCGCACCAATGTAGCATCTACATTCATAAAACTATTTTGTTGCAACTCGTCGACAAAAGACAGGCGAAGGGCATAAGCCTTTTTCTTTCTCCAAACTTCTATTGTTTTCATCCACTCTTCTCCGATGATGTGCGGAGAGAGTTTCTCGCATTTAAAGTATCCGGTGTCAATCTGCCGGTCTGCCTGCGCGCACAGCAGAGTGTATATTTCCTTGTAGTATTCGGCAAGCTCCCTTAATGAGTGGATGGATGTTTTCAAATCATGATGTTCCTCTTGTTCTTCCAGTTTCCGTATGATTTGTTTCATACGACTGGGATAATACATCGATTCGTGTTTGATGGTAGAAAGGCAGTTATCCAAAATCTGATTCTGTACTTTGATACGTGTTCTTTCGTACAAAGAACGTTGTTTCTCGTTCTCCGCACTTTCCACATTTTCCAGGTCTTGCCCCCGCTGTATGACAGCTTCATACAATAAAATGGCCAGATAGTTTACGATATAGTTCTCAAAAATGAAATCTTCTTTTTGCATCCGGTAAGTCCCATAGTTGACAGCTACAGAACCGATACAGAGACGTTCGTTCTCGTTCAGGCGAAGAAGCAAAGGATAAATCTGAGTGTTGGACATTTCATCAAAAACAGCATTTTCCGTTTCATAAGCCTGACTGAGTAGAGAATCTGCCAATACTCCATAGTCTTCCTTTCCTTGTAAAAACGTTCCTATTTTCTCTCCTTTTCCCCGATATAGCAACAGCCGGACGCTATTTATTTCATGCAATTCCTTAAGCCTGGACAACACGACTGATAAGAGTTGAGACATCAATTCGTCCGTACGTCCGGGACGTGCATACATTTCGATGACATTCAGCATGGCATGATTGGTTTCAAGGACCTGCATCACGCTGAAACGAAACAGAATTCGCCGACGAAAATAAACAATGTATATCAGGACGGAAAAAATAAAGAGCATAAAGACCAATAAGGCCAGACTGACCGATAAGTTTATTTGTGTGTTTCGTTGTCGGGCGTAGAATTCCTCCAAAGAATCGTCTTTGGTCAATAGCTTATATAAATGTGTGAACTGTCTGTTATTGAACTCATACTTCTCCCAATCATGTAACGCCAATGCCGCAATGGCCATTTCATTTCGACATCCCATGATCAGGAAGTAGTCTGCCTTCACTCCTAAAGATAACCATTCCAGTTCCTCCATGCCGTTTCCCGTAGCAGTCAGTTGGCGGCTTACGCATTCTTCCGGTAAGAAATCTTCATAATAACGGTTGATATATTTAAAGGTGGAATCGGCATATTGCATACTGCGGTCATAATCACCGTGAACATTGGCAAAATAGACCGAATCGGCATAAAACACGGCCCATTTAAGTTCTCCATAATTCATGTCTGCCTCTTCATGAGTTGGAGCATTACCGATATTAGGCCGGATAGCATACGTATACTGACCGCAAGTGAGTAAATAGAAAATAAACGTCAGTACCATCATGCCCTTTCGTCTTATTCCCTTAGGTAAGCGAAAAGAAAAACAGCTTCCTTTATTTTCTTCACTTTCGATATGGAAACAGCATACTTTAAAGAACTCTCCCGACTTCTTGTACTTTTCGATAATACCTTTGCAATTCAACAAGCCAAAGCCGCTTCCTTTTTCATGGCGTACGGTCGAAGAATTGACACCTATCTGTTGAGCATCATAGATTTTTGAAGATAAAATCAATGCTATCTCAGACTCCGTAAGTCCACATCCCGTATCTGAGACCTTAATTTCCACAGCATCCGCCAATTCTGTTGCACATACCGTGACTTGCCCTCCCGAAGGCGTGAATTTACGTGCATTGTCTGTCAGAGTGTTGAGCATGAAAAAGGTTAGGGCACGGTCTGCTTTTACCCATGCGTCCGTCGGTTCCACTAAAAAGTCAATACCTTTGCGTTTGAAATTATACTGGCCCTTATCCAGAAACTTGAATAAGTCTTGTAGCGGAAAACTTTCTATTGTCAGTTCCAACTCGCCCCGGTTCATACGAATCCATTCGGCGAGTACATCATTGTAGCAATTGATTTCGTCTGCAAGTTCACCTATATAGGTCAAAGTACCTCGGTCATATTCATTTTTGCTTTCCATCCGGCGTACCACATACAAAATACGGTCGATAAAAGGCATGATGGAATGTACTAAAGAAACTTTCGCCCGTTTGGATATGTTTTTCTTCTTGTCGCGGGCTATTTGCCTTTCGCTTTGCAGATATTCTTCACGAAGCTGCATCCTTTCCTCATCCATTCGGTCGGACAGGATGCGGTTCTTTTCCGTCCATTTGATATAAGGGCGGAGGATTTCATGAAGGATTCGTTTTTCCTTTTTTATCCAAGGATAGGCATTGAGCACTTCTTCCAGTCCTTCTTCCGATTTGGTGAAAGCTACCTCCATAAACCATTCGGACATATCTTTCAATAAAGAATATTGTTTGGCATCCCGCAGTTTCCATTTGCGTGCATATAAAAAGAGGAAAAAGCCACAAACAAGAGTCAGTAAAATAATAGCTCCCAGAAGTGTGTTTAATATCTTGTTGTCTTGCGCCACCATATCTACACGGCTTTCGAGAGATTTGTCTTGACGGGTAAAATCCATCAAGTCCAGATACAGATTTCGGTTGTAATCTGATTTCTGTTTGTCATTCAGCGCACTGTACGTCGCACTTAAACGTTCCCGGATGTAGGTCAGATAGCCCGGAACGGTTTGGAATTCACTGTCTTTCGACCATAACATGTCTACTGCCGAGTCTTTCCGGCTTTCAAAAGACGTCAGCAATCGTTCTTTGTCTTCCGGATAATAAATTTGATGATGAAGATTCAAATAAGACAAAGCCGTCTCGAAGCAATTCAAAGCCCTATAATATTCCCCTTTGGCAAACATAGTATTTCCCAACACTCGGAATCCGTTAATCTTAAGCAACAGATTTCCGCATTGTTCGGCATTGGACAAAGCCTTTTGGGCTAATGCCGTAGACAGACGCAGGGATACAGGGAATCCGGCCTCATTAAGTTTCTCCGTAACTAATGAGTTGTACAAATAATCCAATTCAACTTTACGGTAGGTCTTGATGATATCATAGTTTTTCGGTTGGGCAAACATCTCCGAAAAGACTTGTTCCAACATGGAGGAAAAGTAAATGTTACCGAGACGCTCAGCGAAAGAGTAGGCCAGATAGAAATAATCGAATGCATCTACTACACGCTCTTTCCCCAGGTCCAAACGATTTTGGCAAATCAAACCGTTCAGGTAATAATAGTAAATAAGTAAAGCTTTATTTTGACGTATATATCCATCCGTATCAATTACCGAAAGTTCCTTTTCAGCCTCTTGCTCTTGCATCAGATTGATATAGTTGGTAGCCGTGGTCAAACTGAATTCCGTCATGGCGTAGTCCAACCGTTCTTTATTACGGCCTTTCACTTCATCATATTCTTCTCTGATACGTTGAATCCTTTCAAGTGCGCGGTTATAATAATCGAAGAACAAACGGTTTTGTGCGGCACGTTGGCATATCATCATCATATTCACTTCGCTCACCAGCAATTCTATCTGGTTACTGGTGGACTGCTGAATCCGATTGTACAAATCCATACACTCATCAAAGTCCATTCGCAAGAAGCAAATGAACATTTGATGATTTAAGGCCTCGCTTCGTCCGTCCGCATAATTCCGGGCCATACGGGCTGCTTTCCGGGCAAACAGTAACGCACTGTCCGGATGGACGTAGCGCACCAAACGAGCTTTAGTATTCAGGGAATCTACTTTTCCGACTCTTGTGATGTCCGGACGTGAAGAAGCATACCAATGATATCCGACTCCTATACATAATCCTAATATGACAGACACGCATATAGCCGAAAGATTCTTTCTTCCTGTTATACAAAACGTCGGCTTTCTCATATACCCTATAGATCAGGTCCCGTGATGTTCGCCCAAATGTGTCAAGAAAGCCCTTCTATTCTTCCGTCGATTAAATCAATCCGTTCCGCTTGGGGAGATTTCGGCAATCCGGGCATTCTCAATATATCTCCGGCTATCAGTACGATCATTTCGGCTCCGCAATTGACTACTATATCCCGAATTTGCACTTTGAATCCGTGAGGCACTCCGTATGCATGGGCATCTGCCGAAAATGAATATTGCGTTTTGGCTATACAGACGGGATAATCCTCTATACCCAACTGACGTACCCTTTCCAACATTTTACGGGCTGCGGTTGAGAAAACGACACCGTCGGCTCCATACACTTGACGAACTACTTTTTCCGCTTTCGTCTCGATATTATCACGGTCTGTATAGGAGAACACGACCGGACGGGATGGGCGGTTGGCGATAGTGTCCACCACAAGTTCGGCCAGCTCAACTGCTCCCTTTCCGCCTTCCGAGAAAGCATTGTTCACGGCAAAGCCTACTCCCATATTCTCACAATGCTCGCGGCACAACTCTATTTCCGAATCCACATCCGTTGCATAACGATTGAAACAAACCACTACCGTCTGCCCGAAGGCCTGCATGTTCCTGATATGCTTGTCCAGATTCTCAAAACCCTTCTTCAACCCTTCCGAATGAGGCTTCTTAATATCTTCCAACGCTACCCCACCGTGCATTTTCAAACCTTGGGTCGTAGCGACAAGTATGGTGAGTTTGGGATTCAAACCGGACTCCCGGCATTTGATATTGAAGAACTTTTCCGCCCCCAAATCTGCCCCGAAACCGGCCTCCGTCACCACATAATCCGCGTACGTCATAGCCAGTTTGGTGGCCAATATGGAGTTGCATCCGTGTGCGATATTGGCAAAAGGTCCTCCGTGCACGATAGCCGGTGTGTTTTCCGTGGTTTGCACCAAATTGGGATGTAAGGCGTCTTTTAAAAGTACGCATATTGCCCCGGCCACTCCCATGTCTTTTACGCGGAACGGTTTTCCCTCGATTGTAGTGCCCAACAATATGTTCTCGATTCTGCGGCGCAGGTCATGTTCATCTTTCGACAAGCAAAGAATCGCCATGATTTCAGATGCCGGAGTAATGTCGAAACCGCTTTCCATCGTGACCCCATTCGTCTTGGCTCCCAGTCCGGTTACGACATAACGCAAGTTTCGGTCGTTAATGTCCAACACGCGTTTCCACAAAATTTCTTTCATGGCAAAACCTTCATCCCGATGCTGATAGATGTAGTTGTCCAATAAAGCGGCAATCATATTATGAGCCGAAGTAACGGCATGAAAATCCCCCGTAAAATGCAAGTTGATTTTGTCCATCGGCAATATCTGGGCATAACCGCCTCCAGCCGCACCACCTTTCAAACCGAAACACGGGCCGAGAGAGGGTTCTCTCAAAGCCACGATGTTCTTTTTCCCAATGTAGCTTAGTCCCAAAGCCAAACCTACCGAAACGGTAGTCTTGCCTATACCGGCCTTCGTGGGAGTAATGGCCGTAACCAAAATCAAATTACTGTTTTCGACTTTTTTCTCGTCAATCAGTGATTCCGGCACTTTGGAAATATATTTTCCATAATGTTCCAATTCATCCACAGGAATCTGTACTTGGCGGGCAATGTCTTCAATCGGCTTCAATCGGCACTCGCGGGCAATTTCTATATCGCTTTTCATCTGTATTTGTAGCGTTTTCTATTTAACAATGTAGATATGAAAAGACAAAGTTAGCAAAATTCCATGGAACGACCTCACAAAAAACACAGATTAGCGCAATAGAATTTGCAAAAACATCCTTCATCCTTCAGGATAGAGCCTATCATATTCATAATGAAAATATTGAAACCTGAAAGATGTTTCAGTCATCCTTCAGCCGCCTGTCATTTCAATCTCCTGAGATAGGAAAATCGTTCGGCTGAAGAAACACTTTTTTTCTCTGCCGAACGATTCAATAACGTAAGCCAAACTTTCCACTGTTCACGGTCATGAAAGGAAACTGAAAGATGACTCTTTTATCCTTCATTCCGTAACACACTATACGTCAACAGATTGCCTTTTACTCTGAAAGATGAAAGGTGTTTTCATAAACTCCGTGGAGAGGAGACAAGGCAAAAATTATTTATAGCGGTCTTTCCATAAATGCAGCATCCGTTCCTGCAATTTAGCTTCCGCCGCATTCTCTTGGGCATGCCAGATTCTTTTGTTACGAATGTCGTCGGGTAAAAATTGCTGTTCCACGAAATGCCCCTGATAGTCATGTGCATACTTATAGTCCTTGCCGTACCCCAATTCTTCCATAAGTTGGGTAGGCGCATTGCGCAAGTGCAACGGTACAGGCAAATTCCCGGTTTGCCGTACGAGCTGCAAGGCATCATTGATACCCTTATAAGCCGAGTTGCTTTTCGGACTGGTTGCCAGATAAACCGTAGCCTCGGCCAAAGGGATACGCCCTTCCGGCCATCCTATCTTCATGACAGCTTCAAAAGCGGCATTGGCCAAAAGTAGTGCATTCGGATTGGCCAAACCTATGTCTTCACTGGCGGAAATGACCAGTCGCCGCGCAATAAACGAGGGGTCTTCCCCACCTTCTATCATTCGTGCCAACCAGTACAAAGCGGCGTCCGGGTCGCTTCCCCGAATACTTTTGATGAAAGCCGATATGATGTCATAGTGCAATTCTCCACCCTTATCGTATGCCAACGGGTTTTGCTGAAGTCTTCCGGCTACGACGGCGTCCGTGATAACCACTTGGTCCGTTCCGTCAGCCTCTACCACCAGTTCAAGAATATTCAGCAGCTTGCGGGCGTCTCCTCCGCTATACCGGAGCATGGCATCCGTTTCGCGAAATTCGATATGTTTCGTTTTCAGTATGATATCTCTTTCCACAGCCTTGTGCAGCAATTCCAGCAGGTCATCTTTCGTCAGACTTTTCAAGACATACAACTGGCAACGGGACAAAAGCGGGCGTATGACCTCGAAAGACGGATTTTCCGTCGTGGCTCCGATCAGCGTGACTGTTCCCTGCTCCACAGCCCCCAAGAGAGAGTCCTGCTGGGATTTGCTGAAACGATGGATTTCGTCAATGAAAAGAATCGGACTGGCCTGGGTAAAGAAACGATTGTTCCGCGCCTTTTCTATCACCTCGCGGACATCCTTCACACCACTTGTTACCGCACTCAGCGTGTAAAACGGCGTTTCGAGCCTGTGGGCAATGATTTGCGCCAAAGTTGTTTTGCCGACACCCGGCGGTCCCCATAAAATAAATGAAGAAATACGACCCGAATCTATCATCTTACGTAAAACGGCATCCGAACCGACCAAATGCTTTTGTCCGATGTAATCGTCCAGCGTTTGCGGACGTAATCTTTCTGCCAAAGGTGCTGCCATGTCAAATCCTCCTTAAAAGTCAAACTGCAATACGAATCTCACGCCGTTCTTCTTGGCATTGGGTGCGTTCAGATAATTCAACCGGCGTACGTAGTCCACACGAAGTATCTTGAAGATATTGTGAATACCCACATTCAATTCCATATAGGGAGTGTCCCCCATTACGAAACTGGTCGGTTGTCCGTTCCGTGACGGGAACTCGAACAAATCGCTTTGATTCCCTTGTTTAAATGGGTTGTTCTTGTCCGTCAACGTGCCGTAAAGCGTCTTGAAACCTATCACCTCACGCCATTTCAGATGTTTGAGTAAGGGTATCCGGTTGAACAGCTTGCCGCTCAAATCCCATTGCACGTCCAACGAGACGAAACGGTCGTTCATGAATTCCATGTTGTTAATCATATTGAACATGCTGCGCTGTATGATATATGAATTATTCGCCGCAGGCGTAATCAACAACGGAAACGGTACCCTGTTCCATTGCGCTCCCGCATGACCGTAAATATCAATGCGCCCGTATGAGTTCAACCAGAAACGCTTTGTCACGGACAGTTCCGTGTAGTTGGAAGCATAGTCCCCTCCCAAAACATCTTTGAAGCCGGTCGTGTGCATTAACGTGTAAATAGGATAATTGTGGTTGACCGGATGACGTCTTTGTTTCGTGACTACCACCTTTTCGCCCGGCGCGTAACGCAAACTCAGTGTCGCCTCGCTTTGCGTCAGTTCCGGCACCATTTGTCCGCCCACCGTACGATAGAACAGCGTGCCTGTCGGGTTTTGAGTGATATGGCGCAATTGTGCCGTAATTCCGAAATGGTTGTCGAATTCATACACATAACGTATGTTGTATTGGCGGAAATAAGACATCTGGTCGATGGTCTGCGTCTTGAGCGACGTGAACACATTGTCTTTGTCCGTAGGCAACATGGCATCTGAGGGAGCCATTACGTCATAACGGGTAGAAATCGCTATCGAGTTTCGCGGAAACTCTTCCGGCGAATATTGTTTCTTCAAAAACGAATACTCCACTTCTCCTTCGTATTTCCATTTCTTGTCCCGTACTCCGTATGCCGCATATCCTTTCAGGAAGAGATGAGGGCTCAGGTTGGCCGTGGTCTGCGCACTGGCCCGGAAACGTACCTTATCTATAAAATTGGACGAAACAACCGTGTTGACCGGCCCGAAATCCACATAATTCTTTTTTCCCGGAGGAGAAGTCTCCACGTAGTTTTCCACGAAGGCCCGAACAATCCAAATCACCCATCCGAAGCCTTTCTTACGGGTCATATCCCGTACCATGGTGGACATGTTGGCTTCCGAACGGGTCAGGGTGTCCGTCCGGTGCTGTGTCCAAAAGTCTTCGTCTTTGATGACCGGTGTACCTTCCCTTGGCTGTTCGCGTTGGTCGAATCTCTCGCCGGGTATGGGAGAAAAGTCGAATCCGGTATAAGTCGTGGTACGCTTAATCAGCATATTATGGTATTTCTTCAATGCGCCCAGTTCTGCTATCATATTGTCTTTCACCAATACCCGCTGACCGTTGGGGAGTGTAGAAAAATCCTGTTCTATCACCAGATTGCTGATAAAGTTCACACTCGAACGGAGCGGCAGGTTGACCAGACAACGCTTCACCTGATAAGTCCCATCGTCCAAGACCCACAACCGTCCCGAGAACCCGAAATCCTGCGGATTCTGAGGAATGAAGCTCAATTCGATGCACTTGTCTCCTTCCACGTCCAGAGTATCCATGATGTAATACTGATAAAAAGAAATGGCGTTGGTAGAAGACAAGGGACTGGTGAAGTAACGTTCCAAAAGATTGATCGAATTATCGTAAATGTTCACGTCGGCGAAGAAACGCTGGAGGACTACGTTCACGATGTCCCCCGTGGCTAACAGTTCATTCAAGCCTTCCGAGTTCGTTCCCCGGATGAAATTCCGTTCCGCCTCCGGTTGTTTCCTGTATATATGTTCCGACGAAGTCTCATTATAGGTCAGGGGGAGGATGTTGGTTTGGGTCTGCGGACAGAATTCCACCTGTTTGACCAACAACGGATATTTACGTAAAAAACTGCTGTCGATAAAGTGTTGCGTGATATTGTTGAAGCCGAAAGTGATACGCTGATACTTGTCATAACGGTAATAGTCGTTCTGTCTCAAGTCGCTTTTCTCTTTGGCCGCAATCACTTTCCGCATCAATTCCACCGCAGGATTGTCTTTGCGGCTATATCGTCTCTTTTTCGGTTTTACCAGTAACTCAGACAATTCCTTGTCCAAATTCTGAAGCTTGACATTCAATGTCTTTTTCTCTCCGGCCTTTATATATACCTTATACGTCTGGTAGCCGACATAAGAAAACACAAGGGTGTCTCCTTTATCCGGTGTTTGCAAAGTGTATCTGCCTTTGTCATTGGTTGTGGTTCCCACAGTCTTTTGTTTCCCGTAGTATACGTTGACCGACGGAATAGGTTCTCCCGTGTCGGCATCCGTCACCCGTCCCCGAATCTGTGCTTTCAGGGTATGCGGGACAAAGCACATCAAGACTAAAAACAATAATATGTATCTATGATAAAGCTTCAGCAGCATGCGATTTCTTTTAAATTGAACTGCAAAATTAGTGAATAGCGAGGGATTCACATTATAAATTAAACTATTTAAAGAAATTCTACAAAAGAAGAAAGTACATTCTGCCGTGAAATATATATCTTTGTCTCAATTTATAAAAATTCATAAAAACAACGATTGAATGGAAAACGCAAAGCAACAGACAGGAGTGCCGGAAAACGCCTTCCGGGAACTCAAAAAAGGCGAGCAGTATGAACCTCTGATGTCACCGGAGCGCACGTATAAGGAAGTGACCGTGTGGTCGGTATTGTGGGGCGTGCTCATGGCCGTAGTCTTTTCGGCCGCATCAGCCTATTTAGGACTGAAAGTAGGACAAGTGTTCGAGGCGGCCATTCCTATCACGATTATCGCGATAGGCGTGACGGGAGCCACCCACCGGAAAGGGGCATTGGGCGAGAACGTCATCATCCAGAGCATCGGGGCATGTTCCGGTATGATTGTGGCCGGAGCCATATTCACCTTGCCCGCCCTCTATATCCTGCAAGACAAATATCCGGAAATGACGGTGAACTTCATAGAAGTGTTCATCGCCTCCGTGTTGGGAGGAGTCTTGGGCATTCTTTTCCTCATCCCTTTCCGCAAGTATTTCGTGAAAGACATGCACGGCAAATATCCTTTTCCCGAAGCCACGGCCTCCACGCAAGTATTGGTTTCCGGAGAGAAAGGCGGTAATCAGGCTTTACCGCTCCTCGTGGCCGGGGTCGTGGGCGGCATTTATGATTTCATCATCGCTACCGTAGGTTGGTGGAACGAGAGCGTCACGTCCCGTTGTTTGGAATGGGGACAAGTTTTGGCGGACAAGACCAAACTCGTCTTTAAAATCAATACGGGGGCGGCCGTGCTGGGTATGGGATACATCGTGGGCTTGAAATATGCGCTCATCATTTGTTGCGGTTCCGTGGCCGTATGGTGGGTTATCGTCCCGGCCATTTCATGGTTGTTCCCCGACCTCGTCGTGAGTGCCGGAAGTTCTTCCGTTACAGCCTCCCAAGCCAGTGCCGAACAAATCTTCCAATATGCCAAAAGCATCGGTATCGGCGGTATCGCCATGGCCGGTATCATCGGCATTTTCAAAAGCCGCAAAATCATCATGGGGGCTGTGGGTCTGGCTGCACAAGAAATGAAAGGCAAGGGGAAGAGCGATACGGCCGTTCCCCGGACACAAAAGGACCTGCCGATGAAAATCATAGCTGTCGGCTCTCTCCTGACCTTGGCAGCCATCCTGTTGTTTTTCTATTTCGGGGTCATGGAAGGCAACCTGCTCTTCACGCTCACCGGAGTGCTTCTCGTAGCCGTTATCGCTTTTCTCTTCACTACAGTTGCGGCCAACGCCATTGCGATTGTCGGCAGCAACCCCGTATCCGGAATGACGCTGATGACCCTCATCCTGGCTTCCGTCATCATGGTGGCCGTCGGCCTGAAAGGTCCGGCTGGCATGGTGGCCGCACTGATTATGGGCGGAGTAGTCTGCACCGCCCTCTCCACGGCCGGAAGTTTCATCACCGACTTGAAAATCGGCTACTGGCTGGGCAGCACGCCCAAGAAACAAGAAACGTTCAAGTTTCTGGGTACCCTTGTATCAGCCGCCACCGTGGCCGGAGTCATCATGATATTGAATGACACTTACGGATTCACAAGCGGACAACTTGCCGCACCTCAAGCCAACGCCATGGCCGCCGTCATCGAACCGCTGATGAGCGGTGCGGGTGCCCCCTGGTTGCTTTACGGTATCGGCGCGGCCCTTGCCATCCTTCTCACCCTTTTCAACGTTTCGGCCCTTGCCTTCGCTTTAGGCATGTTCATTCCGCTCGAACTGAACTTGCCCTTGTTGGTCGGCGGGCTTATCAACTGGTATGTCACCACACGGAGCAGCAAAGAGCAAGTCAACAAGGAACGAGGCGAGAAAGGTACGCTCATTGCTTCCGGATTCATTGCCGGAGGAGCCTTGATGGGCGTAGTCAGTGCAGCCCTGCGTTTCGGAGGAATCTCGTTCGACTATTCCACCTGGTGGGCCAGTCCGGCCAGCGAATGGCTCTCCCTGCTGATGTATGTTCTCCTTATTATATATATGATAAAGGCGAGCATGCGCATCAAGAAATGACGGAGAAGAGAAAAAACGCCTAAAAAACAAGGGGTAACCTTTGGCAAGTCGGAGAAAAAGTGTAACTTTGCGCCGCCGTTACGAGTTAACGGCATATTTCAAACCTATATTAAAAACAAAACATTAATTATGGCAACAAAAATTAGATTGCAGCGTAACGGACGTAAGGGCTACGCCTTCTACAGCATCGTTATTGCAGACGTAAGAGCACCACGTGATGGTAAGTTTACAGAAAAGATTGGTACATACAACCCGAACACCAATCCCGCCACTGTAGATTTGAAATTCGATCGCGCTCTTTATTGGGTGGAAGTAGGTGCACAGCCTACCGACACGGTTCGCAACATCTTGTCCAAGGAAGGTGTCTACATGATGAAGCACCTCCGTGGCGGTGTGAAGAAGGGTGCTTTTGATGAAGCTGCCGCACAAGCAAAATTCGAAGCTTGGAAGAACGACAAGCAGAAAGGCTTAGAAGCATTCGAAGCCAAGAAAGCCGCCGAGAAGAAGGCTGCCGCTGAAGCACGTCTGCAAGCTGAGAAGAAAGTCAATGAAGAGATCGCTAAGAAAGTAGCAGAGAAGAAAGCTGCCGAGGCTGCTGCAAAAGCAGAGGCTGAAGCGGAAGTTCCTGCTGATGCTCCCGCAGAGGAAACTACAGAAACTCCTGCCGAAGCATAAACAACTTCTATTAAATACTTCTTTCAAACAAACAACGGGTAAGGCGTACCGCAAGGTGCGCCTTATTCTTTTGCCGCCCCTAAGCCTTTCCCCTTTTGCTTCCCCCCTGCCCTAATTCAATGGATTACCACGCCGTCTCCAAACAGAAAATCATTCTCAGCCAAACGATTTTTCGTTCTCAGCCAAACGATTTTCAATTCTCCGCATAAAAATCCAAAACTCATTATCAACGATTTACGAAACATCTTTTCTTCCATGGACTATCCTGCATAGACATGAAAGAAGGGCAGCCCCACAAAAGGAGCTGCCCCCGCATATTGCGGCATATACAAGTTACTTCACCAATATCTTCTTGCCGTTCCGGATATATACGCCTTTCGTCATCCGGTCCACACGCATACCTTGCAGGTTATAGATCGGACCGTCTGCTTCCTCGGGGGCGGCATGGATGGAGTTGACGGACACTCCTTCGGGAGAATAATCGTCATTATTGGTCAAGTAGGCATCGGACACATCTATGACTCCGTTGCTTCCTGCATACAAAGCCACAATCATGATATTGGCTGTGTTGACAGGTTCGCCGACGGCATCCCCGCTGGTGTACTCTATTTCCTGAAGAGGTATGACCACCGTCGTGGCATCCCCGATAGGCTGACTATAGCAGTTACCCCAGATGCTGTTCTGCGGATAGATATTGACGGCAGCATTGACCTTCTGTACCTTGTCCAGTTTCAACACCAAATATTTGTAGCCGCTCATGTCTACACCGTTCTCATACACCCACCCCATCTGTCCGTTCACGCCGGGGAAGAAAGCACGGGTAGCTTCCCGATAGGTGCCGTCACCGAAAAGCGTCGTATTGACATATTCCTCTCCCCAAGGGAAGAACGTGGAGGATGCCGTGAAAGATACGGTCAACACATTCCCCATCGGGTCGGTATAAGTGGCTTTTACCGATACGCGCCCGTTCTTCCTTCCAATGACCATGCCGCTTTGGATGTCCAAGGCCTCAGGGTCGGAGATTTCATACTTGGCTTTGGCCGCCACGTTTTCCGTATGTCCGTCCTTGAACGTTGCCGTCAGTTCCAAAGCCTTGCTCAGGCCGATCATCACTTCCATTTCCGCTGATTCCACGGCGAGCCCTTCCGCAGTCAGCATTTCTTCATTATAGCCCTCGAAGTTGGGGTCGAAGTATGTGTCTTCATCAAACTGCTCTTCTGTCGTAAACCAATCCACGTCTACGAAACCGCCCAATGCCTGTGTGGCATAATTGAAAATGCCGAAGCGGGCGCCCACGAATACGGAAAGGTTGAAACTATGCGTAGTCTCATTCCCCAACTGCACATACTCCTTATTGTCCGTGCTGTAGAAGAACTTCGTTTTTCCCGTGCCGCAATCAAACTGTGCACGCAGATAAACCACGGTGTCGATGTCTACGGAGGTTTCCGTGACGGAAGCCGGAACAAAACCGTCCACCGTCTTCAATGTGTCCTGCACCCAGATGAGTTGTTTTTTGCCGTCTTTCATGTGGACTGCTATATAGGCGTACGGGTCTTGCTGTATGGTCAGACCGGCCATATCTCCTTCTTTCATGTTCTTCAGGTGCAGCGCCACCGTGCCGGTGGAAGGCCGCGATGTGTCCAACCCGTAGGGGCTTTTCGTATTGTGGAAAGCAAAAATACGTTGCGTCAGGGTATTGCGAGCCTGCATCAGGTCGTCGGTCACCGATGCAGTGTACAGACGCAGGAACCCAGGCCGCTCGAACAGGCTCCACTTGCCGTTGTCGGGATTGTGGTTCCATTCCCATTGCATACCTAAGGGATATTGGCGGAAATTATCATTGGTCGGGAGTATTTTCTCCGGATAGGTGGTTCCTACATCCGGTTTGGTATAAACCAACTGTGGCACTCCGTTCTTGGCCAAGGTCGGCCAACCGTCGGCCCATTCTACAGGATGCAAGCTCGGCAAACGGCCTATGGCGCCTTTATCCTCCATCAGCATGGTCCACCATTCACCGGTCAGCGTTTCAACCAATGCCCCTTGATGAACCGTGTTGGGCGAACCGTTAATTATCTTCTCTATCAGAACTTTCTCTTCGTACGGCCCGGTTATACTCTTGGAACGGAATATCGTCTGACCGGAAGGCCAACCGCCGTAAGTGGCGTAAATATAGTAATAGTCTCCTATTTTATAGAGGTGGCAACCTTCCAATCCTTCTTTGTCCCTCAAGACGGTGGTAGACGTCCTGAAGTTGAAGTTCTTGTCCAGTTCGCAAATGTCGATATTGCCGATTCCGCAGGCTACATATACCTTGTCGTCCTCGAAAATCATGCCGGGGTCGTAATAAATTCGGTCCAACTTTTGCATCTGCCACTTCCCTTCCGGATCGGCAGTAGACAACACGAATCCTCCGGCATCGTTCCCGTTGACGAGCAGATAGAGTTTGCCTTCGTGGGCAGTCAGAGCAGCGGCCCACATGCCTTGGGCATAAGAGTTCTTACCACCGATAAGACTGTATTTGTCCGAAGTGGAAAGTTGTTCCAACGGCTGTGCACAATACTCCCAGTTGACCAAATCATGTGATTTCAGAATCGTAGCCCCGGGAAAGAGATGCATGGTGGTCGATACCATATAATAGGTATCGCCCAGGCGTGCCACATCCGGGTCCGGAAAATCCGAAGCCAATACGGGATTGATGAACTTCTTGCCATCCGTCGTCTGGTTGGTAGACACGTTCGTGAAATCCGGTCGTGCAAAATCCACTTTGGCGTAATCGGCATACCAATCGAAAGTAGCCTTCCCGCAAGCTTCGGGATTACTGTCGAAAGCCGGGGTCACCGTACCGTCTGCCAGATATTTGTCGATGTCGATGTAACACGCCGTGCCGGACAGGGTCATACTGATGTTGCCATAATGATCGAGCATCGTCTTATAGGCATTTCCCCATTTGGAAGTAGACCCTGTTGCCCATGTTCCCCAGTTGGCCGGGACCCAGTTTCCGTGTTCGTCATAGTGCCCTTCCCCTTCTTTCTCCGGACTCCAGTCGACTTCGGTGATGATGACGGGATTCGTTTCTACGACCGGCACCGCCTTTCCGAATTCTTGGATGAACGTTTCCCCGTCAGCGTTTTCGTCATTGTTATTGTACCATCCTACATAAGCATGCACGGCATAACCTATGTTATAGCCTTCGATGGGATTGTTCTTGTAGCACACGTAATTGCTCTGCCATCCTGTTCCGGGTACCCAAATAATACCGTCGAAACCATTGGCTCGTATCTTGTCCACAATAGGCTGGAAGAAGTCATACGGCGCGCGCACGCTTTCCAGACTATCGGCATCGTAAATGTTCACCGGTTCGTTGGCCAACTCTATGGATACCTGCCCGCTATGTTTCTTGATATTAGTGTTGCTTGACACGATGTCCCACACTTTCAACAAATAATCCTGATAGTAGCCGTTCACCTTGATACCACCGGGACATACACCGGGAGGACGTACGACCACATAAAGCCCATGGTCCAAAGCCTTTTCTATGATTTTCCAATAGAGTGTGGACAGATACGTACGAAGCCGCTTCTCGCTGAATTGCGAGATATTGGCCTCGCCCGTTTCCTCACCTGTGACAGGAAGATTCGGGTCATTCGTCCAACAAGGATCCAAATGAAGTCGGAACACATTGCAATAGGCCCCTTGCGTGGAGTCCGTAATAGCCGTGAAGAGCTTATCGAAATACTCGATGCAGTCTTTTTTGGTGGCATCGTTGGCTACATTTCCCCAACGGTAATTATTAAAATAAGGACTCGGCGTATCCATCACGCCGTGCAACACCACTTTATTGCCATGGGTGTCTGTCAAGTACTCCCCGTCCACATGAATGGACGGAGGAATCTCTGCACTCACCGAAACCGTTGCCAACAGCAGTCCGGAAAGCATAAAGTTTTTCATTTTTCGCATAACCAATCTAATTTAAGGATTATCATTTCTAAATCACATTCCTTTCTCAATTCACACATAATACAAAAAATCTACTGTGCTCTTTTGCAAAGATGAAAAATATCGGTGACACCGCCATACGGCTGTGTTACCGATATTTTACGCCATGTCTCAAAATATATAAAAAAAGAACTATTTTCTCATTTCTTGGCCAAATGTTCCTTCATATAAACCATAGGAGACATTCCATACAAAGCTTTGAACTTAATGGAGAAAGATGCGGCATTCTCAAACCCACAGGCATACATCACTTCGGTAATATTACGATGCCCCGAAGCCAATAGATCGGCGGCCTTCTTAAGGCGTATGTTACGCACAAGGTCGCGTGGTCCTTGATTGGTCAATTCTTTCATTTTACGGTGCAAGTGTGCTCGGCTGATACCCACCTCCCGCGCAATAAGTTCCACACTTAGATAAGGATTGTTGATATTCCCATTGATAATCTGCAATACACGTTCCAATAGCTTGTCATCGGCTGATTGGGATACGACAACATCTATGTTCTCTTCAGGCATTTCTTTACCCCCTACTTTGTTACGAAGAATATCATACGAAGCTATCAGGTTCCGTATAGTATATTCCAATACTTTGATATTAAACGGTTTTTCAATATAAGAATCAGCACCCGTACTCAATCCTTCTATTTTGTCTTTTTCATGGGATTTGGCCGTAAGCAATACCACTGGTATAAAATTCACATTAATGTTGGTTTTTATTTTGGCACAAAGCGTATAGCCATCCATTTCCGGCATCATCACATCGCTCAAGACTAAACTCGGAGGAGTCCGTAAAACTTCGCTCAACGCTTCCTTCCCATTGCGACAAGGCACGACGTAATAATGTTTTCGCAACTCCTCCGATAGATAACTTCGTATTTCATCGTCATCTTCCGCGATAACAATACGTTTGCGATGCTTGGTTTTGTTCTCATCCTTATTCCCTTCGGTTACGGCAGAATCTTCTTCTATTTTCAAAATTGATTCTTCCGCTTTTTCTTCTATGGGTGTTTGCAAAAGTTCTTCCGGTTTAAGATGAGCGTTGCCAAGGGGTAATACGACCTTAAACGTGCATCCCTTACCGTCTGTATTGTTGTAAACCGAAATTTCACCGTGGTGTAAGGTGACAAGTTGCTTCGTAAGGTTCAAGCCGATTCCGCTTCCGGCCACATTATAATTAGTTATATTGTCCGCCTGATAGAAGCGTTGGAAAATTTTCTCCATCTTGTCGGGCTCTATCGTCAATCCATCGTCCCAAACTTCCATCGAAACGTCGTGTTCACCCTGTTTCAAACGTATACCGATGTTACCTTTAGAAGGAGTAAATTTGAAAGCATTGGACAAAAGATTCATGATCACTTTATCAAAGTTCTTTTTATCCAACCATATCTCTATGTAGTCTGTATCGTATTCAAAATGAAAGTGGATTTCTTTTTCACGCGCCTTACTGTCGAAGAGTTCATATACGTCTCGTACAAAATCTACAAGGTTCACAGGCTGCATCTTCATCATCATCTGTCCTTTATCTATTTTACGCAAATCCAGAATCTGGTTGACAAGAGCCAAAATACGTTCCGCATTGCGGCTCATCATACGGTAAGACCTTTGCCTTATTTCATCGAAGTCTGTATTAATAAGATGTTGCAAAGGTCCTACAATCAGCGTCATAGGCGTACGAATCTCATGACTGAGGTTCATGAAGAATTGCAACTTCATTTCGTTCAATTGTTCCGCATGTATATGTTCCTGCAAACGTAATCTGGCCTCTTCCCGCAAACGACGACTATGAACGAATCGCATGATAAGAAACATCATTATTAAAAAGTAAACGATAAACGCCGGTAGGCTGGCGTACCACGGAGAGCGGACTATCACGGTAAAGGCTTTGACATCGGACTCCAGACCATTAACGATTGCCTTTACTCGGATTTTATAAGTTCCTGACGGCAAATGGTTTAAAGTCAGCATGCCTGATGAACCCGCCATAGCCACGTAGGGTTCGTGGTCTATGGAATACAGATATTTCACACCGTCCGGCATGTCATACGACATCGTTGAAAGACGTATGGAAAAAGTATTATCCTCATGGCACACCTCAAACAGGTTGGATTCCATTACGGGGCGATTCGTCACCTTGAAGAATCCCGATTTTGTATCCGTTGTTACCTCCTTATCTCCTATGCGCATTTCTACCAGTTGCAGACAAGGACGTTTACCGGCGTAGCGTACTGTTTCGGGCGAGAAGAGTGTAAGTCCGCTGTTTCCACCGAAAACCATCAGACTGTCCCATCCACAGGATGCCCGTTCGCTAAACTCATTTCCTTGCAATCCGTTGCTTGCATAATAGTTGGTGAAATGACTCCGCTTCAAATCCAACATGGACAAACCGTGAAAGGTACTTATCCATATATTATTTTGGCCGTCGAACCGCATGGAAGCTATATAGTTGTCAGGCAAGCCATCGTCGGTAGTGTAATGCCGCAGTGTACGTCCGTGCCTGTCCAACACGAATATTCCGTCATGTGTGCCCACCCATAGCAGGCCTTCCTTGTCTTCGACCACCGTATGCACCGGTTGCTCCATCAATACGCAGTTGCATCCGAATGCAGAAACAAAGTCATCATGATTCAAATCCAAGCAAGCCAATCCGCTACTCATGCAAATATAGAGCCGTCTCCCGTCTTCAGATAAGCACAAATCATTTACCCACATATTTGTCAATGAGTTGCCTTTCGGTTCAGAAGCCTCTGGTTTTACTTTGTATTCCTTCAGTTCATGTGTTTTCAAATTATATTTCTTCAGTCCGTCACCTAAAGTTGCAATCCACAAATTATTTTCCTTATCAGCCAATAAACGAAACACATGTACTGCCATTCCCTTACTGGTAAACGGAAGACGGTTAAATTGTCCCGTCTTCTCGTCTAACCATCCGGCTCCCTCCCAATAAGAACCCAACCACAACTTACCATCTTTATCTTCCGCTATACAGGTTATCGTAGCAGGCAAACTTCCGACATCGGAAGCATAATGACGGACTGTATATGATTTAATGTCTAAAGCATAAAGGCCATCGTTATCCGTACCTACCCATAACGTACAATCCTTTCCAGCATAAACAGACATCACACAGGCTGAGCCTATGATATCATATCGCCCGGACTTATAGCCCACATAGCTGAAACCGCTATCTTGATGAGGTTGTATGAAAACCCCTTTCTGAAATAGCCCTAACCAAATATTGCCATCTCGGTCTTCCAATATACTGCTTATCTTAGCGTGTTTCAAATCCACTTGTGCATGAAAGTAGTCGCAAGGAGATGGTGAACGTTCTCCGAACCGATAATTCATGGTTCCTTCCCCATCCGTACCCAGCATAACCTGTCCGTCCGACAATGGACAGAGAACGGAGACATTCAGATGAGCAGTCCCCTCTATCGGCAAGAAAATGTTACGTGAACCGTCGAAAACAAATAGTCCTTCTGAGGCCGATCCCATGAAAAGATGTCCTTCACGGTCAAAAGCCAAGCAACAACGTCCCAAGACAGACGCCTTCTCACAAAGATAACGGCTGACTTTTCCATCTTTCCGGCGGTATATACCGTAATTTGTCACAGCTAACCAAACAGCACCATCAGGCGCTTCCACCATATCCTCCACATTATTGTCTCCCTCAAACATCAAGGTATAATGCGCTTCATCCTTCCCCGACGGAATCACATACATGCCGAACCCTGAAGTACTTACCCATACGTCGCCATTGCGCACTTGCAACATGGACATGACATGGCATGCTTTTAAGGTATCTTCTTTATTTATAAAAGGTATAGTCCGAAACCGTCCGGTGTTTTCATCATATACCTGTAGCCCTTTGTCCATACCAACCAGCAAACGCCCGGCTGCGTCCTCCAACGCACAGGTTACGTGTTCGGAAAGCATCGAACCCGATTTCTGTGTTTTATGAAAGGTTTGGAATTGGAAACCATCGTAACGGTCAAAACCGTTACGGGTAGCAATCCAAATAAATCCCCTCTTATCCTGATACACTTGGTTTACCAAACTACTCGACAATTGTGCATCAGAAGTAAACAAACGCCCCTCCTGTCCCTTCATCTCTGAAGCGACAACTATGTAACATAATAGAATAAAATAGAAGGCAAACGAAACGTGCCATGTTTTTCCTGTTCGCATGTGTTCATGATATTTAAAATCGACACGAATTTATATAAAACTTTCTAAAACACTATTCTTCTTATTGGAAATGCAATTGTCTTTTGTATTATATATAGTATCAAAAACAACTTCCCTCTATCACACAGCAAACCTTGTGACATCAAATAAAATTCATGCGACATAAATTGAAGGCTTTTGCATTCAAAACTTATACTTTTGCCCTGTCCGGATTGAGAATCAATCACGGCATAGTTTTTATTGTTTCACATATTAAATTATTCAACGACATGAAAAACAAGCATTACTTTACGTTGCTGTTTGCCACGCTGCTTAGCCCGATAGGTACGGCAGCTACGTCATGGACTCCGCCGACCGTAACCGGCCAGGAGCTGAAAACAGGGGAAACACAGTATGCCTACAATGTCAAGGCTAACGGATTCCTTAACGCCAACTCAACCCAAACAACCGTTGTCACGGATGAAGGGCTGCCCTTATTCATTACCTCTAGTACAAACAATACCTATTTATTGGGTACAACGGCAGATGAGGGACTTACCTACACTTACATTTATTATGAAGACAATCAAACTTCAAAAGCGGGTGGGGAGGCAGGTCGGACACACCTGAACTGGACTATCGAGGCACAAAGCGACGGCACTTATTACATCCGCCCCGACAAAGCGGACGAAAACTACGGTGAAGATTATTTCCCCGATATGTGGATGGGATGGAAAAACGACGGGACTGATGTCATTTATCCCTTAATCGACGCGTATGAAGACACATACGGAATAAAATGGAAATTCGTCAGCGAAACGGAATACCAACACTTCTTCAACCTAAAGGCTCTCAGCGATGCCATGACCAAAGCACAAGACTACGGTTTTGACATCACGTCAGCCCTAAATGTATATAACAACACTGCCAGTACCAACGAAGAATTGGAGGCTGCTACCACAGACCTGAAAACCAAAATCCGTGAATATGAAATCGAACATGCCACTTACGACAAGCCCGTGGACTTGTCCGACTTGCTTGAGAACTACAAATTCGAGGAGAACTTCGTAGCCAGCAGTAGCGACATTCCGGGTTGGACGCAAGAGCCGGCAAATTCATTCACCTATAGTGGCGACAATTTGAACAATACCACCACCAACTTAGGGCGTTGGGCCTTTGACGACACCGGTTTCGCGGATGCCAAGATTTACCAGAGCTTGACAGACGTACCGAACGGAAAATATGAATTGAAAGTGGATTACATCTGTATAGACCAGAATCCGTCTAATCCGGAATCCGATGGAAAAGATCCCGAGGATTATTCCGTGACCGGCAACACCTTGTATGCCATCACTTCACTGGGTACCAGTTCTGTAAACCTGTCTTCAGGCAGCCGTTGGGGATCAGCATCGACATCCATTACATTCTTCGTTACAGACGGGAAATTGGAAACCGGAGTAGAAATGCTGAACTCTACCGCCAACTGGTTCGTGTTGGGCAACCTTAAACTTTCTTATTACGGTAAAGATGCCATCAAGGACGAACTACAGGTCATTGTAGATAAGGCCAAAGCCGTGAACAACGGCATGAACCAGACCTATCGGGACCGTTTGGACAAAGTAATAGCCGAAGCTGAGAATTATATCGCTAACGGTGGAAACGTGGCAGACATGACCAGCAAGGCCGAAGAATTAAACGAAGCTATCCTGGCGGCTGAAGAAAACGGTAAGGCATACGGTACATTACAACGTACCTACGAAGTAGCTGACAGTATATTGAACACACTGGAAGGTGAAGTGAATGATGACATCATGGCCTTGAGCGACTACATGGCCGAAATCGACATCGAAACCATACTGATTGAATATCCTTATACCACTGAAGAGTTGGGAGAAATTATCTCCAAAATGGACCTGCTGACCCAATCAGCGCAACATTCACTCATTACTGAAGGAACAGACGTGACAAACTTCATCACCAACCCCTCGTTTGCGGAAAGCGTGAACGGATGGATTGTTGATGAATTCGATGCAGAGAAGTTTGGCCTCAACAACGATTTACTCACAATCGGCGGCGGGCAGACGGGTGAAATCTACCAAACCTTATTGGGTATGCCGAACGGCGTATACGAACTGAGCGTGCAGGCATTCCAACGTGCGGACTGGGACTTCGAGAAAATGGACTCCTTATGGTCTATCGGCAAAGGAGACAGTTTGATTAGTACTGTGTCTTCATACATTTTCCTGAATGACGGCGAACAAAAGATAAAACACTCGTTCCAAGACGCTTTCACGGGTGATGAATTTACAGAGTCCTGGGATATCCGGCATGGGACGAAATCAGGCGTCATGATGCCGAACACGGAAAGCGGCGCCCGGCAATACTTTGACAAGGGCTATTTCAAGAACACCGTACAAGCTTTTGTCATCAACGGCAAACTTACGTTCGGCATACGCAATTACGGAGACCAATTCGAAAGGTGGGGATGCTATGATAACTTTACGCTGACCTACGTAGGCAAGGATTTGGAAAAAGTCATCGCCTTGCTTGATCAATGGTTGGAAAAGGCAGCACCTTACCTAGATGAGAAAATGAACGGAGCCATCAAAAAACAAATGACAGAGGCATATAACCGTGGCACGGAACTTGTAAACAACCCCGAGGCCGACTTCGATGAATGCATTGAAGTGATTGCCACCCTGACCGAAGCACTTGGCAACGTGGATGAAAGCATCGAGTCGTTCAAATTCCTTGCACACGCCAATGAAGTGGCCGCCAAAGACTTGGCATACGAAGGCGTGGCCGCTACGGAATCAGGGCAACAGCTCCAAGCCCTCTATGACACAAACAATGCCGGATACCAGAATGAATCCGACGAACTGACCGTGGAGAAAATCGACGAAATAGCCGCCCAATACCTCGAACTGGCCCGTAACGCCAAAATAGAGAAAGGCATCAAGGCCAACGACGACCTCACTCATATTCTCGTCAACCCGAGCTTTGAAGACCAATATGGCCTGGGCGAAGGCGTGAATGCCGTATACAACGCACCTTTCGGATGGACTTTCATGATAGACAGCATCGTCTGCACAAAAGCTGAGGACATGAACGCTGCCGGATTGAACAATTTTACAAGCCCTGACAAGAATGTGGATTGTACGGACGGAGAATATGGATTCTGCCTCCAGTCCGGTGACTTCCCCGACGTATATATGTACCAGACCGTAGAAGGCCTGCCGGCCGGTTACTACAAAGTAACAGTAGACATGGTAGTACCTAACGACAACGATGACTACCGCCTGGCCGGACAGCGTCTGTTTGTGAACAACGCGGCCATGTATTACGGTTGGGAAGATGAATACGACCTCGACCAACTTGAGAAAGGCCATCCCTACGAAGTGGAACGCACGTTCGGCGGATATGATGAAGTAGATTGCAAGAACAATGGCGACATGGGTGACAAAGGACCGCTCAACACCCTTGAAGTTGTAGTACACCTCGCTGCCAACGAACCTTTGAAATTGGGCGTACGCACCGACGGACACTGGGAATACACCTACAAGAGGACGGCTGCTCCCGAAGGTTGGAACAACTGCGGTTGGTGTAAGTTCGACAACGTGCGCCTGACCTGCGTGTCACTCGACAATGGAGAGTCTATCGACGAAACCCTTGCCACAGGCAAAGTGAAGTCCCAAGAAATCTACAGCGTGGACGGCATCAAGTTACCGCGTCTGCAGAAAGGCGTAAACATCCTGCGCCAGACAATGGAAGACGGTACGACTGTGACAAAGAAAATCATCGTGAAATAATCCCATGATGAATTCTTATAGATGACAAGGGGGACAGAATATCAGTTCTGTCCCTCTTTTTCGTTTGTTTGCATCATCCATCCTATTTTTGCGAGATAATGAAAACAACATGCGACATAAAGGAACGCCAGAACACTACTTTATGGCTAACTTCGCAAACGAATCAAAACCTTCTTATTATTATCACATGAACCCTAAAATATCCATGCGCGAAAAGGTAGGCTACTCGCTCGGCGACGTGGCTGCCAATCTGGTATTCCAGATGATGATGATATTCCAGTTGAAATTCTACACCGACATCTTCGGGCTCGACGGAGCCGTGGCCGGTTCCGTATTGCTCATCGCCCGGGTGGCCGATGCTTTTATCGACCCGTTGGCCGGTATCCTATCCGACCGTACGCAGACCCGTTGGGGGAAATACAGGCCCTGGGTGCTCTGGACAGCCCTCCCCTTCTGCGTGTTCTACGTACTGGCATTCTACAATCCCGGCATCGAGGACAAGACGATGGTGGCTGTTTACGCCACGGTATCCTACGTCTTACTGATGACCATGTATTCGTTCAACAATACGCCCTACTCTTCGCTCGGCGGGGTGATGACAGGTGACATCAAGGAACGCACCAGCATCACCTCCATACGTTTTGTCGGTTCCACCATCGCCCAGTTCGTGGTACAAGGGTTGACGTTGCCCCTCGTATCCCGTTTCGGAAACGGTGACGACCGTATGGGGTGGTTCTACACCGTGAGCCTCTATGCCGCCGTGGCGTTCGTCTGCCTCGTAGTGGCCTTCTGGTCGTCGCGCGAACGCATCACTCCTCCGCCCCAGCAAGAGATGAACATACGCCGCGACGTGAGCGACCTGTTGGGCAATGTGCCTTGGCGCGCCATGTTCGTGCTGACCCTCTTCGTGTTCATCACGCTGGCCTTGTGGGGCAGTGCCATGAGCTTCTACTTCCAGAATTACGTCGACCCGTACGCCCTGAGCGCGTTCCTGTGCCGCTTAGGCTTCGACACGGATGCCAGTCAGGCCTATTCCGTAGGATTCTCCCTGTTCAACACCGTCGGGGCTATCACCCAATTCTTTGGTGTCATTCTGTTGAGTAACTTTTTGGCCAACCGCTACGGAAAGCGTTCTACGTTTATCGCATGTCTCTCATTGACGGCTTTCTTCACGGCTTTGTTCTACCTGCCAAGCGTCAGCGACATCCAAACCATCTTCCTGCTCGGAATCCTCAAAAGTTTGGCCTACGCTCCCACCGTGCCCTTGTTGTGGACCATGATTGGCGACGTAGCCGACCATATAGAGTATGTCAACGAACGCCGGGCCACCGGTTTCTGCTTTTCCGGTGTCGTATTTGCCCTGAAAACCGGGCTGGGCCTCGGCGGAGCTTTCGCAGGCCTGTTGCTTTCGGCTTTCGGATATGTGTCCGGCGCGTCTGTTGTACAGTCTGACATGGCCGTAGAGGGCATCCGTCTCGTGTCGAGCGTAGTACCTGCCATTTTGTTTGCCGCCGGTGTGACCGCCCTCTTCTATTATCCTATTACAAAAGAATTCAATGAAAAAATGCAAAACGAACTGAGCATTCGCAGGACTCACCAAAACGGTGACCCACACCGCTAATACTCTTTGTGAATCCATTACGGTTATATCCCCTCAGCAAGCCACCCTCCGGTGTAAGGACGGAACAGGCAATCCACTGGAACTAAGTTTCTGGTGGATTTTTCATATCAAAAACATGTACATCAGAAGAAAGCCATTCCGAGGCATGAAGAACCAAAGTCTTTCATCACAAGAATGTAGATAATAAATTACATATCAATGATTTATAAACAAATAGAAAACACTGTTTTTTTCTCCGCAGATTGAAAAATCACTTGCAGCCGATTGAAAAATCAATCTCTTGAGATTGATTTTCCGTTCTCCTGAGATTGGGAACACGATCTTTGGAAGGGACGATTCAAGCGTTCTCTTCGAGAAGAAAGTTCAAGACAAAAAAGGTTAGAGGAAAAAGCAAGGCGGAAAAGGAGCACCGTCCTTTCCCGCCTCACGCGTTATTCTTTAACAATCTTAATATCCGATTTGTCCCCTCCAGTTCAAATACCATGAATGTATGTCTGTCAGTTGCGTTTTGATGAGCGAACGCATCTCCCCCTTCCGGTCTTCTCCCCGGCGGGCATAAATCTTTTCTGCCAGATAAGCGGGATCATTACGCCGCAGAGCCACACGCATCAGGTCGTAGAAACGCTGCCCCTCGAAGGCCAACTCCAAAGCCCCCTCGTCCATCAGCATGTCTTCTACCTTCTCTATCTGATATTGTAGCGTGTCTGCCACTCCTTCGGGCACCACGGGGAAAGCATAGTGCTCGTTGAACTCCGTCCAGCCGGAACCGCGCGAGTGCAAGCCTATGGTATTGATGTCTGTAGCTTTGGTATCCAGACATCTCACGACATAACGGTTTTCGGGGAAACTGAAACTCTGCACAAATACGCTGTCTGCCAGTGTGGGACAATAAGGAAGGATACGGGCACGCACGATGGAATCGTTTACGCCATCGGCCAAAATCTCATAAGCAAAACGGGGATAACCGGCGCGGTTCAGGGCTTCGGCCATCCGCAGGTAAGCCATAGCACGACGATAAGTGCGCACATTGGCTGATGAATACTTATAAATGGTCTGGGAGGGGCGCCAAGCATTATCGTAGTTCACCGAACTTTCCTGCACGATACTCGACAACCGCAAGTCGCCACGACCTTCCGGAAGATCCTCCGGCGCGTACGTCACTTCACTGGCCGTGGAGTAGTTGCAATATACTTGTGATTCCGACAAGTCGGTCAAAGCCACAGACGGTGACAGTTCAGGCCGATAGGCATTTTCATTAGTGGAATTGAAGATATTCCGCAATTGGCTATAATTCAAGTCCGCCATCCCAGTGGGACAGGGAATCAGCGAAATCAGTTCTGCATCTGTGGCATATCCCTCCGATGTAAGCATGCTACTATAGCTATCGCTCCAACTTTTATAATCTTTCTCATCCCGGTTCCAAGCCGAACAATTCGTGCTTAGGGCGTAAGCGGACTGTTCACCATTACGTGTGGATATGTAACGGTAATACCATTGTGCCGCTTCACGGTAACGTCCGGCCCACAGGCATAAGTCTCCCAACATGATTTTGGTCGGGACATAAACCAGACGGCTGTCTACGCTTAAACCGTTGAATAAAGGAATATTCTCATCGGCTACCGGGACAAGGTCGGCAATCAACCGCTCACAAATATCCTTCACTTCCAATTTCGGATAGTCGCGTTCCAAATCGCCCGACAGCAAAATAGGTTCGGTAACGAAAGGTACTTTGCCGTAAGCCAACACCAACTGCAAGTACGTCCATGCACGGAAAGTCTTGGCTGCGGCATATTCACGCATGAAGACTTTTTCGTTCCGGTTGTTTTTCAACGCCGTGTCGGCACGAGCGATGTAATAGTTACAGTTGTTGATGACGGCGTAATAGTCGCGAGGTTGGTTGTACACATTGGCACTGTCGTCCAATTCGAACAAGGCGATATTGCGAAGGTCGGCCGAAGTGTATTCGTTGACATCCACCAAATCGCCACGAACTTCACCCAGCAAGACCGAACGGTCGGCAATGGCCTGCATCTTCTGCAAGATTCCCATCATGGAATATACCGTATCCGTGGGATTATTCAGATGGTCGCCGTCGGCAAAGATGATATGGTCGGACTCCTGCTCAAAGAAATCCTGGCATCCCGTAAGGGAGACGGACGATACGGCTGCAGCCACCACGCCCCAACCCATTAATCTGCATATATTTGTTTTCATCGTCATGATACTTTTAAGATTAAAGATTGATTTTAATTCCTACCATGAAGTTGCGGCTTTGCGGCAAGCTTCCGGCATCAATACCCTGTCCCAGGACGGCAGACAACGCCGCACCCTCGGGGTCGGAACCCAAATAACGGGTTAAAGTAACCACGTTATTGGCCTGTACCCAGAACTGCAATCCCTGCAAAAACGTGGAAGAGACAGGCAGGTCATAACTCAACGTCACAGTTTTCAGCCGCAAATAGCTTCCGTCTTCAATCCAGCGGTCGCTGAAACGGCTGTTGCCCATCGGATCCTGGAACGAGAGCCGGGGAATGTCGGTCTGCTGCCCTTCCATCTGCCAGCGACGGGCAAGTGCCGCGGTCTGGTTCATGAAACGGCTTCCCGATTCAAGTTGCTGACGCGTATAATTGTAGATGTCGTTGCCCAAAGAATAGTTGAAACGCACGTCCAACCGCAAACGCCGGTATTGTACAGAGGTGAAGATATTACCATAAATATCCGGATTGGGGTCGCCAATCACCATGCGGTCGGCCTCTGTGATAAAATGGTCACCATCCAAGTCTGCAAAGTGCATGTCTCCAGCCTCGAATGCAGTCCGGTCCACCCCGTTGTCATCGTGGATGTACAAACCTGCGGCTTGGGCTTCCGCGCTCGTGGAAAATACACCCTGTGCCTTATAGCCGTAAAACAAATTGGCCGGCCGGCCTATCTCCGTACGCACAGTGGCCCCGAGTATCTCCGTGTCCATATACCGTTGTCCATCGGGTAAAGCGGTGACCTTGTTCTTGTAATGCCCTACGCTGGCACCGACTTGCCATTGCCATGACGGTGACGCCCACACCACTCCCGTGGCTTCCACGTCGAAACCGCGATTCTCCAGCTTTCCGCCGTTGCCCCAAGTCTTATCCAATCCACTCAGGTAAGACATCTCTTGCCACATCAACAAATGGTCGGTGGCACTGCGGAAATAATTGAAACGTACGCCCAAGCGGTTGTTCAGCAAATTGGCATCTACACCGATATTGATCCTACGCGTCCTCTCCCATTGGATTTTCTCATTGCCGATGCCGGCAATCGTCAACCCGGAAGCCAATCCCATATAGTCCGAACTGGCAAAATACGAACGTGTGGCATAGTAAGGCAAATCATCATTTCCACTCACATCCACTCCGGCTGAAAGACGAAGATAGTTGAGAAAGCCCAGCCCTGCCATCCAAGACTCGTTTGTAGCAACCCATGAAGCCTGGAAACCCGGGAAGATTCCCCACTTCACCCCACACATCTTCACGCCTTGGTCCGTGTCGCGTCCGAAACGGGAAGAACTTTCGGCTGCCATCGTAGCCTGCAAATAATAGCGTCCTTTGAAATTATAATCGGCTTGGACATAGTAGGCCAGGGAATTCCATTGATCGTTCGTCCCTCCGGTAGCGGCATCCAGCAAGGAAGAAGAAATAAATGGCGTCTTGTCATTTCCCGTATTGTAACCAACCTGGGTATTTAACTGGTAACTGTCCCATTGCATGCGGAAGCCACCACGTAGGGCAATGGCATGTGCAGCATACCGTTGATCCCACTCCAAACGAGTGTCGCTCATGATAGAATTCTGCTTGGAGAACAACGAGCGTGCCTCATTCTGGCGGAAGGCCCCGAGGCTCGACACATAGTAGTCGGGTACGCCATTCAAGGGGATATAATACTTCTCGTTCGTGTTCGTCAGCACATAGCTGAAATGCTCGCTGAGCGACAGATGATCGTTGAACTTAAACTTGGGTTTGATAGAAAGGCTCAGCATGGAGTTCTCGAAATGGTTTTTGTTCTGCGCCTCGCCATATTCTAAAATGGCCAACGGATTACCTAACTTCCAGTTATAATTGCTATATCCGGCCAATGCCTCGTCCAAATATGTCTCGTCTGTCACATCCAAATGGTTTTCGTAGATTTTTCCTCCGGAAAAAGTATAAGGACTCAGCATCGGTGCCTTGGCATACGCCAAGAAAGACGGAGACGTGGGCGTTCCTTCTTCATAACTCGAGGGTGCCGCATCGTCACGCAAATTGCGGGTAATATTGGTAAACGCCGCATCAAAACGTACGTCCAGCTTGCTACCTAACGCTATATCGGAATTAAACCTGATGTTCAGACGGTCCATATCATTTTGTTCCAATGTGGATTGAGCTCCCGTATATCCCAATGACAGGTTGTATTGTGCCACTTCATCTCCACCTTCCACATTGATACCGTAATTCTGCATGAAAGCCTCCCGGTAGACCTTTTCTTTCCAATCTGTGTTTTTGTTGTATTTCTCCGCATAATAGTTTGAAGGAGAATCGTCCAAAAAATTAAAGTCGCGAATGGTCGTATTGGTAGTCTTGAGCATTTCGCTGGCATAAGTCCGGTATTGGGAAGCGTTCATCATGTCATAATAACGTGGCTCCAACGTAACGCCGGCCGACAAAGAGGCCGTGATACGTGTGGCCATGCTTTTACTGCGCCGGGTATCTATAAGAATAACTCCGTTGGCACCTTTGGCCCCGTAAAGGGCTGTCCCGTTACGCAACACCGTCACCCGGTCGATGTCTGCCGGATTGATATTAGTCAGGATGTTGTTGTAGAACCCATCGTGAAGCATCTCCCTACCATATTGTTGATCCAAAGGCACTCCGTCTATCACGATAAGCGGCTGCGCATTGGCATTAATGGAATTCAGGCCACTCATCATCATTACACCTCCGATACCGGGTGTACCGTTACGCATCACGGTGTGTACGCTTGCTCCCAGTTCACGCTGTACGTCTTCCTCTACCGACAGAGACGGAGAATAGTTGAATCCGTCGGCTACACGCGTATTCAGGATATCGGTTTTCTTACCGTACAACGGTGCCACGGTCTGAGGATATAAAAAGATGAGCGACTGCTCTTCCGTAGAGCGCAAACCCACTTCCACCAGATGGTCGTCCGGAGAAGAAACATCGATGGAAGAAGCAAAAACGGGGAGGTCCAGTTTAAAAGTCCCGTCTTCTTCCGTCAACGTACTGTAACCGCTGATGCCATGTGTACTGACCATGGCTCCTCCTTTGGGCTTCTTGTCCGTCCCGCTCAACACCTTCCCACGTATGGTACGTGTCTTCACGTTCTTCCATACACGGCTGACATTTTCTTTCTTCACACTATCTCCAACCTCGACAGTATCTTTTTCCTGTGCTTTCGAAACCACGCAACACAACATCATGGCCGAAATGCAATATACTTTATATTTCATGTCTATCATGGTCTTATATTATTCGTTAGAATCATTGTTGTCATTTTCATGCGGCTTGAATATGATACAATCCAAACGCAGGATACGCGTGTATTTGGAAGTCGAACGGTCGCTTTCCACCGTGAGGCGGACTTGAGGTTCGCTCAATCCATAACTACATGTAGGTATTTTGTAATCGCTGGCTACGAGAATAGTATCTACGACGTTAGGAACTGTCTCATACGAATAGGTGCCGCTAATCGGATTCTTCATTTTAATATCATTCACTTGCTTGCCATCCTGGTCGTTGTATTTCAACGAAAACTTGACTTTCAGCGGAAGCGTGTCCGTAGCCAGCGTGTCAGCCGCTATCGCGGGAGCAAAAACGGCATAAATATCATACCCTATGTTGGATAAGACACTGGGAATCGTGTATCGTATCAACGGGGTCACAGCAGTATTACGCGGTTCCACCTGCACAAAAGCATTACCCGACACCTGCCCGTACAACGGATTGCCTGCCGGAACGGCACAAGTGATAACCGGTTCCTTACATTTGGCCACACTGTCCCTATAGTAAGCATTCTCCGCTTCAATCTTTATTTCCTGAAAGAATGTCGTACGTTTGTCTATCACCCAATCATCCGCTATAAACACCTTTCCATTGCTGCACGTGACATTACGGGCCTCAGCAAAGACTCCTCCTTGATCGAAGGGACGCAAGCACTTATAGTACCTGTAATTGGACTCGTTATAATTGGTCGATATGACAGAATCGTTCAGCGAGGGCTGGATGTTCATATTGAATATCGTACCTTGTATAATAGCCTTATGCGTCATCACATTTTCCATGGAGTCGCGCTTTGCCGTCGTATTGTCGTAGTTGAAATAAGCTTTATATTCCTCATAAAGACTCCTCCACTGCCGGTCTGTAGGTACTACCATCCAATAGGCACTGTCTTCACGGTTGATATATCCCAACTCGTCGAACATGACATTCTTCAGGTTCATCACGGAATCCAGGTAAACAGTCTTCCCATCCACAATCTCCCCCGGAACACTACGGGAGGGATCGAATTCGTACACGTTATACCGACTAAAGAAAGACGCGATACTGTCCAGATCGGCATCTGTGCTGAAGTATTCGGACACGTTCGCAAAATATGGAAGCCGACCATCCACGGTAAACAACACACCGTTGCGATAAAGTTCGTTGGAGGTCAGACACTTCACTCCATTCACCGCCCCGTCTGCCAAATAGCTGTATTTGCCGTTCAACATCATCATCTGCACCGAATCTCCGGACGGAATTGCAGTATAATTATACATCGCCATGTGGTTTTGCAAAACTTGTTTGACAACGGTATTGTCATTATTCTTTACCCGATTGTTCTTTTGGGTGTTGTAGACTTCCGTCAAGCTGTCCACTGCATCTGCCGTGAGATAGTCGTTGGTGGGGGCGAAGAGGGTAAACATTCGGTCTCCTTCGAAATAGTATTCATATCCCACATTTTCCACTAAACGTACAAAGTTGGACAGTTCAGGTCGTTCTTTCAACGCCTGCCACAAGGACTCGTCACTGGCCATAGGGTTGCCCTGCCCGTAATGTTCATCCCATTCATCACTGCACGATGTCACGAGCGGTAGCAATACCGCCCAAACACATTTTATAATTGCCTTTTTCATACTTCGCTATTTTATTCATCTTACAAATCATCCTCCTGCTCTCCTTCATCCGTCACACCATATACGCTCTTGGGCACCAGTTCCAGATAATCAAGCATGAATTCCGTGCTACCGTTGTCCGAAACGTTGCGAATACGCAAGAAATGGTCTTTATCAGGATTGATATGTACCGTACAAAGCACAATGCGATAAGTATCCGCACAATTTGCAAATATATCATGACGGTCTCCCAATAAATGATAGCCTCCGGCAGCACCACGATAATATCCTTTGTTTTTCAACGCTTTCCGTTCTTCCAGTTTTTCAGAAGAAGACATGGCAGTAGTGTAATCGCTGCGGAATGCCGTACCCAAGATGGTAGGGTCGGAAAGGCTTTTGGTCATATCCAAAGGTATCCCTTGCGGCACATCGTCGAAATAGATTTGCCCGATTCCACGCGTCGGTTCACAGGTGAACCCTAAACGGATCTGCCAATCGCCTTCAAACGGGACAGGAGGTATTTTAAACGTGAAATCATAATCTCCGAACAAATTCATTTCGTCTCCTTCATAACAGTAGAATCCCAAATGCGGACGACGGTAAATAAAATATCCCACATTATTCACATTCTTCAAATACCCGTTCGGAAAATAGTAATTACGCCCATACTTAGCCGTCTCGTCGAAAGGTGGATCGTTATATGCCGGGTCGCCATTCTGACGGATATCGTTCGTCATCAACTCCGGGAATATAGTAGAAAAATCCATACGGATGCGGCAGTTGTGCACGATGTCACGAGTGTCTGTGCTAAAAGCCACGATGTCGTTGACATAGAAATACCTCCCGTTCAATCCCTCTTGCTCATATTCCGGTTCTATCGTACGGCTGACCATGGAACCGTGAATACTGTAGTTGTCATCATAACGCCGGTTCAGGTAGATTTCCAAACGTTGGTCGCCCGACATGTTTGTATATTTCCATACCGTAAGTTTTTCCACCTTCATCATCGTACGAGGCAACATTGTCTCATACCAATCTTCGGGATTCATCAAAGTGGTCTCTATACCTATGTCGTTCAGTGGGGTCAGGTAATTCCATCCTTTTACGTCACGGTCGAGGATGTGGTAGGCCATAAAACGGTTCAACGGATTCTTACGGTGTTCCAACTGTTCAAAACTATGATATTCGGCATTTTTATCTTCGGGATAAACCGCATCATATATCTCGCATGCCTTATTGTAAAGTCCCTTGATGTCGCCGGGCACAATTCCATATTTCCTCGACAATATCGAATCCGGCACAATGAACAACGTAAACCCGTAACGCTTTTCATCAGGAACAGTAGCCGTCTCTTGGTTGATATGGGACGTGTAGTAATAACGTTCATACAAATCCGGATTCCATGAATCGTCACGGTACATATTGAGAGAATCCAATAACCCCGTGGCCTTCAAAGCAGCATAGAACGTTGAAATCTTTTCGTTCTGCTCCAATACCTTCGGCAACATCCGGTTGGAGTTTTCCAACACTTCTGTTACGGGTTGCATGATTCCGTTCTCCACTGAGTCATCTTGAAGCTCGAAAATGACATGGGCAGTCTTGTTGACCATAACCACGGCGTTCCCGTTCTCATCATTGCCATGCCCTATTTCCAAATAGCGACGATTCATATTGGTTGTCGGCAATACCCCGTCGTTCATCTCAGACGTAGAATACATGTTTTCTACCAAATGTGTACGGACAATCGTATCACAATCCGCATCCGTCAACTCATCGATTGATTTCAACCCTTTTCCTTTGATGTAATCTTGTAAAGCCGCATTGGTCGGAGCAAAACATGTATAAGAACCGTATGAAGAAAGCATGTCCATCATTCCGGCACGGTTGACCAACGTGGCAAAGTCGCTGAACTGTTTTGTCTGGAGCAGATAATCGCTCATCATCTGTCCTTTGAAAGTGTAATAATTCATCTCATCCGGTTCGTCGGAACACCCCATGAAACCGAACAGGAAAAATAAGCTGACTATACCACTCCAATATTTAAATACTGACCTTTTCATAATCATCATTCTTTTTTTGTGTTTACACTGTCTTTATTCGAACGAACTGCTTTCTCCGCTTGCAAAGGCTGGGTTCTGCTCCAAATACAGATTAACTTTTAGCTCGTCCTCGTTATAAGGCCAATAAATAGCCTCCATCTTCGAAAGTTTACTCTGCACGGCAGAACCGTTCGTCGTATATTTACGTTTGACTTGTTCTACCAAATAATCCGTATTACCCTCACGACGTGCACGACGTACCAAGTCGAACCATCTTTTCCCCTCGAACATAAGTTCTCGCTGGCGCTCGGCCATCACAAGGTTGTCCATCGTGCTTTTTGTCGTATACAACGTGCTGTCCAGGACCGCCACCTTATTCTTGTCACAATTGGAACGGAGATTTACTGCATTCACCAGCTTGAAAGCCTCGGACAGCTTCGGGTCCTTTCCATTCTCTTTGTCAATGGCCAGCTGTACCAATGCTTCGGCTTTCATCAGCATAATATCCGTCAGACGGTAAACTATCCAGTTAGCCGAACAATAACTTGCCCTATAAGCCGTACCGTAAGACACGGCTAATTCATCGGATGTGGAAGCTGACAAATCAATAGTGGCACCGTTTGTGACATACTTGTTAATCTTGAAATCCGTAGAAGTGGAACGCTGCAAGCTTTCATAGTAACGTGTATCATACATGTTATTATAAACCTGGTAAGAATGGTCCGGAATATCCGTAGCTATGAAATCGGCAGGACGGAAAAAGCCAGGAAAAGTTTCTTCATTGCCATAACCATGGCTCACAGCTTCATTGGAAAGCATATTGTCATTGTCCATATAAGTCAATTCAAAAATACTCTCACTGCTGTTGCCATCCACAAATAATTGGGTATAGGCGCTGCCATACATGGTATTGGTACTGTTCGCATCGCTAATCAGGGGATATCCTTCAACTAGTTTATCTACCACACCGTTCACAAGGCCACCATACTCTCTGTATTTCTCATTATACTCTTGTAGTTTGGCATTGATGACCGTATCGGCATACCATATACACTTTTCGTAATCTTGTTTCCACAAATACATCTCACAAAGCATGGCATGGATAGCATCCTGCGTGATTCTTCCGGTTTGGTACAAAGGAGTTGTTTCCGGATAAACTTTCACTGCGTCATTTTGAACTGATTCGAGATCTTTTATCAGCGCATCCAATATATCATCGAATTTACTGGCCGGTAGAGCCAACGGCTGGTTGTCGTCCACATATGCCTCCGTCGTATAAGGAACGTCGCGAAAGGCACGAATCAAATAGAAATAACACAAGTCACGCAACGCCGAAGCTTCTGCGATTGTCGCTTTCAAAGCACTCTGCGTATAGTCCGGCGACTTCTCTGCCACTTGGGGAGCATACTTTATAATCAAATTGCAACTGTTGATTACGCTATAGAACTTCTCCCATTTCGTATAAGAATTGTTCGCCCGCAAGTTCTCTTGAAAGATATTGGACAAGTCAACATTCGTATTCACATTGTTGCCCGCCACGATATTGTCTGAACGGACTTCACCCCAAACCATAAGCCGGTACACGAAGTCGCCACTTTGCATCGTAGAGTAACAGCCGCTTATCATATTGTCCACATCGCTTTTTTCATCCCAGAAATTCTCCAGCACAATATCATTCAATGGCTTGATGTCCAAAAAGTCTTCACAACCGGAAAATGAACATACGGCTAACGCTGCCGACATTAAGATTGCATATGATTTCATATTTCTTCGCTTTTGATTATTATTTAGAAATCTACGGTCACACCCAAGGTAAAAGACTTCGCACGTGGTGTCTGACCATTGTCTTGTGCCACACCGTAACTTCCATAATTGATTTCGGGATCCACACCCTTGTATTTCGTCAATACAAACAAATTGTTCGCACTCACATAGCAACGTAATCCCTTAAGCCGTAATGTCCGAGCCACCTTACTACTGAACGAATACGACAGTTGCAAATAATTGAGCCGCAGGAACGAACCGTCTTCCACAAACCTGTCACTGACCAACGTGTTGTAATTGGATACGGCACCGTTGCTTAATGTCCCGTACATAGCCCGTGGAATCGGGGTTACATCCCCTTCTTTACGCCAACGATAATTCACGGCCTGGCTTTGATTATTGTTCGTTATCATAGACTCGGCATCCAGACGGGCCAAATTCAGAATCTTATTACCTACACGGTAATTGAACTGGGCATTCAACCTCCAACGGTCGTAATTCAACGTGAAACCAAAGCCTCCCGTAAGCTTAGGCAATGAAGAACCGAGGTATACAATATCCAACTCATTAATATTGCCATCATGGTTGATGTCCTCGTAAATGGCATCTCCTCCTTTGAAATCATAATCTTTCGACTCATTTTCAGCATTCGAGAAACAGTACTTTGTCCGTTTAGGATTCCCCTTGCTGTCCCGAATGATTTCCCCATTGGCATTCAAAACCACCGGAGCCGTCTTTCCGTCTGCCAGAAACTGTTCTTGTTCGGCCACACTCATATCCGCAAAAGTCTCGTAATGATATTGATATACTCCTTTGTAACGGAAACCGTAAATTGCCCCGAAAGGATTGTTCAATTGCACACGCTGCAACACGTTACGGTTTTCTTGTGTAAACTTGGTATTCAACATGTTCAGTACGGTGGCATCCATTTCGAGAATTTCGTTCTTATTGTTACCGAATGCTACATTGAAATCGGCAGAAAACTTACCGGCTTTGATAATCCGGTTTGTCGTTATATTGAATTCCCAACCCAAATTTCGCATTTTACCAACATTCCTATAAGCCAATTTGGAGAATCCCGTACTCGAAGGTATGGAGACATCCCGCATCAACATGTCGTCCGTAGTTGAATGATACCATTCCAAAGTCAATTTCAAACGGTCGTTCAAGAATCCCAAATCCATACCCACATCGTACGTGGATTTTGTCTCCCAACGAAGGTCCGTAAGACGCATGTTCAGTTGGCTCATGGCATTCATGTCGATATAAGCCGAACCGGTGCCGAATTTACTTTCATAAAGATAATCCTCCGTAGGCTGGTTGCCCACCATTCCCCAACTGGGGCGGATGGAAAGCATGGACAGCCATTTACGGCTCCAATCCATCCATGACTCGTCGATAATATTCCAACGTGCGGAGACGGCAGGGAAAACACCCCAACGTTGGTTCGGGCCGAATTTCGTACTGCCATCGGCACGCAGGGAGAAATCCAACGAATAACGGCTCTTGTACGAATAGTGCATGGAAAACGTGTAGTAGATGGAACGCCATTGCTTATAGCTGGTAGACATCTGCTTAATCAAACCACCGGCATCAGGACTTTCTATTCCTCCGGAAGGAAGCCCGCGAGACTCTGTAAGCTGTTGGTTGTTGTTACCGGATATGAGATTGAAGCGCGCCATGGCCATCATGGAATGGTCCTTATTCTTGAAAGCCGGAACGAGCGTCAACGTCTGTTTGGTATCGATGGCCACATTCTTCGAGCTTCCGGTATACCCCATATTGACATCCCCGTTCCAACTTATGGTCTTCAGTTCCTGAGGATAAAACTTGTCGATATACTCATTGAAAACATTCATATTTACCCGTCCGTTCCACCTCAACTGCCATTCGTCTTCAGTGGTTCCCAACAGGTTGTATTGGATTTCCAGTTCCGGAGTGATGTCGTAAGTCTTGTCACCGAATTTTGCCAAATGTGCACTGGCCACAGGATTTACCAAATCTTTCTGATTCCCGTTAAATACGGAAGAGGCGGACTGGAGCATCTCATAATACCTTCCGGTGGAAAGCCCCGTACGGGGATCCTGCTCATAAACGGACATATTGGGCATCTTTTTATAAGCAATGGACAACAAGTCATCGTAATTCTTCTGGTTGTCCGTATAAGTCATGGCAAAGTTCGTCGAAATCTTGATACGGTCGCTCACATAATAGTCCAAAGCCAGACGGGTGGACAAACGGTCCAACTTTTGTTGGATGACGGATCCGGTCTCATGGTCATAACCTCCTGAAATCCGGAAAGTGGCCTTCTCGCCTCCTCCTGTTACAGAAACGTAATGATTCTGCCGTAATCCCCATTGGGTCACTTCATCCTGCCAATCGGTATTATTATTGTATTGTTCATACTCCGAAAAGGTAGGGTCGTAGTTCAATTCCGGAATATTAGAAGCCGTAGAGCTTTGCTCTGGATTGAAATAACTTTCTTTCAGCAACATCGTGTATTCATCACCCGTCAGCATTTTATAGCCTTCCGGTTGATAAGTCCCCGTAAGACGTAAAGAATAACTCACGGTCGGCGCTCCCCTTTTACCACGTTTGGTCTTGATTTCAATAACCCCGTTGGCTCCTTGCGAGCCGTAAATAGCCGTGGCGGCAGCATCCTTCAACACACTGATTTCTTCAATATCTTCAGGATTGACGTTCAACAACTGGGCAAAAGTTTCATCATTGGCACTATTAATGTCGAACGTGCTCATGTCTACATTCCACGTATTACCGTTCACGACAATAAGGGGATTTTGGTTGGTCAGCGTACTGATGGAGGACGTCCCACGCAAACGCATCGTAGTCCCACTTCCCAAATTACCGGAATTAGATATAATGTCAAGCCCGGCAATACGTCCCTGTAAAGCTTCATCAACAGTCGTAATGCCCAATCCTTCGAATTCTTTTGTAGAAATGGTTTGGGTTGCAAAACTGACTTCTCTTTCCGGAATAGCCAGCCCCCCACTGTTCAAACGTTTCTTGGATACGACAGACACCTCTTTCATTACACGTTGAGCCGACTCCAAGGTGATGTTATATACCGTACGATTTATGGGAAGTGTTTGCGTCTTATACCCCATAAAACTGATTTTCAGTTTATTCTTCGTACTTTTTACCTTCATGGCGAAATGGCCGTTGAAATCCGTGATTGTGGCATTGATGTTACGCCCAGTAGCATCAACCTCACACACCGTCGCCCCTATCAATGTTTCCATCTCATCCCGGACAGTACCGCTCACGGACGTTATCTGGGCATGAACCGAACCGACCATAAGCCCAAGCCATATGACGGTCATCAATATTCTATTATTCATAATGTTCATTTATCAATTCGACATTACCTGTTATTCATATTTCTCCATTTGTTCTTCATCATACATCAATGCTCCGTCAATCAAATGTACCACGGCGTATGACGAGGTATATATGGTATTTTTGCCCGTATCGAAAGCATATTCACGGCACATATTGTTATAAAGACCTTCAGTGGTCACCACATGCCGCGTCCGCCCGAGATTATCGGTCACAGTCATACCGTTATCGCCATCCTTATCCACGGTAATACTATAAAAGCGCCGGTTGGCCGGATTCAATTTGGCCGTTTCATATTTAACTCCACTTTCACTTCCATCGCCAATATATACGGAGTTATCCTGTATATGGTAACGCAAGAAATTCACGATTCTGTTTTTAATCTTGTAGCGGACATCGGGATCGGTTGCATTATCGAAGTCTTCCCAATATGGGAGAACGCCTTTCTCATGCAATTCTTCTATGGCCTTATTGGTCGGCACGTAAACCGTATAATTGTATGTCTCGAACAAACGTACATTTTGGTCTACACAAGAATACTTGTCATCTATTTGGGATGTCAGCAAATTATAATCCGTCGAATCCGGATCGCCACCGCTTAACAATTCCAGAAAACGGGAATACTCCTCATGTTCTGTCAATGTCTGGTAAACAGACTTCCGGCTTGTCATCAAAACCTCATCATCAATCACGTAGGCTTTTCCGTTACCGTTTTCTGTCTGGTCATAAATAGTAGAAACACTGAGAGGAGCATTTTGCTCAATCTGCAAGCCACCACTGATTTTAATATCAGCTCCGCCGCTTTCGACCTTGATTGTCCCTCCGCCCTTCGTCTTATAATAAGCATGCCCATCTTCAATGTCACCCACGATGATTACATTTTCCATAATATCGCTCAGACGGTTCATTATCGGATCATTATCCTTACCGGAAGAACTGTTGGCATAAACGGTTTCTTTATTATCGGGATCTAAAATCGTCCCCGTGGTCATATCGTACTGATATTTATAAGCTCCCACGTTCTGCCTGTCGCTATCCCAAAAAAATTCGTAAAGTGTGGAAGTTCCTTTGCCATAGGTACAGGGATCCACATACTTCAAAAAAGCGTCATTCGTGGGGAGTATCAGGCTGTAACGTGTGTCCATTGAATTCAGGTAGGCATCCAGTCCTAATTGTTCAATGGCCCAATACACCACTCCCATGGTGGTGTTGCGACGCACCAGAGCCGGAAAAGAAACGGAACGGTAAGCCGCCGGGGCAAAAACCTTATTGGTAAGGTAAACCACTCCGTTGCATCCCATAAAGCAACTGTCCACATCCTCTTCCTTTACTCCCATACTTACTTTGGCATCATTGGTGATACTTGCGAACTTGGACGGGACATGGTCTACGAATGAAGTAATCATGTTGACATTGATCAATTTGTTCAACACGTTGATGTCCACATTGACCAAAGAATCATATACATCCTGAAGAGCCTTGCCTTCTCCGTCCCACCACTTTTCCAAAGCCGCATTGGTAGGCACCAACATGGCACCGCAATCATAGTTCAAAGTCTTGTTGTAGGTATTGGTATACATATATTGGTTCCATTCCGGATCGAATTCCAAATAACCGGGCACTTGGTTTTGTATGTTATCGGGATCCTGCAAGTTAGATCCGCCATTGGCTTGCTTCGCAAAATAACGCAACACATAGACAGAATCCGACGTATCATACAAGCGGTTGTATTCCTGCGTGGCTGCCGCATCATAAATAGGGGCACTGTACAAATCCAAAAGTTTGGCCCACTCGCTCATGACGGGATGCTTATGGATAATTTCCGCCATATTGTCTGCCGGTGTGATAACCTCTTCCACCTTTTGCACATAACCGTTCTTGCATGTGATATCCGTGGGAGTCAGCACCTTTATACCATTCACCCATGACTCTGCCGCAGACAAGGATTTACCATTCGTCAACTTGGCCAAGTCACCATCCGTGATGTTATTGGTTTTCATGAACCTCGGCAACAAATGTATCATGGGCGCACTGCTGTTGTCCCGCATCAGGAGCACTCCGTCTTTACGTCCACGCACCTTATTCCAATACTTGGTTTGGGGCATGTCCTTCGGCATGATCCGAGCCACGGAATCGTAGACACTCAACGCCACCTCACGGCGCATGCACATCCCTTCTTGCGGAGGGTTTCCCGGTACATTCGACAGTAACTCTATCAGGTAAGCGTTATTCACCATGGAACTGTTGAGCAACATCTTTTTCTGAGCCAAGGACAACTGTTCATAGTTTTTCACGTTCCAACCGTTCTCTTTGAAAAAAGCTTCAAAAGCAACATCGTCCGCAGCAAACAAAGTCTTGCTTCCTGTTTGGTTCAATACGCTTGTCATGTTTAAATCGTTGATGAGACGAAGCGTATATTCATAATTACCTTGCTCCTGCAACCAACCATAAATGGAGTTGTTCAACCACGTGGGTTGCCCAATCAGGTTTTCGTCCTGACACGATTGCATTCCAGCTGCAGCCAATAATGCAGCCGCCACAAAGGTCTTTACTTTAAATCGATGACAAAGACTATATTTCATTTTTGTTTTTATTAGTTAATTTCTATTTCCAACCGTAAAGGTAACCTGAAATCATTTCAGACACTTTATTTTATGTCGCACGTTGTTTGCGGTATGAATCAAAAAGGCTGCCCCACGTATTTTTTCCCGTCCTTTATATATATTCCCCTTCCCGGTTTTACCACACGCCGTCCGGAGAGGTCGTACAATCCAGGCTTTGCCACCCCAGTCCTGCCTTCCGCTTTCACGGATTCCACGCCTGATACCGTCTGCGGCAAAAAATACCAATAGTCGAATTGCATGAGTTCATTCCGTTTCGAAGTATCCGTGGCGCGGAAACGGAAATATATGTCATGCACTCCACAGACCACCTCGTCCAAATCCGCAGCCAGTTCCGTCCAATCCTGCGTCCCGCCCACATCAATTGTAGCCACCACATTCGACTGGCTATCGATACATACTTGTATGAACCCGTCGTTCACCCCCTGCCGGACACACAGCCGTACGCTCCGTGCCCCATCTTCGCCGAAATCAACGGCTTTCACTTTTACGTAATCACCCATGTCGAGCGAATCCAAATATACGCCCCGCCTATCGTCCTGTGCCGTACGTACACCTACCGACAAGGCTATCGTTTCAGCCTCCTGACGGACGTAAGGCGACACGTGAGCCACAGGTTCGTATACCCCTTTCTTGGTCATCGGAATATGAGGAATCGTACCATCTGCATTGTACTCGAATTGCTCCACGCAGACCGAACGCCGGAAACCGCTTCCTCCTTTAAGTTTGCCATTATGATAGAAAATGTAGCTACGTCCCTTGAAATCCACCACGGATGGGTGGGTCGTAAAACTCCCGTCGGGCGAGTCCATAATACGTCCTTGATATTTCCATGGGCCAGTAGGCGAATCACTCATTGAATAAGACAAATGTTCGGGAATACCACCTGCGGCATAAACCAGATAATATTTTTCCCTCCGTTTATAAACCCAAGGTCCCTCCTCATACTTGTCAACACCCACCAAACGGGTTTGTTCTTCACCGTTCTCATCCTTATATTTCTCTTCATATCCGCCCACCGTCTCTTCCGTCAAAGGGATTTCCGTGATTTCACCATTATAGTCCACCATGCTCCGGGTCAGTTTCACATACCATAGCCCGTTATTGCCCCAATATAAATAAGCTTGCCCGTCATCGTCGACAAAAGCAGTAGGATCAATGTCGCGTATATCGTGGTTGATAAGGGCACGTCTCAACGGATCCCGCCAAGGGCCGCAAGGCGTTTCCCCCACCAAAACCCCGATGCCTTGCATCTGGATCGGGGCATACATATACCATTTGCCGTTACGCGGGATCACATGGGGAGCCCACGCCCCGTTGTCGCCGGCCCAACTGAAATCGGCCAATGATGCCACTGTGCCGCAGTCGGTCCAGTTTACCATGTCCGTAGTGGTGTACAATTGCCAAAAAGTTTTCTGGTACCCTTCCCCCTCTTCGTTGTCCACACTGGTATAAAGGTAGAGGGTATCCCCGTAAACGCACGCCGCCGGATCGGCCGTATAACGTGTTTGTATGATAGGATTCTGCGCCCCGGCCTCTCCGGCAGCCAACATGCAGGCGGCAGCCCATGCAAAAAGATGTTTTTTCATTCTCTTTGATTTTTAAACATATAAATGGTAACGGCAAACTTAATCATTATTCTGGCAACGCTTTTCTTTCCATGTAACAGAAGCTTTGCTCTATGTCCAATCCTACCACAAACGAACATTTCCGCCTATATTAAGGTAAAGGAGACACATCGGTAAAAAAGCACAAATTGTAGTATTGAGACATAGCATAAAACTTATGCGACATCAAGTAAAACCACAAAACAATATCTTTCTTATATTTGCAACATTTTTCGGAATTACCCGATATAAGTTTTGAAGACGAAAGGACCGCAAGTACTCGAAGTAACCAAATAAAAAAAGGATATAACATAAACAATGAAACATGTATTATTTCTTTCTATTCTGATGGCGGCCAATATGGCCAGCACGGCACAGACGGCACAGTTCAGCTATTTCTCCTACGGCGGGAACGACACCCGTTTCGACAAGGAAATAAACCGCAGCCGCCAATACTTCAACCCCATCCTGGCCGGATTCTACCCCGACCCCTCCATCTGCCGCAAGGGGGACACCTATTATCTGGTCAACTCTTCTTTCTCGTTTTTCCCCGGCGTGCCCATCTTCACGAGCAAGGACCTCGTGAACTGGACGCAACTGGGGCACGTGCTCGACCGCAAGTCGCAGCTCCCCCTCGACCGCCAAAACGTATCGGGAGGCATCTTCGCGCCGGCCATCACTTACAACGAAAAGAACAAAACCTTCTACATGATTACGACCAACGTGGGAGCCGGAAATTTCTTCGTAAAGACGAAAGACCCGGCCAAAGGCTGGAGCGAACCCATCTACCTGCCCAAGGTGGGAGGCATCGACCCTTCTTTCTTTTTCGACAAGGACGGACGCGGATACATCGTGAATAACGATGAACCGGTGGGCGGACACTCCTACGAAGGCGAACGCAGCATCATGCTCCACTACTTCGACGTGGAAGGCGATAGCGTGGTGGGCGACCAAATCGAAATCGTACGTTCGGGCAGCCATGTGCAAAAGAATCCTATCTGGATAGAGGGTCCCCACTTGTACCGCATCGGCAAATATTATTACCTGATGTGCGCCGAAGGAGGGACGGGCGCATGGCATTCCGAAGTCATCTTCCGCTCGAAGAAACCGGAAGGCCCTTGGGAAGAGTTCACCGAAGGCAATCCCATCCTGACGCAACGCACGGGATTGGCTCCGCAACGGCCGGACATCGTGACCAGTGCCGGGCACGCCGACCTCGTGTCCACGCCGGAGGGCGACTGGTATGCCGTATTCTTGGCCTGCCGCCCGTACGAAGATGACTTCTACAATACGGGGCGGGACACTTACCTCTTGCCGGTAAGTTGGGAGAACGGATGGCCCACCATCCTGGAAAAAGACAAAGCCATCCCCACGGTCAACGAAAAGGAAGGGTTGCAGCCCAAGGAAAACCGCCTGACGGGAAACTTTGAATATTGCGACCGCTTCGCCTCGGACACGTTAGACATCCGTTGGATGTTCCTGCGCAACCCGTCGGACTTTTACACCCTCGACGGAAAGGGGCTGACCCTCCATGCCAAACCGGTGAACATCTCGCAGAAGGAATCTCCCTCGGCCATATTCGCCCGGCAGCAGCACCACACGTTTACAGCCGAGACGGAGGTGGCATTCACGCCCCGCTCCTCCAAAGAACTGGCCGGTTTCACCTTGTTACAAAACGAGGAATACAATTTCGTGTTCGGAAAGACGTTGGTGGGCGGCAAGCCTGCCCTCACGCTGACCCGATCGGAAAAGGAGACGGTACGCATAAGCACGGTGTTCTTGAACGAAAAGGAGGCCGCCGCTCCCGTCAAACTGAAAATCTGTGGCAAAGGCCGTTATTATGATTTTTACTATTCCACCGGCGGAGATTGGGTGTTGATGGCCCGAGGCGTGGATGCCATCAACCTGAGCACGAACCGTTCCGGCGGCTTTATCGGTGCCTGCATCGGCTTGTACGCCACATCGGACAATCCTTTGAAATAAAAAGAGAGTCCCGACAAAACCCATAGCACAAAGCCCGGCGCAACGGCCGGGCTTTGTTTGTACTTCATTGCCATTCTGTCAAATCGTCAATCTCATCCCCGCAAGGCTTGCTTATTTCCAGCCGTCATAAGACGTGTCCACAAATACGCGATTCTCGTGCGTCCCGGAAAAAGCATGATGACAGCCATTTCAAGGTTATGCCTTCCAAAAGTCTGCCGGACAGTGGAATCCTGCGCTTACAGGCATAAAATATGCAGGCTTCAAGGCATTCGGCCTTACAAAAAGACATCGCGCTTTTGTATTGCCCAACCGTCCAAATAGCATAAAAAGGGGCGATGGCAGCAACCCGTTTTTCCGTTTTCAGCCATGCTTTTCATCGCCGTGCAGAGAGCGACGGGACGGAATGCGGAGAAAAAAAATGTTTTTTCAGCCGAACGGAAAATTTTTCTCCTGAGAAAAAAGTGCTCCTTGGGTTAACGAAAGCGAAAAACAGCCGTGGAAACTAAAAAAATGTATCTGAAAAAGCTCCCCATTGCTCTTGTTTTGAACTTCAGATAAAGAATCAACCCCTGCAAGGATGGCCTCCTTACTTTCATCCTGTCAGAGAAAGGATTGGAACAAAAGCAAAATGACAAAAAGAATGATAGGATTCAGGGAAAGCATTGTGGTCGTTCTCTTGGTAAGAGAGCAACCACGGTACAAAGTTATACAAAATATTACACAATATACTAATTTACAGTTGTTTTTTTCAGAAACTTTTATTTCTCTTGTTTTGCAAAATAGCATTCGTACACCGTTTGCGAAACAAAAGCAAGCGGTTTCAGACTTATTTCTTTCTGATTTATAACTATTTACTTTTCCATGATTAGATTCGGTTGCTCTCTTACCAAGAGATATACCGCAAAAAGCGCGAAAGAGCAAAGGGAAAACGGAACGGCAAACACGCGGCAGAAAAACGATGTGGACTGACAATCCGGGAAACCGATTATTTTTCAACCTTCAGCTTAACAGCTTGTCTAACAAGAAAATGCAAAGACAAGCTGGAGTAATAAAAGTACCCTTTTGAGAAAGATGGACGAAACACCCCAATGGTATGTCCTGCGTGATTTGAGCCGTCCCAACGCCAAACTTTCCGCTTTTGAAAAACTGACGGGACGGGGTGTAAGATGTTTCACGCCGATGGTAAAGAAACCAATCGAAAGGAGGGGCAAGCACGGTTGGAAAGATGTGCCTTACATACGCGACTTGCTTTTCGCCCACAGTACACGCGACGTGCTCGACCCTTTCATGAGACCCGGGCTCAAACTGCAATACCGCTATATATACGGTGGATTCATGGAACCCATGACCGTGCGCGAGGCCGACATGGAACGTTTTATCTTGGCCGTGACTTCTTCCGTCTCTTCCAAATACTACCGTCCCGAAGAAATCACCCCGGCCATGCGTAACCGCAGAATACGCATCATCGGTGGCCCGCTCCACGGCTACGAGGGCAGTCTCGTCACCGTACGCGGCACCACCGTGAAACGCCTGTTGGTGGAACTGCCGATGCTGCTGGCCGCCGCCGTGGAGGTGGAACCGGAATTCATACAACTCCTGTAAGCGAAAAAATCCGCAATAAATTTTTTACGCCACACTTCATTTTTGTACCTTTGTCTTCACGAAGATAGGATGCGGTTCGGCATAGGCAAACCGGAAAACTTTGTTTTCGTTTGTCTCTGCGCTTACCTTTCGCTATCTTTGCTATTGTACATCATGACATGGAGGAACGGAATATGACACAAGCCACCAAACTTTATCCCATCGGGATACAGACGTTCGAGAAAATAAGGAACGGGAACTATTTATATATAGACAAGACGGAAATCATCTACCGACTGACGCATGCCGCGTCCAATTACGTATTCCTGAGCCGTCCCCGACGTTTCGGCAAGTCGCTGTTGACAAGCACTTTGAAAGCCTATTTCGAAGGACGGAGGGACTTGTTCAAAGGTTTGGCCATGGAACGTTTGGAAACGGAATGGACGGAATATCCGGTGCTGCATTTCGACATGAGCTTGGGCAAGCACATGGAAAAGGAACAGTTGGAACGTTACCTGTTGTCCCAACTGGAACAAATAGAAGAAGATTACGGCATACATTCGGACTCTCCCGATTCCAATATACGGCTGACAAAACTTATCCGTCACGTTCACGAGCAGACGGACCGCCAAGTGGTGGTGCTCATCGACGAATACGATGCGCCCTTGCTTGACGTGGTGCATGAAGAAAAGAACCTGCCCGTCCTGCGTAACATCATGCGCAACTTTTATAGTCCGCTCAAAGCCTGCGACCCTTACCTGCGTTTCGTCTTCCTCACCGGTATTACCAAATTTTCGCAACTCAGTATCTTTAGCGAACTGAATAATATCCAAAACATCAGCATGTTGCCGGAATACGCCGCCATCTGTGGCATTACGGAAGAGGAAATGGCCACCCAAATGGACGAAGACTTGGACATTTTAGCCAAACGGATGGGCATAAGCCGCGAGGAAGCCGTACAGAAACTCAAGTACAATTACGACGGCTACCATTTCACCTGGCCTTCACCGGACATCTATAACCCATTCAGCCTGCTGAACGCCTTCGTCACCGGGCGGTTGGATTCTTATTGGTTCGGCAGTGGCACGCCCACGTATCTCATCGAGATGTTAAAAAAGTATGGCGTGTTGCCCTCCAAGATTGGAGGCAATGAGGCCACGGCGGAAGAGTTCGATGCCCCCACGGAGCGTATGGCAAGCATCACTCCCCTGCTCTACCAAAGCGGATACGTCACCATCAAGGACGCGGATACGGACTTCGGTATCTACAGGCTCGACATTCCCAATAAAGAAGTGCGCATAGGATTGATGCGCAGCCTCCTGCCCTATTATGTCACACCCGACACGCTGACGGCCACGACCACAATCGTCAATCTGGCCCGCGCCTTGGTGAAAGGAGACATGGAAGGCATGTTGCAACTCCTCCAGACTTTCCTTTCCACCGTGCCTTATTGCGACCATACGGACTACGAAGGCCATTATCAACAGATGCTCTATATCATTTTCAGCCTCTTGGGCATGTATGTGGATGTGGAAGTGAGTACCCCGAGGGGACGGGTGGACATGGTGATGCGCACGGCCACTACGCTCTACATCGTGGAGCTGAAATTGAACCAATCCGCCGAAGCCGCCATGCAGCAAATTGACCTGAAGAACTATCCCGAACGCTTCGCCTTGTGCGGCCTGCCCATGGTAAAGGTCGGAATCAACTTTGACATGGAACGGCACACGCTGAAGGATTGGATGATCGAATAAGCTGCCGATGGCACGTGCTTTCCGAATGGAAAGCAAGAACTTTCACCTTAACCTATTGAATAATAGACTACAGGCGCATTTACGCAAGTTTCAGAAGTGAAAGACTTGTGAAGGCTTTTTTATGACAGGGTTCACCTTAATACGCTGATATACAAAAAGTATGAAGGATGCGAACCCTTTTCCCGACAAAACTCCTTATAGAGGAGAAAAGAGGCATGTTTGTCCGGAACCAAAAGAATAAATGAAACATTGCAATCTTACTTTGCTCGCTGCAAAGTAAGGTAATAAATCTATACTTATCAAATGAAAAAGGATATAAAAATAGCCGTAGCCGGTACAGGTTACGTCGGGCTTAGTATCGCCACACTTTTAAGCCAACATCATCAAGTAACGGCCGTAGATGTCATCCCCGAAAAAGTGGATTTAATCAACAGCCGGAAGTCACCCATTCAGGACGAATACATCGAGAAGTATCTGGCCGAAAAGGAACTGAATCTGACCGCCACACTCGACGGAGCCAAAGCCTACGCCGATGCGGACTTCGTGGTCATCGCCGCACCGACAAACTACGACCCGGTGAAGAACTACTTCGATACCAGCCACGTGGAGGAAGTCATCGAATTAGTGAAGAAAGTCAATCCCCATGCGATAATGGTCATCAAGAGCACCATTCCTGTGGGGTACACGGAAAGCGTACGCAAAAAGTTAGGCACGGAAAATGTCATCTTCTCACCTGAGTTCCTGCGCGAGAGCAAAGCCCTGTACGACAACCTCTACCCCAGCCGTATCATCGTAGGCCGCCCCGAAGGCGATGCCCGGTTGGACAAGGCCGCACACGACTTTGCAGCCCTCCTGCAGGAAGGGGCCATCAAAGAAAACATTGACACGCTGTTCATGGGACTGACCGAAGCCGAGGCCGTGAAACTCTTTGCCAACACCTACCTGGCCTTGAGGGTCTCCTATTTCAATGAGTTGGACACGTACGCCGAGATGAAGGGTCTGGACACGAAAGCCATCATCGAAGGGGTAAGCCTCGACCCGCGCATCGGAAGACATTACAACAACCCCTCTTTCGGTTACGGTGGCTACTGCCTGCCCAAAGACACCAAGCAACTGTTGGCCAACTATCAAGACGTCCCGGAAAACCTCATCGAGGCCATAGTGGAAAGCAACCGCACGCGCAAGGATTTCATTGCCGACCGCGTACTGCACACGGCCGGTTACTACGACTATTACAACCGTGGCGACTTCAATCCTTCCGAGGAGCGGAAGTGTGTCATCGGCGTGTACCGCCTGACGATGAAATCGAACTCGGACAACTTCCGCCAATCGAGCATCCAAGGCGTGATGAAGCGCATCAAGGCCAAAGGTGCGGAGATCGTCATCTATGAACCCACGTTAGAAGATGGCAGCACGTTCTTCGGCAGCAAGGTGGTGAATGACTTGGATGCTTTCAAGAGCCAAAGCCATGCCATTATTGCCAACCGGTATGATGCTTGTCTGGATGATGTGGAAGAAAAGGTTTATACGAGGGATATTTTCAGGAGGGATTGAATTTGTTTGTTAATCTAAACATGTTCTTCGTTATAAAAATATCTAAAAATAAAAATTTAGCTATCAAAAAATGATGTATTCTGATTGTAGCAAAGGAACTGCATTTGGCGTAAACCAATCTATTAAGTATTCTCTTATATTTCCAGAACCTTTCGCAATGTTTAGGATGACAAAAAGAAAACTATTTTTAATTTAATCTCTTCAAATATACATACACATGCCTAATATAAATCAACATTCCCCAAGCAAACATGCTTATCTGATAATTGCCCACACCAACTGGGGGCAACTAAATAAATTAGTTCGTGTTTTGGATGACTCACGGAACGATATATATATACATATCGACCTGAAACAATTAATATCTTTTAACAATTCAGGGGGGGGGTAAAAACGAAATATTCTAATGTGTATATCGTCAATAGTATTGATGTAAGATGGGGACATGTCAGTCAAATAAAGGCCGAAATAGAACTGTTTGAAAAGTCCTCGCTAAAGCAATATAGTTATTACCATTTAATAAGCGGAATGGATTTGCCCTTGCATAATCAGAATTATATTCACAAATTCTTTGAAAGGAATCAAGGCTATGAGTTTATCGGTTTCGGAAATAAAAATTGGGATGTAAGAAATAGAGTGCATTGCCATAATTTTTGTATAAGTTTTCTGAGGTCTAACAATATGTTCATAAAATATATGTCTCGTTTTCTGAGAAAAATGTTCAATAGGCTGCAAGTATTATTCCATGTATATATAAATAATGCAGATTATATTTACAGATATGGATGTAATTGGTGCAGTGTAACGCACGATTTTGTTACAGACCTTTTAAAAGGGAAAAAAGAGATATTTCAAACATACAAATATTCCTTTTGTCCAGACGAAATATACAAGCAAACTTTTGCCATAAACTCAAAATATAGAAATAAAATTTTTGATTATAATAACGAGTTTAAAGGTTGTATGAGAGAAATAGATTGGAATCGTGGGCGACCTTATATTTGGCGGACAGATGATTTTGATACATTGATATCATCAGAAAAACTATTTGCAAGAAAATTTGACGAAAGAGCAGATAGCACAATCATTGATAAAATAGTAAATAGAATAATGTTTGAACAACAGGCTTAAAATGAATAGGTTTAAATCATTCGTTATAAATCTTTCAATTGCAGTATATTTCAATCGATGTTATTTAAATCGTATCGTTTAAGAAATGAGCGGTTTTGAATTCAATTTTCTGAAACTCATTCTATGTCTTCTCAAACATCTGACAATAAACGCATAGCAAAAAATACACTGCTGCTATATTTCAGAATGCTCTTTATGATGGCGGTTAACCTTTACGCCTCACGTGTTATTCTGAACACGTTGGGCATCACGGATTACGGCATCAACAATGTGGTGGGGGGAGTGATAACCATGCTAGGATTCCTTACGGGGTCTTTAGGGGGAGCTTCTTCACGTTATATCACCTACGATTTAGGCAAAGGCGACATGACGGTTATGAAGAAAACGTTCGGCAACATCCTTAGCATCCATTTTATTCTTGCGGTTATAGTTCTGTTGGTAGGTGAAACGTTGGGACTCTGGTTCATGTCCACTCAGCTACAAATTCCTCCAGAACGTGAGGCCGCTGCCATGTGGGTATACCAGTTCTCCATTTTTTCCTCTGTACTGGCTGTGGTCAGCGTGCCATACAACGCCACCATCATAGCCCATGAAAAGATGTCGGCCTTTGCCTATATCTCCATTGCCGATGCGGTACTGAAGCTACTGATTGTCTATCTTTTGGTGCTGATTCCCTATGACAAGCTGATTGTTTATGCAATTCTATTTTTTTGTGTTCAGGCCTTTGACCGCATAGTGTATGGCATTTATTGTTCGCGTCATTTTAAAGAGACGCGGACTCGACCCAAGTACGATGGAAAGCAGTTCAAGGAAATCTTTGTTTTTGCGGGATGGACGATGAACGGAAATCTCGCTGTGATAGGTTATACGCAGGGACTGAATATTTTATTGAATATTTTTTTCGGTCCTACGGTAAACGCAGCCCGCGGCATTGCTGTGCAGGTACAGAGCGTATGCCAACAATTTTGCGGCAATTTCCAGATGGCCCTCAATCCACAACTGACAAAAAGTTATGCCCAAGGAAATTTGGAAAACATGCACCGGCTGTTGGTAAGAAGCTCCAAATTCTCGTTTTATATTCTGCTTCTTGTCGTTCTTCCATTAATGTTCGAGGCAGAATTAGTCTTAAAAGTTTGGTTGGGGATTGTGCCAGAACATACGGTGAATTTCCTTCGTCTAATGTTGGTTGTAGGGTTACTATATACGTTGTCAAATCCTATTAACGTATCAGTCCATGCCACAGGGCAGCTCAAGAAGTTTCAGACAATAGAAGGTACAATGTTGCTGCTGATTGTACCGATAGCTTACTTTTTATTAAAACACTTTAACGTACTGCCAGAATGTGTCTTCGTAGTACATATTATAGTAGAGCTATTAACTCAGTATGCCCGTATTCGTATTGTATTACCAATGATAGGCATGCAGCTGATAACTTACTTCAAACAAGTCATTATTCCTGTGAGCATGACCGCAGTATTAACTCCTATCATTCCTTTTGTCGTGTTTACTCATATGTCAATCTGTTGGTATCAGTTCTTTGTAATCTGCGTTGTTAATGTTCTGTGCATTTCCTTTGTGATTTACACATTAGGGTGTACTACTTCTGAACGTAAATTTTTAGCTGAAAAATTTGCTTCCAGTGTTCGGAAAATAACGAACACTTACAAATAAGAACTAAAACATACAATAAAGGAAAGAATAAAAACAAGAGATATACTCATCAAGAATTAATTATATTAGTTATGAATGTCTTAATCATCACTTTATATACTCCGATGCCAGAGAATTATAAAGGCATTTCAGGTCTTATTTTTCATTTGCTGGAAAAGCGCCCTAAAAATATAGCTATAACCTTGTATAGTTATAATATTAATAAAATAAGTGAAGAGGTCAGGAAAAAAGTCGCTAAAGATCTGAACGTGGAGATACGTTTATTAAAAATACCACAATGGATATTATTTTGTTGTCGAAATGCTTTATTGAAACTTATCAATCTGTTATTACCATTGGATCTTCTTTGCTATTTGCCATTACCGAATATGATAAAGAAGGAAATTGAATGTGGAAAATATGATACGGTATGGCTTTATCCGTTCTATTTCTTTCGCTGGATAAAAATCTTTCCGTCCCAACATTTTGTTCTTACCGGATGTGACAGTGGTGCATTATTTGCAAAACGTTGTGATAAAGATGCCTTTTTCAATAGAAGCATTAAACATATGTTATCCCTAAACTTAAGAATGAGGAAAGCGCGGAAGATAGAAAAGGAATTTAATTTGCCTAATGCAAGAATACATTTTGTTGGAAAAACAGATTTAGAATATTATACTTCGCACAATAAGGTAAACAATGGCTTTTATACACCTCATCCACATTACAGAATTGTCAATAAATCAATAAAATTTAGTTCCAATTTATTGAAGGTGTTATGGGCAGGCAGCAATGACCTGTATATGCGGACAAAGGGACGTGAACTATTAGACTCGTTAGTAAAACATGCTCATTTCCTTTGTGATAAAATTGAAATCACCTTTTTAGGAAAGGGATGGAGTGAATATCACCGAGTTCTGACTGATTACGGGTATCAAAGTCAATGTATTCATTGGGTAGATAACTATGTTAATGAGATTATAAAATATGATATACAGTTAGCTCCAATCTCAGTAGGAACCGGAACAAAAGGCAAGGTTTTAGATGCAATGGGAAACGGGTTATTATGCATCGGGACAGCCTTTGCTCTGGAAAATATAAGTTCAAATAATGTAGGGTGTATTGAATATGAAAATGCCGATACGGTTTGTGAGATACTTCAAGACATATATCAGAATCGAGAAAAATATGAAAATATAGCCCGGGTTGGAAAAAGTATTGTATTAAAAGAACATGCTCCTCAGTCCTGTTCTATAGAATTCTTTTCACATTTTAAATAGATATCTGAAAAAATATAATAACCCCTTGTATGTCATATAAATTAAATATTTAATAAAAATATAGCATATGAAAATTGTAAATTTTAAAGGTGGATTAGGAAATCAAATATTTTTCTATTTGATGTGTCTATATCTCAAAGAGTCATGCCCTAAAAATAAAATTTATGGAAATTATAATTCAAAGTTATTATGTGATCATAATGGATTGGAAATTCAAAATATTTTTGATATAGAACTTCCTCCTGAAACAATATGGAGCAAACTTGTGACCATATTTGCACGAGGAGCAAGTCGATTTATTAAAGGTGTAAAAGCTGATGATAACAGATTTCGCCTAAATGCTATTTATTATGATGGATGGTGGCAAGATAAGAAATATTTCTTGAATCATATCGCATATTTAAAATTTAGAGAAGTGAAATTAGACAAAACGAATGATAAGTTATTAAGAACTATTCAAACAACGAATTCTGTCTCATTGCATATCCGAAGAGGAGACTATTTACTACCTAAATATAAAAAACTATATGGAGATATTTGCACTCTTCAATACTATCAATCTGCCATTCACATAATAGAAGATAAAATGGATGAACCATATTATTTTATTTTTTCTAATGATATAAAATGGGTTAAAAAGAACATTCATCTAAAGCATGCTGTTTTTGTAGAAAATAATACAGGCTCCAATAGCTATATAGATATGTTCTTAATGTCTTGGTGTAAAGCCAATATAATAGCAAATAGTAGTTTTTCTTATTGGGGAGCTAAATTAAATGTACATCAACATCAAATTGTTGTATATCCTAAAAAATGGAATCAGATTCAGACTCCGGATTTATTTCCAAACGAATGGTATGGAATATAAAGATTTGTTTGACATCTTTTATTCTCGTATTTTAGATGTTAATGTAATAATCCCTTTCGGGAGAAAAATTAAGTCGCAAACACATTCTCTATGTATTTATATTGGTTAATATTCTGTGCTGTTTCCTATTGTGCATTTAGAAATTGGAAAACGACAACTATTGTTTGGATGCCTTTGCAGTTATTGTTCAATGAATGTGTTTGCTTGAGATACACATCACCCGCACTAACATTGGTATTGGCTGTTGACTTTTTGCTCTTATTGGTTTATTGCTTTCAATGGAAAAAATTGTACTTCAATTATAGAAAGTTCTTTTTTAAAAATATATTGATAGCCTACTTAGCTTCTTATTTGTTATCAATGATTTTTTCAATAGTATCCATTGAGGAAGTATTAACTGGCACTATTAAATATTTCATCCAAAATTTCATTATACTTTACTTATTTCAAAAGGCACTCACAGGCTTTGATGAAATTAAGCTATTTATCAAAGCAACTTTTGTAGTAGCTGTTTTAATTATATCACTTGGGCTGTTTGAAGCAATAGTTGGAGACAATCCTATCTTGGACTATGTGTTTATGAACGCCCCTATTGATGCAATAGAGGGAAAAATGTATTACATTCCGCCATTTATGCAAATGTCAGGGGAATTGCAACAACGTTTTGGAATGGTCCGTGCATTTTCCTTTTTTAACATTCATATTGCATTCGGATGTGCTTGCGTCCTGTTATTGTTCCTTTATGCTTATCTGTATAAACATAAAATCATACTATTCAAAAAGTTTTATTTGGCGATAGGCATTGGCTTATTTTTGACAGGTGTTTTTCTCTGTAATTCCAAAACTCCAATGGTCGGCTTGTTATTCTTTACTATTGGAATATTGTCTTTCAGAGATATAAGCCGTAGCTATGTAGTCTTCTTCATAGTGACTGTAGCATTTGTCCTATTGATATATTTTCCAGATTACTTGAATAATATTCAGGCTTTATTCAATAGCAATGTTGCCGAAGAGGGGGGGGGGAAGCAATGTTGCTATGCGCACCAGACAATTTGAGGTCGGCCTCAGTTTGTTTGAAAGAAGTCCCTTGGTAGGAAATGGCATAGGATCAATCGCAGTCTTTATGAAAGGTGGTAATAATGCCGATTTATTGGGAGCCGAAAGTTCATGGTTGAAAATACTCCCGGAAAGGGGCTTGGTTGGTGTTATCGTCTATCTCTATCTTTATTTTACCATGTATCGGAAACTGTTGCCATATATGAGCAAAAGACCCCTTATTTGTTTTCTAGGGGGGATATTGGCGATGGAAACTGCCACGGGATTTTTGAATATGGTTATTTATGGCAGTATCGTGATTGTGCTCTATATGATAGGAAATCTCCACAAGACGGCTAAATTATGATTTTATGAATAACGAACCTTATAAAGTTTCTATCTGCATACCCATTTATGGCGTAGAGCAATATATCGCGCGTTGTGCCGAAAGCTTGTTTGAACAAACTTATCACAACATAGAATATATATTTGTCAATGACTGTACCCAAGATAAGAGTGTTGACATTTTGATGCAAGTATTGTCGAAGTATCAGGTACGTAAGCCTCAAGTAAAAATAATCAATCACAAATACAATCGCGGGTTGGCTGCCGCCCGTAATACCGGGATAGATGCGGTTACAAGTGATTATGTGATGCATGTGGACAGTGATGATTGGATAGAAAGAAATGCAGTTGAATTACTTGTAAAGAAGCAAATAGAGACAGGAGCAGATTACGTGATGGCAAATCATATTCAGAATTTGGGAACTTACAGGATATTTTGGGAACGTCCCCATATTGTCAATCCCCGGCAGTTATCACTTTCGTTAATTAAGCGTTATATGCCGATTAACGTCTACGGACAGCTTTTCCATATCTCGCTTTATAGGAATCATGAAATACGGGTAGCAGAAGGAGTGAATATGGGAGAAGACTTTCAACAAGTACCTCGCTTGGCTTATTATGCCACCCAAATTGCCATAGTGGATGAATTTATATACCATAATGAAAACACGAATAAAGCAAGTTATACCCGTTCTTCATTTAATATTAACAAATGGGAACAGGTATGGAGTTCCACTCAAATCATAATTGATTTTTGCCAAGAAAAAGGCGAAAATTTTGTACAAGCAGCTAACTTTTTACGTTTCAAAACAGCGGCAAACAGCTTGATTACACTGACAAAAGGAAAGTTATATCCTATTGAATATAAACGAATGTCCGACATCGTCAATGCCCGACGCGATTTATGGAAATCCATGCCGGTAACGCAGCAAGCATGTTTTTACCTAAGTAACATTTACATGGTGGCGGTTTATGTAAAGGCAGCTCGAATATTAAGATTTGCACTCAATAAAATGTATAAAAAGATAAGACATCACGATATCGTAAAACCTTAATGTTATAACTTATGTCAAAACAACATTCGACAATAGCTTTTATTGTTCCATATTTCGGACGCTTCAATAACTACTTCCAACTGTGGCTGAATTCATGTGCGGCCAATCCGACAATTGATTGGTTCATATTTACAGATGATAAAAGAGATTATGATTATCCTCCCAATGTCCATGTAACTTACACGACATTGAACAAAATCAAGCAACGGGCAGAAAAGGCATTAAACTGTCAAGTCTGTATGGATAAGCCTTATAAGCTATGCGATTTTAAACCTTTCTACGGTGTGATGTTTGCCGAAGAATTACAAGGATATGACTTTTGGGGATATTGCGATGTAGATTTGATCTGGGGAGACATACGTCACTTTGTGACTGAAGATTTACTTACGAATAATTACAAACTATTCAGCCACGGACATTGTACGATATTGAGAAACATGGAGGTAGTAAATCGTTTCTACTTATTGGAAGCGAAAGGAGTCATCCCTTGGCAAAAAGTTGTATCCTCGCCTTATTCCTTCTTATATGATGAGTTTGATCAAACCAACGGCATATTTGAGAAACACTTTCCTGACAAGTATCATTGGGAAACAGCTGCATTTGACGCAAATTATAATACACGTTCTTTAAGACCGACAAGGACTACCGTACAATTGATGAAAGCAATGAACACTGATTATGTGTTTCATTGGACTGAAGGACGGCTTACCGGATTATGCATTGCAACCGACAACACTATACAAGGACAAGATTTCATGTATCTGCATTTACAGAAAAGGAAAATAGATTGCGATTTTTCACTGTCTGCTACAATCACAGATTGTATAGTTCTCCATGACAGAATCATACGAAGCATGCCAGTCACTCCCCAGAAATTCAAGCAATTATTGCCAAATAAATCAATCTTACCGTATCGGTTCGAAGAACACGTGCTTCATGTTATAAACATCATCTTTGACAATTATAGCCAGAAACCATATTTCCGTGGAACTGTGAGTTATTGGTTTGATAAACTGTTCGGGCGAACTAACAGGTACGATTATCGTTACAAGAAGTCATAAACAAAAATAGGTGTAAGGCATCCAACCTCTTTTTAATCACACTTATTGCAAACTCTTAATAGTAGAATATGGATAATAATGATAGGGCAATCATTATCGCTTAGATAGACAAAGGCAAATCTGCCGATTGTGGGAAGACGATGAAGAACTATCTCCGGACATAGAAAAACGCATTGGCATGACAAAAACATTCATTCCGAAGTCTGTCAGCAGGCACATCTTGATGGCTGGCAACTATTACAAACATCATCATCCAGGCGGAATTTCGGCAGTAGTACAATATTGGTCACGATATATTGAGGATTTGCAGTATTATCCCACATACAAATTAGGCAATGTTGCAACAAGAGCCTGTTGGTTCATATCCTCATACCTGAGAATGGCATTAAGAATGCTAACAGACCGAAACATAAAAATCGTACACTTGCACACTGCCGCAGACGGTTCATTTTGGCGAAAAGTCCAACTGATACGCTTAGCCAAACGGATGAGACGGAAGGTTATCCTGCATGTACATGCTTCAAGGTTTAAAGATTTTTATGAAGAATCGAACCGCAAGCCATGGATATTGGAAAACTTGCAACGAGTAGACTTACTGATAGTATTGTCTGCATCATGGAAAGAATGGTTTACAAACATAGGCATGTCTGAAGATAAAATCGTCATTCTGCACAATATTACCGAATATCCGCAAAAAAAAGGTGATAAAGTACCTCTTGAAAAAGGAAGACCTGTTCGTTTCCTTTTTTTAGGCGAAATCGGGGAACGAAAAGGCGTATTTGACATATTGGGCGGCATATCGCAACACAAAGAGGAATTGAATGGAAAGATAAAATTACGAATCGGTGGAAACAAACATGAAACCGAACTGCAAAAGCAGATAACCGACAATGGGTTGGAAAATATAGTAAATTTTGAAGGTTGGGTCAGTGGAGATAAAAAAATTGAACTGTTGAATTGGGCGGATGTATTTATACTGCCTTCACACAATGAAGGTTTACCGATTTCTATTTTGGAAGCTATGAGTTATGGAATGCCAGTCATATCAACTCCCGTTGGTGGAATTCCTGAGGTCGTAAATAAACAAAACGGTATTCTAGTACAACCTGGTAACGAAGAAGCAATCGCACAATCTATAATCCATTTTGTAGAACACCCTTCAAAGATTGCCATAATGGGCAACCATAGCCAAGAAGTAGTAAAAACTTATCTTCCTGACTATGTGATGAGCCAATTGAAAGAAATATATGAAAAATTACTTCTGAAAAAATAAAAACTATTATAGTTACTATGAAGAAAATCCTCGCCGTCGCCTCCATCGGAGGCCATTGGGTACAACTCCTCCGCATCGCTCACCCGTTAGAAGAACGTTATGAAGTGGTGTACATGTCAACCCACCCTAAATGTAAATCCATGGTCGGCAATTGCCGTTTTCATACCATGACGGATTTCAGCCGTTGGAATGCTTGGAAAATGTTACCGGCTTCCTTCAATATTCTGGGGATTCTGCTCAAAGAACGACCGGCTGCCATCGTCACAACAGGTGCGGCTCCGGGACTGCTTACCATTATTTTAGGCAGAATGACCGGAATCAAGACCATCTGGGTAGACTCTGTAGCCAATGTACAAACCATGAGCGCTTGTGGAAAATTAGCACGCAAATTCGCAACCCACGTGTACACCCAGTGGCCGGGTCTTGCTACTGCACAAGTGCATTATGCCGGAAACATCTTTGGCGATTAAAGGCAAAACCGCCTGCTGTCCCCCGTTCTTTGACTTATTGTTACTTTAATATTTCCCGATTATGATATTTTGCACTATCGGTACTCAGGCCCCATTCGACCGTTTCGTGAAAATCATTGATGAAGTGGCCGCGCATTTGGATGAGGAAATCATCGCGCAAGTGTACAAAAGTGAATATGTGGCTCAAAACATCCGTACCGTAGAATTTCTACCGCCCGATGAGTTTAACAAGTTATTCAGCAAGGCACGCCTTATTGTGGCCCATGCAGGTATGGGTACTATTATTTCCGCCATGCGCCAACACAAGCCTATTATTATCTTTCCACGCATAGCCGCATGGGGTGAACACCGCAACGAGCATCAGTTGGCCACAGCTCAGAAGATGAAAGAACTCGGCTATGTGTACGTGGCAACCGACGCAAAAGAACTAAAAGAGTTGTTGACAACCCGGAATCTAAAACCCTTGCATGATTTGGGAGATATTGCAAGCAAAAGCCTGATAAATGAATTATGCAAGGTCATAGGATAGTATGATTTGCCCCCACAGTCATCTCCGCGATTATCAAAGGAACATCCAAACGCATGTACTTGAAGCTTGGAAGTCGCACAAAAGCATCATGCTCCAGATGCCAACAGGTACGGGAAAAACCCATCTGTTGGCATCCATCATTTATGACAGTCTGAAGGAGAATGGGAAACGGTGTGTCTGGATTGTGGCACACCGCCGCGAACTGGTGGAGCAGATTAAGGAAACCATGGAACGATACGGTATTCCAAGCATCCCGAAGGAGGACGGAAGGGTAAGAGCTATGTCCATCCAATGGTTATCGCGTCATCTCACCGACCTTCACGATACACCCAACCTTATCGTCATCGACGAGGCTCACCATGCACTGGCCAAGACGTATAAGGAGTTGTGGCTGCGTCATCCCGAGGCAAAAAAATTGGGCTTGACGGCTACGCCCTGCCGACTGAACCGCAGGGGATTCACGGACTTGTTTGACGAGCTGATTACTTCGGACAGCATTACCGATTTTATCCGGCAAGGATGGCTGTCAACCTTCGACTACGTATCCATCCGCCCGGGCAGCAAATCCCAACGATTGATAGACAACTTGTCGAAACGTGGGGCGGACGGTGATTTCCAAACGAAAGAAATGAACGAGGTGCTGAACTGCAAACCCTGCATCGAACAGTTGTACGAAAGCGTACGGCAATATGCCGACGAGAAGAAAGGCATCGTGTATGCCATCAGCATCAGCCATGCACGGAATATTGCCGATTTCTACCGGATGCATGGAATAAACACCGTGGCGATTGACAGCAAGACTCCGGCAAGACAACGTAGACAGCTTATAGAAGCTTTCAAACGGGGCAAGACGCAAGTGCTGGTGAATGTGGATGTATTCAGCGAGGGCTTCGACTGCCCGGATGTGGAGTTCGTACAGATGGCACGCCCTACCCTTTCGCTGGCCAAATACTTGCAGCAAGTGGGACGCGGGCTGCGGAAGGCAGCGGGTAAAGACACTTGCATGCTGATTGACAACGTGGGGCTGTACCGCCTGTTCGGACTGCCTACGGCCTACCGGGACTGGAAGGCCATGTTTGAAGGACGGTTGGCCGGAAAAGGCTATCGCACCACATGCAAGCCGGAATATATGGCTGCAAAGCAAGAAAAGGATCAAACGGCACGCCCCAATGGGCCGCTTGAAATGGTCATGTCGCATGAACTGTTATGGGATTACCTGAACAAAAGTAAGCCTCTCACGGACTATAATAGCACACCCCAGGAAAAACTAAAACCATTCAAAGACCGCCAAACCGGCCTTTGGGGACTAAAATGTGGGCAGACCATTACCGCAAAGGCACAATATCCCACTTTGTTCGACGTAAAAGGCAATCTTGCTGCCGTACGGTTCGAGGACTACCGCACAGGTATCGTAGACAAGGAGGGAAAAATACGGATGAAAACCGACAGGTACAAGCGTATGAAATTCTTGCCGGACGACATCGTGGCCGTAACAGACCGGAATGACAAGACGTCCTACATAGATTTAAGGTGTAACCGACACTACATGGACAAGCCGGTTGTGATGAAATTCGGCCAAATAGAAATACTCCAGGCAGGCCGCATGTTCTACAGCCGCACGAAGCGTATCTATGTGAACCGTTCGGACATCGACCGGCATGATTTCTTTTCAAGAGGCTTTTATCTGCTCATTTACGACCCTTTTATCACTCCCGAATTTAAATATGTAGAAAGCATGGAAGACTCCTTGAACAAGGACTATGTTTGCATATTGGCAAATGATGAGGAAAGTTATTATCGGTTTTGCGGCGAACTGCCGGACGGAAGCATCGTGATTGCCGACGGAGAAGGAAGATACTATCATGCAGAAGCCGGTAAGGAAAAACGGTATATCGCCTGCCTGAACCCCGAAACACAAACGGAAAACTTCAAAGCGGCAGTATCAAAGTTGATAACCAAAGCAAAGGAACGTGCCGCCCAAAAGCAAGCGGACAAACAGCGTACGCAAGAAAAGAAACAGAAAGAACGGTTGGCCACCTTACAAAACGCTGTGCCGTTCAAGTCCGGACTGAAATGGGGACTGAAGTGGGGCGAGCGTATCATCGTACCGCCCATCTACCGCCGTATCCAAAAGCCGATAGGCTACTATTGTGCAATGGAAGAAAACCCGAACCGGTGGGGTATCATCATGTTGGACGGGAAAGTCGTGGTAGAAGCCCGATATATGAACGTAGAGATAAAAGACAACGGAACGGCCTGCCTGACTATCATACCGGGAAAGACAAAGACCGTAAAGCTATAAATCGTTCGGCAGGAAAATATGCGCCAAACAAAAAATCATTCTCAGCCAAACGATTTTTCGTTTGGCTGAGAATGATTTTTTGTTTTTACCTTTGCATATTGATTATTATGCGTATCTTTGCCACTGCAAAGGGGTGCTTGCCCGATTGGGACGGCTGAGATTATACCCTGTGAACCTGATGCAGGTAATGCTGCCGAAGGGATTGTGCCTGACAAGAGACATACATCACAGCATATTCTTCTCTCCCCTTTTGTCGTAACCTTTATTTAAGAGAAAGGGATATATGCAGAACTTACAATTTATCACACATTACACGGAACAGTACGGTTACGCCGATGCCGCACGCCTGGCACTGGAAGGCGGTTGCCGCTGGATTCAACTCCGGATGAAGGACGCATCGCCCGAAGAATGGATGCGGACGGGCGCGGAAGTGGAAGCTCTGTGCCGCCGGTATGGTGCCACCTTCATCTTAGACGACCATGTGGAATGGGTGGACGTCTTGCATGCCGACGGTGTCCATCTCGGGAAAAGCGACATGCCCATCGACGAAGCCCGCAGGCTTTTGGGGCAAGACCGCATCATCGGTGGAACGGCCAACACATTGGAAGACGTGATGTTGCATGCCGTGCGGGGAGCGGATTACATCGGTTGCGGCCCGTTCCGTTTTACCACAACGAAAGAAAAGCTCGCCCCGACCCTCGGCTTGGAAGGGTATCGCCGGATCTTGGACGGCATGAAAAAGAAAGGCATTTCGCTGCCACTGATTGCCATCGGCGGAATTACAAAAGAAGACATCCCGGCGTTGATGGAAACGGGAGTGGACGGCATCGCCCTGAGCGGCACAATCCTGAGAGCCGGAAGTCCCACAGAAGAAACCCGGAACATCCTGAGAATATTGAACGTACAACAATCATAAAACAACAAATATATGGACGATAAAATCAAAATCACTTATCCGAGTTCGGAGAAAGTTTATATGACGGGCAAACTGCATCCGGAAATCAAGGTAGGGATGCGCAAGGTATTGCTGACCCCGACCGTCACCGTGGAAGACGGGAAACGGACAGTCAAGAAAAACGATCCGATATATGTATATGATACCAGTGGCCCATATAGCGACCCGAACGTGAAGATAGACCTCAAACAAGGGTTGCCCCGTATGCGGGAATCATGGATTTTACAACGGGGCGATGTGGAACAGCTTGACGGACTGACATCCGAATACGGACGGATGCGCCAGGAGGACAAAAGTTTGGACCACTTGCGTTTCTCGCACATCCAACGGCCTTATCGTGCCAAGGCCGGACGGCAGGTGTCCCAGATGTATTATGCCAAACAGGGCATCATCACACCGGAAATGGAATATGTAGCCATTCGGGAAAACATGAACTGCGAAGAACTGGGGATAGACACTTATATCACGCCCGAATTCGTACGCGACGAAATTGCAGCCGGACGCGCCGTATTGCCGGCCAATATCAACCATCCGGAAGCGGAACCGATGATTATCGGACGTAACTTCTTGGTGAAAATCAATACGAATATCGGCAATTCGGCCACGACTTCCGGCATTGAAGAAGAAGTGGACAAATGCCTATGGAGCTGCAAATGGGGAGGCGACACGTTGATGGACCTCTCTACGGGCGACAATATCCATGAGACGCGCGAATGGATCGTACGCAACTGTCCTGTACCAGTCGGCACTGTACCGATGTATCAGGCGATGGAAAAAGTGAAGGGAAAGGCCGAGAACCTGACTTGGGAGCTATTCCGCGACACACTTATCGAACAATGCGAACAAGGCGTGGACTACTTCACCATACATTGCGGCATCCGGCTGAAAAACGTGCACTATGCCCATGAACGACTGTGCGGTATGGTGAGCCGAGGCGGAAGCATCATTTCGCAATGGTGCTCTTATCACCAGAAAGAGAGTTTCCTATATGAACACTTCGACGACATCTGCGACATCCTGGCGCAATATGACGTAGCCGTATCGTTAGGCGACGGATTGCGCCCTGGAGCGATATTCGATGCCAACGACCGAGCACAGTTTGCCGAACTGGATACCATGGGCGAATTGGTACAACGGGCATGGGCGAAAAACGTACAGGCGTTTATCGAAGGGCCGGGGCACGTGCCGATGCATAAAATCCGCGAAAACATGGACCGGCAAATCGAAAAATGCCACGGGGCACCATTCTATACGCTCGGCCCGCTGGTGACCGACGTGGCTCCGGGCTACGACCATATCACCAGTGCCATCGGGGCAGCACAAATCGGATGGTACGGCACGGCTATGTTGTGCTACGTCACTCCGAAAGAACATCTCGGTCTGCCTAACAAAGAGGACGTGCGTACGGGTGTGGTCACCTATAAGATTGCCGCACACGCCGCCGATATCGCCAAAGGTCATCCGGGCGCCACGGTACGAGACAATGCCTTGAGTAAGGCCCGTTACGAATTCCGCTGGAAAGACCAGTTCAACTTGGGACTTGACCCTGACCGGGCTTTGGAATACTACAAGGCCGGAAACCATTTCAACGGGAAATACTGCACGATGTGCGGTCCCAATTTCTGCGCCATGCGTATCAGCCAAAACCTGAAGAACTGTGAGTTCGATCCGGAAGAGGAAGCACGTTTGCATGAAGAATAACAAAATCTGAAAGGGAAAGAATAAAAAACGGGCCGTTTGTCAAGTGAAAACACTGGCAAACGGCCTTTTTTCGGACTTATGGATTCACTTTTGTAAAACGAATGGTTTTTAAATGAAAAATAAAAGAAATAAAGGCCGGGCATACGTATGGCTATTGTTTTTTTGTTAACTTTGCAATACAAATAGCGACATTGTACCAATGAAATTGATATTATTGACGCCTCCGGACTTTTTTGTGGAGGAAGATAAAATACTCACAGCCCTGTTTGAAGAAGGTTTGGACCTCCTTCATTTACGGAAACCGGACACGGAGCCGGTTTATTCGGAACGCCTGCTCACATTATTGCCGGAAAGTCATCATAATCAAATTGTCGTACACGACCATTTTTATCTGAAAGAAGAATTCAACTTACGAGGTATACACCTGAACGGAAGGAATCCGGAACCTCCGGTAGGCTACAAAGGACATATCAGTAAATCTTTCCATCATATAGACGAGTTGAAAGCGGAAAAGAAAAACTTCAATTATGTGTTTCTCAGCCCCATTTTCGACAGTATATCCAAATCCAATTACACATCGGCTTTTGACATGGAAGTGCTGAAACAGGCTTCCGCACACGGTATCATAGATAAGAGAGTGATGGCATTAGGGGGAATCACGACGGAAAACATGGCCGTAGCAAAAGAGCTCGGATTCGGGGGAGTTGTGGTATTGGGCGATTTGTGGAATCGTTTCAATATCCATTCTACACTGGATTACAAAGAATTAATCAACCATTTCCGCAAGCTGCGCAAGGCAGCCGACTGACAAGACAAGCTACTTCTAAAATTAATACGTTATAGAGAGATGAGTGCAAATAATTCATTTATGGTTTTTTCGGGAACCAAATCCAAGTATCTGGCGGAAAAGATCTGTTCCAGTTTAGGATGCCCGCTCGGCAAATTGGTGATTACCCACTTTGCCGACGGAGAGTTTTCCGTATCATACGAAGAGTCTATCCGTGGACGCGACGTATTCCTGGTACAGTCCACGTTTCCAAACTCAGACAATTTAATGGAACTCCTGCTGATGATCGATGCAGCCAAACGTGCTTCGGCTAAAAGTATCATTGCCGTCATCCCCTACTTCGGTTGGGCACGGCAGGACCGTAAGGACAAACCCCGTGTGTCCATCGGTGCGAAGCTCGTGGCGGATATGCTGAGTGTGGCCGGGATAAACCGATTGATTACGATGGACTTGCATGCCGATCAGGAACAGGGATTCTTCGATGTGCCGGTAGACCATCTGTATGCTTCCAGCGTATTGTTGCCTTACATCAAATCCTTAAACCTCAAGAATATCGTAATTGCGGCTCCTGATGTAGGCGGTTCGAAACGTGCAAGCACCTATTCCAAATACCTTGAATGCCCGTTGGTGCTGTGCAACAAAACACGAAGCAAGCCCAATGAAGTGGCCGACATTCAAATCATCGGCGAAATAAAGGGAGCAGACGTCATTTTGGTAGACGACATGGTAGACACTGCCGGAACCATTACCAAGGCAGCTAATCTGATGAAAGAAAAGGGAGCTGCCTCCGTGCGTGCCGTGGCCACCCATTGTATCATGTCGGGACCGGCTTCGGAACGTGTACAAGACTCTGCCCTTGAGGAACTGGTCTTCACCGACAGTATCCCTTATTCCAGCCGATGTGCCAAAGTCAAGCAAATTAGCATTGCCGACATTCTGGCTGAAACCATCAGACGGGTGGAGAATAACGAATCCATCAGTTCGCAATATCTGATTTAACCCGTATTTTTATTAATAAATACAATATTTCACAAGAAGGCCGCCACAGATTTCAAAATCAGGAATTCCGTGCGGCCTTTTTCTAACACTCACAAACTTATGAAAACAAAAAATCTGTTTATATCAGGCCTCATAGGTCTTTTCGCCTCTTGCTCGTCACAGAACTGTAAAATAGAGGGAACAGTGGAAAATGCCAAGGACGGCGATACGCTGTATCTGGCACGAATGTCCGACGGTAACTTCACCCCAACCGATACGATTATACTGCATCAGGGAAAATTTACCCTCCAGGAAAAATGCGATTCTACCATCATTGCCAGTTTCTTCTTTTATGACCAAGAAAGCAATGAAGTCTACAGCAATATTTTCTTTATGGAAAAGGGAAACATTCAGTTGAATATCGGTCCGGAAGGAAGAGTGTCGGGAACAGAAAACAACGACATCTACCAAGAAATTACAGATTCCATTTATGCCCTTCACGAGCGGATGAGCAATATTTATGCACGACAGGCTCCGTCCGATACGGCAGAATACAATCCGGATGAGAAAACGGAACAAGAACTCGTGGCTTTGGAGCAGCAATCCAACCGGTTCGTGACTGAAAGTGTGAAGAAATACATAGATAAACCGGTCGGATATTTCCTCTTTCTTTCCTGTTATAATATGTTTACCCCGCAAGAGGTGCTCGAACTTTCACAGAAAGTATCATCACACTATAAAAACAGTAACGCGCTGAAATACATTGAAGAAGATGCCGAAAGAAGTAATATGACCTCAAACGGACAATCCTTCATAGACATCACCATACCGTCCATGGACGGAGGCGAACTCAAACTCTCCGACATCATCCGGGACAATAAGCTGACCTTGGTAGATTGTTGGGCCAGTTGGTGCGGCCCCTGTCGTGCAGAAATGCCGAACGTAGTGTCGCTGTATGAGAAATACCACAAGAAGGGACTCGAAATCGTGGGTATCTCATTCGATGAGGATGAAACCGCATGGAAAAATGCAGTAAAGACAATGCACATGACTTGGCCCCAAGCTTCGGAACTCCGTTCCTGGGACAACATCATGACACAGAAGTATGGCGTAACGTCTATCCCCTATACTATTCTGATAGACAGTAACGGTACTATCATAGGTCAACAACTCAGAGGTGAAGAACTTGAAAACACAGTCAAACAGTATTTGGAGTGATTTCATCAAATGTCAAAAAGGCCGTCTCCCAAAAGTAAGGAGGCGGCCTTTTTCTGTGTCTCATGCGAGAAGACGGAGCAAAACTAACGGACAATGAGTTTCTGTGTCCTTGCGCAGCCTTCCAGCTTCATGCTTATCAGGTAAATGCCTTGTCCATACAATCCCGTATCCGTCACGCTGCCCGGCATCACGTTACCCTGCCACAAAACACGTCCGTCCAAATCATAAACACGCACTTCCACTTCTTCGCTTCGTGCCGAAATCACACAAATCCGCCCGTTTTGCATTGTAGCCGACAATTCCAAGTCGTGCGTCGGTACATCTGCGATTGCGTTAGGTTTATCAGAAAGCTGTACCGTGATTTCATCCGGACAATCCGTTCCGATAATGAGCGTCCCATAGTACCTTTCTTCCTCGTTGACCTCCACTTCCAAATCATAAGTACCGAGAGGCAACGCATAGGTATTCAGATAATAATAGTAATTCAGCGTCAACGTCTTACCCTCCTTAGACAAATACATAGGAAGAATACCGGACTCCGCCACACTATTGTCGGGCATGACAAGCCAAAGCCGGAACACCCTATATTGGCTCAAATCCACTTCCACTACCTTACCTTCATCGTCTACCTCAAACGTACCCTCCAAAGGCCATAAGCGGTGGTAATTCTCACCGACAGACACTAAACCGAACTCATAGTAATGTTTACCTTTCCGAAACATCACACTTTCTTGGTTTCTGAGTGTCATCATGCTATCCACCCGAATCTCAATGAATTTAACCTGTTCTGGTTGGTTCACCATTTCGAATGTCACTGCACGGAATTCCTCCGGATTGAATTGGATATCAACTTTCACGGCCTTATCAGCTATTTCAAAATAGAGCGTATCCCTGAAACAATATTGGTAGCCCACATAACGGGCCGTGTACTTTCCGGGAGGCAAAAGGAGGGCGCCATTTATACCGTCTTGTTGTTCTATTTTTTGCCCGTCCTTGAACACGGACACCCACCCATCAAGCAATTCCTCTTGGTTTACAGTAAAGTCCACAGCACGGTAAGCACTGAAATCCATCGTCTCGGCCACGTCGTTCTCTTTGAGTTCCACACTGAAATCAACCGAAGCTTCGTGGCCATCGAGGTCACGGACATGAACCGTACCGCAGTAATCCCCCTGCGGCATCATCATGTGACCTGCGTATTCCATCGTGGAGGCACTTTTGTCCAAAGCCATGGGGAAGTCTTCATACACACCATTTATCCACACCGTAGGCAGGGACATGTCCCATTCATCATTGCCTTTTACCCTTAGGGAGAGGCGTCTGTACCCCTCGAAAGAGACAGTTTCCTGCAACATCCCCTCATCCACCGAAACGCTTTCCGATATAGGCAAGTAGACACTATCACCATGTGCCCAACTTCCTCCCACCTCATAACGACAGCCCCCCGGTTCCAAAAGGAATAGCGTGCAACATCCGTCCGCATCGGTCTGGGAGGATGCTTCGTAGTCGTAGTCCGCTTGCCGCAGTGTTACGGGAAAGCCATTGGCCGGGCGACCGTTCTCATCCTTCACGAAAAACTTGATTCCATAATAATCGTCTTCATTAAAAGCATATACGATTGGGGCTTCATCCTCCTCCAAGTTAAACGATTGTTCTTTGCCAAAAGGCAAAGCCTGCTGCCCATCTGCCGTTTGCAGTCCAACGACCCAATGGTGCTCACCCGACGGCATGAGCACGTCATGAACCGCCTCCTTGTCCAACGATACCTCCACTCCGTCTATTTCGGCTTCTCCACGGAACAAATAACCGTCGGGAGCAGTCAACTTGGCCGTAAGGTATGTGCCGAAATCATATTCAAAATTCACGTCTTTTCCGTCCAAAACAATATTGTCTTCCTGTACGCCGAGGATGTCCTTCGTTGTATTACTAAATAGAAGGGACATGCTTGCATTGGTATATTCCTTTTCTATAAGAACGCCATATACAATATCATCGCCATCTTCTGTGCCACTTCTTGGAAATGCATCCCATCCCCCGCCATTGTAGTGTAATCGTGAGGAACGCGACAATATACGTTTTGCATTAGAAGTACCTATTTCCTTTGTGTTTTTCAGCCTGACTGTCAGCAGTGTCGTACCGACCAGATTCACATCTTCTACAACATCTTCATCCAAAACCTGAATACTCTTTGTCTCCGGAGGATAAAACGGCTTCTCATAATCGGGATCATAGTCATAATCACCGGGCATGACGTAAATTTCGCAAAAACCGCTTGCATCAGTGGCAAGGTCAACATCTAAACGAGGATTGTCTGCCGAACGCAAATTTACGGACAAATTCTCCATGGCCGACCCGTCACGATCCGTAAACAGGAATCTCAGCGCACGGCTTTGGCTCAAATCAATATCCACGGTCACGTCTTTATTGACGACCTGATAGGCTACGCTATAGGGAAAGTAACCCGGCGCCATGAACTCCATGGTGTAATATCCCGGAGTACGGTAAACGGCAATGAACTTCTCAGCCGCAATTCCGTCAATTGTAGCATGCTCCACCGCAGCTCCACCGTGCCCCTTGATATTCCCTAAAGACACTTTGTATTTTCCGTTTTTCGGGGCGATAGGCACAATGCCTTTCTCTTCTTCCAAGTTGACCTCTCCACTACAATCACCGAATACCTTGGTGTTAAACTCCCAGGATATGGCAGGAGCATCCCACCAAAAAGAAAGGATTCCATCATCTCCCATTGTTTTATACGTAGCGCCAGAGCTGCCCTTTGTAGAGACTTTCAAATCACTGCCTTTTACCTGCGCGACTTCCTCATCTGAAAGCCCCACCAGTTGGAACGTCACATAATAACCGTCCAAACTCACATTAACGGCAGAGGATATACCATCCCAAGAAAAACGCACTGTCTCATAATTATAGTCTTTATAATACCGGAACGAATAGGTACCCGAACTTCCCAACCCTTTTATTACAAAATCACCATTGGCATCAGTATCAAAGCTTTCGTTGTCGAACTGCACCGACAACCCACTTACCACAGCTCCCCGTTGGTCGGTCACATGAACCGTAACATCCCGTCCGAAAGTAGCCAAAGAGACCAGTAGCAGCATACATATCAAATAAAATTGCTTCATTTTCTTATGAATTTAATTAATAATGTGATGAATAAACACCATTGCCCTACACAGGATAAGGGCATGAGTCCAAAACGGAAGGAAGACAATAAAAAAGCGTGGACTCTTCACTTTGTCTGTCTTTTCAGGTATCGCCAAACACCATTGCTATCAAACAAGTAAAAGCCCACGCCTGAGGCGTGAGCATCAACTTTTACTCTTGATAGCTATTTCTAAAATTTGGCGATTTTGAAAAAACAAGAATAAAGCTAACGCTTTTTATCTATATGTCTGTATTCTGTCTTGCTACATAGGCTATACGATTTATATTATGTGCAAAGTTAATACTTTTTTTATGACAAGAAAACTTTTACCGTACAGAAAATTGGATCGATACAATGCTTGTCTTTCCGAAGTTTTTCCGGAACACGTTCTTTTCGGGGGTAACAGGATGTATTCCCCAAAGGGTTTACAAAAAACTCTTTCATCTTTCATATTATCGGATAACGCACTATCATACAATATATTACAAGATGAAAGATAGAAAGAGTATCTTTCAGGCTTCTTTCATTGCAGAGAGCGATAAAAAGTTCTCAGCCAAATGATTTTTCAATCTCAAGCGAACGATTTTTCATTCTGCGCCAAACGAAATGAAACGTAGCTGAAGGGTTCCTGAAACATCCTTCAGCCTGTAATACCAATATTATGAAAGGCTTACAGTATAACCTGAAAGATGAAGGATATTTTTGCAAAAATCCTGGGTAGGAAGATTTTAAAGAAAAATCCCGGATGCACGACGTGTTCGTATGACGTAGACATCCGGGATTCGTTTATTGGGACAAGTCCTTTTTCAGAACCTATCAATTAAACCATTTCACATAGCAGAAGTCCTGACGGTGAGGCAGGTCCTTATTTTTCGGGAACATACGGTATGCCACCTTGAAACTTCCGGCATTATTGATGGAATGAACCACCTCGAAAGTAAACAGGTCACCCTCTCTCTTCACTACCTCCAACGGTTCTACCGAATAAATATGATCTTTACCATCTGCATCTGTGTGCAAAGTAACCAGTTCTACTCCAATAGCATCATCCAACCCTTTTTCGTCTATCACGATACGAATCGTATAATCCTTCCCGCTTTCAATCGTTCCGTTTATTAATTCGTCACACTTGTCAGCCGATACGACTTCTATCTGATCCCACTTAGAGGCTACGGTTTCTTTCCATGCCGCAATTTCCTTTGCCTTGGCATAGTTGTCGGCAGCCAAAACCTTAAAGCGGGCAGCTTCTTTATTGTAGAACTTCGAATAATAGTCGTCCAACTGCCGCTTCATCGTATAATGGGGAGCAATGTGGGCTATTGAGTTCTTGATGGTCTTAACCCATCCGGCAGAATATCCCTTGCTGTTGCGCGCATAGTACAATGGCAGAATCTCGTTTTCCAACAAGCTATAGATAGTTGCCGCATCCAACTGATCCTGATAGGCTTGATTGTCATACGTACGTTTCTCTGTCAAAGCCCATCCGGCACCCTCACGATAGCCTTCGAGCCACCATCCGTCGAGCACAGACAAGTTCAGCACACCGTTCATCAAAGCTTTTTCACCCGATGTTCCACTGGCCTCCAACGGACGCGTCGGGGTGTTCATCCAGATATCGACACCACTTACTAAACGACGCGCCAACTGCATGTCATAGTTCTCCAGGAATATGATTTTACCCAAGAATTCAGGCCGCTGCGAGATTTCATAAATCTTTTTAATCAATCCCTGTCCCGCTCCATCGGCAGGATGAGCCTTACCGGTATAGAGGAACTGAACAGGATAGTGCGGATTATTCACAATCTTGGCCAGGCGGTCGAGGTCGGTGAAAAGCAAATGCGCTCTCTTGTATGTGGCAAAACGACGTCCGAAACCTATCAGCAAGGCATTGGGATTGATTTTGTCCATCAAAGAAATCACACGTGAGGGATCTCCCTGATTCTTCAACCAGCTATCACGGAACTTTTCACGGATATAGTGGATCAGTTTCGTCTTCAACTCCATACGGGTTTTCCAAATCTCCTCATCCGAGACGTCAAAAATAGCTTCCCAAATGCTTTCGTTACTTTGGTCCTTCATGAAGTCTTTGTCGAAATGCTTCCGGTAAAGTCTTTGCCATGATGTCGAAGCCCACGTGGGGAAGTGCACACCGTTAGTTACGTAACCTACATGGCTTTCTTCCGGGAAATAGCCTTTCCATATATTAGCAAACATCTGTTGAGACACTTTTCCATGAAGCCAACTTACGCCGTTCACTTCTTGGCATGTGTTACATGCAAAAGTCGACATACAAAAACGTTCCGAATGGTCATCAGGATTCTGACGTCCCATACCAATCAACTCATCCCACGAAATGCCCAAAACCGACGCATAACCGCTCATATACTTGCTGAACAATCCCTCGTCGAAATAGTCGTGACCGGCTGGAACCGGAGTATGCACCGTATAAAGAGAAGAGGCACGAACCAATTCCAATGCCTGATTGAAAGAAAGTCCTTCCTGTACATAATCCAATAAGCGTTGGATGTTACACAAAGCGGCATGGCCTTCATTACAGTGGTATATATCCTTATGAATACCCAGTTTCTTCAACGTAAGTACGCCACCGATACCCAATAGTATCTCCTGTTTCAGACGGTTCTCCCAATCGCCGCCGTAGAGGGCATGGGTTATAGGCCGGTCGAATTCAGAATTCATATTGTTATCGGTATCCAAAAGATACAATTTAATACGTCCTACATTCACTCTCCATACGGAAGCGTATACCTTATAATTCAAATAAGGTACTTCTACAATCATCGGGTTGCCATCGGCATCCAGTTGACGTTCAATCGGCAGGCTACCGAAATTCTGTGCTTCGTAATTTGCAATCTGCTGTCCATCCATGGACAAAGTCTGCGTAAAATAACCATAACGATAAAGGAAACCGACTGCACACATATCTACGTTGCTATCGGAAGCCTCTTTCAGATAATCGCCGGCCAATACTCCCAAACCACCGGAATATATCTTCAACACGTGATTCAGACCGTACTCCATACAGAAATAAGCTACAGACGGACGTGTCTTGTCCGGCTCTACGTCCATGTATTCACGGAATGCGGCATATACGTCGTTCATTTTACGTACGACCGAACTGTCTTTCGACAATTCCTCCATCTTCTCATAGCTGAGACGTTCCAGCAGCAACACCGGATTTTGTCCCACTTCGTCAAACAAGTCTTCATCCAAACTGCGGAACAGCACGCGAGCATCATGGTTCCACGCCCACCACATATTACGAGCTAACTCTTCGAGTTTATCCAGCTCTTTGGGAATCCTTGACTTTACATCCACTTGTTTCCAATTTGCTCCATTAGAACAACTTGCTTTAATTTTCATAGACTCTCAAATTAAATTTATAAAATATATTTGCAATATTCATGTTTATTTTCCCCTACGTTGCTTCGCTTTATGCAAAGCGATATCGTAAGCTTGATAATAGTATCGGATAAAATGCTTCCACAAAGCATGTTCCGATATGTCGGCAGCTTTATGGCGTATCTTTTCCGCTTCTTGCGGTGTGAAAGCAGCATAAGCTGTCACGGCATCTTTAATAGCGTCTGCCACTTCGGAAGAATTATAATCCGTCCGCCGTACGACTTGTACGCCATCGGTCAGTTCTCCATCTTTTCCCAACAACTGATTTACCCATAATCCGAAACCGGACAGATTGGTTGTAATGCACGGTACGTGGAAAGCCACACTTTCCAATGGCGTGTACCCCCACGGCTCATAATAAGAAGCATAGACGGTGAGATCCATTCCAATCAACAAATCATAGTAATGCATATTAAAAATACCGTCTGCTCCATCTAAGTAACAAGGAACGAATATCACCTTTACCTTATCGTCCGGCAGATTCCACATGTTGTATCGTTTCATGTAATCAATGACCTGGTCATGGGACATCTCATGTAGCCAATGGGTCAATAAGGGCCATTCCAACGGCGTGTCACAGGTCTTTCCTGAAGCAAGCCTTTCCTTTAAATCCTCACGGGGACAACAAACCCATCCGGGAACCTGTACAAAAGCCAGCACTTTACGCGTTAAATCCTTATTCCTCAAAGAACGGTTCATGGCTTCCATATACAAGTCAATACCCTTATTGCGAAACTCATACCGCCCGCTGGTCGAAATAATCATCACATCGTCATCGAATTCCGTACCCAACAATGCACCTGCCACTTCACGCAACTTACGACGAGCCTCTCGGCGCTTACGGGCAAACTGAGCTTTCGACGGAACGAAATCCTTTTCAAAACCATTCATCAGGACCACATCGGCCGGTTTGTCCAATAATTCCGCACACTCCCGGTTCGTCACCTCGCTCACAGTGGTAAAACAGTCCACATGATGAGCTGTTTCGCGCTCAATGGAATGCTTGGACTGTACATTCAGCTCCTGTGCCATCTGATTCCCATTGTATGCGAACAAATATTCATAAAGCGGTTTATGGTTCCCGGCAATGGAACGTCCGATGGTCGTAGCATGTGTCGTAAATATAGTGGCAACCTCCGGAACATGCTTCTGAATATACAAAGCCCCCAAGCCTGTCATCCACTCGTGAGCCTGATAAACGACATGTTCACATTGCCCCTTTAAAACATGATTATAATAGCTTTCGACGACCAGTCCGGCTGCATAAGAAAACATAGACGCTTCATCGTAGTCGCCATAAGCGTGAAGCGAATCTACTCCGTAGTCTTCCCATAAGCGGGTATATATATCGTTTTTTATAGCAAAGTAAGGTTGGAAATCCACCAAAACCGCAATGGGGTGCCCCGGAACATTCCACCGGCCTATTCGTACGTGCAAATTTTCATTTTCAGCCGTATCTCTCCAAGATTTCAACAAGCTTGCATCTTCTTCGAAAAGCGGGTTCTCTTTCTCTTTCCACACATCCGGACCGATAAACATGATGTGATCTTTCAATTTATCTTGTAATGTCTTTGCCCGAGTGGATAATACCGTATAAATACCGCCTACCTTATTACAAACCTCCCAACTCGACTCAAAAATAAAATTAGGAACATACACTTCTCTACTCATTTCTAACCTTTTATAAAACAAAGGCAAAGGTACGAAATTTACAGTAATCCCGAAAGGAAATGGCCTGTTATTAAACACATTTCATTAAAAATATTTTATAATCATAGAGAGTTGTTTGCAAACACAAGGGATAGAAAGAGTATATTCAAAAAAAACATTAAACCGTTTGGCATACTGACGAACATGATTTACCTTTAAATAAAAGTTACACGTATGATGAAAAAATATATCGTTACTTGTCTCATTGGTTTATGTACGGGTCTCACTACAGCCCGTTCTCCATTTAAATGCACGCTTTACGACCGTGAAAACAAAATTTATCTTCATTTGGACTTGTATGAAGAAAGCATCAATGTACCGGGAATGGAAATGTTCGGTCCCATGAACGGATATATGAACGGAAACGTGTACGGTATATGGATGATTACTTCTTCCAAGATTGAAAATGAGAAAACCGCCACATTCAGGCTGTCCAATGATTTGGGTTCGGAAACACAAGAAGTCAAACTGACGGTAGAAAACGATTCCACATACTTGTTGGAACAGCAAGGGGGGACGGTTATCAAAAAGGTCGTAAACAAGAAACTGGTCAAAATACCACGCAACTTGACATTCAACCTCCAACGATAGAATCTACAAAAAAACAGGAAAAGCCTTATTTAAAGTCTCTTCCTGTTTTTCTGTAACAAACCGGATTACTTCTTCTTGAATTGGAATCCTAATTGCATGCCATCGTATCCGCTGGCAATATTACCGATCATGTTCAGTGTACTATTACCGGTCATTGTCGTTATATTCGTCAAGAAGTCGAGCAATTTATCCGCCTTGAAAGTGATTTGCATCTCGTTGCCCTTCAACGCAAGGTTTGCTGTGACCGGACGGCTCAACAATCCTTTGCGCTTCAAGGTTATTTCATTGTCTTGGACAGTATAAGTTCCCGTTGAATTCCGTGACCCGATGGTCATGGTATATGTACTATCTCCGTCGAACGAAATATCAACTTTGCCTTCCTCGAAACCGATTTTAGCGAGATACTTCTGCAACGTTTTCTCCGCAGTATTCGTCATCAGGCTTCCCCCGGCTTTCTTCAAGAGGTTAGAGGATTCGAACACCACAGCCGGGCTTTCATACGTCCAGTCTCCTTTCAAACTCGAATTTTCCACTTTGGCTGTCCCAATCAGATTCTGGAATATAGATCCCAAGACATTACCCTTCTCTTCTGTTTCGGTTTGTTGGGTTTCCGTCCCCTTATTACCCCCCAACACATTCTTCAACAAGTTACCCAACTGCGCAGATGCAGTCGTGGTAAACAACAGACCGCAACAAACTACAATCCATTTCAAACTCAATTTTTTCATTTTGCTTTATTTTATCGGTTTTCATTTAACAACTATCTTGACGGCCTTACCCTCCGTACGCAGGATGTATATGCCCGGATTAAGGTTAAGCATTTCTTCCCGTGAACGGGCAAGCAACACGCCGTGCAGAGAATAGACCTCTACACTGGCTCCACCTTCCGCACTCACTTGCCGTACGGCATCCGCAGGTAATTGGACATAGCCGTAACCGGAAAACTCCGAATCTTCGTATTCATCGTCCAATGCCGAAACGCCATAGGCATACGACTGATATCCGGTATCGTCCAACCGGACTGTGCAACAGGTTTCACTAAGAGAGTCGGCAACGAATACCGGATGCTCGGTCCACTGCCCATCACCGGAAATTCCGTACACTTTCACAGTATAAAACGTAGCGTTCTCCGAAGGACTCCAACTGAATTTAAAGCTATTTGAAGCCACCTCCACAGCCGTTTCCACTACCGGAGCCTTCAACCGGCCCTTAGGCATATACTTCAATACGATGTCCCCGTTCTCCAACTCCCGGATTTGGGTAATAGGTTTGTTCATCCACGTTCCTGTGAAAACAAGTGATGCCGGTGTAGTCTCATTTGTCAGGGCTGTATTTCCCTCCGTTCCGGGATAAGGTTGTCCTCCCAATGCGTTCAGCAAATCAGCCGAACTTTCTGCATTGTACGGACCTACATAGCGGTTATTGGCCGGAATGAAACTCATACGTTGATGTGTGGCATTCGTATTCAGCATATTGTTCTTCCATGCCGTCTCATCATAGTCGACATGCACCACCAACATTCCATGTCCCAACTTCATCAATCCATTGTCCCAACCCACGTGCTGACGGTTCTCCAATACGTAATACTCATCCGGATTTGCCTCATTGACGACTTTATAGCCTACCCCACCCGCTTCCAACGGACGTAATCTGACCGTAGTACTATGTTCCAACACCGTCAGCGGACGCCAACCCAACAAGTCGCGTTCGTATGCAGTCAAACCACAAGGTGTCTTTCCATTGTCGCAATAATTACCGGAATCCATCAACGACCAATATGACATGCCCAATGCGGTATAGTTCGTATCATATTCGTCCGGCAAGCCTAAAGCATGAGACACTTCATGGCACATTGTACCGATACCCGAAGGCTGATTGCCCGAACTGCCTTTTGAAAGTTCACTGCAACACGCTGTCACGGACACCGTAACCCCATTAATCGTCATCGGGCGGATCATCTCTTTCGGCCAAATGGCATCTTCCGTCACTCCGGGATCCGATTCCGGTAAACCGGCATATATGAAAAAGGCCAAATCCACAGTGCCGTTTCCATCATTATCGAACCGCGTTTTAAAATCAGAAACCAAAGTCGTGGCCTGTTCCAAAGCCTCGCTGCAAAATTCTGAAAAACGAATATCTTTGGCACCCGATGGCGAATTTTCTCCATAATAAGCCATCGGCTTGTCCAATGTCACCGGGCCGATCACTTCAAACTCCGGAAGAAACAGACTGTCGCTTTGTTGGGCAAAGTAATCGCGTACAGCCCCTCTGCTGCCAGCCCCCGTGTACAAGATGCCGTCTCTCGTCCCGTTGCAATACTTATCATAATAATCGGCTATTCCCTTTGCCGTTTCCGCTACCGTGAGCTTTTCATCGCTGAAGTTTACCAGTATGACCGGTATCCGAGGACTTCCCAATGGCTTTATCGCCACCCTATCCTGGGAGCTTGCCCTCATAGCACGTACGGTCGCTGTTTTCTCTTTATCCCGTAGCCGCAATGAAGTTACACGAAAACGCCCGGTTTCCTCCTTTTCTACCAAAAAGCCCTCCTCATTCACATAATAACTTCGATATTCGTCACCGCAAAAACGGATATTCTGAAACGTACCGTCACTCATTTGAGCACGGAATACATGAAAACGGGCGGGGACAGCATAAATTTGTGCAGACAGCGTCAAAAGCCCCAAAATATGCAGTAATCTCATAAAATCTTCATTTGTAGGGCAAAAGTACAAAACTTTTTTATGATTCTTTCATCATAGACTTTTTTTCTTTCACAGAAATTCACAAGCCCCACAAGAATACTTCATTCATCGGACTCCACTGTTTCTGCATTGAGGAGTCCCTGTGCCTCGGCATTCAGATAAAAACGGCTCCGACTCAAACGCTCTTTCTCATCTTGCATAGCCTTAGCATAAAGTTCTCCGATGATGCCGTCCGCCAAACCTATGGTAGGTACATACACGTAGTCCGAATGAATGCAGTCGGCAATAATCAGGAATATTTCTGCCGCCGGAACGATCACATCAGCCCGGTCCGGTTTCAGCCCGAAACGATCCATACGCTCTTCTACCGACAGCGGTTGCAGGTCGTTATGCAAACTACGTAAGGACGTAATCGGCAATTTAAGTTCTTTCTTACTTTTTTCTTCCGCCAAACGGAACAATTTATTGATGTTGCCCCCGCTACCTATAATATTAATAGGTCCGTAATTGGCATACATACCTGCCATATCCGCTTTAAGCCCGTCTACAATCCCATCTTTTACCGCACGGTTCAACAACCGGATCGTACCGATGTTATAGCTCATGGAACCCACCAACCGGCCTTGGTGTATCAAAGTGATTTCCGTACTTCCTCCCCCCACATCTACATACATAAAGGTTCCTTCCTTATTGGGAAGTTTCTCTATATGGTTTCCATACAGGATACCGGCTTCTTCTTTCCCTTCGATTAAATCAATGCGTATCCCCGTCTTCTTTTCTATCTTCTTGATCAAGGCCTTGCCGTTCTTAGCGTCGCGCATGGCGCTCGTAGCGCACGCCCGATAATCCACCACATCGTACATACGCATCATCTGCTTGAACCCCTTGATCATGCGCATCATCATTTCGGCACGCTCTTTCCCGATCTTACCCTTCGAGAACACATCCATTCCCAGACGCAAAGGATAACGGATGAACAACACTTTCCTGAACTTTGTTTCTCCCAAAGGATTATGATCGATGTTCTTAATCAATAACCGGGCGGCATTCGTACCGATGTCGATAGCCGCAAAATTCATTCCTTCCATCATAGTCATTCGTTACTTTTATCGTTTTGCTTTTCCGCCACTTGCTTGGCGTAATAATCATATAACCGTTCCTGTGAGCGGAATGCTTCCGCACCCTCTGTTCCCTCGTAAAACATATTATGCCCCGTCCCGTCTACGATACGCCCTTTCCGGTTGTCCATCATGCCCCATTCCACAATCCGCTTCAATTCGGCACGAACGGCCGGATTGTAAACCGGAGCCATCACTTCTATCCGATGGTCCAGATTACGGGGCATCCAGTCGGCACTCCCTATAAAATACCGTTCGTCCCCTCCGTTGCAGAAAATGAGAATCCGGCTATGTTCCAGATAACGGTCTATGATTCCGTGAATACGGATATGGTCGCTTTTCCCTTGTATTCCTGTCACTAACGCACAATTCCCTCTCACGAGCAAATCGACCTCCACTCCGGCTGCAGACGCATCATACAGTTTCCTCACGACATCTTCATCCGTGATATGGTTGATTTTAACCTTTATATAAGCTTCCTTTCCTTGCTTTTTATTTTTGATTTCCGTCTGTATCATAGCCAGAATATTCTTTTTCATGATATTCGGCGAAACCAGCAATTCTTTGAACTTCACAGGAAGAAAAGGTTTTTCTATGAAACGGAACACATTCGCCACATCCTTTACAATAGCAGGGGCGGCCGTCATCAACATGCAGTCCGTATAGATTCGGGCGTTTCCTTCGTGAAAGTTCCCGGTTCCGATGCAGGCAATGTCGCGTCCGCCACTCATCTCCACCCATAACAGTTTGGAATGTACCTTCAGCCCCTCCACACCGAAAATGACGTTGATGCCCGCATCTTTCATACGCTTGCTCCATTTTATATTGCTGGATTCGTCGAAACGCGCCAACAGCTCGATTACCACCGTCACTTTCTTCCCGTTTTTAGCCGCAGCAATCAGAGCTTCCACGACCTTACTGTCTTTAGCCAAACGGTAAAGAGTAGTCTTGATAGATTTGACACGTGGGGAAATTGCGGCCTCGCACAGCAACTGGATATAATGGTCGAAAGAATGATAAGGCACATGCAGGAAACGGTCTTCTTCACGAATCAGGTCCAACATGCTTCGTGCACCGGCAAACTCCGGTAAAAGCAACGGTTTCCATGCCGGATATTTCAAATCGCCACGGCCGCAATCCGGAAACTTCATCAGGTCTTTATGGTTCTGGTAACGTCCGCCGGACAAGGTCGTATCGAATTTGTCGAGCGACAGGTTCAGCATAATCTTGCGGTATAAATCCTTCGGCATGGAAGCATCGAAAACAATCCTCAGGGGCTGACCGTTCTTACGGCTTTTCACCGCACGCTGCACCCGCTGCAATGTCCCGGCATCCGACTCATTATCCAATTCCATCTCCGCATCCTTCGTGAACTTGAAAGAATAAGCTTCGAAATGATCATAGTCCACGCTGACAAATATCATAGGCAGGCAATACCTTATCACATCATCAATATACATGATATAATGCGTATCGTCTTCCACCGGAAGTTCGAGAAAACGACCGAACTTCTCCACCGGAACCCTGATAAGCGCATATTCTTTCTTAGGCTTTTTAGCTTCGTCATACCAACGGGTCAGTTTCACGGCCAAATAAATCGTATCGTCGGATTCATTAGCCAACCGCTCTGCCTGCGACAGCCATATCGGATTGGTAAATCCGGCCAGACTGTTCCGGAAATACTGGCGGATAAAAGACTGCTGCGCCTCGTTCAACTGTTTTTCATTGACAAGACGAATTTTCTCTTTTTCCAACTCTTTTGTCAACTGCCCGACAACATGTCCAAACTCTTTATTATACCGGTTATTCAACTTGTTGATGACCTTGATGGTATGACGGGCTTCTTCTATCTGGGACTTCATTTGCTTCACGTCGCTCTCGGCAATACGCGTCAGCGTAGCCATCCGGACACGGAAAAACTCATCCAGATTATTGCTATATATCCCCATAAAACCCAAGCGTTCCAATAAGGGAACCGATGTGTTCTGGGCTTCTTGAAGGATTCTGTAGTTAAAATACATCCAACTTACGTCACGCGGAATGACGTCTATCGACTTTTTGGGTTCCATACGCGATTCATTAAAATGCGATACGACAAATATAGAATAAATATGATAAATAATAAAAGCTTCTAACCGGAATTTTATAAATAAAAATCCGGTTAGAAAACTTTTCAAGGCAGGTTATTGCTGGAAACGCTTGAATGCACGCAAATAATGCCTCAAGTCACTGAGCAACTCTTGCGTCTCCTGCAACAGGTTCAGATAAACCAAAGAAACTTTCAAGCCTTGCGACAAATCCATCTGTATGCGGTCTTCCTGCGCCCGGCGCATCTCGGAAAGCTGCTGCTTGTAAGCCTCTTCTTCGACCAGCAACGCGTCGATATGCTCATAGTCCCGGTCTTCCACGATACGTTCGCTCCGCATCAGGTAATCCACTATCTTTTTCTTGACCGGCAGAATCTCCTCTATGCACTCTCTCGAAAGCGGATTGAAATTATTGTCCACATGCTCCTTGCAAGGCTCGGACATACGTTTCAGGCAATAAAGCATTTGCTCTCCGCTGTTGGAAGCCAAATGGAACCATGTGTTCTTTTCCAAAGAAATCCGCTTGTCGATGCGGCGCATGCCCACCAATTCCCTTTGGCGCAGTTTTTTACGGCGCGATTTCTCAGCGTCTATACGTTTCACCGCACGGCGCAACGTCTTCAAGTCTTCGTCTACGAATCCGTTGACCACATCTTCATACGTCTTCCAAACGAAATCCAGCATCTCCTGCTGGGTGGCGCAAACATGCTTCTTCAGCAAGTCCCAGCATTCCGCCTTGTCTTTCGCATTCATAATACCCTTAAAGAGTTGTTCCTCGTAATCGGTCTCGTCCTTCCGTTTTGTTGAGAAGTTACTTTTAATCAGGATGAACACGGCCACAAAGACAAACAAGGCCATCACCACCGCACCACCGTAATACATAGCAATCGTGACCAACGCACAGGCTGAGAAAGCAATACCGGCCGTAAGGAACCATCCGCCGATGACGTTCAGCACGCCCGTGATGCGGAACACCGCGCTTTCGCGCGACCATGCACGGTCGGCCAAAGAAGACCCCATGGCCACGATGAAAGTCACGTAGGTGGTAGAAAGAGGTAATTTCAACGATGTCCCCAATGCTATCAGCAGACCGGAAAGCACGAGGTTGATAGAAGCACGCACCAAGTCGAATGCCGCTCCCTGAGCCAAAATAGCCTCATCTTTGTTAAAACGGGCGTCAATCCATCGCACCAAAGGTTTTGGGGTATATTTGGAAAAGAACTCGTTCACATTGTTCGCCCCTCTCACGATGCTGCGCGCCACGCGTGAAGAACCGAACATCTCTTCGCCTTCGTCTTGACGCGACAAATCCACGGAAGTCTTCACCACATTCTGCGCCTTTTTCGACGTAGCCAAGGCATAGACCATCACCACACCGGAAAGAAACAGGAAAATAAACGGTGTTTTGGCACTTTCATTCAGCGAACTCATCATAAAAGTATCGGCCTGCCCGGCACCGTTTGCGGCAAAATCCTGATAAGCCGAATAAGCAGCCAACGGCACACCGACGAAATTCACCAGGTCGTTTCCGGCAAAAGCCAAAGCCAAGGCAAAAGTACCCATAAAAATTACAATCTTGAATACATTGATTTTGCACCAATGGAACACCTGCATCAAGACGGTGCTTACCACGAAACACCCGCCCACCAGATACATCGTATTTTCTTTTATCCATGCGTTATATTCCGGAGTCATGAACGAACTGTCCTTCAATCCTTTCAGTAAAGCAAAATAAAGGATACACGTGGTGGCAATCCCCCCGAAAAGCCCTATTTTCCATTTCAACTTGGAAGTATAGTTAAACGTAAAAATCAAACGGGACAACCATTGTACCACCGTTCCGAAGATAAAAGCCACTGCCACGGAAAGGAATATACCCAAAATCACAGAAAGGGCCTTGTCCGTATTCAACAGATCGGCAAAGCCCAAAAGCCCGGTCTCGTCCGTGGCTATTTTCAACAACGAAAGGATGAACGTACCGCCCAACAATTCAAAAACCATAGAGACGGTGGTAGACGTAGGCATTCCCAACGTGTTGAAGACATCCAGCAATACCACATCCGTCACCATGACTGCCAGGAAAATACAAAGCAAGTCGTTGAAACTGAACATCTGCGGTTGGAAAATCCCATGCCGCGCAATGTCCATCATACCGTTACTCATCGTAGCTCCCACAAACACCCCGATCGATGCGATAATCAAGATGGTGCGAAAGCGTGCGACCTTCGCTCCGATAGCCGAGTTCAGAAAGTTCACGGCATCATTACTCACACCGACCACCAAGTCGAAAACGGCCAGCATGAACAGGAACACGATAAAACTAAAATAAACAATTTCCATAAAGTTAAAAATATGTGTTGATAATTCTTTGGGTGCAAAATTACAGACGCGAGATGTAAGGTGTGTGTCATTCATGTTAAGATTATGTTACAATCCGACAGAAATCACTTTGCAATTCTTTATAACACTGAAAGAGAGAGACTTGAATCTCTAGAAAAAATCTCCGCACAAACGAAAATCAATCTCAGCCGAATGAAAAATCGTTTGGCTGAGATTGATTTTTCGTTTGGCGCACAAAATCCGGCAGGTTTCAGGAAGGGGGCGAAAAAAGCTGTTGTCCCGGAATATTATAAGTATTTTTGAGTTAACTTTGCAGCCGGAAAATAAAACGTACGATGAAAAAGGTATTTCTTTTTATAGCCGGTGCCTGGATGGCATGGGCAAACCATGCTGAAGGAAATAAAGGCAAATGGTGGCAAGATATCAAGCAAAACACGACATTCGGCGGCTACGTCATCGGTAAGGCTGCATTCAACGACCAGGATTTGGATAATAAAAACGAATCGCATTCCACCTTCGACATCCGCCTCATCCGGGCATACGTCAACGGCAAAGTCTGGGATTTCAAATACGGGCTTCAAATGGAAATGAACGGCGTATCCGGAAGCAGTGCGGAGAAAGGGCCTCGCGTATTGGACGCTTGGGCGGAATGGGAAAAATACTCTTTCGTCAAAGTAAAGTTCGGCCAGTTCAAACGTGGCTTCACCTTCGAGAATCCCATGAATCCTTGGGATATAGGTTTCGGGGCATACTCCCAGGCTACGACGATGCTGGCAGGCATGAACGACCGCGTAGGGGAACATTCCTGCAACGGACGCGACTTGGGACTTCAAGTGCAAGGCGATTTGTTCAAATCTCCCGACGACGGTCACAACTGGCTGCATTACCAATTAGGAGTGTACAATGGTCAAGGGGTGAACCACGCTGACCGTAATGACAACAAAGACCTCATCGGCGGACTTTGGCTCTCGCCCATAAAGGACTTGTGCATCGGTGCTTTCGGATGGGCCGGGGAATACAGCAAGGATGTCAACGGTAGGAAAATCACCGTAGACCGCAACCGTATGGCTTTCGGCGTGAAATACGAATCGCGCTGGACCGTGCGCGGGGAATACGTAACCAGCCAGGGACACAAGATTTCGGACTACCATGTGGCTGACGACGGGACGACGAGCGTCAGCGGAAAGGACAAGGCAGACGGCTGGTATGCCACAGTGGGAGCCCCCGTCACCTCAAGATGCAAAATATACGGCAAATGGGATGTCTATCGCGACCGGAAGGACAATGCAAGCCGGAAAAGCATCTACAACGTGGCCGTAAACTACTATTTCTATAAAAACCTGAAGATACAGGCCCTTTACGGTTTCGTGGAAGACAAAACATACGTCGGAGACCAACATTACAACACCGGAGAAATCCAGTTGTACTGGCGTTTCTGACCACTGCAAACGGAGGCAAAACAGAAATAAAACGGCTTTCCTAATGGTTATATGCCGGGAATCTCCTATTTTTGCAACCAAATCGACCCATAATATGAAAAGAAGTTTTTATTTTATCCCTGTATGGGCTGTCATGGCTTTCGCATTTCTTTCGTGCGGCGAAGACCGTACGTATGAGTTTCTGGCCAAGACGGAAGTGGATAATTGGATTGAAGCGCAAATGCGGGAAATATACCTTTACTACCGGGAAATCCCCCAACTGGAAACGGAAGATTACTTCTCTCCCGCCGAAGAGTTTTTCCCGAAGCTTCTGGCTTCGCAGGACAAATATTCTTATATAGAAGTACCCACGGAGACGGATGCAGCCACGGGTATAAAGCTCCGCAACGCCATTCAAACCGTAACTTACGGTTTCGATTTCGTATTGACCGACGACCCGACGGGAAGTTCCAGACAAGTGGCACGCGTGTTGCAAGTGTTGCCCCAATCTCCGGCTGCCGCAATCGGACTGCAACGGGGCGACTTTATCACAAAAGTCAACGGAAACAATGTCAGCAGTAAAAATACCGGCCTTCTGGAAAACGGGAGTGGAACGGTACTCACGGTTTCCACCCTTTCGGCCGACGAGGAGACCGGTGAATTGGTTTGGGACGATGAAGCGACAGAACTTACACTTCCGGCTGCCGTCCACATGGAAAACAATCCCCTCTTCCTTTACAAGGTCATCGAGCAGGACGGAAGGAAAACCGGTTATCTGGTATATAATGAATTCAAGGCAGGCATAAACGACGGCGACGCATCCTATCTGGAACAAATGCTGCAAATATTCCAATGGTTCAAACAACAAGGAGTGACCGATTTTATCCTGGACCTGCGGTACAACCAAGGCGGACAGGTGACTTGCGCACAGCTTTTGGCCTCTTTGCTGGCTCCTGCCGGCAGTCTGGGACAGGAATTCGCCCGTTTTGAATTCAACGACAAACGGCAAGACTCGAACTACAGCCTGAACTTTCTCACGGAATACGCGAATTATAATCTGAACCTGAACCGGCTTTTCATCATTTCGGGATTGTACACCGCTTCGGCATCGGAAATGATGGTGAACTGCCTGCGCCCTTACATGACAGTCAACCTTTTGGGCACAAAAACCTTGGGTAAAAATGTGGCGATGACACGTATCGACAGTCCATACGGCTTCGTCATGTATCCGGTAACCTCCACCGTGCTCAACAAAGAAGGGCAGTCGGACTACGCCAACGGCTTCACCCCTGAGTATATCATATCCGAACTCAACTATTATCCATGGTATGAACTGGGTGATCCGAACGAACTTCTCCTGAAAAATGCACTGCAATGGATGGCCGGCGGCGTACCGTCGGATGCGGAAAACGTCAGCGAACCCGAAGAACCGGAAACTCCGGAGAGTCCGGCTTCCCTCCGCCTACCCCGCAAACCGGCATTCGGTTATTCTTCCATCCTCGGCAAAAAAGCTCCGGCGGCAATCTTGCCCGAATAAAATCCTGTATATCAAAAAGACAAACAGATGACGAATATTTTAGTTTCGGAAGATATCCGGACGGTATGTCCGGAGTTTGTAGGTGCAGCCTTGGAAGCACATATCACCAATACGCCCTACTCCGCTCCGCTATGGGAGGAAATCAAGGCGTTCCAAACCGATTATTGCAGAAAATACACCACGGAGTCCATTAAGGAAATGCCTCCTATACAAGCCACCCGCTCCGTTTATAAACGCTGTGGAAAAGACCCGAGCCGTTACCGCCCTTCGTCGGAAGCCTTGGTGCGCCGCATGCTGCGGGGATTGGACTTATACCAAATAGACACGGCTGTGGATTTAATCAATCTGGCTTCCATTGCCTACGGTTACTCCATCGGCGGATTCGATGCCGGGAAAATAGTCGGCGACACGCTTGTTTTGGGCATCGGGCGCGAAGGGGAAGCTTACGAAGGCATCGGGAGAGGCCCGTTGAACATCACCGGACTGCCGGTTTACCGCGACAACCAAGGCGGAATCGGCACCCCCACGAGCGACCATGAACGCACGAAACTCACCCTGTCCACCACCCACCTGTTGGCATTGGTCAACGGATACGACGGCAACCGCGAACAAGTGCTGGCCTGCGCAGAGTACATGCAGGAGTTGTTAAAGAAATATGCCGGTTCGGACGGGGGAGACATCACACTTTATTAAGTTTCTGGAAAAAGGAGAAAACGGAACGGATGGTCAGTAATACGTAATGGTTTGCTTTTCTTTGAAAAAGAGCACACCGTTGACAAACACCACGCGTTCCGTCCAGTTGCCGCAACTGTCGGTTTTCACTTCCTTGATTTCCGCGTCCTTGTATTCCCAACTTTTACCACCGTAACCGAACCTGAAACTCATGGCCGAAGGAAGCGATCCGTCTTGCCTGTAACGATAGGTTATGTCATACCTTTCGCCATCCCCGAAATCCACGAAAAGAGGTGCGTTCCGGCTATGGGTAATATTGAAGGGAACGCCGTTCATGTTCAAGGCATAATCACACTCTATAAGGCCGTGTCCGCTTTCTCCGTCCTCATAGCTTCCCCGATAAGTGATGCCGAATTTCCCCTCCTTACGTGTGTAGGCAGCACGGAAAGGCTGTCCATTCCGTTCACCTTCCGCCAAGACATCGCTACCGTCCGAGGCAAATATGTATTTCTCTATGAGTTTCATGTTCCCGTCGTAATTCTCATAAACAGCCAGATTGCCGTCCGGCGAGAAATACAATGACTTGAACATATTGCGCAACGGATGGGAACCATTTGTGTCTTTGTCCATGGTTTTCAGGAAATCCTCCCTATATGCACGCACATATCCCACTTCCTTGACATTCCCCCGGAGTTGGAAAAGATTCCGCTCGGCCACAGGCACATCCTCACGGTGCAGACTTTGCTGCACCTCAAGCAGGCGGTCGTAAGCACGCAGCACGCCTCCTTCGGCCACCACAAACTCGTACGGCTCCCTCAACGGACGGCTTCCTTCCACCTGTAAAGCAAGTGATTCATTGCTGACGTATGGATAAAGGCTGTGCGTGAACGTGATACCATTGTTACGGGGCACGCCGACATACACATAACTCGCCTGACTGCCTTGACCGCCTTGGCTGTCCGGCTCGACAAAATCAGTAAGTTGCAATACCACATATCCCTCCTTTTCGGACAACGTGGCCGTGGAATAAGACACGGGAGCCGGTGCCTTGCCGATATAATCGCCCAACATGGCACGTGAAAATTCCCCATGAGCCGTTTTCCGTAGATACTTTGCAGGCACGCACCCCGAGACAATCGGGGTCTTAAACTCCATCCATCCGTCACCTGTCTCCCATGCCGTGAAACTATTCATAGTACCAACCTTCCCGACCACCTCACCCGCAGCCGGATATTGGTACACATCGATATTCTCTTTCGTAACCACATAATAATCTTGCGCCCGAAGCGGGACGACACCAACAAGAAGCATCCCCAAAAATATTTTCGTCTTCATATCTCACATCAGCTCCACATAAATTTGTTTATCCGAATAAAGGAAACATTGTGGCAAACGTGCCAACCCCATCGCGTCGACAAGGATTCAAACCATCACGGCCACGCTCCCAAAGGTTAAAGTTACAGAGATTTATCATACGGCAGACTGCTTTCCGGGAAAAAAATGCGCTTCCAAGGGAAAATATTCGGTTAGAACCGAAGAAACTAACCGAATATTTTCGCTTGGTTACGCCAACACACATTAAAGTCCCCACTTATAAATCTACCGTACCAATGAATAGCCTTTCATGCTCACCGAATAAGAGGGGAAGAAAGTGATACCGATGTTCACGTTCATGTCCGTGGCAAAACCGCCTTTCGTACCGGGCTTCATGGGCGGCATTCTACGCACAAACGCAAGGGCGGCCTCATCCAGATGTTGGAGGACACGCTTCTTCAAACCTACATTCGTCACCTGTCCCGAAGACGAAATCCTCGCTGTCACGATTATTTCACCATAGCCCGCCGTGGCAATGGCCGGTCGGCGGGGGCGCGGATTCCGTTGAAGATAACGCTTGCCCTCGTCGGTCAACATCGGTGGTTCCACCACATTCGACAACCGCTCCCGCTCGTCATATTCGGCTTTGACCGTGTGATACAAATCTTTGGCAGGCTCGTACCCCTTGACCACAAGGCGATCCAAGATAATGAGGGCATCGGTGATGCTTGCACGTCCGCTTTCCCCATTCTTATAATAATAGGTGTTGTATTTGCTGCTCCTCTGCATCTTCTTCACATCGTCTTCCCCCGTACCCCGCCCGTAATAATACAGTTCGGCAAGCGTCAAAAGTTCGGATTCGGTATACTTGGCCTCATCCTTCGTAAGGTAATCGAAAGCCTTGCCGTAATCCACCGGCACCACTTTACCTTCGGCGTATATCATGCCCAATGTACCTGCCATAGCATCCACACCGTTATTGTAAATCAAGTCCATCCCGTACACCGACATTTCATATTGTCCCGATTTCCAATGATAAACCGTTGTCAGCCATAGAGCATACATGCAATCGGAATCCATTTGGAAGGCTTTCTGGTATTCGGCCATCGCTTCTTCTCCCTTTCCTTCCCTTTGGTACATTTCGCCGCGATAGCAGTGTGCCAACGGACACTTGGCCTGTATGCCCTTGGCGAACATGTTCATGGCTATCCGGCGGTCGGCTTTCACGCCGCGCCCGTGGGCGTACAAGTCGCCAAGCACGGCCATGGCTAAGCCTTCGCCTTGCTTGGCAGCCCGCTGGAGTTTGGGTACAGCGTCCTCATAGTTCTTCAAAAGGCAATCTGCGAGTCCCATATTCAAGTCGAAGTTTTTCGTGTCATATCCTATCAATTCGGAATAAGCTTCCGGATAGACGAACGACATGGGGAGGTTCTCTCCTTCTTCCTGCGCCACGCCCTTTCCCACAAACAGTATGCACATCAAAAACGTCAGGCACAGCCTTGTCCTTATTCTCAAAGTTTTCATGGTCATTTCCTGATTATAATGTGAATACCTTCATTGTCCGAACTCAATTCATAGGTGCAGCCATCCCGGGTTACCTTGTTTTTCCCTTCCGTACCGAAAGCTTTTTTGACGGCCTCGAACAGCAAGGGCTGCTTGTTTTTCTTCCCATAGTCGCTGATGGCTACCGTACACACAAAGCTCGTGGGACGGCGTTTCTTGTCTATCACCTTCACATATCCCCACCATCCGTCAGAGACGGAATCGAAGAAATCGCCCTTCATCTCCAGTCGTAAACTTGCCGTAGTAAGCCACGAAGGATCATAAAACAGCCGAGTCGTGCCGGATTCGCTACGGCTGACCCTATCTTCGTCCAACCCGGCCTTCGTCATAATGTCGCCCACCGTCATGCCAAGCGTGTAACCGTTCATGCCGCCGTCCTTCACCGCATCTTTGAGTTTGCCCGCGATGTAGGACGCGTCGAAGAAATCGCTCTCCACATGGTCTACCCCCGGAATGCCGTAATAAACCTCTATCACGGAAGGGTCTACTCCGTCGAATTGCGGGTTCGCCTTGTACTTGCCGTCCGTGTCTATAAACCCGAATTTGTCGCCCACCCGCACAATGGCTATCCCACCGGCAAAGGGACTGGCATAGTCGAACTGCGGATTGATGACAAAGTGCCCGATCCTGTCCACGTAACCGACTTTCTTTCCGTCCAATGATGCCGGAGCCAAATTCCCGTCAAAGAAAAGGGTGAGGTTTTTAAACTGGGGATTCACTATGATTTTACCATCCTGATTGCAACGCCCGTAGAGTTCCGTCCCGGAAAAGCTACACGTCAGTTCATCCCCGTCCTGCATCAGACTGCCGAATTGCGGTGTGATGAGATAATGTCCGTCCCGGTCTATCACTCCGTCCACCCATCCGTTGTCCCCGTTGATGGAGACCACGGCCTTGCCATTCTTCTCGAAGTGCCTTGCGTATGCAAACTGGTAAGGAATCACCAACGCACCGCTTTTGTCGATGTATCCGTGTTCCATCCTATTTTTCTCTTCGTTCGTCCGCGCCACGGCCGCCCTGCCCTCCGAGAACGCGCCCACACTCTCAAACTGCGGCTTTATGGCCCATTTTCCTTTGCCGTCGAGATAACCGTAAAGCGTGCGCCCCGTCTTCTCGTCTTTCACCGAAGCCATGGCCAAACCTTCCGTATAGGAATACACGCGCACCGCTTCTCTTGCTTCGGAAAGCTTGTTTCCTTTCGTGTCTATCAATATAGGAGCCGTGTTCTCGGCTACGACCCACGCTTTCCCGCCAGAAAAACGGGTAGCCCCTTTGTACCACGCATCATTCATGATTTTACCGTCAGTATCCGTAAAACCATATTCCCCGTTTTCACGTTGAACGACTGCCCAACCTTCGTGGAACGCATCCGCACTCTCAAACTGCGGGTTGATGAGCCACTTCCCTTCGCTGTCCACGTATCCCCACTTCTCACCCGACTTCACCGGAATGCAGTCCATCGCCTTTTTATCGCCTCCTCCGCACGCCGCACAAAGTAGCACAACCATACAGGCCGTCAAGTACGCCCCAAGCCCAATTCTTTGTCTTTTTGTTTTCATACCACTTAGATTTCCGTTCTCCCCAAACGGATATATTCTTTCTCTTTTAGAAGGTTGAACATGAAAAAGGCGTAGGGAGGTACTTTCGCCTATCCCATGGTCTCAGGCTCTCGCATTGCCCCCATCCCTCAGGATAGGCAACGCAGCCAGCCCACGCCATGACATATCATATAAACCGGGAGAATTTTCCCCGAGTGAATACAATACAACCAACGTGGACGTTTCCCGTTGCCTAATCTTTCAGGATGGATTCAAATTTGCGAGATTTGAGACCTAAAGATTACGTCCGTAAACGCCCTTTTCCCATAAAATGCCCGCCAGTCCCTCATGGACAGGCTGAGTCAAAAACAAAATTAATACTTTTTCGGATATATTCAAAGAAAATAAATAACTTTCTCACCGTTTCTTTTATTATATCCCTACCTTTGCATATAAATTAAACATGATCGTAAAATGAGAATAGCCACATTCTTCCTGTTCCTCGGATTGTTCTTGCAAGTACAAGCACAAATGAAACAACCCGACCCAACGGTATTCATATTCGTAGGAGACTCTATTTTCCCGATGAACGTCATAACCAGCCAGACCGAACTTAAAAAAGGTTGGGACATACAAGGCATCAATGTAGGGCGAAAAATAAAAAGATACTTCTCGGGGGCGCAGGCAAGGCAAACCACCGGTCGCCAACCTAAATTTGCCATTTATCCCAAAACGCAGGATTTGAACGACTACGCCTTGATTCGACTGAAAGAAAGACGAGGCTTCCGCTATTTGCCGGCCTCTGAATTTAAAGACTGCGACTATACCCGTGTGGAATTAGGGCTTTTCAACATTGAGAACCTTCCGGGATTAGGCTTTGCCGTAACACCGCTCACACCGCTCTTCCCCGGGGAATACATATTGGTGGATCTTTCTCAAAAGCCCGTCAACCAATACGGAGATGTCAAAGCATACGATTTCACGGTGGAAGAATAACCATTCCCATCTGCAAAATTATCAGTCTGCTTGGAATGTCTCCCGACAAAAAGCAATGCTTCCAACGTATCCCGTTCCAACTATTTTTTATCTCTAAACGAAAAAAACTGTGATTTTATTTGCCAGTTCAGGGATTCTACATATATTTGCAAGCGAAAACAAGAATTTAAAAGACTAAAGCAATAATGTTCTCAAATAAAAATACATATTGGTGGTGGCGCAACTCAAGACCGGAAAAGTCGTGAGGAGCAAGCCTTATATGTATTATCTACATTTACCCTAAAAGAAACATGGAGGCCTGTCGTACTTACGGCAGGTCTCTTTTTTATACCCTTTTTCCCAAGAACAAACAAACGAACCAAAATACAAATGAAGATGAAAACTTATCATGTAAATGAAGAAGGCTATTACGGTAATTTCGGCGGCGCATACGTCCCCGAGATTCTGTATAAAACCGTAGAAGATTTGCGTAAGGCATATCTTCCCATCCTTGAGAGCGAAGCATTCCGCAAAGAATACCATGCGCTGCTGAAAGATTATGTAGGCCGCCCCTCGCCTCTCTACCATGCACGGAGACTGAGCGAAAAATACGGTTGTAAACTCTACTTGAAACGGGAAGACCTCAACCACACCGGCGCTCACAAAATCAATAATGCCATCGGACAAATCCTTTTAGCACGGAAAATGGGCAAAACGCGTATCATTGCCGAGACCGGTGCCGGGCAACACGGTGTGGCCACCGCTACGGTCTGCGCCCTGATGAACATGCCTTGCCGAGTCTACATGGGAGCGACGGACGTGGCAAGGCAACACGTCAACGTAGAACGCATGAAAATGTTGGGTGCCGAGGTTTATCCGGTAGAAAGTGGTAACAAAACATTGAAAGATGCCACGAATGAGGCCATCCGCGACTGGTGCTGTCATCCGCAAGACACCTTCTACATCATCGGTTCCACCGTAGGGCCACACCCCTATCCCGACATGGTGGCCCGCTTGCAAAGCGTCATCAGCCGTGAAATCAAGGAACAGCTCTTGGAAAAAGAAGGACGCAATTATCCGGACTACCTGATGGCTTGTGTCGGTGGAGGGTCGAACGCCGCCGGTACCATCTACCACTACATCGACGACGAACGGGTTAAAATATACCTCGGCGAGGCCGGAGGCCACGGTATCGACAGCGGAGAGACCGCAGCCACGATACATTGCGGTTCATTAGGCATCATCCATGGAAGCCGCACGTTGGTCATACAGGACGAAGACGGGCAAATCATCGAACCCTATTCCATCTCTGCCGGTTTGGATTATCCAGGTATCGGCCCGTTACATGCCAACTTGGCACAAGAGCACCGGGCCACAGTCATGGCTGTCAACGACGACGAAGCTTTACGGGCCGCATACGAACTCACCCGCCTGGAGGGTATTATTCCGGCCTTGGAATCGGCACACGCACTCGGCATGCTCCCACGAATGAAATTCAGGAAAGAGGATGTGGTCGTGCTGACGGTCAGCGGACGGGGTGACAAAGACTTAGACACCTATCTGGCCCACCGCTACGACGAGAATTTAGAATAATAAGGCATCTCATACAAATCCATAAGAAACTCTATGAATACATTTCATTACAGCACGGCTTGCCGACAAATCCTCGGCGACCTCTATACACCGGTCAGCACCTATTTGAAAGTGCGCGACCTTTATCCACAAAGTGCCCTGATGGAGAGTTCCGATTACCATAGCCATGACAACAGCCGTTCGTTCATCGCCCTGAACCCGATAGCCAGCATCGACATCAGCCATGGCACCGTGACCGCCCAATATCCGGACGGTACGCAGGAATCCCGCGAAATCAATGAAAACTATCCGGCCGAACAAGCCTTCAACGACTTTTTATCACGCTTCACCGTGACAGGCGACAAACAGGAGTTTTGCGGCCTCTATGGTTACACGTCCTTCAATGCGGTCCGGTATTTCGAACACATAGAAATAAAAGATTGCATGCAGGAAAAGAACGACGCACCGGACATCCTTTACATCTTATATAAATATGTCATTGCTTTCGACCACTTCAACAATACCATGACGTTAATCGAATTGGTGGAAAATCATGAACCGGATACTCTCGACGAACTGGAACGCGTCATCCGAAACCACAACTTTGCCACCTACGATTTCCGTCCTGTTGGTGAAACCTTCAGCACGCTCACGGACGATGAACATAAAGCCAACATCCGCCAAGGCATTGCCCACTGCTTACGGGGCGACGTGTTCCAAATCGTATTGAGCCGCCGTTTCGTACAACGGTATGAAGGAGACGACTTCAAGCTCTACCGCGCCCTGCGCAGCATCAATCCCAGCCCCTACCTGTTTTATTTCGACTTCGGGGGATTCCGCATTTTCGGTTCCTCACCCGAAACACATTGCCGCATAGAAGGACGCCACGCTTATATCGACCCGATTGCAGGCACGACAAAACGTACCGGCAACGCCGATACGGATGCACAAAATGCAAACTACCTGAAAAACGACCCGAAAGAAAACGCCGAACACGTCATGTTGGTAGACCTGGCGCGGAACGACCTGAGCCGGAACTGCCACGACGTGAAAATGGACTTCTACAAAGACATGCAATATTACAGCCATGTCATCCATTTGGTGAGCCGTGTAAGCGGTACGTTGGATGACGAAGCCGACCCTGTCAAGACGTTCATCGACACCTTCCCGGCCGGTACGCTCTCCGGCGCACCCAAGGTCCGTGCCATGCAACTTATCAGTGAACTGGAGCCGCACAACCGAGGAGCATACGGCGGTTGCATCGGGTTCATCGGATTGGACGGTTCCCTGAACCAGGCCATCACCATCCGTACGTTTGTAAGCCGTAACAACGAGTTATGGTTTCAAGCCGGAGGAGGCATTGTGGCCAAGAGCGACGAAGATTACGAGTTACAGGAAGTCAATAACAAACTGGGAGCTTTGCGCCATGCCATCCAAATGGCAGAACGCTTGTGAAGCTTTCCGCATACATTCAGAATTATGAAAGCAGTCATCATTGATAATTACGATTCTTTTACCTACAATTTATATCATCTGATACGTGAAACCGGCACGGATACTACGGTGCTGCGTAATGACGCATTCGACTTGAAAGATATTGAGGCATACGACAAAATCATTTTAAGTCCGGGCCCCGGCATTCCGGAAGAAGCCGGACTGCTATTAGACGTCATCCATACTTATGCCGGACGAAAGCCGATACTTGGCGTATGCCTCGGACATCAAGCCATCGGCCAGGCTTTTGGTGCACAGCTCGTCAACCTGTCCGATGTGTTCCACGGCGTACAGACTCCTTGTTTCCAAACGGAAAAAGACTATATTTTTCAAGGCATCCCCAAGCAATTCCCCGTGGGACGTTACCATTCGTGGGTAGTGTCGGACGACGGTCTGCCTTCCTGTCTCGAAGTGACAGCGGTCAGCCCAGAAGGACAAATCATGGCGCTGCGCCACCGCGAATACGACATCCACGGCATACAGTTCCATCCGGAATCCGTACTCACCCCGAATGGACGAGCCATCGTGGAAAACTTCCTCGGGCACACCTTGTGTCCATAAATGATGTTTTACGACATGTTTCCATTTATTTCATGTGCCAAATATTTGTAGTTTACTTATTACTACATATATTTGGCACAAGTATACATATGTACGACTGACTATTTATAGAATAAAACAAAAAAACAAACGACATTGAATCCCAAGAATGTTACCCACAATGAACTTAAAGCATTATTTCATAGCAATAACACTTTGCGCCCTGTACATATTAAACTTGATGGGGTGCAAGAACCAGCAAGACGCGAACGAAAAGGACTTACTTACCATCCACATCAAGGATTACGAGAATAAAGTCATTCCGCGTCCTGCCGTCATATCAAGTATCGACACCATTGCTTTAAACACCTGCGGTAATTTCATGGGAGACATCAAAACCGTATGCATTTCAGACTCCATGGTGTATGTGTTGGACAGAGCCAATACCGTATGGGCTTTCAAATTCCCTTCAGGCGATTTCGTCAAACGCATCCGGAACGTGGGACATGGAAACGGAGAATACGTTTCTGCCTGGGCCATGACTTTGGGAGATAGCCTTTTGTTCTTAATGGACTTTGACACAAAAAGCATATTGGCCTATGATGCAGTCCTCAATTACAAGTCGTCATTCCGCTATGGATTCCCTGCCATGGATTTCATAAAAGTCAAAGACGGCTTCCTTTTCCTGAACTTGTTAGCGACTGAGAAGTTGCATCGCATTGTGCATACCAACAATCTGGGGGAAGTACAACAAAGCTATTTGCCATCCAAAATGAGTTTGGACATGATTTACAATGAAACCTCTTTTGTCCGGGATAAAAACGGGGAGGTTTACATCTTCCCTCCGTTTTCCAATGAAATATACCGTTGGACTTCCGGAGGACCAAAACCGGCATTCCGAACAGATTTCGGTAGAAATACCGCCAAAGACAATGTGAAATCAAGTTATGACATCACGGAATCCGAAAGAGCCTTCAACACCGGCTTTTTCATTGTAGACCACCATATAATAAATAACTTTTACCACTCAGGGAAAACTTATTACTCATTCTACAACATGAAAAATGGAAGACAACACCAAGGGTATGCAGACACGACAGAGGTCATACCGTTTGCACCCCGATGGCAATCCTCCAATGGTCTGATAGGCTACATACTTACCAATGACTATGACAAGTGGAAGCCTCAAAAGGACTCTTGTGATGCCGCATTGTTCGTTTTCCATTTGAAGTAACACGATTGAGCCAAAGATGGTTTGCAAAGTGTCTTCCAGCAAGACAAAAGGGCCAACCCCCAACTGCCCTCCAATCCCATGTTGCACACTTTCCTTTTGGACGAAAACAACGAGGTGTTGGTAGTAGGAAACCCTTTGGAAAATGAGAAAATAGAGCGGATGTTCTGGAGAACCGTGAAGGAAAAGTTAGGAACTGGACAAAAAGAAAAAGCCAATGATTAATGCCCCACACGCATAAAATTCATCTTTTCATCCGAAAAAACTGTGATTTTGTTTGCATACAAAGAAATTCTCTGTATATTTGCAACCATAAAACAAAACAAGAAACAAACCAGACAATGTTCTTAAATAAAAATACATATTGGTGGTGGCGTAACTCAAGACCTGAAAAGTCGTGAGGAGATAGCCTTATATGTATCATCAACCACATACCAATGTGAAGACATGGAGGCCTGTCGTACTTACGGCAGGTCTCCTTTTTTATACCCATTCCCTTGCAAACCACATACCAATAAAACTTAAATACATCACAAGCATGAAACAAATACTCACAAAAATTACAAACGGCGAGGTGCTGACCCGGGAACAGACCTGCCAGATCGTCCGTCATATTGCAGACGGGGAATACAACGACGTGCAAATCAGCGCCTTGCTCACCGGACTGATTATGCGGGGCATCAAGGTGGACGAAATGCTCGGCCTGCGCGACGGGCTTATAGAAACCGGCCAGCCCGTGGATTTCTCCCCTTACCGAGTCATTGACATCGTGGGGACAGGCGGTGACAATAAAAACACATTCAACATCTCCACCTGCGCCTGTTTCGTAGTGGCAGGAGCCGGTTACAAAGTAGCCAAACACGGCAATTACGCCGCCACCTCGACTTCGGGAGCGAGCAATGTCATAGAGCATCATGGCGTGCGGTTCACGGCCGACAGCAACCTGTTACGCCGCAGCATGGAGGCGTGCAACTTTGCCTACCTGCATGCCCCGCTGTTCGCCCACGGAATGAAAGCCGTGGCCCCCGTACGCAAAATGCTTCAGATACCGACCTGTTTCAACCTTCTCGGTCCGCTGGTCAATCCTTGCCGCCCGGCCTATCAATTATTAGGCGTGGCCAACCTGAACCAAATGCGGCTGTACAGCAGCGTGTATGAGAAGTTGGGTATCGGTTACGGTATCGTGAACAGCATAGACGGATATGACGAAATCTCGCTGACGGGTAATTTCAAAGTCAAGACCAACACCATGGAGAAAATCTTCCGGCCTGCCGACCTCGGTCTGCCGACCGTCCGCCCGGAAGAACTCTACGGTGGTACAACCCCAGACGAGGCTGCGGAAATTTTCGACAGCGTACTCGAAAACCGCTGCACGGAAAGCCGAAAAAACGTGGTATTGGCCAATGCGGCCTTTGCCATCAAAGTCATCGAACGGGACAAGGACATCGCCGAATGCCTCGCTATCGCCCGCGAATCGCTGGAAAGCGGACGTGCCCTGGCTTGCCTGAAAACATACGTGGAACTTAACAATAAAAACTTATGAAAGACATATTAGAAGAAATATTGGCATACAAACGCAAGGAAGTGGAACGGGAGAAAGCTGAGTTACCTCCCGAACAGCTCTTCGCCCTCGTAGAAGGCAGATGGAGAAACGCCCATGACGGGACTGCCCGCCACGGCAAAGTCCCGGCATACATGACCGACGCACGGAAGCACCGCTCCATGCGCGAGAGTCTGGCAGCCTCGCGTTCCGGCATCATCGCGGAATTCAAACGGAAATCCCCTTCCAAAGGGTGGATTAAAGAAGAAGGACGGGCGGACGTCATTCCGGCCGCCTATGCCGCAGCCGGAGCCGCAGCCCTCTCCATACTGACCGACGGAAAGTATTTCGGCGGCTGTTTGGACTACATACGGCAAGCACGTCCGATGACGGACACCCCCATCCTGCGCAAAGAGTTCATCATTGATGAATACCAACTCTACCAGGCTTGCCAAGCCGGAGCGGATGCCGTGCTACTGATTGCCGCTGCCTTGACGCGCCCCGATTATGAACGCTTGACCCGGAAAGCCCATGAATTAGGACTGGAAGTGCTGTTGGAGATACACACGGAAAAGGAATTGGACTACCTTGCCGAACGTCCGGACATGTTGGGCGTGAACAACCGCCATCTCGGGACGTTCCACACTGACGTGGAAAATTCCTTCCGTATCGCCTCTCTCTTGCCGGACGACCTCCTTTGGGTGTCGGAAAGCGGAATTTCAGAACCGGACACAGTCCGTCGGTTACGGGATGCCGGCTTTCGCGGTTTCCTGATGGGCGAAGCCTTCATGCGGCAACCTGCCCCCGGGGCGGCCTTGAAAACATTCATTCAAAGCGTAGAACGATGAAACCACTCCTAATTAAAGTATGCGGCATGCGCGACGCGGACAACGTCCGCCAAGTGGAAGCCCTCACGCCGGACATGATGGGGTTCATCTGCTGGGAGGGCTCCCGCCGCCACGTAAGCCGCCTCCCCGACTATCTGCCGGAGACTTGCCGTCGCGTAGGCGTTTTCGTCAACCCGGAAATCGGGTATGTACAGGAACGGCTCAAAACCTTCCGCCTCGACCTCGTGCAACTACACGGGCATGAGACACCGGAGTTCTGCCGAAGCATAAAAGAAGAGGGGCTGAAATCCGGCCGTGCCCTGCAAATCATCAAAGCCTTCGGCGTGGCTCTCGACGAACCGTTCCCGCATACCGAAGATTACGAAGCGGATTGCGACTTTTTCCTATTCGACACGCGTTGCCCCACGGCCGGCGGCAGCGGCCGGACATTCGACTGGGATGTCCTGCAAAACTACCACGGACATACGCCCTTCTTCCTGAGCGGAGGCATCGGTCCGGACAGTACGGACCGTCTTCGCAGCTTTTCACACCCCGCATGGGCGGGCGTGGACTTAAACTCGCGTTTTGAGACGGCTCCGGCCCTGAAAGACGTAGGCCTCCTCACCGATTTCATCAAAGATTTACGTGAATAAAATATATCAGATAACTAAAATACAATATATTATGAACAGAATCAATAAACTATTCAACGAGAAGAAACAGAATATCCTTTCTTTGTATTTCTGTGCCGGACACCCGACGGCCGGAAGTACGGCTGACATCATCCGCACATTGGCCGCACGAGGCATAGACATGCTGGAAATCGGCATCCCCTTCAGCGACCTGATGGCCGACGGACCCGTCATCCAAGACGCTGCCACGAAAGCCCTGCGAAACGGCATGAGCCTGCACCGCCTCTTCGAGGAGCTGAAAGACATCCGGCAAGACGTGGAAATCCCCTTGATACTGATGGGATACCTCAACCCCATCTTCCATTATGGTTTCGAAGCCTTTTGCCAAAGCTGTGCGGACTGCGGGATAGACGGGGTCATCATCCCCGACCTCCCCTTCCGGGACTATATGGAAACATTCAAACCCATAGCCGACCGCCACGGGCTGAAAATCATCATGCTCATCACGCCGGAAACCAGCGAAGAGCGTATCCGTCTCATCGACCGGCACACGGACGGTTTTATCTACATGGTATCGTCGGCTGCCACTACCGGTGCACAAAAAGAGTTCGACCGCACCAAACAGGCCTACTTCGACCGTGTAAACCAAATGGGACTGACCCATCCGCGTATGATCGGCTTCGGTATCAGCAACCGGCAGACCTTGGAATCTGCCCAAAAGCATGCCGCCGGCGCCATTATCGGCAGCCGGTTCGTCGCCCTGCTCGACCAATACGGCTCGGCTACGGAAGCCCTGGACAAACTATTAGATGATTTAAAGAAATAAACTATCGTACATAGAAAAGGAGGGCAAAGAATATTTTAATTATCACAAAAATATCCTTTCGCTTTTATCCGACGGACAACATTTTATCGTATCTTTGCATTACAATTACAAATGAATATAACATAAATTATAATCAATACGAAACAGACAGTAGTAAAATGAAATGCAAAAGAAAACTTTCGATGCTAAAGGCATAGTTTTCATTAGAGAATTAACAACAAGTGGGACTGTGATGATAAAAACAGTTTCACCATGTAAAACAAAACAAAGGGAAAGCGTTCCTGTTCTATAACTTTTTGACATTGGGCTTTTAGCTCTTGTTCTCTTCCTATTGAATACCGCCAAACATTCAACCAACGAGGACAAGCAGTGTGAAGGTTCACGCTCATAAGGCGTGAACCGTTCTGTGCTTGTTGTTGGTAAGGTCACTTGGCGGTAACCTAATAGGAAGGCAAGCTATGAACGGTTATACGCCTTTTTCTTATCAAACCATCACAAATATGAAAAATAAAAAAGGACAAAGGTTATTTTCCTTTCTCAAAGGAATAACTTGTTTTTTATTCTTGGCACAAACGGGCACTGGTTGGGCGCAAAAAGACTCTTTGTATTATGACGAAGAATCAGGTTGCTCTTGGGAGTTCCTCATTTATGACGACCATGTAGAAGCCACAGGTCTTAAAGGGGAAAAATATATGGAAGCAAAACTACCGGCATACATTGACAGAAAACCAGTCACTGTCATCAGCCCGCAGTTCTTAGGAGGATATGTTCACTCTGGTACGCACTATTTCTTTGCTACAATTATCGTCCCAACGACCGTTGAAGAAATAGGAGATCAGGCATTTACAAGTGCACAAGATTTGGAAATCGTTTTTGAAACTCCGTCTTCCCTAAAAAGGATCGGCAAGGAAGCTTTCGCTTATTGCGGTTACCTCAAACGTGTAGAGCTTCCTGAATCGGTGGAAGAAATTGGTGAAGGATGTTTTGCGGGCAATCAAAACTTGAAAGTGGTTACGCTACCGTCTACCCTAAAAGAAATTCCCAAACGCGCATTCGAGGGATGCTCCGACTTACAGGATTTCCAAATTCCCCAGTCAGTAGAGGTTATCGGTGAAAGGGCTTTTTACGGAGCCACAAAGCTGAAGACCACGCTTCCACCCAACCTGAAAGAAATCGGGGCTTACGCGTTCTACATAGGTCATACTTCTGCATATGAGTATAATTTAACCGAAATGAACGGAAAAATGCCAGAAACTTTGGAAACCATCGGTGATTATGCTTTCGCAGGATTCAATATGCCAAGCACTATCAAAATCCCCGACGGGGTGTCCACAATCAACAATGGCATATTCCAATATTGCGAAGACATCGAGAAAATAACCCTTCCCGAGGCCATAGGGCGTATCGGTGCGAACGCATTCGACGGTTGCGTCAGTTTGGAAAGCGTCAACATCCCGTCAAATACAAGCTACATCGGCAATTCAGCCTTTGCCAACACAGCCTTGGAGAAAGCAGACTTGCCTGCTTCCGTGACTTTCATCGGCACAGGTGTCTTCAACGGTTGCGGAAAGCTGTCTTCGGCCACTTTGCCCGACCTGCTGACAAGCATCCCGGCAAACATGTTTACCGGCTGCACCTCACTGACATCGATAGAAATACCCAATACTGTCACATCTATTGGGAACGGTGCACTCTCGTGCGCTTTAGAATCTGTCAGTTTGCCTGATTCACTAAGGACAATCGGGGATGATGCATTTAAGGGGACACGCTTGCGCTCCATTGTCATTCCTCCCTTAGTGACAAGCATCGGCAAAGGAGCTTTAGAATGCGCAAGCTACGGTTCATATCCCGACTTCACGACCTATCTGGACTACATCATCCTCGAAACCAAACAATATGTAAGTTTGGAAAAAGCCATAAACCAAGACTATGTTTATGAAACGCTGTACCCTCTCCACCTCATCGTACCGTCAAACCTGAAACAAGAATACGAAACGGTTACATATAAGATTGTAAGAGGCGACATAACGGGTTACGACCCTAAAGGGGTGAATGAAATCGCCTCCAACCAATATTATACATTCAGGAACAGGAGCACAGGCCAATACTTGCAACTCAGTGCCAACGGTGAGGACGAAACCGCTTTAGTGACTGAAGCGGACATGCGCTGCAGTGCCGGTGCACAAATACGCCTGATTGAAAGCGGCACGGCCAATAAATACTATATGGCCGTGCAAAATGTAAGCGACCCCATGCTTGGCACACTCAACTTCAAGGGTGAAGATGCCCCAATCGAACATCCGGCTTTTTGGAGGTGGAACCTCACGGTAGACGGACAATATCTGGCCGTGGACGACAAAGGCAACTTTGTCAAGACAGACAAAGCAGACGACAATGCCGACTGGTACATTGCCCCCACCACAGAATTTGATGTGAAAATGAAAAACGGGGAAGACGGACTATCCTATGCCACGTTGTATCTCCCGTTTGATGTACAGGCATCCGGAAGCAGCAAGATGTATGTAGCTACAGGAAGTGACGATAAGGCTGTTAAACTGACGGAAGTCGCTGACGGAAAACTGAAAAGCGGAAACGGGGCATTGATAATGAACAGCGAAGGAGCCGATGTGGTGACTTTACAAATCACCTCACGCGCACAAAAGCCATCCGTCAACTTGTTTGAAGGAAGTTACAAAGACCAATACCAGGCATCTGCGGAAAACGAATATTACGTATTGGACTTCACTACGGAAAACGGCATTGGTTTTTATCCTCCGGAAACACCGGTCTTAAAAGCCAACGAAGCGTACCTGCCATACAATGATGCCAACCCAAACGCGGTATTTTTAAGTTTGGACTTTGAGAATTCAGGAAGCGGTATCCATTCCACAACAACAGATACAGCCCCGACATCAAAAGGCCAAATGTTCGACTTGCAAGGACGCCGTATCATGCACAGACCCCAAAAAGGCATATATATAATGGACGGACGCAAATATGTCGTGAAATAAAACTCATTGGACAGCATCCATACAGGGGCACAACAAACAAATACAAGGAGCGTTTGTTGTGCCTCTCTTTATTATGTCCGTAACACAAGACATCCCCATCCAAGAAGCTTGAACCCTCATGAAATAGAATCTCTAAAAAAATACAACATTCCATATTCTAATGGCATTTATTTCCGTACAAACATAACACACTGACTAACAATAAATAAACTAAATAAGAATAGACAAAAATCAATCTCAGGCGAACGAAAAATCAGTTGCCTGAGATTGATTTTTCGTTTGCCTGAGATTGATTTTTTATTTGGCGCAGATTGATTTTACCGGCTCCTCCGGCACTTTTTCATGGTAAATAATCCTGATTTTCCATCTACTTGCACTTTATATGGCCAAAAAGTGATACCTTTGCAGCATGGAATGGATTGACAGTTTGTTTTTCGAGCATAGCGCCATACAGGCCATCGTGGTATTGTCATTGGTCACTGCCGCCGGGTTGTGGTTGGGAAAGATGCACGTGTGGGGAATATCCTTGGGAGTCACTTTTGTATTCTTCGTCGGCATTCTGGCCGGGCACCTCGGCATTTCATTGGATGCCGACATGCTCAACTATGCCGAAAGTTTCGGACTCGTGCTTTTCGTCTATGCCTTAGGATTGCAGGTAGGCCCCGGTTTTTTCAGTTCCCTGCGGCACGGAGGGGTCAAACTGAATTTGTTGAGCCTCGGAGTAATCTTCATCGGAACGGCCATGACCGTACTTCTAAGCTATGGCCTGTCTATTCCCTTGCCGGACATGGTGGGCGTCCTGTGCGGAGCCACCACGAATACACCGGCACTCGGGGCGGCCCAACAAACCTTGAAGCAGATGGGAGAGCCATCCAGTAGCGCAGCCTTAGGGGCGGCCGTGGCTTATCCGCTCGGTGTCGTGGGAGTCATCCTTGCCATTCTGGTCATCCGGAAAATACTTGCTCGCCCGGCGGATATGGAAGAAAAAGAGACGGAAGACCACAACCATCCGTACATCGCCGCATTCCAGTTGCATAATCCGGGCATTTACCATAAGACCATTAAGGATTTGGCACTCTACAGCCATACGAAATTCGTCATCTCCCGCCTGTGGAGAGACGGAAAGGTAACTATCCCGACCGGCAGCACGGAGTTGTTGGAAAACGACCGGATTCTGGTGGTAACTACGGAAAAAGATATGCCTACCCTGACCCTGCTGTTCGGCGAACAGGAAAACCGGGATTGGAATCAGGAAGATATAGACTGGAACAGCATAGACCGAAACTTAGTGTCGGAGCATATCGTAGTGACCCAAGCTGAAATCAACGGCAAGCGTTTGGGTTCGTTGCACCTGCGCAACACTTACGACATCAACATCAGCCGCGTGTTGCGTAGCGGCGTACAAATTCTGGCCACTCCCGACCTCATCCTGCAATTAGGCGACCGGCTGACGGTGGTGGGCGAAAAAACGGCCATCAAGCGCGTGGCCGGCATATTGGGCAACTCCGTCACCACACTTCGCGAACCCAATCTGGCCGCCATTTTCATCGGCATCGTACTGGGATTGATATTGGGTTCCGTGCCGCTCAGCATGCCGGGCATCAGCAGTCCGGTAAAAATGGGACTGGCAGGCGGCCCTATTATCGTAGGAATATTGGTAGGATGTTTCGGGCCGCGCCTGCACATGCGCACTTATACGACCCGTAGCGCCAACCTGATGTTGCGCGGTATCGGGTTGTCCCTTTATTTAGCCGGTATCGGTATCGATGCGGGTGCCCATTTCTTCGAGACCGTCGTCCGGCCGGAAGGGGCGATATGGATTGGTTCCGGATTTCTTATCACCGTGGTACCGGTGCTGCTGATGGCCGTGGTGGCCATGCGGATGTGCGGGATGAATTTCGGTTCCACTTGCGGCATGTTGTGCGGCAGCATGGCCAACCCCATGGCTTTGAATTACGTGAACGACAGTTTTCCCGGCAACGACGCTTCCGTCAGTTACGCCACGGTCTATCCGTTGGGGATGTTCATGCGTGTGGTAATCAGTCAGGTGGTGCTGATGTTGTTCTTATAAAAAACGGCTCACAAGCCGTTTTTGCGAAGCAGTGCCTCGATTTCATGAGCCGACACCGATTCGCGTTCCGCCTTGTCGTAAATATAAAGCAAGTTGATTTCCGTTTCTTCGACAGCCACTACCACCGTGAAAGTGATGACCCTTGCCCCGCCGCTCTTTCCCTTTCCTTTAGAAGCGATACGCATGCGGATTTTGCGCAAACCTCCTCCCAAGTCGGTACCGGCGGTAGGATTAGCCAAGATTTCATCACGCAAAGCCTTGATGTCGGATTTCAATGAAGGATAACGTTTGGCCAACCGCTTCACTTCTTTCTCGAAAGTACGGTCTAATACGATTTTATAATTCATTGATCAACTCCTCCAACGTCTTTGCCTTATTTCCACTATGCTTCCTCTCGACCATTTCTTTCAGTCCCGCATCAATCCCTTTCAGGATTTCCTCTTTGCCGATATATTCTGTTTCTTCCGTCTCTTTCTGTTTGGCGAGGCGCGTAACGGCTTTCACGGCCTTCCGCATCAACGATTCGTCCTCTGCAATAATACTGAGCTGGCGGAAAAGTTCCGCATTCAATTCCATTGTAGTCATAAACTGTTCCTCCTTGTTTTGTATATTGCAAACTTACAAAAAAAGCCTGATTCTTATGTCTTTCGGACAGAAAAATCATTTTGTCTTTATAAATAAAAAACATCCTTCCTTCGAAAAGCCGCAAAATCATGCGTTTTTTGAAAGAAGGATGCCACTCCTACATATTCTTTCCTCAGCAAGGCAAAACCATGGTAAAGACACTGCCTTTTCCCAATTCGCTGTCTACCGTCAGTGTTCCTCCGTGAGCTTCCACAAAGTCCCGGGAAATGGACAAACCCAATCCGGTTCCCTGCACTTTCGTACCCGGCACACGGAAATAATGCTCGAAAATACTTTCGTGGTAACGCGGGTCTATGCCCTTTCCGAAATCTTGTACAAACATGGCAATATGGTTGTCGTCCTGTTGGCGTGCCCCGATGACCACACGACCGGCCTCGGACGAATAACGGACGGCATTGCTCAACAGGTTGGTCAACACCCAAGCTATTTTCTCGCTGTCGACAAAGAGCTTCCCGATTTTCTCCGGATAGTCCACTTCCACTTGTATTCCGAATTTCTCAGCCTGTACGCGATTGGCCTTGATAGCATAGTCAATCAATTCGATGGGCTTGGTAATCTTCGGTTTCAGTTGCAGTTTTCCACTCTCCACCTGCGTCATATTGAGCAACTCGCCCGTGATACTGAGCAGCCGCTCACTGTTCTCTTTAATGCTTCTCGAAAGTTCCTCCTGTTCGGGGTTCAGTCCTCCCACACGCTTGTCTTCCAGAAGTTGCAGACTCATCATAATGGCTGAAATCGGGGTTTTCAGCTCATGCGATACGGTGGATATGAAAGTCGTTTTGGCTGTGTCGAGTTCTTGGAACTCCGTCACGTTCTTCAACATGATTACATCTCCCCTCTTCTCCATCGTCACTCCGTCGTTGCCGCGCATCGTAATCTCCATATATTTCACTTGGAAATAGCTCTCCTTGTTGTCGGCGTAAATCTTCAACGACTCGCGTTTGGACTTCGGTGCCTCCTGTTCCTTCTTCTTATCTTCCCACATTCCGCAAATCAGACGACGCAGCAGGTCGTTGCGCATGGCTATCTCCTGAGCCGACTTCCGGATGACGTCCTCACGTTTCAAATTCAGTATGTTCAGCGCTTCATTGTTGATAAAAAGAATGATCTGCTCATTGTCCAGACCGACGATGGGTTCATTGATGGAATTGATGATGGTTTCCAGATAACGTTTGGAAGCCATGAGGTCCGAAATCGTACTGTTGTGATAATCTTTCAGCCGTTTGGCCATCCTATTGAAATTCTTCGACACCTCTTCCAGTTCCTTGTCGCCTCTCAGGTCCAACTTGGCATCATAATTATGATTGGCTATCTCAAGGATACCTTTCACTAAACTTTTAAAGGGAGAATTGATGGAGTTGGGAATTTTAAACAGAATCCACAAACCGATGCAAATACAAATGCCACCGATAATCATAATCCATGTCAATGCACGGTTCATTCCCGGCTCGGCTGCCGGGCTGTCCGGTTCGGTTGCTGTCAGTATTTGCAGATTCGTCACCGACAAAGACACCAACAAAACAATCATGGCCACCAAGACACCGATCGACACGGTGAGTTTGGTCTTAATGTTCATATCGAATTTCATATCTTTAAATGAGATTTATTATGCTACAATAATTAAGTCAATCCGCATCTCGGACAACTGTTGCAAGAAACGCTTGTACCGTCCGATTTTAAAAAACATTTCCGGCATCTCAAACGCAGGACGCCCCATACATACGGTTGTCACCTGATTCTCTTTGCAAAACTGCACGATAGCGTCGGTCACATTCGGTGAAGACATCTGTTCTACCTTTCCGCCCAACTCGGTTACCAACTGGAAATAATTCAGCAAATAACGTTGGGAAGAAAGCTTGATACGGTCCGGGCTTTCCTTGGGAGTCTGCACGTGCAAAGCGATAAAAGAAGTACTGTAACGCGTGGACAGCCGGTATGCCTTCCGTATGATATGCCTCGGCGTATGCTCATTGCTGCTCACGCAAGCCAGGATTTTCTCACGCCGCGTCTGGGCCGGCGCCAAAGGCGTCACCTCGCTTTCTACCTTGCGTTCCACCCTGAAAGCCACTTCTTTCAAAGCCAACTCACGCAACTGGAGAATATTCTCTGTCTTAAAGAAATTATTGAGGGCGGTCTGTATTTTCTCCTTTTTATAGATATTCCCGGCTTTCAGGCGCGTTATCAAGTCTTCGGCCGTCAGGTCGATGTTCACCACCTCATCGGCCTCCTGCAATACTTTGTCGGGCACCCTCTCCGCCACATTGATTCCCGTAATGCTCTTCACGTCCTCGCTCAAACTTTCGATATGCTGGATGTTCAAAGCCGAAACCACATTGATGCCGGCATCCAAGAGTTCCATCACGTCTTCCCAACGCTTCGTATTGCGAGAACCCTCCACATTCGTATGCGCCAATTCATCGACGATGACCAACTCGGGATGGACTTGCAGAATGGTCTCCAAATCCATCTCCTCGATTTCCTTTCCTTTATAAAAGACTTTCTTGCGGGGAATCACGGGCAAACCTTCGAGCATGGCCACCGTTCCGGGACGACCGTGAGTCTCCACATAACCGATTTGCACATCTATTCCGTTCTTCAACAAGTCATGTGCCTCCGACAACATCCTGTAAGTTTTGCCTACACCGGCTATCATTCCGATGTAAATCTTGAACTTACCCCGTCGGGAACGACGAATCAATTCCAGAAAGCGCTGCGCGTTACCGTTTTCGTTTTCTTCCATATACTTTTATTATTTAAGCTTCAACTGTTTACTCTCTTGTGAAAGTAAAATGGCCGTATTCACCAAAGCCAGATGGGAATAAGCCTGCGGGAAGTTTCCTAACAGTTCTTTCGTATCAAAGTTAATATCTTCACTGAACAATCCCAAATGATTACCATAGGTTAACACTTCTTCGAACAAACACCGGGCCTCCTCACGCTGCCCGATGACATACAAAGCCCGAATCAACCAGAAAGTGCAAATCGTAAAGGCCGAAGACGGCAAACCGAAATCGTCTTTACTGTTATAACGATACATCAATCCCTTGTGCATCAATGCCTCTTTCACGGCCCGTACCGTCTTATGGTAACGTACATCGTCCGCACTGATGAAACCGTATGGTTCCATCAACAACAAGGAAGAATCCAATGCCTGGTTTTCATAACATTGGGAGAAGCTTTGCAGTTCCTCTTTCCACCCGTGTGTGAAGACTTCCTCCTTGATCAGCGCAGCTTCGGCATTCCACTGCTCTCCATAACCATGTTTGTTCAGCAATACGGCTATTTTGGCCGCACGATCCAATGCCACCCAACACATGACTTTGGACGACACGAACTGCTGCGCTTCGCCCCGGATTTCCCAAATACCTTTATCCGGCTTGCGCCAATTCTCACAAACCGTCAAGGCGATACACTTCACCATCTCCCACATGTCTTCCACCTCGTCCAAGGTTCCGGGCATCAGACAATAGTACTGGTAAATCAGGTCCATCAGATAACCGAAAGAGTCATTCTGGCGCTGATGATAAGCATCGTTGCCTATGCGCACCGGTTTCGAATCTTTGTAACCAGCCAAATGGTCGAGTGTCAGCTCCGTCAGTTCCCTCTCGCCACGAATGCCATACATGATTTGGTAGTTGTGCGTCGTGATAAAAGTAGACTGGATGAACTTCATGAAACGACGGGCTGAATTGACATGGCCGATATTGAACAAGGTCTCGATGGCCATGGAAGCATCACGCAGCCAACAGAAACGGTAATCCCAATTTCTCACCTCCCCTACAGTCTCCGGCAGACTGGTGGTCACGGCCGCCATCACCGCCCCATTGCGGTAGGTCATGAGCTTCAATACAAGCATGCTTCGTTCGATTACCTCGTTATACCTTGTGTAACGCTTGGCATGGTCTGTCCAATTCAGCCAATACACCAAAGTGCGGCAATATTCCAGTTTCTCCCGTTCGATATCCACCGGAATGACCTTCTCATTGAAAGAAAACAGAAAAAACTCATCCTTTTCCAAGGTGATTTCATCATGATTCACAACTTTCTTCAAGTCCAATGACGAATACAAATATTGCCGGTCCTTATTCTCCACCGACGAATAAGTTTCGACGTATTGGGAGGTCACGTTATAAATAGTCTTTCCCCTCGCATAGTTGGGAGCCGGACGATAATCCACCTTCATACGGGGACGGCCTTTCGCCCAACGGATATACCTGTAAATCTCTGCCGGACGGTAGAAATCCTTTCCATCGGAGGTAGGATAGCAAGGCATGAAATCCACCACGTCGAAGGCTCCTTCTTCCGACTCGAAATGTGTAGACAGAATGTTGGTATGAGGCACGTACGATTGTGTAACCTTATAATCCGAAGTCACCTTAAAACCAAAATGGCCTCCTTTTTGCCTGTCCAATATGGCCGCAAATACGGAAGGAGAATCAAATTCCGGAAAACACAACCATTCAATAGCCCCTTTTTCCGATATGAGGGCGGCGGTCGAGCAATTCCCGATTACACCGTAGTTCAAATTTTGCATGATATGTCTATTTTCGTTTAATCAGTTTTTTCATCCAATGTAAAATCACACCTAAATCCTGACGGCCTTGTTTCCCGTTCGAGGAGATACGAAGAGGAGCCCCCGTGGCCAAAGCCTGCAACATCGGCAAAGCATCCGTTTGAGATTTCAGGTTATAACGGGCATCTTCCGACACCGTTCCGATTTTCACCGTAACGGCACTCTCCGGCAAGGCACGAAACATGTCATTGTCTGTCGTGTCGTCTCCCATAGCCAATATGAAATCATAATGCGCCTTACGCAACAATCGTTTTACTTCGGAGCCTTTCGTACAGTTAGACTGTTTGATTTCTACCACCTTGTTTCCCTGCAAGATTTGCAGACGATGTTGCAAACAAATGGAAACCAATGCCCGAACCAACTGGCGTGCCCTCAGTTCTCCCAACCAGGAATCTACCGCCCGGTAATGCCAAGCCAAAGCCGTCTCCTTTATTTCCAAACGCGATTTCGGGGTTTTATGCACAAACATGTTCAGAATAGACAGGATACTTTGGCTCCATTCCGGTTTGTAGCTGGTCTGATGCCATTCTCCGTTCTCTTTATAATAGGCCCCGTGTTCCGCGGCAAAAGAAACCGGCAGACCGCCTAACCACTTCTCTAATGTCTGATGGTCGCGACCGCTGTTGATAACCACATGATTGGCCGGATCGGAGGTCAAATCCTTAAGTACTTGTATTACCTCAGGGGTCGGCACGGCATCTTCCGGACGCTTTTGGAATCCCACCAACGTCCCGTCATAATCCAACAAAATGAGACGGCTCCGAGCCTGAGTATACAAAGCCTTTATCTGTTTCAGCAAATTCGTGGAAAGCAACTTCCCCGACAGGTATTGGTTTTTGTCTACCACGTTTTTCCATTCTTCCATGAAGTCGGCCGCCCATTTGTTGACGGTCTGGACGGAAAGTATGGCCTGCATCTTGCTGATACGTTTTGCTTGCTCCTCGTATGGCATTTGCAACGCCGTAAAAATGGCATCCGCAATCTGGTCCGTATCATTGGGATTAATCTGAATGGCATCGGCCAATTCCACGGCAGCACCCGCCATCTCACTCAATACCAATACCCCCGGATTGTTGACTTTCGTGGCGACATATTCTTTAGCCACAAGGTTCATACCGTCTCGTAACGGAGTAACCAAGGCCACGTCTGCCACGAAATACATGGCCGTAAGTTCTTCAAATGAAAAACCATGATAGAAATAACAGACCGGTGTCCAGTTGATGTCGGAGTAACGTCCGTTAATCCGTCCTATGGTCTCGTCTATCTTCGTTTTCAGCCCTGCATAGCTTTCCACATGGTCGCGAGAAGGCACAATGACCATAGCCAACGTCACCTTTCCTTGGTACTCTGGATGACGTTCGAGAAAAGTCTCAAACCCTTGCAAACGATGCAGGATGCCTTTGCTATAATCCAAACGGTCTACGGACAGCAACAACTTGTGGTTGCGGAAAAGAATACGTTTTTTCTCTATCTCGCTCCACACTTTCGGCGTGGCAGACGAATGATTGTATAATTCATAGTTTATGCCCATCGGCAGTGCGTTTACACGCACGATGCGGCTGTCCGTCTGGGCTTCGTCCAAATCGAACTTAATATGTAATACACGTTCTACGGCATTGATGAAATAGCGCATATAGTCGTGTGTGTGAAAACCTATAAAATCCGCTCCCATCAGACCGTTCAACAATTCCGCCCGCTCGGGCAATATACGGAATAATTCGTATGAGGGAAACGGAATGTGATGGAAATATCCGATGTGAAGATTGGGCATCCGCTTCCGTAACATGCCTGGAAGAAGCATAAGCTGATAATCCTGTATCCAAACCCAATCGCCGGAACCCACTTGCTTGCAAATCTCATCGCAAAACAGAGCATTCACTTTCTGGTAAGACTCCCAATACTCTTTCCGTACCGTAGTATGGGAAAAGAAATAATGGCACAAAGGCCAAATGGTACTATTGCTGTATCCTTCGTAGTAATCGTGATACTGTTCTTCCGACAAAAATATCGGATGAAAATCCATCGTCTCCAGATGCTGTCGGATTTCTATCTGCTGACGGGCATTATCGACACAAACTCCCGGCCAGCCGATCCAATGTTTCTCCATGGAAATCTGCAAGGAGTCGAGCCCCGTTGCCAAACCTCCTTCACTACGTACGAAAGTATAGCTGTCTTGCCGAGGCACAGCCTTTACAGGCAATCTGTTTGCAACGATATATAATTTCATCTTCAAATAAATTCCTAAATACGACTATTCACCATAAAACCTGGCAATAACGCGTCAGGTAATATCCAAACAAAGAAAAAGGTCAATGTCCATACTTGCCTTTATATATAAGAGAGAAAACTCAGGGCTCCGTGAGGAACCCTGAGAAAACTACGAATAGAATCAGAAGCCCAAGCTAAAACCAGCCAAAAGGTAGGTTCTGTCATGGACCGGGGCAACAAGAGCCTGTACGAAGACAGGTATTGCAAATTTATCCGTTACTTGGATATCTTTACTTGCTTTGATGGAAACATCCGTCACACCGGCTTTGTCGTTGTACATACCCTTCCAAGGAGTGAATCCTAAGGCCGGGGTTAATGTAATGTCGGCCGGTAATGAAACCGGATAAGAGAGGTTGACATAAGTAGAGAACTTGTTGTTGTCCGTAGGATCTTCGCCCAACACGAACTTATCTCCACCGGCAAACATCGTACTCCATGAAATGTTCAATGCAAATTTATCGAAAGTCTCACCGAAGTTATAAGCTAAAGTTCCTTCAAAATAATGAGCATCCTCATAGTACCCATAAGGCATGTCGGTTCCGCTCCACCAGTAATCCGATACGGTTACGGAGAAACCTTTGATGGCATATGACAAGTTGATGTCGAATTCCTTTGCGCCGCCACCATTGTCATTCACGCCCCATTTAGAAAGCGTCTGGCTTCCCCATGCATTCAAACTCAAGCCTTTGTAACCCAACGTCAAAGAAGGTTGAATAGAGAAACCTGAATTTTGGTCTATACCACGCCAGATATAATCGCTTACGAAATCAGCTTTTCCGCTGACAACGAAATCACCTGCGTTTGCCATGCCGGGCACTAACAGTGCCGCACCTAAAACCAATCCTACTTTTTTTAAACTTTTCATATTCATAAATCAATTAAAGTGTTGTGTTGTGTCGTTTTACTTTTCACTTGTTTTTTTAAAGAATGCCATCACCCTTGAAGCACGGGAATATCTCCAAAACCTCCAGACTCTGTCGCCATGGCAAAGGTAGTACGAGAGAAGCAGTTTATTCCTTCCGCCGACAAAGCTACCCGAATGTATTCTTCCATATCCGAACTTCATCAATGACGGCATTTCTTGTCTACTGTTATTATTTATTTGCTTCGTCTAAAGCCACATTCAGTTTCAGTACATTTACCTTTGCTGTTCCGAACATACCTAACAGAGGCTTCTCCACAGCTTGGTCTACTATAGCTTTCACTTCGTCTTCACTCATGCCACGAGCTTCAGCAACACGTTTTACCTGTACGTATGCACAAGCCGGAGTGATATTGGGATCCAGACCGGAACCGCTGGCCGTTACCATTTCAGCCGGCACTTCGTCACGGCTCAAATAAGGATGGTGTACAAGGAAGGAATCCACACGGGCCTCCACCTCTGCCAAATATTCCTCATTGGTAGGACCTTTGTTGGAACCGGCAGAACTTGTAGCATCGTAACCGTCACCAGCACTTGAAGGACGTCCCCAGAAGTAAACGTCTGACGTAAACATCTGTCCTACATTCGCAGCACCTACGACTTTACCGTTCAAGGTTACAGTCTCTGCATTGCCATTCTCGCCGCGGCCTGCAAACTGTGCGAATATCCACAATACCAGTATGTAAAATACCGAAAAGAAGATGCAGAACGCTATCGTTATACGAAATGATTTTATAAAGTTCTTCATTGTTTTGTCTGTTTATTGATTAAAAGAATAATCCTACGAATAAATCTATCAACTTAATGCCGACAAACGGAGCGATAAGACCGCCTACACCGTAAATCAACAAGTTGCGACGCAACAGCGCACTGGCACCTATAGGTTTGTAAGTCACACCACGCAAAGCCAACGGAATCAGGATAGGAATGATGATGGCGTTGAAGATGATAGCCGAAAGGATAGCACTTTCAGGACTGTGCAAGCCCATGATGTTCAACGGAGCCAATTGAGGAATCGTCAACATGAACAATGCCGGAATGATGGCAAAGTACTTAGCCACGTCATTGGCAATAGAGAATGTCGTCAACGTACCACGAGTCATCAACAGTTGCTTACCGATTTCCACGATTTCAATCAATTTGGTCGGGTCGTTGTCCAAGTCGACCATGTTACCGGCTTCCTTGGCTGCCTGAGTACCGCTGTTCATGGCCACACCCACGTTGGCTTGTGCCAATGCCGGAGCATCGTTCGTACCGTCACCCATCATAGCCACCAACTTACCGGCAGCCTGTTCTTTCTTGATGTAATTCATCTTGTCTTCCGGTTTGGCTTCAGCAATAAAGTCGTCCACACCGGCCTTCTCGGCAATATATTTGGCGGTCAACGGGTTGTCACCGGTTACCATTACCGTCTTCACACCCATCTTACGCAAACGCTCGAAACGTTCTTCGATACCCGGTTTGATAACATCTTGCAATTCGATGACACCGGCAACCTTCTTGTCGATACAAACCACCAACGGAGTACCACCGTTTGCCGAAATGGCTTGGATAATATCCTCCGTATCCTTCGGGAACTTGTTACCGGCCTCCATGGCAATACGACGGATAGCGTCGAAAGCACCCTTGCGGATTTCAGTACCGTCTTTCAAGTTGATACCAGAGCACTTCGTCTCGGCCGTAAACTTAATCATGTGTGCACCTTCGGTGTTCAGGGTACGCATACGTACACCCATTTCACGTCCCAATTCAATGATTGACTTACCTTCCGGCGTATCATCCGATACGGAAGACATCAAACAAGCTTCGATAAACGCATGCTTATCCATACCGGCAACCGGATAGAATTCCGTAGCCTTACGGTTACCGATTGTAATCGTACCGGTCTTGTCCAGCAACAACGTGTCGATGTCACCGGCCGTCTCCACAGCCTTACCGGATTTGGTAATCACGTTGGCACGCAAAGCACGGTCCATTCCGGCAATACCGATAGCAGAAAGCAGACCGCCGATAGTCGTAGGAATCAGGCAAACGAACAAAGAACAGAAAGCTGCAATGGTAATCACCGTATTGGAATAGTCGGCAAACGGTTTCAAGGTAATGCAGACAATCAAGAATACCAGAGTGAACACGGCCAACAATATCGTCAGGGCGATTTCATTCGGAGTCTTCTGGCGGCTTGCACCTTCTACCAAGGCAATCATCTTGTCCAAGAAGCTCTCGCCCGGCTGACTGGTCACAACGACTTTGATATGGTCGGAAAGTACCTTCGTACCACCGGTAACGGAACTCTTGTCGCCGCCTGCCTCACGGATTACCGGAGCAGATTCACCGGTAATGGCACTCTCGTCGATAGAAGCCAAACCTTCGATGATTTCACCGTCGGCCGGAATCACGTCGCCTGCCTCGCATTCAAACACATCACCTTTCTTCAACTGTGAACTGCTCACGGTCTTGATCTGTCCGTTCACGTTCAACTTGGCCGGAGTCTCTTCACGGGTCTTGCGCAAGCTGTCGGCCTGAGCCTTACCGCGGGCTTCGGCAATCGCCTCTGCGAAATTGGCAAACAGCAAAGTCACCAACAGGATGATGAAGACCAAAAGGTTGTATGCAAAGGAACCCTGTGAATCGTTCGTAGCCGAGAAGAGGGTCACGATAAACATGATCAGAGTAGAAATCTCTACGGTGAACATGACCGGGTTCTTCACCATTATCTTGGGATTCAGCTTGACAAAAGACTGTTTCAAGCTTTCCATTACCTGATCCCTTTGGAAGAGGGAAGTATTATTGTTAGTTTTCATACTTTATCTTATCCTTAAATAATCTTTTATAAACTGAAATGTTCTGCAATCGTACTCAATGCGTGAACCGGGAAGAATGACAAGGCTGCCACGATGAAGATTACAGCGAAAGTCATCACACTGAATGTAACGGTATCAGTCTTCAACGTACCTGCGCTTTCGGGAATATATTTCTTGCTTGCCAACAGACCGGCAATGGCCACCTGTCCTACGATAGGAATGAAACGGCTTAAAATCAAAACGATACCGCACGCATAGTTCCAGAACCAGGTGTTATCGCCCAACCCTTCAAAACCGGAACCGTTGTTTGCAGCCACTGAGGTGAACTCATACAACATCTCGCTCAAGCCGTGGAAGCCCGGGTTGTTCAACCATCCTCCTTCATTCTCCACGAAAGCCGGAGCATGTACATACAAGTAGGCTGCCAACGCCGTACCCACAAGGATAACGAAAGGATGAAGCAATGCCACAATAGAAGCCACCTTCATTTCACGTGCCTCGACCTTGTGGCAAAGGAATTCCGGCGTACGGCCGACCATCAGGCCGCTGATAAACACTGCGATGATAATAAAGGTGAAGTAGTTCATCCATCCTACACCGACACCGCCGAACCATGTATTGATCTGCATGTTCAACATCTCCATCAAACCGGAAATCGGCATGGTTGAATCGTGCATACCGTTTACAGAACCGTTAGAAGTTACCGTGGTAACGATGCTCCACAAAGCCGTGGCACCTGCGCCCAGACGCACTTCCTTGCCTTCCATGGCACCATTGTCCTGAGCGATACCCATGGCGTCGATACGCGGATTACCGTTCATCTCCTGATATACGTTGATACATACGCCCACCAAGAAAGCGAACAACATTACGCCATAAATGGAATAACCCAGTTTTTTACGCTTGATATAGAAACCGAATGCGAAAGCCATTGCCATCGGAAGAATCAGGATGGACCAGCATTCCGTCATGTTGGACAAATAAGTCGGGTTTTCCAACGGATGAGAAGAGTTACAACCGAAGTAACCACCACCGTTCGTACCTAACTGTTTGATAGGAACGATTGCAGCCGTAGGACCTTGTGAGACATTCTGCGTTGCACCTTCCATTGTGGTAATTTCCATCTTTCCGTCGAAGCCCATCGGAGTTCCCTGAGTAATCAAGATAAAGCCTACGATTAAGGAAAGAGGGAACAAAATACGGGTACAGCTCAATACCAAGTATTTCCAGAAGTTACCGATAGTCTTCGTAGTCTTTTCTCCCAACGCCTTCATGATACCGGCCATAGCAGCCATACCGGTTCCTGCTGTTACGAACTGGAATAACATGATGACGAACAACTGAGTCAAATAAGTCAATCCTGTCTCACCGCTATAGTGCTGCTCGTTACAGTTCACCATGAATGAAATACAAGTATTGAATGCCTGATGGGCTGTCTGTCCGGCGTTTCCATCCGGGTTTAACGGAAGATAACCTTGAAGCACCAACAAAAGCATACCCCAAATGAACCAAAAGAGGTTCACGATTAATAATGCACGCAAGAATTGTTTCCAATTCATCTCCTCTTCGGGGTTGATACCGGAGAAACGATAAATAGCCGTTTCTATCGGTTTCATAAAATCCAAGCACGTCTTTTTACCTTTATATACGTTAGCGATATACTTTCCGAGCGGATAGCTCAATACCACCAACAGTACAATCTGTGCAACTACACCTAAAATTTCTGTATTCATAATACTGCTAAATCAAAAAAATATTTTTTAGAACTTTTCCGGCTTGACGAGCACATACATCAAATAGCCGAACATCACTACACTGACAACAAATAACGCTGTGTACATAATACCTACTTTTTAAAAATTAAATCTTCTCAAACCAATCCACACATTTCCAGAACAACCAGAAACACAAAAAGCCGCTCACCAAGCAGGCCAAAAAACCAAATGAAAATAATTCCATAATACTTTTGTTTTTTAATTAATACTATAACTTATCGCCATACCATTAGACCAAAAGTATGCCAAAAAACATAGTTTATCCCCTACTATACTGTTTTACAAACACATAACGTCTTATCATGATTCTCTATACAGAGAAAACCTTCTTCCATTTTGAAAAAACACCTCTCCGATTTGAAAAAGGATAAACTCTCTTTATATTCATATACCTTATTATATATAAACCTCTCCCCACCTTCCACTTCCTCTCCCTACCGCTACTTATTCCTACCCACAGTGTCCCGCTCCGCTTTTCTCCCCCGTCTTTATGTTCCGGCACGGTGGTATCATATATGTATATGAAATAACAGTTATCAAACGAAAGAGCATGAAAAGATAAAAAAGAACTGATTTACAAAAGGTTGAATACATTCCGCAAAAAGTTTCACCCTTTCATTTTGGAAAAATCCCTTCCAATTTGAGAAAGAAAAAGAAGAATAAAACCAAAACAAGAAATTAATAAATAGAAAAATATGAAAATTTATAGTTTTGAAGCTATCACATCCATTGAAGATGTCCGGCAAATACCGTCGTACGTCCCTTTAGGAGAGCAGTCTATTCTCATCCCTCCGTCCTTTCCGTGGATTAAAGACAAACTCCAGGACATCGCCATTTCGCTGTACAATTTCGACTGGGAAAAGCTCCCGACCCTGATTGACGCGCTGAAAACAAAAACCTTCGAGTTCACATCTCAACTTACAGGTGCCACGGAGAACAGCCCTGCCACAATCTCGATTATAGAGAACCTCTTCCAATCCCTCCATTCGTTCGTCAACCGTCCGTTAAACCAAATCAAAGACAAAGAGCTTCTCTCTTTCACCGAACGCCTTTCAGGTCTCATCATCTATTCTTACTTTAAAACCCTGAAAGTGAATGTATCCCTCTTAGACCCTTCGCTTTTCGTATGTATCGGCAGCAATTCAAAGATAGACTCTGAAAAAAGCGCCGAATGCCTCCGGACACTCATACAGGACCAAGATGCAATCGTCAGCATTCTCCCCGCCCGCATCTGCAAGAACGGCCTCGAAGAGACGATACTGATGCCCGCAAAGCTCCATACGCTTTATGCGACCCACATGGCAACCTTGTTCCATGCCGAGGAACTTACATTTTATACCACGAAACAAATGTCTTCGGCTTCACCCGACGAAGACGTATGCAGTCAGTTCAAAGACTATACCATCACATATAACGAAGCCAAAAGCATCATCAATGCCGGCTTCAACCTGATTCCGAAAGCTTGTCTGGATTTAGCCGGACAACACGGAATCAACCTACGTATATCCAATTATTATAATCCCAATAAACAAACAATCACTATTACAAAAACATCAACCATGAACCAGATTAAAGCAGTTGTTACACGGAAAAATGCAGATTATTTACAGATCCATTCATCAGGAAACCTCATGCCGTTTCAGTTCCTGACCAAAGTGATGGCCGTCTGTGGGGACTTCAAGACTCCCATACACCTCATTTCCTCTTCCAGTGTCAATATCTCCATGGCCGTGGAACTGAGTTCCGAGACTTTCCACCAAATGGAAAACCAACTGTCCCAATTCGCTTCCGTCAGTGTGGAAAAAGACATTTCCGTCATCCATATCATCGGCCAGTTCGACCAAGAAAAGGAAAACATGGAAGTCAAAGTCATCGATCTGCTTAAAGACATCCCCATCCTGATGATTTCATACGGAAGCGACAACAACAGCGTGTCTGTTGTCGTGAGCAAAGACATGGGCGAAAAAGCACAGGCCATCTTGATGGACAATTTCGCCGGACAAGATTTCATGAAAAGAAACGTCGCTCCGCGCTTCCGCGAGGCTTATAGTGCCATGAGCATCTGACCCATCTCAATATAATCTGTAGAACTAAGCCCGAAGACGGCTGCCAGACCCAAGGAATGATAAAAAGTTCTTATAGTTTGGCACCGTCTTTTGATTCGTAAATCACCTTGCGCAGAACTGAAAATCATTCTCAGGAGAACGAAAAATCAATCTCTTGAGAATGATTTTCAGTTCTGCAGTGATTGATTTTACAAGATTTCCATCCTAAATCTCACATTCGCAGAGAAGTCTTTAATTCGCTGATATAAAAGATTTTAAACTCTATATCGCATGACATGAAAACGAATATTCCGACAGGTACGAAGTGCCGTTACGTCAACAATAAAGAAATAAGACAAAAAAAGAGGCGTGAAGCCTCTTAGATATTAATACCGTACTCTTCTATCTTCCGATAGAGGGTGGTCAATCCTATTTTCAGGAGCCGGGCCGCCTCGGCCTTATTCCCTTTCGTGTACTGTAATACACGTTGGATATGACGATGCTCCGCCTCCGCCAGTTCAAAATCGTCACCGTCGGCAGCCGAGCCGGATAAAGTGGACGACCTGAAATCAAGAGGCATGTCATCCAACGTGATGTAGTCGTCGCAGATAATCAACGCACGCTCTATCACGTTACGCAACTCACGTACGTTTCCCGGCCAGGCATACGACTGCATCCAAGCTTGGCAATCCGCCGCAAATCCCTTGACCTGTTTTCCCATTTTGGCGGCAAAAAACTTCAGGAAAGCTGCGGCCAGTTCCGGTATATCCTCCCTGCGCTCGCGTAAGGGCGGCAGATGGAGGTGGAAAACGGACAAGCGGAAATACAAATCTTCCCGGAAATTACTGTTCGCTATCTCTTCTTTCAAGTTGCGGTTGGTGGCCGACACGATACGCACGTCTATTTTCGTGGGTTTCGTATCCCCCACCTTTATATATTCCCCTGTTTCGAGCACGCGCAAGAGTTTGGCCTGCAAGCCGTACGCCATCTCCCCTATCTCGTCCAGAAATATCGTGCCGTGGTTGGCCTCTTCAAACAGTCCTTTCTTGTCCTTCAAAGCCCCGGTGAAAGCCCCGGCCTTATGCCCGAATATCTCGCTTTCCAACAATTCTTTGCTGAAAGCGGAACAGTTGATGGCCACGAACGGCTGCTTGGCACGCGCGCTTCCGTTATGAATGGCCTGTGCGAATACCTCTTTTCCCGTCCCCGTCTCGCCCGTAAGCAGCACCGGCACGTCTGTCACGGCCACTTTGCGAGCCAACTGTATCACTTGCTGCAAACCTCGCGAATGTCCCAAGACAGTGTCGAAGGCCGATTCACGAACCGGCACGACAGTGCTCCCCGAAGGCTGCGCCGGCCGGCTGTTGATTTTCTCCATGGCACGGCTGATTATCGGTATGATCTTATTGTTGTCATCCCCTTTGGTAATGTAGTCGAATGCGCCGTTTTTGATAGCCTGTACCCCGTCCGGGATATTTCCGTGAGCCGTCAGGAGGATGACCTCTGTTTCGGGTTGCAGTTCTTTTATCTCCTTTACCATCTCCACCCCGTTGCCATCGGGCAAAAACACATCGCACAATACCAGTTGCGGCGTTTTGGCCGTGAGCAGCTTCAGGCCCGAGGCACGATCGGCCGCCTGGAACACCTCATAACCTTCCAGTTCCATCATGCGTGCCAGCAATTTCCGTATGATGGGTTCGTCATCTATAATCAGTATCGTATTCATCATCTCACAAGGACGTAAATAAAATTAAACAGGGGGTATTCATCTTCGCTTTACGGAAACAAAAGTACAAAAAAATATCGGTTAAATCACCATTCGATAGGAAATTAGCGTCGTTCACGGCCCGCCCGGACACCACAGGAAGAAGGGCGGCGGTAAAATCGTCTTTTTTAGGTATTGCACCGACTGATAATCCATCCTAATTTTGTACGACAAACAGACATGCCTATGCAAACGGTAAAAGACCATATCAAAAGCGACATTCTGCAATCGGCGGCCACCTTGTTTCTGGAAAAAGGTTACCTGAAGGTGCCGATGCGGGAAATCGCGCACAAATCGGGGGTAGGATTGAGCAATATATACAATTACTTTTCTTGCAAGGACGACATCTTTGTCCAAATCGTGACTCCGGCCGTGCGCACTTTCGAGAATATGCTGGACGAGCATCACGGGCGGCGCGGAACCGACATCATGGCCATGTGCGACAGGGATTACTTCAAATATATGGTAGCCGAATACACTTCGTTCATCCATCGGCATCGCGACTTACTGCTGCTGCTGCTTTTCCGCTCGCAAGGCTCTTCCTTGGAAAACTACAAAGAAGAGTTTGCACGGAAGTCGACGGCACTGGTCAAAGAATATTTCACACTCATGAAACATAAGCATCCGCAACTGGAGACCGACATTTCGGACTTTTCCATACGTATGCATACGGTGTGGATGTTTGCCTTGTTTGAAGAACTTCTCATGCGGCGGGTCAAACCGGATGAGATAGAAAAGGTCGTCACCGAATATATGACCATCGAGGTGGCCGGATGGAGGGAACTTATGAAAATATAAGTTCCCTCTTTTTTTGAACAAATCGGAATAGCGTTCGTTTTTGAACTGCTTCCCGCGAAAGTCTGACTGTTAATAAAAATAAGATTATGAAACAAAAGTATGAATTTAAAAATGTAGTGGCCGAAACGCTGCTGATTCCGCTCTACATGCGGGCCAAGGAAAGCCGGAGAAAAGGAGATGCCATATTGAAAGACACGATGGCAGAACAACTGGTGGACAGCATCGAATATGACTATTCCCAATTCGACGGAGCCAAAATGAGTGAAGTAGGATGTGTCGTACGCGGCAAGTACTTCGACGATGCCATCCGGCACTTCATCCTAAGCCACTCCCACCCTGTCGTGGTCAACGTCGGGTGTGGCCTGGATACCCGCTACCAACGCATCGGCAACGACCAAGTGGCCGTCTTCTACGAACTGGACTTGCCGGAAGTCATCGACTTACGCCGAAAACTGATTCCGGAAACCGGCGAAGACCATTACATCGCTGCGTCGCTCCTTGAAACCGGATGGATGGACGCACTGAAAAAACAACACCCCGAGGGGCAGTTCATCTTCGTGGTGGAAGGCGTACTGATGTATTTCTACGAGGAACAGGTAAAAACGGTTTTGAAGCATATCGCCGAACGCTTCAGCGGAGGCGAATTATGGTTTGACGTTTGTGGTAAGATGATGGTAAAATCCGGAGCAAAACCGGACTCCTTGCGGAAATCGGCAGCCGAAATCCGTTCCGGCATCAGCGACGGGCACGAAGTAGAGAGCTGGGTGCCCGCACTGGAACTGATAGAACAAGCCTGCTACCAGAAATTTTTCACCGAACGCTGGGGAACCGTCATGCGTCTTTTCGCCCGTTTTCCGCGTTTCAGTTGCAAGTTCAGTTCCTTATTGGGCTACAGAATCAAGTAAGCTTTTACACATCTACGTATTACGTATTATAATCAATCCATCATACAATGAAAAAGAGTTTTATCAACCGCATCCTGCAAAACACCCGTAAGCCTCAAGGCTTCTGGGGACGGATGATTCTAAGGAGCATGAACACAGGCCATGCTCCGTTGGCGGCATGGGCGTTTACACATTTGGACTGGTGCCCCGATTGGAAAGTGCTCGACATCGGCTGCGGAGGAGGAGCCAACATCGCCCACATGCTGAAAAGATGTCCGCAAGGACAAGTTTACGGTGTGGATATCTCTCCGGAAAGCGTGGCTTTCGCCCGGCAAAAAAACAAGGCTTTTCTGGATGAACGTTGTTTCATCCTCCAAGGTACGGCCTCGGACCTGCCTTTTAAAGGAGACACATTCGATGTCGCCACGGCCTTTGAAACCCTATATTTTTGGGAAGATCCGGACAAGGCTTTCTGCGAAATACTTCGCATTCTGAAACCGGGAGGCATTTTTCTGATTGCCTGCGAAGCCAGCAACCCTCACAACACGACTTGGACCGACCGCATCGAAGGGATGTCCGTATATACCGCCGAAGAGATTAAACACAAGCTCGAAAATTGTGGGTTTGTCCACGTCCGCACTGACAAGATGAAAAAAGAAAATATCTGTGTCACGGCACAAAAAACAAAAGAACCGACTCAATACTCAAACCTATGAATACATTACGAAAACTCCAACATTATATGGGAAACCGGAAAGCTTTGCTACCGCTTTCCATGTGTATCTCGGCAGTAAGCGAAGTGACAGGGATGCTCACTTATGTCTTTATCTGGCTGATCGTGAAAGGATTTTTTGACACACACGGCAACAGGATTCCCGCCGAAACCATACCATACGCCGGGTGGGCGGCAGGCCTGGCTGTCGGAAGTGTCGTCTTATACTACTTGGCATTGATGTGCTCCCATCTGGCGGCGTTCCGGGTGGAATCCAACTTGCGGAAAGCAGCCATGAGACAAATCGTCCGCATGCCCTTAGGATTCTTCGACCTCAATACCAGCGGCAAGATTCGTAAGGTCATCGACGACAATGCCGGTATCACCCACTCGTTTTTGGCCCACCAGATGCCCGACCTGGCCGGTTCCGTCCTGGTACCGCTGACGGCCGTCATCCTGATTTTCGCGTTCGATTGGAAACTGGGGCTCGTCTGTATCATTCCGGTAGCCGTAGCCATGTTCCTGATGGGACACCTCATGAACACGCAAGGACAGGCCTTCATGCGTGCCTACATGACTTCACTGGAAGAAATGAATACGGAAGCCGTAGAATATGTCAGGGGCATACCGGTCATCAAGGTATTCCAACAGACCATCTACTCTTTCAAGAACTTCCATAAAAGTATCATGGCCTACAATCAAATGGCTTCTTCCTATACCGGACTGTGGGAAAAACCGATGTCGTGCTATACGATTATCATCAACAGTTTCGTCTTTTTCCTCGCTCCCACCGTCATTCTCATCGTAAGCCACGATGGCGACTATGCTTCTGCCCTGCTCAACTTCTTCCTGTTCGTACTCATTACTCCGCTTTTCTCGCAAAGCATCATGAAAAGCATGCATCTCAGCGAAGCTTTAGGACAGGCCGGAGAAGCAATCGGACGTTTGGAACGACTGCTCGAATACAAGCCGTTGTCCTGGCCGGAAAAACCGGAGAAGCCGACAGCTTTTGATGTTTGCTACGACCACGTGAGTTTCAGTTATCCCGGTGCCACGCAGAAAGCCGTAGACGGAATAAGCTTTTCCATCCCCCAAGGAAAGAAAGTGGCCCTTGTCGGCGCTTCGGGAGGCGGTAAAACAACTATTGCCAGACTGCTGCCCCGTTTTTGGGATGCCGACGAAGGAGAAATCCGGATTGGCCACGTCAATATCAAGCATATCGCACCGGAGGACCTCATGCAGCACGTGTCATTCGTCTTTCAGAACCCTCATCTTCTGAAAACGACGCTACGCGAGAATCTGAAATACGGAAACCCGAAAGCCAGAGAGGAGGAAATCAATCGGGCACTCAACCTTGCGCAATGCAGGGAAATCATAGACCGTCTGCCGGAGGGACTGAATACGAAAATCGGAGCGGAAGGAACGTATCTGTCCGGAGGGGAACGGCAAAGAATCGCCTTGGCACGGGCCATCCTGAAAAATGCCCCCATCATCGTACTTGACGAAGCCACGGCATACGCCGATCCGGAAAACGAGCACCTCATCCAACAAGCGCTGAGGGAGCTGACTGCCGGGAAAACCGTGCTGACCATCGCCCATCGGCTATCGAGCATTACCGATGCCGACCGTATTCTGGTAATCGACAAAGGACGAATCGTCGAGCAAGGTACACACGAGGAACTATTAAAACAAAACGGCATATACAAAACCATGTGGAATGAATATCAGCAATCTGTCAGTTGGACCATCGGAAAGGAGGTTCACCATGCTTAGTCAAATAAGAAACCGTTTCGCCCTTTCGGAAAAAGGTGCCAAGGATTTTTGTAAGGGAGTGTTCTGGACCGTATGGCTGGATGTCGCACTGATGTTGCCCGCCGTATATGTGTTCCTATACCTGCAAGACTGGATTCGTCCCGTCTTCAACCCCGAGGCCACAATAGCACATGGGATATGTTACTACGGACTACTCGGAATCGCATTCATGGCTGTCATGTATGTGATTGCCGTCTTCCAGTACCGAAGCACCTACACTTGCGTTTACGACGAAAGTGCCAACCGGCGTATCTCACTGACCGAAAAGCTACGGAAACTTCCGCTCGCATTCTTCGGAGAAAAGAACCTGTCCGACTTGACTGCCACCATCATGGACGATTGTACGGAACTGGAACACACTTTTTCGCATGCCGTACCGCAACTCATTGCGTCTCTGCTCAGCATCCTGTTGATTACGATAGGCATGGCATTCTACGACTGGGCACTTACACTCGCTTTGTTTTGGGTGGTCCCCATTTCCTTGGCCGTCATCGTCCTCTCCAAAAGAAAACTGCACAAGCAGAACCGAACTAACTACCTGAACAAAAGGGAAGTGACCGAACAAATACAGGAAGGACTGGACACGATTCAGGAAATCAAGTCCTATCACCAGGAAGCGGCTTACTTGAACGGATTGGACGAGAAAATCGATAAATACGAGCACCAACTGACACGAAGCGAATTACTGATGGGTATTGCCGTCAACGGATCTCAAAGCATCTTGAAGCTCGGATTGGCAAGTGTCATCATTGTCGGAGCCTCTTTGGTAGCCTCTGGTCAAACGGAGCTTTTCACGTATTTGATATTCATGGTTATCGGCTCACGTATTTACACTCCTATCAATGAAGTGCTGAACAATCTGGCGGCGTTATTCTACCTTGATGTCCGTATAGACAGGATGAAAGAAATGGAAGCCATGCCGGTCCAACACGGAGAGAAATCGTTCAATCCCAACGGATATGACATCCGGTTCGACCATGTAAGTTTCTCTTATGAAAAGGGAAAGCAAGTCCTGGACAACGTATCTTTTACTGCCCGACAAGGAGAAATCACGGCCTTAGTCGGTCCCTCGGGAAGCGGAAAGAGTACGGCAGCCAAATTAGTGGCTCGTTTTTGGGATGCCACGGCCGGACATATCACACTCGGCGGAACAGACATCAGTGGGATTGAACCGGAAAGTCTGCTAAAATGCTTCTCCATCGTTTTTCAGGACGTAACCCTATTTAATACATCCGTCATGGAGAATATCAGAATCGGAAAACGGGAAGCGACTGACGAAGAAGTGAGGCGCGTGGCACGTCTGGCCCGATGTGACGAGTTTGTCCTTAAAATGCCTCAAGGATACCAAACCGTTATCGGGGAAAACGGAGAAACCTTATCGGGCGGAGAACGTCAGCGCATATCCATCGCACGGGCGTTATTGAAAGACGCTCCCATCGTGTTGCTGGACGAAGCCACAGCCTCGCTCGACGTAGAGAACGAGACAAAAATCCAGGCTGGTATCTCGGAACTAATCAAACATAAAACGGTACTGATTATCGCACACCGCATGCGTACTATCGCACACGCAGATAAAATAGTAGTACTGAAAGACGGGCATGTCGCAGAAACCGGAAATCCGGAGGAACTGAAAAAACAAAACGGACTGTTCTGTCAAATGATGAAAAGACAAGTGGTACGTGCCTAAAAACAAGTGAAGATACATCCCCCGTATGGAAAGGGGAGATGTATCTTCACTTTTATTTCAAACCGGGTAACAGCTATTGCATCCTCACTTTACAGCTTCCGAAACGCATAAGTCAGGACGAAATCGGCCGTAGTTTCATAATGCACCGGAAAGGTTCCCGTCTTCCCGTCCGACAAATGATAATATAAAGAAAAATCCCCTTTCGCTTCCGTATGGTCGGGCATCGCGGGGCAACTTAAATTTTGTACCGTCAGATTCTTCCTGAAATCAATACCCTCTTCATCCAAAATCTTAAAAACAGCCTCTTTGGCCGACCAATGCAAAAGAATCTCATATGTTGTTTCTGCCGCTTCTTCCGGACCGATCAAACGTTCTTTCAGCTTTACAATTCTTTCTGAAAAGACTTCTATGTCAAGTCCGGCTTCATATTCTTCCGAAAACAACACCGCTGCATATCCGAACGTATGGGAAATGGAAAGCTGAAGTCTTCTGTCACGGAGAAAAGGACGGCCGGACGGCAAATATTCCACCTGTAGTTCTTCCCCTGTCAGAGTGAAGATAAGCAAACGCACCGCCACATACTCCAAGCGCCTCCGCTCAGCCGCAAAATGGAAGGCATGCTCCCGATAACATGCGCTGTGAGGCAACATGTCACACAACTCATCAAAGGTCTCGGTAATTTTCCATATACCTCCCCATCCCTTCTCACAATTTATTTTCCGAAACAGCGGCATATTTTCTCTCTATGATTTACACCTCATCGGACGTTTCCGGACTCTCCACCGTCACCTTTATCTTCAGAAGCCTCCGGTCATCCATTTCCAACACTTCAAAACAATAGTTTTTATATTTGATCACCTCATGACGCTCCGGAAACTCACCTTTAATTTCCAACAGAAGTCCGGCTAAAGTATCGGCCTCGCCTTCTACCTCCTCGAAGAAATCATCATCCAGTTTCATAATTCTAAAGAAATCCGTAAGCAGGACTTTTGCCTCGAAAACATACGTATTCGCATTCAACCGCACGTACTGACGTTCATCTTCATCGTACTCGTCATTTATTTCGCCTACAATTTCTTCGATAATATCCTCCATCGTCACGATACCCGACGTACCTCCGAACTCATCCACCACAATGGCTATATGCACTTTATTCTTCTGAAAGTCTCCTAACAAATCATCAATCATCTTTGTTTCCGGAACGAAATAAGGCGGCCTGATTAAAGACTGCCAGCGGAAATTTGCAGGTTTGTTCAGATGAGGCAACAAATCCTTAATGTAAAGCACACCTTTTATATTGTCGCGCGAATCTGCATATACCGGAATACGGGAATAGTTACTTTCTACGATACATTGAAGCACCTCCGGATAAGGAGTTTTCATATCCAAGTCTACAATATCCATACGAGGAGTCATTATTTCTTTGGCCATCTCGCCTCCAAAACGGATAATCCCCTCCAGCATATTCTGTTCTTCTGCAATATACTTTTTATCTGTTAACTCCAAGGCTTGTTCCAACTCGTCGACCGATATGGCCCGTTTTTCTTTATGCACCACTTTCGTAGCCAATTTTCTCGACCGTACCAGCAATGACGAAAGAGGCCAAAATAACTTTTCAATCCACACAAAAGAAGGAGCCACCATACGACAGAAGCTCAAGGTGTGTTGGGATGAGTAGATTTTCGGCATAATCTCCCCAAACAACAAAAGCAAGAAGGTAAGCAAGACGGTCATGAAAAGGAATTCCAACAAACGACTATCACCGAAAATCAAAGTTTTACTGAAAAAGAAATTCAGCAACATGATGATAGCCACATTCACGAAATTGTTGGATATCAAAATCGTAGCCAACAAACGCTCCGAATCTTTCTTTAACTCGAGAATTTTGCCGTCTGCTGCGTGTCTGTTCTCTTCTATCTTACCCACATCCGTAGGGGAAAGAGAAAAAAATGCAATCTCTGAAGCTGAAACAAAGCCGGAACAACCCAACAATAACACAGACAAAACAAGAGCAATCGTAGCTCCCAAATCCGGAGGGTAAACCTCTATATGGTTAAATAACGCTATAAACTGGGATAAATATGTATCAGGGTCCAAAATTCACAAATTTAGTTACACATTAAAAGGGTAAGTCTTCTTTTCCGCCCTGCACCTGTGCGGAAGCGGACTGTGAAGAAGAGACAGAAGGGCCTGAAACCTGGCCAGCCTGATTACGGGGAGACAGCATCTCCATATTATCTGCAAATATCTCCGTGATGTATCGTTTCACTCCATTTTGGTCGTCATACGAACGAGAACGAATTTTTCCTTCGATAAACAGCTTGTCACCTTTGTGAACGTATTTCTCTACTGTCTCAGCCAGGCCTCTCCATAATACTATATTATGCCATTCCGTACGTTCCGGCACGTCCGTACCATTCTGTAGACGATACCCCCTTTCCGTGGTGGCTAAAGTCAACGAAGCCACAGCCACTCCGTTATCCAAATAACGAACATCAGGCTCTTTCCCGACATTTCCGATCAACATCACTTTATTTAAAGACATACGCTTTTCATTTTAAAATTTCTCCAAAATTAATAAATAAACCATATTCCACCAACTATAACGTCACTTTTTCTGCAATCCTTTCATTTTCCTACCATAAACCAAACTTCTCAAACAGCATTACAACCAAGCGAGGGAATGCATAGTTTGACAGTTCTTCTTTTTTTACCCAACAAACACGACGTCCGAAATCATCGGGTTTATCTGCCAGTTCCACCTTATAAAAATCACAAATCAACGTTCGGTGGGTCAGTTGGTGGCGAACGCCCCCGCACAAATAAGTCATCACAACCTTATCAGACCGAATAAATGAAGGAACTTTTTCATCGTTCAGCAAGTTTTCCGGAGCACATGCCGCAGGGGTTTCTATCAAGAATGGCTCATACAAACCTTTCCATATATCATTGCTCTCCCGCCGGAATACTGCAACCTCTCCCCCCACCTCTATATACATATAATGTAAATAGCGTTCGGTCACGGTCAGAGCACGGGATTTTACCGGAAGTTCCTGTATTTTCCTGTCTCGAAAAGCGGCACAGCCGTCAACCAAAGGACAGTCTTCGCACTTAGGGCTCTTAGGCACACACTGCATGGCTCCGAAATCCATTACAGCCTGGTTATAGTCCGCCGCCTCTTTGCCCTCGGGCAACAGCTCCTGCGCCATGGCTGCAAAATATTTTTTCCCATGCCCCGTATCTATCGGTTCCTCAATCCCATAATAACGGGAAAGTACGCGATATACATTCCCATCCACCACAGCATGCGGCAACCCGAATGCAAAAGAAGCTATGGCGGCTGCCGTATAATCCCCCACGCCCTTCAGTTGACGGATATTTTCATAACGTTCAGGGAATCCTCCCCACTCCACAATCTGACGAGCCGCCGCATGCAAATTCCTCGCACGGGAATAGTATCCCAAACCCTGCCAGCACTTCAACACCTCATCTTCTGAAGCTGCCGCCAAAGCATCCACATCAGGAAAGCGGTTCATAAAACGCAGGAAATAATCATATCCTTGAACGACCCGCGTCTGTTGAAGGATAATCTCCGAAATCCAAATTATATATGGATCGTGAGTGTCTCTCCACGGTAAAATCCTTCTGTTTTCATGATACCATGCCAACAACTTATGAGCAAAATTATAATCTTTCATTCTTGCAAAAACAGATAAACGGTACAAAATTAGCTGTTTTGGAATGGCAAAAAGCAAAAAAACGAGTTTTTTTTCAATGATATTCTTTCTTTCCTTGCTAAAAAGCTATATATTTGCATTCCAAAAAATTAGGAATTAGGCATTTACAAACAATTATTTTTACAGAAAGATGACAAAAGCAGAAATTGTAAACGAGATTTCCAAAAAAACGGGTATCGACAAGGCAACCGTGCTGACTGCCGTAGAGGCATTTATGGAATCAGTAAAGGAATCTTTGATTCAAAAAGAGGATAACGTATATCTTCGCGGCTTCGGTAGTTTCATTCTTAAAAAAAGAGCTAAAAAGACGGCTCGTAATATTTCCAAGAATACGACTATAATCATAGACGAGCACAACATTCCGGCCTTTAAACCGGCTAAGGTCTTTGTTGATGCAATCAAGAAGTAAGAATCATTCGAACAGAAAAAGATAGTAAACAGATTTATTAACTTATAAAACATTAGAGCTATGCCTAGCGGAAAGAAGAAAAAAAGACACAAGATGGCTACACACAAACGTAAAAAAAGATTAAGAAAGAACAGACATAAGAGCAAGTAGCCAACGCTTGTCTGTAAGTAAAGAATAGAGAACAAACTTGGACGGGCTCTTTACAGATTCCGACAAGTTTGTTCTTTGTGTAAACAAGGCTGTATAGAATCAAATAGTAAAATTAAAAGAATGACAAGCGAAGTTATAGTAGATGTTCAGCCCAAGGAGATTTCCATTGCATTGTTAGAGGACAAGAGGCTGGTGGAATTTCAGAAAGAAGGTCGGTCGGCCTCTTTCGTGGTGGGCAACATATATCTGGCAAAAGTGAGGAAACTTATGCCGGGGCTGAACGCATGCTTTGTGAACGTAGGCTATGAACGCGATGCTTTCTTACATTACCTTGATCTTGGCCCTAAATTCAACTCTTACACCAAATACCTCAAACAAGTAACCAGCGACAAAAAGAAATTGTACCCATTCTCGAAGGCTTCCATCCTGCCCGACCTTGAGAAAGACGGAAGCGTACAAACCACGCTCCAGCAAGGACAAGAGATTCTGGTACAAATTGTAAAAGAACCCATTTCGACCAAAGGACCGCGCCTGACTTGTGAGCTATCGTTCCCCGGACGTTTTCTGGTACTGATGCCTTTCCAAGACAAGGTGTCCGTATCTTCCAAAATAAAATCAGCCGAGGAGCGTGCACGTTTAAAACAGCTCATTCAAAGCATCAAGCCCAAAAACTTCGGTGTTATCGTCAGAACGGTGGCCGAAGGGAAACGCGTGGCCGAACTCGACTCGGAACTCAAGGTATTAGTCAAAAGATGTGAGGATGCCTTTATTAAAGCGCAAAAAGCAAGCAAGCTTCCCGAACTGGTATTTGAAGAAACCAGCCGCACGGTAGCCATGCTGCGGGATTTGTTCAATCCTTCGTATGAAAACATCTATATCAACGATACGGATATTTTCAGCGAAGTAAAAGACTACGTGACGCTGATAGCCCCGGAAAGTGCGGGCATCGTGAAACAGTACACAGGCAAACTGCCCATCTTCGACAACTTTGACGTGACCAAACAAATCAAATCGTCGTTTGGAAAAACCGTATCTTATAAGCATGGGGCTTATCTGATCATCGAACATACGGAAGCATTGCATGTCGTGGACGTGAACAGCGGCAACCGCTCCAAGTCGAAAGACGGACAGGAAGCCAATGCGTTGGATGTCAACCTGGGGGCGGCAGACGAACTGGCACGCCAATTAAGACTGCGCGACATGGGAGGTATTATCGTGGTAGACTTCATCGATATGAACCTGGCGGAAGACCGGCAAAAATTGTACGAACGCATGTGCGAAAACATGAAGAAGGACCGTGCCCGCCATAATATCCTGCCATTAAGCAAATTCGGCTTGATGCAGATTACACGCCAACGCGTGCGTCCGGTCATGGATGTAAATGTGGATGAAGTATGTCCTACTTGTTTCGGTAAGGGTACCGTGAAATCAAGCTTTCTGTTTACAGACGTTTTGGAAAGCAAGATCAGCACGATGGCCAATAAATTAGGGATTAAGAATTTCACGCTTCATGTCCACCCGTATGTGGCAGCCTACATCAACCAGGGCATCGTTTCCCTGAAACGCAAGTGGCAAGTCAAATACGGATTCGGACTCAAAGTAATCCCCAGTCAGAAACTGGGTTTCCTGCAATATGAGTTCTACGACAAGAACGGGCAGGAAATAGATATGAAAGAAGAAATCGAAATCAAACATTAACGAGAAAAGGTTGCCTGCACGGAATGTCCGGAGGCAACCTTTTCTGTTTCTATTTACTTATTTATTTTCATTTCCCGTATTTTCCAAAATAGCTTTCTTTACTTCTTCAGCTATCACGGCGGCACCTTTGTCATTGGGGTGGATGCCATCCGAAATCAACCATTCGGGATGGCCGTCGAACACGGAGTGGAGATCGATGACTTTCAGCTTGTTCTTCCGGGCCAACCTCCGGATCATAGGGATGACACCATTGACAATCACACTGTCCGAAATGTCAAAAGCCGAACTCATCGCCTTTACCGGATAAGCCAGATAAATATCCGGACGGGCAGGCAAAGCCTTTAATTCGTCTATCATCTGCTGTGCATCCGTCATAAATTCATCCTTGTATTTCCAGTTTTGCGGCTTGCTGTCGTTCGTACCCAATTTAATGACCACGACATCCGGATTAAATTCCTTACACCACCGGTACACGTCATTCTTCATATAAGGGCAATCGCCTTTCTGCAACATCGTATGGCCGCTCACCCCGAAATTCCTGACCCGATATTTGTTTCCCAATTTCCGGCCCAAGACAGCCGGATAACCATACTCTTCACTCAAAGAAATGCCATAGCCATCCGTAATACTGTTTCCCACACATGCCACCCTGAGCGCATCCCCATCCGGGGCATCCAATCCCTCCAACCAAGCTTTCAAGTCTGCCAGCATCTGTTCGTGGCATGCAAAAGAAGGGTTATAACCCCAACCATGTCCGCCCGTGGGATAAATATGCATCGCGGCAGGCACTTCCGCCTGTGACAAAGCCGTATAATATTTAATGGAATTGGAGACTGGCACTACCGTATCATCCCCGCTCAACAACAGCAATGCCGGAGGTACCATGTGGCGACGGATATGCCGTTCATTGGAGTATCGCAACTGCTCCTCGTGCGAAGGTTCTTTCCCGATAAAAGAATAAACGGAACCATTATGGGTCTGGTTCAGCTCCATTGAAATAACAGGATAAAACAATATCTGGAAATCGGGACGGCAATCGAAAGGCGCCTTGACCGCTACCGTAGAAGCCAGATGCCCGCCTGCCGAAGAACCCATAATTCCCACATCGTAAGGATTAATCCGCCATGCCGCCGCATGCCGCCGTATCACGCGTATAGCCTCTTGCGCGTCGCTGACCGGAACTTCCGGATGCCCGAAAGGCAAACGATACTTCAACACGGCGTATGCAATACCCATCTCATTGAAATAAGGCGCCCAATCGTAGCCTTCATGCCCAAGGGCTATGAACGAATAACCTCCTCCGGGACAAGCCAGAATGATACGCCCCGTAGCTTTGGCCGAATCCGGAAGGAACACACGGATCTCTGGCGCATAAATACCATCCTGTTGCCGCTCCGGCCCGCCATCCCTGCCGTTCGTATTCGGCAAGCCTTGCTCCCAAAGCTTCACGTCAAACCAGGACTGTGCATGCAAAGCCGTCCGCCCCCAAACCACAATCCCCAAGAAACAAAAAATTCCAAACCACTTTTTCATGTTTACATTCTATAATAAGGAATAAAAATCAGGGCAAAAATAATAATAATATTCATACGAAGCGGAAAACGCTTGCATTTCCTCCGTAAAATATGTAATTTTGCGAAATAACATCCATGCACCATGAGAAATTTCATTTCATTTCTTACTATCATATTATGTTGCCTGACGGTAACCCCCATGCACGGTCGTAAAAAGGATAAGCAAGCAGACAAGGAGGAAGTGGTCTTGGCCATGGTTGAGCCCGACATGATGGCCACTCCGAGCCATTCGCATCCCGTCGTTGCTCCGGTAGAGGAAGCTTACCGCCACCGCATCAATAAGAATGAACATCGTTACGGCATAGACGTATCACGCTATCAGGGAGACATAGACTGGCAAACGGTGAAAACCGACAAAAATGTAAGTTACGTCTACCTGAAAGCTACAGAAGGTGCCTCTCTGGTCGACGTGACCTATCGTTACAACCTGACTGAGGCGCGTAAAGCCGGCCTGAAAGTCGGTTGCTATCATTTCTTCAGTCCCACAGTGGATCCGGAAACCCAGTTCAAGAACTTCACAAGCACGGTGAACCTGGACGAACAAGACTTGATTCCTATCATCGACGTTGAAATCATAGGGAAAGGCAGCACGCAACGCTTTTGCGAAAGGCTTACCCGTTTTCTCCACATGGTAGAAGAACATTATGGCATCCGTCCCATCATCTACACGTCGAGTAATTTCTACAATAAATATTTGGCCGGAAAATACACGGACTACAAATACATGATAGCCCGGTACGCAGAAGATATTCCGGAACTGACGGACGACATCCGGTTCGTCATGTGGCAGTTTACCGCCAACGGACGCATCGAGGGCATCAACGGCCCCGTAGACCGCAGCCGTTTTATGGACGAATACCATTTGGGGGACATCTTGATTCCTAAGCAAAATTATCAAATTGCAACCCCAAGCACGTCACAAGCATCAAATAGGTAGCAAAAAGAAAAATCCGCAGCAAAGGAAAAAATCAAAAACAGGACAACCATACCCAACCAACGCCCCGAAAAATAAAAATTCGGGGCGTTTTTGCGTACAAACACGGGCTTCTTGTTCCGTCAATCCAAGCCAAATGAAAAATCGTTTGGCTGAAAGCGAAAAATCGCTCTCCGCAGAACGGACGGGCCATCCGAAGAAAAGCGATTTGAAATGACATGAAAACGGAAAAAACATGCTTGAAAACATATCCTGCACATTTATTTGGAGACTTTTACCTTACATGGACGAACCGGCAATTTGACGGGAAAAACATATCGGTACAAGACACGCCGGGAGACACCGACAGCATCTCCCCGCATGCCACAGGAATAAAAGAAAGCAAAAGCAACGAAACGCTGACTTTCAGAAAAAAGGAAAGCTCACGAGAATGCGTTATTTCCCACCCGTAAGGGATGCGGCAGGAAATAACGCATTCTCGTGCGTCGCTATCTTTCACTTTGTCATTTTGACATTCTACCGGTCTACAAGTATTTTCTTCTTGCCCACAATATAAATTCCACGTGGAAGCCCATCTACGCAATGCTCCACCTTCACGTTTTTCCGAACAAGCCGCCCGAAAAAGGTCATACACATTTTGCTGTTTCCCCAAACGACAAAGTAAATAGTTTAACTGTAGACAATGGGACTACATGACCAGAAGTGTATCCCCCAATAAAAACGGGACTGCAAAAAAGCAGTCCCGTTTTTATTGGGGGTAGAATATACGTTTTCCGTTTTATCAAAAGGTCGTACGTAAAGTAACGTTGATATTACGTCCCATAGCATTGATTCCCGAACCGAAAGTGCGATATTTCGTATCCAGCAAATTGTCGATACCGGCCTGTACCGTCAGGTTCGGATTGAACGCATAAGAAGCTTTGAGATTCAGGGTGAACCATGCCGGAAGCCCTCTGCCCTCTTCTCCCTTCACTGTGGCGTAGCCGATATTGTCTTCCCCGTTCAGATTATAACGGTCTAGTTTCTTTCGTCCGTTAAACAAGGAATAAAACTCCACAATGGCCTTGTCGTCTTTGCTCTGAAAGGTCATGCCCACCCTTCCGAAAAGCGGAGATATATGGTCAAGGGGCATACGTTCATCCTCCCCGTCGATAATATCACCGTAAGTATAAGTAAGCGAAGCGTCTGCCATAAACATCTTGAGGAAACGGGCTTTCAGGCGCGTGGTGGAACCTACAACATAGGCCCTTCTGCTGTTATGGTTGGCATATATCTCGCTGAGTTCGCCATCATATTCTATTTCGGTATTTCCGTTCAGCGTATACGGCTTTAGCGTAATGGCATCGAAAAGATAGGTTCCGAACACGGAAGTTTCCCAAAGGAAACGGTCGTTTTTGAACCGAGTCACATTGAAGTCGGCGTTGATAGTCTTTTCGGGGCGCACATCCGGGTTGGGCACAACCACCATACCCGGCTGCGAGTCGAATACCTTTCCCACATCGTCTATATTGGGCACACGATAACCGGTGGAAAGTGCCAAAGCTATTTTCCAGTCCTTGGTCGGATTGTAGTTCAGTCCCAAACTGAAACTGTAAGTCATATTGTTCTGTTTCACTTCTTTCACGTCCTGACTCAGGAATGGGAAAAATTCGGCGGTCTCAAACGAGGAATACAACGTGGAGAATCCCAGGCGGATACCGTCACTTAGGGTCAGACGCGGAGTGATTTCCCATTGGTGGGACGCGTAGGCCTCTATATTGTGCATATAGTTTTGTCCGTCGGGGTAACGCGTGTCCAATGCAGCACGCTCACCGGTGTCCACGTCCGTTTTGTGAGCCGTAGAGGAAAGGAAGTTCAATGCACCGTCTATTCCGGCATGGATACGATGATTGTCCACCTGCTTCATCCAATCGGAAGACAATGACACCACATCCACATTCTCGTTACGGCTACCCAGCCAAACCTCGCCGAACTTACGGTTATGACGGCTTTCCTTGATTTTCTGATAGGCCACCGTAAAATCGACTCTGTCTGCCGACAACCAGTCGGCTATCTCCATCGTATAGGCTGTCATCAAACGGAACTGAGGGCCATAATACCATTCGGCAAATTTAGGTTTGTCTTTTTTCATATCCGTCAACCGGTCGTAACGGGGAATGTCCGTCGTATTCGAGAATTGGAAGTTCAACAAATGGCGGAATCTATCGTCCGGTTTGAACAGGAACTTCTGCATCAAGTCGTACTGCATATATCCAGACCCGGGTTGATGCCAGTCTTTGGAATTACCGATTAACAGGTCTTCACCATTTTCACGTATCACTTCATAAGGACGGCTAATGTATTCATCATCCTTTAGAAAGGGGTTCTTGCGTCGTCCACTCCGCAAATCACCGAAGTTGCTATAGGATAAAGAAGTCAATGAAGCAAAACGTTCGCCGCCGATATTGAAATCCACATGACCGGTGGTTTCTTGATTCGCACTACCGTAGCGCATAAAGGCATTACCGGAAAACCAAGTTTTCCCCCCATCGCCCAAAACCGGATTTTTAGAACGAAAAGCCACAACTCCCCCCAAGGCATCCGAACCGTAGCTGACCGAAGAAGGACCGTAAAGCACTTCCACACGTTCCAGTATGGAAGGGTCCACGGTTATGATATTCTGTAAATGTCCGGCACGATAAATGAGATTGTTCATCTTCACGTTGTCCATGACAAGCAGCACCCGCGAACTTTCAAAACCGCGTATCATCGGGCTTCCACCACCCTGTTGGCTTTTCTGCACTGTCAGCAAACCGTCTGTGGTCAGTAAATCGGCGGCAGTCTGTGCATTGGCTCGTTCTATCTGGTCACGGGATAAAATGTAAACCTGTTGCGGCACATTCATTTTCACATCCTGCTGACGATTGGCCGCCACTGTAATCTCTTCCATCAACCGAAGGGTTGAATCGGCGGGTTCCGCACCATGTAAATAGATGACGGGGCATAAAAGTAATCCTGTAAAAATCTTGTTCATCATATAGTTATTCTGTTATGTAAATTGTCGTTACGTCTTTTAACTCAAGACGTAACGACAAACTCTGTTTACTTTATTATATCATCCTTAAAAATCCAATATTCTTACAGCCGTGGCATCTCCGTAGTTAATCACCATTTGGTAGGTGCCCGACTTCAAATCGCTCAAATCCAATACCATCGGCGCTACGTAACGAACAGCTTTCATCAATTTGGTTCCTTTCTTGTTATAGATAGCAATCTTGGCTGGTGTCTGGTCGGGAAGTGTCAGACGTATGCCACGCTTGTCCGGAGTGAAGGTAAAACGCATCCCCTCCAATGCTTTGGCATGATTGACGGGCAATACCGACAGGTCCTCCGGTTGGAAGTCCACACTGACTTTCAATGTATTTCCTTTCACGTTAACCGGCTTTATATATACATCCTGACGGGTGCCCGGCTCTACCTGGGAAAGGTCCAGCGTAAGATTCAACGGACGAATCGAAGATTCGAAATCGAGCGAAACATTGTCCATCGTAAAGGTTACCTCTACCGGATCCATACCCAAGGCATTGTTGATGCCCATGATGTAACCTTTCAGTCCTTTCACCTCCGGAGTCTCCAGATTCTTCCATACCGAACCGGACGGGTTTTCCGCACGCACCTGAGTGTCGTAACTGCGGATGTAGTAAGCTCCCCTGCCGGACGTTTTGTTATTCAGATAATACCCCTTGGCATTCAAGTCGCTGATTTTGTCTATATCCAAATCGGAAGGAAAAGTTATGAAATTCCATGCCTTGGGTACGAAAGTATATTTCAACACCAGCTTTTTTACCTGAACAATACCGTTTTTTACTACCACCTGCCCCATCTGTCCGGCATCACCATAGACAATCAGTTCTTCCAATACCTGACCGCCTTCCAACTCAACCCGTGCATCCTTCTGCACCACAAAGCCCTTGGAAAAGCGGAATGTACAAGTAGTAGTTGTGGTAGGTTCCCATTCCCGGTCGCCGGGCTGAAACGCCTCGACTACAATCTCGGCATGTTCGGGAAGCGTATGCAGGTTCAGTATGTTTCCGTCTTCTATCGTGGCAAACTCCTGTCCCTTCAAAATACGATATACCGGTGCCAATCCCGAAGAGGCCGTAGCTTTCATCGGCAACTTAAACGGCTTGTTGTGGGTTAACGGAAATTCTTTCTGCCAGTTTAAAGTCTGTTCCTTACGTGCCACCGCCGTGCGGTATAGTCTCGGCGCTCCGATTGAACCATGATCGTTTCCGGCTCCATCGCCACCGTATAGCACATCAATATGCAAAACGGAAACGCCGTCCAAAGGATAATCCCATGTAGTCTTCTTGCTGTTATTGACAGGGCCTGTTGTCGTAAGCTGCCGGTTATCCATCTTCAACGCAAACTCCATGACATAAGGCTGGCCTGACTGTTTGCCGACATCCGTGATAAAGCGGTCATAAATGCCCGCAGGCAAGGTAGTCTGCACCGAACCTACTGCATGAATACCAAATCCTTTTTTATATTTTTGCGTGGTGATTTGGAGCATAGAACCATTGACAGCCTTGTCTATCTGTGCATTTCCCTGCGTACGATAAGGCAAATCCGAAAGATAATCAAACATATCCAATCCCTCGTAATAAGAACTATACATCGTCTCACCTCCTTCGTAACCGTAGGTAATGCGGAACACACGATTCATCTCTAAGTCAGGAACGGCAATAGCCAGAACCTTACCGGTTGTTCCGGACACAAACGGTGTGTTATTCCATATCGTCAACAAATCAAGTTGTTGCAATTCATTCAACAGATATACATCGTCATAGATATTCAGCGTCAGTTGTGAAAGCCGATTTGCCTGAGGATTGACATATAAATATACCGTTCCCGGATTGTTTCCGGACTCCGGTAATACAGAAGAGATAAAGATATTCTCTCCCGTGCGAACCGCATAAGACAACTGACTTACAGCACAAGCATATTGTTCGTTGCCGTATTGTGTGGCCTCGACAACCACTTCCGTAGATTGTCCATCTTTAAAGGTCAATACGTTGCCTTTCAAGTCGGCGGCATCGCGGCCTTTGATGATGCGGTAATATATCTTGCCTCCTGACGTGGCAGTAGCTTTCAAATCCACTTGCCGAGGATACATGATGGTTTCTCCCGTATTCGTAAACGTAACCTGTTGCTCCTGCTTGTCCGACTGGGTACGTTCCATATACAGTCTGGCCAAGTTGTAGTTTCCGATAGCATTTGAATTATTCGTAAAGTCCAACCTGATTTTTGTCAATGGCAAGTGTGGAATAAAAGCTGGGTAGTCAGCCGTGGAAATGGACTTTATTGCATTTGAATTAACGGTGAAGTCCAATTTTTTTCCATCATTACAATAGAACATGAATTTAAGATTTCCGCTGCCATTCTGTGTTCCCAATACCATATCAAACTTACGAAAATTCATTTCTTCCGGGAGGTCATAGATGATTTGACCACCCTTGCTGGAAACTCCTTTATAGTAAGTCTTATCGTTTGTCTGCAAATTCTGGTCCGTACCGAAGCAACGGTCCACACCGGGCAATGTTCCAGCTACGGCTGTGGTAGCCTCCGTCCATTGATAGTCTCCCAACCACATGAAAGCTTCCGTATTGGCTTGGTTCACGCACTCGGTAAGCAACCGGGTGTCGTCGTCCAACACCACTTCCATGCGATAGGCATAGTCTCCGGTTTGCATCTCCACATCCGCCGTCAGGAAAGAACCTTCTATCAATTCATAATCCGAAGCTGTCGTAGCAAAACCGTCAGACATCCGATAAGCATAAGAAGTGACCGATTTGATTTGCTTTCCTGCCAACTCCACCTTAGCTTTTAACTGACCGGCACTGCCATTGGAATATAATCCCAAAAGTTCTATGGATTGAGCGTGGAGGCTTACCGATGCCCATACGAGCATCAGTAAACATCCTATTTTACCTATTAATTTATTCTTTATCATTTCAATATAATTTTAGTCACATAATCTTTTCCGTTCTCACTGATTTTCACAACATGTATTCCCGGTTTCAAAGATACCGAATAGTTGTGTTGAGCCGTTTTGTCGCGTGCTACAAGCTGACCTTGCACATTGAAGATTTGAATGTCGGCATTGCCACGCAGATTCTCTATCATGCAGGTAGTTCCTGAAACGTACACCTTATAACCGGCTGTTTCTACTCTGTCTTCAACACCAACCGAAGTGTCATGACGTTTCACCTTCAATACGAAACGGTCTTTCACATCTCCGGTTTGCGTGATATCAAACTCATAGGCGTTTTCCTGATCCAACTTCCATTCCGCCCCCGTATGTTTGTCCCAAAGGATAACCTCATCATCTCCTGTAAAACCGGTTATCCGGCTCAAACGAAGAGACAACTTGCCAGGAGTTCCTATTCTCAAACCCAGTTTGACTTCTTCGGTATCCATCGGCAGTGTGTTCACAGAAGCCGCCGATTTTCCGGCTGCAGAGAACAATTGATTGGCTGTGGCTGACAAACTCCAGAATTTCGGAGCATCTTCATTCACCACAAAATCTGCCGAAGCACCTTCTTCCCAAATAATGTCCGTACGATCTTGCTCTTTATCCCCTGCGTAAAGTTTCAAGCGCACTGAAGTATATTCGTTTGCAGTATAGTAATCGAATGTACGACGGTTAAGCGTCACCTCTTTGGCCACAGGAGTCACGGTAAGTTCAGCCTCAGGTGCCAGTGTCTGGACAAAATAAGACTGGAACGGTATGATCTTCTGTTCCTCATCATAGTTCGTCATATCGAATGTAATGTAGTTGTCCAACTCCTTATTATACTGATAAACGAATTTAGTCACCTTGTGCTCGTCAAAGATCACATTCTGGTGTTTCGTGATGTTGATGTCTGCCAAATACGGATTACCGATCAGGTTCCATCCCTCCTGAGCCTTACCGTAAGGAGATTCAAAATGCTCCAAGTGGCCGATAGTTACCGAACTGTTCGACAGTAAGGTTCCGTTTCCGATATTCATCGCATTATCTACGTCAGCAATCGTCGTCAACTGAACTTCTTCTTCCAGATAGCCTTGCAGCAGTTCGGCTTCCACTTCCAAGTCTGCCGTAGGTGCAGTAGCCACAAAAGTATAGTCGTCCGTGCCGTTTTTCAATTTCAGTTCGACCTTGGGCTCAAGATAAACCTTGAACTCCAACGGAGCTGATTCCGCACCGACCGCCTGGACGGTTATCGGATTCAAAGCCATTTTATCCAACTTGGATTGGTCTATCATGATCGTAAAGCGATTATCGCCATTACGCATGTCTACACTGTCTTTATCCAAAGAGGCGTAGGCCGTTTCTTTCACTTCCAGCATCACCACATCATCGGCATTTCCGCTCAATACTTTCACTTGCAGAGGCAATCCCTTGGCGGTTTCCTCCAGCATGATATTGCTGTTTCCGGACATTCCGTCAGCCAAAGCCAGCTCCACCTTCACCGGACGTTTGCCGGATTCAGGAGAGACAAAGAACATCACTTCGGAAGCACGGTTCAACAACGCTCCCTCGATAGAAAACTCTGCTTTGCCGTTTTCAACAGTCTGTGCTTCCACAAAATGTTCAAACGGACTTTCCGAACCTAAAGCACGAATGGCCATCACCAAATGGTCCTGCTCCATAATACCGGCATGACGGTAACGTAAAGTAATCCGATCGGTTGCTGTCAACTGTGGATCGTTTGCATAAACCAATGTGTAGTGTGTTTTGCTCAAAGGCAAATCGGATTGTCTTCCGGCTGCTACATAGTTGTAAGAGGTACCGTCGAATGTATTCCATTCTCCCAGTACATTCTTTCCTTCCGGATAAATCAACTGTACGGCTGAAGTTTCGGACATTTGGTTCAGATGCAGGCGACTTTCCGGATTAAACGGCACAGTAGAACGATAGTTTTGTGTCAAAGTACCGTAGTGCTTCAGCGACATGTCCTGTACGCTTTCACGCAAATCCCCGTTTTCATCTCTTACATCCATCGTCAAATAAGCCACTAATGCCGAATCATTCAGCAACACTCTTTCCTGCATATATCTCAAGACTTCTTCCTGGGTCAGTGAGCGGTTCCATACGGCAACCTGATCGAATGCTCCCGTAAACCAAGTGTTACCCATTTGGTTCTGTCCCAACATCAACATGGAATGTATGCGTCCTTTGTTTATATTACGTTTTATAGAATATTTCATTCCGTTCAGGTAATAATCCATACCATCGGGGCGGGCCACCAATGCCAGATGAATCCATTGTCCAACCTGATCTTTCGTCACGTTGAGTGAAGTAGATTGGTTCCAACTCCAGGATTCTTCATTCCAATGACAGCGTACATTACCGTTTTGCAAGTGTAGTCCTGTTGCTACAGAGGGATTTGAAGAGCGGAAAAATAAGAGCGGTTTGGTTCCGGACAATATGTCTACATCACCCAAATATACCCACCCCATTATGGTCACGGTATTGGATTCATGCAAAGCAACATAGTTATCTGCCGAACCCACCAAAATTCCACCTTTCTCTACCCACGTCGAGTTACCCAACTCTTTCGGGGTAATCCGGTTGACAACCTCAATCGGCATCGGAATCATCTTTTCATCGGTCTTGCCTTTCAGGGTCACCAGATTCCGTTCATTGAAGGCTCCCAAATTCTGCCCTATTTTAAGATCGGAGGAAGCTTCACCCTTCGTAAAATAGAATCCGGTTTGAGGTTGCAGCACGTCATTGTCCGACACGATATCATACACACCGTTCGGTTCTGCCAAGCCTTCCACAATAGAAGCGTGGGCTTTGACAGTATGCTGATCCTCGGAATATACGGTAAGCTCTCCTCTATTTGAAACTCCCTCAACGGTCATTTCGATAGCCGGCTTCAAAGACACTACCAACATTTTTTTGCCTTGCAGTTCCTGCATCGGCAAATCAGTCGCTTGCAAAGTCTGCGTATCTGCATTATAGGTCAAATCTCCCACCAAATTCCAATAATTCCTACGTCCGTCTTCCGAATAATACAGACGATAACGCTTGTTCTGATTAAAAGGTTTGCCTTCGACAGCATAGAAATCTAACGTCAAAGTGTCTGCTTCGGCAACGGTAAAGTTTCGGAAGATATATCCAGTCGGTTCTACCTCATAATATTTGGTATCCAAATTGGATTTGTCTTCCAACCAATGTTCCGCTTTATAAGCATATACACCGATCTGATAATCCGATGTTGTATTTTTAACGGCTATCTTCAACAGATTGACTCCCCGGTCTTCAAAGAGTTTCTCACCATCGGTCAATACACCGTAAGCAGCTCGTTGTGCACTGATGGGGAGCGACATTTTTTCATGAGTAACCTCCGCACGCGTCATCACACGTGGCTGATATCCGGCAAATGTTTCCAAGTCTCCGGACAGATTATCCCCATTGAAAGCATAGTAAGCCACAAGTCCGTTACGATTGTCTACATTCACGGAATACATTTCACGACGGATTTCCTCTTCATTCAATTCGTAGTTCCATATCTTTAATTCATCTACGGCTGCCTCTATCGGCGCATACTCAAAAGCATCTGCAAACAGCGACAGGTAAGTGGAATTATTCAGCGTATGTTCCCTGCGATAACGCTCTCCCTCACCAGTTAACATACCGTTTACATACAGACGTATCGAACCGTCACGTTTCTCGGTTATCGCCACATGAGCCCACTCACCCATGTTCAATTTACCCCCTTCGATGGTTTTCTGTTCATCGGAAGCCGGTTCATACGTCGGCTTGTTAAACTGGTTGCTTGGAGAATATCTGAATTTCAAAGTTCCGTTTTCTACGAAAAGCAACCAACCTTTTGCACCTTTATCATATTCTTTCTGACGGTTGGCCAACAAAACTCCATCATTCATCGGTTTCACCCAAAGGTCTACAGTAAAGTCATTGAAGAAATAATCTACATATCCTAAATCTATTCTGCCCTTTCCGTTTGAATACAACGCATTTCCGGCTTTCTTTTCCAATTTTACATCCGGTGTTTCCTTCACGATGTATTCGGCCGAAAGGGTAGACACATCGGGAGATTCTCTAAGTGTGAGTTTCAACTGTACTTTATCTCCGGGACGCAAGGCCTGAGTAAGATACTGATAGGGATTATCTACCTTCATTCCATTTACCGTCCATTCATAATAGTAATACAACGGAATAGTCCATTTCGTATCAATACCGATAGTACGACGGCCATCCACATGGGTGATTTCTTTTAAGGCAAATCCGTTTTTAAAGAAACGGTCGGAAGGATGCTCCAAATCGGCTACCCATACGCCGCGACCATAATCAGCCAGTACCATCTCTTGTGTGGTATAATTCATGACAATATCACTGAATTTTCCACTATTATATCCCTTGGTCCAAAAACGCCAGGTATTTGAACCGTTTTCCAGAATATAGATTCCGGCACTACCACGATTCACAAAATAAAGATCGCCACTACCTTCGTGGAAAAACAAGTGGTCGCAAGCTATATTAGGAAGGCCCTCTCCTACTTTTTCCCAACGACTTTCGTTGACATACAATCGCATGACCTGTCCTGTCTGTCCCAAATACAGGATGTCGCTGTTATCGGGATCTGCCGCTAATCTGGTATTGCTAAATTTAGCCGGCTCACCGTTGTACAGGATGTCCTGAAAAGAGTTTCCACTGTCTATGGATTTCTTTAAGATATTATCAGTAGTACGTACAAAAATAGTAGTATATCCTTTATCGCGTGCAAATGTGACATCCGCGACATCCGCCCCGACATTATCAAACAGATTAGTCAGGCTCCGACCTATATCATCAATGCGGTAGAAAGTGTTTCCTTTTCCCGTTCCCGTACGTCTCATATACCAGGAACCAGTATGTACATCAGCGTAATTGGTGGTCGTGCTCCACGAGTCCAACGGCATATTCTCAATACCGCCTCCGCCACCTCCGGAGAAGTAGCATGTGCTGGTATAAGGATTGGCGCTGGATTCGGAACCTTCATAACCACGCCAATTTCCCCATCGACCGTAGCGGTAGGTCTGCACATCAATATCCTGCGTGTTACCCACCATCAACTGATCACCGAATTCATTGACACGGATATTGTAATACAACATCTGTCCCATATTTCCTCCAATATTAGTCCATTGGTTATTGTTCACATCCAAATCTTTCATCAACATACCGCCATCCGAACCTCTGAACACCCGACCACTCTTGTGAGAAAGAATGAAATGATTGTCTGCATTATGACGAGAATTGGTTACCGCATAATATTTGCCGTCATCCTGTAACGACGTCAAACGGATTGACCATGCAAACTGATCGAAATTTTTTCCTCCGTCAGAACTAATGGCAGAACTCATCGTACATCCGTACACCCAATTCGGATCACGAAGGTTTACACCGAAACCTCCCAACCAATTCCAAGGAGCCTCATTGCCAAAAACAGTACCTCCACCGATTCCAGCACTAGGCTCTTGAAGCGTTATCCAAGTCTTTCCCTTGTCTTCGGTATAATAGAGTGCCGTAGCATTTCCGTTACGAACTGCTGCCGCAAACCACATTTGGTTCGGATTTATGGTACTGATGACCATATTACCCGGCGAAGTGGCTCTTAAAGGGAATATCGTCTTGTTATCCGGGTCGGAAGGATCATTACGCAGTGCCGTCCGGTTTTCATTATATACATCAAAACTCATCTTCTTGATGTTATATTTTCTCTTTCCATTTTCCACCGTGCTTTTCGCTCCATCGTCAAAATAGAAGATAGACCGAGACCCTGGTATGTAAATTATATCCCGGTTGGAGGGATCAAACTCCACAGACTGGAACCACACGCCTTTTCCCACACCATTGGGATGGACGTCTTTTAGTTCATCCGGTACAATGACCTCTGTCCAGGTTTTACAGGTGTCTTCACTAATCCAAAGTTTACTGGCCCAATGCTCAATCCCCCCTTGCTGCTGTGCGCCGATGAATTTCAGATTTCCGGCTTTGTCGCGAAAAGCATAACCTCGCTTATATCCTTTGTGAGTAGCCCCTTCTATACGACGCCAGCTATCTCCGCCGTCCGTTGTTTCATACACCGTACTGTTATCACCAAAAGCAAACAAGTGATTCCAATCATCCGGGTCTACAGGGATCGAGGAATGGCGAACCGTGCTGCGGTGAGCTCTCACCGGAATATTATCCGTGATGCATGTCCAGGTAAGCCCTCCGTTATCAGTCTTGAAAATGCCTGCTCCGTCGGGAATTACATACAATTTGTCATGGTCTTCAGGATGTACCACACCCCAATGCATACGTCCAGACGATGGTTTATGTTCCACCGTACGGAAATAGGCTGTATTACGAATACCTTTTTTACGGTCTTCTGGAGTGTACACGATTTTGGGCCAGGTATGGTTCAGTACATCGGTTGGAACAGTACGGGCTATACTGGCTTGCATCACCTCGTTATAGGTTGTATCCACGAACTGGTAGAGCGTATCTCCGCCCGGCATGATACCGTAAGTGGGTAGCCATTGCTTGGCATACCATCCGTAACCGAATTTGTTCTTGGCAGCCTTACGGTCTTTTAAGGCCGTCTTCATGATGGTTACAATCTCTTGAGGGCTCCATCCGTCATGTGCCAACTTCATATACACTTGATCATCCAGCAAGTCTTCCATCTTCACGTATTCAAATGCGGAATCCGGAAGCAAAGCTGCTTCTTTTACCATTTTATTGCGTCGTTTCAGGTCCCTGTCGGAATCCGAAGCATACTCATTTCTTGCATAACTATGCAAAACAAAACAGCAAAATAAAAGTTGAGTGGTTAAAAAAAGTTTCTTTATCATCTAACTTCTGTTTTAAATTTAATACTGTATCCCAAAAACAATCTAATCTTAAAAAGTATATTGGAATTTATTTGTGCTTTTCCGCTATCCTTTCTGATCAACTGAAAAAATCATCGCCATGCGTCCCAAAAATCATCCGGATTATGTCCCGAGTTATATCCCGGATTTGGAGGTTCCGGATTCATATCACTTCCGGCAATCATCATCTCTGTTTCGAATGACATGACCCGGACTTCAGGACTCACATAATTTTTACGCCCATAGTTAAGTGTTGTTCTCATCTCGGTTTCCGCTAATAGCATCATTTGATTCATTTTCTTTTAATTTTTAATTGATAGAATTAGTGCAAGCCAAGTCTATTCGGACTCCTCCGATAAATTGGAACACAAAGGTAATGGCAGTTATGTGGTTTTACAAGAGGGATTTAGTTAAAGAAAAAAGATAAACAATAAAAATAGAAGCTTATATAAAAGGAATATTTGCGGTCAAAAATCCCCAAAAAGCCAAACAGTTATAACCAAGAATAAATACAAAGGCACTTATATGCACACTTCGTAATACAAAAGCCATTCAAACAACAAGATTATAACTACTACAAATCAGTCTTTGTTGTTAAAAATCATATATTCCATAAAAATAAGAAAAGGACATCAAGCCATTCTAGCATTACAAAACCACTGCCCGTATGGCCAATACCACATAAGTGAGATAAAGTACACTCTGAAAAATATCCAAATCCGCTACGGCATACCCCGTGGAAGTATATTGAGTAGAAATAAAATTCCTATCCGGCGACATCCTGCGCAAAATATAAGCGCATGCCATGTAAGTGGAAAGACCTACCAACAGCCCCCAAAGCATCCCGAACAGAATATCTCCCGGATAATGTACCCCCAAATAAATGCGGGAATAAGAACAGAGCGCAGCCCACAAAACCAAAGAAAAGGTCATCCAAACATTACGAACCAACAAAGCTAAAAAGATACATACAGCAAAAGTGTTGGCGGCATGACTGGATATAAAACCATAGCGTCCGCCACGATAGCCATCCACCACGTCTACCAAATACATCAGCAAGGGGTCCTGAGCCGGCCGGAAACGGGCAAAGTAAGGTTTACAGAAAGAAGAAGAAAACTGGTCGGCCAACAAGATGGACAAGGCAAGAAACAACACAATAAGCCCCACCTCACGCATGGAATTGTTCTTGACCAACACATAAAATAGCACGACGGCCACAGGTATCCAAGCCACCGTACTGGTAATCCCGTTCATCAAATGGTCGAAAAACAACGAATTGCTGCCATTCAACAGCAGCAACAACCGTTGGTCCAAACCGATCCAGTCTTCTAACGCCATATCAAATCACCTCCATTGCTTCTGCCGGCATCCAACCCACCTTGCCGTCTGCCAACCGTATTTCTTTCCATTCCTTCATGGAATCGTCTATGATTTCCACACGTGTGCCTTCATGCAGTACAAAGAGGTCCGTACCCGATTCGTTCGGAGTGCTCTTCACGACTACCGAACTGCTCATCACCACAGCCCCGCTGCGGGCATTCAATTCCTGATGCTGCGTCCAAGCAAACACATTGGCCATCACGACAACCGCCAACATGACCAAAGCGCCAAAGAAACCCAATTTCTTCCACACGACCTTATTGCCTAAGAAAAACACCAGAATCAGCACGCAGGCCAGCACAAAAGCCACAATCCCCGTACGCGCCCAACCGTCCATACTCATCATGTCAATGATGTTCTTATACCATGTCACAAAGAACATCTCGCTTTCGGGTGTGATTTTATCTATCGTTTTTGAACGGGCCAACTCCAAATTGAAACGGACATCCGAACTCCCGGGGTCCAACAAGGCGGCACGCTCGTAATTCAAAATGGCAAGAGCCAGACGGTCTGTCTTATAATAACAGTTTCCTAAATTATAATATATGTCCGCATGCTCCCCTTCTTTCAGCAAAGCCGTATATATAGGTATGGCTTCTTCATACTTTTCCGCAGCGTACGCACTATCAGCCTGCACTTTGTCTTGGGCGTGAAGCGAAAACATGCACATCACACCTATACATATCAAAATCAACTTTCTCATCAGCTTCATCCTTTACTTACCGTTTAATAGAACTTTCCATCTTATCAATGACTTCCGTAGCCGCTGCATATATCTTGTCCATCGTTTGCGACGGGTCGCCCGGCGCATAACGGGCAAATTCACAATCGTTCATCGTCTCTACCAACTGCTGCACGACGGAGACGTCCGTTCCCTTGGCCTGCAACTTTTCACTGACATTCTCTTTGTTCAGTTCTGTAGCCGGAAGATTCAACTTGTCTCCCACATAGCCCCACAAGGCCTTTAAGACCTCATCATAAAACTCGGCCGGCTTGTCGGCTTTCAACAATGCAGCCGCCTGTTTCAGACGCTTGGCTGCCGCCTTATTCGCTTTCTTGTTACGCATTTTAGCCACATTGGCATTTTCCATAGCTTGTTTGCGGAAGACCACCACAAGAACAATGAATGCCAACAAGGGAATGACATAACTCCACCAATAGGCTGCTGTCCCGAAATAGGACTCACCCTTTTGCTGCAAACGCACCTCCCCCTGATGGATGTACCGGATATCTGAAGCCAACAACTCCACGTCCTCTTTATTCGTATAGTTCCCGCCGCCGCTTCCGCCTTTGCCTTTCGCCACGTTGAGGTCAAATCCTTCCGTTTTCACGGTCTTGTAAGCTTTCGCGTCGGTATCAAAATAACAGAATTCCACAGGCGGGACCGTATATTCCCCCGGATGGCGGGGCACAGCCAAATAATCAAATATTTTATTACCGGAAACCCCTCCGCGACCTACTTTGGTCTGGTCCGTAATCTTGGCATCGTACGTCTCGAAATCTTTCGGGAAATTCACCACCGGAGCTTTCATCAGCTTCATGTTGCCGCTTCCGGAAACCGTAACCCTCAGCGTCAACGCGTCATTCGTCTTCACTTCGCTCGGAGTAAGGGAAGCACTGATATTGAATTTGCCCACCGCTCCGGAGAAATTAGCAGGCCGTGGCGAAGGCAAAGGATCTACCTGCAAGGTCAGAGAAGGAGCCACAATGGTTTTCTTCACCTCGACCATGGTACTCCCCCCGTTGAAAAACGCATCAATCGGGTCGATATTACGATTTTGCTGCACCACAATCCCCTCGAACTTGATGGAAGGAATCGTCATCTTTCCGCTACGTTGGGGAAAGAGCACATATTGCCGCCATACCACCGTACCGTACCTGCGCCCATTGTGCTCTTCCATTTTCAGGCTCTTCTGTTGGGGCAGCTCTATTTCCTGTGTATGAAAACCCTCCAAATCCGGCATGCCACCGGCCAACTGCGACAGGTTGACCAAAGAGTAGACCTTATAAGTCAGCACTACCGCCTCTTGTTCATACAAGCGTTGCTTGTCGGCCGTAACCGTAATGAAAAGGTCTTTTCCGGTAATCTTAGCCCCGGCATCTTGCATCTGCATCCGTTCGTGCTGTCCGCCCCCTTGCTGGCGAGACTGTGCCCCCCCGCCACTGCCGGGGACAACCTCTATGTTCACGGTATTGGAACGGTATTGCTTTCCGTTCACAGTAGCCGTAGCGGCCGGAATGGTATAAGTACCGGTCTTCAATGCACTTAATATATAAGTATAGGTTACCGAACTGCTCTGCGAAGTCTTTCCATTAATCATTTGAAAACTGGACTGTGAGGAGCGGCTCGGCCCCATGTCTACACTAAACCCTTTCAGGGTAGGCAAATGGAAATTACTGACATCCTGTGTGTTCACGGTGAAACTCAACCTAAACTGCTCACCTTCCTCCACCACATCCGGTGCCGCGGCCTTTATCTGTACGGCTGCCCGTATCCCGACTGTCAGACAACATAACCAAAGTAATGCGATATATTTCTTCATTCCTATTTCCTTTATTGTTTAGTCGTTACCATTGTTTCTCCAATTTTCTCTGTCGCGGTTTGGCCATGGCCTTCCTGATGCGCTCCTGTGTATCTTTCTCATCTTGCATGGCTGCGTTCAACAGTTGTTCGGCATTCTCTTTCGACATGTTCTCTTCATTCTGCTGTGACTGCTTTTGCTGTTGCTTCTGTTGGTCTTCTTTTTTGTCTTTATTCTCCTGTTTGTCCTTTTTACTGCTATTCTTGTCTTCTTCTTTGTTCTTGTCCTTTCCGTCCTTATTCTCTTTATTGTCGTTTTGCTGGTCCTGCTGTGGATTGTTTTTCAACTGGTGTTGGCATAAGACCAAATTATAGCGGCTTTCGTTGTCCGCAGGATTCCGCCGCAAGGCGTTCTTATAACACTCTATGGCGGGTCCGAACTGCTTTTGGCTTTGCAGAATCACTCCCATATTATGATATATGGAAGCCAACCGTCCCTTGTTTGTCTCCACTTTCACGGCCTGTTCGTATGCCTGCATGGCTTCCTTGGGCTTTTGCTGTCTCAACAACGCATTTCCCAAATTGAAATGTGCCTGAGGGAAACGACTGTTGGCTTCAATGGCTTTACGGTAATCCACCTCGGCTTTTGTGTACATACTGTCGCGATACAACCGGTTTCCACTCCTCAAATAGTCACGGTCTGTTTTCTTCTGCGCCCATAAAAGAGATACCGTCAGACACAAGCACAAAGCCAATCCATATTTATATATCCCACGTAACATGTCTTTCTTCCTTACTTAACTTACGAAACAACTTTATATTCTTAAACAACGGATTCTTACGTTCCACAATCAACACATCCAGAACGAGTACAAGCAAAACCAACAAAGCTACGGCTTGGAACTGCTCATCGTATTCCGAATAGACCGCACTTTCCATCTCCTTCTTAGCCAACTTATCCACATAGCCCGATAATTGTTCCTGTGCGGATGAACTGTTATCCACATAAATATAGGCTCCTTGACCGGCAGCCGCAATTTCCCGACACATCGACTCGTTCAACTTGGAAACCACTACATTCCCCGTATTGTCTGTGATATACTGCGAACTTCCGGGCATGGGTATGGGTGCGCCTTGCGGAGAACCGACTCCCAAGACATAGACTTTTATTCCCTTTTCCGCTGCCGCTTTGGCCATCTCCACAGCTCCTCCCTCATTGTCCTCTCCATCGGTAATCACAAAAATAGCCTTGCTCACGTCCTGATTGGACGTAAAACTTTTCATGGCCAAATCAATAGCCTGCTTGATATCTGTTCCTTGCGTGGTAATCATGGATGGATTTATCGTTTCCAAAAATATCTTGGCCGACACGTAATCACTTGTTATAGGCAACTGGGTATAGGCCTCTCCGGCATACACGATCAATCCGATCTTATCATCCGTCATTTTATCCACAATATTGCTTACCAGCATTTTGGATTTTTCCAAACGGCTCGGCGTCACATCTTCAGCCATCATCGAATTGGATATGTCCATGGCTATAATGGCCTCTATTCCCTGACGCTTACGGGTATCCATTTTTGTCCCGAACTGCGGACGTGCCAAAGTGAATATCAACAATGCCAAAGCCGCAAGCATCAACCACGTCTTCACCTCACGCCGGGCTGCCGAAACATCCGGCATCAAGCCTTTCAGGAGTTCGATGTCGCCATAACGAAGCAGACGCTTCCTGCGGTAATAGTTTGTGGCATAGTGCAGACCTGCCAATAAGGGTATCAGCAGAAGCAAGTACAAATATAATGGTTCTTCAAAACGAAACATAATCAGAATGAATTAAGGTATTTTCTTCAATATGGTCATACGTAACAGGATTTCAAGTAGCAACGCAACAGCAGCCAACCAGGCAAACAAGGCGTATGCTTCATAACGCTTGCTGTATTGCTTGACATTCAGCTTCGTTTTCTCTAACTTGTCAATATCCTTATACACATCCTCCAACTTCTTATTGTCCGTAGCCCGATAAAATTCACCATCTGTCTTCCCGGCTATGGCTGCCAACGTCTTGGTATCGATTTCTACCGGCACATTCAGATATTGCACACCGCCTGCTACCGGCATGGGATAAGGTGCCAAACCATTGGTACCCACACCAATCGTGTACACTCGTATTCCGAAACTCTTGGCAATCTCTGCCGCAGTCAAGGGCGAAATATCTCCGGCATTATTCGTTCCGTCCGTCAACAAGATAATCACCTTGCTTTTGGCCTTGCTGTCTTTCAAGCGAGAAACGGCATTGGCGATTCCCATTCCTACGGCTGTTCCGTCCTGAATCATGCCCCGCTGAGCCATATCGGTCTTGATACCATGGAAGAGGTTCAGCAATACGGCATGATCCGTAGTCATCGGACATTGGGTAAATGCCTCGGCCGCAAAAATAGTCAGACCGATATTATCGTTCGGCCTGCCCGCTATAAATTCGGAAGCCACCTGTTTGGCTGCTTCCAAACGGTTCGGCTTCAGGTCTTCGGCCAGCATACTGGTAGAAACGTCAACTGCCAACATGATGTCTATACCCTCAACCTGAGTGTTTTTCCAACTGTTACTGGTTTGGGGGCGAGCCAATATGATAATGACCATCACAAACGTAAACAAACGCAGTATGAATGGTGCATGAATCAGATGGTTCTTATAACTCTTAGGCGCATAACGATATGCCGTCGTATCCGACACCAACAACGTAGGTTCTTTCTTCTTGTTTTTCAGCACATACCATAAAATATAAGGTATGAGCAGAAGCAAGAGAAAAAAATATTCAATATTCGCAAACGTCATAATCACTTATAAATTTTAAACGACCAAGTCATACACCATCCAAAGAATCCAGCCCAACAAGGCCAACGCGGCCAACGTAAGCAATACCAACGCCAAACGCATACTTATCAATGTCCGGCGACTGCGTTTCTGTTCAATCGTTACTTCGTCCGACTCCGGCACGGCATTTTCATCCACTTCCACCTTTGTCTGGTTGATAAACTCAATGGCATTCACTAGATTTGCATCATTCTCATTAATCAATGTATTGTATTTGGCAAATTTGACCAAATCGGCAGTCTGGAACAGCATGCGCAATTCGTCCAGACTTTCAGAAGTCTGCTCTTTCAACAAGCGGTCGATAATCTCGGTCGAGGTCATCTCCATGGCATTGAAACCATAACGCTTCTCGATATAGGTACGCAGAATAGCGGTCAGCCGAGTATAATATTCCTTAGAATCTTCTTTCGCCCAAACTTTCTCTGCCTTGATTTGGTCAATTTCCTCCATGGCCTTCGTATGCGGCAAAACCTTAGGAGCTAACTTGATAATCTTGATGATAGGCTTATTATCCCGATAACGTATATAAAAATAAGCCAAGCCGAGAACCCATACAAGCAAAAGTACGGACAAAGCGAATATCAAAGACCAATCCGTCCACGAGAAAGGAACGGCCATAATTTCTTTAGGCCCATAGAATCGGTCAACATGAACCGTATCGACAGGAATCGACAACACCCTCAAAGCCAAATTCTTCGACTGATATTCCTTCCCATCAACTTTCACTACAAGGGGGGGCAAATAATACAAAGCCGAATCAAAAGAGGTTACGATATAGCTTTGGGAAACCAAACGACGAGCTCCTTCATTCAATTGCTGCGTGTCCGCCTTGGCAACTTCTACCACCTCTACCCCGGGAGTCAGCATATCTCCGGCTTTCACCTGTGGCATTACCAGCTTGGATTTAGTATCCGTACTGACATCCAAAGTTATACGGGTCTGTTCCCCTACCCAAAGTTCCAATGAATCTATCCTGACATCCACCGTCACCTGTGCTTCAACAACGCTTGCCATCAAAAGAAACGGCAGAAGCAACCACAGTCGAACGGCTCTTTTATTTTTATTATGGTAACTTTTCATCTTCAATTTCGTTTGGCAAATAAAGTCATCAACGAAGACACATAATCTTGGTCCGTACGAATAGAAACCGAATCCACATTGCTCTTCGTAAACGTATCCTGCAACAAATTCTGCCTGTTCTTCCACCAGTCATGATGAGCCTTCCGCACTTTGCGGCTGGACGTATCGATATATTGTTCATGCCCGGTTTCCGCATCGCAAACCTTCATCAGCCCTACATCCGGCAAATCTGCCATCCGGCGGTCGAAAACCTGAATAGCCACCACGTCGTGCTTCCGGTTGGCTACGGTCAAAGCCGTACGATAGTCTTTTCTATCTATGAAATCACTCAACAAGAATGCCGTACAACGCCGCTTAATGGCTTGAGTAAGGTACTCTATCGCCTGACCGATATCCGTAGACTTGCTTTGAGGAGTAAAATCCAGCAATTCACGTATGATACGCAAAATATGCTTGCGTCCTTTCTTCGGAGGAATGAACTTTTCAATCCTGTCCGAAAAGAAAATCACTCCGATCTTATCGTTGTTTTGTATGGCAGAAAAAGCCAACGTCGCAGCAATCTCCGCCACCATCTCCCGTTTGGTCTGAGAAACTGTTCCGAAACTCAAACTGCCCGAAACATCGATCACAAGCATGACCGTCAGCTCACGTTCCTCCTCGAACACTTTGACGAAAGGCCGGTTAAAACGTGCCGTCACATTCCAATCTATGTCGCGAATATCGTCTCCGTACTGGTATTCCCTCACTTCAGAGAAAGCCATACCACGCCCTTTGAAGGCCGAATGATATTCACCGGCAAAAATATTGTTAGACAGTCCTCTCGTTTTAATTTCGATTTGACGGACCCGCTTTAAAATCTCACTTGTATCCATTCACAACGATGATTAGGGTACCTCTACCTTATTCAATATCTGACTGATGATTTCTTCGCTGCTGACATTATTGGCTTCCGCCTCGTATGAAAGCCCGATACGGTGGCGCAAAACATCATGGGCTATAGCCCGTACATCTTCCGGTATCACATATCCCCGACGTTTAATAAAAGCGTAGGCACGAGCCGCCAAAGCCAGATTAATAGAAGCACGCGGAGAACCGCCGAATTCTATATAATTTTTCAAGTCCTTCAAACCGTATTGCTCTGGATAGCGCGTAGCGAAAACGATGTCGGCAATATACTGCTCTATCTTCTCGTCCAAATACACTTCCCTGACTACATTACGTGCTTCGATGATTTCATCAGTAGACAAAATAGGACGCACGACAGTCTTTTCCCCTTTGATTTGCTGACGGATAATTTTCTTTTCCTCTTCCAACTTGGGATAATCAATTATCACTTTCAACATAAAACGGTCCACTTGGGCTTCCGGTAAAGGATAAGTTCCTTCCTGCTCTATCGGGTTCTGAGTGGCCAATACCAAAAAAGGTTCCGGTAATTTATATGTTTCTTTACTGATGGTGACCTGACGTTCCTGCATCGCTTCCAACAAAGCACTCTGCACCTTGGCCGGAGCACGGTTGATTTCGTCCGCCAACACGAAATTGGCAAAAATAGGACCACGCTGAGCAATGAACGTCTCATCTTTTTGGCTGTACATCATCGTACCTATCACATCGGCAGGAAGCAAGTCCGGAGTAAACTGTACTCGACTGAATTTTCCATCTATCAACGATGCCAAAGTCTTTATGGCCAACGTCTTCGCTAAACCGGGTACTCCTTCCAACAATACATGTCCGTCACTCAACAATCCTATTAACAGTGATTCTACCAAATGCTTCTGCCCCACAATCACCTGGTCCATACCGGTTATTAAATTCGTTACAAAAGCACTTTGTTTCTCAATTCGCTCATTCAACTCGCGAATATCTATCGCTTCAGCCATATCTGTTTTATTTGTTTATAAATTATACTCTCGTTTTTCGTGACCCAAAATTAAGCTTTTTAGTACGCACTGACAATATTATATTATTAAAAAAAGTTTCCCAAATATCTATTTAAGAAACTTTTTATGGCAGTTAACGGCGTTTTAGTCTTAACTTGGGTATTTTCAACAACATACCTTCAGGCACGAGGTCAGGATTAGCGATTTTATTATACACCACCAAGTAAACTGTAAAATCTTTCGAGCCGTAATACCTCAATGCCAAACCGCGCAAAGTCTCCCCGCTCCTCATACGATGTTCTTCTTGTGTACCTACTATTTCGTATGCCCCGTTTTTCACCTGCGGGTATTCTACAGATACTTTTTGTGTATCTTCCGATTTCGCTTTCACCTTGTTTGTTTTTTCCGGCATACCTTCCGGCACTTGTACTTTCCGTATGGAACCGGAATCCACCTTCAGAGAATCTTGTTCTTTCGAAATCTGAACCGTATCCTTTTTTAAAGGAACAGGATGCACTACCACCGGCTGCTTTACGACTTTTGGCTGATTCCCATAAAAAAGATGATGATAGCCGATGTAATAACTGATAGCCATTAATAACAACACTAGTAGGACCGCAAAAAACATCATCCAAGGCGTCAAATAGACTCGTCTACGACCATGATGTTCGGGCGCCATTTGAACAATATGCTGATTCTCCACAGTTTGATGTTCGACTTTCTGCACCTCTATTTGTTGAGTTGCCACATGCACCTTTTCCACATGGTGAACATCAGCATTGGTATTATTTTTATTGTGCACCCCTTCTTCCTTTCCTTCCGGTAACACTCCCTCCTGAACGGCTGAAATCGATTCTGCCTTTATTTCGTTCTCCGTGTTTTGCCGCAAAGAAGAAACTCTTTCATCCTCCGTTTCGTCACCAACCGATGTTTCTGATTTCTCATCTACATTCTCGGAGACAGCCTCGGCCTTATTTTCAACCTCTTCCACTACATCGGAATATTCCTCTATAGAATTCACGGTAGCTTCAGTATCAGTATTCTCATTTTCACCATCTTGAATCTCTACCGCTCCGTTTTCGTCTATAGCCGCTGTTTCTATTGAGACTTCATCTATACCATGATGCCCTTTCGCCTGCATATCCTTCTCTTCCCCCGAAAGGACTTCTTCTGATTCGGATAACACCATTTCATCTGCTTCATCTGTCTCTTCATTTACATCAGATATATTTTCCGCCTCATGATCTTCAGATAAATCCGGAATGTCCATCCGCTCCATATCGGCAATATCCGTACCCTCATACAAAACCACCGTCTCAAACTGTGCAAAAGGCTTATTGACAGCGTCTCGCAGAACGGGATCCGGCGTGAAATTAATCTTCGTATATTCTTTGATTACAATTCTCTCGCCGGTGTTCACATCCACACTCTCCCGACTATCCACTGTCACTAATTTAAAGGTTCCAAGCCCTTTTACTTTAACGATCTTATCCGTTTGCAGATATTCTCCTATAATTTCAAAAACCGAACGCACAAAAACATCGGCATCTTTTTTAGGCAGACCTCTCCGCAACACCAACCCGTCAGCTAAATCCTGTATCAAAACCTTTTTATCCATTACGACCGACGTTTATTGCATCTTCTCTTTAAAAGAAGCGCTGGGTTTGAAATTAATGACTAATTTGGGAGGCACCAACATGCGTTGCTGGGTAGCGGGGTTCACGACTACCCGCTCTTGTTTTTTCCTCACCTCAAACGAACCTATATTCTGAATGGCTATAACGTTTTCATCCTCCAATTCGTCCGTCATTTCAGCCACCAAGGCAACCATCAATGAAGACGCATCCTTCACCGTATAACCTAAACGACGGGACAATTCCGCTATAAACTCCTTGTTATTCATACGTATACAACTCTTTAAAACATTCGAGTACCATACAAATCAAAGTCATCGGCATCTGTAATCTTCACCTCATAGAACGTTCCGAGAGATAAAGTCCCTTCGCTCACAGGAATCAGAACCTCCGGATCCACCTCAGGCGAATCAAACTCGGTACGTCCTATATAATATTCTCCTTCGCTACGGTCTATAATCACCTTGAAAATCTTTCCTATTTTCTGAGCCGCCAAATCCGCTGAAATCTTCTGCTGCAAAGCCATCAATTTATCCAATCTGGCTTGCTTGGTCTCAAAAGGAATCTCATCCTCATAATGCTCAGCCGAATAAGTTCCTTCTTCCTCCGAATAAGCAAAAGCTCCCATACGGTCGAATTTAACCTTACGAACAAAATCCAACAACTCATTGAAATCTTCTTCCGTCTCTCCAGGATGCCCTACCATCAAGGTCGTACGCAAATGAACTCCCGGTACTTCCTCCCTAAAACGCTCTATCAAATCATAGGTTTCCTGGCGGGTCACATGGCGATGCATCCTCTGTAACATATTGTCACTAATATGCTGCAAAGCAATGTCCATGTATTTGCAAACATTCTTTTTCTCACGCATCACCCGGAATAAATCTACCGGAAAATTCGCGGGATAAGCATAATGGAGCCTAATCCAGTCCACACCGGGTATGTCAGCCATCCGTTCAATAAGTTCCGGCAGCATCTGACGATGGTAAAGGTCCAGACCGTAGTAGGTCAACTCCTGGGCAATGACCTGAAATTCCTTCACCCCGCGTGACACCAACATTCGTACTTCATCCAAAATATCCTCTATCGGACGCGACACATGCTTCCCCGTGATAATAGGTATGGCACAATAGGAGCACCGACGGTCGCACCCTTCGGAGATTTTCAGATAAGCATAATGGGAAGGGGTCGTCAACTCACGTTCCAAACTCAATTCCTGATGATATGCCTTTCCTAAATCGGTCAGCAATTCATTCCAATCGAACTTACCATAAAACTTATCGACCTGTGGAATTTCTTCACCCAGTTCTTTCAGATAGCGTTCCGAAAGGCAACCCATGACAAATAGTTTCTTCAAACGCCCCTCTTCCTTAGCCTGGCAAAATTCCAATATCATATTGATGCTTTCCTCTTTGGCATCTCCGATAAACCCGCAAGTATTAATCACAGCGATTTCCCCTTGGGGACGGTCTGTATCATGCGTCACTTTGTACCCATTGGCTTCCAACTGACGCATCAATTTTTCCGAATCAACCAGATTCTTTGAACACCCCAATGTTATGACATCAATCGTATTCTTTCGCAAAACAATATTCTTTTTTAATGAACGAATCAAATTCCCCCTACTCATTTCCAAAAAGAGACTTTACAAACTCTTTCCGGTTAAAAGGCTGTAAATCCTCAACGCCTTCTCCTAAACCGATATAACGTACCGGAATCTTAAACTGGTCGGAAATTCCGATAACGACACCGCCTTTTGCTGTTCCGTCAAGTTTTGTAATAGCCATACTGGTCACTTCCGTAGCTAACGTGAATTGCTTGGCTTGTTCAAAAGCGTTCTGTCCCGTACTCCCGTCAAGCACCAACATGACATCATGAGGGGCATCTGGCACCACTTTCTGCATGACACGTTTTATTTTGGATAATTCGTCCATCAATCCCTTTTTGTTATGCAAACGTCCGGCCGTATCGATTAAAACGACATCCGCACCATTCGCCATCGCAGAACTCAACGTATCGAAGGCTACAGATGCCGGGTCGCTCCCCATTTGCTGTTTCACAATAGGAACACCGACCCGCTCAGACCATATTTCCAACTGTTCCACTGCTGCCGCACGGAACGTATCCGATGCTCCGAGATACACTTTCTTTCCCGCTTTCTTAAACTGGTAGGCCAACTTGCCTATGGTAGTGGTCTTCCCGACCCCGTTCACACCCACAACCATAATCACATACGGTTTTTTCCCCTCGGGTAAAACGAAACCTTCGGTATCTGCCGTATTATTTTCGGTGAGCAGAGATGCGATCTCATCCCTTAATATATCATTCAGTTCATTTACCGTTACATATTTATCCCGAGCCACACGTTTTTCAATCCGGTCGATAATGTTCAGCGTTGTGTCTACTCCCACATCCGACGTTACCAAGACCTCCTCCAGACGATCCAGTACATCATCGTCCACTTTAGACTTACCGGCCACAGCCCGGGTCAGTTTCCCGAAAAAACTCTCTTTCGTCTTTTCCAGTCCTTTATCAAGTGTCTCTTTTTTTTCTTTTGAAAAAAAGCTGAAAATTCCCATACGTCTTTTATTTAATGTACATTATAAGCACAAAGATAGTGAAAGGTGAGCGCAGAGACAAACGAAAAACAAAGTTTTTCAAGCTTACCCATGCCAAACCGCATCCTATATTCGTAAAAACAAAGATAGCACAAGTTTTTTAAATGTCGGCTATACCTACAAAAAATCCCCTCCACAATTTGTGGAAGGGACTATTTTGAACCGTATTAAAATACGAATTAGTTCTTGAAGAAATCCTTCACGGCTTCGTTCGGAACCATTTGCTCATCAAAAATATAAGCACCGGTCTTAGGGCTCTTCACCATTTTGATTACCTTAGTGTAGGAACGTCCATCCATTTTACCGGTATGGAGGGTTGCCACTGTCTTTTTTGCCATAGTATCCTAATATTATTTTATTTCTTTATGAACTGTCATTCTCCGCAAAATAGGATTGTATTTCTTCAATTCCAATCTTTCAGGAGTATTCTTACGATTCTTCGTCGTCACATAACGAGATGTTCCGGGAAGACCACTCTCTTTCATTTCAGTGCACTCCAAAATAACCTGCACTCTGTTACCTTTAGCCTTCTTTGCCATAAGTCTTACTCTCCTCTAATTAAGCAATTACTTTAATGGTTTTCCAATCACAATAGCCTTTTGCTACCGCACTGGCCAGTGCAGCATCGAGGCCCACTTTATTAATATATCGCAGACCAGCAGCACTAATGTTCAGGCTAATCCAACAATCCTGTTCTACATAGTAGAATTTCTTCGTAAACAAGTTCACATTAAACCGTCTCTTGGTACGACGCTTAGAATGAGAAACATTGTTGCCAACCATGGCTTTCTTCCCGGTAATTTGACAAATCTTAGACATTTCTATCTTCCTTTTTGTTTATTTCTATTAGCTTCTTTCAAACAGAGTGCAAAATTAGTACTTAAAAACCGAATATACAAGTATTTTCGCAAAAAAATCACTCTTCTTCCTGCGGATGACGCTTTTTCAGCAAGTCGAGCAGAAGCTGAAGGGCAACCAGTGTCGCTTTGGCCAAATTCATATCCCGCCCGTCGTCACCTTCAAGTTTTTCCACCGTCACTTCATTCTTGTCGCCTACGGCAATCCAAATCGTACCGACCGGTGCTTCTTCTCCGCCGCCGGGACCAGCATAACCGGTAATGGCTATTGCGTATGTGGTTTCCATGGCTTCCAATGCCCCTTCGAACATGGCACGCACCACTTCCTCGCTTACAGCCCCTTTTTCTTCCAACAACTCTTGCGAAACACCGAGAAAACGAGTTTTTATCTCATTGGTATAACAAACAATACCTCCTTTGAAATAGGTAGAGCTTCCCGGCACACTGGTTATGGCTGCCGATATCTGCCCCGAAGTACAACTTTCTGCCGTGCACACCGTCTCCCCTGCTTTCCATAGCAGCGGGCTGATTTCACGACTTATGATTTTAGATTCTACATTCATCATATATCTTAATTATTTTAATGTTACTCTTGAATAAGCAGGCATATCTATCGTACAAAAATCCTTATCCTGATACTTGAAATATCCGGTAATGGCTATCATGGCTGCATTGTCGGTCGTATAACTGAATTTCGGAATAAAGATTTTCCATCCGTATTTATCCGCATGCTCCCGGAAAGCATTGCGCAGCCCGTTGTTGGCCGACACGCCGCCAGCCACGGCTACCTGCCTGATACCGGTGTCTTTTACCGCCTGACGCAACTTCTTCATCAGGATATCTACTATCGTATGCTCCAAAGAGGCGGCCAAGTCTTCTTTGTGATGTTCGATAAAATCCGGATCTTCCTTCATCCAATCCCGTAAAGAATAAAGAAATGAGGTCTTCAAGCCGCTAAAACTATAATCATATCCTCCGATGTGAGGTTTGGCAAAAGAATACGCCTGCGGGTTTCCCTGACGCGCCAACCTGTCTATTATCGGTCCTCCGGGATAGCCCAACCCCATCACTTTGGAACACTTGTCGATGGCTTCACCTGCCGCATCGTCTATCGTCTGCCCCAACACTTCCATGTCATTATAGGCTTTCACCAGAATGATTTGGGAATTGCCGCCACTTACCAACAAACACAAGAACGGAAATTCCGGTTGGTCATGGTCGCCCTCATCTTCTTTAATAAAATGCGCCAATACATGTCCTTGCAAATGATTGACCTCTATCATGGGAATGCCGAGTGCGCGTGCAAACCCTTTGGCAAAAGACACCCCCACCAACAAAGAGCCCATCAATCCGGGGCCTCGCGTGAAAGCCACAGCCGAAAGTTCCTCCTTGGTCACTCCGGCGCGTTTCAGCGCTTGGTCTACCACAGGGACTACATTTTGCTGATGGGCACGGGAAGCCAGTTCCGGCACCACCCCGCCGTACGCCTCATGCACGGCTTGGCTGGCTGTCACGTTGCTCAACAACACCCCGTTGCGAATCACCGCTGCCGACGTATCATCACAACTCGACTCTATACCTAATATAACGATATCTTTCTTCTCCATTTCCTCACGTCCTATAAATTATGGTGTCTCAATAAGTAAGAATCTCCAAACCGTTTTCCGTCATAAGGAAAGTATGTTCCCATTGCGCACTGGGCAGTTCGTCTTCCGTCACGACAGTCCATCCGTCTTCCTCATCCACAAACACCCTCCAATCGCCCATGTTCACCATAGGTTCTATCGTAAACACCATGCCGGGCACCAAGAGCATCCCTGTCCCCTTCCGGCCGAAATGCTCCACATCCGGCTCTTCGTGGAACTCCAGTCCCACCCCATGGCCGCACAAATCGCGCACGATGCTGAAACCGTTCTTCCTGGCATGCTTTTCGATGGCATTTCCTATATCCCCCACAAAGCCGAACGGACGGGCAACTTTCATGCCAATCTCCAGGCACTCGCGCGCGACGTCTACCAATTTCTGCTTCTCGGGTGTGGTCTGCCCGATGACAAACATACGCGAAGCATCGCTGTAATATCCGTCCAATATGGTGGAAACGTCCACATTGATAATATCTCCTTCCTCCAATACGTCGAATTCATTAGGAATGCCGTGACAGACCACCTCGTTAATGGAAGTACATACACTCTTCGGAAAACCTTCATAATTCAGAGGAGCAGGAATGGCCCCGTGACTTACCGTATAATCATATACCATCTCGTCTATCTCAAGCGTGGTCATTCCGGCATGTATCTCTTGGGCCACAAGGTCCAATACCCCGGTATTTACCACACCGCTCCTGCGAATCCCCTCTATTTGTTCAGGAGTCTTAATCAATTTACGCGAAGGCACCAAACAGCCTTCTTCCTGAAAAGCCAAAATCTTACGGTCCAAATCCGTCAGTTCGGCTCCTTCAGGGACAATCCAATTCCGTCTTATCTTTCTTCGCATTCTTTCTTTCACAGATTTATCATACAAAAGTACGATAAAAAAATCACTTTCCGACTGTAAAACCTTATAAATATCCCTATACCTTTATATTATTAAGACTTCACCCGCATCCTCCTGCATCTTACGGAAACTCCAACACAAAGGTCGTATTCCATCCTGCCGTTCCGGCCGGAAGGAGAGAAAGGCTGCCCCCGGAAGCCATCATGATTTGGCGGCTTACGGAAAGCCCGATGCCGCTTCCACGCTCTTTTGTAGTAAAGAAAGGTACAAATATATGCGACCTTATTTCTTCCGGAATCACCGGCCCGTCATTGCTCACTTTAATCAGCACACGCTCGTCTGTCTGGACAAAAGCCACCACGCGTATGCAACCGTCCCTCTCTCCGATGGCTTGTATGGCATTACGCACCAAATTAATCAAAACCTGACGTATCAAATGTTTATCCGCATATATCAGCAAATCTTCTGGAACCAAATGGAATTCTAACTTGATGCGTTCGGGGACAAGAAGCAAAGTTCGCAGTTCTTCTGTCAGCTCCTGTACATAAAACAAAACCGGAACGGGGCGAGGCAACGACGTAAATTTACGATAATTGTCCACAAAAGACAGTAGTCCTTGCGAGGTGGTGTAAATCACCGAAAGGCCTTCCCGTAGCTGTTCCGTGCTCCAAGTATCTTTCGAAAGCAAAGAAGCACTCAAAGAAGCCACAGGAGTAATGGCATTCATGATTTCATGTGTCAACACATGGGAAAGCTTAATCCAAGCATCCAATTCATTCTCATCCATCACATTGCGAATATCATTGAGTGTAAACACACGCAACTGCCGCTGCTCCATCTGTAGCAAAGACACGTTAATCCACAAGTCCTTTTGCCCTTGTGCCGTCTTGAAAGCAAGTTGGCGTTGGACATGGGGTTCCATCGAACGGAAGCACTCCACTATTTCGTGCCCGTAACGCTCCAACTGTGCCAGACGGGAAAAGGCGGAAAGCCCAAGAAGCGTCAAGGCCATGGAATTACAACGTACGACGTTACATCGTTCATCCAACACGACGATTCCCGTATGCACATTTTCCATCACCAACTCGTTGAAACTTTCATGGGCCGCAAGTTCATGGTGAGTCTTGGCAACCTGTTCCGCATAACGGTTCAGGACACTATTCAGATAACCGTTGGTACGTGCCATCTTTCCTCTGGCAGGAAAACGGAAAGAATAATCCTCGTTGACAATAGCCTCCAGCATCAATCCCAATTTTCTGGAGACATTGGAACGTGAACGCCACACACCGGCCACGACACACAACACGACAACAGTCCCTATGACGGCCATCTCCGTCTGCCCGCGCTCCCAAGCCACAGCGGCAAACGCGGCCATGGCCGCTATCCCTACGAGTTGAAACAAGGAAAATACACGCGTCTTATAATCCATAGCGTTTAATCTTATTATATAAAGTCTGCCGGGATATGCCCAAACGTGAAGCAGCCAGAGAATAATTCCCCCGGCATTGTTCCAAAGCCTGCCTGATGGCAGACATCTCCATTTCCTCCAACGTCCGGACTTGCTCCTCCGCTTCCCCCGACCGCCTTTCGTCGTCAGCCAAATGCAATACGGGAGCCGGCAATTTACCGTTTTCGCACTCCCCGCAAAGAATCACAGCCCGTTCCAACGTATGCTGCAACTCACGGATATTGCCGTACCATGGATGGGCCATCAAACGGACTTCGGCTTCCCCGGTAAACCCGTCGAACCGACGATGGTACATCTGGCTGTAGGATTTCAGGAAACGGTAAGCCAACGGTAAAATATCCTCCTTCCGTTCCCGTAGCGGGGGCAAATGCAAATGTATGGTATTGATACGGTAAAGCAAATCTTCTCTAAACTCGTTCCTCACGACCATCTCTTGCAAATCGCGGTTGGTAGCACAGATGAGCCGGATATCGACACCGACCGGTTGGTTGCTTCCCACCCGTACAATCTGCCGGTTCTGGACCGCAGTCAGCAATTTGGCTTGAAGATACAGCGGCAGGTTTCCTATCTCATCCAAAAAAAGCGTACCGCCATGTGCCGCTTCAAACCTTCCGACACGATCCTGCCGGGCATCTGTAAAAGCACCCTTCACATGCCCGAACAATTCACTCTCAAACAGCGTATCAGTAATGGCTCCCATGTCTACCGACACCATTGGTGCCGCATGCCGTGGGGACAGTGTATGGATTTCCCGGGCCAACATCTCCTTTCCCGTTCCATTCTCACCGGTAATGAGGACATTGGCATGCGTCACACTGCAACGTTCCACCAACGTGCGTAAACGGCGCATTGCTTCCGATTCGCCCCAATACATCGTCCGAGGCACTTCGCACTCTGGGTCGTTTTTCTTTTTATTCTGCCCGCAAACGGCTAAAAGCACCTGTACCATCTTTTTGTTATCCCAAGGTTTCACCACAAAGTCGGCCGCCCCTCGCTTCAACCCTTCCACCGCCAGTTCGATATCGGCATAAGCCGTAAAAAGCACTACCGGCAGATTGGGAAAATGCGCCTTCAATTCCTGCAACCAGAACAGCCCCTCATTACCATTGTTGATACCGGCCGAAAAGTTCATGTCCAACAATACCACATCCACTTCCTCCCTTTCCAATAAAGCCAACATCCCTTGTGGCGACGACAGACTGAGCACGTGGGCAAAATAGTCGCCTAAAAGAAATTGCAAGGAGGTAAGAATACTCCGGTTATCATCCACCACCAATATAGAATAAGAAACAGCCATCGTGTCGTATCTTTATTTCATGTATGAGTTAGAGAGAACAAATATAAAGGAAATATAGGGAAAACACAGACACACGGCGCAGAAATATTTGCACCCCGCTCCGGTGCAGATAGAAGCACCGTCCAATAACAAGACAACCACTGTCTAACATTTGGACACCGGCCTTACTCCGTCATTTTCCTATCTCACATATTATCAAAAGAATACGGATTTTGGCACACGAATTGCAAGAGGATATGTAAAATGATTGCAACGTATCATGAAGAAATGGATATTCTTATTCTGCACCGGATGGCTCAATGCCTTTACCCTACCGGCAGCCGACAGTTGGGACCTGCGGCAATGCATCGGCTATGCATTGGAACACAACCGTGACTTGAAAATACAGCAATGGAACGTTGAATCGCAACAGACCCGGCTTGTGGAGGCCTATACAGCCTTTCTTCCTTCGCTGTCCGCCCAAAGCGGAGTAAACTTTAGTTTCGGACGTTCGGTAGACCCGGAAACCAACACCTATGGCACAGTATCGAACCTGAACAACAGTTACTCTGCCAGCCTCTCCGTCCCTCTCTTCACCGGAGGCAACCTGATACACCAATTCAAACTTACACGTTTGCAACTGGCCCAAGGAAAAAGCCAAACGGAAGCCCGGCGCGACAACATGGTGCTCAACCTCATGGAACTTTACATACAGGCTTCCTACTATCAGGAACTTGCCTCCTATACGGAGAGCAAACTGGACGAAAGCCGCATCCAAGTGAAAAAGGTGCATCGCCTCAAAGAACTCGGCCTAAAAAGCAAAACCGACGTGGCTCTCATCGAAGCACAATATGCCGCCGACGACTACAACCACGCTCATACGCTTCACCTGCTCGACAACGCCTTACTTGCCCTGAAAAAGGAAATGGCCTACCCTGTCACAGAAGAATTGCACATAGTTTCGGCCGACTGGCATGTGACGGTACCACTGGTCCCAAGCGAACCCTTCCAAGATGAAATAGCACACACTTACCGTGTCGCCGAGGCCCGGCTTCCGGAAATGCGGCAAAGCCGACTTGCCGTGGACGCAAGCCTATACGGCAAACGCCAGGCGTTAAGCCGCTTCTTTCCCGACATATCCTTCTCGGCCGGCATGTCGTCCTCATATTTCCGTACGTTGGGAAAAGCCGATTTCATCCCATACGCCCGCCAACTTAGGAACAACTGGGGGCAATACCTGAGTTTCAATATCAGCTTCCCGCTATTCAACCGGTTGGGAAACGCCATGAATTACAAACGTAGTAAAATCGCATACCGGTCGGCACAAGAGGAATATGCCCAACGGCAAGACGAGCTTTGGGCCGACGTGCAACAAGCCATACTCGACCGCGAATCACTCCGCAAGGAATACCTCCACATGGAACAAAAAGTCAAGGCCGACTCCATCGCCTACGCCGTCATCGCACGGAAATTCGACGAAGGCATGGCGGCACCGCTCGACCTGCGTACCGCAAGCAACACGCTTCTTTCCAGCCGGGCCACCTTGTTGCAATGCAAACTGAACCATCTGCTAAAATGCCGGTTGGTATCCTATTACCAAGGCGAACCTCTTTACTAATTTACTAACCCCAAAAGCCGCAACATACATGGACATACCTGTTACCCCCAAAAAAAGAATCAAACGCAAACACTTGCCGTGGATAGCCGGAGGAATATTGCTATCCGCCCTTGTCGGTTGGATTGTTTTCGGCAAATACCATAGCGTGCTGAAAGTAGACCGCCGCATCTTGAACATCGCCACGGCGGAAAAGACGAACTTCGACGACTATATCCGTATCCGAGGGCAAGCAAGTCCTATTTCCACCGTGCAAGTGGCACCCGAGGAAGGGGGCATCGTGACCGAAAAAGTAGCAGAAGAAGGAAGCCGGGTAAAAGCCGGCGACGTGCTGCTACGCCTCACCAATGCCAACCTCGACCTGCAAATACTGAATGCGGAAGCCGAATTGGCAGAAAAACAAAACCTGTTGCGCAACACCCAAGTCACCATGCAACAGGACAAGCTCAACAATGAAATGGAAAAACTGCAACTTTCGCAAAACAAGGAACGCAAGCGGCGCACGTTCCTGCAATACAGCAGACTGTATAAGGATGAGCTAGTGAGCCGCGAAGAATTCCTGCAATGCAAAGAAGACTGCGAACTGGCCGAAAAGCAATACAGCCTCATCTGCGAAAGGCTGCTCCAGGACTCCATCTACCGCAGCATACAAATGCAACAGATGGAAGAAAACCTCGAAAACATGCAGCGCAACCTGAGCCTTATCCGGGCCAGAAAAAGCAAACTCGACGTCCGGGCCGGAATCGACGGCGAGTTGGGACTGTTGGAAGTGGAGTTGGGCGAGAACATATCTGCAGGGCGCAAAGTGGGACAAGTCAACGACTTGTCGGATTTCAAGATAGAGGCCTATATCGACGAACTTTACATCGACAGGGTACATGCGGGACTTGCGGGTACTTTCACGCAGCAAGACCAGAAATATCCGCTCCTCCTGCGCAAGGTTCTCCCTGAGGTGCGCGACGGGAAGTTTTGCACGGAACTGGTCTTCACGGACAAACGCCCCGGACACATACGCAGCGGACAAAGCTACGACATCAACCTGCAACTGGGACAACCTTCGGAATGCGTCATCATACCCAAAGGCACTTTCTTCCAGACCACCGGCGGAAAATGGATTTTCGTACTCAGCCCCGACGGTACACGGGCCTACAGGCGCAACATACGAATCGGCCGCCAGAACCCTACTTATTATGAAATACTCGAAGGGCTCTCGCCCGGAGAACAAGTCGTAATATCGGGATATGAAAGCTATAAGGCAACCGACGAACTGAAATTATTCTGAATTTCTAAAACCTCAAATTAAACAATATGATACGATTGGAAAAACTCGGAAAGACCTTCCGTACGGAAGAAGTGGAAACCATTGCATTGCAGGACATCGACCTGCAAGTGGGAAAAGGAGAATTTGTGGCCATCATGGGGCCGTCCGGTTGCGGAAAATCCACCTTGCTGAACATCATCGGACTGCTCGACAACCCGACGGTGGGGAAATTCCATCTCAACGGACAGGAAGTAAGCCGCCTGCGGGAGAATGAACGCACGGAATTACGAAAAGGCACCATCGGATTCGTGTTCCAAAGTTTCAACCTCATAGACGAACTTACCGTATGGGAAAACGTGGAATTGCCGCTCACCTACATGCACATTCCCGCAAAAGAAAGGAAAGAAAAAGTCAAGGAAATACTACAGCGGATGAAAATAAGCCACCGGGCCGGGCATTTCCCGCAACAATTATCGGGAGGACAGCAACAAAGAGTAGCCATTGCCCGCGCCGTCATCGCCCGCCCCCAACTCATACTGGCCGACGAGCCGACCGGAAACCTCGATTCTAAAAACGGTATGGAAGTCATGGAACTTCTCACCGAACTTCACCGCGAAGGCACCACCGTCATCATGGTGACCCACAGCGAGCACGACGCGAGGTATGCCGAGCGCATCGTGAAGCTCTTCGACGGGAAAGTGATAGCAAACATTGTGGATTAACATCTAAAAAGACTTCACATGAAAACACTCTATCGTAATTTCCAAAGTATTTTCAGACGTTTTCCTGCATCCATTGTCATGAACGTGGCAGGCTTTTCGTTGGCACTGGCGGCTTTCATCGTCATCATGATGGAAGTACGCTTCGAGTCCGCCTACGACCGGAACCTGAAAAATGCGAACCATATATTCATGCTTGTCAATGAGCCGGAAGGCAATATGCCATGGAGCACTTTCGCACGCCCGGTCATTGAAAACTTAAGTAGCATATCGCCGGAAATCACCCGGTGCACATTCGTGGAAAACGGTTGGACCCTCCATGCCGTCAGCCCCGACCAGAAACAGGAGTTCGAGTCCACGGCCAGAGGCGTGGCACCGGATTTCTTTCCCATGTTCGGATTCAAGTGGATTGCCTGCGACACGACGACTTTTACGCAACCCCTTCACATCTTTATTCCCGAAAGCATGGCCCTGACGTATTTCAACACGACGGACCTGGTCGGGAAGTTCTTCGATGAAAAAGGAAGGGGATACGGTTGGACCATCGGGGGCGTCTACCGTGACTTTCCCGAAAACTGTTCCGTAAAAAACATGGTCTACAACACCATGGGAAATGCCTATAAGGACAACTGGTCGGAGGCCAGTTTATTTGCCTATCTCCAACTGGAGAATCCGGAAAAGAAAACAGAGTTGGAAGGCTTAATCCAGTCTAAAATAATAGAATCCGACAACGCCTCCATCCATTTGGTCCCCTATCCGGACCTCCCCTACCGCAAAGACCTGAAAACAAGCGACTCCATTAAATTAAGCATGCAACAACGCTACGTCTACACAGCCATAGCCTTGCTCATCATCCTGATTGCCGCCATCAACTTCACCAATTTCTATACGGCATTGGCCCCGCTCCGTGTCCGTAGCCTGAACACCCAAAGGGTATTGGGCGCCCGGCGCAGCCACCTCATACGCGCCATGGTCATGGAAAGTGCCATATTAAGCTTCACGGCCTTCCTGTTGGCCTTGCTGGTGGTCAAAGCCATGGAAGAAAGTTTCGTCAACGAGTTGCTCAAAGTCGACATCTCGCTGCCCTCTTTTCCGCGCATCACGGCGGCAACGGGAGCGTTGTCCATCCTTATAGGATGTGCGGCCAGCCTCTTTCCCGCATTCTACTCCACGTCTTTCCAACCGGCACTCGCCCTAAAAGGGAACTTCGGGCTGTCAGCTAAAGGACGGCAGATACGCACCCTGCTCATGGGCGTGCAACTCACAGCGGCCATGGCCTTGCTCATCGGCGTGGGAGGCATCGTTTGCCAAAATTACTATATGCGCCATTCCGACCTCGGATACGACAAGGACAGAATCATCACGCTCGACCTTTATGCGGCAAAAATCTACGATCAAAAAGCCGAGGCTTTTGCTTCGGGACTCCGGCAAGTGGCATGCGTAGAGGACGTAGCCCTATCGCGTTTCATGCTATCGGCCCAAAAGAGCAGCGAAGTGATGTCGTGGGGAAGAATGAGTTCCGACGGGAATTACATGGGCTTCATTTGCCTCCCCGTTTCGTACAATTACCTTAAAGTGATGGGGATACGCATCATTGAAGGAAAAGACTTCAACCCGAAGGACGAAAGTTCGCCCATGATATTCAACAAGGCGGCCTACGACCTCTATACAGACGTGCGGGTGGGGAAAGAAATCCTTGAAGATGAAATAAAAAGCCCCATAGTCGGTATTTGCGACAACTTCAAAATCGGTTCCCTGCGCGACGAAGTCACCCCGCTTTGCTTGAAAGTCATGAACGGCCCCTATTCCGACTGGCCGTCAAAGGGCGTGGCCAACATCCGCATCCGGGAAGGCGTGGCTTTGGAAGACGCCTTCAAGCCCGTCATGGACTTTTGCCTGGATTTCTCACCTGAAAGCACATTCGAGCTGAAGACCCAATTCCAACTTATGGAAAACATCTACACGGAAGAGAAACACACGCAACAGACCCTTATCCTCTTCTGCCTTTTGGCCACCGCCATTTCTTTGGCCGGCGTGTTCAGCATGACGCTTTTTGAATGCAACTACCGACGGAAGGAAATCGGGCTGCGTAAAATCATGGGAGCCACCACGAACGGCATCATCAGGATGTTTTTCCGGCAATACAGCCTCACGTTGGCGCTCAGTTTTATCGTGGCTGCGCCCTTGGGATGGTATGGCGTGCACCGTTATTTGGAAAACTTCGCCTACAAGACACCCCTGCACTGGTGGATTTTTGCATTGGCTCTGTTGGCCATCGGCACCATCACCTTGGCCACCGTCTACACCCAATGCCGCCAAACGGCACAAGACAATCCTGTAAACAGCATCAAAACAGAATAAACATGCAAATATGGTTGGTATGAAAAGAAGTATTCCGAGTGTCAATATGACAATCCCACCTCCTCGTGGCTCGCCTATTCGTGCCCTTCCCCCGCCGCCGTCGCAAATACGCGATTCTCGCGCATCGGGAAAAATACAGAATGCCAGTCTGCCCCACATTCCTGCTTTCATAATGCCGTATGAAAGTCCACGCCCGACGCAAGGCAATACGGAACGCGTAAGCGTGCAGGGCGTTCCGCCTCGCAAGAAGGCATTCCGGATTTGTGTCCCTTTCCGCCCCAAATAGCGTAAAAACGGGGCATTTGCCGACCGCCGTGCCACCATCAGCATGGAACTTTCCGACAACATGCAGATGCCTCTCCCACGACATGCGGAGAAAAAAAATGTTTTTTCAGCCGAACGATTTCTCGTTCGGCTGAAAGTGTTTCCTAATTTTGCTTTAGATACGTGAAAAACAAGCCCCGAAACATAAAAAATGTATCCAAAAACGCCGTCAAGCCCCCTTAACAAAGACTTTTCGTGAAAGGCAGGCGTAACAGAAACATCCTTTTTGCTTTCTTTTTAATACTTCAAGACGGGATTCAAACAATATTTTGTCCAAACAAAACATCCGTGCGCTCCCCTTGACGGAAACCGCACGGATGTGTATGTTTTTCGGGAGTCGGCAACAGGTACGACCGCCAAGCCTTATGGCTTCCTATCGCCTTTTGCCCGTCAACGTTTCCAACTGGTCTCTTCCACACTGAGCAAAACCGACACGGCATCGGAGACCTTGAAATGCACCATTCCCCCAAACCGACTGCTGAAATTATTCATCCACGGCATCGGAGGAATCCACGGCTGACGGCCTTGCATCGGGAAAAAAGCTTTGCTGCCGTATGCGTACAAACCCACACGGTCGGTCAACTGGTAACCGGCCAACAGACTGATTCCGAAACGGTTCTCATTCAAGCCGTTCCAAGACAAGCGGTCGTAAAAGCCTCCCACAGACAGCACCAACCGGTCGGTGAGGCTACGCACGTACATGGCAGAGATTCCGGTCCCGAATCCCACCCCGGGAAAACGGTTCTTGCCGAACGAGGCCGACACGCTCATGTCCAGACTGGCATTGAAACCTTCATGCAGTTCCCATAAGCCCCAATATCCACCATAATAACTTGCCGGGAAATAAGCCACGGTACCGTCCCGGTACAATGGAGGAAGAGAGGGGCGAAAAGCCCATTGTGCCGTATCGGCCACCAATGTGTCCGATAAGACCAACCGTGCGCCGACCTTCTCCGGCGTCACCTCCGATGCAGACGGCTTTATCTCCAGACTCTCCTTTCCGGCATCCACACCCTTCACCGAATCCGAGCGCAAGACCTCCTGCGCCTGTCCTGCAACCGCGCAGGTCGCAAACAAAATGAGCAATAAAGCCCGACAAAGACCTTTCTGTTTCATTCTGACCTCCTTTTTTAACGTACACGCAAACGGTCATTTACTTGAATGGCATAATCTGCCGGCAAATTATTCATATCATACAGACTCTCCAAACGTATCCCGTAGCGTTGCGCAATATTATACATCGACTCACCGGCCTTCACCACGTGAGGCACATCCTTGTATTTCTTGGCGGCCTTTTTCCGCTTCCGTTCCAGATACAATACATCGCCGGCCTGGATTCGATACCCTTTCGGCAATTCATTGAACTTCCGGATGTCGCGTGCCGACACACCGGTTTCTTCCGCCAACAAATCAAACGTATCCCCGGCGCGTGCAATAATATAATAATTCTCATTATTGCGGTACACCAGATGGGACGGCAACGACTCACTGTTCAGTTGACGGTCTATGCTGCTATAATCAAAATGCAACTTCGACGATTTGTACTTGTCGTATTGGTCTAAGTCGTACCGTTCTATCAAATCTATCAGCAAGGAAGCGTAACGCGGATTCGTAGCATAGCCACAACGTTTCAAACCACGCGCCCAACCTTTATAATCTTTCGGAGAAAGGTCGAACAACGAAGAATAACGTGCTTGTTGCAGAAAACGTGAATGGTCTTCGTACGACTCTTCCACGCTCCTGTATTTACGGAACTTTTCATTACGTTCGTCATCGTCCTGTAAGACGTAGGGGCCCTTCCAGGCCCGTCCGCATTTGATGCCGAAATGATTGTTGGCTTTCCGCGCCAATGTACTTGTCCCGGCTCCGCTTTCCAATAATCCTTGTGCCAATGTGATGCTGGCCGGAATCTTATAACGTAACATCTGGTCTATAGCCATTCCCTTGTATCGTTCTATATAATTAAGGTATTGCTGGCTGACACCCTGTGCCTGCAGCAAAAAGCTCGTCACGCCGAACAACACGGATAGAAAAACGGTTTTCAATCGCATATCTCAAATATCATGAAGGATTTCTCACACACAAAGTTACCTCTTTTTTCTTCGTTGTGAATAAAAAAACATATATTTGTGCATTATTAACCAAAAGGAAACAGTCCTATGAAAGAGAAGGAAATTATCAGCAAAGTCAGAATATACGACTATGAAGAATTATCGGAAGCAGACCGCGAATTGATAGACAAGGCCAAGGAGGCCACACAGACGAGCTATGCACCTTTCTCTAAATTCTGCGTGGGCGCAGCCGCCCGGCTGTCCGACGGAAGGATTGTAACGGGAAGCAACCAGGAAAACGCCGCCTTCCCGTCAAGCCTGTGCGCAGAACGCACGGCACTCTTCTATGCCAACGCACGCTACCCGGAGAAAAGCGTGGAAGAACTGGCCATTGCCGCATACGCCCACGGGGCTTTCCTGAAAGCTCCCATCCCTCCTTGCGGAGCTTGCCGGCAAGTCATTCTCGGAGTGGAAGAACGGTACGGACATCCCGTACGCATCCTGCTGTTCGGCGAAGAGGGTACCTACGTGGTCGATTCGGTCAAAGCCCTACTCCCCTTGCAGTTTACCGGAGAAACCATGAACGAATAAAATATTTTTCGTACCTTTGCCGAAAATATTCAATTCAAGGTATAATTTAAAGTATGATTAGCGTATCGAATCTTGCCATCCAGTTCGGGAAAAGAGTCCTGTACAAGGATGTAAACATGAAGTTCACCAATGGAAATATTTACGGTGTCATCGGGGCTAACGGAGCCGGGAAGTCCACGTTGCTGAAAGCCATATCGGGCGAATTGGAACCGACCAAAGGCAGTGTGGAACTGGGACCGGGCGAAAGGCTCTCCGTACTGAGCCAGGACCACTTCCAATATGACGACTGTACCGTGCTGAATACCGTGCTGATGGGACACACCGTATTGTGGGACATCATGCAGCAACGCGATGCGCTTTATGCCAAAGCCGACTTTTCGGACGAAGACGGTATCAAAGTGGCCGAACTGGAAGAAAAGTTCGCTGAAATGGGCGGATACAATGCCGAAAGCGACGCCGCAGCCTTGTTGAGCGGCCTGGGTATCAAAGAGGACAAGCATTACGCACTGATGGGCGAGCTGAGCGGTAAGGAAAAGGTACGTATCATGTTGGCAAAAGCCCTCTTCGGCGAACCGGACAACCTGCTGTTGGACGAGCCGACCAACGACCTCGACCTCGACACGGTGCAATGGCTCGAATCATACCTTTCCGATTTCGAGCACACGGTATTGGTAGTAAGCCACGACCGTCACTTCCTGGATGCCGTCTGTACCCATACGGTGGATATTGATTTCGGCAAAGTGACGATGTTCGCCGGTAATTACAGTTTCTGGTATGAATCCAGCCAGTTGGCCCTGAGACAAGCTCAAAACCAAAAGGCCAAGGCCGAAGAAAAGAAGCGGGAATTGGAAGAATTCATCCGGCGCTTCTCTGCCAACGTAGCCAAAAGCAAGCAGACCACCAGCCGAAAAAAGATGTTGGAAAAATTAAATGTAGAGGAAATACGCCCCTCTACCCGCAAATACCCGGGCATCATTTTTCAGATGGAGCGCGAGCCGGGCAACCAAATCCTCGAGGTGAAAGGATTACGTGCCACAACGGACGACGGGACCGTGCTTTTCAACGACGTGAACTTTACCGTAGAAAAAGGAGATAAAATCGTTTTCCTGAGCCGCGACCCGCGTGCCATGACGGCTTTTTTTGAAATCATCAACGGTAACCGTAAAGCACAAGGAGGCGACTACAAATGGGGAGTGACCATTACTACGGCATATTTGCCTCTCGACAACACCCGTTTCTTCGAAAGCGATTTGAATCTTGTGGATTGGTTGAGCCAGTTCGGTGAAGGTAACGAAGTTTACTTCAAGAGCTTCCTCGGAAGAATGCTGTTCTCGGGAGAAGAGGTAATGAAGAAAGTCAACGTGCTTTCGGGAGGAGAGAAGATGCGTTGTATGATAGCCCGCATGCAGTTGAAAAACGCCAACTGTCTCGTTTTGGACACCCCGACAAATCATCTGGATTTGGAAAGCATCCAGGCTTTCAACAACAACCTGAAGCTGTTCAAAGGCAACATCTTGTTCTCTAGCCATGACCACGAGTTCATCGAAACCGTAGCCAACCGTATCATCGAACTCACTCCCAACGGCATTATCGACAAGATGATGGAATACGACGAGTACATTGCCAGCGACCACATCAAGGAACTTAAAACAAGAATGTACGGGGATTAAAAATATTTTTGGAAAACAAAAGCCGAATGGCAAACTATTTGTAGGGTATTTAGCGACTAAATACCCTTTTAAAATATTGCATCATGGAAAAAAATAAAGATATGAACGAAGAAGAGTTGAAAGCCCAACAAGAAGAAACCTTGGATAATGTAGCGACCTCACAACTAGACGAAGGCGACAAAGCTGAAGAACAACCGGCAAAGGAAATGTCCGTGGAAGACAAATTGGCTGCTGCAGAAACCAAAGTGGCAGAACTGCAAGACAAATACCTGCGTCAGGTTGCCGAATTTGACAATTACCGCAAACGTACCATCAAAGAAAAGGCTGAATTGATTTTGAACGGGGCGGAAAAAACCATCACAGCCATACTTCCTATATTGGACGACATGGAACGTGCATTGAAGAATATGGACAAGATGGAAGACGTGGCTGCCGTAAAAGAAGGCGTGGACTTGATATTCCAGAAATTCGTGAAAATCTTGGGCGAACAGGGGGTCAAGAAAATAGAGACCGAAAATGCCGATTTCAATACGGATTTGCATGAGGCTATTGCCCAAGTGCCGGCTCCTTCGGACGAAATGAAAGGTAAAATTATCGACTGCGTCAAAACAGGCTATACTTTAAATGAAAAGGTGATTCGCCACTCTCAAGTGGCCGTAGGACTTTAAACCGCAATAAAATATGGCGAAACGTGACTATTATGAAGTGTTAGGCGTTTCAAAAAACGCCTCGGACGACGAGATAAAAAAGGCTTATAAGAAAATGGCTATCAAATATCATCCCGACCGCAATCCGGATGACAAGGAAGCCGAAGCCAAATTCAAGGAAGCAGCAGAAGCATACGACGTGCTCCGCGACCCGCAAAAACGTGCCCGCTACGACCAGTTCGGACCGGAAGGCGTAAATGGTGCAGGCGGATTCGGAGGCGGCGGAATGAACATGGATGATATTTTCTCTATGTTTGGCGACATTTTCGGAGGCCATGGCGGATTTGGTGGCTTCGGTGGAGGCGGCAGAGCCCGGAAACCCCAATACAGGGGAGGGGACCTTCGCCTTAAAGTGAGAATGACGCTTCAGGAAATAGCCACAGGAGTAACCAAGAAATTCAAGGTCAAAAAGAAAGTGGCCTGCCCGCATTGCCACGGGAGCGGAGCTGAAGGCAGCGGTGCTACCGAGACATGCCCGACATGCCATGGTAACGGCTTCGTCGTAAAAACCCAACAGAGTATTTTCGGCATGATGCAAACGCAAGCTGTTTGCCCCACATGCGGTGGAGAAGGAACCATCATAAAGAACAAGTGCAAAGAATGCGGAGGGGAAGGTGTCGTCAACGGCGAAGAAGTCATTGAAGTGAAAATTCCCGCCGGCGTAGGAGACGGCATGGTCGTCACCGTCACGGGAAAAGGCCATGCTGCCCGACGTAACGGAGTCCCGGGAGACATTCAAGTCTATATCGAAGAAGAACCGCATAAGGAACTCTTACGGGAAGACAATAATCTGATATACAATTTACTTTTGGATGTCCCCACAGCGGCATTGGGCGGCGATGCGGAAATCCCGACCATCGACGGAAAAGTAAAAATCAAAATAGAACCGGGCACACAACCGGGCAAGGTGGTACGCTTGAGAAGCAAGGGGCTGCCTGCCGTACAAGGTTACGGATACGGCACAGGAGACCTTATCGTAAATATCAGTGTGTATATTCCGGAAACTTTGAGCAAAGACGAAAAGAAGGCGTTGGAAGAGATGAAGAAGAGTGACAACTTCGCTCCGAATCCTTCCATTAAGGAAAAGATATTCAGAAAGTTCAAAAGCTATTTTGAATAAAAGCTATAAATAAGGAGATGACGTATAAAGAAGCCACAACATACTTGTTCGACAGTGTGCCCATGTTCCAAAATGTAGGAGGAACAGCTTACAAAGAAGGACTAAGCAACACTTTGCTGTTGGATGAACATTTTGGTCATCCTCACCGCAAATTCAAAACCATCCACGTGGGGGGCACTAACGGCAAGGGCTCGTGCAGCCATACATTGGCAGCCATACTTCAAACCGCAGGTTACAAAGTGGGCCTTTATACGTCACCTCACCTGACCGATTTCAGGGAGCGCATACGGGTAAACGGAAAAATGATACCGGAATGCGAAGTGGTTTCTTTTGTCGAAGACGAACGCTCTTTCTTCGAGCCTCTGCACCCTTCTTTCTTTGAATTGACCACGGCTTTGGCTTTCAAATATTTTGCGAAGGCCGAAGTGGATGTGGCCGTTATCGAAGTAGGCATGGGAGGACGCTTGGACTGCACCAACATCATTACTCCGGATTTGTCCGTCATTACCAATATCAGTTTTGACCACGTGCAATTTCTGGGAGACACCCTTACGAAAATTGCCGGAGAGAAAGCAGGAATCATCAAGCCCGGAGTTCCAGTGGTCATCGGCGAGACTACCGAAGAAACGAAAAAGGTCTTCAAGGATAAATCACTGGAGATGAATGCTCCAATAAGATTTGCAGAAGAAGAGCATGAAGTCATCTCATCCCGTTCGGAAGGCAATACACGTGTTTACGAGACTCTTCATTACGGAAGTTTTACAGGCGAACTGGGGGGGCTCTGCCAGGAAAAGAATACGGCAACCATACTCACGGCTATCGACGAACTTCGAAAAGCCGGTTATACTATCGCACAAGAGCATATCCGAATCGGCTTCGGACAAGTTTGCAAACTCACCGGCCTACGAGGCCGTTGGCAACAAGTCGGAATGTCCCCCACCATAATCTGCGACACAGGACATAACACAGGAGGGATAAGTTATATTGCCGACCAACTGAGAGGTATCCAGGCCGATAAGCTCCACATTGTAATAGGTATGGTAAATGACAAAGACATTCATTCCGTTCTACGACAGCTTCCCCAATGCGCGACCTATTATTTCACGAAAGCAAACGTCAAACGGGCGCTTGACGAACACACTCTTCAAACACTTGCTAAAGAAGCCGGATTAAGAGGAACTTCCTGGCCCGACGTAAGGTCTGCCTTTCAGGCGGCACGGCAATCTTCTACGGAAAAGGATCTGATTTTCGTAGGAGGTAGCACGTTCATTGTGGCCGACTTTTTAGCCTTTTATCACCCGGAACAAGCATAATCTGCAAATCTTCTCATTTCTGCATCATCTTTTTCCCCGAAATCTTTTGCAATAAGAAAGTTTTTTTCTTATTTTGCATAACGATAATTTAACTTTAAATCATAAGTCGGATGAGTTTAAAAAATATTAGTGGTCTTAAAAGAGAAGATTTTCAAGCAGAAGTTCAGGGCAAACAAACAGATTTGTTTATTCTGAGAAACAATAAGGGTTGTGAAGTTGCCATTACAAATTACGGAGGAGCACTGGTTGCCATTATGGTTCCTGACCGTGACGGAAAAATGGCAAATGTCATTCAAGGACACGACAACATTCAGGAGGTCATCAGTAGTCCGGAGCCATTCCTCAGTACTCTGATAGGCCGTTACGGTAATCGTATCTGTAAAGGTAAATTTACGTTAGAAGGAAAAGAGTATTCATTGACGATCAACAATGGTCCGAATAGTCTTCATGGTGGCCCCACCGGATGTCATGCCCGCGTGTGGGACGCAGAGCAAACGGACGAACGGACATTGCGCCTACATTACGTCTTCGCAGACGGCGAAGAAGGTTTCCCCGGAAAATTGGACATGAATGTCGTTTATTCGTTTACCGACGACAATGAATTGGTAATCGAATACAAGGGAACCACCGACAAAACCACCATCGTCAATATGACCAATCACGGTTTCTTCAGTCTGGCCGGTATTGCCAACCCTACTCCTACTATTGAAAAACTGCAATGTCAGATTAATGCCGATTACTTCATTCCTATTGATAACACCTCTATTCCTACAGGAGAAATCAAACCTGTAAAAGGTACTCCTTTTGATTTCACAACCTCGCATGAAATCGGCGAACGCATAGATGCCGATGACGAACAGACGCGGAATGGAGCCGGCTACGACCATTGCTTCGTACTCAATAAGAGAGAAGTAGGCGAACTGAGTTTTGCAGCTAAAATATACGAACCTGTTTCCGGTCGTACAATGGAAGTTTATACCACCGAACCTGGAGTTCAAGTATATACGGATAATTGGGCCGACGGATACAAGGGACAGTTAGGCGCAACATTCCCGCGTCGAAGCGCAATCTGCTTCGAAGCCCAGCATTTCCCCGACTCTCCCAACCGGCCGTATTTCCCGTCGGTCGTGCTGAAAGCGGGAGAAACATATACCCAAAAAACCATCTATAAATTCGGTGTTGAAAAATAAGTGAAACAATAATAGAAAAACAAATCTAAAAAACAAATCATCAAATGACTCAAAAAACACAACCGAACTACACGTTCGCTCTCACAGTGGTCATTATCGTTTGCTTCCTTATCGGTTTCATAACGACAATGAACAACTCTATGATTGGATTCTGCAAAACGGTATTCAACTTGACAGAAGCTCAAGGACAGCTTGTCAACTCGGCATTCTATGGGGCTTACGCATTGTCTATCCCGTTTGCACTCATGATGAACAAGATTGGCTATAAGATGACATTAGTGCTCGGCTTGGCCGTATCAGGTTTAGGTTTCGTCATCAATTACTTCGGTATCTCCACGAATTTGGATGCTGCCCAAACCACCATTTACAATATCTTCTTAGCCAGCATGTGTTGTGTCGCGTTAGGAGTTGTAATGTTACAACTCGTTGCCAATCCTTATGTGATGGTGTTGGGAGCTCCGGAAAAAGGCGCGTTCCGCATGACGTTAAGCCAAGCGTTGAATTCCGTGGCTACGACGTTGGCTCCGATGTTCATCACTTACTTTATCATTGCCGGTAAACCCGAAGACCAGTTAAGCGGAAACGATGTGACCGTACCTTTCTTAGGATTAGGTATTTTAGCATTCGTTCTCTGCATAATTCTCTATATTCTGAAATTACCGGAAATCAAAGAAGAAGAGCAAGCTGCCGACAATGGTGACACACGAGAATACAAATCGAGCGTGTTCAAATACCCCCACGTATGGTTCGGTGCTTTCGCCATCTTTATGTATATGGGACTGGAAATCGGTATCCCGTCCATGTTGTCTGCTTATTTCGACAGCAAGCCTGATTTGGGCGGCAAAGCCGAAGACTTCCTGCCGTTGTATTGGGGCGGTATGATGGTTGGACGTTTCATCGGTGCCGGTGTGTTAAGCAAATACCAACCACGCCATTTGTTGACGGTTTGCCTTCTCGGAGGTGCGGCATGCGTCGGCATTTCATTCGTTCTGCCGGGGATGGCAGCCGTATACGCCATGTTGGCGGCCGGTTTGTTCCACTCCGTGATGTGGCCGCTTATCTTCAACCTCGGTTTGCAGGAATTGGGTCCGCATACAAAAGCTGCCAGTGGTATCATTAACATGGGTGTAATCGGTGCGGCCACACTGCCTTTGTTGATGGGTGTCGTAGTAGACCATACAGGTGTAGGCATGGCTATCTGCATGATGTTCATTTACTACCTGTATGTCATTTGGTTCTGCTGGAAAGGTTCTAAAGTAGGACTTAAAGGATAAGAAAAATCTCTTTTTATTAACCTCATAAAATAAATGGATTATGAAATTGACAATAGATGATGTAAGAAGCCGTTTCATTGAACACTTTGATGGAACAACCGGTTCTGTATATGCTTCTCCGGGTCGTATCAACCTCATCGGTGAACACACTGATTATAATGACGGATTTGTATTCCCCGGTGCTGTTCAACAAGGCATGATTGCTGAAATAAAAGTAAATGGAACAAGAAACGTACGTGCCTACTCTATCGATTTGAAAGATTACGTAGAGTTTTCTTTAGACGATGAAAAAGGACCGAAAGCAAGTTGGGCCCGCTACATTTTCGGCGTATGTCGGGAAATGATGGCATTGGGTATTCCCGTAGAAGGCTTTAATACAGCATTTGCAGGCGATGTTCCTCTCGGAGCAGGAATGTCTTCTTCTGCAGCACTGGAAAGCGTATATGCTTTTGCACTCAACGATATGTTCGGCGAAAACAAAATAGACAAAATGACATTGGCTAAAGTCGGACAAGCTACAGAACATAAATATTTGGGATGCAATTGCGGTATTATGGACCAATTCGCTTCTGTTCACGGTAAAGCAGGCAGCCTGATGCGTTTGGACTGCCGCAGCGGTGAATTCGAATATTTCCCGTTCGATCCGAAGGGTTATAAATTGGTATTAGTAAACTCTTGTGTAAAGCACGAACTCGTAGGTTCTCCCTACAATGACCGCCGCAGAAGTTGCGAAAACGTAGCCGCAGTCATCAACAAGCACCATCCTGAAGTGAAGAGCTTACGTGATGCAGACTATGCTATGTTGGATGAAGTGAAGAACGAAGTATCGGCAGAGGATTTCATGCGAGCTAAATATGTTATTGGCGAAAAAGAACGTGTCTTGGCTGTCTGTGATGCCTTAGAGAAAGGTGACTATGAAACCGTAGGACAGAAAATGTACGAAACTCATTACGGTCTAAGCAAAGAATACGAAGTTTCTTGCCCTGAATTGGACTTCCTGAATGATATAGCAAAAGAAGAAGGCGTAACCGGTTCTCGTATTATGGGAGGAGGTTTCGGAGGTTGCACCATCAATCTTGTAAGTGATGAACTTTATGACAACTTCGTAAAAGTAGTCAAATCGAAATTTAAAGAAAAATTCGGTAAAGAACCGGTCATTATAGATGTAGTCATAGGAGACGGTTCCAGAAAACTCTGCTAAAAACAAAATCTTAGCATCTTATTTATGTAGAAAAAGGGAATCATTACAATGTAATGATTCCCTTTTTATTAACGTAACCCACAACTGAATAAAACGATGTCCTATCCACCATAGTTTTCTATGACTGTACGGTTTTTAATAAACTATAACATAGAAAAAGAATAAAAAGAAGTGTAAGGCATACACCTTATGCCCAAAAACATATATATTTGCAATAGAAATACGAGATAAAGTCGTAACTTTACATTCAATTTAAATCTTTTAATTCATTCACCATGAAAAAAGAAAGAAATACAATCTTAGGTGTAGGACTTATCACAGTTCTTTTGGCTTCATGCAGCCAACAACCTCAAAGTAATTTAACCGTTTCAGGACTTGATCCGCAGAACTTCGTAGCTGATGTAAAAGGCAAACCGACAAGCTTGTACACTCTTAAAAATTCCAATGGAATGGAAGTTTGTGTCACAAACTTTGGCGGACGAATCGTATCTATTATGGTACCAGACAAAAATGATTCCTTACGCGATGTCGTGTTAGGTTTCGACAGTATAGCCGATTACATTAACAAACCCAGTGATTTCGGAGCCGCAATAGGTCGCTATGCCAACCGAATAAACAAAGGCAAAATTGTTATTGACGGGGATTCTGTTCAATTGCCCACCAATAATTTTGGCCATTGTCTGCATGGAGGGCCCCAAGGATGGCAATATCAAGTGTATGAGGGAAAACAGTTGAACGATACGACACTGACTATGACGATGTATTCTCCTGACGGAGACCAAAACTTCCCAGGAGCTGTAACTGCAACGGTGACCTATACCCTAAGCGGTGATAATGCCTTGGACATAAAGTACGATGCAACCACAGATAAGAAGACCGTCATCAATATGACCAACCATTCTTATTTCAACTTATCAGGCAATCCGTCTCAACCAGCTACCGATCATATTTTATATATCAATGCGGACAACTATACTCCTGTAGACAGTACATATATGACTACGGGCGAAATCGTTACGGTAAAAGAAACTCCAATGGATTTTACTACTCCGAAAGCCGTAGGACAGGATATAGACAAATTTGATTTTATCCAACTGAAAAACGGCAACGGTTATGACCATAATTGGGTATTGAACACCCAAGGAGATATCAACCAATTGGCAGCTAAGCTTACTTCGCCTACAAGTGGAATCTCATTGGAAGTTTATACAAATGAACCCGGCATTCAAGTCTACAGCGGAAACTTCTTGGATGGTACATTAAGTGGAAAGAAAGGAATCGTATACAACCAGCGTGCTTCCGTTTGCCTCGAAACCCAGCACTACCCCGATAGTCCGAATAAACCGGAATGGCCTTCGGTAATATTGGAGCCGGGACAGACTTATCACAGCGAATGTATTTTCAAATTCACAGTGGAGAAATAATTATCATTAACTAATATCATCAAACAAAAACAAAGACATGAATTGGAATTCAAGTGAATTTATATGGCTCGATTGGTTAGTTCTCGCCACCGGAGTCATAGCGATTGTATGGGCAGTATACCGTTCCATTAAAAAAGACAAAGAGAAAATGCAAGGAGCCGATAGCCAAGACTATCTTTTCGGAAAGGGAGAACCTTGGTACATTATTGGTGCGGCTATTTTTGCAGCGAACATCGGTTCCGAGCATCTTGTTGGTTTGGCTGGCACAGGAGCTAAAGACGGTGTAGGCATGGCTCATTGGGAGATGCAGGGTTGGATGATTCTGATATTGGGATGGTTGTTTGTCCCTTTCTACCAACTGTTGAACAATAAAATGGGAAAAATCATTACCATGCCAGATTTTCTGAAGTTCCGCTACACTCAGCGTACTGGTTCATGGTTGTCCATCATTACATTGATTGCTTACGTACTGACTAAAGTTTCCGTTACAGCTTTTACCGGTGGTATTTTTTTCGAATATCTCCTTGGACTTCCGTTCTGGTATGGTGCCATTGGCCTTATTGTCATTACGGCAATATTCACGGTATTCGGCGGTATGAAAGGAGTGATGACTTTGTCTGCTATCCAAACTCCTATTCTTATCATAGGCTCATTCCTTGTGTTATTCCTTGGTTTGAACATGTTAGGTGATGGCAGTATCACTGAAGGTTGGTCACAAATGATGGCAGTCTGCAATGCCGCCCACGATGGTTTCGGAACGACTCACATGTTCCACACAGATCCCGCCGATCCCATGTATCCGCAATTCCCTGGTTATGTGGTCTTCCTAGGCGCATCAATCATCGGTTTCTGGTATTGGTGTACAGACCAACATATTGTACAACGCGTACTCGGACAAACCAAAGGTGAAGATAACGGTAAAGTTATGGCACGCGCGCGCCGTGGTACAATCGCAGCCGGTTATTTCAAACTCCTTCCGGTTTTCATGTTCCTCATTCCCGGTATGGTAGCTTTTGCACTTTCTCAAAAAGCCGGTAGTGGCATTGTCATGGATATCACTAATACCCATGACACCGACGGAGCTTTTGCCATGATGGTAAAGAACATTCTCCCGGCTGGTATTAAAGGTATTGTGACTATCGGTTTTATCTGTGCACTCGTAGCTTCTTTAGCTGCATTCTTCAACAGCTGTGCCACCTTGTTTACAGAGGATTTCTATAAGCCCATGAAAAAGGGCATGAGTGAAAGCCACTACGTATTGATAGGGCGTATAGCTACTGTAGTAGTCGTACTTCTCGGATTGGCATGGATGCCCATCATGATGAACATGGGTAACTTATACTCATACCTTCAAGATATCCAATCCTTGATCGCTCCAGCCATGGTAGCCGTCTTCACTCTTGGTATATTCTCCAAGAGAATTACCCCGAAGGCTGGTGAATGGGGACTGATTGGCGGTTTTTTAATCGGGATGGTACGTTTGCTCACCAACGTCATTACCGACTCCGGTAAGGCGGTTATGGATGGTGCATTTTGGGAATACACCAGTTGGTTCTGGCAAACCAATTGGCTCATCTTCGAGGTTTGGTTGCTCGTATTCATCATCATCCTGATGTACATTGTATCAATGTTCACAGCGAAACCATCTGCTGAACAGATTGCTGCTATCACCTTTACAGGCGATTACAAGAAGACCATCCGTGAAAGTTGGAACGTATGGGATGTTATAGCTTCTTTGGGAGTCATCGTTCTCTGTGCTTTATTCTATGCTTATTTCTGGTAATACAAACATAGATAATGACCACCTATTATAATATAAACCCTCGATTCTACGTTTCCGTAGATTGCATCATATTCGGCTTTGACAAGGGCAGTTTAAAACTGCTCTTGCTCAAGCGGAATTTCGAACCGGCAAAGGGAAGTTGGTCCTTAATGGGTGGATTCGTACAAGACGGTGAAAGCGTAGACGATGCAGCCAAAAGAGTTTTGGCGGAACTGACCGGCCTCGAAAACGTATATATGGAACAGGTCGGAACTTTCGGAGAAGTAGACCGTGACCCGGGGGAGAGAGTAATATCCGTGGCATATTATGCATTAATCAACATCAATGAATATGACCGGAATCTGGTACAGCAACATAATGCGCATTGGGCGGAAATCAACGAAATTCCACCACTTGTTTTCGACCATCCCCAAATGGTAAAACAAGCCCGAATTATGTTGCAAAAGAAAGCCTCTTCCGAACCCATCGGTTTCAACCTTTTGCCAAGCCTGTTCACTCTGTTCCAACTACAAAGCTTGTACGAAGCCATTTACGGAGAACCTTTAGATAAACGGAATTTCCGCAAACGGGTTGCAGACTTGAACTATATCGAAAAAACAGATAAGATTGATAAAACAGGGTCAAAACGGGGAGCCGCTTTATATAAGTTCAACGAAAACGCTTACCGTAAAGCCCCTAAATTTAAATTATGAACTATGTTAGAAGAACTCAAAAAAAAGGTATATCAAGCCAATCTTGATTTAGTGAAACAAGGTTTGGTTATCTTCACATGGGGTAATGTATCAGGCATAGATCGTGAAAAGGGACTCGTAGTCATCAAACCGAGCGGCGTGGACTATGATACGATGAAAGCCTCGGATATGGTTGTGGTAGATTTGGAAAGCGGTAAAGTGGTAGAAGGAGAATTGAATCCTTCATCCGACACACCGACACATCTTGTCCTCTACAAAGCTTTCCCGAACATTCAAGGAGTAGTCCACACCCACTCCACTTATGCTACCGCATGGGCTCAGGCCGGCAAAGACATCCCCAATATCGGGACGACACACGCCGATTATTTCCACGAAGCTATCCCCTGCACCTCCGACATGACAAAGGCAGAAGTAGAAGGACAATACGAGTTGGAAACCGGCAATGTTATCGTTAAACGGTTTGAAGGGATTAACCCCGACCACACACCGGGCGTATTGGTTAAGAATCACGGTCCGTTCAGTTGGGGTACGAGTCCTGCCAATGCCGTTTACAATGCCAAAGTGATGGAGCAGTGTGCCAAAATGGCTTTCGTGTCCTTTATGGTAAACCCCGAAACCACAATGAATCCGCTGCTCATCGAGAAGCATTATAACCGTAAACACGGACCGAACGCTTACTACGGACAGAAAAAGAAATAAACAAAGTATATTAACTAACAAATCTTTAACAATTTAAAATTTTTATCATGAACGCATTTGATCAATATGAAGTATGGTTTGTTACGGGAGCACAGCTTCTGTACGGTGGTGACGCAGTAGTAGCAGTCGACGGTCACTCCACTCAAATGGTTAACGGTTTGAATGCCTCCGGCAAACTCCCCGTTAAAGTAGTATATAAAGGAACGGCCAATTCGTCCAAAGAAGTGGAAGCCGTATTTAAAGCGGCCAACAATGACGAAAAGTGCATTGGCGTAATCACGTGGATGCACACGTTCTCACCGGCTAAAATGTGGATACACGGTTTGCAACAACTGAAAAAGCCGCTGCTCCACCTCCACACTCAGTTCAACAAAGAGATACCTTGGGATACCATGGATATGGACTTTATGAACTTGAACCAATCTGCTCACGGCGACCGCGAATTCGGACACATCTGTACCCGTATGCGTATCCGCCGTAAAGTAGTTGTAGGTTATTGGCAAGATGAGGACACCCAGCACAAGATTGCCGTATGGATGCGTGTTTGTGCCGCATGGGCTGATGCACAAGACATGTTGATTATCCGTTTCGGCGATCAGATGAACAATGTAGCCGTAACAGATGGGGATAAAGTCGAAGCAGAACAGCGTATGGGCTATCATGTAGACTACTGTCCGGTTAGCGAACTGATGCAATATCATGCGGAAGTAAAAGATGCCGATGTAGAAGCTTTAGTGAAAACCTATTTTAATGAATATGACCACGATGCCGCATTGGAAGACAAGACCACAGAAGCTTATCAAAAGGTGTGGAACTCAGCCAAGGCTGAACTCGCCCTGCGAGCCATCTTGAAAGCCAAAGGAGCCAAAGGCTTTACAACAAACTTCGATGACTTGGGACAAACAGACGGCAGTCATTTCGACCAGATTCCCGGCTTGGCTTCACAACGTTTGATGGCCGATGGTTATGGTTTCGGAGCCGAAGGCGACTGGAAATCTGCCGCTCTCTACCGTACGGTATGGGTAATGAACCAAGGTTTGCCTACAGGTTGCTCATTCTTGGAGGACTACACGTTGAATTTCAATGGAGAGAACAGTTCTATCCTGCAAGCTCACATGTTGGAGGTTTGTCCGCTCATTGCAGCTCAAAAGCCTCGTTTGGAAGTACACTTCCTCGGCATTGGTATTCGCAAGAGCCAGACAGCCCGCTTGGTCTTCACGTCTAAGGTAGGTACAGGATGTACTGCTACCGTAGTGGATTTGGGCAACCGTTTCCGCCTCATTGTAAACGATGTAGAATGCATCGAACCGAAACCTCTGCCCAAGCTCCCTGTAGCTTCCGCATTGTGGAAACCCATGCCGAACTTCGAAATCGGCGCAGGTGCTTGGATTTTGGCCGGTGGTACACACCATTCTTGCTTCTCATACGACTTGACAGCCGAATATTGGGAGGACTACGCCGAAATCTCCGGTATCGAAATGGTACACATCAACAAAGACACCACCATCAGCGAGTTCAAGAAGGAGCTCCGCATGAACGAAGTGTATTATATGCTGAACAAAGCACTTTGCTAATAGCATACCAGCAAAGGATTTAAAATTAAAAGTGCTCGGCGAGCAATCGTTTGCAGCACTTTTAATTTATTCATTTATTATTGTTATACTTTAATTTATAGGGTTAAATATGAAAACAGATGCTAAGTCAACCATCGAAACCGGAAAAGCTATCCTGGGTATAGAATTCGGTTCTACACGAATCAAGGCGGTCCTGATCGACCCTGAGAACCACCCTATCGCCCAAGGAAGTCATACTTGGGAAAACCAGTTGGTAGATGGCCTTTGGACATACAGTATAGAAGAAATATGGTATGGACTGCAAGATTGTTATGCCGATCTCCGTGCCAATGTAAAAAAGCAATATGACACAGAGATAGAGACCTTGGCAGCCATTGGCGTCAGCGCTATGATGCACGGCTACATGGCATTTGATAAGAATGAAGAGATTCTGGTTCCTTTCCGTACATGGAGAAACACCAACACCGGGCAAGCCGCTGCAGCTCTATCCGAGCTTTTTGTCTACAACATCCCTCTCAGATGGAGCATCTCTCATTTATATCAGGCCATACTGAACAACGAAAAACATGTCAACGAGATAGATTTCCTGACTACACTTGCAGGTTACGTACACTGGCAACTTACGGGTGAAAAGGTATTGGGTATTGGCGATGCATCCGGCATGCTTCCCATCGACCCAGCCACCAAGAACTATTCGGCTGAAATGGTAGCTAAATTCGACAAGCTGGTTGCCCCCAAAGGATATTCATGGAAACTGGAAGACATTCTCCCCAAAGTATTGAATGCCGGAGAAAATGCAGGCTGCCTTACTCCTGAAGGGGTCAAAAGACTGGACGTATCCGGCAATTTGAAAGCAGGCATACCGCTTTGTCCCCCAGAGGGCGACGCGGGAACCGGTATGGTGGCCACTAATGCCGTCAAACAACGTACCGGAAATGTTTCGGCCGGAACTTCTTCGTTCTCCATGATCGTATTGGAAAAGGAACTGTCCAAACCTTACGAGATGATAGACATGGTCACCACGCCGGACGGAAGCCTCGTCGCCATGGTACACTGTAACAACTGTACTTCCGACCTCAACGCATGGGTCAACCTTTTCAAGGAGTTCCAAGAACTTCAGGGCCAGCCCGTCGATATGGACGACATATACGGCAAGCTTTACAACCACGCACTTACAGGTCACGCGGATTGCGGAGGACTCGTATCATACAATTATTTCTCCGGAGAACCCGTCACGGGACTTGCCGAAGGCAGACCTTTGTTCGTGCGTTCAGCCAATGACAAATTCAATCTGGCCAACTTCATGAGAGCCCATTTGTATGCTTCTGTCGGTGTTCTTAAAATAGGAAATGATATCCTCTTCAACGAGGAAAAAATCAGAGTGGACCGGATTACCGGCCACGGGGGCTTGTTCCGCACCAAGGGAGTAGGCCAACGGGTTTTGGCAGCAGCCATAAATTCTCCGATATCTGTCATGGAAACAGCCGGAGAAGGCGGTGCATGGGGTATCGCCCTATTGGGTTCCTACCTTGTAAACAACGAAAAGAAACAATCACTGGCTGACTTCTTGGATGAACATGTCTTTGCCGGTGATGCAGGCGTAGAGGTTTCACCCACAGCAGAGGACGTGGAAGGCTTCAACAAATATATTGAAAACTATAAGGCCGGACTGCCCATTGAAGAAGCAGCCGTTCGGTTCAAAAGATAAATATTCGGAAGAAAACCATTATCTTTGTCCTTATAAAATACAAAAGACAGGCTTTAAAACTGTTTAAGTATGGATTCAATTTAAAATTTAATGAATATGAATAGTAAACAAGTAATGAACCACGCAGCCGACAACATCCGTATCTTGGCTGCGTCCATGGTTGAAAAAGCCAAATCCGGCCATCCGGGCGGTGCAATGGGTGGTGCCGATTTCATCAATGTATTGTACTCTGAATTTTTGCAGTACGACCCGGCTAATCCGAAATGGGAAGGACGCGACCGTTTCTTCCTCGACCCCGGCCACATGGCTCCCATGCTCTATTCCCAGTTGGCGCTTATCGGTAAGTTCACATTGGACGAGCTGAAACAGTTGCGCCAGTGGGGCTCCCCCACCCCGGGCCATCCCGAAGTAGACGTAATGCGTGGCATCGAAAACACTTCCGGCCCGTTGGGACAGGGACACGTGTTCGCCGTAGGTGCCGCCATCGCTGCCAAGTTCTTGGCCGCACGTACCGGTAATCCGACTTTTGCCAAAGAGACCATCTACGCATATATTTCCGACGGAGGCATACAGGAAGAAATCTCCCAAGGTGCCGGCCGCATTGCAGGCTGCCTCGGTTTGGACAATCTGGTCATGTTCTACGACTCCAACGACATCCAGCTTTCTACCGAAACCAAGGATGTAACGACCGAAGACACGGCCATGAAATACCGTGCATGGAACTGGAACGTCATTGAAATCAATGGTAACGACTGCGAACAGATTCGCGAAGCGTTGAATGCAGCCAAGGCAGAGAACCAACGTCCTACGTTGATTATCGGTAAGTGTATCATGGGTAAAGGTGCCCGCAAGGACGACAATTCCTCTTACGAACATAACTGCAAGACGCACGGCGCCCCTCTCGGTGGAGACGCCTATAAGAACACCATGGTGAACCTCGGTGCAGACCCGGAAAATCCGTTCGTGATTTTCGAAGACGTGAAGGAACTTTACGCCAAACGTGCCGAAGAACTGAAAGGAATCGTAGCCACCCGCGTGGAAGAAGAAAAAGCATGGGCTTCCGCCCATCCCGAAAAGGCCGCACAACAGGCTGAATGGTTCAGCAGTGCAGCCCCTAAGGTAGACTGGACGGCCATCAAACAGAAAACAGGCGACGCCACCCGTAACGCCTCTGCTGCCGTACTGAGCGCATTGGCAGAACAAGTGCCCAACATGATTTGCGCTTCGGCCGACCTTTCCAATTCCGATAAGACCGACGGTTTCCTGAAGAAGACCCACGCTTTCACCTCCGGTGATTTCAGCGGCGCGTTCTTCCAAGCCGGTGTAGCGGAGTTGACTATGGCTTGCTGCTGCATCGGTATGATGCTCCACGGCGGTGTCATCGCAGCCTGCGGTACGTTCTTCGTATTCTCCGACTACATGAAACCGGCCGTACGTATGGCAGCCTTGATGCAGGTACCTGTGAAGTTCATTTGGACACACGACGCATTCCGTGTAGGCGAAGACGGCCCGACCCACGAACCGGTTGAACAGGAGGCCCAAATCCGCTTGATGGAAAAATTGAAAAACCATCACGGCCAGAATTCCCTCCTCGTGCTCCGTCCTGCTGATGCAGAAGAGACCACGGCATGCTGGAAGCTCGCCATAGAGAATACCGACACACCGTCTGCCCTTATCCTTTCCCGCCAAAACATCGAAATGTTGCCGGAAGGAAATGACTACGGCCAAGCTGCCAAGGGTGCTTATATCGTAGCCGGTGCCGATGAGAATCCGGATGTCATCCTCGTGGCTTCAGGTTCCGAAGTATCCACACTCGTGGCCGGTGCCGCCCTGCTACGTGCCGACGGTGTGAAAGTACGCATCGTGAGCTGCCCCTCAGAAGGCTTGTTCCGCAGTCAGTGCCCGTGCTATCAAGAAGAGATTCTGCCTGCCGGTGCCAAGATATTCGGCCTCACCGCCGGTCTGCCCGTCAACCTCCAAGGTCTGGTAGGTGCCAACGGCAAGGTGTTCGGCCTGGAAAGCTTCGGTTTCTCGGCTCCTTACAAGGTGCTTGATGAAAAACTCGGCTTCACGGCGCAGAACGTGTACAACCAAGTCAAAGAAATGCTCTAATGATGGAAGTGAAGACTGTCGGTCTGGCCTCAGACCACGCAGGATACGCACTCAAGCAGTTCGTGAAGGAATACCTCGCCGAAAAAGGCTATGCCTATAAGGATTTCGGCACGGATTCTGAAGCCAGTTGCGACTATGCCGACTATGCCCATCCTTTGGCCCAAGCTGTAGAAGACGGGGAATGCTATCCGGGCATAGCCATCTGCGGCAGCGGCGAAGGCATCAGCATGACGCTGAACAAGCACCAAGGCATACGCGCAGGCTTGAGCTGGATTCCGGAAATCGCCCATTTGTGCCGTCAGCACAACGATGCCAATGTGCTGGTTATGCCGGGACGTTTCATCGACACGGACATAGCGCGTAAGATCATGGACGAATTCTTCGCCACAGATTTTGAGGGCGGTCGCCATCAAAGACGGATAGACAAGATGTCGGTGAAATAATCCGCTTCTTTCCCTTTTTACATCATACAGCCGTAATTCTTTATAAAGGATTGCGGCTGTATTTCTAATATGGAAGATATACTCGGAAAAATCCCTTTCCTATCCTTCTTAATCACGGGAAAATCATTACATTTGCACATAAGCATGAACCAACGGCTTTGCAAGACGAAACTCAAAAGAAAAACATCATGAAAAGAATGCTACTTTGGCTGAATGCCATTTTCATCCTTTGCTCATCTTCTCCGGCGCAAAACTCAACCGATGTACCGGGCATAGACACTCTCGCCTCCCGTGTAAAACTTTTCGGAGAAACCCTACCACAAGAGAAAGTATACCTACATATAGACAATACTTGCTATTTCGTGGGCGACACCATTTGGTACAAAGGCTACGTGACCCGCAGCGACAAAGGAACCCTCACGGACTTGAGCCGTATCCTATACGTGGAATTGCTCACGCCGGACGGTTATCTGGTGGAACGCCAGCAACTGGAAATGCCGGACGGCACGGCGCACGGTGCTTTTCTGCTCACCGACTCCCTGTACGCCGGATATTACGAACTGCGCGCCTATACGCGTTGGATGCTGAACTTCGGCCGTTACGAGCATCCTCACTCTCCTTACACCGAAGAGATGTTTTATAATAAACAGATGGCCAAGGATTACTTTCGCGACTACGACAAGCTTTACTCACGCGTGTTTCCCGTATTCGACCGTCCGTCCTCTCCCGGCATTTACCCAAAAGACATGACGCTCCGCCCCCTGCGGCGATACTTCCGTGCGCGGAAAGGGAAACCGGACATGGACTTGAAATTCTATCCGGAAGGGGGCGCACTCGTGGCCGGACTACCCGGACACGTGGCCTTCGAACTGAACGACGAAAACGGACAGCATGTCGCAGCAGAAGTTACGATATACAATCGCCATAAGCAAATTATTGCACGTACACATACCGTCCATCGCGGACGCGGCACATTCGTCATCCCCCAAGTCTCAGCCGAAGAAAAATACAAAGCCGTATTCCGATACGGGAAATATGAATATGAAGTGGAATTACCTGAGGTGGAAGATGCGGGATGTACGCTTCGCGTTACGCAAAACGACAGCCTGATCCATGCCCGGATAGAAAGTCACGGACTGCCTGACGAGGAGGTCGGCCTGCAAATCCTACACGGTGGAGCCGTACAGGCTTTCACGACCTTAAAGCCGGACAGCCAAGGAAAAGCCTCAGCCGATATTCCAACCGACAGTCTGGCTGAAGGGGTGAACCAAATGACCCTCTTCGACGGACGTGGACACATCTTGGCCGAGCGCCTTTTCTTCGTCAACCACCATGATCTTTCCCGTACACTACTGACCGTAAACAACGTAAAAAAAGAATATGCACCATTCGAGCCTATAGAAATACAACTGAAACTCCATACCTCCCTACCGGACTCTACCCGACTGTCCATTTCCGTACGTGACCACAGTACAGATGAATCGACCTATGACAACGGCACAATACTTACCGAAATGCTACTTTGCAGTGACCTGAAAGGCTTCGTGGAAGACCCGGGATATTATTTCGAGGCCGACGACAGTATCCACCGCCGCGACCTCGACCTGCTCATGCTCGTGCAGGGATGGCGGCGTTACGAATGGCGCGAGATGGCAGGTGTGGAACCGTTCCGCTTGAGTTTCCTCCCCGAACGGATGCAAACCCTGACCGGCAGCGTACATCCCACCTACTCGCTCCTGCCTGAAGCCGACTACGGCGATACTATCTACATCCCTGGGATGGGAAAAGAGCTTCCCCTCTACACCACAGCCGGCACGCCGTTTTCGCTGGACGACCTTTACGGCACGACTTACAGCGGCAAGATGAAAAAGGAAGTGACCGTGACGGCCACTTTCGCCCAAGGTACTGACATCGTGGAGGCCTCACAGGACACCAAAGGAGGGCGTTTCACCATGCTCTCCCCTATCCTGCACGGTGATTGCAGCCTCTTCCTGATAGCTACGGACTCTGCCAAATTCAACAAACGGAAGGAGAAACGGAATTACAAGGAGTTTCACGACGAAGAAGCCTACCCGGACTATTATGTGAAGCAAGACCGCTTCTACCCCGTCTTCCCCAAGCCATACAGCTATTATCATGACGCCGTATTCGAGAACATGGAAGACAACTCATTCTTGCCGGACAGCCTGGTTTCGGGCACGCACCTCATGTCTGCCGTGACCGTACGCAACAAGCGCGGCGGCCTGCGCAAGCTCAACCTGAAGAAACCCACGCTCGTGGTGGATGCCTACGAGGCGTTCAATCTGGCCGCCGACTACGGTCTGAACTGCGGCATGTATGACTGGCGTACCTTCACCAAACAAGTCTGCACAGCCTACATCGGCGACATGAACCAGTCCCGTCATTACTTCATACAGGAACGTTACGACAGTCTGCCGCTCAATCACAAGGACAAGACGTTACCCGTGGGAGTAGCCATCACCAACCAGACGGAAGCCGTACGCCGCAAATACCACAAGCTCTACAACCTGGACAAACTCTACATCTACACCGATTATTCCCCGCGCGAGGAAAACAGTTGGAAATACAGCGGCACAGACCAACCCGACGTGGTGGTGGACTACCGCCTCTTCCCGGGCGAAGCACGGCAATACACCTTTCGTGACCGCCGTTATCTCATGACGGGCTACTCCGTATGCAAGGACTTCTACCATCCAGACTATAGCCGGCGCCCCCTGCCTGGCACCGCAGACTATCGCCGTACACTATATTGGAATCCCGACGTGAAGTTCGATGCACAAGGAGAGGCACAACTACGTTTTTACAATAACGGGAAAAGGACGGCCCTATCCATAGATGCCGAAGGGATAACCCAGACAGGCCAACCAGCGACATCAACCCTCTCCCCTTCAACCAAATAGACCATTTCTACTCCTTATAAGAACACCGTTACCCTAAAATTAAGTCATATCTTTGCAAGACATTCATATTTTTTACACAGATAAAAATGCAACAATGGGAAAAGAATCAGCAGAAAGAATTCAAACCTCCATTCTTAGCAAAGCAGAGAAAAAAGCACTTGTGTGGTTAGCTCAGAGACAACCCGAATGGATGACCTCGGACACATTGACTTATATCGGCGTATTGGGTACAGTGGTTTATGCCATAGGAGGCTGGTTGTCGAATACAGATATAAGATATTTGTGGCTTTCGTCGTTCGGACTGGTACTTCATTGGTACGGCGACAGCCTGGACGGCACACTGGCACGCTTCCGTAATACCCAACGGCCGATATACGGCTTTTTCATCGACCATACGCTCGACGCTGTCACCACCTGCCTCATCTTCCTCGGCGCCGGTCTCTCTCCTATGTTTCGTATGGATGTGGCGTTAGCAGCATTAGCCGGTTATTTGAGCCTCTCCATATACACTTACGTCTGCACCATCGTCAAAGAAGAATTCTGTCTGACGTACGGCAAACTCGGTCCTACCGAATTCCGTTTACTGCTCATACTTTTAAACATACTCTACATGTACACATCATGGTCCGAATGGCGTATCAACTGGTATGGTCTTGAATGGGGCATTTTCGATATCTTAGGAATCATCATTACCATTATCCTTTTCAGTATCTACATTGCCCAATTCATCAAAGACCGTGCTGCATTTGCCAAGCAAGACCCTCTCAAACCCCACAACAAACGATAATAGAGAAACTGAAATATAGCAGCCGCAGGCTGTACCTTAAAACGGCAAGCCATTGCACCTACAAAGGCTTGCCGTTTTTCTACCTCTTCCGCGCTCGCTCAAAACGAGAGACTCATCGTACAACGTATGCCTCTCTTTTGTATTCCCGAATGATCGCGATAGTTCAAACGCCATACATAATCAAGGCGCATGAACTTGAAAATGTTTTCGATACCGACACTGGCTTCCATGTAAGGCGCACGCCCCATCACGCCGGAACCAACCGGAAAAGCATACAACCCCTCTCCCGTTTTCATCGGATTGTTCTTGTCCGTCAAATGCCCCCACAAACCCCTGAAGCAAAGCACTTCCCTCCATTTTAATTTTTTGATGAGAGGAAGGCGGTTCAATATCAACCCGTTCATATAATACGTCACATCCCACGAGATGTATTCATCATTGATGAACTCTATGGCATTCATGTTCGTATAAGCTTCCGGCTGAATCGTATAAGTCAGATTGGCATTCGGCAAAATCAACAAGGGATAAGGCACTTTGTTCCACACCTTTCCCGCCTTACCTATCACATCTACAAAACCAAAAGCCGAAAACCACAAACGTTTCTGTATGCCTAACTCCGTACGATGGTAATCATATGAAGAACCTAAAAAACCCTTTTTCGACATGGTATGTTCCAGATTAAAAATCAAGGCATCATACGTAATCGGTATTCGTTCATCATGGGTTTGATAAAACTTCTCATTCTTACCATAACGGAATTTCAGTTCCAGTTCCGTCATGTCATACTTTCTCACAGGCGTCACGGCTCCGTCGGCACCTATACGGTCGAACTGGGCATAATCCGTAGCATATTCGCGGAAGTTACGAATGACAGCGTTGTACGATATACCGTTATAATGCTCGCGGCTGTACGTCAATTCGGCATTACGCAAATACGTTGCCCGCGTGTCTTTCTTCCGCTTGATAGCCAAAAGCACATTATCCTTACTGGTATACATGTACTGCTGCCCCAGTTTGTTGATGTCATACATGTATTCGAAACGAAGCGAGTGCATGGGAAATTCTTTTCGGTACGTCTTGCGGTCGTTGAACGAATATTCCACCAAAGCATCATACTTCATCTTGTTATCCCTCGTTCCGTATGCCGCATACCCCTCTACGAACCAATTCTTACTCAACTGAGGGGTCGTAGCCCCTCCCACACGGAAACGAGCTCCTTCGATGGCATTACCATTGATCGTGGAATTCATCGGGCCAAACTCAAACTTGTTCTTGTCCGGCACCTTACTTGTAGGAATATACCCCGACACCAAAACAGAAACCACTTTCTCCGTCACGGCAAAAATAGGCACAGAGCGTAATTTTGCCATCAGTTTCTCCATAGAGTTCGGATTCCTTTGGACAGCCTCTTGCGGACGAACTTCTTCCCAAAAATCCTCCGTACGGCTGTAAGCCTCTTTTTGTGTAATAACCGGTGCGCTCTCCTTGAATATTTGCTCTTGCCTGCCTTCCGGTACCTCAAACGACTGATGGGTATATACATTCAAACGCCTCGCATAAAAACCTTTCGACTTCTCGCTCAACTTAAAATCCACGCTGATGTCGTCTTTCGTAATCACACGGGTACTGTCCGGTCCGCGTTCAAAGTCTTGTTCGATAGTCATTCTGGAAATAAAATTCAGATTGATATCCTGTGCCACGTTGAGTATGGCTTTACGGACAAAATAAGCAGAGTCCAACGTAACATACAAGTGCCCAGTAAAACCAAACGACTCGGACGCGAAAGGAACGAAAGCCAAGTCCGCACACCTGTCACCCTCCACATCCAATGTATCGAGCAAGTAATATTTATAAAAGGTCGGCCCAATAGAAGAAAGAGGACTCACAAAACGTTGCAAAAACAAAGGTATATTGTTTTGATAAATATCGACTTCACGAAAGACTTCATTCAGAAACTGCTGTACCCCGTCACGCGAAAAGACCTCATCCACTCCGGACGATTTGTTTCCCTTCACCACAGTCTTCTCCGACCTCGGGTCGCGACGGTAATACACGGTCTGCGCTTTTTCCTTTACCGAAATCGGAAGAATCGTCGTACCGACATCCAACGTATCTACAAATTCTGACAGGAAATCGAACTTCCCTGTTTTTCCGTCCTTCTTCGGTTTCGGCTTATAATCGTTTTTCGCTATCACAATCTTTTCATACTGATCGTAACGGAAGTAATCGCGGTTACGTGGGTCGTTATCGTCTCTTCGAGCAATAACCTGCCTTACGAAAGCCACAGCCGGGTTTTCTTTCCTCCTATACTTCTCCCTTCTCGGCTTTACCGTCACTTCGTGCAAGGCTATCTCACTTTCCCGCATTCGGATCTTTAAATTATTGGTTCTTCCCGGTAACACCTTCAGGTGTTGGGTGTCGTATCCCATATAAACGACTTCCAGCACTTTTCCCGGCGTACGGGTGGAAAGAGAAAAGTGCCCGCCGATATCGGTCGTAGTACCGATATTCGTCCCTTTAAACACAATCGTGACAGAAGGCAGGGCTTCTCCCGTAACCGAATCGGTAACAATGCCTTTTACTATCGTATGCTGACCGCAAGCCATACCCACCCCAAACGTCAGGCACAGCCACATGAAAATAATTCTTTTTCCCATAAACCTAATACCTTATCTTAAACCTTATCTCTTTGCCCGACTATACCTGTCCCGTCATCCGGTATGCTCCTCATTCCCGTCCGGCACGGACACTCCGGTACCCACCTTCATCAACAACAACCCGACAGAAGCCCAGAACAATTCCCGCACCCGGCTGATAATACTTACAAACATACCGATGCCTTCCCCCATTCCCATTTGAGCCACAGACAGGGCAAAGCCCCCCTCGCGCCCTCCCAACTGCAACGGAAGGAATCCCAGTATATTGGCGAAGAGCGAAGTAAAAGCTAAAATCAGAAAGGAATGGAAAAACGTCAACGTATATCCGCTCACTCCTCCTCCGCCATCTATACCAAACAAGACCAACATGAAAAAAATCTCAAAACTCTGGCAGAAGCGCCCGATATATTCCAAAGCGAAACTTCCAAAGAAAGAACGCTTGTTCTGATTCTGTAATTCAGCGATTTGCCGGTCTATCTTTTGCAAATCCTCCAAATGGCGCTCCATAAAACGTCCTCCCCAACCACGTAAACCGGGTATCTTACTCAACAAACGAACCAATTTAACCGTCATTCCGTTTTTGTATCCTTTAATGAAAAGATAGATACCTCCCCAACAGAAAGCAGCAATGAGTCCCAATACAATCCCCATTCCGCTATTTATCGGCACATCCCCCATCAAAGCCATGACACAATAAACCACGACCCCCGTTACCCAAAACCAGAAATGGGCAAAAATGTGCATCATGGCAAAAAGTATCACGGTGGAAGTAGCCCGTTGCACACCGATGTATTTTGAAAGCTCCATAATACGGTAAGCCTCTCCGCCCAGCAGTCCTACCGGAGTGGCATAGTTCAACGCAAAACCGGAAACCGTCAATTTCAACAACTGCATGAAGCCCACTGTGCAAGGCCCTCCTCCCTGGATAATGACCCTCCACGCCCATGCGTTCATGAGATAAAGCACACACCACAGCCCCAATATGGCCGCCAGCCAATAACCGGCCTTCGTAATGTATTCCCACAATTCGGTAAGGCTTACGTCGAAAGAGAAAAACATTACGACGACGGCTATCATGCCTATTCCGAAAAACAAATTGTTCAATCGTTTTCTCATACCTGTCAGTTCTTCGTCTTAGGGATGATTATCGTTCTGTTCCCTATATCTCGCCTGCCACTCCTTATAGTAATCGGGCGAGTCCACCATAAGCATACCTTCCGTATCGATGAACAACTGCACCGTACTTCCTTCCGCGCACAAGATTCCATCCGCCTCACGGTAAACTTTATATTCGAAATCCAACCGTGCACCGGGACGGTATACATAACGTGTATGCACCACCGCCACATCGTCCAGCACCAATGGAGCATAGAACCTCAGGTGCAGGTCGTAAATCGGAGCGTAGATACCGGACCGCTGCATGTCGGCATACCCTATGCCCGGATAATGCCGGCCGAAAGACTCCCGTCCATCCTCAAAGTAAGTGACGTAAGCCCCATGCCAGACCCTCCGCATCGAATCAATCTCATTGAACTTCACCCTTACGCGGCAAACATCTTCAAGTCCGTCCATCAGCATAAGAAATATAGAAACCTATTACGTATAAAGACCTCCGTTAACGGCTATCACTTCGCCGGTAATATAACCGGCATCCCGGGAAACCAGAAAACCGACAAGGCCCGCCACTTCTTCCGGCATCCCGAAACGGCCCACCGGAATGGTTTTCTTTAGAGCGGCCTCATCCAGCCCCTCCACCATGTCCGTCCGGATAAAACCGGGTGCCACGGCATTCACCGTCACATTTTTCCGCGCCACCTCCTGAGCCAAAGCCTTTGTAGCTGCAATGATTCCTCCCTTTGCCGCAGAATAGTTCGCCTGCCCCGGCATACCTCTCAATCCGCTCACGCTCGCCATGTTGACGATACGCCCGAACTTATGTACCAACATAGGCTGCAGCAAAGGTTGCGTCACATTGTAAAATCCACCCAAGCCGGTACCCAACACGCTATCCCAATCTTCCCCAGGCATGAACACCATCAGGTTGTCGCGACGCACACCCGCATTGTTCACCAGCACTTCTATGTATTCTTCCGGATGCTTCTCCATCCAAGCCTCAAGCACGGCAGAGACCTGCACACGGTTTCCTACATCGAATTTCAGGACTTCACCGTCCTGCCCTTCTTGACGTACCAACTCCAACGTGTGCTCTGCCTCATCGGTCCGGTTCACACAGTTGACCAACACGTGGTAGCCCATACGGGCCAGTCTCACACAGACAGCCCGCCCTATTCCGCGGCTGCCCCCTGTCACTAAAGCATATTTCATATTTCCACTCCTTTCTTATTCATTAAGATATTCCATATCTGCTCACGTCCCAAAACTTCCGCACAAGTGAACAGCGCGGTCATCGTCACACCGTACACCCCGTGCAACATCAGGTTTTGTCCGGTGAGGAACAGGTTCGGCACTGGTGTGCGGACGGACAGCAAGGCCGCCAACGGATTCCTGTAATCCTTGCGTAAACCGTAGGCCGTCCCCTCCGGGGCACCGATATAGTCACGGTAAGTAAGTGGGGTACTGGCATAGCATTCAGCCACCCAACCACGTAGCCCGGGCACCACCCGTTCCGCCAACCGGATACACTCGTCAGCCACACACCTTTTCATGGCCTCATAATCCTCGCCACGCCCTCCGACTTTCGTATTACTCCAAGGCATACATCTCTCCCATGGCATAGGAGTCAACAAATCCACTTGGGAAGTAAAACGGCTCCCGTCTTCGGGAACACGACAAGCCACCATCACTCCGGACACCGGCTCCTCTTCTTCGTAGAAAGTCCAAACACCAGGATGTGCATAAACATACCGGTTATAATTGAAATACTCCAATGCCCGAGGTTTCATCCGGAGCGACACGGTGAACATGCCGAATGTGTTCGGCAACCCGGCCATACGATGACGGTAAGCATTCTTCATCCTCTCGCTCTGCTTTACCAACTTGCATGTCTGCCCCGGATGTACGTCACTGATAAAAACCGCTCCTTCGTACACTTCACCGTCCCGGCAGACCGCCGCAGACAACCTTCCGCACTTTTCTACCAATTCGACCACCTCAGCCCCGCAAACCACCTGGCCACCTTGCTGCCCGATTCCCCTCACCAAGCGGTCTGTTATCAATGCTCCGTCACCCTTCAACCGCCAACTGCTTTCAATAAAACTGCTTTGGCCATGAAGGAAAGTGAAAAGCGGAAGCGAATCGCGCCGAAGCTCCATCTTCAAGGAAGTCCCACTAAGCACGTCCACCAGCAACGGATTGCGGAAAGTCTCATTCAAATATTGCCAAGCACTCGTTTCAACGAGACGTGAAGGCCATACGGTCTTTCCGGCACGTGGATTCAGCAAATCCAGTTCCTGTTCCGACATACGCCTCAATAAGGCAGCATACCGTCCCAAAGCCGGACGTTCGGAAGGAAATTCAGCAGCCAACGTAGCGGTAAAATCTTCATACCCTTGCGCAAATGCAAAGGTACGCTGCCCTATCGTCACCTTGTCAAACTCATGGTCAAGGCGTTGCCAAGGCAGTTGCATCAATCCCAAGTAAGTGAAAACGGTATGCAGCGGCTGTCCTTCGTCCAGTCCTCCCACATAATGGAAACCTGTATCGTAAGCCAATCCCCGTCTCCGGTAAGACTGGAGGCATCCACCGGGCTGCCGGCCTTGTTCGAGGACGAGCACCCTCAAACCGGCACGCGAAAGGATATATGCACACTCCAATCCTCCCAATCCACTACCTATGACCACCACATCGTACTTCATTGCCCATTCAAACGACCGTCATCAATCCCTTATATTCCATATACACCTGTTCCCCGTCGGCTACCCGTGCCCTGACCTCCAACCCGTCTTCCACAGGAGAGAGCCTCACCGCCACGTCCAGTTCCGTACAAGTGCAGGGTGAAACCACAGCCGTCAAACGGCATAGCTTAATCGTGCGGATGTGCAATGCCTTGCCTGACACTTCCATCACACACTCCTTCACCATTTGGATATTGAATGCCCCGGGACACACCGGATGTCCCGGAAAATGTCCGCGATAAACTTCGCAATCCGGCAGGAGCACAATACGGAACACCGTACAGCCGTCCGAAACGCGCCGGGTCAACACCTTATAATAATGATCCTTCAGCCACATATATCTTCATTTGCGTACAAGCCAGCGTTTCTTCCCCTACGCAGGTCTCACCTGTCAATAAGGACACGCCACCCACTTCCGGCCCGAAGGTCACCGTGGTCTGTAGTTCTTCTCCCACCCGGGGGCAACGAAAACAACGAAACTTCTTCACTTCGCCGATATAACCTACCGGCGGTTCCGAAGCGCCTGCCTCCACGGCCTTGTAACCGGCAAAGGCGGAAGCCGACTGGGCGATATGCTCGATAAGCCCCGGCTCTGCCAACAGGCCGTCGTCACCCACAAAACTATTGTCGCGGCGCACCGTGAGCTGCGTCCGGGCCATATCGCCCTCCACACCGACCAATGCGTCTACGAGCAAAATCGGTTCACGTTGGGGAATCAGGCTTTTAATGTCATAATTTGTCATTCCTGCTTCGCGTGCGATTCGATGTAATCGTAAAGGTTGTCGAACGTCTTGATTTCCCGCAAGTCCGCCACGGGAATTTTTACCTTATAAGTCTGTTGGATGATGGCGACAAGGTCCACCAGGCTGAGGCTGTCCAAGGAAAGCGTGTCCCTTACATTCGCGTCGGGGACAAACTCTTCTGCGTCTACTTCAAACTCTTCTGCCAATAAGGCATTTACTTTCTCTACGATGTCTTCACGTGTCATAACTGTTTGTTTTTATCGTGTTTATTATATGTTTTTTACAATAAGGGTGGAGTTCGTCCCACCGAAACCGAAAGAATTGGAAAGGAACATGTCAAAATGCGCCTCCCGTGTCTGCGGTATGATGTTCAGGCAGGCCGTATCTTCATCGGGATGCTCGAAATTGATGTTGCCGGCAATGAAGCCGTTTTTCATCATCAGCGTCGAATAAATCAACTCGCTTGCACCGGCCATCCACATTTCGTGCCCGGTCTGACTCTTGGTAGAAGTGACTGGAACCTTGTAGTCCCCGAACACCTGTGCTATCGCCTGCGCCTCGCGGCTGTCGCCGATGCGAGTGGATGTGGCATGGGCGTTGATGTAGCCGATTTGCGACGGTGTCACACCGGCATGTTGCAGACAAAGCTCCAACGACCGCGCCGGCCCTGCCACGTTGGGCGTGGAGATGTGGTCGCCGTTTCCGGAAAAGCCCCATCCCACAATCTCACACAAGATGGGGGCACCGCGCTTCAAAGCATGTTCGTAACCCTCGACCACCACCGTGGCCGCGCCTCCTCCGGGTACCAGTCCGTCGCGGTCGCGGTCGAACGGGCGGCTGGCCTTCTCCGGCTCATCCTCACGCACGGAGAACGACTGAATCCCATCGAAAGATGCCACACCGTAGAGGTTTGCCTCTTGCGCACCGCCACACACGACACAATCCTGCATCCCGTTACGGACCAAAAGGTAGGCCAACCCCACAGCATGGGAACCCGAAGCACATGCAGCCGAGGCCGTCAGGTTGATGCCGCGCAAATGGAACAAGCAAGCCAAATTCATCGTCACGGTGGAGTTCATCGACTGGAAGATGGCCCCACTACCGCAAGCCGCTGTGTCTTTAAACTCACGGAACTTGTCAAGCGCACGCATGGTCGCTTCGGCCACGGAGTCGTTTCCATAAATGACCCCGACTTCGTGCCGGTCGATATAATCTTGCTCCAAACGGGCATGCTCAAGGGCCGCACGCGTAGCCATATAGGCATACTGGGCTTCCTCCGGCATGAACTGACGCAGATTCCGTGACACAAAGGGTTTCAAGTCAGGCTGTCCTACGGCAGCACACAAAGCGGAACGAAAACCCGCATCCTTGCGCTCCCGGCTGAATACGATACCGCTTTTCCCGGCATAGAGCGCATCGCGTACCTCGTCCAATGTCTTCCCGAGGCACGACCATATCCCCATTCCCGTTATTACAACTCTATTTTCCATAATCCTGTTTCTATAAAATCTTTTTGTAACATCTCCTACGCTTGGTGAAAGTGGGATGCAAGGGCTTCCATTGGCTCAGCTCCTTCACGTTGTCTTCCAACTGCGGCCCGGTCTCGGCATATCGGAACCCCAACCGGTTATACACGGGAATCAGGTCGTTGAAGAATAAGGCATTGACTCCCAAACCTTGGTAATCCGGACGAACGGCCACCAGAAACATCTCGGCTTTCTCTTCCCTTCTCCATTTCAACGCACGAAGCAAATAGAACCACCCCAACGGCCACAGGCGCCCTTTCGACTTACGCAAGGCCTGCGACAGGCTGGGCATCGTAATGGCCACGCCCACCAATTCACCTTTTTCATTCTCCACCACCGACAGCATCCGTAAATCCAACAAGGGCAAATAACGTTTAAGATAGGTATCTATCTGCCTGTCCGATAACTCCGTATATCCGAAAAGCGGAGAGTAGGACACATTCAGCAAGTCAAACACCTTCCTGCCATATCCCCGACGAGAAATATCGGCCCTCGTCAATTTCCTGCTTCGCAGTCCAAACATTTCCTTGGAAAGTTCCGCAACCCTGGCATATTTGTCAGGCACATCCTTCGGCACCTCAATACTCACCTGTACCCAATCCACCTCCTTCTCGTACCCTAATGCCTCCAAATGTTCCGAATAGTAAGGGGGATTATATATCGTTACCATTGACCCTATCCGGTCAAAGTCCTCCACGAGCATACCTTCCTTGTCGAAATCAAAAATCCCCATAGGACCTTGGATGCAATCCATCCCTCGCTCGCGCCCCCAACGCTCCACGGCCTTCAACAAAGCCGCAGACACGTCCTTGTCGTCAATGAACTCGACGAAACCGAAACGGACGTTCTTCGTGTGCCATTTCTTATTCGCACGATGGTTGATAATGCCGACGATACGCCCCACCGCATTTCCGTGCTCGTCGTAAGCGATGAAAGGCTGGATGTCCGAAAAGTCCAACCCGGCATTTTTACGGGGGTCGAACGTCTCACGGATATCCGTCTCCATATCAGGAACATAATAAGGACTTCCGGCATACAATCTTTCCGTAAGTCCCACGAAATCATCCATTTCGCGTTCCGTATTCACTTCTTTTACATTTACTTTCCTCATGACAGGGCACGAATTTATGAATATTTTTCCTTTCAACAAGACCGGCCAAATTCAAAACCACCTTATAGAACAAAAGTAGAGATTTTAAGAACACTGATACGACAAAAGACATCCGAAAAACCCACGTTACAACAGAAAGTTTTAGGTCCGGCAGGAGAAATAAAACATGCCAAAATGGCAGTCCGAATCCTCACGAGAATCGCTCATTTCAAACCGTATCCGACAGAGATAGAAAATAATCCATTCACAGAAGACCACCCAAAAGCAAAGTGCAAGACGCTCCCATCCTTTTGCTGACACAATGAAAGCCTGCCTTGCCCTACCTGCCTATGACAAACCTTTCTTCGTTATCTTTTCGACCTTTCTCTTATCATTGCGTTCGTCAAATCTTGTACACGAAAGTGGTTCTAAAAAACGAAAAAACTGCTTTTCCCTGTACGTATTTTTCTAAGAAAAGCCGAATTTCCGAGTAACATGAGGAACTTCTCGTTTTTTTATGCGGAGAAAAATAAATCATTTGGCTGCAAACCATTTTTCGTTCGGCTGAGATTAAATCTTCATTTTACCCTGTTTTCTCCTCTTTATTTATACAAATATACATTTGTTTGCATTTATACACTCTTTTCTGCTACTGTCATTCGATTGAATACTTCACTGAGAAAATGTTTTTCTGCCATTTTGGCAGTCTTTCCGCTGATGAATTCCACGGAAAACACTACTTTTGTACTGTGAAAGAAAACATCCTGAAAAAAACACATACACGCATAATTCCATAACGACCATGCAAGAAGAAATCAACGAATTCGTAGAGGCACTTTACCGCTTCGTAGCAAATGAAATCAAACGGGTCACAGACCCCATATACTGTCAGGAGGGCATCAAAATCGTGGATGCCCGAAACCATATCTTCCGCCTCTCCGATACGTTACGTACCGATGAAGCGGAAGACACATACGCCTTGTCCGACCTTTGCATCGTAGACGAGGACATGCAGACCGTCCCCAACCGCCAACGCATGTACCGCATTGCACGGAACCACTGGAACGGCTGACCAAACGTAGTTTCCCTTCCTTCTATCTTTCAGACAAGCGCCATCAAAGCCTCATCGTCCAATACGCCGAGTTGGTGCACGCGGATAACTTCTTCCGTCCGCACGGCATCATCCGTGCGGAAAACCAAAATACCCTTTCCGCCCAAGAGGAAAGAATAAAGATAGGATATGCCTATCCCCTCGCCCGTAATCACACGTACGGCATCGGCCGCACGCCCGGGACGGTTGTCCAACGTGATGGCAAACACTTCCGACATGCTGGCCGAAATGCCTGCCGCCCGCAACACTTCGTATGCCCGTGTAGGTTCGGAACAGATAATACGGTAGATGCCATATTCCACGGTGTCGGATATGGTGGAAGCAATCAACTGGACACCGGCTTCTTTGAACAAGTCCAACACGCGTAACAACGTACCCGACTTGTTCTCTACAAAAATAGATATTTGATGTACTGTCATATTTTTCATTTTTATATCAACGTTCTACGTAAATCCCTTACCCTTACGGCCTTGCCTTCCTGTTTGGGCAAAGTCCCCTTGGGTACCAGTCTCACCACGGGCGTCAGAAGGATTTCATCTTTCAGTTGGCGTGTGATTTCACGGGTCAGCGCCTGCAAGCGCGGATAGTCGTCGCTGAATTCCTTCAACTCCACTTCCACCGTCATCAAGTCGTTGGCCTCTTCGTTGGTCAGGGTTATCAAATAGTCCGTCCCGAGTTCTTCAAACTGCATCAATACCGTTTCAATCTGAATGGGGAAGATGTTGACCCCTTTCAGAATCATCATGTCGTCGCTCCGTCCCTTCATGCGGTCGAGCCGCTTATGGTGACGTCCGCACGGACAGTCGCCCGGTAAAATACGGGTCAAATCGCGGGTGCGGTAGCGCAACAACGGCATAGCTTCGCGGTTGATGGTGGTCAGCACCAGTTCGCCCACCTCGCCGTCGGGCACGGGTTCCAACGTCTGCGGATCTACAATCTCCACGATATAATAATCTTCCCAAATGTGCATCCCGTTCTGTTCCGTACACTCGAAGGCCACACCCGGCCCACACATCTCGGACATGCCGAATGAGTTATAAGCTTTCACGCCCAACATCTTCTCGATTTTGCGCCTTTGTTCCTCCGAATGCGGTTCCGCCCCGATGACCAAAGTACGGAGCTTCGTGTCGCGCACAGGGTCTATCCCCATTTCCTCCATCACCTCATGGATACGGCTGGCGTAACTGGGGATGGCATGCAAGGCCGTCGTGCCGAAATCCGTAATGAACTTAATCTGCCGCTTGGTGTTGCCCGCAGCCGCCGGCACCGTCAGCATGCCGAGACGTTCGGCTCCGTATTGGAAGCCCAGTCCGCCCGTAAACATGCCGTACCCCGACGAGTTCTGAAAGACATCGCCCCGCCTCAGGCCGACCATGTACAAGCAACGTGCCACGGCATTGGCCCACTCGTCCAAATCCTTCTGCGTGTGCAGGATGACCGTAGGGGTGCCCGTCGTGCCACTGGAGGAATGCAGGCGCACCACTTCGCTCATCGGCACCGCGGCAAGCCCGAACGGGTAATTGTCGCGCAAATCCTGTTTCGTAGTAAAAGGAATCTTACGCAAGTCGTCCAACGAACGTATGTCTTCAGGAGACAAATGAGCCTCGGCAAACCGTTTCTGATAAAAAGGAGATTTCATACAACGACGGACCGTACGGAGCAAACGCTCGAATTGCAACGCCTCGATTTCCGTCCGCGTCAAAGTTTCTAATTCTTCATGCAAATACATTTCCATTTGTGTTTTAATCATGACGGGGACAAAGTTATAAAAAACTATCGCAAAAAGAGGGCATTTCCTTTTATTTTTTCACGGCATCCTCCATATCTTCCTCCCGGAAGGACATAAAAAAAGGGCTCCGCTGAGCCCAACCTTTGTTAACCTTAAATCTAATACTATGAAAAACACAGTACAAAGGTACAACCTTTTGGCGATTCTGCAAATTTCTTGCTCTAAAAAACATGTTATATAACATATTTTATCTTTTCAAGAAACATTTTCAATCTTCATGGGAATCGAAAGCAAAGTTTTTTGTACCTTTGACCGGACAGAAAAACCAATCAAACAAAACCTGAATGAAAAAGCAATATTTAAAAACCGTGATTCTGGCCGCCGCATTGGCAGGGCCGCTCAACGCCATGGGACAAGTCGCCACTCCGACGCATACTATCCAGCAAACATTTACCATCCCCAGTCCCGACTACAAACTCAGTCCTTACACCGGCATGACGCGTCAAAGCTGGATTGACGCAGCCGAATACTTGTTAAGCGGGGCCTTCACTTACATCCGCACATTGGACGACCCGATGTATTTCCCCAAACAGCTCGACAAGGCTTATCCTAACAATGAAGGACAAGTGCCCACGGCCAAACTGGAAGGATTCTGCCGCACGCTGTTCGTAGCCGCTCCCCTGCTCCGGGAAAAGCCGGAACTCACTTTAAACGGGATAAAAGTGGCGGACTACTACCGCCACCAACTTCTGAACCTCATCCGTCCGGACAGTCCGAGCTTCATCCCTCACCGCAAGGGGGGGCCAAGCCAGATACTGGTGGAATTCGGCGCCCTGGCCATATCATTGTCTGTGGCCAAGGACATCCTTTGGGAACCGCTCACACAAGAGCAGAAAGACCAACTGGCCGCCACGATGCTAAGTTACGGCAACGGTCCGACCATAGGGTCGAACTGGATGTTCTTCAACGTTTTCGTCATCAGCTTCTTCAAGGAACAAGGTTATGCCGTCAACGACCAACGCATGAAAGAAAACCTGGAAAAGATTCTCAAGCTCTATCGCGGAGAAGGCTGGTATAACGACGCGCCGGCATACGACTATTACAGCATGTGGGCATTCCAGATGTACGGCCCCATTTGGGCGCAAATGTACGGGCACTTCTATCCGGAATATGCCGCGCAGTTCATGAAAAACCAGCATGACTTGGCGGACAATTATCCTTATATGTTCAGTGCGGAAGGCAAAATGAACATGTGGGGACGGAGTATCCCTTACCGCTTCGGTGCCGTCGTGCCGCTCGCGTTGTTAGGATATGAAAAAGCCCCGGACATCAATTACGGATGGATGCGCCGCATCGCTTCCGCCACCCTGCTGCAATTTTTGCAGAACCCCGATTTTCTGGAAGACAATGTGCCGACGCTGGGATTCTACGGAACCTTCGCACCGGCTGTGCAGATCTACAGTTGCCGAGGCAGTGTATACTGGTGCGGAAAGGCGTTCCTGAGCCTGCTCCTCCCTGCCGACAATCCGTTCTGGACCGCTGTGGAGAATAACGGGCCATGGGAAAAGGAATTCAAAAAAGACCATGTGTACAACAAATTCCAACCCGCAACGAACCTGCTCATCACCGACTATCCGAATTGCGGAGGGGCGGAAATGCGTTCGTGGTGCCATGAAACGGTAGCCAACGACTGGCAAAAGTTCCGCAGTTCCGAAAACTATAACAAGTTGGCCTACCACACGGAATTCCCTTGGATGGCCGATGGGACGAACGGAGAGGTTTCCATGAACTACGCCACTCTGAACGGCAAGAACCAATGGGAGGTACTCCGTCTCTACACGTTCCAAAGTTTTGAAAACGGCATCTACCGACGCGATGCCGAACTGGAAACCAACCGTGACATCCGGTACAAACTGGCGGACATCCCCCTGCCCAACGGTGTCTTGCGGGTAGACAAGGTCGTCACTCCGGCAGCCACCAAAGTCCGTTTGGGACATTACACCTTACCGGAAATCAACGGCAATCCCGTCGAGGAAGAGAAGTCTTCCAAAGTAAAAGATGCCGTAATACTGCATAACGGGGCATACCGTCTGGCTTTGGTTCCGCTCCAAGGATGGGAAACGGTTACAGCCAGCTATCCGGAAGGGCTGCATCCGGTGAGCCACAAATGCGGACTCATCATAGCTGAAAGCAACGTGGAAAAGGAAAAGATATTCGTCACCTTGATGCTTTGGAAGAAAGGTAAAAAAGGCTTCACGAAGAAAGAACTGTCCCCCGTAAAGGACGTAAAAGTATCTGAAGACCTGAATGCCGTAGACATCACGTTTGCAGACAAAAGCGTAAAACGGGTCTCTTTCTAAGACACTCTAAAGACAAGGGCAAAAGCACTTCCCGGTCGACTCCAAACCAGTTTCGACCGGGATTTTTCTTATCCGTAAGACTCAGGCTTTTCCTAATATCGTCGCCACCAACCACTCCGGTGCAATCCGCATCCAAGGGGCAAGAAACGCCCAACGCCGGGTAATCACGGCTTTCTTTTTCCGTGCACTTATGGCCCTGTAGATAGCCCTCACCGCCTTTTCCGGCTCATCCACCCAAAACAATTTTTCGGGATGGGAAAGCAAGGGAGTACGAACGAATCCGGGACGAACATCCGTCACGCAAACCCTCTTGCGGGAAATGCGTGCACGTTGCCGCAACGCTTCCAAATAGTGGATCTGGTAGGCCTTGGAAGCGGAATAAGCAGGAGCCGGAGCCAAACCACGGATGCCGGCTACCGATGAAATGGCGGCCAAGTGTCCATGTCCTTGTTGCATAAAATACGAGAAAGCCCAGTCCGCCACTGCCGTCCATCCACGCACGTTGGTATCGACTGTGGGTAACTCCAGTCCGTAATCCAAATCCGGATTCATTCGTCCCACTCCGGAACACAAGACCAGTAAATCCAAACCTCCCATCTCACCGGCCAAAGCAGACAAATGCACTGCTATTTGGCTGATATCCGTCACATCCGCCTTTAAACAATGTACTTCGGAATGACCTTTGGCCACTTCTGCCAGCTTATCTCCACGCCGACCGACGATACCTACCACATGTCCGTCACGAATATAGCGTTCAGCCAACATACGCCCCAAACCGGAAGTTGCCCCTACCACTATAATCTTATTCTGTTGCTTCATACGCCTCCTATTTTTATTTCTCTACAAAGGTAAAGGAAAAACAAGCTGAAACCATCCGACTGTTTGTATGGAAACAGGGGCTAGGCAAAAGATTAACAGTTTTTATTGGAAAAAACTGCTTAGGTTTGAAATAAAGGCGTAACTTTGGTTATATAATCATTTATAAAATCAAAGCAATATGAAAAAGCGTAGTTTATGTTTTAAATACGGCAGCTTTAGTGCTGCTCTTTTAGCTCTTGCCTTGGGAATGGCTTCCTGCCATCTGGAGAAAAAAAATGGAACAGACCAAAGTCGTGCCATAAAAACGGAAGATATCACATGGGAGGAAAAGCCTTCATCTGAAGGATGTAAGTTGGCTGCCGCTTATCCGACGGATAACTCCAGTGTCGTGACACAGAACATACGGGAATGGATGAATGAACAGCTCGGTGGCACCTACACCGGAAGTTTGGATGACGGTAAGAAACTACTGGAATACTATGGTACAGAACGTGCGGAGCAGGTGAAACGTGACATTGCTGAAATAGGAGAAAACACGGCCATGGATGCATCTGCCTATTACGTACAATTCAAAAAGGCGTTTGAAACAGAAAAGTTCATCACATATACCTCTGAAATATATGAATATTCCGGTGGAGCACACGGCGGAGAAAGTCTGAGCGGCGGTGTATTCCGTAAATCGGACGGTCGTAAATTCGGTTGGGACATGTTCACGGCAAACGGCAAAGAAAAGTTACGCGGCATGATAAAGAATGGATTGAAAAGTAAATTCTTCAAAGTAAACAGCGATGAAGAACTTTATGAAAGGCTATTGGATGAGAATGCACGTTATACTTTTCCGCTTCCGGAGACTGCTCCGGTATGCAGACCCAACGGAGTAGAATTCATCTATCAGCAGTACGAGATTGCTCCATACGCAGCCGGCATTCCCACATGTACTCTCCCGTATGACTCTTTAGAGAACCTCTTCACGGTGACGATGAAGCCTCTGATAGAAAGTACCACGGACTCTTTGGCCCTCACTTACAACCCGATAGTCAAACGATAACTCTATACGTTTGGTACAAACTATGACGAAAATCCCTGCGTCCTCTCCGGACGCAGGGATTTTCGTTCTATCCATTCCTATCGGTAATGGAAATAATCCACATCCACAAAACCGCTCTCGCTATTATCGTTAAAACAATACATGCCGATACGGTCACCCTTATAATTTCCCCAAGCCATTTGATAGGGCGTTCCGAAAGGCAAGAAATTATCCCCGTCCAAACTATAAGCATATCGGGATTTACCGTCCAAACCCCACTGGCTACTGAACCAGATATGTTTTGACGGGACTTGCATGCCTTTCGTTATCTTGCCGTTTTCACGAAATTCCAAATAGCAAATGCCTCCTTCTTTCGTCACACCGATAGCGGAATGCGGTGAAGAAAAATGGCAAAGACCGGCTTTCTGTCCGTTTTCCATACCGGAAATATCCATTTTCACCACGACCACATTATCCTGCTTTCTGAAAGTCCTTTGTGTAAGCGTATTACCGGCTTTCAATAATTGATTGGGTTCCAACGGACGATAAGCTTTCAGACGCAACCATCCCGGACGTTCAGTCAAGGAAAAGAACCCCTTCCTCGGTTGGTGGTTCCACTGCCATTGCGGAGGCAACCGGCTCTCGTCGAAATCATCACTACGCTGAATGTCTAATTTCTCATCCGCTTGAAAAGGCATCGCTCCGGTCCATTTCATCGTACCTATATTTGAATCCAAAACCTCTCCCAATATAGGCCAATCGTCAATCCAAGTGACAGGCAAAAGGCTGACAATACGACCACTCCAATCACCCGTGCCATGATGCGTCAGAAAGTACCAGTTATTGTCCCTCCCCTGGACTATGCCACCTTGGTTGGGTTCCATCGCTTCCACGGAAGGCAACGCCAATTGCCTTTCTTCTTTATAAGGTCCCGTCACTTTTTTCGATCGTTTGGCCAAGACATAACGCCCGACACCCGGCTTATGTTCACTGAAAACCAGATAATACCATCCGTTTACCTTTATCAATTTGCTGGCCTCTCGGCCGCTTCCTTCATTGATAAGCACAGCCGATTTCCGGTCTATGCTTTTTCCGTCTTCCGACATCTTAAAAAGATAGGTCTTATAACCGTCTGCAAAATGAGTCCCCGCAAAGTAAGCCTTTCCCTTATCGTCCCAAATTGCGGTACAATCATCCCAACCGGGTTCGGACAAAAGAGAAGTCAAGGGCTCCCACGGCCCCTCGGGACGTACGGCAGAGGTCATGAAATATCCTTCATCCGGTGTCCCGAAAAAGAGGTAAAAACGACCGTCATGGTAACGCAACGTCCCGGCCCATATCCCACGGTTATAACGGTTCATGCGTGTCCAATCCAGCTCTTCACCGATTTGGGTCAAATCTTCGACAGCATTCCCACAGATTTCCCAGTTCACCAGATCCTTAGAATGTAAAATCGTCATTCCCGGAGAAAACTGGAACGTAGAAGATATGGCATAATAATCATCCCCGACCCTGATACAATCTATATCACTATAGTCTGACGGGATGACCGGATTCATATACGTCCCATCACCTTGGTCTCCCCAACTTTCCCACTTGCCCCACTCTCTTTGCTGCTGTCCTTTCAGACCAGTACAAAGACAAAGGCTAAAAACGATTGACCATAAATATCTCATTCCTATTCTCGTTTAATAAATATTCCATTCCCAAACTCCTGCAACACCCTCTGAAATCCTGACTCTCAGGAAACGATATTTCCCCTTCGGTTCATCGACATGCGGAGATTGCATCCGCAAGTCGTCATGTCCTCCGCATTTCCTCCATGTAGTCCCGTCCACCGAACCTTCAAGTTGATAAGCATGTCCGGCTGTAGGACGTACAAAATAAATTTCACTGCGCCGTATTTTCCGGGTTCTTCCCAAATCTGCAACAAGCCATTTGTCCTTATCTCCTTCCGCAGCCATCCATCGGGAACCGTTCGCCCCATCCACGGCAAAGGCCGGAACAAAATACTCCGTACGACGACACAAATCGTCTTTCATGGGTTCGATAAACAAGGGGGCCGCCGTACTGGATGCATAAACCGTATCAGCCTTAATTTCTTTCCTTCCCTTCACCTTCCGCAAAGGCCCTACTCCATCCAAACTCAATTTCACCGGACGAATCGTACCGTCTTCATTGAACTCCAAGCGATTTACATAGGTTTGCCGGTTGGTACTGCGGCGGCCGAACTCCAAGTAAGCAAAATAATAATGGTCTTCATCTGTATTGAAGACACAACCATGTCCCGGCCCGAAGACACCTTGTTCGTAATCTGTAGTCGACACAATATCCTGCTCCGGGTATTCGTAAGGCCCGAGAGGAGAAACCTTGCTCATCACATAAGCATATTGATACCTCTCATCTCCCCCTATGGTGTACAAATAATAATAGATACCTTTCCGTTTGAAGAATATAGGGCCTTCCGAATATTCTTTGCGAGGAGTAGAAATCACATGGACAACGGAGTCCACCGTAATCATATCTTTTGCCAGTTTGGCCACATGCCGACGTCCCCAAAACACATAGGCTTGCCCGTCGTCATCTATAAAGACTTCTGCATCGATACCGCCCGGATCTTCTGTCTGCAACAGGGTAGAAGCCGTATAAGGTTTGTAAAACCGGTCTTCCCCGCGAGCCAATTTAAACGGCCCCTCCGGATGGTCGGCGACTGCCGGATACATATAACCGTTAATCGTAGGGTAAATGTAATACTTTCCATTAGCTTGGACTACTTTACTGGGAGCCCAGTATTTCTCAGTTGCTGCCGACGGGAAATATGTCCCGTCGAAACTCCAATGCACGAAATCCTTGGACTTCCATACCACCGGAGGCCCGGACGTTTCCAACCCTCTTCCATATCCGTCCGTCGTGGCATAACAATAAAACATACCATCGATTTCCTGTATGCTGGCATCTGCAATCATATCCGGAACCAAAGCATTTCCAAACGGATTCACAACCTGGGCTTCCATAATGGCAACTACAGAAAAGGCTTGTCCTAAAGCCATTATTCTTTTCCACTTCATTTTCATGATACTATCAATAATATATATGCCGCAAAGATATGAAACAGCATTTATTTCTCTATTGGACTTTATAGCCTTTGACAAGAACTATATCTACCAATTCACATGAAGCGCATGTTCCATAAAGCACAACCATCCTTTGTTTCCCTTCGCACCATAAACAACCGTTACGGCAAGCCGACTGCAAAAACCACAGTCGCGGAAACAAAGGATGGCTTCAATTCGTCAAAGTACGAAAACCTGTTAATTCTTAAAACTGTGTATCGGAGCCGGAATACGACCTATCCGGTTCACGAAATCACCGCAACCGAAAGAGTTGACCGGCATCACGGGAGCATAGCCCAAAAGTCCTCCGAACTCTACCGTATCCCCTACCGTTTTGCCCACTACGGGAATGATGCGCACGGCCGTCGTTTTCTGGTTCACCATGCCTATTGCAGCTTCGTCTGCAATGATACCCGAAATCGTCGTGGCGGGCGTATCGCCCGGAATGGCAATCATATCCAACCCGACCGAGCAAACACAAGTCATGGCCTCCAACTTTTCCAAAGTCAACGCGCCACACTCCACGGCATCAATCATACCTTGGTCTTCACTCACCGGAATAAAGGCTCCGCTCAGCCCTCCCACGTATGATGAAGCCATCACGCCTCCCTTCTTCACCTGATCGTTCAGCAAAGCCAATGCTGCCGTGGTTCCCGGAGCACCGGCGCGTTCCAAGCCGATTTCTTCCAATATTTCGGCCACGCTGTCCCCCACGGCCGGAGTCGGGGCCAACGACAAGTCGATGATGCCGAAGGGCACTCCCAAACGCCGCGAAGCTTCTTGCGCCACTAATTGCCCCACACGGGTGATTTTAAAAGCCGTACGTTTGATTGTCTCACAGAGCACCTCGAAGCTGGCTCCCCTGATTTGGCTCAACGCATGTTTCACCACGCCCGGACCGCTCACCCCCACATTGATGATGGCATCCGCCTCGGACACGCCGTGGAAAGCACCGGCCATGAACGGATTATCATCCGGAGCATTGCACAAGACCACCAGTTTAGCACAGCCCAAAGAATCCTTGTCTTTCGTACGCTCGGCCGTCTGCAAGATAATCTCGCCCATCAGTCTCACGGCATCCATATTGATACCGGTTTTCGTTGACCCTACATTCACCGAACTGCAAATGCGTTCCGTTTCTGCCAAAGCCTGAGGTATGGAACGGATGAGCAGTTCGTCGCTATGGGTCATCCCCTTGGACACGACAGCCGAATAGCCGCCCAAGAAATTAATACCTACTTCTTTCGCTGCCCGGTCTAAAGCATGAGCCACCTTTACATAATCTTCCGGCGTGCGGCAAGCAGATCCTCCCACCAACGAAACAGGCGTAATGGAAACGCGTTTGTTCACTATGGGGATTCCATATTCCTTAGAAATATCCTCTCCGGTTTTCACCAAGTCTTTCGCCAGACGTGTGATTTTATCATAAATCTTCCGGCAAAGCGCGTCCACATCCGAATCCACGCAATCCAACAAGTTGATACCCATCGTAATGGTACGCACATCAAGATTCTCCTGCTCGATCATCTTGTTGGTCTCCAACACCTCATATATATTAATCATATCTTAGCCACAGGATTAAATACGATGCATTTTATCAAAAATCTCTTCGCGTTGGCATTTCACCTGAACACCCATCGACAAACCTATCTCGGCCAACTCGTTCGCCAACACTTCAAAAGGCTTTTCCACCTTAGACAAGTCTGCTATCATCATCATATTAAAATACTCTTGTACAATGGTTTGGGATATATCCAAAATGTTTGCCTTGTTCTCTGCCAAGTACGTACAAACCTTCGCAATGATGCCTACCGCATCCTTTCCTACTACTGTAATAATCGTCTTACTCATAATCTTTAATTCGGGATAATTGCTCCGTAAAAGAAACAGTCTGTTATTCAAAGACGCAAATATAAGAAAATTTGCCGAATAACAGACTGTATTTCTATCAATAATCTATGCTATACCACTTATCCGTAGATAATCTTGCCGTTTTCGTCACGGTTTTCATCGATAAACGATTTCTCGTATTGCGTCATACCTCGCAAAGACATACCCATGCTGGAGAAGCCTCCGTCGTGATAGAGATTCTGCATCGTAACCTTCTTCGTCAAATCGGAGAACATCACCACACAATAGTCCGCGCATTCATCCGCACTGGCATTACCCAAAGGAGACATACGATCGCTGAAATCATACAAACCATCGAACCCCTTGATGCCGCCGCCAGCGGTCGTAAAGGTCGGAGACTGGGAAATCGTATTGACACGGACTCCTTTCTCGCGCCCATAAATATAACCGAAACTACGGGCGATGGATTCCAACAAAGACTTTGCATCCGCCATATCGTTATAGCCGAAGAAAGTACGTTGCGCCGCCACATAACTCAACGCCAAAATAGAACCGTTTTCATTGATGGCATCCAGTTTTTTGGCCGTCTGAATCATTTTATGAAATGAGATGGCGGAAATATCCAACGTCTTATTCAAGAAACCGTAATCCAAATCGTCATACGTACGCTTCTTGCGCATGTTCACACTCATGGCCACGGAATGAAGCACGAAGTCGATTTTGCCTCCCATAACCTCTTGTGCCTGCACAAAGAGCTTCTCCAAATCGTCCACTGAAGTTGCATCGGCAGGAATTATTGTTGCATTGGTCTTTTTCGCCAATTCGTCAATCGTACCCATACGGCAGGCCACCGGGGTATTGGTCAACACAATCTGCGCCCCTTCTTCCGAAGCACGTTCTGCAACTTTCCAAGCAATAGAAGCGTCATTCAGCGCACCGAAAATAATACCGCGTTTACCTTTTAACAAGTTATAAGCCATAAATAATAATCTAATAAAAATTATATTCTTCGTTATCGGGAACAAAGATACAACTAATTTTGCACTTAAACCGCATATTTGTGCAAAACATTGAAAATCCCCACCGGAAATCCGGCGGGGATTGGCTCATTCTTCAGCATCCTGTTCAAATATATTGTATAGCGGCACGCGCCAGAAACCGGCATCGCGGTACCATTTCAAAGAAGTGAAAAACCGCATCATCAACATATCATAACCCGGTTGCAAAAGCTGAGATACCCTCGGTGGCACATAAGTACTCAAACCGCTAAACGCGCCATCTTTAATCGGGATTTCCGGCATCGCGGTATAATCGTTTACCGAACTGTAATCACTATGTTCCTTATAAACCACCGCCTCGTCCAAAATAGTCCTGATTTTCGGGACGTAAGGACTTGAAAGCCCAATGCTGTCCACCCACTCCCCATAATCATACAATTGAAAGCCCGTCTCGAACATCTGTAAATCGTCACGGTCCACCTTCATCAAATGATTCTGTACCGCCTCATCCTGAAACAAAGAATCCATATACAAAGCCAAGGCATTCATCTGCGAAAGATCGGAAACACTGATGGAAACGAAATCATCCCACTCCACATCGTTATTCTGGAAATGTTTCATATAAGCCTGAGCTGCACGCGCCAGTCCGGCCGCATCCATCTTCAGCAGATGAGGTAGAGCCTTATCGTAAGGGAATCCCTCTGCCGGAATGGAGTTGGGAGCTGCAAGGAAATAATGCGCCCGGTCTTTCAGCTCATACGCCGTCTCCATATTGGCCATCAAACAAGCGTCGAACATAATCACATCCATATACGGACATCCCTCAAGAGCCTCACGTATATCCGTAATATTCATGCTGTAGCCACTTTCCTCATCCCCGAAAGCACGCTTCCTTACCGTATTTGGCGTATAAAGGCTGCCGTTGGCATGAGAAGAGAACGCAACTCCTTTTCGCTCGGCCGGATACAGCGTAAAGACATCATTGATGACTTCCTTCATCACTTCCGGGTCCACCGAATACTGGTCCGGATAAGTCTTCACAGTTGTCTGCTGCACTTTTCCGCTGTTATCTTTCCCAATCAGATATAATGTCGGCACCGAACTGATATCGGCATACACCAACACATTGGCATTGATGTCGGATTTGCCGTATCCGATTTTCATGTCACTGATGTTGGCATTCAGATACTGTTTCAAATCGTTCTGCCCTACCATATATAAAAGGTAAGTGGCTTCTTTGGGCTGGTCTACGTCAGGCCCTCCCTTGTCCGTATCGTCCTCGCAGGCTGCGAACACGCAACCCATCATTAACGCTCCGATACAGCCTTTTATCCTAAACTCCATATTTATACGTTTTTTTATCAATTTCACAAAGGTACTAAAAATGAAATACAATCCAAATCTTTTATCAAAAAAAAGCGACATGGCAATCTGGCAAAAAACCAAGAGGAAGATTGATTCAACGCTTTCTTCACTCCGCAGAAACAAGTGGCCAGCCCTCTTCATCCCATGTCATCTCCCGAAAAAATAATTTACTGACTCCATCCTCTGAAAGACTGTAACCATGGGCCATGAAATAATCTTTTCCATCGAAATGATAAGCCGCACTATGCCCGATGGCCACAAACTCATCATTGCTGTCTACAACCAGACTTCCTCCGCCTCGCGTCAGTTCCCGTCCGTCTTTATCCACATAAGGACCGGTCACCCGGGTGGAACGGCCTACCACTACCTTATAATCGCTCTTCAACCCGCGACAGCAAAAATCGTAGGACACAAACAAATAATAATAACCGCCATGCTTGAAGATAAACGGGGCCTCGACAGAATTTACGGAACGCGAAGGTACGTCGGAAGCCCCCTCGAACTGGCGTGTGCATATTGTGTACAATTTTTCCGGTTTCAAAGTAGAAGTCAAATCCTCGGTCAACCGTACCAACTGGATACCTCCCCAAAAGGAGCCGAACGTCATCCAAGGGTTCCCTTCCTCGTCTATGACAATGTTCGGGTCGATGGCATTAAAGTTGTCATGGGAATGCGACACGATAACCGCGCCGGTATCCGTCCACGGCTCATCCGAGTCTGGATTCAAAGTCTTGCGATAGGCGTGGCCAATGGCTGAGGTATTTTTACCGAAAGTGGAACAGGAATAAAAAAGATGATAATTTCCCTTATAATAAATGATATCCGGTGCCCACGTATGACCTTCATATCCCTTGATACTATCCACAGCCCACTGAGGAGGAGCCGAAAAAACACCGTGCCGGATAGTCCATTCGGATAAGTCTTTCGACGAGAAAGACGAAACGTTGTGTCCAGTGGAATAAAGATAATATGTATCCCCTTCTTTTGCCATGACAGGGTCATGTACCAACGGTTCGCGCACTATACGCCCTTTACGGACTCCCTCTCCTTGTTGGGCATAACCGCTCATCAGTGCAGAAAGCCCCAACATACCTATAAACAATGTTCTTTTCATGAAATAAGATTAATGATTTCGATAACTATTTTAATATCCGCTCAAAAGTTGGAAGACGGCTTGTGTATAATCCGCCATTTTCTGTGCCTTATGAATTTTCTTGCGGCATTTCCGGTCACCTTCGGGATATATATATTCCCAAAAAGCTTTCATTTTCGTCAGCAGTTGCTTCTCGCCCCCTTCGAGTGTCTGGACATAATGGTCCAACAAATCCGCATGCAACGCCCGCAAGGACGACATGCGCCGCTCCATGCTCCACGCCGTGCCCTCATGGTATTCGATAGCTACCCAAGGGGCTGCCAACAACCCACGTCCCATCATGACGCCTTCCAAAAAGGGCATTCCCTGCTGTAATTCACTAAGAGACTCTACCGTCGTGACATCGCCGTTATAAACTACCGGATGGCGACATTCACGGGCAAAACGAAGAAAAGCCTCACGGTCGCATTCCCCCTTATATTGCTGCCGTCCTGTTCTTGCATGCACCACCACCCGTGACAAACGAGTCTCATTCAACACAGAAAGAAGCTCCATGCACTCTGCCGCATTCTCATATCCCAAACGCATTTTTACGGAAAAAGAGATGTCCGGATAACGTTCCACTACCTGTAGCAATCCTCTCACCCGTTCAGGTTCAGGCAAGAGACCGCATCCCTTTCCCTTTTTCACCAACATGGGAAAAGCGCAGCCCATGTTTAAATCCACCTCCTGATATCCATAGGGAACTACCTGAGCCAGAATCTGTTCTGCCTCTTCGGCCGAAGCCGCTATGATTTGAGGAACAAGATGCCCTACTTTGTTTGCATCCGGATGCAAATCACGTACATCCTTTCTTCTCAGGCCACCGTGCTCCCAACGGATGAAAGGTGTGTAGTACACATCCACTCCACCGAAGTGTTTCTCAAAAGCATTGCGGTAAGGAGCCTCCGTAAGCCCCTGCAAAGGAGCCATATATATCTTTAGTCTTTCCATATCTATTTTTCCGGTTTCTTTATATCCCGTATAATACGTTCCATTTCATCGAATTCCGCTCCCTTGTTCTGATTCAGGTAAACTTGATACAGCAAAGGCGCCCAACGGGAAGCCTTATCCGGAGACAACCGACGCACCTGTTCCAAAGGCTCCTCTGCCAATGCGTAATACGTCATCATTTCCGTTCTGTATTTCCGATATGCAGCACTTTTCAGCTCTGATTTTTTCATCGCATCGGAAGACGCTTTGGCCATATTGCAATAAGCCAGCCCCTTAAAATAATTAGCCTCAATATTCATGCTGTCCAGAGTCAGAACCACATCACAATTCGCTATACAATTCTTATAGTCATCTTTACGCATGTACACCAATGCCTTTGCATACCAGAACAAAGCATTCTTCGGGTCGTATTGTATCATCCGGTCTGCAAACAACAACGCGTCGTCGTATTTCCCTTTACGATTCAGAAACTCCTGCAAGCTGGTGAAAAAATATGTATGGTCAGGGAAATTCACAATACCCCTTTTCAATTCCTTCACCCAAGCTGCAGTATCATTCAAAGCCAAGTGCGACCTACAAAGATACTCCTGCACATACTGTTGGTTCTTGAAGTAACGCAAAGCCATCGGAGCATAACGTATCACGCCCTCGTAAGCCCCGATATGGTATCCTGTGGCTATAATCCAATAGGCCACACGGGAATACATCGTATCCGTCTGATTCAAGAAGTCGCTCTTCAATGCCGGATATTCGGCCGAAGACAAATATAAATCCAAGAATCGGAATGCTTCCGTATAATTCTTCTTTCTCAAATAGAAGCGTCCGCCATTCAATAAATTGGCACGATGTTCCAGCAGTCTCTTACGAGCCGACGAACGAAACTTAAAACGCCCTTTGTAGTCTGAAGCCAACTCCACGGAATCACATTTCTCGAAATATTTATAGGCATTGTAGATACTATTATAATAAAGCACCGTATCGTATGCACGTTTCAAATAGATTTTTTCGTTTTCAATGTCATTCAACCTGCACTGCACCAATGCCGCCGTATAATACAGTTCTGCACGTTTCACTACTTTTTTCTCGCCGGAGAGCGCATCCATCAGGCTCTTCTCTGCGGCATCCAGCCGCTCCCTTACCTTCTTGGCTTCATCCCCGTTCTCCTCATATCTGGCGTTCTTTATGGTTTTACGCGCTTCACGAACCACATTGGCACCGTCCAGTGTCTGACAACAAACCCCGAACATACAAACCATTGCCCAAAAACTCAATCTACTCATCCTATATAAAACAAAAGGGTGATGCCCACACTTTCATTGAACACCACCCCAATTCTTTTTTACTTTATCATTATCTCCTACCGCTTACTTGAGATAAGTATCCATCTCTGCTTCTTTAGCCTTTTCTCCGGTTATATAATACACCGTCTTCAGACGAGAAGCCCATCTCTGCGGATTGTCAGGCTCAAGTTCCTTGACTTTCAGGAAGAACGGTTCTGCCTTCTTATACCAAGACTTCACTTTTTCAATCTCCTTGTCATATTCGGCTTTCTTCATGTTCTTCGTCTTACCGATTGCTTCGTTGATGCCATATCCTGTATTACAGCAGCATACACCGGCATTGTAATAAGCATCCGTAAAAGTAGGATCTATTTCCGCACTCTTCTCAAAGAACGGCAGAGCTTCCTCAAATTTCTCCTGACCGAACAATACTACACCTTTTGAATAATTGGCAATCTTATTATTCGGGTCGGCCGCCAAAAGACTGTTGGCAAACTCCAACGAAGCCGCATCGTTCTTCTTTTCGGTGTAATAAGCTAACAAATTCTGGGCTATCACCTCATCTGCCACTGCATACTTCTTCGAAGCATCAACCCATTGAGCCGTATCTCCCTTTTCCAAGAGTGTCATCAAATGTAATTGTTTTACCGTCTTGGCTTCTTTATCATACTTCAATGCCTCTTCCAAATGAGTAGCGACCTTATCAAAATCTTTACCCTGGTAAGCTGCCAGACAAGCATAATAAGCTACTTGATTTTTGTCAAATACACTATCGTTCAACACCTTCGGCTCATCAGCCACCAGTTTATGGTTCTGCGGATAAGTCAACCACGCATCGTATGCTTTATAAGCTCCCGCAAAATTCTGATTTTGGAAGTCAAACTGACCGACGTACATCAAGAAAGTACGGAACTTCATCAAGTTGCCTTTGTTCTTTTCCGCATATTCCTTTTTCTCGTCATACTCGTTGCATTTTTCGTATGCGTCCAGACAAGCATACAGGTTTTTAGCAAACTTTGCCGTATCCAAAGGCTGGTGAGCAGCCGCTTTGTTCAGTTCGTCTGCAAAAAGCCTTTGGTACAAATCTCCCTGAACATCCCAAGCCAAAGCCATGTCTTTGGTTTCTCCGCTGTTCAAAGCTTCCGTCAACAACGTCTGGGCTTCCTCTATTTGATTGTTGTTAATCAATCCCTGAGCTTTTTTCACCAGTCTGTTCTGCGCGAAAGCACCGGTTGAAGCAACCAGCAATGCAATTGATAATACGTATTTATTCATAACTTTATAAATTAAAAGTTTTAAACTCATTCATTCGTTTCAGTCTCTTCGTCACGGGACTCTGAAACCGATGCATCAGAACTGCCTTCCGACTCATCCATCACCGGAGCCACACCGTCACTCAACATTTCCGTCTCTTCTTCTTCGTCCTCCGTCTGTACCTTGCATACGCTACTGATTTGGTCATTACGCTTCTCAAGATTAATCAAACGGACACCTTGTGTGGCACGTCCCATAATACGGACATCAGCCACTTTCAGACGTATCGTTATACCGCTCTTGTTAATAATCATCAGGTCGTTCTCGTCCGTCACGACTTTGATAGCCACCAACTTACCGGTTTTCTCCGTGATGTTCAGTGTCTTCACACCCTTCGCGCCCCGGTTTGTCACACGATAATCCTCTATATCAGAACGTTTGCCATAGCCTTGCTCGCTGACCACCATAATGGTTTCCGTCTGCGGGTCGTTCACACATACCATGCCTACCACTTCGTCGCTACCGTCCTCGTCGATGGTCATACCTCTCACACCAGTAGCCGTACGTCCCATGGCACGCACTTTGCTTTCATGGAAACGAATGGCACGACCGTTTCTGTTAGCGATGATGATTTCATTCTCGCCATTTGTCAGACGCACGCCGATGACACGGTCGTCTTCACGAATCGTAATGGCATTGACCCCATTGGTACGCGGACGGGAATACTCCTGCAAGCAGGTTTTCTTGATGATACCGTTCTTCGTGCAGAACACCACATAATGCGAACGGCAGAATTCCGCATCGTTCAGGTTCTTGATACGCAAGCAAACATTGATAGCATCATCCGGGTCGATATTCAACATATTCTGAATGGCACGTCCCTTAGAGTTCTTGGCACCTTCCGGTATCTCATATACTTTCATCCAAAAACAGCGACCCTTCTGCGTGAAGAAGAGCATCGTGTTGTGCATCGTAGCCGGATAGATGTATTCCACAAAGTCCGTATCGCGAGTGCTCGTTCCCTTGCTGCCCACGCCACCACGAGCCTGTGCCCGGAACTCGGCCAAAGGCGTACGCTTGATATATCCCATGTGACTGATGGTGATAACCATCTCGTCGTCAGCATAAAAATCTTCAGGATTGAATTCTTCGCTCGAATATACGATTTCCGAACGCCGTTCGTCGCCGAACTGCTCTTTAACCTCGATCAATTCGTCCTTGATTACTTTCATGCAAAGGTCTTCATCACTCAGTATCTGTTTGAAATATTCGATTTGTTTCAACAGTTCATCGTATTCGTTACGCAACTGCTCCTGCATCAGGTTCGTCAACTGACGCAGACGCATCTCTACGATGGCTTTGGCCTGTACCTCGTCCAGTTCGAAACGGTTCATCAAACCTTCGATGGCGGCCTGCGGATTCTGGGCACTGCGAATAATATGCACGACTTCGTCGATGTTATCACTCGCAATAATCAAACCTTGCAAAATATGGGCACGTTCTTCCGCCTTGCGCAAATCATACTGCGTCCGACGGATGACCACATCGTGACGATGGTTCACAAAGTTAGAGATGCAATCCTTCAGAGACAACAACTTGGGACGCCCCTTCACCAACGCTATGCAATTCACGCTGAAGCTGGTCTGCAACGGAGTCATCTTGAACAATTTGTTCAATACGACATTTGCGTTGGCGTCGCGTTTCACATCCACCACGATACGCATGCCTTCACGGTCGGATTCGTCATTGGCATTGCTGATGCCTTCAATCTTCTTGTCGTTTACCAAATCGGCAATCTGTTTAATCAGCTCCGCTTTGTTCACCCCGTAAGGAATCTCCGTAATGACAATCTTATCGTGATTCTCTCCCGGCTCTATCTCAGCACGGGCACGCATAATCACACGTCCGCGCCCCGTCTCGTAGGCATCGCGTACGCCTTGCATACCGTAAATAAAGCCACCGGTAGGAAAATCAGGAGCCTTGATATACTCCATCAGTCCGTCGATGTCAATATCCCGATTGTCTATATAAGCCACACAAGCATCAATGACTTCCCCTAAATTATGCGTGGGGATGTTAGTGGCCATTCCCACTGCGATACCACTGGCACCGTTTACCAGCAAGTTCGGTATTTTTGTCGGCATAACCGTAGGCTCCCTCAACGTATCGTCGAAGTTGTTCATCATGTCTACGGTTTCCTTTTCCAAGTCATCCATCATAGCTTCGCCCATCAACTGCAGGCGAGCCTCCGTATAACGCATGGCAGCAGCACTATCCCCATCGACGGAACCGAAGTTTCCCTGACCGTCCACCAGCGTATAACGCATGCTCCATTCTTGTGCCATACGCACTAATGCACCATAAACGGAAGAATCTCCATGCGGATGATACTTACCCAACACTTCTCCTACGATACGGGCACATTTTTTATATGGTTTGTCGTGCGTATTACCCAGTTCCCTCATTCCATAGAGAATGCGACGATGCACAGGTTTAAATCCGTCGCGCACATCAGGCAAAGCACGGGATACAATTACGGACATTGAATAGTCGATATACGATTTACGCATCTCGGTTTCAATGTTCACCTTTATTATTCTGTCTTGGTCTAACATTATTTATATCTGTTACTATTATAAATACCACTTGCCAAAAAGCACGTAAAATTACTACTTTTTGAGAGAATACGAAAGAAAACAGCCAAAAATTAATGGTTTACGAATCAAAAGGCAGCACGAATAATAGAATAGAACCATGCTTTTTTATAACTTTGCAGCTATTGGCCAACGCATACCGGCAGGCATACGAACCAAACACTAATATTGTACCAAATTCAAAACAACCCAAAATATGAAAGTCGGTTTATTTATCCCTTGCTACATCAATGCCATATACCCCCAGGTCGGAGTGGCGTCATATAAAATTTTAAGCCGGTTGGGAGTCGACGTAGATTACCCTTTAGACCAAACGTGTTGTGGGCAACCCATGGCCAATGCCGGATTCGAAAATGAGGCCTCACGGCTGGCCCGGCGTTTCGAAACCTTGTTCCAGTCATACGATTACATTGTAGGACCGTCGGCCAGTTGTGTGGCTTTCGTCAAACAAAACCATCCCGACATATTGGCACAAGAAGGACATCGGTGCGAGAGTGCGGAGAAAATATATGATTTGTGCGAGTTCATCCACGACGTCGTCAAGCCGGAACATTTGGACGCCCGCTTCCCTCACAAAGTCAGCCTGCACAACAGTTGCCACGGCGTAAGGGAACTTCACTTGTCCTCTCCCAGTGAACGCAATATTCCTTATTATAATAAATTACGGGATTTGCTACTCATGGTGAAAGACATCGAAGTATGCGAACCGTCCCACATAGATGAATGTTGCGGTTTCGGCGGAATGTTCGCAATCGAAGAACAGGCCGTATCCGTCTGTATGGCAAAAGACAAAATCAGGCACCACAGCGAAACCGGGGCCGAATATATTACCGGAGCCGACAGCTCCTGCCTGATGCACATGCAGGGAGTCATCGACCGTGAGAAACTTCCCATCCAAACGATTCATATTGTAGAAATATTAGCGTCACAGTTATGAGCACCTTACATTCCAAAGCTGCCGAAAAGTTCCTCCGGAACGGCGACATGGCGGCATGGCACAACGAAACCCTGTGGATGGTACGTGCCAAAAGAGACAAAATGAGCAAGGAGGTACCCGAATGGGAAGACCTTCGGGAAAAAGCATGCCAGTTGAAACTCTATTCCAACAGCCATTTGGAGGAACTGCTGATAGAATTTGAAAAGAACGCCACGGCAAACGGTGCCATCGTACATTGGGCTAAAGACGCAGAAGAATACCGACAGATCATCTATGGCCTGCTTAAAGAACATCAAGTGACCCGTTTCGTCAAAAGTAAATCCATGCTTTCGGAAGAATGCGAACTGGATCCGTTCTTGTTATCTAAAGGCATAGATGTAGTGGAAACCGATTTGGGTGAACGCATCCTGCAACTGATGCACCTTCCACCCAGCCATATCGTCATGCCGGCCATTCATATCAAGCGCGAACAAGTAGGCCTGCTGTTCGAAGAGAAGATGAATGCCGAAAAAGGCAACTACGACCCGACTTACCTGACGCATGTGGCTCGAAAAAACCTGCGAAATATTTTCTTGCATGCCGAAGCTGCCATGACAGGAGCGAATTTTGCTGTAGCCTCCACGGGAGACATCGTCGTGTGCACCAACGAGGGCAACGCCGATATGGGCACATCCTGCCCGAAACTGAACATCGCGGCCTTCGGTTTGGAAAAAATCGTACCGGACATGAAAGCTTTAGGCGTATTCACCCGTTTATTGGCACGTTCTGGAACAGGTCAACCTATCACGACCTACACGTCTCATTATCGTACGCCGCGCGAAGGAGGTGAATACCATATCATTATCGTAGACAACGGGCGAAGCCGCATCCTCTCTCACCCCGACCATATCCGGACGCTGAACTGCATCCGTTGCGGCGCCTGCATGAACACCTGTCCGGTTTACCGGCACAGCGGAGGCTATTCATATACTTATTTCATTCCGGGTCCCATCGGAATAAACTTGGGAATGGCTCACGACCCGTCGAAGTACTATGACAACTTGTCGGCCTGTTCCCTCTGCCTGTCTTGCTCCAATGTCTGCCCGGCCAAAGTAGATTTGGGAGAACAAATCTACCGTTGGAGACAAACGTTGAAGGACATCGGCAAAGCCAATACCGAGAAGCAATTCATGTCTGCCGGCATGAAATTTCTGATGGAGCGCCCCGTGCTGTTCAACGCCGCCCTCTGGGCTGCTCCTATGGTCAATGTCATGCCAGACGCAATCAAATATAACCGCCTGAACGAATGGGGAAAAGGCCGCGAACTGCCGAAATTCGCCGGGGAATCGTTCAACAGCATGTGGAAAAAAGGTAAAGTACAAAGAAAGGAGGATAAAAAATGAGCAGTAAAGACGAGATATTGACAGCCATCCGCCAAAACACCGTACAAAGGTACGAATATCCGGATTGGGAAATAAAAGCTACGGTTTACCCGGACAAAATAAGCCGTTTCTGCGAAATCAGCCAGTTTGTCGGAGGCAAGGCGGTCGTCCTACAGGAAGCGGAAGACATCAACGACATCATTCGCAGCCACTTTCCCGAGGCTCGCAAAATCGCTTCACAGATGGAAGAGATCACCTGTGCTACCATACGTCCCGACACATTGGCCGAGGCACAAGAACTGGACGGTACCGACGTGGCGGTCGTAGAAGGAGCGTTCGGCGTAGCGGAAAACGGTGCGGTCTGGATTCCTCAGAACGTAAAACACAAAGCACTCTATTTCATTGCTGAAGCCTTAGTCATTGTCCTCGACCGACATTCCCTGGTCCATAATATGCAAGAAGCCTACGAACTTCTCGCCGGGCAAACCTACCCTTTCGGCACTTTCATCTCCGGCCCTTCCAAAACAGCCGATATCGAACAGGCATTGGTCATGGGGGCACACGGGGCATGCACATGTTTGGTCATTTTAAAGTAATCCCAGAAATGGGGCAAGCGCATCAGCCACTTGCCCCTATTTTCATTCTCTCACGGAAGCCTATTTTTCAAAGGAATATTCAGCATTTGCGCCTTTCATATACCCACCATCACCTTTCCGCCACCCTGTATCGGTTTCCGTAATGCGTGTGCACTTTCTGCACCCCTGCGGCCACGAGGGCCTGGGCCAACTTGGGCAGCGTCACGCCTGCCATCGCTCCGGGTTCCAACCGCCGCAACCGTGCGAAAATTTCGGGCAGCGAAAGCGGGCGTACCTTCTCGTTTGGCTGAGCCGCACGATAGTAACGGCGTAATACCTCCCCAGCCGGGCAGATGCGGTAGAAAGCCGCGTTGTGCAGTCGCAGGGCATTCTCTTCCCCGTGGCTGAACCAGTACCGTTCCCCGTTTTCCAGTTCTGCTTTCAGTTGGGCGTAGACCTGCGCATGGTCGATGCCCGTGCTGTCGATAGGATGCTCCACGAGCACACAGATGAACCTACGGCTTCCCGAAGGGTCGGAAAGCAGTTCGCGCGAGTTGGACGTGCCGATGAAGGAGGCGATGCGCGGCAGGGCTTGGCTGTGCCGCCGGTACGCCTTGCGCAGGTTGAGGGCGGAGAGCTGCATGAGGTTTTTCAGGAGCGGGTGTTTCTTCTCGGGTATGCGGTCGAACTCGTCCAAGTTCAGCAGCCCCATCTCGGTGAGTTGCCGTTCCACTTTGTCGGGACGCACGAGGTCCACGCTGTCGGTGTAGTAGGCCTGCAACTCTGGTGGCAGCAGGGCGCGGCAGAAGGTGGACTTTCCGAGTCCTTGTTCGTCGCTGACGAGAAGGGGCGCGGTGCTGTGTGCGTGCAGCCCGTCGGAGAGTCCGGCCCATTGTGCGGCCAGTCCGAGCATCCACCGGTGGAAAGCCTGTACCCATAAGGGACTGTCCGACACACGGGTGGCCAGTCCGTGAAGTCGGTCGCGTCCGTCCCATGCCGGGAGGCGTTGGAAATACTGCCGGAAGGGATGGTATTCCCGCACGTAGGCGGAGTGCACCATGCGTGCCACGTCGCGGTCCCAACAGTCGATGCCGTGGCGGTGCGCTTCGAGGCAGATGGCGTTCAGGTCTCGTTCCGTGGCGGGCCGGAAGGTTCCGTTTCTCTTATCTGATTTGCTACGGAATTCCGTGACTTCTGTGAGCACGTTGAAGCGGAATTCGTATCGTTCGGCGAGGAAGCCGCCGAGGGCGGACTCGAGGTTGGCAGCTTTTGGGGATACTGCCTCACGGACAGCGGGTGCGGCCTCCGGTAAGGAAGTACGATGGGTATCCGACGTTTTGTCCGTACGACGTTTTTCATTCCACCGACAGACGGCGGCATGCGCGATTTTCTTGAAGTCCATAGGCTTTGTGTTTTCTGTTATGTTTTCCACCTGCAAATATACGACATGAAAAAGCCTTTGTCAAGCCCTTCACCGTAACGCGTTGAAAACCAATGCAACTGCAAATTCGTTAAAAACAATTTCATGCGGACAACCCGTTTTCCGGTGAAATCCCGGTGAAGGATTGTACGGTAGAAAGTTCACCTTAAAGCGTTGGTACAGAAGAGGTATGAAGGAAGCGAACCTTTTCGGGAGAAAAACTGTTTGTAGGAGGTAGAGTAAGATGAATCTTTCCCACGGCTATCCATGCTTTTTCCTGATTCGGTTTTCAGTATGAAAGGGGGCATAAGATGGAACCAGTACATCCAAAAATCGAACTCAGGAGATTGAAAAATCGTTTGCAGCAGAACGGAAAATCGTTTGGCGCAGATTATATCGCCATTTTTGTATGCCATAAGGCCTACATCTTTCATTATAATTTTCTTTTCATATTGTTCTTTATCATTGTTATAGCCTTACGTAATGTCATTCGTTTCTTTTGATATATGACCTCTATTTGTGTTCCCTTGTATACGAAAGGGACAGAATCAAATAGTGCCGGGCAAGTAGCAAAGCCCCATTTTATTATTATTTCCAACTTTTTAATATTAGTTTTGAAATAAGTCTAAATATTATTTTTCATTTGTACGAATCAAATTTTTGAAAAGCCTAATTAGTTCCGGCACATGGGAATCGAAAGTAAAATTCATTCTTTGTTTCATGACATTTTGTGCCAATAATGCCATTTTCTTTGTGTCATGTAAGTAAATGGATAATTCTTCTATGTTGTTATACAAAATTCCAATATTTTGTTCTTGTAATAAGTTTTGTGAAGCGACTTTGCAGAAAGGATTATTTCGTTGTATCATTGGAATTCCAGCGGCTGCAAATACTCCGATACGGCAGGGATAGTTGATGTCATCCCATGACAAGCGAAGCAAGTCATCCTCGTTGTCGCTGATAAAGTTATGCAACCAGCCTGCATCGTATTGTGAAAATTCTTCTACCCAATGATTGGCGGGGCAGTGTGCATGCACATGAAAATGACGAGGAGCTATCTCAAGACAGTATTGCGTCATTTCATTTTTTTGTTTGTGATAGCTTTCTGAATATAAATGTATATGAATATTGTTTTGTGCTAAATGTTTTAGTTCTTTGGTAGTTAATCCGATCATTCGTCCTACGACAACCGTATGGATAGCATTGTCTTGGGATGATAGCTTTCTAGAAAAGTTATTTGTGAAATATTCTTGTTTAGGTAATTCCAAATCTAGTATCATATAGGGTTTATCATTAGCCTGAAACTGTTCGAACCACAATTTTGTCATTTCATTGGTGAAAATGTTGGCTGCAGAATGGCAATATAACTCCATCAGATGTGCCCACTCTCCATATCTTATACAAATCTGTGGTCCTTCTTTTAAATGCCACACAAAAGGAATTTGTATTCCTGCATGTTGTAGTGCTGTTATGCTGTCATAAACAAATCGGATGGAAGTTGCACTGAAAACTGTATAAATAATATCTGGTCTGATGTCTTTTACCCGTTCAATCCAAAATTCGTCATTGGGTATGTCTTCGATATTTCCAAATGGAAAAGGACCGACAGATTCGTAAGCATATAACGGTTCAGGTTTCCAATATCCATATAACTTACATCCATGTATTTCCAAGGAGCAAATTCGTTCAGGGTTATAGGCCAACGAACCAATAATCAGAATTTTTAATTGTACTTTTTCTGTATATATATGTGGTATAGTTTTATAAAGTTCATGTTCGTTAATGATTTTATATTCCGACATGCGGATGCGTATGGGGGTTTTTACATGGTAATACCATTTGTATTTATATATACTTCCTCCAAAGTTTTCATTGCAAATTTTATGTCTTTGATATGGGTGGTTAGTCCAATTAGCAGTAATTTGGCAAGTAGGTACAAATAATCCTTGTCCAACAAGCTTGTTCCAAAACATGATGAATAGGTCTTCTGTAACCATTTCCTCTCTTTCCATCCATTTGTTTTTTGTTTTTCGATGTGCTGTTTGTACTAATTGAAGAGAGTATCCTTTTCTACAGCCTAAAGTTTTTGTATCGCTTCTTCTAAAAAACGAATCGGTATCATTATATTTCATACCAGAGAACGTCAATATGGTATTGCTTTCATATTCAAATATGTTCTTAAAGTTTTCCAAGTGGCAAGGATAGTAAAAATCGTCAGCAGGTAAATATGCGATATGAGAAAATCTTGCTTTTTCTAACCCTTTGTTTAGTGCATACCCCAATCCTTTGTTTTGCAAATAAGTTATATAAGTTATTCGTTTGTCCTCTAATTCAGTTTGTATTACATCATGACTACAGTCGGTTGAGCCATCGTTCACGATAATTAGCTCCCAATTTTTTAAGGTTTGTTTTTTCAAACTGAGTATGGCTCTTTTGACAAAATGTCCTTGATTATATATGGGCATAATGACAGAGAATCCGGTAAATGGATACTTGCCTTTATTTATATTTTCTATTTCAGGGAATAGAATTCGTGAAGTAAGGAACAGAGAATTCCATGCTGTTTGCAATATTTTGGGATAAAGTGATTCTGATGAGGAAATAGCCATATCCAAATAAGGAATAAAGAATTTGAAGAGCAAAGAAATTCCGTTCGTGCTAATTTTAGGACAGTCGTTGACTCCCTTGTTTTTAAGTATTTTTACGGTATTATCGAGTATTTCACATTCTTCTTTATAGATTGTGTGTTGGGTGTTTTCCGAATTTGACAATCTTATGGAATAATACCATACCAATCCCAAAAGTTGTCCTGCGGGCAGAACCTTTAAGTCTGTTTTTATCTTTTTATTAATGAATGCACATGCTTCGATTAATATGTCATTGGTATCGTTGTAGATGAATCCATTTTGTGCCAACCATTCAACACACCAACAGAATCCTGGCAGTCCGGAAACAAAATTCATATCATTTCTGAATAAAGATGCTTTTTTCCCCACTTTTTCAATGAGGGTTAAGGACATGTCCGCAAAGAGTTTTTTTTCAGATATTCTTGAGTATGCTGCGAGAAACAACGCACAACCTGTAATACCGTCCAATCCAAGTCTGTTGATTTTGTTGCTTCTTATTAATTTCATGATATTGGAAGCCGAGGTTTCAGACATCCTGATAATTTGTTTGTATTGGTCGCGGTTGATGATATTTACCGTATGATCATGGGAGTTGGGGATGTAGCCCCATTCGTAGATGTGGGTATCTAAATTGTATTTTTTGATATATTCAGACGCTTCTTGTGCATTTTTCGGATTGAAAGATTGAATAGGACGAGTATGTACCATGTGGATTTGGTCTATGATTGCCATATCCCGATGGTTTGAACCAATGAGTTTTGCCCAATGGTATTCTGTTCCCCATCCGCTTTCATTGGCGTTGAATGTATGTAATACCTTTTTCAACGCTTGTCGTGAAAAACAGGGAAGCATCATTTCCACGAAGTTAGTATAACGTAAAAGGCAATACTTGTCACGTAAAGTATGCGGATGGCTAAAATAAGATTCAGACAAAGAGGGCTGCGCTATTTCCAAATGATATTCTTTCATTAGTTCGAACAATCGGGCTATTTGGAAAGCATCAGTTTGAATATCATCGTCTGGGATAAAGAAATATTCATAGTGTTCCAAATACTCCGGATGATGCTGTAAATAATCAAATACCAATTTTAGTTTATATCCTTTGCTGTAACTGATAAAGTCGGCATCGTCATAAAAATTATTGAACGATTGGTCATATACAATCAAATGTAAGTCAAACAAGGCGGATTCTTTGCCTTTCGACCACTCTTTGTGTAAACTGTTAGAACCTACAGATGAGATTATGCAATATTTTTTTAGCTTGTATGCTGTGGACATATACTTCTCTTTTATGGGATGGTAAAGCATATCGGCCCTTTTTTCTTGAGGTTTTAACGGGAGGTGTGAAAAGGTGTTTTTATCGTAAAGTTTGTTGCGAAATCCTTTAATCACATAATAACCGTCCCCACCCATATCGGCTATACTACATCCCCGTAAAGACAGCAAGGTGGGGATTAATACTTCATGATGCCCGCTCCAACCATTTGAAAGTGCTTCGTGGATATATGAAAGTGCTCGGACAGACAATCTGTATACCGGATTGAAAGAATGTATCTTGTTGTTATTGTCGAGGCATTCGTTTCCTGTATGTAAGGTCTTCCACCAGGGCCATTCTGGCTCTTCCTGATAAATTTTCAGATATGCTGAAATAAGGTCAAAAGAATGTGTAGTGAATAAGTTGAAAAAAGAATCCCAATTACCATTAAAATACACGTCATCTTCAATGAGCCAATAGTAGTCATAGTTAGGGTATGATAGGTAAAACTTAAGCAAAGGGAAATGATTGCTGCCCGGCAATAATTGTTGTCCTATGGGGGTGTATCCCATATTATGCAAAATATCGGAAGTGAATGTATAATGTGGGACACTTTTAATTGTATCCGGGACTTCTTGTTCCTTTTGATGATACAAAAATATCGTATCATTTGCGTCATCTCTATTCATAATCGATAGCTTGTCGATTTTTTTTATGGTGCAAAAATCAGATTTTCCGCTCAAAAAGAGTATAACTTGCTTCATGTCCTTAATAAGATTAAAGTTAATGGATTTATTTAGTAAATAGGTAAAGTATAAGATAAATTTTCTTCTTTTTCAAAATCATACAACGTCAATGTACGTATCGTATAATAATAAGTCCAGTAATCGCTTAATGCCTGTTGGTAATTACGTTGTGCTTCTTGTTGGCGGTTCAAGGATAATGTTACGGAACTGACATCCTCTTTACCTAAAATGAAACGTGATTTATATATTTGGTAAGACGATAGTGCCATTTGGAATGCCTTTTGCGCTTTGTCGGTCAAAATTCTGTTTTGGTTAAATCGCAGGGTCGTTTGCAACACTTTTTCTTTCAGGTCTTCTATATTTTGGTTTACGGAAATCCTGATTTGTTCTAAATTGCTTTTGGCGGCATTCCTTTTGCTTTTTCCGGCTCCCCAATCCAAGATAGGAACCTTTATGCTCATACTGAAATAATCTTGCCTTGGCAGATGGGAATAGGCTTCGTGAAATTTTCCGGCAGCTTTGTTGAATCCGATACCAACCGAAAAAGAGGCATCAACCCCAGTTGTTTTCCTTATTCGTTCCAAGTCTTGTTCCGATTCTCTAACCTGCATGTGGGCTTCCAATACGTTGGGATTATTCGTTTGCATGAGGCTGACTGCTTTCTGGGGAGAAATCGAAGAAATTTTAGGAAGCGGCGGAATTTCCAACTCAATGTCCATTGGCTTATCAATTTGCAGAAATAGCAGAAAGGAAGAAAGAGCCTCTTCCTTTTGGTGCGCTATTTGGACGGAAGCATTCTCTGCATTGATAAGGTCTACTTGCAAAGCCAATAGGTCCGCTTTTGATATGGCTGACATTTTATACCGTTCTTTTCCGGCAGAATACAGGGAATCGCAAGAATGCAGCGTTTCCGAAGCCATCCTATGCTCTTCTTGCAGCAATGCCAAGTCGAAAAAACGGTTGACGGTTTCAAGGATTGTGGATTCCATGGCATAGATGTATTTTTGACGGGCTATTTGGTATTTTAGAGGCTCTATCTTCTTGCTCCACTTTAACGGATTATAACCGAACAGCGATTGTGAATAACCGAGGCTTACTGGAACGGTTGAGTATTGCTCGTTGTTGTCTGTTCCTATATTCCTGATATAGTCCAATCCGGAAGAAAGGGTGAGAGTGCCTCCCGTAAAAGGGATGGATTGGGATACAGACAAGCCCAATGACGTGGCCCAATAACGCTGTGGACGGTAGATATCTATATTTTGGGTGTAGTCGTAACGTTTGATGAACGTACGGCTATATTCTATGGGAGTGGTTTGCAATACAGCTTGGGGTTTAAGGCCGGCTTGGTAAGCTTTATACAACCAATAGGAAGATAAAAAGGCATGTTTATGCTTGAGAACTTCCGGTGACTGTCTTATAGCTATTTCTATGCACTGGTCCAATCTCATGTTCAAAACTTGCCCCAAGGCTTGCTTGGGAAAAAGCGTGATACCCAAAAGGAGAATGAATTTATGTATTTTATTATACGTTTTTTCCATGATGATTTGCATTATAGTTCCCTGACACTAAGGTTGTCAAACAGGCGTTCCAGCAAACGCCGGTCCTTGACTATGATATCTGCAATGCCTCCAAGTTCATATTGGAAATCTAAAGTATCGCCGTAATTGGTGATCAGCCCATTGGGAAGTTCTACCGTAATCAGGTAGGTTTCTACTGTGTTTTCGACAGACTGTTGTGTTTGGGTAAGAATGGATATTGAATGCACCCGTCCTTCTATGCTGCCATATTCACGGTAAGGGTAATTATCCAATTTGATGGCGACTTTGTTTCCTTTGCTCACCTTTCCAGCTCCCATCGATGGTAATAGAAGTTGCCCGAATATTTTGTTTTCTGACGGCAGTATGCCGAAGACTTGTTCTCCAGCCTGTACATATTGGTTTTCCGAAACAAACTTCAAGAAGTCTACTTTTCCGTCGAACGGGGCTTTAAACACATAACGTTGCTCCCACGACTTGATGTTGTCACTCAATTCCTGGTAAGCCGTAAGCAGATTTAAATGCAGCTTTTGTGCTTCATTCATTTGTTCTACATCAAGCAGGTGTGGGTTGTTCCAATTGTCTGCCGTTTGTTTTTGCAGGCTGATGATTTCCTTTTTCAGACTTTGTTCCTCCTGAATCGTGGAAAGATATTCATTTTTAGCCTGGTCTATTTCGTATTCATACGTTATAATGTCGTTTTTATTGGCTGCAGCGTATTTGTCTAACCATTTTTGAGACAAGGTCAATTTGCGCCCTACAGTTTCCAAAAGTTCTTTTGAAGAGGTTTGAAGCCGTTCGTTCCAACGAATGTTGTCCATGATACCTTTCCGTTGTTTTTCGTACGTATTTTCTTGCCAATAGCTGATTTGGTTTTTCAATGCTGTAAAGAATATATAATATTGTGCATTCAGTTCACCCAAAGAAACGGTTTCAGGAAACGGATTATGGGCATTGTCGCGTGTTAGTTTTTCCGGATGGAACTTTTCAAGCAAGGAAGCTACTTTTTTCATGTCCGATGTCGAGGCTGGGTTTTCAATGACTGCAATATAATCGCCTCGGGAAATGTATGTTTGGTTCTCGTCTATCATCAGATGTATGTTTCCCGAACTCATGGATACTAATTTTACTGATGCATGATCCGAATTGATCTTTATGGCACCTGTCACGGTATCCGGGTACTTGACCACCCATCCAAGGAGCAGGATTAGCAAGGCCAGCGCCGTAACCAACCAAGCCATTTTACGACCGAACGAGGTCGGCATGCGGTCGATGATGTCGGTGATTTCCTCGCTGCGCCTGTTTGTGCTTGGAAGCTGTGGGTTATTCTTTCGTGTCCAGTTCATATTGGTTCTGTATCAGTTGATAATAATATTGTTTGTTTTGCATCAGTTGGTCATGATTGCCCGTTTCTATAATGGAACCGGATTTGAGCACTACAATTTGGTCAGCTTTCCGTATGGTACTCAATCTATGGGCTATGATGATGACCGTGCGGTTCACGAATACGTTGTTCAGTGCTTTTACGATTTTTTGTTCATTGATGGTGTCCAACGCATTTGTGGCTTCGTCCAAAAAAAGATAATCCGGTTTTTTATATAGGGCGCGGGCTATAAGCAAGCGTTGCCGCTGTCCTCCGCTCAGCCCCCTTCCCATTTCTCCTATTGTGGTCTGGTAGCCTTGTGGCATGGCTTCTATTTCCTTGTTGATGCAAGCCACTTCTGTAGCCCGTTTTAGGGCATCATAGTCTATGTTTTCTTCGTTCAATACGATGTTGTTCTGAATGGTATCGTTGAAAAGTTTACCATCTTGCATCACGCATCCGCATTTGGAACGCCATTCTCTCAACCCGATATTGTTGATGTTCATTTGCCCGATACTGATTTCCCCATATGATGGAACATACATTCTTAGAAGCAGCTTCAAAAGGGTGGATTTTCCACATCCGCTGTCTCCTACAATGGCAGTCACTTTTCCCTCAGGGATAGTCAAGTTTATATTTTTCAAGACGATGGGTGCGTGCGGTGAATACCTGAACGACAAATTTTTCACTATCAAGCTCTTATCCTTGGGCAAGGCAAGGCTGTTGGAAATGATGGGGGATGTATCGTCTTCATCTTCCAATTTATGAATCTCATTGATGCGCATGAAGCTGATTTTCGCGTATTGGGCAGACTGTATGAAACTGACAAATTGCATGATGGGGCCGTTCATCATACCTATAATAAATTGAGTGGAAATCATCATGTCGAAAGTGATTTGTCCGTTGATGACGGCCACGGCGCAGAAAAACGTGACTCCTATGTTGGTTAGGCTGTTAATGAAATTGGCTCCAAGCATTTGGGTATTGTTGATATTAAGTACTTTCAAATTTAGGTTGTAAATCCGTGCTTGAATGGCTTCCCATTTCCATCTTTTGATGTCTTCATAGTTGTTTATTTTGATTTCTTGTATGTTTCCAATAGTTTCCACCCAAAAACTTTGATTTTTGGAATTCAGTTCAAAATATTCCCAGTCCAATTTCTTGCGGACGCTCAGAAACGTGAGTACCCAAATGACATATAAGGCGTTTCCGGCAAGGAAAATGAAAAAAATCCCTGAATTATAGACCAGAAGGATTATGCTGAACACTACAAATGTGACAGCAGAAAAAAGAGTACTCAGGGAGTTGTTCATAATAAATGAGCGGATGCGTTCATGGTCGTTGGCACGTTGCAGGATATCGCCTACCAATTTGTTTTCAAAGAATGTCACGGGAAGTTTCATCAGTTTGATCAGGTAATCCGAAATGAGCGAAATGTTTACGCGCATGGAAATGTGCATTAGAATCCAATTACGCATGATGTTGGATAATGTGATACTCAATAGCAATACGATATTTCCCACTAACATCATATTAATAAAGGTTATATCTTGTGTGTAAATGCCGATGTCTATAACCGATTTGGAAATGAAGGGTAATAACGCTTGTAAACCTGTGGCTAACAGCATGGCAAAAAGCAGAATGCCAAAGGTCTTTTTATAAGGAATAAAGTATCCCATGAAATTTTCCAATGTCTTGAACCGTTCTATGCGTTCATGTGCTTCTATTTGTTTGAAGTTAGCCATGGGTTGTAGTCCCATAAGTTTTCCATAGCTTTTTTGAGGTTCATACCATTGGTTGATAAATTCTTGCAACGGATAGTAGAGCAAGCCTTTTGCCGGGTCGGACACATATATCCGCCCTTTTCTGATTTTATAGACTACTATAAAGTGGTCGTGCTTCCAGTGTACGATACAGGGTAGCGGTACCCTTTCCATCAAATCCTGTAGGGTTGCTTTTATGGCAAGGCTGCGTAAGCCAATCTTTTCTGCAGCATAGCTGATGTCTAAAAGTGAAACTCCTTCGCGTGTGATGCCACAAAGGTCCCTCAAATACTGCAAGGAATAGTATTTGCCATAATATTTGGCAATGATTTTCAAACAGGCAGGTCCGCAATCCTTGGCATCCATTTGATATTCATGAGGAAATTTGTTAAATATCATAAGTTTTTCATTATTATTATTGCAAATATCGAAAAATTTTCCATACTTTGTAAGCAGATAATAGAATATATTTTATCCTTTGTTGATTTTGTGAAGTTGAAGCGATAAGTTTGTTTTTTATATTAACTTAATTTAATTTTAGTCATATGAAAAAGCTAAGCAAGTTGTCTATCTTTGACGAGTGTATGAATCCCGAATTGTCGGAAAATGAGATGCGCGAAACCGTAGGGGGAAATGGGGGTGATTATTCTCAAAATTGGTGTTTCTTTAATTGTATGGCTTATTTGCATAAAGAATATAGAGGGTATAACATAGATGCCAGTTCGATTGCAACAGATTATTTTCAAGGGACGGCAAATACGAATGATGATTGGAATGGAACGGGTGACATAAAAGACTATGCGTATGGCCCTATGGCATACACGGATAAAGAACGGACTACTCCCAATCAGGAGTTATTTGATTATATGAGTAATTATTTTGAAACGGATACAGGAAGTTGGGAACAAAATAAAGTTTCATCTCTATTCAATAAAAATGGCTCAACAGCATCAGGAGAGTACGTTGTTGGTATTTTTGGAAGTTCTTCAGGAAAGTACCATGCTGTCATTTTTGAATCTTACAGTGATGGAAAATATAAGTACTATGACCCAAGCTATAAGACCGAGAGTACGGTGGACGAAAAATATGTCCAATTTGCGGGAAAGGTAACTGGTTATAAGGATTTTTAAAATCCTGAATGATTAAAAGAAAGGGATTATTTATGTTTATAATAAGACATATGAAGCCGTTTTTTGTATGGGGATTATTGGTGGTGATAGGAGGTATTCACGCCTTTGCAGCACCAACAGGTGGGAAGTTGGAAGACAGGGACAGAAGTTGGGTTACAGATAAAAATGAAGAGAATGGTTTCCAAACTGATTTGGAATTCAATAAATTACCTGTTGCAATGTTGTTGAATAATGTGTTTATTAAAAGTGATATAGGAATAGACTTGTATAAAGTGGAGAAAAAAGAGTTCCCGTACTATTACATAAAGCGTGAACACAAGCCTTTCATTATACGTGGTGTAGGGAAGGATGGTCGGGACTCCATCGTGTTGGAAAAGGATGCATCTCCAGACAACCCTATTGAAATCAATGGGGAATCTTATATTTTCGTCCAAAACCTGATTTCTTCCCAAAAATTTGATTTGGCATCATTGGAGGAGATTAAAGAGGAATTTTGCCCGGACGTGACAGAGCCATGTTTGTATATGGTCAATAAATTCTTTATCACGAAGGATGTGGGGTCTTATAAATTGGATCGGAACTTTGTGTTGAAAGTAGAGGCGTTGCCTTCTTCGGAAATAGTTTTTTTTAAGGGTAAAGAACCATTCACTATCATACGGATATTTACCAATACGCCTGGTAACCGTTACGCGCCAAGGATAAGGTGAGGATTTTAATTGGGAATGAAGATATGAAAAGGATTTTACTTTTGGTCAATATGACCTTGGGATTGGGGACTTTGGTAAACCATGCCGTTGCCAATATAACGCATGACGAGAAGCCCGGTTATTATAGTGATAACCGTACGGACTTGGAATTCAACGGGAATACGTGTGGAGTCATGGTAAACGGCTTCTTTGTGAAAAGTGACATTGGAATTGATTTCCGTTCCGTGGAACATCTTTACCAGAGGCCATCCGTACCCTATACCATAAAAGGAGTGGGGGAAAACGGATTGGACTCTATTGTAGTAGAGGCTGCTCCGAGTGAAAAGAATCCGGTAGTTATAAATGGAATTCCATATTCTGATATTGTAAATTATGTACAAGAAAAAGAGGCTGAATGGGTTACTTTGGAGGATATAAAGAAACTGTATTTCCCGAAGGTTACAGGAAAGTGCTTGTATATGGTTAATAAATACTTTATCACAAAGGATTGGGAGTCTTATAGATTGGATAAGGATTTCATATTGAAAGTGGAGGCATTGCCCTCTTCGGAATGTGAAATTTTTGAAGGCCAATCTCCCTTTACCATTATTAGGGTTTTTACGAATATAATATCTAACCACAACTCTGGACGCATCGGGTGATTTTATGGATTAAATTGGAGTAAGATATATAAAAAATAATGGGTTATGAAAAATATTCTTTTCCCTTTTGGCATCATTATTGGTGTCTTCTTCTGTTGGTTTCCGTCTTATTGCGTTGCCGGGATACAGCTTCCTCCGACATGTGTAGATTCAAAAACGGATCAAAACGGATTCTTGAATGAATTGTCCACTGAGGATTTTAACAAGAGTACTATCGGGGCCTTAGTGGATGGAGTGTTTGTAAAGAGCCTGATAGGAGTGAATATGGACTCTTTGCGTACGTTCAATGTTGTGAGTGATGGTCCTTTGACTATAAAAGGGATAAAGACGGAAAATGATTCGATTGTGGTGACGCAAAAGGATTTTCATAAGAATCCGGTACGGATTAATGGCGTGGACTATACCCGTTTTGCTTGCACTTCGTTTGGAAAGAAAGTGGAACTCCTTTCTTTGGATGACATACGAAAGACATATTTTCCTCAGATGGGGAACACGCCTTGCATGTATATGGTCAACAAGTTCTTCCTGATGAATGATTTGTCTTCTTACAAGTTCGACAAAGATTTCATCTTGAAAGTGGAACTGTTGAAATCGACGGATTTCGAGGAGTTCAAACATGCTCCGTTGTTCCATATCATTCGGATTTTTACGAAAACCCGGGAGATTTTGAAACACCATAATGTTATGCGCCTAAGGTAAACCTGATATGGAAATACAACATAAAATACCTCTTCATGATGTCGCATTCCTACTGATAGCCAGGTTTGACACTATTGTCAGATTGGAAAATACCGTACATGTAGCCCGCTATTTGAATGACAATTTTGAGACCAATATCCATCTGTGGGAATGCGATTCATTTTATAATGGATTCTTAGGAAAATTGTTGCCTTCGAATGTCCACTATGCCTTTAGGGAAGACCACGATCCAATCTTGCACCGTACAAGATACATCAATCAGATGGTCCGGTCTGTGGAAGTTCCCTATGTTTCGGTTTGGGATGTGGATGTGGTGGCACAGCCATCCCAAATTGTCAAAGCCGTGGAATTATTGAGGCAAGGGACGGATTTTGTTTATCCCTATGAGAAATATTTTTTAGACACCTCTGCCGTGTTGCGGAGGGAATACCTGAAGCATGGCGATTTGAAAGTCTTGCAGGATTATTGGCGTTTTATGACGGAAATGTATCCTCCCAACCCCGTAGGAGGGGCTTTTTTAGCCAATCGGGAATCTTATATCCGCAGCGGTTTGGAAAATGAAAACTTCTACGGTTGGGGGATAGAAGACGGGGAACGCTTTGCGCGGTGGAAAAACATGGGATTTACGATAGAAAGGATAGAAGGACCAATTTTCCATTTGTCGCATCCAAGGGGCATCAACAGTGCCATTCCTCATCCAGTCTTTTCTGTGGCTAAACATAGGGAATATCTTAAATCAATCCGCAAAAAATGATAGAAACAACAAAAGATCGTTTGCTTTCTCTTATCATGGAGGGGGCGAGACAGAACCGACAAGAGGGATTCGGGCTGTTCAAAGGGGACATGGGAGTATGTTTGGCTTTGTTTGTCCTGAATCGGGAGAAAAAGGATCCGGTGGTGGAAGACTTTGCCGATAATCTGATAGACCGTATATATGCACGGGCAGCTAAGGAGAAGAAAGCCTTTTTTGATACCGGGTTTGCCGGTATTGGATGGGGAATCAACTATCTGATGGAGGACCATTATTATGAAGGAGATGTGGATGAAGTCCTAAAGGACATAGACGCTGCCGTATTTAAAGAAATCAATACTGTGTCTGGTATACCTGCCAATGTAAGTAATGGCCTGTTAGGATATTTAATATACAGTGTAGCAAGATTAGGGAACCCAGAACATGTCCGGAACACCGTGTTACATGAAATAGATAAGGACTTTTTGCGTGGGCTTATTGTCCGGATTGACAAGATTTCCCCCACCATATTTTCATCAATATGCAAGGATGAATATTTCACGTTGTTATGGCACGTACCTTTGTTGTTAGTGCTATTACGTAGGACTTTGGATTTAGATGTGTTTAATGATAAGATCATTAATATGGTCAAAACGTGGTTGTTTTATTTAGAGACGAACCAGCCTTATCTCCATATCAACAAATTGTATTTGGCAGTATCGCTTGCTTATTTGAACGAGTATTTATGTTTTCCCGAAATTAAAAGGCGTATAGAAGTATTGATGTTTTCTGTTGACCTGTCCAAGATTGAAGATGAACTCGACATCCGCATCATGAATATTAATGACGGATGGTTTGGAGCAGTTGCCATTTTAAAAAAAGCTGAAGACTTGTTAGATATGGGTATTCCGCAATATGAATTGCTTCGGGAGACGAGAATCAATATATTGGAAAAATACGGTGCTTTGTTTGATGATTATATCAATGAGACCAATAGGGAAAAGCCTTTAGACATTAGTTTTGTTCATGGATTGAGCGGAATAGGTTTCTTGCTATTTCTATGGCCGGAAGCTTTTTCCTGACTTCGTCAATGCGTACCCCAAAATTCGGGGGTGTAAAATAAACTGTGTCATGCGTTATTCTTGTTCAAGCTCATCGGTCGGGGGACGGCCTGCGCCAAGGGGCGGGACCACCCGTCCCGACGAGCGTAAAGTTACAACAATTTAAACCTGCCTCCAAACTTTATCGCCAGTTGTCCTCCACGACCGCCCAATAGACCAGTCCAATTTGTCCACGACGAGCAAGCCGCAATTTCCTGACAACATATAGAACCATAGGAATACTTCATTGCATGAAGAACCTTACTATTTTTAGAAAAACTTAATGCACCCTAATCTTTTTTTGGCACGTGTTTTGTATGGTAATTCCAATAATATAGTTAATTTTGCCAGTAGAGTCATTAATCAGAGGAATTTGCAGAGCATGAACAATCAATTTTCACCTAAAATATCAGAAGTTCTCATTTACAGCAAGGAGGAGGCGCTACGGCTGCACAATGAATGTGTGGCTCCGGAACACCTATTACTTGGGTTGATCAGGGACGGGGAAGGCAAGGCCATCCAAATCCTCCGCTTGCTCAATCTGGACTTCCGCTCGGTGAAACTACGCGCAGAGCAATCCATACAAGGTTCCGCCATGCAGGAAATGCCTGACGCGGACCATGAAATCATTTTAAACGAGAAGGCCTCTAAAATCATGCGCCTTTGCTTGCTCGAAGCACGCATGCTGAAGGCCCAGGTGGCCGACACCGAACACATACTTTTAGCCATTATGAAAGAAAAAGACAACAATGCATGCCGTATCTTAGAGGAAAACAGCATCCATTATACAGACATCCTGAACCTGCTCACCCAGAAGGCTGAGAAATCGGACGTGCAGTCCGGCTTCGGTTTTCCGGACGAGGACGAGGAAGACGAATATGAAAACAAATCCTCGGCGGGAAACCCGATGAACGAACAGGGACACACCGCCACACAAACGGCGCAACCGCAAAGGAAATCGGCCAACAACACGCCGGTTTTGGACAATTTCGGCACCGACCTGACACGCGCCGCCCAAGAAGGCATCCTGGACCCGGTGGTGGGTCGCGAAAAAGAAATAGAACGCGTGTCGCAGATCCTGAGCCGACGGAAAAAGAACAACCCTATATTAATAGGTGAACCGGGCGTGGGCAAATCGGCCATCGTGGAAGGACTGGCCTTGCGCATCGTGCAGAAAAAGGTGTCTCGCATCCTGTTCGACAAACGCGTGATAGCCTTGGACATGGCGGCCGTAGTGGCCGGCACGAAGTATCGCGGGCAGTTTGAAGAACGCATCCGCAGCATCCTCACCGAACTGCAAAAAAATCCGGACGTGATTCTTTTCATCGACGAGATTCACACGATTATCGGAGCCGGTTCGGCACCGGGCAGCATGGACGCGGCCAATATGCTGAAACCCGCGCTGGCCCGGGGAGAGATACAGTGTATCGGGGCTACGACCACGGACGAATTCCGGAAAAGCATCGAAAAAGACGGTGCTTTGGAACGCCGTTTCCAAAAAGTCATGGTGGAACCGACCACACCGGAGGAAACCGTACAGATACTGGACAATATCAAGGAACGTTACGAAGACCATCACAATGTGCGCTACACGCCCGAGGCTATCCGTGCCTGCGTACGGCTCACGGAGCGCTACGTTTCCGACCGTTGCTTCCCGGACAAAGCCATCGACGCCCTGGACGAAGCCGGGTCGCGCATACACATCACCCACTCTCCCGTATCGAAAGAAATGGAGGAACAGGAAAAGCGTATCGACGCCGTACATGCCTTGAAGAACGAGGCGGTAAAGAACCAAAATTTTGAACTGGCCGCCGACTACCGTGACCAAGAAGCCAATTTGCAAGAGGAACTGAACCGTATAAAAGCGGCATGGGAGGAGAAACTCAGCCGCGAGCGGGTCACTGTGGACGAAGACCAGATAGCCGAAGTGGTATCCATGATGACGGGCATTCCCGTACAGCGCATGGGAGAGGCAGAAGGACACAAGCTGAAGGACATGGCCGTCAACCTGAAACGGGAAGTCATCGGACAGGACGAGGCCATCGACAAGTTGGTGCGCTCCATCCAGCGCGGCCGCGTGGGACTGAAAGACCCGAACAAGCCTATCGGGGCGTTCATGTTCCTCGGCCCTACGGGAGTGGGCAAGACGTACTTGGCTAAAAAACTGGCCGAATACATGTTCGGCAGTGCCGACTCCTTGATACGCATCGACATGAGCGAATACATGGAGAAGCACACCGTAAGCCGTATGGTGGGGGCTCCTCCGGGATACGTGGGACACGAAGAAGGCGGACAGTTGACGGAAAAAGTGCGCCGCAAGCCCTACTCCATCCTACTCCTCGACGAATTGGAAAAAGCACATAGCGACGTGTTCAACATCTTGTTGCAAGTGATGGACGAAGGACGACTGACGGACAGCAACGGCACGACGGTGGATTTCAAGAACACGGTCATCATCATGACATCGAACTGCGGAACGCGCCAGTTGAAAGATTTCGGCAAGGGTATCGGGTTCAGCCGCCCGGACACGTCGGCAGCCGACAAGCAATACGGCCGCGAAGTCATCCAGAAGGCGTTGCACAAACAGTTCGCTCCGGAATTCCTGAACCGTCTGGATGACATTATCAATTTCGACCAACTGGACTTGGAGGCCATCAAACGTATCGTGGACATCGAGCTTAAACCCATCGTAAAGCGCGTGAAGGAAATGGGCTATACGCTGGAAACGGAAGAGGATGCCAAGGAGTTCCTCGCCCGCAAAGGATACGACGTACAATATGGCGCGCGTCCGTTGAAACGCGCCTTGCAGACTTATCTGGAGGATGCCATCTGCGAACTGGTCATCAATGACGAACTGCGGGAAGGCGAAATCCTGACCGTACGTGCCGCCGAGGGAGACAAACTCCGGATCACGCATGGCCTTGCCCAAGAATAACAATAAATATATGTTAAAGTGCCGGACGATGTTTTCGTCTGGCACTTTTTTTGTTTCTTCATCAGTGGCTTTCAAAAAGCCGAACAGAAGATAAATTCATACAATAAAAGCAATAAATATCATGCAAAAAGGAAACATTGGGGTAACGACCGAGAACATATTCCCCGTCATCAAAAAGTTCTTGTACAGCGATCATGAAATCTTTATCCGTGAAATCGTGTCGAACGCCGTAGACGCCACGCAGAAGTTGAAAACATTGGCCAACAAAGGAGACTTCAAGGGCGAAACGGGCGAACTGAAAGTCTGTGTCAAAGTGGACAAGGACAACGGTACCATCACGGTGAGCGACCGGGGACTGGGTATGACAGAAGAAGAAATAGACAAGTATATCAACCAAATCGCGTTCTCCGGCGCCAATGACTTCTTGGATAAATATAAAGACGATGCCAACGCCATCATCGGACACTTCGGCTTGGGCTTCTACTCTTCGTTCATGGTGAGCAAGAAAGTGGAAATCGTGACCAAAAGTTACCAAGAAGGGGCAAAGGCCGTAAAATGGAGCTGTGACGGAAGTCCTTCCTATGAAATAGAAGAAACAGAAAAAGCCGACCGCGGAACGGACATCATCATGTACATCGATGACGATTGCAAAGAGTTCTTGGAAAAGAACAAGATTGAGGAGTTGCTTCGCAAGTACTGCCGTTTCTTGCCCGTACCTGTAGCCTTCGGCAAAAAAACGGAATGGAAAGACGGCAAGCAGGTGGACACGGAAGAGGACAACGTCATCAACAACGTCACCCCGATATGGACCAAGAAACCGTCGGATCTGAAAGACGAGGACTACAAGGAGTTCTATCGCGAACTGTACCCGATGAGCGACGAGCCTCTGTTCTGGATTCATCTGAACGTGGACTATCCGTTCAACCTGACGGGCGTGCTCTATTTCCCCAAAATCAAGAACAACATCGAACTGCAACGTAACAAGATTCAGTTGTACTGCAACCAGGTGTACGTAACTGACAGCGTGGAAGGCATCGTGCCTGACTTCCTTACTTTGCTCCACGGAGTCATCGACTCACCGGACATCCCGTTGAACGTCAGCCGCAGCTACCTGCAAAGCGACAGCAACGTGAAGAAGATTTCCAGCTACATCACGAAGAAAGTGAGCGACCGCCTGCAAAGCCTGTTCAAGAACGACCGCAAGGAATTCGAGCAGAAATGGGACGACATCAAGATCTTCATCAACTACGGTATGCTGACACAGGACGACTTCTACGACAAGGCCAAGAACTTCGCCCTCTTTAAGGATTGTGACGGTAAATACTTCACATTCGAAGAATACCAGCAACTCATCAAGGACAATCAGACGGACAAGGACGGTAATCTGATTTACCTGTATGCCCAGAACAAGGAAGCCCAGTACAGCTACATCGAAGCAGCCAAGAACAAAGGCTATAGCGTATTGCTGCTCGACGGGCAACTGGACACTCCCATCGTCTCCATGTTGGAACGCAAGTTTGAAAAGAGCCGTTTCACCCGCGTGGATGCCGACATCATCGACCGACTTATCGTGAAAGAGGATGCCAACAAGTCTGAATTGGATGCTGAAAAGAGTGCCAACCTTTCGGCCATCTTCAATTTCCAGATGCCGAAGTTGGACAAAACGGAATTCCACGTAGAGGCACAGGGTATGGGAGAAAACGGTATGCCGGTCATGATTACCCAAAGCGAATACATGCGTCGTATGAAAGACATGGCGCATATTCAGCCGGGCATGTCCTTCTACGGTGAAATGCCGGACATGTACACCTTGGTGTTAAATACGGACCACCGTCTGATTAAGGAGGTATTGGCAGACAGCGAAACTCACACTGCGGAGCAACTAAAACCCATCGAAGCCGAACTCAAAGGGTTGCATGCCCGCGAGGCTGTACTCCATCAGCAGCAGGAGGGCAAAAAGCCCGAAGAGATCGACCAGGCACAAAAGGATGAATTGGACAAATGCCATCAGGACATCAGTGCGGAAGAACAAAAGAAAAACGACGTACTGGCCGGTTATGGCAAGGACAACAAGAAGGTGCATCAGCTTATCGACTTGGCATTGCTGCAAAACGGTATGCTGACTGGCGAAGCCTTAAGCAACTTCGTAAAACGCAGCATCGACTTGATTCAATAACCTAACATGCTTGCTACGGCAAGAATAAGCAAGATAAAATCGCTATCCCCCGAAAAGGATAGCGATTTTATCATAAAAAACACCTTCAATATTTGGAGATTTAAATAAAAAGCCATACCTTTGCACACGAAATCAAAACAAAAACGGCTCCGTAGCTCAACTGAATAGAGCATCTGACTACGGATCAGAAGGTTACAGGTTTGAATCCTGTCGGAGTCACAAAAACGGTTTGCAAACTCAATGAATTTGCAAACCGTTTTTCTTATCCTCTACTCAATACAATTTCCCCTTAGAGTTTCTTTTTCTTCAATGTGAAAAGGAACTCCAAACCATGCCCGCCGCCCGAAGGCTTTGCATTGATATTCCCCCCATGGAAAAGCACGGCATTCTTTACGATGGCCAACCCAAGGCCCGTACCTCCTAATTTCCGGCTACGCCCCTTGTCTACACGGTAGAAACGTTCGAAGATGCGCCCCAAATGTTCGGAGGGCACTCCTACTCCATTGTCGCTCACACTGAAATAATAACCGTCCTCGTCTTCCGAATAACACACGATGTTCACATGCGTACCGTTTCCGGCGTATGCAATGGCATTATCCATCAAATTACGGAAAATGGAGTACAACAAAGAAGAATTCCCTTGAAGCACCAACTTGTCCGGAACATTTATCCCCACAGTCATTTGCTTCTCCTCCAGTTTCAAGGCCAGTTCCGCCACGATATTATGAATCATGGAAGACAAATCCACATCCGTCACCTCTATCATCTGACCGGCCTCCGTCATACGGGTCAGAGTAGATATGTCCTGCAACAGGTTCGTCAGTCGGTTGCTTTGCGCAAAGCTACGCTCCAAAAACTTCTTAAGCATATCCGACGAAAGTCCCGGATTATTCAGAATCGTTTCCAGATAACCTTGGATACTGCTCACGGGAGTCTTCAACTCATGAGCAATATTTTGTGTAATCTGCTGCTTCATGCGGGCTTGTTCCTCTTGTTTCGTAATGTCAGAAATGGAAATCTCAAAGCTGTTATCCACAAAAAGAGCCACAGACAAGTTGAACACATAACCGTTTTTGTCCACGACCAACAACTTCTGCCTAAGGTCTCCCTGCGTAAAACTCTTGCGAGACATCGTTATAAAATCAAACAGCGGCTGCAATTCCTTCACTTGAAAGACTTCTTCTATGCCTCCGATATTCTTATCGGATATCAGATTCACATACTGCATGAAAAGCCCGTTAGCCAGAACCACATCCTTGCCTGGATTGAAAATGGCCAGTCCTTCATTGGAAATCTGCAAATGTGTGATAAGCTTCTCACGCTCGCGGAAAAGGTCGTCCTTCGCCTTGCGTAACCGTGTATAAATATCGACGATATGCCGTGAAATCTGCCCCAAATCGGTATTTCCCAATCCCTTCAAGTCATTCGTATCCACAGCCTCGTCCTGATCGGCACGACGTGCAAAAAGGCGAAGCTGAGTAATCATAGCCCCTAAACGAGCCGTCAAGTTATAAAAGACGAGGAACAAAATGGCAGATAACAAAAATGAAAACCATAAATACCCTTTGTCGGCATTCAACATGGCAATCAAATCCGTATCGTAAGGCAATGCGCTACGTACGAACAACTCTTTCTCCGGAAAATAATTCGCCGAATAAAAGAATTCCTCTCCAAGGGTCTCTGAGGTTCTTTTGATGGAATATCCGCTCCCTGCGGCCAAAGCCTCACGTATTTCCTCACGGTCCAGGTGATTATCCTTCACATGTTCGGAGGAAATATCATTATCGAAAATCACTTTTCCGTGACGGTCCACGAGCGTGACACGCAGTTTCTGAAGATGGTGCCGTATACGATAGCGCGCCACATAATTTTTCACTGAAAAGGCCGTATCAGCCATGTGATCATACAAATCCACGTTGAACATGGTCAGCGTAGAATTCAACAACTCCACCTTATGCGTCTTCTCGCGGTGATACTGATAATACAAGAAACTTGCTACGAAAACACAATAAATAGCGATAACGGAAAAAAACAGATATTGGCTGAATGACAATGACTTCCTTTTCATCTCAATCTTTCACAGAGGTATCGAAACAATATCCGTAACCCAAACGGGTGACGACAAACTTTCCGTATCCGTCGAGTTTTTTACGCAAACGGGTTATGTTCACATCTACCGTCCGGTCCAGCACCTCGGCATCGTTGTTCCATATCCTACGCAGTATCTCAGCCCGCGAAAACACACGGCCCTCATTTTCCAACAGTAAGCGCAAAATCTCAAATTCGGTCTTAGTCAACTGCAACGCCTCGCCGCACAGCACGGCCTCTTTTTTGTTAAGATCCAATTTCAACTCCTTAAAACCGATATAAGCAGCCGGTACCGCCTGTTGCGGCGCCGTACGACGAAGCACAGCCTTGATTCTCATCTGCACTTCGCGCAGGGAAAAGGGCTTGGAAATATAGTCGTCCGCCCCCAAAGTGAATCCGGTGACGGCATCGTTCTCCGTATCACGCGCCGTAAGAAAGATAATAGGTATATCACGAGTCTCCCGCACTTGCTTGAGCATCTTAGCCATCTTAAAACCAGAGATTTCTCCCATCATGACGTCCAACAACAGAAGGTGGAACTTGGTCAGATCCATCTTAAGTGCTTCTTCGGCTGAATTGGCCGTTTCTACTTCGTACCCTTCATTCTCCAGATTGAACTTCAGGATGTCGCACAAATCTTCTTCATCGTCCACCACGAGAATCCTGTAATTTGTATTCATCAGACTTACCGCTTTAAATTATTATTTTCCGACTGCAAAATTACAAGTTAGTTGTTGCACGAATATGAAACCTGTGTTACAATACCGTTACAATACCTTTTTCTTGTTGGAACCTGCGGCATGCACGAACCCAATGACGCATGTGGCCGATTATTTCCTGTGTCTCTTGCAAAGTACTCATATAAAGATATTCAATCTTCAGATTGTCCATATCCCCCTTGCGTATGCGGTCTTGCTGAACCTTGCGGAGCTGGGACAACTGGGCTTTCATCTCGTCTCCAAACTGCCGAACCTGCAACGCATTATCATAATTATTCGTCTCTATCATGCCGGCAATGACATTCATCAACCTTTCCACCCCTTCCCGAATCGGCATGAATTCTTTCACGTATTCCTCGGGCATGGGATTGAAATTATTGTCCACATGTTCCAATGAAGGCTCACACATACGCTTCAGGCAGTACAAACTCTGTTCGCAACTGTTACATGCCAAATGGAACCATGTATCTTTTTCAACAGCTTGCAGCGGGTCTATTTTACGTAATCCCACCAGTTCTTTCCGACGGATTACCTTCCAATTCTTCCGCTCATCCTCCAAATGGTTCAAAGTCCGTCGCAACACTTTGACATCCTCGGCAATCAAACCGGAAGTAGTCTGCATATAAGCTTCCGATATATACTTCACCATCTTCGACTGATAAGCACTGATATGCCGGTTCAATAATACCCAAGCTTCATCCTTATCATTGGTTTGTGCCAATTCCGTGAAAATCTCATCCCGCTGTACTGCCGCCATCTTCTTCTTATAACTGCGATTATTCTGAATAAGCATGAACACGACTACAACAATGAGCAATACCATGGCCACCACTCCACCGAAATGTACAAACAACGTCACGATGAAACACAGGAAGAAAGCCGCACCGGCCGTCATAAACCATCCGCCAATCACAGAAATCACACCGGTCACGCGGAACACGGCACTCTCGCGCCCCCATGCACGGTCGGCCAACGACGAACCCATGCCCACCATAAACGCCACGTATGTGGTAGACAACGGAAGTTTCAGAGAAGTACCCACTACGATCAACAAGCCGGCCAACACCAAATTCACGGAAGCGCGTACCAAATCGAACGCCGCACCATTCGGAATAATAGCCTCATCCTGATTGAAACGTGAATTGATCCATTTCCTCATCCATGCAGGAATATGATCTACCACATACTCGTTGCTGTTAATCACGCTCCTCACCAACCGACGGGCAAAACGGGAAGAACCGAACATTTCGTCGCCGGCTGTCTGACGGGATAAGTCGACAGAAGTCTTTACCACATTCTGCGCCTTCTTCGATGTCATCAAAGCAATCGTCATCACGACTCCAGCCCCGATAAGAAAAAAGACAGATGTTCCCGCTGGTTCATTCAGCACACCCATCATGTGAGTGGCCGGATTCGCCCCCGGAGTAGCCATGAAATCCTGATAAGAAGAAAAACCGGCCAACGTCACACCGATGAAATTCACCAGGTCATTCCCGGCAAAGGCCATGGCTAATGAGAATGTTCCAAAAAGCACTATAATCTTGAAAACATTGACCTTACACCAATGCAGGACTTGCATCAGTACCGTAAATCCGATAATAAAAGAAATCAATATCGCATGCGTGTTGTCAGCAATCCAAACTTTAATATCGGAGGTCATAAACGAAGCACTGCCGAAACCTTTTACCAATAAGAAATAAGCAATGGAAGTAATGGAAAGCCCTCCGAACAAACCTATGGTATATTTAAGATGCTTGGTATAGTGAAAAGTAAAAATAAGGCGGGAAATCCATTGCACCAACATTCCGAAAACAAAAGCAATGGCGACAGAAAGGAAAATGGCCAAAATCACCGTAAAGGCTTTATCCGTATTAATCAAGCCGGCGTAGGTAAGCGAGGAATCATGAAGCATCTTCACCAAAGCCAAGGCCGTACTACCACCTAATAACTCGAAAACCATCGACACCGTGGTGGAGGTGGGCATTCCCAATGTATTGAATATATCGAGCAGAATCACATCAGAAGCAACCACTGCCAAAAAGACGCACATCAACTCTTCGAAAGTAAAGAACTCGGGGTGAAAAATGCCATGCCGCGCAATGTCCATCATGCCGTCGCTCGTCGTGGCTCCCACAAAGATACCCACTGCCGCAATTATCAGAATGGTCTTGAAACGCGCAACTTTTGAACCGATGGCCGAACCTAAAAAGTTCACGGCATCATTACTGACCCCCACAAACAAATCAAAAGTGGAAAGGGCAAACAGGAATATGACTATTCCCAAATAAACAAGCTCCATACGATTACTTCATATTTGATTCTGTGACAAAGATAAGCATTTTCCCTTTTGCGACAATTATATTCCTATAACATTTTTCACAAGAATGCAACACAAATGTATTACCGTCGTAATACACATTTATTCAAAACGAATAGACCGAGCCGGATGGATACGGGAAACCAAGAAACTCGGAACGATAAGCGACAACACGCATATCACCAAAGTAGCCGCATTGATAGCCAGTACATACCCGAGATTGAACAAGACCGGTACCGAATCCACGTAGTATATCGACGCATCCAAACGGAATACTCCTGTATAATGCTGAAGAACCACTATGCCTATTCCTATTATATTTCCCCAAAGCAATCCTTTCCCCATGACGAACACGGCAAAATACAAGAAAATATGACGGATACCACGGTTGGTCGCTCCTAACGCTTTCATGATTCCGATAAAGTTAGTACGTTCCAATATAATAATGAGCAAACCGGAAATCATCGTAAACCCGGCTACAGATACCATCAGAGCCAAAATGACCCACACATTGACGTCCAAAAGGCTGAGCCAGGCAAATATCTGAGGATAAAGTTCCTGTATCGTCATTGTCACATACGAACCGCCGTAAGCGTCTGTCTTTCGGTTTACCAGCTTAATCAATGCACCGGAGACTTCGTCCACACGGTTCAAGTCCTTTACTGAGATTTCTATTCCGCTATACTGATCCGGAGCCCACGCATTCAAACGGTTGCAAGTATAAAGGTCCGTAAAGACCAAAGCTTTGTCGAACTCCGTCAAATGCGTACAATAAATACCCGACACCGTAAAACGACGGGTACGCACGGAGTTCTCGAAAAAATAGGCAAAGACCTTAGAGCCGACTTCCAAATGCAATTCATCGGCTATCTGCCGGGATATGACGATCCGGTTGGAAGCCACCGTATCGGAAAAAGACGGCAGTTCCCCCTCTTCCATGTGGGCTTTCAGGAAAGACGCATCGAATTCCACCCCCACGCCATGCAAAAGAATACCTTTGAAATCGGCATCCGTCTTGAGTATTCCCTCCTTATTGCAGAAACGTTGCACATGCGCCACCCCTTTCACGTCCCCGACCTCCTTCATCAAAGCAGGGGGCACCGCAATAGGCTGAGGGGAATTTGTCGTGACCGACGCATAGTTTTGAATCTGTATATGAGAACCGAATCCGATGACTTTCGAACTGATTTCCTGTTTGAAGCCCAGCACCACGCACACCGAAATAATCATCACGGCCAAACCCACAGCCACTCCAGACGTAGCTATCAATATGGCCGGACGCGATACTTTTTTCACATCGCCGTGCTCACGGAACAGCTTTCGGGCTATAAACAGATTGAAATTCATTCCTCTTGCCGTCTTATTCCGCCACACGGCCGGGATATGCCTCCAATGCTTTGCGCAACACGAAAAGGGCACGTATCAGATCTTCTTTCTTCAACACGTAAGCTATGCGCACCTCGTTCTTACCCGAACCGGGCGTAGTGTAGAATCCTGCGGCCGGAGCCATCATCACCGTCTCCCCCTCATAATCAAAGTCCTTCAAGCACCAGGCACAAAACTCCTCCGCATCGTCCACCGGGAGCTTGGCCACCGTATAGAAAGCTCCCATGGGGATGGGAGAATACACGCCGGGGATACGGTTCAGCCCGTCAATCAGACATTTGCGCCGCTCCACATATTCGTCATACACTTCGCGTCCGTACTCCTCCGGCTCGTCGAGCGAAGCCTCCGCCGCAATCTGTCCGATCAAGGGAGGGCTTAAACGGGCCTGGCAAAATTTCATCACGGCTTTGCGGACCTCTACATTCTTCGTAATCAACGCACCGATACGTACGCCGCACTCGCTATACCGCTTGGACACGGAATCTATCAGCACCACATTGTTTTCTATCCCCTCCAAGTGGCAAGCCGAGATATACGGAGAACCGGTATAGATAAACTCGCGGTACACTTCATCCGAAAAAAGATACAAATCGTACTTCTTCACCAAGTCGCGAATCTGGTTCATCTCACGGCGCGTATAGAGGTATCCCGTGGGGTTGTTCGGATTGCAAATCAGAATGGCCCGCGTACGTTCGTTAATCAACTCCTCGAACTTCTCGACCTTCGGCAACGAAAATCCTTCTTCTATCGTAGTGGATATCGTACGGATGACCGCTCCCGCCGAAATGGCAAATGCCATGTAATTGGCGTATGCCGGTTCGGGAACGATGATTTCGTCGCCCGGATTCAGGCAGGACAAAAAGGCGAACAGCACGGCCTCCGAACCTCCTGACGTGATGATGATGTCGTCCGCCGTAAGATTGATATGATATTTGGCATAATATCCGACCAACTTTTCCCGGTAACTCAAATATCCCTGGCTCGGGCTGTATTCCAAAACCGTCCGGTCTATGTGACGGATGGCATCTATGGCCGCTCGCGGAGTCGGCAAATCAGGCTGGCCGATATTCAAATGGTACACATGTATCCCTCTATTTTTAGCCTCGAAGGCCAACGGAGCCAACTTGCGAATCGGCGACTCCGGCATTTCCTGACCGCGAACGGATATTTTAGGCATGTCTTTTCTTTTTTGTTTTTATTTGTTCGAAATTCATGCAAAGATAGCATTTCAACATAAAATGAGCAACAAATCAGCCTATAAAATAGTGCGGTAGAAATTTAATGGAGATTCCCGTGAAGAATATGACAGCACGTGCGGCCGGCAACGGACGGATTCACTGAATAGGCCGAGGGAAAGCAAAACGTCCCGCTTGACAATATGGTACCCGTTTCCTTCTTCTATGTACATTTTAACAGTTTGACAGTTTGACAAACCGGACGTCCGTCAACAAAAAAGGCAACCCTAAGGTTGCCTTCTGTACGCCCTCAGGGATTCGAACCCTGGACCCATTGATTAAGAGTCAATTGCTCTACCAACTGAGCTAAGGACGCAAACAAATTTGGAAGTACGCCCTCAGGGATTCGAACCCTGGACCCATTGATTAAGAGTCAATTGCTCTACCAACTGAGCTAAGGACGCATCATCTTTGATTTTGCGAGTGCAAAGGTAGGGCTTTTTATTTAACCCTCCAAACTTTCACCCCTCTTTTTCTCATTTTTTTTCCAATTCGTAAATTTCGGAAGGAATACGGCGCTTCAATACTTCCAATTCAAAGTCCTTTCCTGCGACAATCCCTACGGAACGGAGACAGGTGTCGACCGTTTTTCGCGCCAGTTCCGGATGATTGTTCTCTTCGCTGATATGACACAACCATACATGCCGAAGCCTGTCCGTAATATGCTCCGCCAGCAGTTGCGCCGCAGCCTTATTGCTCAAATGTCCGTAATCGCCGCTAATCCGTCCTTTCAGATAAGCCGGATACGGCCCCATCATCAGCATGTCTTCGTCATGGTTGGCCTCCAGTACCAGATAATTCGCCCGGGCGATGTAGCCGCCGAACTGTTCTGTCACGTGTCCGGCGTCCGTAATGAGGCAGAAGTTGACTTCTCCGTATTGCAAGCTATAGCCCACATTGTCCGTACTGTCATGAGGCACATCGAAAGGCGTAATTTCAAAACGGTCCAGCTTCAAGGTCTGCCCCTTCTCCAAGAAATGTATGTTTTCTGCTTTCAATTTCGGATTTGCACAATAATTACGCTTGATTCCGTCGTGTACAAGTTCGGTGGCATAGACCGGAAGTCCATACTCATTCGCCAAGCTCCCGACAGCTTTGATGTGGTCTGCATGGTCATGCGTAATCAACACGGCCTTTATTTGTTTCAAGGAAAGCCCGTAAGTATGAAAATGTTTTTTCAGTGTTCGTATCCCAATTCCGGCATCAATCAATATCCCATAATTTTCTGAGAAGAGGAAGTAGCTGTTTCCGCTACTGCCGCTCCCCAGACAAATAAACTTCAGCATATCCGTATTTTTGTTTATGCAAATATACGAAAACATGAAAGAACGGGCAAATATTTCTTTCCTGCCCTTCTGCCTTACCAACTCAATTTAATGAATTTGCTCTCCCACGGGTTAAATTCCGCTTCGTCCCTCCCGCCGACAGGCCTTCCCGTCACGTCGCAAACCGTCACCTTCCGTATCTTCACCTCATCGGAAGTCACAGCAAACGCTGCCGGCCACCCGTCCGTTTCACGCAAATGCAGCATCACGGCACGTTCTCCCTCCACAGGAGCCATGTTGACCAGCAAAAGGTTATCCGGGCGAAGTGTGAGAAAGGTGCCGCAAGAGGGCGCATCCTTGTCCTCACAGTCGCCGGCCTGAAGTACCCGAGCCAGGAAAGGAATCCGGTTTTCCCATGCAAAGCGCGTGGCAAATCCGGCTGTCGTGTCCGCCGACGAAGTGATGAAATAACTCCACTGCAAACCTCCGGTCTGGCCTGCGTTAAAATTGGTCGTCCAATAGTTATTCATCGGCCAGGAATACATATTGGTGGTCTGGGGCACGGCTCCGGCCTGATAGCGTCCGGTATTGATGGCACCGAACTGCATCAGGGGTATTTCAGGGCTTCCCATTACAACCTGAACATCCGAACTGCGTGCCGCCGCAAAATTCTGCACGGTGTACCAATCATTCGACGAACCGGGAATCTGGTCTACCCCGGCTTCGATATTTCCGCCGGGCACGTCCAGAAAGATTCTGCCGTCCTCTATCTGGTACGGGAAAGACACATATACGGCTTCCGGTTCCGTCTCCGTTTTTTTACGCAAACTGTAAACCACTTCTATCTTTTTCTCAACCTTATATATATGGTACTCCACCGTCAGATTATCATGCCCCATCCCGGCTGCCGTCTCTCCCTTGAAACGGTAAGTATCCCATATAGCCCCTTCCTCGTAAGCCTCGAAACGCATTTTCTCCGGATGCCTGCGCGTAAAGCGCGGGTACGTATATCGCTCCAAAGCACCCCGGTCGTCTATCGTCTCATAAATGAATTCTCCCAACTCCCATTCCGCACTCTCCGTCAACAACTGCCGTTGCAGGTCTTTATCGTAAAGCCGGGAAATGGTGCCCCGTTGCAGATTGAAATCAAGACCATACCACTCATTCTCTACATGCGTACCGGACAAACTCCCTGCGGACGCTCCGGACGGCCGCGGCTCGTCCTTCACGTCTATGCGATACCGGGCGAAGCCCAAAGCCGGTACGTCCCGGACATAAATATACCAATACGTCCCGTCCGAACGGCTCTCGCCTGCCTGAGCAGGAACACTACGCCCCGACGCATCCGTAATTTCAAAAACTTTGTCGCGCGGCAAAAGCTGATGGTCGATATACACCTTGGCTATTCCGCTATAACTCCAGTTCAATGTATTGAACACCGCTACGGAAGGCACATCCGTCTTCGGGACGAAAGACTGCAACAATCCCATCACCGTTTCGCCCAGCAACCCGGCATGCCGGTAAGCCTCCCACGCATACGACTGTTTCAACGAGCGTTGCTCCCATGTCTCCCGGCCATACGGGTCGCGCACACTCTCGCAATACCCGAACGTATGCTCATCATAGAAAAGCAGGGCTTCGTTCATGTCACTCACCTTCCCCATCACCCCCTGAGGCAACTCGGCTCCGGCCAACTTCGCCAAGGCCAAGCCGCCTTGCCCGGCAATCGCATGGGAATGAGTGGCACGGGAAACAGCCGCTTCGCGTGCTCCGGAAGCAAAACCATCCGTCCACCAGTCCGGCCACGCTCCCCGAATGACAGGTATCTGCGCGGCATAATCCCGCTCCACGGTCTTGATAAAGTCCGTAGCGACTGCCGTACGCAATTTAGGCCATTCATACTTTTCATTCCAACGTTTCACCATCTCGCAACTCCGTGTGGAAGGAGGAGCGTTGTCGGTCAGATACCCGGAATGCTGAATGGCACAAATGTCGTACGGGTATCCCTTAGCTTCCAATTGTCCCAGATAATCCCACACGCATTGCTCGAACTTTGTGAAATCATCAGGGTTGTGCACGCCCCAGTAGTTTCCCAGATGGTAATGTTCCGCACGATAAGCCAGGATTTTCTTCCCCGATGGCGACTCCCACCAAAATACTGTGGGCTTGTCAAAGCATATCAAGGCCCGATGCCCGTGCGTCCCCATATTCAGGTACTTCACTCCCGCGTCGGCAAAATATTCACTGAAACACCAGGCTATTCCGTTTACGTCATCTTGCACGGCCAAGTCTGCCCGTAACCCCTCGTCCCGGAATAACTTTAACGGAGCCAAGGATGCCGCCAAGGTTTGTTCGTCCGGCAACTCGTCAAAATTCAGGTACATGGCCCCCAACTCTATCCGCCCTTCTTTCACCCTGCGTTTCAAACGTTCGACCTGGGAAGTCGGACGGTTTTTCAAATATTCTTTCACAGGCCAAGCCACCTCGCAAGTCCACCGGAACCGCGCGGCATCCGGGTAATGGTCCGTGGCATCGCAATAATCCAACGCGTAATCTATATAACGCAAATGTTCTGCCAGAATCTCCATTTGCGAACGAGTATAACCGATGTCCGTATGTGTATGCTGCACCAGATTCATCTGCCAATGCCGAGCTACCGGTACTTTTACTTCATCCGAAGCCCAAGACACCTGTCCGGCACGTAAAGACAACGGCAACGTACGGTCTGTGCCTGCGTCTGGAATATCGAATTCGAAATGATTTTCTCCTTCTTCCAGGCGGACACGCCGCACCTGCCTGCCTAACGCCAATTCCACCTCTGCGGCCTGCCCGTCATAACCTACCGTCACAGCCACCCGGCGGACCGGACCTGAAGAAGATTTATACACAGCCGGATGCAGCTTCGTCTGAAGCACCGGAGACGCAGCGGAGCAAACCGGATGAATAGCCGCTCCCCATAAGAACATCCCCAAAAACAAATTCTGTAATCTCATAGTGATTTATTGTGATTAAATAGTTAGGATTCTTCAAAAATGTTTTTCCTTTTCATTGGCCATTGCCGGGAAAAGACATATATTTGCGCTGTGAAAATACGAAATCAAACGATGAGGTCAAACGGTTCTTAACCGAAAGACGTAAAAACATTAAAAAATGACGAAAAGGAAAAGATGGCCTCTGGTTTTATGCCTGCTTACAGGATTAGGAGCAGCCGGATGTACGAGCGAAGAAGAGGAACAAGCAAATAGCAGAGCTAAGGAATTTGCGGAAGATTATTTCAATCTGCGTTTCGATGAAGCATACGGGAATTGTACTGAAGATTCCCGCAAATGGATAGCTTTCCGAGCGTCGAACATCACCGAACACGACCTCGAAGCCGTACGGTCTGCCCCGGAAGGAGCATACATAAGTTCAACGGAATGCCAACAAATCAATGACAGTACGGCACTCGTACGTTGCGTCGTTTGCCAAGCACTTGCCGCCGATTCGCTGGAACAGCAAAGAGGGCGCATCGTTCCGGAGGCCGCATATCTCATCCCTTTACGGAAGGAAGGGCGCCGGTGGCTTGTCAGAATGGAAGGCCCACTGCAAAATGCAAAGTAAAATCCCGCTTAAAGTCCGGATGAATAATCGGATAATGGTGACGGACATCATCATACGCCGGATGAATGGCTTTCATACCTCCGTCCAGACGTAAGATGAAATAATCGAAATTCAAACGGAATCCCAATCCGTAAGACACGGCTATCTCCCGCCAGAAACTCCGCATACGGAACTGTCCGCCGGGCTGCTCGGCATAATCGCGAATGGTCCAGATATTGCCGGCGTCTACAAAAAATGCTCCGTGCAATTTCCAAAACAAATAGGTACGGTATTCCGCATTGAGATCCAATTTAATATCACCGGTCTGATTGATAAAGTCGATACGTCCGTCTCCCCCCGTAAAACGTCCGGGTCCCAATTCTCTGACAGACCATCCCCGTACACTGTTGGCTCCTCCGCTGAAATACCGTTTTTCGTAAGGCAGGATGGTGGAGTTTCCGTAGGGATAGGCTACCCCTATGCCAAAATGCAAAGCCAACGAGTTACGGTCGTCAAAACGGAAACTCTTGCTGATGTCGAAATCCCCTTTCAGATACTGCGCATACGCTATATTGAACAATGTATATTGCCCTTGATCGTTCCGACTGGCTCCAAAGAGATTAGAGAAACCATACAGCACGTTTCCGGCCGACTCCACATTAAAACGGATGCCCAAGGCATTGCTACCGTAATCCGCAATGCTCGTTGCATTGCGTTGCGAATTATAGGTAAAGCTATAGCCCAGCCTCATGATGAAAAGATTTTCGTAATTGTAACGCAGGATAGCATTCCGGTCAGTTTCGTCTTCCAGATAATCCTTGCGGAACGTCTCGGAAATCCAAGGCATGAACACATAGTTCAAGTCTATCAGGTCGATGCGGTGGCGGAGCAAGCCGTTCGGGCTTTGCCAACGGTAACGAAGAGCCGAAGTCAAAACACGCCGGTGAAACTCCGGACGGTTTTGGGAATCATATAATAATGAAATCTCCGAAGTGGCACGCATCAACCCGCGGTCACGACCATTGAAGCGGAACAACTTGAAATTCGGGAATGTCAGACCGGCTTCCACACTGATTTCCATATAATTCTGGTCGCTGTAACCTTCCAGACCGGTAATGGCTTCAAACGCCCCACGCAGTTTCAGGGAAAACAATTCCGAGCCTCGAAACAGATTCCGGTTCTGGTAAGTCAGAAGCAAGGCCGCCCCCAAATCACCTGCCGAGTTGGTACCTTCCAATTCCGCTCCCAGCGAACGCGGTTTATTTTCGTGCACGGTCACGAATCCGTCCAGCATATTCGGCAAAGAATCATTCTCCACCATTTTAATATTGGAAAACATCACGGCCCCCAACTGGCCGAAGTTACTATAAGTCCGTTGCACATCACGTTCCCGGTACAGATGCCCCGGCTCAATCGCATTATTATTGGTAAATACCGAAGGCCGGAAAGCCAGTTTATGCTTGTAATAAATGGGAAAGCCGCGATAGACCATACTGTCCAAACGGGAAGTATCACGACTTGTATCGAAAGCCATCGCATCACCGGAAAAGGAAACAGAGTGAATCTTATAACGCCGGTGAAGTTCCGGCTCGCTTTCTGCCGATGCCCGGTATAAAGGTATCACCACATCCAGATCCACCTTCTGGTTTCCCACACATGTATCCGCTTCAAACCGGACATATTCCTTATTGAATTTATAATATCCGCTGTTTTGTAAACGACTGCTGATGCGGCTGCGCTCCCCGTCCAACACATTCAAATCGAAAGGCATTCCGGGTTGTAAAGATGACAATGTAGCATGTTCACGAACAATACGCTCCACCACAGAATCCTCTATGAGGTAACGGATGTTTCTCACCCGATAGCGTTCTCCCGGCACAATCTCGTACGTCAGCCTCACCTTCTTTCCTTTCACTACACGCTTCTGATTCACCCGGGCATGAAGGTACCCCAAATTGTTCACAGCCACCAACATGTTCTCACCTGAACGGTTAGCCTGCACCGTATCGAAAATTACCGGGGCCTCCCCTACCCGTTGCAAGAAACGGTTGATTCGCTTGGTCGTATCCCGTCCGGACAGGGCGTACGGCCCCATAGGAACTTTCAGCAAGCTGAACCACTTGGAATTAGGATGCTGACGGATATATCCTTTCAACGACGTGACATCGAGCGACTTATCCGTCGACTTCACAGAAACGCTTTCCAGCATATATTCGCCTTCGGGTATGAACTTCGTAGCTGAGCAAGCGCCCAGCAATGCCATGATGATTCCCCCGACTATACTGTATAAAAGTTTCCGCATAAGTGCCATTTGGGATACAAAGATAGTGCAAGGTAAGTGCAGAGACAAACGAAAAACAAAGTTTTTTCAAGTTTGGCCATACCGAACCGCAGCCTGTCTTATCTAAGAGATAGTGCAAGACGGACGTAAAGACAAATGAAAACGAAGTTTTCTGATTTGGCTTCACCGGACCGCAGCCTATCTTCAGGCCGCTTTTGGTTTTGATTTATTTTGCCGGTTCCGAAATAACTTCTTAGATTTGCAGTATAATTGGAACCGAAATGATCAGCAAAAACAAAATCAAGCTCATCCGCTCTCTCGAACAGAAAAAATTCCGCAAAGAGTGTCAACTCTTCGTTGCCGAAGGACATAAACTGGTAGACGACCTGCTACCGGCTTTCGACTGCGCCTTTCTCGCAGCTCGAAAGGAATGGCTGGATACGCGACGGGAAGCCGTGGAAACGCTCGCCCGTAAAGGGTGTGAAATCCAAGAAGTATCGGCCGAAGAGCTTCAAAAAGCCAGCCTGCAAAAGAATCCGCAGGATGTGTTGGTCGTATTCCGTCAACGCCCGGCCGGAGGGGCACCGGAACATCTCTTGAAAGAACAACTCTGCCTCGGACTCGACGGCGTGCAGGATCCGGGCAATCTGGGTACGATTATCCGTATAGCCGACTGGTTCGGCATCGAACATATATTCTGCTCTCCCGACACGGCCGACCTTTATAATCCCAAAACCGTACAGGCCACCATGGGAGCCATGGCACGTGTTTGCGTACACTACCTTTCACTGACAGATTTGCTACGGACAGCCAATGCCGACATACCGGTCTACGGAACATTTTTAGACGGAAATGACATGTATGGCACGGAACTAAGTCCCAACGGACTGATTGTCATGGGGAACGAAGGCAAAGGTATCAGCCGGGACGTTGCATCACTCATCAACCGGAAACTGTACATCCCCAACTATCCTCCCGAACGAAATACATCGGAAAGCCTGAACGTAGCCGTAGCCACAGCCATCGTATGCGCTGAATTCAGAAGACGGGATACCATCGGATGACAGGAGTAAGAATATCTGCATCGGCTGGCAATCCGTCGGCTCTCCAAAGTCGCAAAGCATCCGGACCTATATCCGGATTCGCTTTCCGTAACAAGGCGGCAATACAGTCGCTAGGTTGCGGAACGACATCGGGAGGCAATAACAAACCTATGCCTCCATTCCATATCACAGCAGGCATTTCTCCCGTCAAGATACAATAGGATTGATAAAAGCCTTTCTCATCGACCGTTATCACCGGCATGACCGCAAAACGCCCTGATGGCCAGTACACTTTATGGAAAGCAATATGTTTCAAGGCCGCTTGTCCCTTTATGGTTTCAATGGCCTCTTCGTCCGGTTCTCGTAGCCCCCGGTTTACGAATCACACGATAAGGCTTTTCCTTTACCACATGAATGGATCGTTCCACCGGACGACTTTCCCTCAATTCCGTCGGAGAAAGACGACGGGAAACCGTATCCGCCGGTACCACCCGCAACACCGAATCTTTCGATGCCACGTCCATACTGTCTGACTTCGCAGCAACCGCCGTTGTATCCACAACTACCGGCTGGGGATGGAAACGGACCAGCATAATGTCGCGAAGCCACAACAGGCGAGGTTCTTTGTCTTCGTCCGAAGGTTTATAATACACGAATCCGCCTATTTCTCGAATCGCATGAGCCGTGTCACCTTCCAAACGAAGCTGCATCAGGTTATTGGAATAAATTCTTTGCGTAACGCCCGCCGTGGAATCATTGTCGTACGTCACATAGAAGCCGGCGTATGCTTCATTTTGTCGTCCGTGGGATATATAGCGGGAATCGAAGCGCCAGAGCAAGGCGTCCCCCTTATGAAAGGTCGTATCGGCTGTCATGGTAAACAGCAAACGGTCTTCCATAAAACGCGGTTTCAGAATTCTGAACGCACGCTCCTGCCAAATATTGGCCGTATCCCCTTGGGCATCCAAATGGGCAAAGATATCATTCTCTCCCGTAGAAGCTCCCAATGCCGAAACATGCGTACTGTAACGCTCCTGCAACTTTTTATAAATGTCGTTCAGATAAGTGGCATGCGAGGCATACCAAACCATCGTAGAATCGAATTCGGCCTCGCTCACTCCATATTTCTCAAACACGGCCTGCACGTAACTGTAACGCTTAAAGTTCATGCTGTCTTGCCGGGTCTCTGCCATAGCCTGTGCGATATGGTAGTCATAAAGCAAATCTTCCAGTTCCGCAGGCTGAATCAGATCGGACGGTACGCCGGGCTTACATGCCGGAAACAAAAGAACGGCTACCACAGCACCAAAAACTTTACGCAACAACTTTGACATGAAACGTTTGAGAGTTATTGGGAAATACGTTTATGATAAAAAATCAACAAGGCTATGATGCCGCAACTGATGGCCGCATCCGCAAAATTGAATATCGGACTGAAAAAAATAAAATGCTCCCCTCCCACCCATGGCATCCATTCCGGCCAATAAGTGTCGATGATGGGGAAATAAAACATGTCTACCACACGACCGTGGAACAGGCTTTCATACCCCGTCCCGAACGGTACGAAATGGGCCGTGAACGGTACGGGAGGATTGTTGAATATCAATCCGTAGAACACGCAGTCTATGATGTTTCCTGCCGCCCCGGCCAAAACCAGAGACAAACAGACGACAAAACCCGTAGGCACGCCTTTGCGTATCGACCTGTAAAGGAGATACGCAATGACGACCACGGCTATGATACGAAAGGAAGTCAGAAAAAGCTTGTCGAAAAATTCCCACCCGAATGCCATGCCAGGATTCTCCGTAAAGAGAATGTAAAACCAATCGGTCACACGAATACTCTCGTGCAGATACATGTGGGTCTTGACTGCAATCTTAATCCATTGGTCTATGACAAGCACCAAGAAGATAATCAACAAAGCCAAACGCCCCTGAGTGAGCCATCCCCAACTGCTTTTTCCTTCTGCCTCCATTACTTTTTCATGTTTTTAGCCTCTATGCTCAATGTCGCATGAGGAACCAGACGTAAACGTTCCTTGGGAATCAATTTACCGGTCTCACGGCAAATCCCATAGGTTTTGTTTTCGATACGTATCAGGGCAGCCTCAAGCCCCTTGATGAATTTCTGCTGGCGAGCCGCCAACATAGACAGTTCCTCTTTGGTCTGCGTATTGGCACCTTCTTCCAACGCCTTATAAGTAGGCGACGTATCATCCACTCCGTTATTGTCCGTGTTCATCAATGTCCCCATCATGGTTTCATATTCTTCACGCGCCACTGCCAGCTTACTCAGGATCAGCTCCTTGAATTCGGCTAATTCCTCATCGCTATAACGTGTTTTCTCTGTCATAATACTTCTTATTTTAGGGTTAATAATGTTCACTCACTCTCTGTCTATCTTTACCTCAACGGTGTAATCGTCGAAATCTATGGTCACACCACCGTCTACCTTATCCGCTACGGTAAGCGAATTGGCCAAAACCTGACCACAGATATAGTCTCTGTATTCCACCACGGCCTTGTCCGTTTGTTCCGCATGGGAAAGCGTCACGGCAATACGGTCGGTAATCTCGAAATTCTTTTCCTTACGCAAGTTCTGTATACGCTTCACCAATTCACGGGCCGTACCCTCCACGCGAAGCGCATCCGTCACGGTAATATCGAGCGCCACCGTCAGGCTGCCTTCATTGGCCACCGTCCAACCGGGAATGTCCTCACTGAAAATCTCCACGTCGGCCACCTCGATGGTTACCGCCTCGCCGCTCTCCAAGGCCACGCCGAGCGTGCCTTCGCGTTCCAACTCAGTTATCTGTTCCTGTGTCAGGCTCTCCACCGCAGCGGCCACGTTCTTCATCAGTTTACCGAACTTCTTGCCCATCGTACGGAAGTTGCACTTCACTTTCTTCACCAACATGCCATCGCCTTCTACAAACTGCAATTCCTTGACGTTCACTTCGTCCAGAATCAACTGCTTCACGGCTTCTATGCTTTCACGGCGTTCTGCATCGCCCGACGGTATGGAAATGCACTGCAAGGGCTGACGCACGATAATCCGTTCTTTCTTGCGCAAGGACAAGACCATGGACGTAATCTGCTGCGCCAGTTCCATACGATACTCTAACGCTTTGTCCACCTTCGTTTCATCGCAAACCGGGAATGTGACCAAATGCACGCTCTCTGCTTCCGCACGACCGGTTGCAGCCGTCAGGTCATGATACAAACGGTCGGCATAATACGGAGCGATGGGTGCCATCAGTCTGGCCACCGTCTCCAGGCAAGTGTATAACGTCTGATAAGCCGAAAGCTTATCCGTACTCATCGCACTGCCCCAAAAACGCTTACGACTCAGGCGGACGAACCAGTTGCTCACGTTATCTATCACGAAATCCTGAATCAGGCGTCCGGCCTTCGTCGGTTCATAATCCTCGTAACAAGCATCCACGTTCTTCACCAATGTATTCAACTCGGACAAGATCCAACGGTCTATTTCCGGACGTTCGCTCATGGGCACATCGGTTTCGGCATAATGCCAACCGTCCACATTAGCATACATCGTCAGGAAAGAATAAGTCTGGAACAACTTGCCGAAGAACGTACGGCTGACTTCCTGTACGCCGGCCTCGTCGAATTTCAGGTTATCCCACGGCGAAGAATTGGTAATCATATACCAACGTACGGCATCCGAACCGTATTGCTCTATCGCACCGAACGGATCCACCGCATTACCCAAACGCTTGGACATCTTGTTCCCGTTCTTGTCGAGTACAAGTCCGTTGGATATTACAGCCTTATAAGCCACACTGTCGAATACCATCGTAGAGATGGCATGCAGCGTAAAGAACCAACCGCGGGTCTGGTCCACACCTTCTGCAATGAAATCGGCAGGATAAACCGTACGGTTATCCAACTCTGCCTTATGCTCGAACGGATAATGAATCTGGGCGTAAGGCATGGCACCGGAGTCGAACCACACGTCGATAAGGTCGGTCTCCCGCTTCATCGGCTTACCCGTGTGACTAATCAAAACGACCTCATCCACAAACGGACGGTGCAAATCTATTTTGTCATAATTGTCCTGACTGTAATCGCCCGGAACGAAACCACGGTCTTTCAGCGGATTGGAAGCCATCAGTCCGGCCGCTACCGCTTTCTCGATTTCGGCATACAATTCCTCCACCGAACCGATACAGATTTCCTCACCGTCTTCCGACCGCCAGATCGGCAACGGCGTACCCCAATAACGGCTACGGCTCAAGTTCCAGTCATTCAGGTTCTCCAACCATTTACCGAAACGTCCGGTCCCGGTGGATGCCGGCTTCCAGTTGATGGTACGGTTCAGTTCTATCATCCGTTCCTTGGCAGCCGTACTGCGGATGAACCAACTGTCGAGCGGATAATACAGAATCGGCTTGTCCGTCCGCCAACAATGCGGATAGTTGTGCACGTGCTTCTCTATCTTGAATGCCATTCCGCGCTGCTTCAGTTCCATGCAGAGCGCCACGTCGAGGGTTTCGTCCTTGTCGGTCTTCTTCGGGTCGTAGGCATTTTTCACGAACTGGCCTTCCCACTTCCTGTATTCGTCCACACGGACACAACGCTTCACGAAGTCCTCGTCCAACTCGTCCAACAAATAAAACTTACCGGTCAAATCCACCATCGGACGGAACTCACCCTTGCGGTTGACCAACTGCATGGGAGGAACGCCGGCGGCCTTGGCCACCTGCGCATCGTCCGCACCGAAAGTCGGAGCGATATGCACGATACCCGTACCGTCTTCCGTCGTCACGTAATCTCCGGGGATAACGCGGAAAGCCCCTTCCCCGGGATTTACCCAAGGGAACAACTGTTCGTAGGTCATACCGACCAAATCTGGCCCGAGGTATTCACCCACAATCTGATAAGGTATCACTTTGTCCCCCGACTTGTAACCGTCCAACGGCATATTCTCACCCTCCGGGTTCAGATAAGCCCCCAAACGCGCCTTGGCCAGCACCACTGTTACGGGTTCACCGCTGTACATATTATAAGTACGCACGCATACATACTCTATTTTCGGCCCTACGCACAATGCCGTGTTGGACGAAAGCGTCCAAGGCGTAGTGGTCCATGCCAAGAAATAAGGCGTACCCCACCCCGTCATTTCAGGGCGCGGATCGAGCATCCGGAACTGTGCCGTCACCGTCGTGTCTTTCACGTCACGGTAACAACCGGGCTGGTTCAGCTCATGCGAACTCAGCCCCGTACCGGCTGCGGGCGAATAAGGCTGTATCGTATATCCCTTATATAACAAGCCCTTCCGGTAGAGCTGTTGCAACAGCCACCAGAGCGTCTCGATATATTTATTGTCGTAAGTGATATACGGATGCTCCATGTCCACCCAATAGCCCATCTTATGGCTCAGGTCGGTCCATTCCTCCGTATATTTCATCACATTCGTGCGGCACTTACGGTTATATTCCTCGATGGAAATCGTCTTGCCTATATCCTCCTTCGTGATGCCCAATTCTTTTTCCACGCCCAATTCCACGGGAAGCCCGTGGGTATCCCAGCCGGCCTTGCGCTTCACTAAGAAACCTTTCATGGTCTTGAAACGACAGAACGTATCCTTGATAGAACGTGCCAGGACATGGTGGATACCCGGATGCCCGTTGGCTGAAGGAGGACCTTCGAAGAAGATAAACGAAGGACAGCCTTCACGTTCTGTCATACTCTTATGGAAGACATCTGCGTCATCCCACATCTTCAACACCTCTTTGTTCACATCGGAGAGGTTCAGTTGCGTACGTTCTGCGAATCGGTTTGCCATATATCGTATTTTACTTTCGCGTTACTTTAAAATTTTGGCAAAAATACGATTTCTTTTTCAGAATAGGAAGAATTTCAATAAAAAACTGTCTCGACATCGAACTCCTCATCCCGGAAAATCGTTCGCCGCAGAATGAAAAATCAATCTCAGGCGAACGATTTCTGGCTTTCCGCAGAAAAATAGCCATTTCTATTCTCTTGTATTACAATATACTATAAAATCCATAAATAAAGGCGGGGAATGCACAAACGCACTCCCCGCCTTTATATTAAACAACAAACAAAAACAATTACATTCCTATCTGGCCTTTCCAATTCAGGAACCAGTTGTTCTCCAACATCAACTTATTGTAAAGTGCCCCATCGCGATTCTCCTTACCTCCACGCTTGCTGACCGGGTCGGCCACCCACGCATTGTTACGGTAACGTTTGGCAAAACGGATCAAATCATAGAAACGTTTACCCTCGAAACAGGTTTCCAACGCATTCTCATTGATGATCATACTGTCCACACAGGCTTGCTCTGCAGCCAGATTCAGATAAGCCCAATCTTTACGGCTCTGTCCCGTATAACCATTGATACGGTTACCATCCTTATCCAAAGAATCCACCATCGGATACGCATAATCCGGATCCAACTCAGCATAACCGCAACCACGTGAATGTAGCCCCACCGTATTGAAAGCATCAGTAGCGCTACCGCCGTCCTCACCGAGACGGCCGTTACGGGTCTGGAATGTATTGAAATAATTGTTGGCTGAATTCAGCTCGTTGAGGAATGCCATATCGGCATCGTTGCAATATACGGACACGCTGTCGTCTACCACGTCCTTGCTGATTCCCGTAGCCAAAATGGCGTATGCCATACGGGGGAACCCGCCATTGTTAAGAGCTTCGGCCAAACGCAACCAGACATTGCTTTCACGATAAATCCCGATGTTACGCTGGTTTACTTTGTAGATATTCTGCATCGTAAACTTATCCGCAGCTCCTCCCGTCGTAATGTTGACGGTTCTCGACCGCCATTGGGCGGCCAAACGCAAATCCCCTTCTAACAACGGTTCCTCCTCAATCATATCAGGAACAGCGTCTATCGGGCGATTATTCTTGTCCAAGAAAGAATAAGACTGTGCCCGGCTGATCTCCTGCATGTGCAAAGACGGTGTAATGCTGTAATTCGTCGAAGTAATGTAAGCACCATTATCATTGGTCGAAGAATTGTACAAAGTCTGCACTTCGCTATAATATCCCTGGCTGGCTGCCGAGTCCATCGGAATGATGGTGAAAGTTTCCGTCCCATATATAGAAGGACTCTGTCCTGGAATTGAATAAGACCACCCATAAGAAGTTCCCGTACTTGAAGTATACTCTACCCAATGAGCCGAATACGAGTTGGAGACATAGTAAACAGGCTTCGAGAACCCGTCTCCGACGTTACGTGTGTCCATAATCCAACGGAAATAGCACTTGGCAGCCTCGCGGTAATATGCACGTCCGGCATCCGTCCCTTGGCAAGAGGCTTTCCAAAGGTACAAATCGCCCAACACCACGTCTACCGGGAAGTAACAGTTGGCCATAAAAAGACTACCGACCTTATGCAAAGCGGGCCACGGCGTGTTGCTGTATGGCTTCAGGTCGTTGATGAAATAATCACAGATAGCTTCAATGTCCTTACGGTCCTTCACGTCAAGACTGACATCATCAGCATCCTGCTCCGTCAGCAACGGTTCGGTGTAGAAAGGCACCTTGCCATAGTTCAACGCCAATTGCAGATAAGCCCATGCGCGGATGGATCTTACCTGAGCCATTTCCTTCGCAAAAATCTGATTGCCACGATTGTCGTATGCAGCCGTATCGGCGTATGCAAGATAATAATTACAGTTGTTAATCACTGCATAATAATCACGCGGACTATTATACCTATTCTCGTCCGTCACTTCGAAGTTGGCTAACGCACGCAAATCGGCATTGGCTTGAGTGGTCAAAGTAACGAGGTCGCCCCGCACCTCGCCCAACAGGTTGGTACGGTCACCGATAGCCTGCAACTTATAGATAATACCGATCAGAGAAGTGGCAGTATCGGCCGGGGTAGTCAGATGGCTGCCGTTTTCGTATATCACATAATCCGAAGTCGGTTCAAGCATGTCTTCGCAGGCTCCTAAGAATCCTGCTCCGACAGCCGCCAACGCAATCTGAAAAATATAAGATTTGAGTTTCATAAGAGACTGAATTAAAGGTTGATTTTAATACCGAGCATAAAGTTACGGCTGTTAGCCAACAGACCGCGGTCTATGCCTTGTTCCAAAACACTGTTGCTCATAGAGAAGTCCGGATCGGCTCCCAAATACTTAGACACGGTGAAGACGTTGTTTGCCTGTCCCCAGAATGTCAGACCGTGGATGAAAGTGCTGTTGAGCGGTAGCTCATAGCTCAACGTAATAGACTTCAAGCGAAGATAGCTGGCATCCTCGATCCAACGGTCGCTGAAACGGGCATTGCCCATCGGATCTTCCCACATCACCGTCGGCATGTCGGTCTTCTGTCCTTCATACGTCCAACGGTTCACCATCGCTATCGACTGGTTCATGAAACGGTTTCCGCCTTCCAACTGCGAACGCAAGTAGTTATAGGCATCGTTGCCCAAGCTGTAATTGAAGTTCACATCCAAACGGATACGCTTATAACTTAAAGAAGTAAAGATGTTACCGTAAATATCCGGATTCGGATCTCCGATGACCTGCATATCCGCCTTGTTGATTTCCTTATCTCCGTTGTCGGCAAACTTCACGTCACCGGCCCCAAAGTAGGTCTTGTCGATACCGTTCTCGCCCAAGATGTACAAACCGTCGGCCTTAGCCTCTTCCGAAGTGGCATATACATGCGTACCGGATGCGGTAGCCTCGGTCTTATAGCCATAGAACAAATTCACCGGCTGGCCGATTTGAGAGCGGATGGTAGCACCGTAAACTTCGGCATCCACATAATCCTGCCCGTCGGGCAAAGCCGTCAGCTTGTTCTTGTAATGGCCGACACTGGCACCCAATTCCCAGTTCCAGTTACGGGTGGCGATGATATGGCCGTTCACCGTAATATTATACCCTTTGTTCTCCAAAGAACCTCCGTTCACCCAGTTGTTCTCCAAACCGGTAATGAAGTTCAGTTCATGATAAGTCAACAGGTTGTCTGTCCAACTCTTGAACACGTTTACTTTCAAGTTCAAACGGTTTTTCAGGAAATTCAACTCCGTACCGAAGCTGAAACGACGGGTTGTCTCCCACTGTACTTCCGTATTGCCCAAATTACCCAACACCAAACCATTGGCCAGATTCTGGAACAAGATACTCTTGAAATAAGTACGGGTAGCATCAAAGTCGATACCGTCGTTACCGCTCACATCATATCCCATCGTAAATTTGGCATAGTCTATTCCCGGCACATCGAACCAACTTTCATTGGACAACACCCAACCGGCCTGGATTCCGGGGAAAACGCCCCAACGTACACCCGCCAATTTGAAACCGTCTTTCGCTTCTTTACCGAATCGTGAAGAACTTTCGATGGCCAAATTACCTTCTACGAAATAACGCTTTCTGTAATCGTAACGGGCCTGACCGTACCAACTCATTGAAGTCCATTCGTTAGTGCTACCGGTAGTCGTCTTGTTTTGCGTATCATTGATAAACGGCGTTTTATCGCTACCCGTATTGTAACCCAACTGCGTGTCTACCTTGTAACGGTCGTTCATATAACGGAAACCTCCCAAAAGGTCTATACTATGTGCACCGTACTGATTTCCCCACTCTATTTTCGTATCGCTCGTAATCGAATTCTGCGAAGAATAAAGCGAACGGATTTCATTTTCTACCGTAAGACCGATAGAAGAAACATAGTAGTCAGGCACACCGTTGATGGGCACGTAGTACTTATCGTTCGTATTCGTCAACGTATAGCTGAACAAAGAACTGAGAGACAAATGCTTGTTGAACTGCCATCTCGGAGTAATGGCGATGTTCAAATAAGAGTTCTCAAAGTAATTCTTATTCTGAGCCGTACCGTACTCGTTGATAGAAGCAGGATTGGCCAAACGATAATTCACATTACCAATCGAAGCCAAAGCCTGATCCAGATAGTCCTCGTCACTGTTGTCGAATGCCACATCGGAAATCTTACCGTTGGAATAAGCATACGGGCTCAGCATCGGGCTTTTCACCAAACCGAGATAATTGACAGAAGTCACCGTTCCTTCATCGTAATTCTCCGGCGCACCCTGGTCTTTCAGGTTACGCGTCACGTTGCTGTAGGAAGCGTCGAAACGGATGAACAAATGCTTGAACATGTTTATATCCGTATTGAAACGGATGTTCAAACGGTTCACATCATTGTCTTCCAATACACTCTGCGCACCATTGTACCCCAATGCGAGGAAATAGCTGGCCACCTCATCACCTCCTTGTACCGTAATGCCATAATTCTGCGAGAAAGCCTCACGGTAGATGACATCGTTCCAATCCGTGTTGTTATTATATTTATTGTAATAGTAATTATTCGGATCGGAAGTCAGGAACTGGAATTCCGACAGGTTCGTACCCGTTGTCTTCAACAAGTCCGAAGCGTACGTCTTGAACTGCGAACCGCTCATCATCGGAAGCGATTTCGGCAATAAGGTAATGCCGGCCGACACCGTGGCGTCGATTTTCGTAGCCAAACTCGTGTTACGCTTCGTTTCGATGAGAATCACTCCGTTGGCTCCCTTGGCTCCATAAATAGCCGTACCGTTGGCCATCACCTTCACGCTCTTGATCTCGTTCACGTTGAAAGATGTCAGAATATCATTGTAGAAGCCGTCATGAACCATCGTACGGTCATACTGCTGATCTACGATAACCCCGTCAATCACGATCAACGGCTGACCGTTGCTGTGCAAGGAGTTGATACCGTTCATCATCATGAAGTTTCCGATACCGGGCGTACCTCCACGGGAAATCGTACGGACATTGGCACCCAACTGGTCACCGATTTCGGATGTGATATTCAAGGACGGACTATAATCGAACTTGTCTGCCACCACCGTATTCAGGATATTGTCATCCGCACCGTATGCCGAACGCATGGCATTCGAATACATCGTCACATCGCGCAACTTACCGGATTGGTTAATACCCACACGAACCGTATTATAGTCCGGTGCCGTGATTTTCAATGCCGTAGCGTACTCCGGCACATCAAGCTTATACGTACCGTCCTCTTCGGTCAACGCACTGTAACCGTCGTAACCGCTCACGCTGACCAAGGCTCCACCCAAAGGAGTGCCGGATGTCACAGCGAACACTCGCCCGCTGACCGGACGTGTCTTTACATTTTTCTTTATCGGACTGGCAGGTCTGGCCGCAGTCACGGTGTCGGTAGCAGCCTCTTCCTGAGCATAGCCCCCCAAAGTACCTGCCATCAACAATGCTAAACAATAGAATCTATATCTTTTCATTACTCATGCTCTAATATTGTTCTACAATCAATTTTCATCGCTTCCGGATCCGGATGTAGGACGTGGCTCGAAAATCACACAGTCTATCGCTAAATCCTTGCTGTAACCGTCCGGTACCGTACGTCCCTTGATAGATTGTATGGTCAGCAGCACCCTGGGATCTTCCTCGCCGAAGTTACAAACCGGAGATTCAAATCCTGTCGCTACCGTGACGGTATCCATCTTCGTGGCATCGACATCTACATCCGTGCACAAAGTCACGGCATTGCTCCCTTCAATCATATCGCCGGTTCTCGACGAATAATATCTGATCTTAGCTGTAAACTGACGCTTCAACTGTGCGTCTTCCTTAGCCAAAGAGTCTCCGGCCAAAGGAGAGGCAAACACGACTTTGATGTCATACGGACAGTTGGAAAGCGTACTGGGAATCTTAAAGGTAATTTCCGGCTGGTTGGTACGGCCCGAACGGGCATCCCTTACCACCAAGTAACCACCTCCCGACACTCTGAATTTCTCATTGGTTGCCTCTACTGCATTTACCTGAATGGAAGTCGAGTCGCCCGAGAGCGTCACTGTCGAATAATTATTAGCATATTCCGCTTCAACCTGAACAGGAGTCATATAAATCAATTTGGTAGGAGGAATACGCCAATCCGTAGCCTTATACAAACGACCGTTACTGCACTCCTGAGGTGTCAGGCCATACAGCAAACCGCCAGCCTGCATCGGCCATTCGAACTTAGAACAATCCGGATAAAAAGAAGTATAGGTCGTGGCAACGATGGAATCCGGATTCGCTTCGTTGAAAGGCAATTCCTGCGATCTTACATTGAAGCACGAACTGTACAGGAACATAAATTTAGAATAGAGGTTCTGTAAAGAGTCGCCGTCTTCTCCCAAACTTTGATGATACTCGAAATAAGAACGGTACAGGTCTATGTTCTCCTTCCAAATCTTATTGGTAGGAGCTACGAACCAATACAGACTGTCTTCAGAGTCAATCCGACCCAACTGATTGAAAATAGGATTGTAATTGTACATCACAGAGTCCAAATAAACCGTTTCACCGTCTACGATACCACCCGGCACACTGGCCTCTTCGTCAAGTTCTATACGATTCCATGAAAGGAAGAAATTGGCTACACTATCCAGCCCGTTGTCTCCTTCCAAATCCATGCGGAGGCGTTCCCAAATATTAGGAAAGAAAGTTGCGGGTCCGTCCACTTTATAGAGCATACCATTGGAAGACGGAACCCCGTTGCCTACCATGTTCACTTCACCGTTAAGCATGGAACCGGTCAAAGTCAAACGTTTGCCATTCATCATCTTGACAGTCTCGTCTTTTGTCAACGACGAAACTTGCTGATTATACATGGCTATATGATTCTTGATAAACTGATTCAAAGTAGAATTATCGTCATCAATTATCCCCTGGCTTTTCTCTCTCTTATAGGTGTCAATCCACTCCTGAGCTTCCGCATCCGTAATTTCCGGAGCCCAAACCGTAAACACCTGATTGGCATTCAAAATGTCTTTGTAGCCACAAGAATCCAGAACCCTCACGAAAGGACGAATGCTCTCGTCGAGTTGCATATTTTCCCACAGGGTTGCACCGGGCACCGTACCATTCACACTGTAATGGTCATCCCACGTATCCGTACAGGATACACCGACGGTTGCGGCGGCTAACGCCACAACACCTGTCTGTATATAATATTTTAGTTTCATTTTCTTTAGCGTTTAAATGTGAATATTAGTAAACATCCTCACCGATACCTCCGGCCCCACAAATACTTATAGGTACCAATTCCATATAATCAAGAATGAAACATCCTCTGTTCCCTTGTGTGAATACGGAACGAATACGAATTTTATGGTCCGTATGGGGCTTCACCTCTACATCGCAGATTTTACGACGGAAAGTATAGGCATTATTATACATCAGCGTACAACTATTAGGACTGTATCTTGGAGCATCCGTTCCGTCATTCCCCGTAAAGATACTCTTCGGCCCGCTATAATAACCGTTGTTCTTCATCGTACGTGCATTCTCTTCCAACTGTTCACTGGTGTAAATACCGGAAGAACTTTCTTCTGAATTCCGAAAACCCGTAGTTCCATTATAAAGCCCTCCGACGCGTGAATCATCGGCACGATAGCGCATATCGATAGGAATTCCTTGCGGTATGCCGTCCACATAAACCTGGGCAATACCACGGTCCAACATGCCGGGATAACCTAAACGGAGTTCGTACGTGCCGGGAGGAACATCAGGTAACGGGAAGGTCACATCGTAACTCGTTCCCAAAATGTTAATCTCATCTCCTCCCCAGTTCCACCAAGGCACTTTCGGACGCTGCACAAAGAAAATGGTATTCTCGCTGAAGGTGCAATTTTTCATATAGCCAGGTGGAATGTAATAATTGAACCCGCCATTCTCTCCACCATTCTCATCATTGTCATGAGAACCGTAAGCCTGTGTCGGATTCCCGCACAAACGGATATCATTACTAGTCAACTCGGGCCATAATGTATAAAAATCCACACGCACTCTCGTATTCATCACATTATTACGCATCGTCTGGTCATAAGCCACAACATCGTCTAAGTAGAAGTAGGACACGTTCAATGAGAAGTTCTCTGCGTCAGGCTGCGTCAAATAAGCACCACGTACTCTGTCATAAGAATTGTACTCCGTAGCCGTACTATGGTTGATATAGTAACCAGCCGGATGCTCTACCTGCTTGTCCACAGTAGCATATACTCTCTCCAACTTTATCGTGGAATAATCCAACAACGTAGAAATCCACTCCGTAGGATTGGCATAGGCCGTATTGGTACCCCAGCAGTTAATCAACTTAGCCGTACTTGCAAACAGACGGTCCAGAATATGATAGGACAGGAACATATTCAACGGGTTGTAACGGCTGGTCAAGGATTCTTTATTCCAATACTTCTCTTTGTACGTCCTTCCTTCAGAATCGTCAGGATCCACTTCATTCAGACCGAAAATATTGGCAGCCGCATTATCTTTATATTTCTCAACGGCTAAATCGTACAACGCATCGACCTTCTGGTCCAAAGTCATATTGGCGTTAAAACGATCGCTGTACTTCTCATACAACACCTCATCAGGAACGATAAGTAATGTGAAACCTTGATAGCGATGGTCCGGACGCTTGGCATGATATTCGTAGCCTTGGTCATTCTCGTTGAAGACACCTCCGGAATGAATTCCAGTCTTGAACTCCGGATAATTTTCTTTCCTGATTTCATAGCTGTCATCACGATAATGAATCAACGAGTCCAGCAATCCGGTACGACTGAGAGCCTCATAATAAATCGTAAACTCATCATGATTATCGTCCAACAGACTGGAGCCCAAACTGGTATTCGGTATCAGTACGCGATCTACCGGATGAACCACTCCGTTGTCCACTGAGTCATTCTTCAACTCGTTGATAATGGCGGAACGACGGTTGATTACACTTAACGTCATCCCGTTCGCATCTACCGTATCCCCGTTCGTCACGATAATCAAAGGCAAATCAAGCTCATTATTTATTTGCTCCGTTTCGGAGAAATTATAAGTGTACTTGATGCTATTATCCACCAAACAGGCTTTCACCAACGTATCGCACAATTCGACCGGAAGATCCTCGACCGAAGCGTAACCACGTTCTTTCAAAAATGATTCCACTCCGGAATTGACGGCCGGATAGAAAGTTCGGGAGCCACGACTCGACAGAAAATCCATCTCGCCGGCACGCTCGACAATACGCTTGAACAGGCTGAAATCTTCGCGATTCTTCAAAAAATCACTCATCATCTCTCCCGTAAAAGTATAGTAGCTATCGGCTGCCAAGTCGTCATTACAACTGGTGAACAGACTCATCTGTACCGTTAACAGTAAAACGGTACACATGGATATTAATATTTTAAACAAACACTTCATAACAATTATTTACCTGTTGATTCATAAGAGTCACCGGCCTCCGGATAGGCAGGATTCTGCTTCAAGTTAGAGTTAACCTGCAATTCGTCGTAATTATAAGGCCAATAAATAGCCATCATGTTCTTCAACTTACCGGTTGCAGTCGCTGCATTTTCCGTAAACTTACTCTGCACGGCTTCTACCAAATAATCCGTATTGCCGTCACGACGGGTATGGCGTACCAAATCAAACCAACGCTTGCCCTCGAACAAGAACTCACGTCTACGTTCATCGAACACCAAATCCATCAATTGCGATTTTGTAGAATAATTACTGTAAGTCAAAGAGGAAGACGTGTTCGGTGCCGAACGGTCGGCAATGGCCTTGATTAACTCAAAAGCGGCTTGTCCCAAACTGTCATTACGCTGAGTGGCATCTTCTCCCATCATGCAAATCAAAGCTTCCGCCTTAATCAGCATCATGTCGCTAACCCGGTAAAATACCCAATTGACATCGTTCTTTGTCAAACGTCCCACATAAGCCAAAGTACTACCGGTAGAAAGACTTGGATTAATGCTTCTATAAGTATATTTGGCAATATCCACGATTTCCGGATTAGACTCGTTATCCACATGAATGGACTCCTTGATACGCGTATCCTTGTTCGTCAAGAATATCTGCGGAGAAGACAACTCTTTCCAAAGATCTTCCGCCGGTGCGAACAGTCCATATCCTATTTCTTTATCCTTTTCCGAAATAAAACGATAGAAGAATGCTGCAGGTACGTCATTCGACTTCGTACCGTCTGTCGTACTTTCGGAAAACTCCAACTCAAAAATGCTCTCGGGGCCACCGCCTTCACCGAAGTTATATTCATAAGCCGCACCTGCCGACAAAATGGTATTGTCATTGTCCGGAATCAAAGGATAACCATTCACCATATAATAGGAAGAATAATTATTCTTGAAATAATCCGTCTTGTAATCGATAACCATTTGGGCATATTTCTCTGCATTGGAATAATCATCTATCCACAAATACATATCAGCCAACATGGCAAAGATAGCATTCTGCGTGATGCGTCCGTAACTGATATCCTTACCGGACTGCTTCGGCCATACCTTCAACGCATTCGGCCATACAGCCAACAAGTCATTAATCAGGTTCCGAACGATGACATCCCCGTCCGTAGCCGGAAGGTTCAGTTCCTGCTCGTCATTGGTAATGGCCTCCGTATAATAAGGCACATCCTTAAACGTACGCACCAAATAGAAATAACAAAGGGCACGCAAGGCCGTAACCTCAGCTATCGTAGCCTGCACGTCGCTCGGCAAATAATTCGGGTCTTTTTCTGCCACTTCCGGTGCTTTCTGGATGACCAAGTTACAACGGTCGATGACAGAATAGAAACTCGACCAATCGGTATAGGCATTATTGGAAAGAATATTCTCGCTCAAAATATATCCCTCCGCCGAAGTCGCACTGAATTTAGCATGGAAACCGCGACGTGTATTGTCCGAACGGCTCTCTCCCCAGATGAACAAGCGACGAACAAAATCATCATCCTGCATACGTGTGTAGCAACCTGTCACTATCTGGTCCACGTCGTTCTTCTCATTCCAGTAATTATCTTCATACACCATGGTCAACGGATAAATATCCAGAAAGTCTCCACAAGATGTCATAGACATTCCGACCATGGCCAGAAAAGCTGATTTAAACCATATTTTCTTCATCTTATTCATAGCATTATCAATTAGAAATCTACTGTGACACCAAAAGTATATGACTTGGCACGCGGAGTCTGCGCTTCGTCTTGCGTCACACTATATCCTCCGTAACCCAACTCCGGATCCACACCGGAATACTTCGTCAAGCAGAAAAGGTTATTACCACTCAAATAGAAACGCAAACCGCTCAAACCGATTTTCTTCACCATCTTCTGCGGCATATTATAGGAAATCTGCAAATAGTTCAGACGCAAGAATGTTCCGTCTTCCACAAAGCGGTCGCTGATCATCGTATTATAGTTCGCAAAGTTGCCGCTCGTACTCAACGCACGCGGAATGGAAGTGAAATCTCCCTCCTTGCGCCAACGGTAGTTCACGGCCTGGCTCTGGTTGTTGTTCGAGCCCATGCTCTCCATGTCCAAACGGGCCAAATTCACAATGTCGTAGTCCACACGGTAGTTGAACTGTGCATTCAAAGCCCAGTCACCATAATTGAACTTGAATCCGAAACCACCGGTCAACTTCGGCAACGAATTACCCAAGTAAACTATATCGAGTTGGTTGATATTACCGTCGTGGTTCACATCTTCATAAATCGCATCACCACCCTTGAACTCATACCCGGTACCGCCTGATACATAATTGAACATCATCTGCAACGGGTCACCCTTCATGTCACGTACGATTTCTCCGTTCGCATTGTATACCAAAGGAGCCGTCCAACCGCCATTGTTATTGAAGTTGGCGATGAAAGCCTTAGCATCCGCATCACCGTCGGCTGCCAAGCGTTCTTTCTGCAGATAAGTATCATAATTATACATATAGACACCCTTGTAACGATAACCGTAAATGGCACCGAAAGGATTGTCCACCTGCACACGTTGCAGAAGTTTCCGGTTCTCAGCCACCCAGTCATTGTTCAAAGTCTCCAATACACGGGGATCCATTCGGGTAATCACATTCTTGTTGTTGGCAAACGTGAAGTTCAAATCCATCCAGAACTTACCTTTCTGAATCAGTTTGTTGGTGTTCAGGTTGATTTCCCAACCTTTATTGTTCATGTCACCTACGTTCTGATAAGGATAATTCGTGAAACCGGATATACTGGATATTCTCACATCCTTCATCAACATGTCTTTTGTGGTCTGTGTATACAAGTTGATATCAGCCTTGATACGGTCATCCCAAAAGCCCAAGTCGAAACCGACATTCCAAGTATATTTCATTTCCCACTGCAAAGTGTTCAATTTCAAGTTATTCGGAGCCATACCGGTAGCACCGAAATAGTTGCTGGCAGCACTATACTGATTGACATACAAATAATCTTTCGTAGGCTGATTACCGGTCATACCCCATCCCGGACGGATAGAAAGCATAGACAACCATTTACGCGTACCTTCCATCCACGGCTCGTCCACCACATTCCAACGGCCTGAAACAGCAGGGAAAACACCCCAACGCTTACCCGGACCGAACTTGGTTGTACCGTCTACACGGGCAGATACGTCAAAAATATATCTTTCCTTGAAAGCATAGTGAGCAGAGAATGTGTAGTAAAGACTTCTCCAACGGTTGAAGTTGCTGGACATACCCGGAGTAATACCACCGGCACTCGGAGCTTCCACACCGTTCGGCAAACCTGCTACTTCGGTTTTCTGGTCACTTGACGTACCTGAAACCAATTGGAAACGTCCCATTGCCATAAATGAATGGTCTTCATTCAAGAAATGAGGTACAAAAGTCAACGTATGCGTAGTCGTAAATGCCAAACTCTTAGAACTGTAACTCGTTGCCTTGCTTACACCGTCGGCATTCCAGTTGTCTGTAGACAATTCACGCGGATAATAAGTATCTTCGTATGCATTGAACACATTCATGATCACCTTTCCGTTATAGGTCAAACGGTGTTTGGTATCATCAATGCCCAAAAAGTCATACTGCAATTCCAACTTCGGGTCGATGGCGTATGTCGTATAAGAATTCTTGGCATACTTGGCACTCGCAATAGGATTCACCAACCCACGTTGGTCTTCCAATGCGTCTTTAGCCTTCAACATCTCGTAATAACGTCCCAAAGAATTACCCTGTTCATCCTCTTCGAAAATAGCCAAGTTCGGCATCTTCTTATAAGCAATCTTCAACAAGTCATCAGAGTTTTTCTGGTTGTCCGTATAAGTCAAAGCAAAGTCACTGATAATCTTAATACGGTCACTTACATAATAGTCCAACATCATACGGGTCGTAAAACGATCCAACTTCTGCTCGATGATAGAACCGGTCTCATGGTCATAACCACCGGATATACGGAAAGTCGCTTTCTCACCACCACCGGTAATGGAAACGAAATGATTCTGACGCAAACCGACTTGTTTCACTTCTTTCACCCAGTCCGTGTTGTTGTTGAACATCTGCCATTCAGAGAACACACGCTTATCCGTAATGTAATTGAATTCAGGAATATCAGCGGCCGCATCACTCAAACGAGGATTGAAATACGCTTCCTTCATCAACATCGTATATTGATCGCCCGTCAACAAATCCACTCCATCCGGCTGGTAGGTGCCAGTCAAACGAAGAGAATAAGTCAATCTCGGTTTTCCACGTTTACCGCGCTTTGTTTTGATTTCAATCACACCATTCGCACCTTGAGAACCCCAGATTGCCGTAGCAGCAGCATCTTTTAAAACGCTGATACTCTCGATATCTTCCGGGTTGATATTCAATAATTGCGCGAACTGTTCATCATTGGCATTTTGTACATCAAAGTTACTCTGATCTACATTCCAAACGTCACCGTTCACCACAATCAAAGGTTCGGAACTCGTCAACGTACTGATTGTAGACGCACCACGCAAACGCATCGTCGTACCGGCACCCAAGTTACCGGAATTCATCACGATATCCAAACCGGCGATACGTCCTTGCAAAGCTTCATCTACGGAAGTAAGACCCAAGCCTTCAAATTCCTTGGCATTAATAGTCTGTGAAGCAAAAGAAACCTCGCGCTCCGGAATAGCCAAACCGGATGACTCCACACGTTTCTTTGCTTTTACTTCCACCTGCTTCAATACCATAGCATCCTCCAAGGTCACATGGTACACCTTTTTATTAATAGGAAGAATCTGGGTCTTCATACCCACATAGCTAATCTTCAAACGGTTTTTAGGATTCTTGATTTTCAAAGTGAAATTACCGTTAAAGTCTGTCACTGTGGCAGATATGTTACGGTTAGAAGCGTCCATTTCAACAATAGCAGCCCCCACAACAGGCCCGAAAGAGTCGGAAATCGTTCCACTCACACTCGTTATTCCCTGAGCATTCACTACCGTGGCAATGACCAGGCAGCAAATTAAGAAATAATATTTTAATTGTTTCATTGTCTTTATCATTAAGGTTAATTACCTGAAATCTCATTGTAGGCATCAGACAACTCTTTTGTATAGAGCAATGGTTTGTCTATCAGATGTACGACTGCTGTAGAAGAGTTGAAGATACGGGTTGCCGATTCAATATCCGTACATGCAATAGGTCCACTCGCAGAACCGTCGCTTGAACTTACACCGGAACGGAAGCGATATTCACGTGCAAAGTAATTGCCATCCAAAACCTTACGGGGAGCTTCCCCTTCAATTTCCATTTTATTGGCATCATTGCAAGTGATGACTATACTTCCCGAACCAGCCTGACCGCTGTTCGATACGGTAAGCGTGGCAAAACGGCTTCCTCCCATGTAAGAAGTTTCGTAAGTACCCGATGAGGCAGGAGCTGTCTGATAAACCGCACTATTCTGGATATGATAACGTATAAAGTTGTTAATCAATGTATTCATGCTATCTATCTGAACCTCCAATCGAGCTGCCTCTTCCGGATTGCTGTTCTCGATTTCATCCAGCTTGTCTTCCAACTCAATCACATCTCTCCAATCCGGAAGCAAGTTATTCTCATACATTTTCTCTATCTCAGTTGTAGGCGGAGCATACACTGTATAATTATAGTTCTCCATGACCGAAAGGGTCAAACCATTGGAAATGGTCTTGGCAGTACCCGTAGAAGAAGACCCGCTTGTAGTAATGTTATAGAATTGAGATACTAACGTGCTATTCTCCACCATATTAGAGAACTCGCTATAACGATTATCCTTTGTAGCCAACTCCTTTAATAAAGTAGAAACGGATTTTGAAGCAGACATCACCGGTTCCATATCTACGATAAAGGTCTCACCATTACCGTCAGGATTCTGCCCCATGTTATAATAACCTTCCACCTCACGAACTTTCAGCTCATAGGGGCTATTGCTACTATTCTGGTCGGCAAGTTCTTTACGATAAGGAGTGGTAATACGGATGTTTGCGCCCGTACCTTCGAGTATGACCGGACAACCGCCCTTTGTGACCCATACGCTCTTACCCGTTGAAGTAGTGGCAGACTTATCCTGTACGATGATGGAATTCTCCAGAATATCTTTCAGACGGTTCGTTACGTAATCAGATTCTGTACTACCGTTTTTCCAAGGGTTTGTGATTTCTGTACCGCGTGTCAACGTTCCGTCTGCATTCTTCGTTGCATTATAACGTTTACATTTGATACGGCTACCGGTCAGTGAAGGACTATAATCATAATAAAACTCCGTAATGGTAGGCTGGTTCTTGTGATAATCTACCGGATCCACATAGTTTTTCAAAGCTTCATCGGTAGGAAGAATGAACAAGAACATGCTTTCCATGGAATTCAGATAAGCCTGATAGTCCAATTCATTGATGATATAGCGCATGATATCAGTCTTGGTGTTACGGTCGTTGTCATTCAAAGATGCGGGGAAAGCCACAGACTGGTATTCCGGAATATTATAAACTTCGTTAGACTTGTATACCACACCATTGTTGGCCATAAGGCAAGAACCGATACCCGTCTGTCCGCCCGGTTCGCCCACAGAAAGTCCCATCTCCAATTGAGCCGTGTTCATCACCGAACTGAACTTGCTGGGCACAGTAGCCACCAAAGAATACTTCATGAAGTTGTCCAGCATATTCACGATAATATGGTTCGGAATGCTGTCTATATATTTATAACGGTCAATCAAAGCGGCACCGCCACCAGACTGGAAGTAACGCTCGAAAGCAGCATCCGTAGGAGCCACAATGACTGCCATGTCTTCACTCATAGGCGTATTGGACGAACCGTTCTGATACTGGTTCCATCCCGGATCGTAAGACAAGACATTGGCTGCATCATAATCCACATTCTTATAAGTCAGCAACGCATTGTTCGTTCCGTTTACGTTCGCATCGAAACCGTTATTCAAATAACGCCATACGAACGCAGAGTCCACCCCGACCGTATTCGACAATCCTTCGTTATATACCGGTACGGCAAAACGATCCAACATCTTGCTGAATGTCGAAAGTTCTCCGTCGTTATGAATAGCCTCGGCCATATTGGTCAAAGGATTCATTACGTTTTCCAAAACCTGAATGTAACCGTTCTGACACGTAATATCCCTTTCCACCAAACGCTGCCCGTTGATATACGACTCCGAAGTGTTGTCGCAAGCTCCATTGGTCAAAAACTTCAAATCGTCGTTCGTAATCGACTTATTCGACATATAAGCGGAAAGGAAATGCACCATCGGTGCTGTCGTATTGTCCCGAAACACCGTCATTCCTCCTGTTGCCGCATCCGAATATTTAGAACGGTAATACAGCCAATATTCGTTGTCCGGCATGTCCGAAGCGCGCAACTGCGGAATCGTATCATACAGGTTCAACGAAGAAGAGCGGCGTATCACAGTCCCGGGTGCCGGATTATCGCCAGGCGTACTCGACATCAACTCTATCAGATAAGCACTGTTTATCATCGAAGAATTAAACAATAACTTTTTCTGCGAAGGCGTCAAATCGCTATAAGACTTGGCTCCCCACACATTGTTCTGAAAGAATCGGGTGAAAGCGTCGTCATTCGCAACGAACAACGTCTTACTACCCGTCAAACGTAAGGTTCTGGCATACTCTGTCTCGCCGTTTCCGTCCACGGTCGAAACATCCTTGTCATTGATAAGTTCCAACATCGTTTTATAATTCCCACGCTTCTCCAACTCTTCGTAGATGCTGCTACCCAACCACGAAGGCATTCCGGTCAAAAGCTCGTCCTCACAAGAGACTAACAAACCACCGGCAAAGAACAGCGCACATGCAGAATAGGTAAAACGACCCATTTTACTTTTAATGTTACTGCCTTTCATATTTCCATTAGGTTAATATTTTAATAGATTTATTATTCACTCAATATATAAATATCGTTTTGATACACCACGCCCCTCCCGTCACCGGCTCTCGGCCGAGAGTTGACCAGCAGTGTACCCACACAACATTTTTGCCACTTTCTTTTTGGGAGTACTGACTCCTCTAAAGCGCTGAATCCGTGTCCTCTAATATAGCCTACTTTACATTCCATTAGGTTAATTATTCAATATTTTTTAAATCGGGTGCACAAAGCTCCCCCTTTTGGGTATCAAAGATATGACATTTCTGTAAAAACACATAATAAAATCTAAACTAATATCGAAAACATGTTTAAAAACATATTTCTGAGCTGACACAAATCTGTTTTTTCCACGTATTAAAGAAAATTAGCACAGTTCTTTTCACACTATTTCCGTTTGTTTCGCATATACCACGGTCTGACCAAAAACAAATGATACATTCCCGTTCCTACGAATATAGCTCCTATTATATAAGTATATATCGTTTGTCCGACTTCCGTTCCTAACCCGAAAGCTACGGAATACCCGGCCAAAAGTCCGGCATCCCATCCCAGAAGATAAGAAGTCTGTGCCGTTCCTCTCTCGCAATGCTCGCAGATACGAATATAAGAAAGCAAATACCGGCTGGTCACAAAACCGAGGCCACTTCCCAGGCATAAGGCAATACACCATTTCATCCCTTCCATATCACCCCCCAATCCCCATAACGAGGCACTTGTCACGAGAGCAACGAATCCTACTGCAAACTCCGTTTGCAACTTTTCCTTAAAAAACAGATGATGCCCCCATAAGGCCAACCAAAAACCGACAGCCAAAAACAAGTAAAATCCGGCATCCCGGTATTGCCCCAACATCAATCCGGCGGAAAAGGCCACTCCTGTCAGAGGAATAAAGAGCCGGAATCCCCGAGGCAGCCAAAAACGGTCGAATGTACACCACGACGGTTCCAAAGGAGCCCTGAAAGGAACACGCATCGTCATAACCAACAGGCCGGCGCAAAACAGAAAAGCCACGGATACTCCGGCAAAAAGGCGTACACCGTAATGCATCGGTACGACAATACCCGACAAAGGACCGAAGACCAAAGCCAAACGAGTGAACCAATAGTAGACATGTGCGGCTTCCGTCCGCTTTTTCGTATCGGACAAATCCAACAACAAAGTACTCCCCAAAGCTATTTGGAACACACTATATGAAGCCCCCTGCATCATCCTCGCCAGCCACTTTCCCCACTGCGGGCCATCGAAAAGAAACGCCACCGTAGCGCATACGATGCCGGCTAATGCCCACAAGGCCACATTTTTCCGCCGGTAAGCATCCAACCAGTAATTGCAGAAAGGTGCAGGTAAACATACGCCCACCCAAAAGAGCAGCACGGATGCACACATTCCTCCTACGTCTTCCCCCGGTATTCGTCCCATACACACGGGAGCGACAGGCAAAAACATATATAAAGAGGTGCATACACAAAAGTTGGCTAAGATGATTTTCAGGAAATCAGCATGCCACAAGGTCTTATGCCCGATACTGGTTTGTGCCACGCCTTAATACTGCTCGTTTTCATCCGGAAACGTCCGGGCTTTTACGTCGCTCACATATTGCCCGATGGCATCAGTCATCACCGTATGCAAATCGGCATAACGTCGGAGGAATTTCGGAGAAAAACCCTTATTCATCCCCAACATGTCGTTGACCACCAAGACCTGTCCGTCTACTTGCGAACCCGCCCCGATACCGATGATGGGGATATGTAATTCAGAGGCTACCCGACCGGCCAATGCAGCCGGTATCTTTTCCAATACGATGGCAAAACAGCCGGCTTCTTCCAGTAAATGCGCATCGGCCACCAGTTTCTCCGCCTCGGTCTCATCTTTGGCACGCACGGCGTATGTGCCGAACTTATTGATACTCTGCGGTGTCAGCCCCAAATGCCCCATAACGGGAATACCGGCCGCCAATATAGCCTTCACCGTATCGATAATTTCCGCCCCGCCTTCCAGTTTCAGAGCGTCGCAGCCGCTTTCCTTCATAATACGGATGGCATTGGTCACTCCTTCCGTGGGATTGACCTGATAAGAACCGAAAGGCATGTCGCATACGACCAATGCCCGTTCCACACCGTGCATCACCGAAGTCGCATGGTATATCATCTGATTCAACGTAATCGGAAGCGTGGTCGTATTGCCCGCCATCACGTTCGACGCAGAATCGCCAATCAGAATCACATCCACTCCGGCACCGTCTACAATACGAGCCATCGTATAGTCGTATGAAGTCAGCATGGCTATTTTCTTTCCCTGCTGTTTCATTTCAATCAGACGATGCGTCGTCACTTTACGCGTATCCTCCACTAAATATCCTGCCATAATACTGTTTTTTAATAAAATCGGCCGCAAAATTAATCATTATTATCCGTTCAGGCGAGCATTTCAAGCAGTTTTTCCACATCGAAGTCCCGAAAATCCGGAATCACCCTGTCGCACAAATCCTGAATCTGCTCCGGCGCATTCGTCGTGGAAAGACCGACCACCTTCATTCCTGCCGCCCGCCCGGCCTTCAGTCCGTTGAAAGAATCTTCAAACACGACGCAACGCGTCACCGGAAGACCGAACACTTCGGCTCCCAACAGATAACAGTCCGGTTCCGGTTTGGAACGGGAGAAAAATTCCGCCGTCAGGATACGGTCGAAATATGACTTGAATTCCGGATGCGCCCGGTACACGTTCTGCATCTTATCGTCGTTCGAACTGGTTACGACAGCCGTACGGATACCGGCCCGCCGCAGGTCGCGAAGGAAATCTTCCACTCCGGGCACGTAGTCGTAGGCCATGTTCCGTTCAAAGTCCTCCAACTCGTTGGCTATCTTGCGCTGCACGTCATCGCATCCGGCAAACCATCGGTCGAAAATCTGCACAAGCGTCTGTCCCTTTATCACGTTCTCAAAATGCTCCACTTCGGGATGGTACGTCTTCCCTTTCATACCCCAAAAGAGTGAATACTGAGACTCGGTGTCGAACACCACTCCGTCCAAATCAAACAAAGCCGCCACCTCTTGGCCTTTACTTAATTCCATCATTTTCTTTCGCCGTTTTTATAATTCAACGGACAAAATTACGGATTTTAATTGGAATATCCGGCAAAAGTCATAATTATCACATCCCCTACACACAAGGGATTTTGCAAAAACATCTTTCATCCTTCAGGCAATACAGTAAGTCACTCATAATATAACCGTTATGAACTGAAGGATGTTTCAGGCATCCTTCAGCCACACGTCATTTCATTCGGCGCAGAACGAAAAATCGTTTGGCTGAGATTGAAAAATCATTCGGCTGAGATTGGAAAATCGTTCGGCTGAGAAAAAAATATTTCATACTCCAAACGTTTTTTCAGCCCTCACTGGAGCGGATTGAAACATGGCTGAAAGATGAATGAAACATCCTTCAGGCTGTAACCTTTTCGTTTTGAATAATTTATGATATCCACTGAAAGATGAAGGATGATTTGCGAAACTTACAGGAGAGGAAAGACTCTTAAAATTACAGAAAAACTTACGCCCGAAATTCAAAATCGTCTCCCACAAAGAAACGGATATGCCTTGTTTTTTGTACTTTTGTCTCCGATACCAAGATATACGTCCAAACGATATGGAAGACAAACTGATAGAACTTATCGAAAACAGCATAAAAAAGAACTGGGACCGGAAAGCGTTCACGGATTTCAACGGAGAGAGCTTGCAATACAAGGACGTGGCGCGTAAAATAGCCAAGATGCACCTGCTCTTTGAAGCGGCCGATATCCGGCCCGGAGACAAAATCGCCTTGTGCGGACGCAACAGCGGAAACTGGTGCGTGGCGTTTCTAGCCACCATTACCTACGGCGCCGTCATCGTGCCCATCCTGCACGAGTTCAAGCCGGATAATGTACACCACATCGTCAACCACAGCGAAGCACGCCTGTTGTTCGTGGGCGACCAGGTGTGGGAAAACCTGAACGAGAACCGCATGCCTGCCTTGCAAGGCATCATTTGCGTGAAGGACTTCACGCTCGTAAACAGCCGCTCCGAAAAACTTTCTTTCGTCCGCGAACATCTCAACGCCCTGTTCGGACAGCGTTTTCCCATGATGTTCCTTCGCGAACACGTACATTTCACGCCAGAAAGCTCACCGGAACAGCTCGCCGTCATCAATTATACTTCGGGCACTACGGGATTCTCCAAAGGGGTCATGCTTCCCTACCGCAGTCTCGTGTCCAACGTGTTGTTCTGCAACCGTACCATCGGCATCGCGCCCGGCGACAATATCGTATCCATGCTGCCCATGGGACACGTGTTCGGTTTGGTCTACGACTTCCTCTATGGCGTATGTTTCGGTGCCCACCTGTATTTCCTCACGCGCATGCCTTCGCCCAAGGTCATCATGACCACCGTGGCAGAGTTTCATCCCCGCATCATGTCTTGCGTGCCATTGGTCATCGAAAAGATATTCAAAAAAGAAGTCCTTCCGAAAATCGACAGCAAATTGGGCAAGCTGCTTCTGCACATCCCCATCATCAGCGAAAAGATCAAGGAAAAGGCACGCACGGAAAGCCTGCGCCTTTTCGGGGAGAACATCAAGGAAGTCATCATCGGCGGCGCACCGTTCAACGCCGAGGTGGAAGCGTTCGTGCGTTCCATCAATTTCCCCTATTCCATCGCCTACGGCATGACGGAATGCGGCCCCATCATCTGCCACAGCCCGTGGTACGAAACGGCTTATATGTCGTGCGGAAGGGCGGCCGAAGGCATGGAACTGAAAGTGCTGAGTTCCGACCCGGCACGGATTCCCGGCGAACTGGTATGCCGCGGACGCAACACCATGCTGGGCTACTATAAAAACCAGGAAGCCACGGAACAAATATTCGACGCCGACGGTTGGCTGCACACGGGTGACATGGCCGTCATCAACCCGGAAGGCGATGTGTACATCAAAGGACGCTGCAAGAACATGCTGCTCAGTGCAAGCGGACAAAACATTTATCCGGAAGAAATAGAATCACGGTTGAACAACCTTCCGTACGTCAACGAATCACTGGTCATCATGTGCAATGAGAAACTGGTGGCCCTTGTCTACCCTGATTTGGGCGAAAGCCTGAAAGACGGGTTGGACGACCATGCCCTGTGGCGGCAGATCGACATCTCACGCCAGGAACTGAACAAGGAGCTGCCGCCCTATTCGCAAATCACCAAGGTGGTGCTGCAAAACGAAGAGTTTGAAAAGACCGCCAAGAAGAGCATCAAACGCTATCTTTACCAGAACATGAATCCCTGAACGACATGAAATCCAGTCTGACTGTTTACAAGGCATCGGCAGGCTCGGGCAAGACGTTCACCCTGGCCATACAGTACATCAAGACGCTGATCGAACAGGAAAGCCGCCATGCCTACAGCCACATTCTGGCCGTCACTTTCACCAATAAGGCTACGGCCGAAATGAAAGACCGTATCCTCCAGCAACTTTACGGCATCTGGAAAGGACTCCCGTCTTCTGCCAATTATCTGGAATCCCTCCAAAAAGAACTCCGGGCGGACGGCATCGAGTTGCCGGAGGAAGAGATTCGCAGCCGTGCCGGCTCGGCCCTATGCCATATCCTGCACGACTATAACCGTTTCCGGGTGGAAACCATCGACTCTTTCTTCCAGTCGGTTCTGAAAAACCTGGCACACGAACTGAGCCTCACGGCCAATCTCAAAGTGGACCTCAACGACAAGGAAGTGCTCCATGCGGCTGTAGACCGCATCATGGAACGCCTTCACCTTACCCCCACCGTCCTGAACTGGATTCTGGAATATGTGGACGACCGCATCTCGAACAACGAGCGATGGGACATCGCCCGCGAGGTGAAAAGCTTCGCCGCATGGATTTTCAAAGAGGCTTATTTGGCCCGGGAACACGAAATGCGCGAAGTGCTGCGCGAAAACAAACGCATCGGCGAACTCCGCACCGCGCTCAACTACGAGTTGCACGCCTCTCTGGATGTCGTGCAAAGCGCGGCAGCCAACTTCCGTGCCGAAATGGAAGCGTGGGGACTCGGCTTCGACCAATTCAGCCGGGGCGGCACGATAGACACCTATCTCCGGCGCATCGAAGACGGCAACATCAGAGCCGAATTCGGCAGTACGCTTCAAGGCTACGCAGAAAATGCGGAAAAAATGCTCCGCAAGGCCGACCGCTCCGTGGCGGCCTTGGTTGAAGCCGCCGCCCACTTCAGCGAACTGTTGGCAGAACTGCGCGGCTTCCAGACCAAAGAACTCGTACGCCACACCAGTGCGTCGCTAGCGTTGAAACACCTCAACCCTTTGCGGCTGTTAGGCGTCATCGACGAGGAGGTCACGGCCTTGAACCACGAGAACAACCGTTTCCTGCTAGCCAAGACCCCCATCCTGCTCCATGAACTGATAGAAGGAAACGACGCTCCGTTCATTTTTGAAAAAATGGGCGCGTTTTTCCATCATGTGATGATAGACGAGTTCCAAGACACTTCCACCATGCAGTGGAAGAACTTTAAAATCCTGCTGTTGGAGAGCATGGCCTCCGGCTTCGGCAACCTGATTGTGGGCGACGTGAAACAAAGCATCTACCGTTGGCGGAACGGAGACTGGACCATCCTGAAAAACATAGAGAAAGAAATGGCCGTGCACCGCCCCGACATAAGGAACCTTGCCATCAACTACCGGAGCGAACGCCGCATCATCGCGTTCAACAACGCCCTGTTCACGGCTGCCGCCGAAGAACTGGACCGGCTCACGCCGGACGCTCCCATCCGAATGTCAGAGGCTTACGGCGACGTGGCCCAACAATGCCGTCCAGACAAAGGAAACGACGGATACGTACAAATCCGCTTCTTCGACGAAAAAGACAAAGAAGACGACTGGGAAACCCGGATGCTGGACGAACTTTGCGAACAGGTCCGTACCCTGCACGAAGCCGGACTGCCCTACGGGGAGATGGCCATCCTGCTGCGTTACCGTCGGCATGCCGACCCCATCATCCGTCATTTTGCCGAACGTTTCGGCGACCGGGTCAAACTGGTATCGGACGAGGCTTTCCTCTTGTCCAGTTCATTGAGCGTGAACCTGCTCATCGCTGCCATGCGTTACATGGCGGACACGGAAGACCGCGTGTCATTGGCCTTTTTGGCCCTGCACAGCGGAAAGTCGACAGAAGCCGATGTTGACCTGTTGGCTTCCCGTTCCCTCGAAACGTTCCTGCCCGAAGTTTACGTGAACCGTAGGGAAGCATTGCAGACCCTTCCCCTCTATGAACTTCAGGAGGAGCTTTATAAAATATTCGACCTGGGACGTATCCCCGACGAAGACGCCTACCTGTTCGCTTATTTCGACCAGGTGACCGCCTACCTGCAAGACAACCCTTCCGACCTCCGTTCTTTCCTGACCTATTGGGACGAGACGCTCTCCGGTGCTTCCATTCCGTCCGGTGAAGTGGATGGCATCCGGATTTTCACCGTACACCAGTCCAAGGGATTGCAGTTCCACACGGTATTCGTCCCTTATTGCGACTGGAACATCGAACAAGACACACGGGGCTTCAACCGCCGTAACGACCTGCTGTGGTGCGAAACGCACGAACCGCCCTACGACAGCCTGCCGGTCATCCCCATCACCATCGAAGCCGCCATGCGCGACTCCGTATTCTGTCGGGAGTATGAAGAGGAGCACCTGCAACGCAGGGTAGACGCACTCAACACGCTCTACGTGACCTTCACCCGTGCGGAAAAGAACCTGTTGGCCTGGTGCCGTACGCGCTACACCATGGATGAACGCAGCACGACGGGCGACCTGCTTTACCATGCCTTGCCGCGCGCGTTGGACGGCGTTGAAGAGACGGACGGGGAAAACGGAGAAACATCGCTCTTTACTTACGGCAAACCAGTCACATCCTATTCTTCCGGCCGCAAAACCTCCGACAACCGCATGGAAACCGATTACCGTCCGGTACCGGTCGTCATGCACTCCTACGAAGCCCGTATCGACTTCTGCCAATCCAACCGCGCAGAAGAATTCTTAGACGCTTTTTCGAATACGGACAAGCCCCGGCATTCCCGCAACGACAAAAGGCGCATGGGTATCCTCATGCACAAAATATTCTCTACGATCTATACCCGCGACGACGTGGAAAAGGCACTCCGCACCTTGGAAACCGAAGGCCTGATCGGTACACAACCCGAAATGGATGCACTCAAGCAGCAGGTGGAAAAAGCATTTGCCTTGCCCGAAGTGGCCCGTTGGTTCGACGGCACAATGCAGCTTTACAATGAGTGCCCCATCCTGACGCAGGAATACTATGAAGAAACGGGAAAATACGGCACTTACCGCCCCGACCGGGTCATGTTCGGCAAAGACGAAATCACTGTGGTGGACTTCAAATTCGGTCGTCCGCACGACGAATACCGCGACCAGGTGGGAGGCTATATGAAGCAGCTCCGCCTGATGGAACCGGACCGCCGCGTGAAAGGTTACCTGTGGTACATTCTTAACAACCGGCTTGAAGAAGTTCAAGTCTAATCCGCCTGTTTTTTATGGAAACATTCATTCGACTTATCGCCCAAGACCTCATACACCGTTTCGGCACCAACCTGCGCGACGTTACGGTGGTATTCCCCAACAAACGCGCCGGACTTTTCATGAACCAGCAACTGGCTGCCGTGTCCGGACGGCCAGTATGGGCACCACGTTACCGTACCATCAGCGAACTGTTCGATTCTTTGTCGGACTTCACCCGTTGCGACGACATACTCTCGGTGTGCGAGCTCCACCGTGTCTATGCCGCGCTCGTGCCCGACCCGGAATCGCTCGACCGTTTCTACGGTTGGGGCGAAATCATGTTATCCGACTTCGACGACATCGACAAGCATCTGGCCGATCCTCATAAACTGTTCAGCAACATACAATCCATCAAGGAACTGGACCACAGCGACTTCCTGACACCCCGCCAAGAAGAGGCCCTGAAACATTTTTTCGAGGACTTTTCCATCGAAGGCAACAGCCGACTGAAAGAAAAGTTCCTCGCCCTGTGGAATCGGATGGACGACATCTATGCCACGTTCAACGCACGGCTGAAAGAAAAAGGAATGCTGTACGAAGGGGCGTTGTACAAAGACGTGGCGGAGCATCTTGCCGAACGCACCGACCGCATCCCTGCGGACATGACGTATGTCTTTGTAGGCTTCAACGTGCTCAACGATGTGGAAAAACGGCTGTTCAGTTACTTGCAGAAACGCGGACAAGCCCTTTTTTATTGGGACTATGACGTGATGTACGTCGGCGAGAAAAGCCGTTTCGAGGCCGGGACCTTCATCCGCCAGAACCTGAAAGAGTTCCCCAACGCCTTGGAAGAAACATGCTTCGACAACTTCAAGAACCCGCCGCGCATCGAGTTCATCGCCACGACTTCGGAGAATGCACAGGCACGCTATATTCCCCAATGGCTGGACTCAGCCCTCACGGAACCGGAACAGGACACGGCTATCGTACTTTGCAACGAATCCTTGCTCCAACCGGTGCTCCATTCGCTGCCCGATGCCACATCGCCGCATCCCGTGAAACGCACCAACATCACCATGGGATTCCCCATGACCGACACGCCGGTGTACAGTTTCATCAACGCTTTGCTTTCCTTGCAGACCGATGGTTACGACCGCGACCGCCGCTGTTTCCGGGCGGAACAGGAAAAAATCGTACGCAGCCATCCCTACGCCGCCTTGTTGGAGGAACAGGATATCTTCTGTCCGCATGCGGAAAACCACGCCTTATTGGTCTATATCCGCTCCTTGCTCGAAGGCTTGGCTGCAGCATTCGGACAACAAAAAGACCGGAAAGACGACGTGTACAGCCAGTTGTACCACGAAGCACTCTATCGTGCCCATCAGGTCATTAGCCGCTTCATCCGCCTGACGGAAAACCGTACGCTCGACGTACAGCCCTCCACCCTGCGCCGCTTGCTGCGCACCGTGCTGGGCACGACCACCATTCCCTTTCACGGCGAACCGGCCGTAGGCTTGCAGGTCATGGGCGTATTGGAGACACGCAACCTGAATTTCAGGCATATCCTGATGCTATCCGTCAACGAAGGGATGTTGCCCAAAGCCGTGAACGACACTTCGTTCATCCCCTACCACCTGCGGGAAGTGTTCGGACTGACCACCATACAACATAAAATAGCCGTATACGCGTTCTATTTTTACCGTCTTGTGCAGCGTACAGAACGTATCACATTCATGTACAACATCGCTACCGACGGACTGAACAAAAACGAGATGTCACGCTTCCTGCGCCAACTGTTGGCCGAAACGGATTTTCCCGTAGAACTGAAAATCCTGCAATCCGGCCAGGCCGTACCGGCCGACAACGGCATGGAAGCAGCCAAGACGCCGGAAGTCATGGACATCCTACGCCGTAACTATGGCAGCGGCCAACCCAGTTCGCGCCCCCTCTCCCCTTCGGCACTCAACGCTTACATCGACTGCCCGCTCAAATTTTATTACCAACAGGTGGCACACATACGGCAACCCAAAGACCCGCAAAACGGCTTGGACAACGCACTGTTCGGCACTATTTTCCACGAAGCGGCGGAACTCATCTACCGGAAACTGACCGAACGTAACCCCGTCATCCGTCGTCAGGACATCGAGCGACTGCTGGAGGGTGGGGAAACAACTTTACTTCCTTATATAGAAGCCTCATTCCTGAAAAACTTCTTTGAAGGACGTGAAGACACGGTGTTCTACAACGGGCAACTGCTCGTAGCACGCAAGGTCATGGCCAGTTACCTGCGCCAACTGCTCGCCCACGACAGCCGCATGGAACAATTCGTATTGGAGGAAATGGAACAGGAACACCACCGAAGTGTGGACATCATATCGGACGGCCACCCTCTGTCCATCGACATCGGGGGAAAAATAGACCGAATGGACACGGTCAGGATGCCGGACGAAACCACGGGGCAGGAAGTGGAAACCTTGCGTATCGTGGATTACAAAACGGGCGGCACACCGGAAAAAGCCGTTTCGATGGAACAACTGGTACAACCCGCCGAGCACCGTCCCTCATACATCTTCCAGATATTCCTGTATGCCTGGGTCATGACAGGCGAACAAAAGCGTCCCGTATCCCCGGCCCTGTTCTTCGTACACAAATCCAATGCTGAAGATTATGATCCGACCATCGTGTTCAACCGTGAACGGGTGACGGATTTCAGCCGCTTCAAAGAGGATTTCCAAAAGATGCTACAAGGTGTGTTGGAGGAATTGTTCAATCCGGAAATTCCCTTCCGGCAGACTTCCGTACCTAAAATTTGTGCCTACTGCGACTATAAGCTGCTTTGCGGACGGTAGAAAAGTTAAAAAAATCACGCATCCGGCTTGCAGAAATGAAAATAAACCTCTATCTTTGCACCCGATTTAAGGTCGGTTCCGTAGCTCAGTTGGATTAGAGCAACGCCCTTCTAAGGCGTGGGTCTTGGGTTCGAGTCCCAACGGAATCACAGGAAAATGCAATCATCTTTCAGATGGTTGCATTTTTATTTCAATCTTGCAAAAGCAGTGGCGTAAACAAGCAAACCGTGGAGTTTAAAGGTAAAAAGGTTGACATTCAGAACTCCGGAGTCGGGACCATACATATTACCATGGAATGTACTTCTTTAAAAGCCCGCAACAGCGGAGTAGGTAAACTTATCCTATCCGGAACAGCAGACCAGACTGAAATAAACTCGAGCGGAGTGAACAAAATAGATGCCACAGAATCAAACAAATTCTGATTCCCGGAACCGGGTTTCTTCTATTTCGGCATCAAACCTGAAGATTTAGAAAACGACATTAGGAGCAAAAAGCATGTGATTTCAGTTTCAATAAGACTAAAATCCGCATGATTTTCTTTTATATTTGTTACATAGAATCAAGCTAACGCTTTCATTATGAAAAATCAAAAAGCCACGAGAATCGCTCAAAAATATCCATTCGGGGGAACGCACACAAATACGGGAATCTCGTGCCTTTAGAAATACGCTCAAAAGACATTCGTCAATCGGCAGTCCAAACACGGTCGGCCAACCTGAGATAAGACGTCTCTGACCGATGACCGAAAGACACGGCATAGAGGCGCATGCCCCGTTGCTTCAATTCCTCTACATATTGTACCCACATCGGAGGAAGCGGATCCATCTCAAAATCCGAAAGCCAAAGCAAATCGGCATAACGAAAATCTTCACGCATCAAAGTTTCTACGGATTCTTTCATCGCACAAGTCATATCGGATCCTCCATGAAAGGAGTTGCATAGAAAGGTCTCCAATAAGGCCAAGTCGGAATAGAGGTTATTCAACTCGATGACTTCGGTTTGGTCGGAAAAGAGTATCACGCGACAGGGGCGGCGCAATTTGTCGGCTATCAAGGCTAAACTCAACACTACCGCCTTGGATAATAACTCACGTTCCCCTTCCATCGAAGCGGAGGTATCCACACAAACCACAAAAGGGCCATGTTTGGCCCGTTTCTGTAAGTCGCGTCCGCTGTACGAAGAAGCTTCGGCATATTCTATCTGCCGGGATACGGCATCGAAGACCGCCAGTTTCTTTTCGACATAACGGCGGTAGAAAATCGGTTCCAAAGCGGCATCCGACAAGAAACAATATTCCATCGGCAGCAGGGCGTTCAGATTGTTCCCTTCCGTAATGCCCACAATGTCGGAGTGCGTGGCAGAGCGTAACAAAGTAACCGGTGTCTTTCCGCTCATGGCTTGATACAAACGCTGCTCATCCACTTTCTTACGCCCTAAAACGTGATTCAGTTCCTTAATTAATTGGCTTTTACGGATTACCTGCGAAAGCTGTCTGAGCTTCACGCGAAGTTCCGGAGACTGCGTCAACTGAAGCCAGGCTAATCGAGGGGAAGGCCCTTCACCTTTTCCTCCCACATTCTGCAACATACCGACATTGGCCGACACCATACGGTAATAATCTTCACAGAGCCGTTCTATGTGCCGCTTCTGATACGTACGTTCCCGCCCTTCCAACAGATTCCTCCACTTCTTTATGAAATGTTGGCGGAGAGCCTGCCAGCGGCTATCCGTACGAGGATAACGCACCAACTGTTCCATATAATAGGACGCATCCAATTCGACCGGAACATATAAACGGACAAAAGCGGAACGAGCCTGTTGCAACATGGGCAAAAAGTCGGCATCCGAAGCCGCAACGACCTGATAATAATAGTCCCACTGTTCCCCATAATAGGAATATACGTCTTGTAAACCTGATTTCTTTTTGGCGAAATAGCGCTGTATTTCTTCCTCCATCTCTTCGGGACGGATGACACCGGACGACAAGACCTCTGCATAAACCTCACCGGCTATTTCATGCAAACGCCTCAGAAAAAGAGCGGACAATTGGCGCACGCGCTCATATCCCTCATGATAATTTCCTGCCGGCTGCATGGCTCAATTCCTGACTTTCGATTTCCAGAGAGGTTATGTCAGAACGTACACGACGTAAAGCGTTTTTCAATATATCCCTTTGCCTGTCTTGTAAAAACAAATGTGTCTGTACATATTCTGCTTCTTCCCTTTGCCATTGTTCCAGACGGGCTGACACCTCGCCCAATTCGGCCACGATACGTTCGGCCATCGCTGATGAAAAAGTCATCCGAGAAGAAACTTCTGTCTGGGGCACTGCGTTTTCACCGTCCTCCCCTGCCTCACGAAGCAATTCATATTTCCGTCCATTCACCTGCAAACCGGTCATAGTACGAACCACTTGAAGCAGATCCTTTGGAAAAACATCCGGATGGCGGCTTTTCTCATACTTGCGCAGTATTTGCGCTCCGGTTTTGCGACGGTCTGTAACCAACACAAAAGGTATCGGCTGGTCCGGACTCAACGCTTCGTATTCATTCGTATAAATCAGCACTGTACGTCCGGGATACATGGATTGTATCTGATAGAAAAAAGCCTTGACCACCTTAAAAGCCACATGCATTTCCGAAACACCCATCCCCCCTTCTTTCAATGCAGCCAAACGGTCTGACAACAGGGGAACACCGACATGCTCTTCACAGGCTGCCACAAGAGCGTCGGTCAAGAGGCGCTCCAAAACAATCTCCTGAGCCGGAGTATCCCATACACAGACCTGCAACAGAAGCAAATCTGCCAAATGGACGACGGAACAACCGTTCAAAAAGGCAGAAGTCCGCCACAGATGTACCATCTTCTTCCAACGGCGGTCGGACACATAAAACAGGGACTCTCCTTTTTCTTCTGCCGATACATTGTAAGTCGTCAGAAGCCTGCGAAATATATGAACAAATGAAAATACAAAAACCGGTATCTCCACCGCATCTATCCCTTCGGCCCACACGCGTAACTCATCAGCAGACAAGCGTATGACATCCGGCACTTCCACCTCGGACTGAACCGTAGAAGAAATCATCAAATTAAAGAGTTCTTTATCGGCAATGCCTCCCACCACACAACGGACAAGGAAACGATCCCACAACGCATCCAGATTTTCCCCCTCGGCCGGAAGTTCATTGGAGGCAGCAACCACCAACTTCAGCGGAAGCCTCATTTCTTCTTTGCCGTTCAGATATACTTTTTCATTCAACACCGTAAGCAAAGCATTCTGAATGCTGGGTCCGGCTTTCCATATCTCATCCAAGAAAACCACATCGGCTGTGGGCAAATACCCTTCGGTCATTCTCATATAACGGTCTTCGTCCTTCAGGGCAGAAACAGACACCGGCCCGAATATCTCATCCGGTGTACTGAAACGGGACATCAGATATTCAAAAGAACGACCGTTCCGGAAAGCCGATTTCAGTCTCCGGGCTATCATACTCTTTGCCGTTCCGGGAGGGCCGAGCAGGAAAATACTCTCACCGGCAACTGCCGCCAAAAGGGACAGGGAAAGCACATGTTCTTTCTCAAAAAGCCCCTTCCCTAAAACTTCCAACAACTGGGCGATACGCTTCTTATCCATCATCCGGGCGGCCCTTTCTTTCTATTCTTTCAGAAAACGGCGATAAAATATCATATCGAAAATACACTCAGCCACCAGAAACATCAAAAAAAGCAAAGCCGTAAACAAGGGTTGCGCAGACAAGAAAAGACTGATACACCCTCCGGCAAGCAACGATATACCGACACGCCACAGGATACCATGGCGATAATACCGTAATATGTTCCGGCTATCTTCCAAAGCCTCCCTTGAAACTAAAAAGAATTGCAGCATCTCCCACAAAAAGAAGAATCCCACAATAAAATAAAGAGGCAAGGATTCAAGATAGCTGAGAGGATAAAGCACAAGACGCACCGCCACGGAAAGAATCAGCAAAAAGCTCAACAGAGCGACTTGTATCAACGTAAAAGACAGTATTTTCCTCTTAAATAACGTATTGTTTATCTGCATATTATTTTGTTCTATCTCTTATCTGATAAACGAATCAATAAAAAAGTAAACTCCAAGGCCGGCAAGCCACCCCACCATAACCTTGCCGGATATGTGACGGAAATACCACCAAATGGAAACGTTCTCACTTTTCATCAACGCATATCCGGCAGTGGAACCGATGGAAAGCAAACAACCGCCGATTCCTCCGCTATAAGCTACTAATTGCCAATACTGACCATTCAGCGCGAATGAACGAAGGTATTCTGGATCCATACCGGGAATGCTTTCCGCCATCCCTACCACATCATACATGGATATGCTGGTCAGCACAAGTGCCACGTTATCCAAAAAGGCGGAAATTCCTCCTAATATCAAACTGTATACGTAGATATTATGAATATATTGGTCGCACCATACGGCAACTGTATAAAGTGCCCCCGTCTCTTGAATGGCGGAAATAGCCATGCTTACGCCTATAAAAAATAAAATAGTCTGGATACTCTCTGCCTGCATGAAGCGTGGTGTAGGACGAAAAAAAGGTTGGTCGGATTTGATCAACCGCCGATTGCACAACTCGTTTACGACACTGAAAAGTGCCAATACACACAACGCTCCGACAAAAGGAGGCAACTTGGTCAGATTGTGAAACGTAGGAATAAACCACAGCCCTCCAATTCCCACGAACAGCATCAAAATACGCTGCCAACGCGTCAAAGTCGTATCATCCCCGCGATAGCGGATACGAGGCGTATTAATATCCATCTGTTCCGGCAACTTGCGGGAAATCAAATAAGTGGGAATAGCCACGGCTACAATGGACGGCAAGAACATGGCACCCGAAAAACTGGACGGTGTGACCGCTCCCTTGACCCACAGCATCAAAGTAGACACATCGCCGATTACCGTAAGACAACCTCCGGCATTGGCCGCAATCACAATGACCGCCCCATAATACATGCGGAAACGACTCCCCGGCAACAACTGACGCACGATGGCAAACATCATCAAAGCCGTGGTCAGGTTGTCGAGATTGGCCGACAAGACATAGGTTATGAAAGCCACCATCCACAGAAGACGCTTGCTATTACGGGTCGTAATCCACTCGCTGATGAAATCAAAACAACCGTTCGTATTCAACAAATCGACAATAGACATCGTAGCCAAAAGGTAAAGCACGATCTGACAAATATCCGCTACGTGACCGATAAAAATATAATTGGCAATAAAATTCTTAAGAGAAGTGACGTTAGAGGCATTTCCGCCTAAGAAATCAGCATATTCCTCCGCGTACATCATTTCTACATACTGTTTTCCCGCCACCATGTAGAGTGTCCAAACAATAACTCCGAGAAACATCGCCACAGCGGCTTTATTGATATTGGTGATATGCTCTGTTGCAATAGCACAATATCCCAAGAGCAAAACAATGGCGATTATTACGGTCATGGAAGATAGCTGATAAGAGAGCGACAAACGGGACTCGAACCCGCGACCCTCGGCTTGGGAAGCCAATGCTCTACCAACTGAGCTATTGTCGCAAATCGGATACAAAGGTATATCTTTTCTTGAAAAAAACACTCCATATCCGGATTTCTTATTTACGTATTAATATACTTTAACTTTACTTGCCAGGGCTTTGCATTTATTCCTTAATGCTTCCTGGTCGGCATCCAACTTGTCCCAGCAAACCACCACTCCCATACGGCGCCCTATATGGGCTTCGGGCTTCCCGAAAATACGCAGATAAGTGTTCGTTGCCGCACAGACCTCCTCCTCGCCGGAATACTTCGGTGCTCCGTGGCTTTCCACTTCCGACAGGATGACCGCACTGGCTCCCATTCGTTCTTGTGTAATTTCCGGTATCGGCAAACCTAAAACGGCACGGCAGTGCAATTCGAATTCCGAAAGATTTTGTGTGCCTGCCAAAGTCACCATTCCCGTATCGTGCGGACGAGGACTCAACTCGGAGAATATCACGCCGTCTTTATGGCTCAGGAAGAATTCAACTCCCCAAATCCCCGCACCGGTCAGGGCACGCGTGATTTTCTCTGCCATATCCTGCGCATCTTTCAGCATTTCGGGAGAAATAGCAGCCGGCTGGAAACTTTCACGGTAATCTCCTCCTTTTTGCACGTGACCGATAGGCTGACAGAACAAAGTAGGCCCGTTCTGTTGGGTCACCGTCAGCAGCGTAATTTCACTGTCGAAAGGAATAAACTGCTCTACAATGACTTCTTTCACATCGCCACGTGCCCCCGCGCATGCATACTCCCAGGCGTGTGCCAAATCCGCAGGACTGTCCACCTTGCTCTGCCCGTGTCCGGAAGAACTCATCAAAGGCTTGATGATGCAGGGGAAGCCTATCACATCGGCCGCAGCCTTCAACTCATCGAAAGTTTTGGCATAACGATAATCCGCCGTTTTCAATCCAAGTTCCGTATGAGCCAACTCTCGGATTTCTTTTCGGTTCATGGTGAAATTCACAGCCCGGGCACTCGGTACGACCTGAATGCCCATCTTCTCGCAATCATACAGTTTCTCCGTACGGATGGCTTCTATTTCGGGGACGATAATGTCCGGTTTATGCTTTTCCACCACAGCCATCAACGCATCCCCGTCAAGCATGTGGAAGACCTCGCACTCGTCTGCTACTTGCATAGCCGGTGCATGTGCATACGAATCGCAAGCAATTACATATTGCCCTTTGCGTTGGCACGCAATGACAAACTCTTTTCCTAATTCTCCGGAGCCTAACAATAAAATCTTTTTCGTCATAAGAATATCTTAATTATGTACCGACAACCTATCGTTGTTACTGGTGTTGCTCACGCAAAAGGTCGTTCACCGTTTTCACCGGATTGAACGTACTCAGGGGCACTTCCACAAACACCGTATTCCAATCGCTCATAGCCCCATTCCACAGGCCGGGCAACTCCAAAGCCTTGAGTTCTTTTCCGTTTTTACTTTTATAAGAAATGAATCCCGTATTGCGGTCCACATAATCGGGCAGATTGAACTTGTTTCCTTTATAATCCTTCACTGCACAAACCAAATCTACGGGATTGAAATGCGTCCCGTTCTTGAACATGGCCACATATTCCGGATTCCGGGTATCAATCTGACTGCTTTCAAGAATTTGCAACGAAACCGTCCCGTCGCTGTTGTAAGCCAAGAAAGGACCGCCGCCAGGCTCTCCCACATTTTTCACCACGCCGCAGACACGCATCGGACGGTTCAACTTTTTACGCAAATAAATCACGAGTTCCGCATCTTCCAGTTCTTTCACATCCTCACGACGGCAGAAAAGCGTCTGTTGGACGAAGCGGATGATTTCTTCTATATCCGCATGGCTATAGTTCCCACTGTCCAACTTACGCAAATAAGCAAAGGCTTTCTGTTGCAACTCTACCAGAATACCGGCCAGCACCTGCTTGTAAGTAACCGTATCCCCTTTCAAACGATCCGGCACCACATTATCTATATTCTTCACGAAAACGACATCGGCCTGCAAGTCATTCAAATTTTCGATAAGCGCACCGTGCCCGCCGGGGCGGAACAAAAGCTTACCGTCCACACGGAACGGTTCATTGTCCATCGTGGTCGCTAAAGTATCCGTGGCCGGTTTCTGTTCGGAGAATGTGACATGGAACGTCACCCCGTATGCTTTTTCATACATCGGAAGCTTTTCTTCCACCAATGCCTTGAACAAAGCTTTGTGCTCCGCACTCACCGTAAAATGAACTTCAGCCTTTCCTTTGCTGGCAGCATACAAAGCCGCTTCTACCAAATGTTCCTCCAACGGAGTGCGCGAACCGTTCTCATACCGGTGAAACGTAAGCAATCCTTTAGGCAACTGGCCGTAATTCAAACCTTCCGGACGAAGCATGTTCGCCACAACCTTTTTATATTGGCCGGATGCCACCAAACCGTCAATCCCGCGACCTTCATTTTTCATGCAAACCGCATCCAATTCATCGTAGAATGCAAAATCACGAATCGCCGCAAAAAAAGTTTTTTCGAAATCAGTGGTCGGCACATCGTATTCCGCATCCAGAAATTCAAACATATTCTTAAACATACGGCTGGCTGCCCCCGAAGCCGGAACAAACTTGCTTATCGCTTTTCCTTCTTCCTTATAAGCCTTCCACACTTCCTCATAATGCCTGCATTCTTCTGCCGAAGGAGCCAAAATACCATGAGCCAACGAAGCGGCCGCTTTCAACTTCAAAAATGGAAATCCTTTCTTAAAAGTCTGCAACTGAGCCTCTATTTGCTCTTCCGTAATCCCCTTTCCGGCCAATAAGACCTTGTCTTCTGCTGTCAACATATTATATAATCGTTTTAAACCTTCCCTAAAAAACATTCAAATATAGGCTTTTTTAAGCAAACGGGTAAACGTTTCAGCAAAAAAGTACTACCTTTGAAGAAAAATAGCGGATTATGGAACAGAATACTTTTTTCTCCGCACAAGAAAAAGTGCGACTTGCACAGCTATATAGGGAGCTTCTCAAACTTTCCGGCAATATACTTCATCCTGATGACTGCAAAAAGTTGAAAACTTATTTGCTTGAGGCGGTGCGCCGTAACCTTATTCAAAGGAACGTGTTCGGCATGAACCCTATCCTCAATGACATGGAAACAGCCTTAATCGTAGCCTCTGAAATCGGACTGACGCGCGGAGCCATTCTTGGTATCATGGTACATACTTGCGTACGTTGCGGCTACTGCACGCCGGAAGATGTGGAAAGAGAATTCGGAGTGGATGTGGCCGGTATCATCAAGGGCCTGAACCGCATTTTGGAACTGTATGAGAAGAATCCAAGCGTAGAAAGCGAGAACTTCAGAAGCTTATTGCTGTCTTTTGCCGAAGACATGCGTGTGGTTCTCATTATGATAGCCAACCGCGTGAACATCATGCGCAAAATCAAAGACACGGAAAACGAGGAAGCCCGGCGCAAGGTGTCGGAAGAGGCTGCTTACTTATACGCTCCGTTGGCTCACAAATTAGGGTTATACCGCCTGAAAAGCGAACTGGAAGACTTGTCGCTGAAATACCTGGAACACGATGCCTACTATTTAATAAAAGAAAAACTGAACGCCACTAAAAAATCGCGTGACGAATATATCGAAAAGTTCATCCGTCCTATCGACGAAAAACTGAAGAAGGCCGGTCTGAAATTCCACATGAAAGGGCGTACCAAAAGCATACACTCCATCTGGCAGAAGATGAAGAAGCAGCATTGCGGAGTGGAAGGCATTTACGACTTGTTTGCCATCCGCATCATTCTGGATTCCGCCCTCGAAAAAGAAAAGATGGAATGCTGGCAGGTTTATTCCATCATCACAGACATGTATCAACCCAACCCCAAACGGTTGAGGGATTGGTTGTCCATCCCCAAAAGCAACGGTTACGAAAGCTTGCATATCACGGTCCTCGGGCCGGAGAACAAATGGGTGGAAGTGCAAATCCGAACCGAACGAATGGACGAAATAGCCGAACGAGGATTGGCTGCGCATTGGAGATACAAAGGTATTAAAAGCGGAGAAAGCGGAGTGGACGAATGGCTCAACAACATACGCAGCGCGTTGGAGAACAACGACGACCTCCAGCTCATGGACCAGTTCAAAATGGATCTGTATGAAGATGAAGTTTTCGTGTTCACCCCGAAGGGGGACCTGTTCAAGTTTCCCAAAGGTGCCACTGTACTGGATTTTGCCTATACCATCCACACCAATGTGGGCGACCATTGTATCGGTGCCAAAATCAACGAAAAGAATGCCCCACTCCGCCAAAAACTGAACAGCGGCGACCAAGTGGAAATCCTGACCGCCAACAACCAGTCGCCCAAACAGGATTGGCTGAATTTCGTCGTAACAGGAAAGGCACGGGCCAAAATCCGTCAGGCTCTCAAAGAAATGCAAGCCAAGCAAGGGGCTTTTGCCAAAGAGTTATTGGAACGCAAATTCAAAAACCGAAAGATAGAATACGACGAGCCGACCATGATGCACGTCATCAAAAAGCTCGGATTCAAAGTCGTGACGGACTTTTATAAAAGTCTGGCCGACGAAACGACGGACGTCAACGAAGTGCTCGACTTATACACTGAACAACAAAAAATAGAGGCCGGGCTGGCAGAACACACTCCGGCTCCCAGTGCAGAGAACTATAATATCCCGTCGGAAGCCGAACTCAAGGCTAAAACGAACGATGATGTGTTGGTCATAGACCAAAACTTAAAGGGACTGGATTTCTCTTTGGCCAAATGTTGCCAACCGATATACGGGGACGATGTGTTCGGCTTCGTCACAGTGAACGGTGGCATTAAAATACATCGCCAAGACTGCCCTAACGCACAGGAACTCCGTAAGCGGTTCGGATACCGTATCGTCAAAGCCCGATGGGCCGGCAAGCGGGGCAGCCAATACCCTATCACGCTCAAGGTCATCGGCAACGACGATTTGGGCATCGTAAACAACATCACGTCCATCATCAGCAAGGAGGAGAAGATTTCATTACGAAGTATCAGCATCGACTCCCACGACGGCCTATTCTCCGGCACACTGACCGTCATGCTCGACGATACAAGTAAACTGCAACTGTTGGAAAAGAAATTGAAAACTATAAAAGGTGTGAAACAAGTGTCCCGCAACTAAAGCGGACACTTGTTTCACACCTTATCTTTACCCCTCAATCTCGGCCAACTCCAACCAACGCATGGACTTTTCGTCCAGTTCGTCATTGAGGAGGGACAGGCGCTTGGACTTATCCGTCAATTCTTCTACAGACAGTGCCCCGCTACACAAAGCTTCCTCAATGTTTTTCTTTTCCGACTCGAGTGAGGCGATATCTTGCTCCAACAGTTCCATCTCCCGACGTTCCTTAAACGTCATTTTACGCTTTTGTTCTCCATGAGCCGGACGGGAAGTCTTTTGCACCGGCGGCTCTTTTGTTTTCGAGGACAGGTCTTTTTGTTGTTCGCGCTCAAACTTTTGTTTTTCTTCCTGCCATTCCCGATACTGCGTGTAGTTGCCCGGAAAGTCACGCACATCGCCCTGCCCCTGAAATACCAAAAGATGATCCACCACCTTGTCCATAAAATAACGGTCGTGGCTCACCACAATCACGCAACCTTTGAAATTCCGCAAATATTCCTCCAATACCTGCAACGTGACAATGTCCAAATCGTTGGTAGGCTCGTCCAACACCAGGAAGTTCGGATTCTGCATCAACACGGTGCAAAGATACAGGCGGCGGCGCTCTCCTCCGCTCAATTTATACACGTAGTTTTGCTGGTCTTTGGGCGAAAACATGAAATGCTGCAAAAATTGCATGGCCGACAGATGCCGACCTCCCCCAAGGTCGATATATTCGGCAATGCTCCTCACCGCGTCGATGACTTTCATTTGTTCGTCGAAAACCATCCCGTCTTGCGAATAATACCCGAACTTCACCGTCTCGCCCACGACGACCCGTCCGCTGTCCGGCTTCACCAAACCCAGCAGAATCTTGATGAAGGTAGACTTGCCGGTGCCGTTATTCCCTACGATACCCATTTTCTCATACCGCGAGAAAGTATAAAAGAAATCTTTCAGGATGACTTTATCCGGTCCGTAACTTTTGCTAATGTAGTCGGCCTCGAAGATTTTGCTACCGATATAAGACGATTTCACCTCCAACGACACGCTCTGTTCCACCGTTTTACGTTTTGCCACTTTCTCCAGTTCGTAAAACGCTTCCTCACGATAACGCGCCTTATGCCCTCGGGCGCAAGGCATGCGGCGCATCCAGTCCAATTCCGTACGATAAAGGTTGTTGGCACGCGCCACCTCGGCATTCGATGCGTCGATACGTTCCTGCCGTTTCTGCAAATAATAGCTATAGTTCCCTTTGTAAGTATATACGGTATAGTCGTCCAGTTCCAATATGACGGAACAAACCCGATCCAGAAAATAACGGTCGTGTGTCACCATCAGCAGACTCAACTTGGAACGTTTCAGATAACCTTCAAGCCACTCTATCATTTCCAGGTCAAGATGATTGGTCGGCTCGTCCAGAATCAGCAAATCCGGTTCGGTAATCAGCACATTGGCCAAGGCCACCCGTTTAAGTTGCCCACCCGACAGCGTGGAAATCTTCTGATTGAAAGAATGTATTTTCAACTGCGACAGAATTTGCTTCGCCCGGTTCTCGTAGTCCCAGGCTTTTTCCCTCTCCATCCGGTCGAGAATCTCTTCCAAACGAGGGTTTCCGGGCGTATTCATACAATTTTCATATTCCCGTATCAAATTGGTCACGGCATTGCCATGGCTGAAACAAGCCTCGATGACCGTCAAATCGGGCGGATAAGAAGGCGCCTGTTCCAGATAGCCCACATTCAAGTCGCGGCGGAACACCACGTTTCCTTCGTCATATCCGTCTTTTCCTCCTATTATATTTAATAAAGTCGACTTACCGGTTCCGTTCTTGGCAATCAAGCCTACCCGTTGCCCTTCGGCAATGCCGAAAGAAATATGTTCGAACAACATGCGGTCACCTATACGCTTGGTCAAACCGTCTACCTGTAAATAAGGATTCACTAAAGCCATATTCCATCCATACAAATTGCCCGCGAATATAACGATTAATTATGAAACCCGCAAAAAGAAACTTCAAAGTGGAAAACTTTCTGTTTTCAGTGAAAAAAAATGGGAAAGATGCGTGTTTTTTAGAAATTATTCATTACTTTTGCACCAACAAAATGCAAGATGACTGTAATCACACAGTATTCTTTCTTTAATCACAACAAAGAAAATCCAATCAAAAGAATCCTACTTTTATTCTACAGATAAACTCTGTACAATACAAGAAAAGTACAACACATACTTACATATGCATAAGAAAAGTGAATTAGAAGCCATGTCTCAGGAAGAACTGATAGACATAGCAAAGAATTTAGGAATCCCCTCACCTAATGAAGGAGACCGTATGGGGCTGATCTATCAAATCATAGACGAAGAGTCCATATTGTCCGCCTCACAAAAAGCCACTACAACGAAAACACCGCGCAAACGCGTCAGAGTGAGCAAGAAAGAAACCGACCGCGTATATAGTGCCTCACAAGGCAACGGCGAGAACTTCGATATGAAGAAAAAGGAAGCCGCCCGCGATAATAAAGAAGAGGCAACGGAACTGAAAAATGAAAAAACAACTCCCGTAATCAGTCCCGAATTGGCAGACCTGCCGGTGGAAGCCATCGTGGAAAAAGAAATATCTGACAATACAATAGAAAACAATGCAGAAGCTCTTTCCGCCCCGGCTCCCAAAAAGAGAGGACGGAAATCAAAAGCCGAAAAAGCGGCATTGGAAGCTGCTGCAAAATTAGCAGAGGAACAAGCCACTGTTTTGTCGGACAAAGCAAAGCAGCTTCCGGTTATGGACGAACCTATCACCGACGTTCCGTTGGAAATCTTGCAGGACATTCCGGCTCAGTCCGCGGAAACAATTGACGATGTGACAGAAGCCGAGGTTCCGGAAATCACGGAAAAAACAGAATCTGTGGCACCTTCTACAGAAAATTTCTTCTCTGCAGACGAAAATGATTTCGTCGTGGTGGAAGACATCCCCATCATCCCGACAGAACCGGCCATGGATGAAACGTATATGACTTACCCCAGCCAACAACCGGACATTACATCTCACGGACTTCCCGATACCTATTCGTACGAAGCGGCAGAAAACGCCCCGGAAAAGGAAATAGTACTTCCTAAAGGCACCGAACCGACATACGATTTCGGAGACATCCTGACGGGCGAAGGAGTTTTGGAAATCATGCAGGACGGATACGGCTTCCTGCGCTCCAGCGACTATAATTATCTGTCTTCTCCGGACGACATCTACGTAAGCACTTCACAAATCAAATTGTTCGGCCTTAAAACCGGTGATGTGGTAGAAGGCCCCGTACGTCCTCCGAAACCCGGCGAAAAGTATTTCCCGCTCATCCGAGTGACAAAAATCAACGGTTGTGCTCCCAGCGACGTGAGAGACCGAGTGCCTTTCGAACATCTCACTCCGCTTTTCCCCGACGAAAAGTTCAAACTTTGTAAAGGACATAACGACAATCTTTCTACACGTATCGTAGACTTGTTTGCCCCCATCGGTAAAGGACAACGCGCCTTATTGGTGGCACAACCTAAAACGGGTAAGACCATCCTGATGAAGGATATTGCCAACGCTATCGCCGCCAACCACCCGGAAGCGTACCTCATCATGCTGTTGATTGACGAACGTCCGGAAGAAGTAACGGACATGGCACGCACCGTCAACGCCGAAGTCATAGCCTCCACGTTCGACGAACCGGCGGAACGCCACGTGAAGATAGCCGGCATCGTACTGGAAAAGGCCAAGAGAATGGTAGAATGCGGACACGACGTGGTCATCTTCCTCGACTCCATCACGCGACTGGCACGCGCTTACAATACGGTTTCTCCCGCCAGCGGAAAGGTTCTCTCCGGAGGTGTGGATGCCAACGCACTGCACAAGCCGAAACGTTTCTTCGGAGCAGCCCGTAACATCGAAAACGGCGGTTCGCTGACCATTATAGCCACCGCACTGATAGACACCGGTAGTAAAATGGACGAAGTCATCTTCGAGGAGTTTAAGGGTACGGGAAATATGGAGCTCCAGCTCGACCGTTCGCTGAGCAACAAGCGTATCTTCCCGGCTGTCAACATCGTAGCTTCAAGCACAAGACGCGACGACCTGTTGCATGACAAACAGACCCTGGATCGCATGTGGGTACTGCGCAAGATTCTTGCGGACATGAACCCGATAGAAGCCATGACGTTCTTGAAAGACCGGATTGAACCGACTAAGAACAACGAAGAGTTCCTGATGAGCATGAATTCATAAAGCCTGAATCCTCGCACGAGGTCTATATCCGGCTTACAAATATAAGCGTTCCATCGTCTCCTTCTTTTCCGAAGACGATGGAACGCTTCTTATAAAATTCCAGTCCACAAAAGTTCTTAGATATTGAAAGGACTGTCAACGTTTCGACCTCAAGCGGTATTGCTGGGGCGACATGTGTTTCAAACGCTTGAAAAAACGTCCGAAATAAGACTGGTCAGGGAATCCGAGACTGACACTGATATCCTGTATGCTCGAATTGTTTTTATCCAATAACTTCATGGCCTCGTGCATAAGGGTTTCGTCGATAATCTGTTTGGGCGTACGTCCGATCATCCCTTTCGAGACCTGAGTAAGATATTTGGATGAAATACAAAGTTTACCGGCATAAAACTGCACTTCGTGCTCACGCGTCAGATGTTCATGAAGTAACTCCATAAAGTTCCGGAACAACTCCCGGGAGCGGGAAGAGTCCAAAGACAAATTCTCCAGACGTGCAGCCCCACACATTTCGTAAGCCCCATACACCAGACCATTCACTAAACTCAGTACTAATTCACGCGTGTATCCCCTGCCGTAATCCGCAACCGCAAAACGAAACAATTCCCGAAAATGCTCCACCAGTTTCCGGTTTTCCGTATCCACCCCCCAAATCACTTGTGTAAACAAAAGTAATAGAAAACGAGGCTCCATACGTTCCGTACTGTCCCGAAGCATAGAAGGCGGAAAAGCCATCAACGAAACTGAAAAATCCGTCGTGGAACGCAACTTCTTCAGCGGTAACTCAGGCCGCATGAAAAGTATCTGGTTCCGCTCCAAAATATACTCATTTTCCCCTACGAAAACAGAAGCCTTCCCTCTCTCCACCATTACAAGTAAACACTTGTCTAAAGTCACCCCACTCTCTACCGTCCAATTCAAAGAAGTCCTAAAATAAAAACACTCCTGCGCCAACAACGAACGTATGTTTTCTTCCATAAAGAGATTATTTCGTTAATAGAAATCAAAATTAAGTAGAATATTCCTAAAATGCAAGGTTACTTCCCAAAATGAACAAAACAAAGGTACTTTTAACAAGCGTATACTCGCACAGTTTGTGTATTTTTGCACCGTTTTTGAGATTATTATTTTATTTATTAATTATGAATAGAGGTATTAAGACTGTTGCAACGACAGCATTTTGTTGCTTAGTTGCGTTAACTGGTTGCAATAAGCAACAACAAGCAATGGACACGGGTTCTTACAAGACAATGACCGTAAAAACCGACTCCATAGTATTACAATCACTTTACAGTGCAAGAATTGAAGGACGTCAGGATGTAGAGATATATCCGCAAGTCAGTGGAACGCTCCAACGTCTGTGCGTGCAAGAAGGCGACCGTGTCAAGAAAGGACAAACGTTATTTATCATCGACCAGGTGCCTTACCAAGCCGCGTTGAACACAGCCGAAGCCAACCTGAAAGCAGCAGAAGCAGCAGAAGCTACAGCCGATTTGACATTCAAGAGCACCAAGCGCCTGTTCGATCAGAAAGTCGTTTCCGATTTCGATTTACAGAAAGCTCAAAATAGCTTATTGAGTGCAAAAGCATCCGTAGCTCAAATGAAAGCACAAGTTGTAAATGCAAGAAACAACTTGTCTTATACCGTAGTAAAAAGCCCGGCCGACGGTGTGGTAGGCCAGCTTCCTTACCGTCAGGGCGCATTGGTCAGCAGTTCTATCCCGCAGCCTTTGACCACCGTCTCCGACAACAGCGAGCTGTATGTTTACTTCTCCGTCAACGAAGACGACTTGCTCAATATGACCCGTCAATACGGTTCGTTGGAAGAGGCAGCCAAAAAGATGCCGGCCGTGAAATTGATTCTGAACGACGGTAGCGTCCTGCCGGACAGCGGTCGCGTTGAATCCATCAGCGGAGTAATCAACACCAGCACAGGTACGGCCCAGGTTCGTGCTACATTCCCCAATGCTTCTCACCTGTTACACAGTGGAGCCAACGGTAATGTAGAAGTACCGGTATATTACAAGGACGTGATTGTCATCCCGCAGGCCGCTACATTCGAACTTCAGGACAAGGTCTTGGTCTATAAGGTCGTAGACGGAAAAGCCCAAAGTGCGAACATCGAAGTGGCTCCCAACAACAATGGTACGGAATACATTGTAACCCAAGGTTTGAACGTGGGCGATGTCATCATTGCCGAAGGTGCCGGTCTGGTACGCGAAGGTACACCTGTGGGTACAGCACAAGGTGCACAAAATCATGGTAAATAGTGAATTCTAAATTAAGTAAAAACAATGAAAGGTAACATATTTATAAAACGCCCGGTGATGGCTTTCTCCATCTCCATCCTCATTCTTATCGTAGGATTTATTTCACTGGGCACCCTGCCGATTGAGCAGTACCCGGACATTGCTCCTCCGACCGTATGTGTCTCGGCCACCTACACGGGAGCCAGCGCAGACGCTGTGATGAAGAGTGTGGTCCAACCTCTGGAAGAGGCAATCAATGGTGTGGAAAACATGACTTACATGCAGTCTACTGCCACGAACTCCGGTTCTGCCGATATATCTATTTACTTCAAACAAGGGACAGACCCCGACATGGCTGCGGTGAACGTTCAAAACCGTGTGAGCAAGGCTCAAGGTTTGTTACCGGTAGAAGTAACGCAAATCGGTGTGACGACCACCAAACGACAAACCAGTTTCTTGCAAATCGGTTCGTTGTACAGCCCTAACAACCGTTATGACAAGACATTCATTGCCAACTACCTTGACATCAACGTAGTGCCCCGTATCAAACGTGTAGAGGGTGTGGGAGACGTGATGGCCATGGGTGACACGTACAGTATGCGTATTTGGCTGAAGCCGGATGTCATGGCGCAATACGGCCTTGTCCCCACCGACATTACCTCTGCCTTGGGCGAACAGAACTTGGAATCTCCAACCGGTTCATTGGGTGAGAACTCAACGAATACGTTCCAGTTCACCATGAAATATAAGGGACGTCTGACCGATATCAGTCAATTCGAAGATATCGTAGTCCGTTCTTTACCCGACGGTAATATTTTACGCGTAAAAGACGTGGCTCGTGTAGAACTCGGCACTCAGTCATACGCTTTCGACAGTAACGTAGACGGGCACCCGAGCTGTACCTTTATGGTGTTCCAGGTTGCCGGTTCAAACGCCACGGAGGTAAATGCGGAAATCTCCAAATTGTTGTCTGAGATTAACGAAGAACTTCCTGAAGGTCTGGAATTCATGACAATGATGAGTTCCAATGACTTCTTGTTTGCTTCTATCCATGAAGTGGTTGAGACATTGGTAATCGCCATCATCCTCGTTATTTTGGTGGTATATTTCTTCTTGCAGGACTTCAAGAGTACGCTGATTCCGTCCATTTCCATCATCGTTTCATTGGTGGGAACCTTTGCGGCCATGCAAATTGCAGGTTTCAGTATCAACATCCTGACACTATTCGCACTCGTGTTGGTTATCGGTACGGTGGTGGACGACTCCATTGTGGTGGTCGAAGCCGTACAATCCAAATTCGATGTCGGATACACATCGCCCTATCTGGCCACCAAAGATGCATTGTCTGATGTTACCATGGCCGTTATCACTTGTACCCTTGTGTTTATGGCTGTGTTTATCCCTGTGACCTTCATGGGCGGTACGTCCGGTATCTTCTACACTCAATTCGGTGTGACCATGGCCGTAGCCGTAGGTATTTCATGTCTGAATGCCTTGACGTTGTGTCCGGCGCTATGTGCTATGTGGATGCGTCCTGCGAGCGGCAAGAAAGGCAAAAGAAGCATTAACGGTATCGTAAAAGCCGCCTACAATGCTTCGTTCAATGCCATGATGAGCAAATATAAGAATGGAGTCATGTTCTTCATTCATCATCGTTGGATTTCATGGGGCTCGCTTGTTGTTTCATGCGTGCTGTTAGTGTACTTTATGAAGACGACCAAAACGGCATTGGTTCCTCAGGAAGACCAGGGTACGATGATGGTCAATGTCAGCATGTCGCCGGGTAGCAGTTTGGCTACTACCAACAAGACAATGGCCAAGATAGAAAACATCATCAAGCAAATTCCGGAAGTAGACCATTATTCAAAGATTTCCGGTTACGGCTTCATCGCCGGTCAAGGTACGTCTTACGGTTCTTTCATCATTCGTTTGAAAGACTGGAACGAACGTACAGGCAAGGGACAGGATGCCACTTCCGTCATGAATAAACTGAACTTCATGCTGCAAAGCATCAAAGAGGCACAATCCTTCACGTTCCAGCCGGGTATGATTCCGGGATACGGTATGGGTAACAGTATCGAATTGCAGCTCCAAGACCGCGTGGGCGGTGACCTGACTTCATTCTATCAGAATACCATGAAGTTCATCGGTGCATTGAACCAACGCCCTGAAGTAGCCATGGCATATACGACCTTCAACCCGAACTTCCCCCAATATGCTATCGACATAGATGCGGCAAAATGCAAACGTGCAGGAATCTCTCCGTCTGAAGTGTTAAGCGTATTAGGCGGTTATTGCGGTGGTATTTATGCATCCAACTTCAACTTGTTCTCTAAGGTATACCGTATCATGATTCAGGCTGACCCGAAATATCGTTTGGATGAAAAATCGCTGAACAACATCTTTGTACGGGTGAACGGCGAAATGGCTCCTATCAGCCAATTCCTCAGTGTCAAGAAGACCATGGGACCTGAAGTCACCAACCGGTTCAACCTGTTCGATGCCATTGCCTGCAACGTAAACCCGGCTCCGGGTTATTCTTCGGGCCAGACCATGCAAGCCATTGAAGAAGTATTCGCACAGACCATGCCCAACCGTTATAATTATGAATACGGCGGCATCTCACGTGAAGAGAAAGAAACAGCCGGTTCCAACGACACGGTCTTCATCTACGTGTTCTGTATCGTGCTGATTTTCTTAATTCTGTCGTGTCTGTACGAAAGTTTCTTAGTTCCGATGGCCGTTATCCTCTCCGTACCGTGCGGTTTGATGGGTTCGTTCCTCTTCGCATGGCTTTTCGGTCTGGAAAACAACATCTATCTGCAAACCGGTGTGATTATGTTGATTGGTCTGTTGGCTAAGACAGCTATCCTTATCACAGAGTATGCCACGGAACGTCGCCGAAAGGGAATGGGCATTATCGAAGCAGCCTACTCTGCAGCCCAAGTACGTTTCCGCCCGATTTTGATGACGGTGTTGACCATGATCTTCGGTATGTTGCCTTTGATGTTCGCCACAGGTGCCGGAGCCAACGGTAACAGTTCTCTGGGTACGGGTGTTGTCGGCGGTATGTTAATCGGTACTTTGGCGCTACTCTTCATTACTCCTGTATTCTTTATCGTATTCCAATACTTGCAAGAAAAGGTTCGTCCGCCTTTGCATGAAGAAGCAGACGCCCAAGTATTAGCAGAACGCCAAAAGAGTTTAGAAGAACGCAGTGCATTTAAAAGCGAAAAAGACGAACAATGAAAAAGATAATTATGACCATGACCACGGCTGCTCTGTTGAGCAGTTGCGGTCTATACAAAAGCTACGAACGCCCGGCCGACATTCAGACTGACGGTCTGTACCGCAGCGACAACACTCAAAGCGGCGACTCATTGGGCTTAGCCTCATTCGCATGGAGAGAAATCTTCACGGATCCCCAACTGCAGACTCTGATTGAAAGAGGGTTGGCACAAAACACGAACTTACGTAGTGCCCAACTGCAAATCGAACAGTCCGAAGCCTCGCTGAAGGCTGCCAAATGGGCTTATATCCCCAGTCTCGCTTTCGCTCCGCAAGGTTCGTTGGCCGGTGTGGATTGGGGAAAAGCCACACAAACTTATACCATTCCGGTATCAGCCTCTTGGCAAATAGACATCTTCGGAAGCCTGCACAATGCCAAAAAGCGTGCACAAGCCCAACTTGAAAACAGCCAGGCTTACAAACAGGCCGTACAGTCTCAGTTGATTGCGGCAATCGCCAACTATTACTACTCGCTGGCCATGCTGAAAGACCAGTTAGCCGTCAGCCAGGAAACGGAAAAACTGTGGAAGGAGAACGTCGAAACCACCCGTGCCTTGATGAATGCCGGTCAAAGCAACATGGCAGCCGTGTCGCAGACTGAAGCCAACTACTATAGCATTTGCACGCAAATCACGGACTTGAAACAGCAAATCAGTGATTTGGAAAATGAGTTCTCTGCCCTGTTGGGTGAAGCTCCGCAAAAGTATGCCATCGGCTCTATGAACAATTGGAAGGTTCCGGCCCGCATGTCGGCCGGTATTCCGGCTGCCGCACTGGCCAACCGTCCGGACGTGAAGCAGGCAGAAACCCAGTTGGCCGTAGCATATTACGCCACCAACGAATCGCGTGCCGCTTTCTACCCGGGCTTGAACTTAAGCGGTGCTATAGGCTGGACGAACGACCTCGGTACCCTACCGGTCAATCCGGGCAAATGGATATGGAATGCCATGGCGTCGCTGACACAACCCATTTTCCAGAACGGAAAGTTGCGTGCACAATATAAAATCTCAAAAGCACAGCAGGAACAGGCCAAGCTTTCATTCCAACAGACTTTATTGGATGCCGGAACGGAAGTCAATGCAGCCTTAACCAAAATACAGGCCACAGGAGAAAAAGACGGTTTGTACACCAAACAGATCGCTTCTTTGGAAACGGCTGTAAAAAGTACGCAAGCATTGATGATGAACTCGTCGACCAACTACCTGCAGGTGTTGACAGCCCAACAGACTTTGCTGACGGCACAGATGTCGCAAATCAGTAACAAATTCAGCCAGATACAGGCTGCCATCGAGCTGTATCAGGCTTTAGGCGGAGGCTACGACGAATAAAGTAACTACCTCTTTTTATAAACCAAGCGAAGACGGCTTCCGGCAAATTGTCCGGAGGCCGTCTTCCTTTCCACATGCATCCCGCCCATCCAAGGCATACGGCAGAAGCCATGGAACGAAGATGTCCGCACAAAGACGCAGGCTTTCATCTTGTCAACAGAATTCCGTATTTTACCATCTTCCTGACAGAAAAAAGCCGGATTCCCCAACCCACACTTTCGCATACGACATCCATTCAGGAAGGATTCAGGGCTATTTTGAATACACTTATTTGCCATTCTGGCGGAAACTTGAACCAAATTAAGCAAAATTAAGAATCAATCTCAGCCAAACTTTTTTTCATTTGGAGCAAAATAACATTTTTTTCTCCTCTTATTGTTCAGACGACATCCTCAAACGGCCATGAACGGCAACAGAAAACGAGGTAACGATATGCCGCAGACGGCCGTTTTTCTTCTATTCGATGCTTCTCCGCCTTCAAAACCCCGATGTCAAATGGTCTGGCCAACCCATCTTTGTACTTACAACTTCTCCCCCAACGAACGCCGACCGCACTTTCCCGCCCGACATAATGGAAGCCTCGTCCACCCTATCGCTTCCAAATCGTTTTCTTCCCACCGCGTGAGAATCGCATATTTCTGTAAACCGTCGCATCCACGTGCAAATAAACGATTCCTGCAGGACATGGAATGACATTCTGACAATCTGTCCGACTCCTTCTGCAATACCCCCACACGGTTCAAGGAAGCACAAAAAATCCCGATAGCCTCTTGCTATCGGGATTACTGTATACTTCCACCGTTCCTGTCAGAAAGGCAGGTCGTCTTTAGAATCTCCTGCCGAAAAATCAACAGGCGCCGCATCCGAAACCGGAGGGAAAGGCACCGGTCCTGCGGGAGATTCGGCCGGAGCTGTCGCACGCTCCACTTTCCAAGCACGAATACTATTGTACCACCGGCCATTATATTCACGCGCATCTATATCGAAAGACACGGTAAGCTGGTCGCCGATCTTAATGGCGAACTGTGCAATCTTATCTGCGCCGAAAACGTCAAAACACATTTTTCTGGGATATTGCTCCTGAGTTTCCAACACATATTCCTGTACTTTCCACTCCGAACCGGTACGCTGAGAAACGCCACCCCGCTCAGGTAACACAGCAATAACTTTTCCTGTAATTTCCATATTTCTACATTAACTGTTTAGTGATGCGAAATTACAACTTATTTTCTACTTTCTCGAATTTTAAATTATTTTTTTTGTTCCGTTCTACTTAAATATGTAAATTTGCTGAATATAATTCTAAAAATACCACATTATGAGATTTATCGTATCAAGCTCTGCACTTTTCAATCGCTTGCAGACGATTGGACGCGTCATAAATTCAAAGAATACGCTCCCTATCTTGGATTGTTTCTTATTTGAAATCCAAGATAATATACTCACCATTACGGCCTCGGACAGCGAAACGACGCTAATCACCAACCTGGAACTTGTGGAAAGCGATGCCAATGCCCGTTTCTGCATCAACGCCAAAACCATCCAGGACTCCATGAAAGAAATTGCGGAACAGCCTCTTTCTTTCGATATCAATCCGGACAACATGGAAATCACAGCCAACTACCAGAACGGACGTTTCAACATCGTGGGACAAAGTGCCGACGAATATCCGGAAATGAACCTCCCGCAGGAGGACATGAATGCCCTCATCATACCGGCCGAAACGATGCTCAACGGCATAAACCGTTGCCTGTTCGCCACGGCCGACGACGAATTGCGTCCGGTGATGAACGGGGTATATTTCGATATCCAAGCCGACAACCTGACTTTTGTCTCTACCGACGGGCACAAATTGGTACGCAACAGAAACTACGGTATCAAAGACCATCAGCCCGCAGCCTTTATCCTTCCCAAGAAGCCGGCTACGATTCTGAAAAACCTCTTACCGAAGGAATCGGATGACGTCACGTTGAAATTCAATGAGCGTAATGCTTACATTACCATGGAATCTTCCCGACTCATCTGCCGACTTATCGAAGGACGCTATCCTAACTATAACTCTGTCATTCCGCAAAACAACCCCTACCGGGTTACGGTGGACCGCCTTACTTTGCTGAGCGCCCTGAAACGCGTATTGATATTCTCCAACCAAAGCAGCGCTTTGATCAAGTTGCATCTGGAAAGCAATCAGTTGGTAGTCTCCGGACAAGACATAGACTACTCCACCTCGGCCGAGGAACGCGTGCCCTGCGAATACGGAGACTCTCCGATGAATATCGGTTTCAAGGGTACATTCCTCATCGACATACTGAACAATATGGGGGGAGAAAACGTCATCATCGAGCTGGCCGACCCGAGCCGGGCCGGAGTAATCGTCCCGGCAGAGCAGGAAGAAAACGAAGACCTGCTGATGCTGCTGATGCCTATGATGCTGAACGACTAAAAGAATAAAAATGAAATTAAATCTGAACAATCCCGTCGTTTTCTTCGATCTGGAAACCACGGGAATCAATATCACCACCGACCGTATCGTAGAATTATGCTACATCAAAGTGTACCCTAACGGCAATGAAGAGTCCAAAAGCATGCGAATCAATCCGGAGATGCACATTCCAGAAAGTTCTTCGGCCATTCACGGTATCTATGATGAAGACGTGGCAGACTGTCCTACGTTCAAGCAAGTAGCCCGGGAACTGGCCAATACCATCAAGGGATGCGACTTCGCCGGATTCAATTCCAACCGTTTCGACGTACCGATGCTGGTCGAAGAATTTCTGCGGGCGGGCATAGACATCGACATCCGCAAGCGTAAGTTCATCGACGTACAAAACATTTACCATAAGCTCGAACGCCGGACGTTGAGTGCCGCATACAAGTTCTATTGCGGAAAGGATTTGGAAAACGCCCACTCTGCTTTGGCCGACACACGGGCTACATACGAAGTCCTGATGGCACAACTGGACCACTATCCTGAAGACTTGAAAAACGACGTGGCATTCCTGTCCGATTTTTCCAGGATGACGGATAACGTGGATTTTGCCGGACGCATGGTTTATGATGAAAATCGTGATGTCGTGTTCAACTTCGGCAAATACAAAGGAAAAAAAGTCACCGACGTGTTACGTACGGATCCCGGATATTACAGTTGGATTCTGCAAGGTGACTTCGCACGCAACACCAAGCAGATTTTAACCCAGATACGTTTGGATATGAACAAGGCATAAACCGGCATGGAAACATTAAGAGGCAAGAAAATCGTATTGGGAATCACGGGAAGCATCGCGGCTTACAAAGCCTGCTATCTCATCCGGGGATTGATTAAAAGGGGAGCTGAAGTACAAGTGGTCATCACTCCGGCGGGCAAAGAATTCATCACGCCCGTCACCCTCTCCGCACTAACCAGCAAACCGGTGGTCAGCGAATTCTTTTCCGGACGCGACGGGAGTTGGCACAGCCATGTCGCACTCGGGCTTTGGGCCGATGCCATGGTGATTGCACCGGCTACGGCCTCGTCTATCGGCAAGATGGCTCATGGCATAGCCGACAACATGCTCATCACGACCTACCTGTCCATGAAAGCTCCCGTTTTCGTAGCTCCGGCAATGGATTTGGACATGTTCGCCCATCCCTCCACACAGCAAAACCTCGAACGCCTCCGCAGTTACGGCAACCATATCATTGAGCCTGCCAGCGGGGAATTGGCCAGTCATTTGGAGGGCAAAGGACGCATGGAGGAACCTGAAAATATTATCAAGGTTCTGGAAGACTACTTTTCCGGCGGACAAGACTTGCAGGGGAAAAGAATCCTGATTACAGCAGGCCCCACGTATGAAAAGATAGACCCCGTAAGGTTTATCGGTAACTATTCATCGGGCAAAATGGGAATCGCCTTAGCCGAGGCTTGTGCCCGACGCGGCGCGGAAGTCATGTTGGTTTGCGGTCCGACGTCTCTCGGCACCACGCAGGCGGGCATCCGGCGAATCGACGTGGAATCGGCCGAAGACATGTTCCGCGAGGCCACGGCACATTTCCCAGAATCGGATGCGGCCATCTTATGTGCAGCCGTGGCCGACTTCACGCCTGCGCAAGCTTCCGACCGCAAAATCAAACGTGAAGCCGATGATCTTGTCCTCCGTCTGAAACCGACACGCGACATAGCCCAAACGCTCGGCCAGATGAAACGTGAGGGACAGAAACTCATAGGCTTTGCCCTCGAAACCCATGACGAGACGGCGCATGCGCACGAAAAACTGGAACGGAAGAATTTCGACTTCATCGTGCTCAATTCGCTGAACGACCCAGGGGCGGGCTTCCGTCATGACACGAATAAAATAACCATTATCAGCCGGACCGATTCCGTGGTCTATCCGCTGAAAAGCAAAAAAGAAGTGGCGGCCGACATTGTCGACCGGCTCGTGTCTTCTTTCTAACGCCGGATAAATATGCATGACGTACGCAGACATATAGCTTCCTGTCTCAAATTCATGGCCCTGACGGCATGTTTCCACATTGCAGCCCCGGCTGTGGCACAGGAACTCAATGCCAAAGTGACCATCAACCGTTCCCAAATCTCCAACACGACGGACGCCGTCTTCGAGGCGTTGCAGAACTCCCTGACAGCTTTCATCAACGAGAGGCAATGGACCGGGATGACATACGAAGAAGAAGAACGCATCAACTGTACTTTCAGTATCACGCTGAAAACTTACAGCGAAACGGACAATTCATTTACTGGGTCGATACAGGTGCAGAGTACACGTCCGGTGTATGACTCCAACTATTCAACGACGGTGTTTAATTTTCAGGATGAGAATTTCAACTTTACTTTCCAGCAATTCGACCAACTGGAATTCCGCCCGGAACAAGTGGACAACAACCTTACGGCTGTCATTGCCTACTATGCCTACCTCATCATCGGCATGGACATGGATACGATGGCACCGCTCGGCGGTTCCGACATCCTGCAAATGGCCATGGACGTAGCCAACAATTCGCAAAACTTGGGCTATGCCGGATGGAAAGCTTTCGAAAACGACCGCAACCGCTTTGCCATTATCAACGACTATCTGGACGGGGCCATGGAACCGCTCCGGCAACTGGAATACAAATACCACCGCCAGGGACTGGACCGCATGACGGAAAATACCGATACGGCACGCATGGCCATTACGGAATCCATAGAAATGCTCAAACAAGCCCGCGACCAGAAAAGCATGAGCGCGCTCCCCGTCATATTCACCGACATCAAACGGGATGAGTTAGTCAGCATTTACAGCGGAAAGGGCACGGCGGAAGAACGTGAGAAAGTATATAATATCGTGTTCGCCATCAACGCTTCACAAAGCAATTATTGGGAAAAACTCAGAAAATAAGGATATGCTGAAATCTTTATTCATTCAGAATTACGCATTAATAGACACGTTAGACATCAGGTTCGAGCCGGGATTTTCCGTCATTACCGGAGAAACCGGTGCCGGAAAGTCCATTATCCTCGGTGCAATCGGCCTGCTGCTCGGTCAGCGCGCAGACTGTAAATCCATAAAAAACGGCATGTCGAAATGTATCATCGAAGCCGTTTTCGACCTGAGTGCCTACGGCATGCAGGAGTTCTTCGAACGCAACGATTTGGAGTTCGACGGAAAAGAATGTATCGTCCGCCGTGAAATCACGGCATCCGGCAAGAGTCGGGCGTTCATCAACGATACGCCCGCTCCCGTGAGCCAACTCAAGGAATTGGGGGAAATGCTCATCGATGTGCATTCCCAACACCAAAACTTGTTGCTGAACAAAGAGAACTTCCAACTGAACGTCATCGACATCCTGGCCGGAGACAAGGATGAACTGCAACAGTATAAAAGACTGTACACAGCTTACAGGCAAGCGGAAAAGGCGTTGCAACAGGCGCGGCAAGCCGCGGAACAAGCCCGTACGGAAGAAGACTATATCACGTTCCAACTGGAGCAATTAGAGAATGCCGCATTGAAAACCGGAGAACAAGAAGTTCTGGAGCAAGAGGCCGAAACACTGACACATGCCGAAGAAATCAAACTGGCTTTGTATCAAGCGGAAAACCTTTTGGACAATGAACAAAACGGTATCGTCAACGTCTTGAAAGAAACAACCCATCTCTTGGATAATATAGGAAAAGTTTATCCCGACGGCAATGAACTGGCATCACGTATGGAGTCATGTTACATCGAGTTGAAAGACCTTGCCGGCGAGATTGCCGGACGCACGGAACAGGTCGAGTTCAATCCGGAACGTCTGGAATACGTCAACGAACGGCTCAACACCATCTATGGCTTGCAACAGAAACACCGTGTGGACACGTTGGAAGACCTTCTGCGAATAGAGGAGGAATACCGCGAAAAACTCAACGCCATCACACACAGCGACGAACATATACAGGCCTTGCAACAGCAATGCGACCAAGCCCTTGAGTCTATGAAGAAACAAGCCGGAAGGCTGACCTCGCTACGGCAAAAGGCGGCCTCGGTCGTGGAAAGGCAGATGAAAGAAAAGCTCATCCCGTTGGGTATCCCGAATGTCCAATTCAAAGTGGAACTCACTCCCAAAGAAGTACCGGACGAGACGGGAACCGACAAAATCAACTTCCTTTTCAGTGCCAACAAAAACGGCCAGTTGCAACCTATCTCCCAAGTGGCATCGGGGGGTGAAATCGCGCGCGTCATGCTCTCGCTGAAAGCCATGATTTCCGGGGCGGTCAAACTGCCTACCATCATTTTCGACGAAATAGATACCGGCGTCTCCGGCAGCATCGCCGAAAAGATGGCGCATATCATGCAGGAAATGGGGGCACTCAACCGACAAGTCATCAGCATCACCCATCTGCCCCAAATCGCGGCTCTCGGCAGCACGCATTACAAAGTGTACAAGGAAGACCACGCGGAGGGTACTAGCAGCCATATCGTCCAACTGGACGAAAAAGGACGCGTGGAGGAAATCGCCCACATGTTGAGCGGCACCACACTGACCGATGCGGCCATCAATAACGCTAAAGAATTGCTTAACCAATCCTATAGAAAATGAAAAAGATCATATTTATATTGACTTGCCTGTCTACTTTGGGCGGCCATTTGGTTGCCCAAAATCCCAAATGGTTCAAAAAGGCGGCAAAAGCACAAATCAGCATCGTGACCATGAATGAAAAAGGAGACATGCTGCAATCCGGCAGCGGCTTTTTCATCGACAAGAACGGAACAGCTTTAGCCGATTACCAACTGTTCAAACAAGCTAGCAAAGCCAAAGTCGTCAGCGGAGAAGGAAAGGAATACGAAGTGGAAGCCATCGTGGGAGTCAGCTCATTATACGATCTGGTGAAGTTCCGGGTAAAAACCGACAAGGATACTCCGGCACTGACCATTTCAGACCGTATGGGCGTGAAACATGAACACGTCTACGTCCTCCCCTACCCGACAAAAGAAAACAAAATGTGTGTGAACGACACGTTGCACGACATTCAGAAATTCAACGAGAAATACGGTTACTACACCTTAGGTCGGCCATTGGACGAAAAGTACTTGAACAGTCCGGTCATGGATGAAGAAGGCGAAGTATTGGGAATGATACAGCGGAAAGCCAACGCCTCCGCCACAACGTCCTACGCCGTCAGTGTCGCATACGGCAACACACTTTGCACCAACGGCATGTCTTCGGCCGACAACGACTTAAATGCCATCCACATCCGTAAGGCACTGCCGGCCGATGAAGCGGATATACGCACGTTCCTGTTCATGACGGCCGCCCGTTCGGACTCCGCCACCTATAACCAGTACCTGAACGACTATGCGGAACAATTTCCCAAAAGCAGCGAACCCTACACCCAACGGGCTGATTTCTACATGGCACACGGCAACTATGCAGCCGCTGAAGAAGATATGAATGCAGCCATGGACGTGGCCGAGAAAAAAGACGAAGTGTACTATGCATTCAGCAAACTGCTATACGAATTGAACTTAAAACCCGGTTACACGGTGTATAAAGACTGGGACATGAACAAATCACTCTCACTCGCTGGAGAAGCCTACAAGCAAAATCCTCTCCCCCTCTATACACTTCAGGAGGGCAATACGCTCTATGCACTCAAAGACTACGAAAAGGCCTTCGAAAAATACTTGTCCTTGACGGGAACCAATATGCGTTCGGCCAACCTGTTCCTCTACGCCGCCCAATGCAAACGGATGGCAGGAGCCGATACGCTACAGATACTGGCATTGCAAGACAGTGCCGTGGCATGTTTCAGCAAACCTTATTTAAAAGATGCGGCACCGGCATTGTTGGAGCGCTCCAACACTTTGCTCGCCTTGGGCCGCTACCGGGATGCTATTTTGGATCTGAATGAATACGAGCATTTAATGGGCGATGAACTCACAGCCTACTTCTACTACCGTCGCGAACAGGCAGAAATGCAATGCCGCATGTTCCAACAAGCCGTCGACGATATCGACCGGGCCATACGCATGGAACCCAAAGAACCGTTATATCATGCCGAACGGGCCGTGGTCTATTACCGTATCGGGGAATTTGCTGAAGCACTCTCTTCCGCAAAAAAGAGCGCGGAACTGAATCCCGAGTTCGGAGATGCCTACCGCCTGATGGGCATTTGCCAACTCAAATTGAACCGACGTGAAGAAGGTCTGGCCCATCTGAAGAAAGCGGCCGAGTTGGGAGACGAATCTGCACAAGCCATCCTGCAAAGCGAAGAAGCCGGGAATGGGGAAAAGCCCTAAGCCAGCACCTTAATGCAGTAACCTTTCATAAAAAATGAGACTATGAATATTCAAAAGTTATCTTACGTTTTTCTGCTATGCTTCTCCGTCTTCACTTTCACGGGCTGCGAAGACGATGAAAACGGCGGCAAACCCCAAACCGTAGGGGCATACGGCTCAATCCCAACAGAAGCCCTGAACAAGATGCATTGGAAGTGGGGCATCGCCAGCCGCATCAACGATGAGACAACTGCCACTTTCGTGTGTAACCGTGACAGCCTGGGGGGAGGCTATGTGGCCGCCTTCTCTGTAGATGGCTTCAACTCGCACACCACGCTTACGTTTTTCGTGGATGACCGGTTCGATGTAACGACATTTTTAATGGGCACATCTTCCGAATACAATGCCAATACTTATATCGTACAACAAAAGGGAGGGAACATCTACCTGACAGGGACTGCGAACGGAAATACAAAGCACCGTACCTACGCCCTACAGTCCCCATACGGAAACAGTCAGACCTCCTCCGACCCCTTCTCCGCCGTGGCCTCTTCCATCCTGTCGTTCAGTCTGAACATAGATTTTTTATCGGAAAACCTTAAATCGTACGGGAGAGATTTCATCGGCAAGGTTGCTTCTGGCGATTATGCGGGTCAGCCTGTTTACGATGGACAAGCCTTGTTCCCTGAATATGATGCCGTATGCAACTTAAACCATCTGGAAACTATCCGCAGGCTGATTACAGGCGAAAGTGCCGTCTATTTGGACAACTCTGAAAATTTGTATGGGAAAGGCCCGGACGGCAAAAGCTACGTCACGGTCTACGCCCGCACCAATGCCCCCACCGAAACGTTCAACCGTAATCCGGAAGAGGGAGAATACGGTGCGCCCAAAGCCCTCAAACTATATTGCGGACTGCTTATCGGACAGCACAACGTACTGGGACCGGGCAATGCCCTTTACGACCTCAAGGGCGAAGAACTCTTGTCTGGGCACGAGCAATCCCAGACTTTCGAACTGCCCGACCTTGCCCCCGGCATTTATTATGTGCGCCCCTATCTCATCGCAGAAGATGAACTTCAGGCACAGACGACAGGCAAAGCTAATCCACGCTTGTTACTCTATGCAGAAGACACAAGGGCATACTTGACTTTGGATGCCCATTTGGGCGAGATAGAGATGACGGACTGCTACTACGTGGCCAACTCAGGTGTGCAGGCAGACCTGAGTATTTCCGTATCCGTTCCTCAGATTCCGGATATCCCTTTGTCTTTCAATAACTCTTTCAACCACGGCTCGTGGGGGATTGCCCTCCGTTACGCACACAATGACTTCAGCGAAACAGACATCTTTGGCCGTACGGATGCCTTCAACGGTATTGTGGAGACTTCCGTACATCCTTCTACTCCAGACTTCCAAATCGACCGCGAGAACTTCATAGCCAAAGCCGATGTCGAAGCCGTACTTTACTGCCATGCGGGCAATGAACGTATCATACTTGACAACAAACCTTTCACTGTAGTGTATGACAAGAAACCCGAACTACGCTTTACCAGTGCGGAATTGGTACAAGGCTTCTACCCACAGGGAGGTCGAACAGAAATGGAAGATGCCATCCGTTCAGAACAAATCATATCCGGAACTTTCTGGTTTGAAAGCGATATAAAGTTCATGGAAGAGAATGGCAACCAAAGCATAGAAATGGGTTCGCTTTACCGGCAAGACTTCCGCGAACCAGGAATAGAGACAGACTTCTATCGACACTACGCTACTTATAACTTCAAAACGAAAAAAAGATATATAGAAACAAAAGTCAACGGCCAACCTTTCCGTTCGAACGCACTGCACTATACATGGTCGGACGACGGCAGCCGAATCATCCGCGTGGAAGTAGGCGAATAATCCCCTAATGATATATCTCCTCTACCAAACGATTTTTACGACTCATATGGTTTGCCAGGAAATTTCCATTTTCCTGGCAAACTGTATTTTATAGCCTTACTCCGTACCGATCAAAAGGTTAATAAAGCGAAAATATATTCCTTTTCTAAATATTTAGTTGCTCTTCTAAGAAATCAGAAGTACTTTTGCCGATATCGCTTCGCATAGAGGATTCTGGAATAATTGCCATTATGTCATACTTTTTATTTTTCTCAATCCCTACTTCCCGACAAGGATGGACAGTGCACCTCTTCTGAAGAGAGGCAAATCCCGACCGTACCATACAATCAAAAATATACATTCAGCATAAGATACAAATAGGCCTTCTCATCCTTGCTGTTATGATGTTCCAACTCGAACTGTATCTTATCCTCACGAGCCAACCAGCCAATGGCACTGCCCAGTTCGGCATCATTCAATCCTAAGATGTCTTTTATCTCCGAATACTCCCAACGACGTTGGTCGTCACTGCTCAATAGACGCCATACCCTACCCGCATTTTCACCGATAATATGCTTATCCATAAATTGCAATATATTTAGCTGTTTACCTATTAAATTGTCTTACAAATGTAATAAATCAGTGACAAATTATTTACCCCCCCCGAATAATTAACTCATATTAACATGTTATAAACCAAAAATACGCCGATAAAAGGAAAAAACTCTTATCGACGTATTTATCCGGACGGGACGCAGTGGTTCAATCGTCCTTCTTTATTCCCAAAAGGCGGCTTACTTCTTATCCGTTCCTATCCAAGTCCATTTATGCCAGATACGCTCCAAAGGCCCTTGTTTATACTTGGACAGCCACCATTTGCAAAACCATACTTGCAGCAGGAACGTGAAAACTCCAATCAACAAACTCACCGCATATCCGCAATAAGGAGCAAGATAAAGACCGAACGGGAAATAAATGACCGATCCTATTATAGACTGGCTTATATAATTCGTAAGACTCATCTTTCCATAAAAACGCAGATTGCCGACCGCGTCGCTGAACCTCCTGTTTTGGTAAAGGAGCACGAAAGATGCTATCAGTATCAGCGTGAAAGCCAATTTCTGCCACATGTCAAATGCAGTACCCACGGTTTGCTGTACGATAGCGTCCTGTCCCATAACCAGTTCCTTCAACGTATATAAAGGTGCAAAGGAAAGAGCGGAAACAATCAATATCTTTACCCACAGATGAAGGTTCTTTTCGGATGACACAAAAAGCCGTTTTCTTCCGATGTAAAAGCCCAACAGGAACAGCCCTGCCGTCTGGAAAAAACGCCCGGCATTCACGGCCCACAACAAACTGGCCTTTTGCCCCAACGTAATGTTGCACCCAATGAAATCCCAAAAGTCCCCGGCTTTCGTGTATTCCGCCACTTCCGCATACATTTCGCCCACCTTGAGATCAGGCAAGCGGTGAGCCGGGTCGGCCAAAGCGGCCAGATAGTGGTACCATTCAACCGGCTGCAACAAAAATATGATGGCGGCAATCAAAATAGCCTTGTCACACCAGTTACGCGTAAAGAACAAGACCAGACTCACCACAACGAACAGCAACAAGACATCGCCGGCCGGAAAGAATGCGGCATTCAACGTGGCAAAACCTACCAACAGCACCATGCGCCACAGGAAACGGTAACCGAAGTCTTTCCCCTGCCGCTTTTGATTCTGCGTTTGAATATAAAAAGTAAAACCAAACAAAAGGGCAAAGATGGCGTATGCCTTACCTGCAAAAAGGCTAAACACCACATTCAAAACTCCTTGGTCCAGAACCTCCAACCACTCCGGTGAATCTGCCGGATAAACAGGGAAAATAAAATGTTCCAAGTTATGGACCAGAATAATAGCCATTACGGCAAAACCACGTAGGGCGTCCACGACCTCTATACGCGTTTTTTGAAGAGGATTTTGTTCCATATATTATTTATTGACGTCACAAATATAAGGAAAAAACACTCTTCCACCTCATGGAAGTTATCAAATCCGCCTTTTTATTCGATTATTCCAGCGATATTCCGTAACTTTGCAGCGTTTTTCACAAACACCCCCAAACAGGATGAAAATCAGAACCATTATTTGTTTTATCTTTTCCATTTTAGGATTGTTGGCACTTGTCGCATACTTTTTTCCGGAAGACGGTATCGCCGTAGGCAGTGTGCGGATGAAGTTTCCCTCTCTGACAGAAGTCCTTCAAACGGAAGAAGAAAAAGAAACGCTCCCGACCGACACCGTATCAACTGACACCCTCAGCACGGAAGAACTGCTGCAAATGCGCATGGACGCACTCAAAGCGGAAAAAGAAAGCGAGTTCATGACCTATTGCGAGACGAACGCCGCACGTATTTATATGCCGGGAGACAACATAGATTATTTGGACCCGTTTTTCGATGCGCTCGAAGCTGCACGCGAACGCCCCGTCCGCATTATGCACTACGGCGATTCGCAGTTGGAGGGCGACCGTATCTCGTCCGTCTTGCGCGAAGCGTTCCAAGAACGGTTCGGCGGAAGTGGCGTGGGGTTGGCGCCGGCCGTACAAACCGTCCCGACCTACACGTTGTCACAATCCGTATCGCCGGAAGGGCTATCCCGACACATCGTCTATGGCCCCAAGGATATGCGGCTCGAAAGCAAGGCATACGGAGTCATGGGACAAACGGCCACACTCGACGGGCCGACCACATTCCGGTTTTCCACGCGCGACCGCCAACATTTTCCGCACGCTTCCCGCTTCGGTCAAATCACGCTCCTGACCAGTGCCCCGGTAAAAGCGGCAGCGGTGGCCGGAACCGACACCCTCATCCTGAACGAAACGCAACTCAACGACCGGTTTTACTGCTATTCCCGTAATTTCAGCAGTCCCCGCACTACGGTCAGCCTTACGGTCGACGGACAAGCCGATGTGTACGGAGTAATGCTCGACGGGCAAACGGGCGTTTCGCTCGACAACATCCCCATGCGCGGCTGCTCCGGCACGATATTCACCGGCATCCATTCATCCACGCTGTCCCCGTTCTTCGGACGCGAAAACGTCCGGCTCATCATCCTGCAATATGGCGGAAATTCCGTTCCTTACCTGAAAGGAAAAGAAGGTATCGACAATTACATGTCCGGCCTGAAACGACAGATTGAATATCTCCGGAAACTGGCTCCCGATGCTTGTTTCCTCTTCATCGGCCCGTCGGACATGTCCACTTCCATAGACGGCGAGATGCAGACTTACCCCATCCTGCCCCATCTGGTAGAAGCCATGAAAGCCATGGCGGAAGAATGCGGTATAGCCTATTGGGACCTTTATGCCGCCATGGGCGGACGAGGCTCCATGATGAAGTGGGTGGACGCTTATCTGGCCGGACCGGACTACGTGCATTTCACTCCCAAAGGTGCCCGCCACGTAGGCAACATCCTCTACGAGACGCTTGAATTTTACCATAAATTCTATCGTTTCCGTACAGGAAAAGACAAACTGAAACTCAGTGCAGACAGTACGGAACTGGTGGTAGATACCACACAGGTCCCGTCCGTCCATGCCACGCACACCGACACGGTGTCCCACGATTCACTGAATCTCTAATTTTATCTTCAATATCCCTCCGAAAGACATGAAGAAATACAGGATATTATCCGGACTTTTAGCGGCCTTTGCCCTACTGGTTGGCTGCCACGCCCATGAGAGGAATGATTCCGTACGCCGCGAAGCTGCGTTACGCCCTCTCCCCGATTACCCGTTCATCCGATACGGAGACAACACGTTGCAATTCCCATCCGGACGAGCCGACTTCGACACACTCTATCACAAAATGGATAGCTTGCTGTCCACCGGCAAAGGCAAAATAAACATCCTCCACATCGGGGGCAGCCACGTACAAGCCGGATACCTGAGCCACCGGTTGCGGATGAACTTTTCCACCTTAGGCGATTCGGTAATGACCGCCCGGGGCGTGGTATTCCCTTTCCGCATCCTGCGGACGAACGCTCCCCAAAACTACCGTATCGGTTTTACCGGAACATGGGAAAGTTGCCGGTGCATCAAGCCCAACGGCACTGATACCCTCGGACTGACCGGAGCCGCAGTCAGCACCGGCGACCCTTCCGCCAACCTGACGCTCCGGCTCAATCCGAGCGATACGTCCGCCTGGCATTTCACACGACTGCGCATACTGGGCTATGCCAACGACACCACGGCATATCCCTACGCCATACATCGCGGAGACACCCTCCTCCCGCAACATGACACTGCCACGCACAGTTTCCTGATACACTACCCCGAAGCCTGCGACACGGCGGACATACGCATCCACACCGGAGAGGGCGGACGTTTCACGCTGACAGGCATCTTGCCGGAAAACGACCGGGACGGACTGGTCTATCATGCCGTAGGGATTAACGGGGCCGACGTACCGGCCTGGCTGCGTTGCCGCCACCTGCCCGAAGACCTGAAACTTATCCGGCCTGATCTTGCCATTTTCGGCATCGGCATCAACGACGCCAACGTACCGCCGCAGAAATTCGACCCGGAACAGTTCAAAGCGCATTACCGCGAACTTATCGCCCTGTTCAAATCCGCGAATCCGCATTGCGCTTTGCTTTTCGTGACCAACAACGACTGCCTGCTCAACCTTGGGAGAAGGCACGGCAAGCGTACCAATCCCAACACGGCGCGCGTGGCCAAGGCATTCAAAGAACTGGCCGCCGAGACCGGCGGCGCCGTATGGGACCAATATCATATCATGGGCGGTTCGCGCTCTTCCGCCTTGTGGCGCGGCAAGCGGTTGATGCGCCCCGACCGTATCCACTTCACCGCCGAGGGATACCACCTCATAGGCGACATGCTCTACAATGCAATCATAACCGACTATTTACAAGCTGATGGAAATTAAAGAAAACCTGCTCGTGCTGTGGCATTATATAGAAAGTGTATTCTCGTTCGACCCGAACAGTCCGCTGTTGTTCACGCAATTCCAGTTTTGGGCCTTTTTTGCCATTGTCTTCGCCGTTTTCGCGCTTTTCCGCAACAAACGGCTGCTTCGTAACACTTACCTGTTTTTCGTCAGCGTTTTGTTCTACTACAAAACGAGCGGACTGTTTTTCGGCCTGCTCCTGTTCGTGACGTGCAGCGACTTTCTTATCGCCCAACTTATCTACCGCGTGCAGGCGCGTTGGCAAAAGCGGGCTTTCCTCATCCTGAGCGTCGCCATCGACCTGTCCATCTTGTGCTACTTCAAGTATGCCTACTTTTTCGCGGACTTGGTGAATACCGTATGCGGCACCTCCTTCCAAGTGACCAACCTGCTGGCTGCCGAGGGCAACCGGTTGCTCGGCCAACCGTTCTTCAGCGTAGACCGCATCATCCTGCCCGTGGGAATCTCCTTCTACACGTTCCAAATCATCAGCTATACAGCCGACGTGTATCGCGGGTTGATAAAACCGGTGCGCAACCTGTTCGATTTCGGTTTCTACGTCACGTTCTTCCCCCAACTGGTGGCCGGACCTATCGTAAAAGCCAGCGACTTCATCCCGCAACTCTACCGCAAGTACTGCCTGAGCCGCCTGCAATTCGGCATGGCCGTGTTCTGGATACTCAACGGCCTGCTCAAGAAAATCATCCTGAGCGACTACCTCGCGGTGAACTTCATCGACCGTGTGTTCGACAACCCCATGCTTTTCTCCGGTTTTGAGAACCTCATGGCCCTCTTTGCCTACAGCCTGCAAGTATATGCCGATTTTTCGGGCTATACGGACATTGCCATCGGTCTCTCGCTGCTCATGGGATTCTATCTGCCGCGTAATTTCAACTCACCGTACAAAGCCCCGAATTGCAGCAACTTCTGGAAACGCTGGCACATCTCGTTGTCGCGCTGGTTGCAGAATTACCTGTACATCCCCTTGGGCGGAAACCGCAACGCCACCTTCGGCACGTATTTCTGGATACTGACCATTACGTTCGTGGCCCTTATCCTCTCGGGCAACCTTTACGTGGCCGGAGGCGTACTCGTGCTCGGTGCCATTGTCGTCACGGTGGGACTGCGCTGTCCGGACCGCCGCAAAAAGATATGGGCCAACCTGAACTCGATGATTACCATGCTGCTCGGCGGCCTGTGGCATGGGGCAAGCTGTAATTTCATGATATGGGGCGGACTGAACGGCGTGGGCATGATTGTCTACAAGTTCTGGAGGGACTTCCGGCCTGTGGTCCGCACGCTCTGGTCGTTGCTCATCTTGTCCGTAACGGGAGCGTTATATGTCTTTGCCCCCGCGCCTATATGGAACCTGCTGCTCGTCTTCATGCTGTTCATCACGGCCAGTGCGGTCATCAAATGGCTGTATGCGCTGAGCGGCTTGCGTTGGCGCTTTTCAGGGGTGGGGCACGCATGGGCTGTGGGTGTCACCTTCGTATTCATCACCTTCACGCGCCTGTTCTTCCGTTCGGGTTCTAATCTCGACCCGGCCATTGCCAACGAAACGGCATGGCGCATCGCCACGGAAATGGTGAACCAAATGGGGACGGCATGGAACGCCAACGTGGGCGATATTATTCTGGCCTACGACAAGGTGTTTGCCCTCTTCGCCTTAGGCATGGTCATACATTGGTTGCCGGACAACTGGAAACGCCGTTATCGCATTTGGTTTGCACGCATGCCGTTGCCATTGATGGCCGCAGTTGTCGTACTGACCGTTTTCATCGCTTACCAGTTCGTCACGGCGGAAATGCAACCGTTCATCTATTTCCAATTCTAAGAAGGGACGCTTCAATCTTTCCCATCCCTCCGATGCCGTGCGTACCTGGGGCCACACCGCTTTGCGATACTGTCAAAATGACAATCCGCACCCGGCAAGATTCCGCCATTTGTACCACGAAGCGGAAGCATTTGGAAATATACGATTCTCGCCACGTAGGGAGAAAACGGTTTGTCACCCATTCAGGACCTGTACTTTCAAAAAGCCAAACGAAAAGCCATGACTTGCGCCTACGCTTCAACGCAGAGCAAGCCAATCCCGGATTTACACAACGATTTGACAGTCGAATCCCGTAAACCCAAGGAGACGAAATAGAGAAAAAAGAGCCCGTATCGGCATCTCGTCTACACATTTTCAAGTCTTTTTTCGGACAACGTGAGGAAGTGAATTATACGAGATGCGGACAAAAAAAGTGTTTTTTCAGCCGAACGATTTTTCATTCGACTGAGATTGATGCCCCTTTTTGCTGAACAAAGATAAAAATCAAGCCTGATTTGCAAAAAAATGTATTCAAAACCTTCTCTTGAACTGCACAGATGGAAGAAAAAAGAAGATTTGCTTGTTCATTTAAATCCTATTTTTCTGTCATTTTGAAAGTAGAAGTCCGGATTTTACACACAAAAATTCAACGTAGAAATCAGTTTGGCCTTCCTTCCGATTGGATACAAAAATTTGCGGCAAATCCATCATGTACCCATGGAATCTGCCGCAAATTACTATGAAAAAGAATGTATTCTTTACTCTACTATCCGCCGAAGTTATCGTACATGATAGATTCAGGATCTACACCGAGACCGTCGAGCATGCCGACCACAGCCTTCGACATCGGCCCAGGACCGCACATGTAATATTCGATGTCCTCGGGCGCATCGTGATTCTTCAGGTAGGTCTCATACATCACGTTATGCACAAAACCCGGAGTGTACTTCACGCCTGCTGCGTCTGCAGCAGGATCCGGACGGTCCAAAGCCAAATGGAAATGGAAATTCGGGAAATCCTTTTCCAAGCCTAAGAAGTCCTCCAGATAGAACACTTCGTTCAACGCGCGCGCACCATAGAAATAGTGCATCTCGCGATCCGTCGTATGCAACGTCTTCGTCATGTGCATGATTTGCGCACGCAACGGAGCCATACCGGCACCACCGCCGACCCAAATCATTTCTTTCTTGCTGTCGAAATGCGGATGGAAGTCGCCGTAAGGGCCGCTCATCGTCACCTTGTCACCTGGTTTCAGCGTGAAGATGTAAGAAGAAGCAATACCCGGGTTCACATCCATGAAACCGCTACGGTCGGCCTTGAAAGGAGGCGTAGCAATACGTACGGTCAACATGAACACGTCGCCCTCAGCCGGGTAGTTGGCCATAGAGTAGGCACGCACAGTCGGTTCCGGATTGACACACTTCAACGGGAAGAGACCGAACTTCTGCCATGCCGGCAAGTATTCGTCACCGATAAGGCTCTTGTCGATATCCTTGTCGTAATCCATCGTAAATGCAGGTATCTTGATCTGGGCGTATGAACCGGGGATAAAGTCCATGTGTGCCCCAGCCGGAAGCTGCACCTTGAACTCCTTGATGAACGTAGCCACATTCTTGTTGCTGATCACCGTACATTCGTACTCCTTCACACCCATGACAGACTCGGGCACCTTAATCTTCAAATCGCCTTTCACCTTGCATTGGCAACCCAAACGCCAATGGTCTTTGATTTGTTTACGGGTAAACTGTCCCTTTTCAGAGTCCAGAATCTCACCGCCTCCTTCTACCACCTGACATTTGCACTGTCCGCAAGAACCTTTACCACCGCAGGCCGAAGACAGGTAAATCCCTTCGGAAGCCAAAGTGGAAAGCACGCTTCCGCCTTGTGCCACGGAAATCGTCTTATCCCCGTTGATGGTAATATTCACGTTTCCGCTCGGAGACAAATACTTCTTGGCTACCAACAAAATAACCACCAAGAGGAGAATTGTGACGAGGAATACGCCAATGCTCGCTAAAATAAAATTCATATCCATTGTTCTATTCCTTTCCTTTTAAATACTTAAACCTGAGAAACACATAAAGGCCATGGCCATCAGACCCACCGTGATGAAGGTGATACCCAATCCCTGCAAGGGTTTGGGCACGTCGGTATAAGCCATCTTCTCACGGATGGCAGCCAAAGACACAATGGCCAACAGCCAACCGATACCGGAACCCAAAGCGTATGCCAAGGAATCCCATACGCTGGAGATAGCCTGCGTGCTGGTGGCCGGATCCATGGAAATTCTCTGCTGCATGAACAGTGAGGCACCCATGATGGCACAGTTCACGGCAATCAAAGGGAGGAAGATACCCAATGCAGCATAAAGCGAAGGAGAAAAACGCTCCACCACCATCTCTACCAACTGCACGATACCGGCAATCACGGCTATGAAAAGGATAAACGCCAAATAAGTCAAATCCATACCGAGGATACCGTCTTCAGCCAATACTTTGGTCTGCAACAGATAGTCCACCGGCACCGTCACGCAAAGCACGAAGGTTACGGCAACGCCCAACCCCAATGCTGTCTTTACATTCTTAGATACGGCCAAGTAAGAACACATACCCAAGAAGAAAGCGAAAATCATGTTGTCCACAAAAATAGAACGGACAAACAAACTTAACATATGTTCCATATTCTTTTTTCTTTCTATTTATGGTTATGATTCTATTACTTTTTCTCTTTCCTTTCATTGTAAGCCCGGTGAGCCCAAATGAAACATCCCAAAAGAATCAACGCCATGGCCGGCATGGTCATCATACCATTGTTCATATAGCCCATGTCGTAAAAGCTCTGCGGGATAATCTGGAAGCCCATCAGGGAACCGTTTCCGAAGAATTCGCGTACCGTGCCCACCAGCACCAACACATAAGCATAGCCCAAACCGTTACCGATACCGTCGAGGAAACTTTCCCACGGGCCGTTCATCATAGCAAAAGCCTCCAAACGTCCCATCAGAATACAGTTGGTGATAATCAGACCGACATACACGGATAACTGTACGCTCACATCGTAAGCAAAAGCCTTCAGCACCATACTTACAATGGTTACCAAAGCAGCCACGACGACCAACTGGACGATGATACGGATACGGTTGGGAATCGTCTTACGTATCAAAGATATAATCAGATTGGAAAAAGCCGTAATCACTGTTACCGAAAGCCCCATGACAATGGCCGGCTCCATTTGTGAAGTGACAGCCAAGGCGGAACAGATACCGAGCACCTGAACCGCAATCGGGTTGTTGAGGTTAAGGGGAGACGAGAATACTTCTCCATTCTCTTTAGAAAATAACTTACTCATATCTTACCTCCTTTATTCATTAGTATTTAAAAAAGTCATATAACGTGAAATACAGTCATGAAGCATGTTGTTCACACCGTCCGAAGTCAAGGTGGCACCGGTGATGGCATCGCAACGGCTGTCATCAGAAAGTCCGTTCACGACTTTACCTTTCTTCACCACGCTGATGGCTACGGCAGACTTGTCGTCATTCATCAGCTTCTTGCCCTCGAACTGCTTCTGGAATTTATCGTATTCCGTAATGATAGAACCCAGACCGGCCGTCTCGCCCTTATGGGTAAAATATACTCCATAAATGGTGTTCTTATCGGCATTTAAAGCCACATATCCCCAAATCGCATCCCACAGACCTTTACCTGTCACGGGAATGACATATTTGGTTTCTCCGTTCACCTTACATACGTACAGCGGGAGGTTGCTGTCCGAGATGTTTTTGTCTTCTACGGCAAAACCGTCCGCATCCTTGGAAGCACCGTCTTTCACCACGTTGCCGTCCTTGTCGATGATTTCATCAGCCACTACGACCTCGTCGTATGTTTTTTCCACTTCGGTTTTCTCCACATCACGAAGATTCAATGCCGCCAGAATCTGACTTTTCTTGTCGATACGTACGTTAGCCATCGACTGCGGTTCCAAAACCTTGGAAACGAAAGCCAACAAGAAAGCTACGATAACGACCACAATACATGAATATATAATGGTATAAGTATTACCGTCGGTGTTCAGCCCTTTCTTCGCCGGTTTCTCCGTTCCTCCGGCCTCCACGATTTCTTCAAACTCAGAAGCTGGAGCCTGACACACGGGGCACTTTTCAGGCGCAGCGTCACCCTCATGGATGTAACCGCACACTTTACATTTGAATTTCTTTGTAGCCATAGTTCCTTTATTATTTTTTAATTGCACGTTTAGCCCGCTTGTCGATATTACTCTGGATGACATAATAGTCGATCAGCGGAGCAAACAAGTTCATCAACAAGATGGCGAGCATCATACCTTCGGGATAACCCGGATTCAACACACGAATAATAATAGCCATGGCACCGATGAGGAAACCGTAAATGTATTTACCGGTCTCAGTGCGTGCCGAAGTCACAGGGTCGGTAGCCATGAACACGGCGCCGAAACAGAAGCCGCCCAATACCAGATGCTGATACCAAGGCATGGTAGCACCGGCGTTACCTTCCATCCCGCTGGCATTGAAAATCCAAGCCATGAGTGCACCTCCGACAAACACGCTGAACATCGTCTTCCAACTGGCAATACCCGTCCACAAAAGAATCACTGCACCGATAGCTATGGCTATCACGCTGGTCTCACCGATAGAACCGGGAATCAAACCGATAACCTGATCGCAAGAGAAAGCCGGCACCGTACCGGTAGCCGCTTCTCCTAAAGGAGTGGCCATCGTAAACGTATCAGGCAAATCATTTCCCAAACCGCAAATGCTTTCCTTGGCCACCCAGCAAGCATCGCCGCTCATTGCCGTAGGATAGGCAAAGAACAGGAACGCACGGGTAATCAAAGCGACATTGAAAATGTTCATACCCGTACCTCCGAAAATTTCCTTGGCGAAAATTACGGCAAAAGCACAAGCTATCGCGATAATCCACAACGGACAATCGACCGGCACGATCATCGGAACTAGGATACCCGTTACCAGATAACCTTCCTGAATCTCCTCGTGCTTCCATTGGGCCACGATGAACTCGATGCCCAAACCCACCACGTAGGACACGATGATCTTAGGCAACACGGCCAACAAACCGAAACCGAACATTTCCCAGAATGTCCCGTCCACTCCGGCGGCCGCATAATTCTGATACCCGATGTTGTACATACCGAACAACAAAGCCGGTAACAACGCTATAACCACAAAAATCATGATACGCTTGCTGTCTATCGCATCATGTACGTTCACTCCCGACTTCGACGTGGTATTCGGCACGAACAGGAAAGTCTCGAAACCGTCAAACACAGAACGAAATGCGTGAAGCTTGCCGCCCTCTTCAAAGTTCGGCTTTATCTTATCAAGATATTTTCTTAACGCGTTCATTATTTAAATCATTTAAACCTGTGATGAAATTAATTAAGCCATCTCCTTGCGAAGCATATCCAAGCCTTCACGGACGATGCGCTGCACCTCCAGTTTGGAAGAGTCTACGAACTCACACAAGGCAAAGTCCTCCGGAGCCACCTCATAGATGCCCAAAGCTTCCATGCGGTCTATGTCGCCGGTGATAATGGCTTTTACCAACTGTTCGGGGAAGATGTCCATCGGGAATACACGGTCGTATTCGCCCGACATGATCATGTGGCGTTCTCCGCCTTTCACACGAGCGTCAAGCGCATACTCCTTCTTGCCCATCAACCAACTCATGTAAGCACGGCTGGAAGAGTAATCGTTGAAACGCGGCATGATCCAACCGAAAATCTCGTGCACGTCGTCTCCTTCGGGAATCACGTTCACTTCCGTCACATGGGCACCCAAGAAGCCGTCGGCCGAGGTCTTCACGCCGGTCATCACATTGCCGTTTATCACACGCAGGCTCTTGCCCGTCGTCACGTTACCTTCGATTAAGGTGCTCAGTTGCTGTCCTATCGTCATTTTGCAATAGGCCGGATTCTTCACTTCCGAACCGGCAAATGCAATTACGCGGGTAAAGTCCAAACGTCCTGTATTCAGCAAGTGACCGATGAAAATCACCTCTTCCGCACCGAGTGTCCAAACGACTTCACCCTTGTTTATAGGAGAAATGTGGTTGATTTGCACGCCTACGTTTCCGGCCGGCGCCGGTCCGTCGAAAAAGTTTATTTCCACGTTCTTGGCTGCAGTCAACGCCGTAGCCGTCTGCTTCGAGCTTACGCCCAAGTAAGTTTTCGCCATTTTGGCCAAGGCATCGAGTCCGGCCTGGAAATCAGCCTCACGTCCCCGCAACACATATTCGAAATCGGCTGCAAGCGGCATGGAGTTGAAAGCGGAAACAAAGATAGCTTTCGGAGTGTCGGACGGATTTGCCGTCACGTCGTAGGGACGTTGCCTGAAGAAACCGAACAAGCCCGATTCCAGAAGAAGGTCTTTCACCTCCTGAGCTGTCATCTGACCCACATTCTTCTTGCCAAAATCCACATACTGCTGCTCCGCATCGGCTTCCACACGCACGCTCAACACTTTGCGACGGTCGCCACGCTCCACCATGGTTACCCGTCCGCTCACGGGAGAGACAAACTTGATTTCAGGATGGTTCTTGTCCACAAACAAGCTATCCCCGACCTTCACCACGTCGTTCTCTTTGACTACTACCTTGGGCTTCATCCCCGTAAAGTCGTCCGGCATCAGTGCATAGACAGCCGGTTTCTTCACCTGAAACTCCTCCTTGGCAGCTTTACCCTTGAGATTCACGTCAAGGCCCTTACGTAATTTAATTACATTTGCCATTATTATAGGATTAAATAAACTGGTTTTAATTAAAACGTCGCAAAATTACATTAAAAATATGACAAAGTGAAGAATTCTAAAAAGAAAATAGTAATTTTGTCGCATAAATAAGGGTCATATTAAAAGATTAAGGAAAATATTCAGAGTACTCGCAGGTATAGTCGTGGGCTTCTACCTGTTGTCGGTTGCGCTACTCCACGTTCCGGCAGTGCAAAGAGGTGTCACGTTCCTCATCTCGGAAGCATTGAAAGATATTTTACATACAGAGCTTTCTATCGGCCGGGTGGACTTGGGATATTTCAACCGTATCATTCTTGATGACGTACGCATTAAAGATCAGAAGAAAAAGGATTTGCTGAAAGCAGCCCGCCTGTCGGCCAAAATAGAATTGACCTCATTGCTACACGGCAAAATATCCATTTCAAATGTCCAACTCTACGGATTCGACATCCACCTCTACCAACGCACGCAGAAGGAAAAGCCGAACTTCCAGTTTCTCATAGACACTTTCGCGAAAAAAGACAGTCTGCCTTCCAATCCGAACCTTCGCATCAATTCCGTACTTATCCGGCGGGGTAAACTGTCGTGGCACCGTTATGACAAGTCTCCTACTCCCGGCCGTTTTAACCCAGACCACATCGTATTGGACAAAATCAGTGCCACGCTTTCACTGAAAAGCTATACGGCGGATTCCTTGAACCTGAACGTCAAGAAGTTCTCCTTTGAAGAACACTCCGGCCTACAGCTTAAACAACTGTCTTTCAAGATTACGGCCAACCGGGAAAAAGCACAGCTCGACCATTTTACCATCGAGCTGCCCCATTCCCGGTTAGCCCTCCATCCGGTCACTATGAGCTACCGCCATATAAAAGAAGGGAACGGAAAAGGGCGGTATCAGGATTTCACGTTTCAAGGCAGCATCGAGCAGGGAACATTCTCTTTCGCCGACTTCATCCCCTTTTACCCCAAATCAGTTCAAAACCATGTACTTGAAGAGCTACCGACGTTAGCTGCCGAAGCGCAGTTCAGCGGAAACCTCAAACAAATCCTGATAGACCAGTTCGCACTTTACACACCCGACTGGAGCATGGTGCTCGAAGCCCCATTGACTATCCGTCACCTCGAAAATCCGGCCCAACGAACGATAAAAGCCGACATCCGGAACCTGCGAATCACCCCGGCCGGCCTCAAGCAACTGTCTGAATGGACTTCAAACGACAAGATTCCCATTTCACCTTATTTACAGGCTATCGGTACATTAGAAGTCACAGGTGCCCTGTCCTATCGTTCCCAGTATCTCAAAAGCCATCTTAATTTACATACCGATTTAGGTTCTCTGGCTTTGTTCGGATCTTTCGCCAAAGGAAACGAAATCGAAGCGGAAGTGCATACTCCCGGATTCCAACTCGGCAAACTGACGGGACGGGAAGAGCAATTCGGCGAAACGGCTTTCGACTTATCGGGCAAGGGACTCCTGCGCTCCGGTGCCTATCCCGTCCTTTCGCTTCAAGGGACCATCGGTCGCCTGTCTTATAACCATTACGATTACCACGACATCACAGTCGACGTGGATTACCGAAAAGGAGGATTCGCCGGCAATGTAAACATCAACGACCCTCACCTTGCGCTTACGACGAAAGGAGAAGTCAACTTACATTCATCCACACCTTATATTAAAGCGGAAGCTTCCGTCCGCCATTTCGCCCCGCACGCTCTCGCCCTCACACCCCGATATGCCGGAACGGTGTTCCAAGGCGACATACAGGCCGACTTCAGGGGCAACAACATTGAAAATATGGAAGGGCTCGTCTGCCTGAATGGTTTCCGCATGTCTACATCGGAGGAAGACTATACCACGGGACCGATATGTTTTAAGGCAACCTACGGACAAGGCAAGCGCAATCTCTCGCTCCACAGCGATTTCCTGCGTGCAGAAATGGAGGGAGATTTCAGGCTCGGCACGTTAATCGCTCACAGCCGGAAACTGCTCCATGCCTATATCCCGTCTTTCGTCAAAGCACCTCGACTTAAAAAAGACACGCCGGACGAAGTAGCCTTGTACATGCACATCGACCATACGGAGCCTATTGAAAAGATTTTCGGCATCCCTTTGCAAATCCCGAAAGCCGGACACATCAACGGTTATTTCAACAGCCGTACCGAGGAACTGGACTTCAATGCGTCCATCCCGTCGTTCAACTACAACGGGCAGCAATTGGACGACATACGGATTCTGGCCGGCCGTGTCAACGATTCCCTCACCTGTACCGTCGATTTCAAAAAGCAAATCGGCAAAGCCCCCGTGGACTTCAGACTGTTGGCCCGCGCCGCCCATGACAATGTCTACACAGGACTGAATTGGACCAACCACGCCGAAAAAATCTATCAAGGTTCCATCTCGGCTGATACCCGGTTTACCCGAAACGAAGAAAAGAAGATGCTCACCGACATCGAATTTCATCCCTCGCAAATCATCGTCAACGACTCGGTCTGGAACGTACATGCCTCCAGCGTACATGCCGCGCCGGGTTTGGTCAACATCAACGGATTCGCCATCGAACAAGGTGACCGCCACCTGATTCTCAACGGTAACGTATCGGGCAACCCGGGCGATTCCTTGACGGTCGATCTGAAAGACATCAATCTGGAATACATCTTCAACATCATTAATTTCCACACCGTGGATTTTGCCGGACAAGCCACCGGACGGGCCTACGCAGCCAACCTTATGAAAAGCCCCGAAGTGGATGCCCATCTCCATGTCCGGAACTTCACTTTCAACCAAGCTTATTTGGGCGAAATGAACTTGCACGGCGGTTGGGAGAAGGAGAAAAATGCAATTTTCCTGCACGCACGCATGGCAGACCCGGCCCACAGCAGCATGACCAGTGTGGACGGAGACATCCGAATCGGCGCCGCCCCCAAGGGAGGCCTCGACCTGATGATTCGTACCGAAAACATAGACCTGGCTTTTCTGAACCACTATACAGACGGCATATTCACCGGTTTGCACGGACGAGCGTCGGGGTGGACCCGCGTATTCGGCCCGTTCAAAGGTATCAATCTGGAAGGCGACATGCTGGTCAGCGAGGGAGGAATGAAAGTCAACGCAACCGAAGTGGACTACCGCCTCGTCAACGACTCCGTCATTCTGCGCCCGGACAACATTTATTTCCGTAATGCCATGGTTTACGACCGGCAAGGCACTCCCGGCAAAGACGAGCACTATGCCGTAGTCAACGGTGTGCTCCAACATTCCAACCTCTCCCACATGCGTTTCGATTTCGACATCGACGCCTACAACATTCTGGGGTATGACGTCAAGGATTTCGGAGACGAAGTGTTCTGCGGAACGGCATACGCCACCGGAAAAATCGGGTTCAACGGACAGCCGGGCAACCTGAACATCAACATCGACGCCCGCCCCGAAGAAAACACCATGTTCGTCTACAACCTGTCCTCTCCAACGACTTTGACAGACAACCAGTTTATCACCTACAAGACCCATCAGAACAGTATCGACGGACATTCCCATACCCCAGGCGGCACCCCCCTTCCGGAGCCGGAATCGGACATGCGTATCAATTTCCGCCTCAACCTGACACCGGAAGCTACCATGAAGATTCTTATGGACCCGAAAGCCGGTGACTACATCGCCCTGAACGGACACGGAAACATCCGCGCCAACTATTATAATAAAGGAGACTTCACCATGTATGGCACGTACACCATAGACCATGGCATTTATAAGCTCTCGTTGCAGGACGTCATTCGCAAGGACTTTATTTTCAACCCCGGCGGCACCATCGTATTCGGTGGTCCGCCCGTCCAAGCCGACCTCAACCTGCAAGCCGTCTACACCGTACCCTCCGTATCGCTGAACGACCTGAGCGCACGCTCTACCTTCAGCCAAAACAACGTACGCGTGAACTGCCTGATGAACCTCGGCGGAAAGGCACAGTCTCCTCAAATCAGTTTCGACTTCGACCTGCCCAACGTCAATGAAGACGAGAAACAGATGGTGCGCAGCCTCATCAGCACGGAAGAAGAAAAAAACATGCAGGTGATTTACCTCCTCGGTATCGGGCGTTTCTACACTTACGATTACAGCAACACGGAACAAAGCCAATCCTCCGTAGCCATGAAGTCATTGTTGTCCTCTACTCTGAGCGGGCAACTCAACCAAATGCTTTCCACGCTGCTCGGCAACAACAGCAACTGGAACATCGGGACGAACCTCAGCACGGGCGAAACGGGATGGAGCGACATGGACGTAGAAGGACTGCTCTCCGGACGGCTGCTCAACAACCGCCTGCTCATCAACGGAAATTTCGGTTACCGAGATAACAGCACCAATCCGAACGGTAACTTCATCGGCGACTTCGACCTGCAGTGGCTGCTGACCCCAAGTGGAAACGTAAGCCTGAAAGCATACAGCAAAACCAACGACCGCTACTTCACCAAATCGTCGCTGACCACTCAAGGTGTCGGAATCGGACTGAAACGGGACTTCAACACGTGGCGGGACGTATTTCGGGTATTCATTCCCAAAAAGCGGAGGAAGAACCCGTAAATACCGTTCCTCTCTTTTCACTCACAACATACTAAAAACAAAGCGTATGGGAAACAAAGAATTTATGCGCAAAGCCATTGAGCTTTCAGTAGAAAACGTAAAAAACGGCGGAGGCCCGTTCGGCGCCGTCATCGTAAAAGGAGATGAAATCGTCGCAACCGGAGTAAACCGGGTGACTGCCCACAACGACCCGACGGCTCATGCGGAAGTCAGCGCCATTCGCGAAGCCTGCCGCCGACTGGGCACCTTCGACCTTAGCGGTTGCGAAATATACACATCCTGCGAGCCTTGCCCGATGTGTCTCGGTGCCATATACTGGGCTCACCTCGACAAAATATACTACGGTAACAATAAGGACGACGCAGCCGACATCGGATTCGACGATTCCTTTATCTACGAAGAACTGGCTCTCCCCCGTCAAAACCGCAAGAAAGCCATGGAAGAACTGCTGCCCGAAGAAGCCATAGCAGCCTTCGACCTGTGGCGTAACACGGCAGACAAGACTGAATATTAAACCTCTATCATTTCAGTCCATTGCCGTAGGGCATCCCCCTCCTGTGAAAAATCCAAAGTTCTCTGTAACGGCCTTTGGATTTTTCACTATTTTTATCCGCATAAAAAAATTCCTTATCTTTTTCATCCTATTAGAGAAAAAATGTTTAATTTTGCCGATGTGATGTAGACCGGAGCGTCGGGACGCATCCTCTTTGTGGATACAAAATTGCATTTACTGCATATTCTTATCAATGTTGAAACCTGAGAAATTTCAAAAACAAGTCTGATGAGAAAGTGTGGGTGGATGCCTGTGTCATGCGCAGGCTTCCATTCCCGTTTTTCCAGACTTAGGGTTTTCTCAGGACCTCAACATTAGAAAAACGGGATGGAAGCTGCGCAATATTTATATCAAGTATTGCCTTCTACTCTTAATCCCTTTTTCTCCACAAATATATAACGGGCAATAAATGATGGAATATAAATCAAATCAGCATAGACAAATGGCTAAAGTCAAAAACATCCTTTCACAAATATTCTTTCCCAAAAGGCTAGAATCATCCTCCCACGAATCGTATTCCGGTTCATGCGGAGATCATGCTCAATGGAGCCTGAATCCGGAAAACGGAGAACTACGCATCACCGGCACAGGCCCCCTTTACGATTTCTTCGGCGAAAAAGAAGTTCCGTGGGAAAGCCATCTGAACCATATCCGGAAAGTGGTCGTCGCCCACGGTATCACTTACATCGGCTTCCAGGCCTTCAGTTACTGCAAGTCGCTGTCGAGTGTCCAACTTCCGGACACACTGACAGGCATAGGACAGCACGCCTTCGCCTATTGTAAAAGTCTGACCTCCGTTCTTCTGCCCGAAGGAGTGAAACACATCAAGGACTACGCTTTTGCGCATTGCTACCACTTGCAGGAACTCACCCTGCCCACCACACTCAAAAGTATAGGTAAAGCCGCTTTCTGCTCTTGCCACGGCCTTACCCGTATATCCATACCCGACAATGCCGTCCTGCTGGGAAGCCAAGTGTTTGCCGATTGCAAAAGCCTGACGGAAGTAAAGCTCCCCGAGGGACTGCTGCAACTCAAAAGCAACAGTTTTACCGGCTGTATTTCCCTCCCTTCTGTCTCGCTGCCCTCCTCTGTGGTCTATCTCGGCAATTCCGCATTCGAAGGATGCAACGGCTTTACACGTATCGACATTCCGGACAAAATCGTCCATATCGGCGACCGCGTTTTCGCCGACTGCCATGCGTTGGAACAAATAACCATTCCTCCTTCCGTACATCATTTAGGCAAACACATATTCTCAGGCTGCCGCTCGCTAAAGACTCTGACCGTCCCTTTTCCGGCCTGCGGCACTCCGGCCACCTTCTCCAACTTCGGTGAACTCTTCGGGACTACCCCCGACATCGAGATGCGGAAAATAAGCCAGGATAACGAAACGGGAAAGGAAACAAACTATTACCTTCCCCACAGCCTTTCCATCCTGCGTATATTGGAGGGATGCGAAGTCATTCCGTCCAAATGCCTCATGAATTGCTTCGTACTGAAAGAACTCCACCTTCCGTCTTCACTTTATATGATGGGCGAAAAAGCCGTTTACGGCTGTGCCGGCCTGAAAACCATTTATTGCCAAGCTGCGGAACCGGCCTCCATCCATGCCGACACCTTCGGAGGCATCAGGTTCAACGTTTGCCGGCTCCACGTCCCGCAAGGTTCTACAGAGAAATACAAACAAGACAAGCACTGGAAATACTTCTCACAAATAGAAGAATACGGAACAACCTTACAGGCGATGAACCGGAGTTGAATCTGTGTCTATCTTTTTCCTTTCGTCCAAACCCGTAAAAAGGAGAAATACAGACCATCTTACATACTTCTGATTTTCAATCAAATAACAACATAAAATTTGTCTCAGCAGAACAGAAAATATTTCTGCGCCGAATGAAAAATCATTTGGCTGAGATTGAAAAGTCAATCTCAGCCAAACGTTTTTACGACCTCCAGACGTTCGTACGGGAACCTCTTGCGTCCTGTTTTTTGTAAAGAATTAGACTATCATGCAGTTTTTTCCGTTCCGCAAAGTAGCAAGCCTCGCATATTTTCCTTACTTTTGCACGAAATAGGCTGTATTCCGGCAATCTGAAGCCAGCTTCACGGCATTCGGTTTGCCCTGTTTTTGCCTGTAAATAGCAAGAGAAAATGAAAAAGCAAGAACTCTATGACCGCGTCATTGCTTATTTTGAACAAGCAATCCCCGTGGCTGAAACCGAACTGCACTACCACGACCCGTTCCAACTGTTGGTAGCAGTCATACTTTCCGCCCAATGTACGGACAAACGGGTCAACATGATTACCCCTCCGCTCTTCCGCGACTACCCCACTCCGGAAGCCATGGCCGCCGCCACGCCGGAAACCATTTATGAATATATCCGTAGCGTGAGTTATCCCAACAACAAAGCCAAGCATCTGGTAGGGATGGCGCGCATGCTGGTGGAAAACTACCACAGCGAGGTTCCTTCCGATTTGGATGAGTTGGTCAAGCTGCCCGGCGTAGGACGTAAGACGGCCAACGTCATCCAAGCCGTCGTGTTTGAAAAAGCCGCCATGGCCGTAGACACTCATGTGTTCCGCGTGAGCCACCGCATTGGACTCGTCCCGGATACTTGTACCACGCCTTACAGCGTGGAAAAGCAACTGGTACGCTATTTCCCCGATCCCATTATCCCCAAAGCCCACCACTGGCTCATCCTACACGGACGCTATACCTGCACGGCACGTACGCCCAAATGCGAGGTCTGCGGACTGAAAATGATATGCCGGCATTACCTGCGTACCCACGGAGCGGCACGCCCTTCCGCCCAACCGTAAACAACCCGTGGCACGACGGGCGGAAACACCGCGTGAAAACGTAGCCCGTCCTCCGCAAATAAAGGGTCTGCTTTCTTGCAAATATGGACGGAAAAGTATAATTTTGCAGTGCTGTAAAAGCATTATATTAAGAAGGAAACGACAGAAAACCTTTAAATAAAGATTTAAAATTATGACTATTGACAATTACAAGTTTGCCGGCAAGAAGGCAATCGTACGTGTGGACTTCAATGTCCCCTTGGATGAGAACGGTAAGATTACAGACGATACCCGTATTCGCGGAGCATTGCCTACGCTGAAGAAAATCCTCGCCGACGGCGGTGCGCTCATCATCATGAGCCACATGGGCAAGCCGAAAGGCAAAGTGAACCCGAAGTTTTCTTTGAGCCAGATTGTAGACGCCGTTTCAGAGAAATTGGGCGTAGCCGTAAAATTCGCTCCCGATTGCGCCAAGGCCGCTGACGCTGCCGCAGCATTGAAACCGGGCGAAGTGCTGTTGTTGGAAAACCTCCGCTTCTATCCTGAGGAAGAAGGCAAACCTGTAGGCATCGACAAGGAAGACCCTGCTTACGAAGATGCCAAAAAGGCCATGAAGGCTTCTCAGAAAGAGTTTGCCAAGACATTGGCTTCATACGCAGACTGCTACGTAAACGACGCGTTCGGAACGGCTCACCGCAAACATGCCTCTACGGCTGTCATCGCCGACTATTTCGATGCCGACAACAAGATGCTCGGCTATCTGATGGAGAAAGAAGTGAACGCTGTAGACAACGTATTGAGCAACATCAAACGTCCGTTCACGGCCATCATGGGCGGTTCTAAGGTTTCTACCAAAATCGGTATCATCGAAAACCTGATGGACAAGGTGGACAACCTGATTCTGTGCGGTGGTATGACTTATACTTTTGCCAAAGCCCAGGGCGGCAAGATCGGTAACTCTATCTGCGAAGACGACAAATTGCAGTTGGCTCTCGATATCATCGAAAAGGCGAAGGCCAAAGGCGTAAACCTCGTATTGGGTACGGACTGCGTGGCTGCCGACGCTTTTGCCAATGACGCACATACACAAGTGGTTCCGGCTAACGACATTCCCGAAGGCTGGGAAGGTCTGGACGCAGGTCCGGCTACTCAGAAAGCTTTTGCCGAAGCCATCAAGGGAGCCAAGACGATTCTGTGGAACGGTCCTGCCGGCGTATTCGAATTCGATAACTTCACAGCCGGTTCGCGCGCCATTGCCGAAGCTATTGCCGAAGCTACCAAAAACGGTGCATTCTCACTCATCGGTGGTGGTGATTCCGTAGCATGTATCAACAAATTCGGCATGGCCGACCAGGTTTCTTACATTTCTACGGGCGGCGGTGCTCTGCTCGAAGCCATCGAAGGCAAAATCCTCCCGGGTATCGCAGCCATCAAAGGTTAATCCGTCCCGGCGGACATTCTGAAATACGAAGGGCGACTTGTGCATACGGGTTGCCCTTCTTCATTCCAAAACTCCATGAAGAAGTTAATTCCCCTACTCCTCCTGTTGGGTATCGTGTGCGGATGCCACTCCGGACAGAACGATACGGCTACCTCGCAGACCGGGAAAACGCGTCAAGATTCCTTAGCCCTTAAGGTGGCCTTGATGCCGACCTTGGACTGCCTGCCGTTCTACTATGCCCAGCGGTGCGGACTGTTCAAAGAATTAGGCCTGGACATCCGCCTGCAAACTTTCAATGCCCAAATGGACTGTGATACGGCTTTCGCCCGCAGACACGTGGACGTGTCCTACACGGATCTGATTCGTGCGGCATGGATGCAAAGCAAAGGCACCGGCCTGTACGTATTCATGCAGGCGGACGGACATCATGAACTGTTGACGGCCAAAAGCAGACGCATACGACAGACCAAGCATCTAAAGGAACGGATGGTGGCCATGGCCCGCCACTCGGTGACAGACCTGTTGTTAGACACGGTCATCGGGCAGGCACGTCTGGAACCGTCCACGGTCTACCATCCCCAAATCAACGACATCCGGCTCCGGTACGACATGCTGAACAATGCCACGATAGATGCGGCTTTCCTTCCCGAACCGTATATCACACAAGCCAAGCTGAAAGGCCATAGGAGCATCTACGACAGCCGGAAGCCACACATACGGCTCATGGCTTTCATGGTATCGTCCGACGTTGTGACCGACAAAAGGAAATCGGAACAAATGCGCTTGCTGCTGCAAGGCTACAACAAAGCCGTGGAACAAATTAACCGCAAGGAACAAACGGACAACATACGGAACATCTTGCTCGGCTACCCTGTAGAACCGGAAACGATAGATTCTCTGAAAATACCGGCTTATCCTCAAGCCCAAAAGGCGGAAAAAGGCAACGTGGCCACAGCTCTCCGTTTTTTGACTTACCGACATTTGATTACGCCTGAATATACGGGCGACACGCTCATCCACACACCATTCATTCCTTAAACTTATGGATAGGAAAAGCTTTGAACTTCTTTATCAAGATGCCGTAGAGGCACTCACCTCACGCCGCATGCACGACGCCCTGAACTGTATCCGGGGGATTTTGTTCAATACCGAGAATCCGGAACTGAACCGTGAACTGGAATCCGTACAACAGGACTATGGCATGATGCTCACCTTCATATCACAGGGTGGCACAGACCCTCAACAGGCCCTTGTCCACCGCAACCTGACCCACCGAGCCTTCACATTGCTCGACAAGTCCGCACGGCTCTACCACGTCCGTTACGAAAACGACCTATACGCGGAAACGTACAATCGCTGTGACGCCGACCAGACGGCCTCTTTCGACCAATGGCTCGAAACGGCTGATTTATTACGGGAAAAATTGTCAGAGGAGCGCGGGAAGACCTCTACGGGAGAGGCTGAGGAAAACAGTTTCTACAACGCATACGACAGGCTGTTCGAGTATATCTGGACCGCTCCTCTTTTCCATGCAGCCGACGCGAAGAAACTGAAAAGCTTCATAGAACGGCAGGAAGTCGATGAACAAGCCTTGCTCGTCAGTGCCGTCATGCTGAACATACAACGATATTTCGACCCGCAAAAATACCGCTTGTTGCTTCATTTCTGCCGGACGGAACATACAAAAGTCCGCGCACGGGCCATGACGGCCACCGTGTGGACCTACATGCAATACGAAAAGCGTTTTGCCTACTATCCCGACCTCTCGGACGGACTATCATTGCTGGCGCAGGACGAACGCCTCAAAGGGGAACTCATCCTCCTGCAACAGCAATTCCTACTCAGTCTGGAAACGGCTAAGGCCGAAAGGAAATTGCAAAATGAAATCTTTCCCGATTTACTCAGAAGCCGGAACTACCAACGCAATAAAATGGGATTCGAGCAAATGGAGGAAGATTTGGCGAAGGCCTTGCGTGGAGAACCGAATGCGGAATGGGAAAAGATGCGGGGCAACAAACAGTTGGCCGACAACATGAAAGAAATCATTGCCATGGGTAAGGAAGGGATAGACATCAACTTGGGAACCTTCTCCGCGCTCAAAGGCTTCTCGTTCTTCCAATCCGTCGCACACTGGTTCACACCATTCAACAAACGGCGGCCGGAAGTGAAAAGCATCTTCCCTCCGGGTGTACGGCACAATCCGATACAGATGCTTATGGAGGCCGGTAACTTCTGCGAATCGGACAAATATTCGCTTTGCATGATGCTCAACCAAATAGCCCCTTCGCAACGGGATATGATGATTTCCCAAATCGGTTCACAGATAGAAGGCAACGAAGAAGGTCTCCGGGATGTAGCCAAGGAAAGCATGAACATCGGTTCCGTCTACCGTAGCTATTTGCAGGATTTGTACCGTTTCTTTAAACTTCATCCGCGTAAGACACAATTCGACGACCCGTTCAAAAGAGACCAGTTGTTCACCCGTTATACGGTATTGGAAAGCATGTTGAAAACACCGGCTTACTTGCGCGAGATGGCCTCATTCCTTATGAAAAGGGAATATTACCAGGATGCCATTGCCTACATGGAAGAGGCGCTCAAACACGAAACGGCAGATGCCGAAACGCTACAAAAAGTGGCCTTTTGCTATCAGCACACCGACCGGCCGAGCAAGGCCATATACTATTATCAACAAGCCGACCTGTTGAGTCCGGACAATGAATGGATTCTGAAACAAATGTATCTGTGTTATTCCGCCTTGGGACGCTATGAGCAGGAACTCGACTGCCTGAAGAGCTTGGAAGAGATGAACCCGGGCGACACCCGCCTGATTTCGGAAATCGGATTATGCCTGATGCAGCTCGGACGCTACGAAGAAGCCGCCCAACGTTTTTATGAATTGGAATACAAAGGGGAAAGAGTGGTACCGTCGTGGAGAGCCATCGCCTGGTGCAACTTCAAGATGGGACGTCTGGAACAGGCAGACAAGTACTACCGGAAAATACTGCAACAAGATAAGGTGACATGGGAAGACTATCTCAATGCCGGACATACGGCATGGTGCCTGAAACAAACGACGGAAGCCATCGCCCATTACCGGAACTACCTCCAACTCTACCGCAGCAAAAGGAAGGATACGACACAGCCTTTGCTATCCCCCTTTGACGAAGACCGGAAAGAATTGCTCCTACACGGATTGAACGATTTGGACATCAGCCTGATGCGGGACATTCTCCAACCGGAACCGGAAAGCTGAATGTAAAAATCAAATCAGGGGAATGAGAAGATGGTAGAACCATCCCATAAAGCGGCGTCCGAAAGAGCGCCGCTTTTTCCAATTCTCCGGAGTGAGTAACGTAGAATGATGTTTGTCTGCCTCGAAAATAGACTGTAATTCGCGAGTCGTACAGGAATCGACGATAAAAGCGTTCACTTCATAGTCGAACTTCAAGCTCCTGCTATTCAGATTAGCCGACCCCACCGTACAAAACGTACTGTCTACCATCATGACTTTCGAGTGATGGAACCCGTCTTCATAATAATAAATGTCGGCCCCTCGCTTCATCAACCTTTTGGCATGGTAGGCCGCCACATCGGGCATGACGGGAACGTCACATTTGGTAGACAACATGACCTCAAGCTTCACCCCACGCTTCAACGCACGATATAAGGCCTTCTTCACACTGGGCACCAAAGTAAAATAGGGGTTTACAATCTGTATCCGTTTTTGCGCATTGTCGATTGCGTCTATATAACTCCTGCGGATAATGGCCGGACTCCTCTTCGGTTCACGATTAGCCACGCCCAAAAGAACGCCGGAAGAATCCGCGCAGGCCGTCTCTTTCAATCCCCGGAAGTCGGTCTGGAAGGCCAGACTGTCCGTCTGGTATTCCAAACTGTCTATCTTGTCGCCGGTACAACGCTCCCACATCTCACAGAATATACGTCGGTAAAGAGGCACACAATCACCTTCCAGACGCATGTGCATATCCCTCCATTTACCGAACTCAGGACGGCCATGGATATAATAGTCGGCCACATTCATTCCTCCGGTGTACACCACCTTATCGTCGATAACCACAATTTTGCGATGGTCACGATGTAAGGCATGGTTCACCCAAGGAAACACGATGGGATCGAATACGACTACTTCAAAATGACGGCTCTTTAATTGCCTTAGATGTCTTTTCCGCAAGGGACGGTCGTTGCTGACATTACCAAAATCATCGTAAATCACCCTGACCTTAACCCCTTCGCGTACTTTTTTATCCAATAAGGTAAACAACGCTTTTCCGATAGAATCACTACGGAAATTGAAATATTCCAGATAGATATAATGACGGGCCTGCTCTATGGCTTTGAACATGTCTTCAAACTTTTCCGCGCCGCTCGGTAACAACGTCACGCGGTTGTGGGGCGTAAACAACACACCGTTTTCCTTTAAATCCTCTACCGTAAGAGAATCGCTCAGGCTTGCCTGTGCCATAGACACAAGCCCCATCGACAGCAAAACGCCACAGAATATGACACGCCACTTACTCATTATCGCTTCCCCACCTCGACCCGGGCCGAGGCATTCTATCCTTTTTTTATGAAATTCATACCGTTACCCGCCCGTCAGAACATACAACTGAAGTGGTCTACCACACCCAACAAATGGCGGTCTTCATCCACGACCAAAACCGTATGTATCTTGTTATTGTGCATAATATCTTGAATCTTGGCAATCTTGGTATCCGGCGACACACATTTCGGCGTACGCGTCATCACCTGCTCCACCGGGACGTTAAAGAACTTATCCTGCAAACTTTCCATAGCACGCCGCACATCGCCGTCCGTTATCAATCCGACAACCTTACCATCCACTTGCGCCACACATAATCCCAACTTTCCCTTGCTCACATGGATAATGGCCTCACCCAACTTCATTCCGGGAGGTATGACCGGCAAGTCGTTGCTGCGCATCACGTCATGCGCCGTGGTCAAGAGACGCTTGCCCAACGTCCCGCCGGGATGGAACTGTGCAAAATCCTTAGCCTGAAAATGACGCATCTCGATGAGCGCACAGGCCAAAGCATCGCCCATGGCCAAAGTAGCCGTAGTGGAAGACGTCGGTGCCAAATTCAAAGGACAAGCCTCGTGGCTGACCTTGACCACCAAATGACACGTGGAATACTTGGCCAACAAAGAATCGGGATTTCCGGAAATACCAATCAAAGGAATATGATGTTCCAATAAATAAGGAATGAAACGAAGGAGTTCGTCGGTCTGGCCGGAGTTGGAAATGGCTATGACGACATCATCGGGCGTCATCACCCCCAAATCGCCATGGAAGACATCCAACGGATTGATGAAAAAAGCCGGTGTTCCCGTACTTGACAACGTAGCGGCCATCTTGGCACCGATATGCCCGCTCTTGCCCACTCCTGTTATAATTACCTTTCCGGTACAACGGAGCATCAAATCCACCGCTGCATCGAAATGTTCATCCAACTGAGGTATCAAATCCAAAATGGCCTGGGCTTCGTCGCGGAAGCACTTGACGGCAATATCTTTCACTGGGCTCATAGCAATGATGCAATTACGGTTTCCAAATCTTTCAGATACAACATATTCGGGCCGTCGCTCATGGCTTTCTCCGGATCGGGATGCGTCTCGAAGAAATATCCGTTCGCACCGAACGCTTTCGCCGCCAAGGCCATGGCCGGCACGAACTCACGGTTTCCGCCAGTCTTTCCGCCTGCCGCACCGGGACGTTGTACGGAGTGCGTACAGTCCATGACCACACGGGGCACAAAGGCTTTCATATCCGGAATATTACGGAAATCCACCACCAAGTTATTGTAACCGTAAATATTACCACGCTCGGTCAGCCAAATTTCCTTTGCTCCGCTCTCCTGCGCTTTTTCCACGGGGTATTTCATGTCAAGTCCCGACAAGAACTGGGCTTTCTTGATGTTGACAATCTTACCGGTACGGGCTGCCGCCACCAACAAATCGGTCTGACGACACAAAAAGGCCGGTATCTGTAGGACATCCATCACTTCGCCCACCGGAGCAGCCTGAAAACTTTCATGAATGTCCGTCAGAAGTTTAAGGCCGTGCTTCTCACGCACGTCGCCCAACATCTGCAAACCCTTCTCCAATCCAGGGCCCCGATAAGAATGCACCGAAGTGCGGTTGGCTTTATCAAAAGAAGCCTTAAAGTAAATCTCTATATTAAATTTCTGCTTTATCCGAACCAGCTCGCACGCCACCTCGTCCAACAAATCAGCGGATTCAATCACACACGGACCGGCTATAAATATAGGGGTCATGACAATCTGTTTTAATAATATAATGTGCAAAGGTACACAAAAAAAGAAGAAATACCACGCCAGACTTGGCAAATACCGGTTAAAATCGTACTTTTGAAAAACCTATACCTACAAAAAGAACAATAAAATAAAAACAAAAAACGACCATGCACAAGAAAAATATCTTCTGGTTACTGAGCATATATATGCTAATGTGTGCACCGGTTTCTGCACAAGTGCTGTTTGAAAAGGATTGCCAGACGGAAATTTTCGTAGGCAAAGAAGAGAAAGAAGTAGTACACACCGCATTGGAAATCCTGCAAAAGGACGTGAAGAACGTATTCGATGCCCGACTGGTTCCCGCCTCTGCTCCGGGACATGACATAGAAATCGTGGCCGGAACGGTCGACAATCCGGAAATGCAGGCTTACCTGAAAAGAAATGAAGTAGACCTCCCTCCCATCATGGGGCAATGGGAAGCATTCCAAATTCGCAAGTTAGGCAAAAAGCAAGTTCTCGTCACCGGAAGCGATGCTCGAGGGTTGGCCTACGGCCTTTTGGAAATTTCACGCATGATAGGCGTTTCGCCGTGGGAATGGTGGGCGGACGTGACTCCCGACAAGCGCGACCGCTTCCTTGTCTCCGAAATCAAAGAGGGGCAGCAAGCCCCTTCCGTGCAATTCCGAGGTATCTTCCTCAACGACGAAGACTGGGGGCTGACACCGTGGTCTACAAAGAACTTCGAACCGGAGGCTCAAACCCAATATCCGGTCAAAGGACGTTTCAAAGGACAAGTCGGCCCGAAAACATACGCCAAAGTCTTCGAATTGCTTCTTCGGCTACGTGCCAACACCATTTGGCCTGCCATGCACGAAGTGACCATGCCTTTCTATTTCGTAGAAGGCAATCGGAAAATGGCGGAACGCTATGGCATAGTGGTCAGCACATCTCACTGCGAACCCATGATGCGTAACTCGGCTACGGAATGGGACTTAGCCGGAAAAGGCGACTACAATTTTCTCAAGAACCGCCAGGCCGTAGTAGATTACTGGACAGACCGGCTCAAAGAACTGGGACATTCGGATAATATCTTCACGATGGGCATGCGGGGCAAACATGACGGAAGGATGATTGGTGTAAAGAATACCCATGAATACAAAGATGCCCTGAATGCTGTGTTGCAAGTACAAGACAGCCTGCTCCGACAGTACATTCATCCGGACAGTAAAAAGATTCCGCAACAGTTCGTCCCCTACAAAGAAGTATTGGACGTGTACCGGGCCGGATTGGAAGTGCCTGACCACATCACCTTGGTATGGCCGGACGACAACTTCGGCTACATTCGTCACTTTCCCGATGAGAAAGAAAGAAAACGCACGGGCGGAAACGGCGTATACTACCACACTTCATACTGGGGTGAGCCTCACGACTTCCTTTGGCTCGGTATCGTACAGCCCTCATTGATGTATCAACAGATGAAAACGGCTTACGACCGGAATATGCGCAAGATATGGGTGCTCAACGTCGGAGACATCAAGCCGTCCGAATACCTGACCGAGCTCTTCCTCGATATGGCTTGGGACATCAACCTTTCCGGATGCAAGGACGGAAGCGAAGTTGTATTCTCGCATCTGGGCAACTGGCTGAACCAAACGTTCGGAAAGAAAACGGGAAAGGAGCTCTTACCTCTCATGAAAGATTTCTACTTGCTCTCCCACATCCGCAAACCGGAATTCATGGGTAATACGCGGACATACGACAAGCGGCACGAACAAATCGCCGACCTGCCATGGTCTACGGAGGAAATCAACGAACGCCTCGAACAATTCAAAAAACTATCAGACCGGGTGGAAAAATTGTATGCAACCGTTCCGTCCAACCGCAAAGATGCTTATTTCGATATGATCCAGTATCCCGTACAAGCCTCGAACGAAATGAACAAAAAGATGCTCTATGCACAATTTGCCCGCCACACCCCGTCCGACAGCGCTTCTTTATGGAAGAAGTCCGACGCGGCATACGACAGCATCGTTTCCCTGACCCGGCGGTTCAACTCCCTGCTCGACGGCAAATGGAACCACATCATCAGCACTGCCCCTCGCGGACTGATCGTATTCGACAAGGTCAAGCGCACTGCATCATCCACGGCCTTAGTGTCCTCCCCTGCCCCGCTACAGTTGTGGAACGGCACGGAACATGATGCCGTGACAGGCGTGCATACCGTCATCGACGGTCTGGGACATTCTGGGAAAGCCATTTACTTGGGTAAGGGTGGAACAGTGGAATACGAATACCGAAACTTCCGGAAAGACAGCCTGACCGTAGAGGTATGCCTCGTACCGACCCATGCCGTAGAAGGCGGAAAACTGCGTTTCGCCGTCTCCACGGATGACCGTGAGCCACAGGTGTTCGACTGCGAAACCGCAGAATACAGCGAAGAGTGGAAAGTCAACATTCTGCGGGCACAAGCCGTCAAAACCGCCCGCTTCCCCTCCGGCAGCAGAAAAGGACGCATCAAGATTACGGCATTGGACGAAGGAGTGGTCATTGACCAAATACGACTAAGATAATTTTAGGATAGAACTGCGAATGTTATTTCAGGCGTATGTGTAGCAAAGATAACTAACTGCACATACGCCCCATTATTAAAGCATTTGTCCGGTTCTTTCTTGAACACATTGTGCAGTTTCCGACTACATAGTTACGGTCTCTTCTTGTGTGGGTTGGCTCATATCTCCAACGGCACAATCCGGTAACGGTTACCCTTTTCCGTGTGCCTCCGTTCCACGCCTGCGGCCACGAGGGCGCGGCTGAACTCCTGCATGCCGATGCCCGTGAGCGTGCCCGGCTGACGCTTGCGCAACAGGGCGATGAGTTCGGGAAGGGAAACGGACAGGGCCTCTTCGTCCGGACGGGCGGCACGGAAGTGACGGGCAAAAGCCTCTTCCGCCGGGCAAGTGCGGTAAAAAGCCACGTTGGCACGTTGGATTTCCGCCTCTTCTTCCGCCGTGAACCCATGACGTTCGCCACCGAGGAGCATGGCTTTTAGTTGGGCGTAGATTTGGGCATGTCCGATGTCCGTGCTGTCGATGGGTCGCTCCACCTCCACGCAGAGGAAACGGCGGCTGC